>CAWGEC010000010.1:0-238926 GCA_963821535.1 uncultured Actinomycetes bacterium | reverse complement strand
CCCACTCCGCCACCAAATCCTCCGCCACATCACCACCACGCCTAGCAGCCACCACCGCACTCCAATCCTGGGGGGATACGAAAGAGATTCTAACCGGAGCGAGCCTGCCACCACCCGGCGGCTAAATGGCGTTCGTTTGTTGTCGTTGTGGCCCTTCCCCGGTATGTATTGAACGTTTGTTACGTATCGTCGCCCGCGCCGTTAGGTAACGTGGTGTCTGGTGATGGGGTTGGCTTCTTCGTGTGGTGCGGTGGGGGGCCTGATCCCTACGCGCTTGGGTGGGGGCGTAGACTATGGCTGCTCTATCCCCCTGCGACTTGGAGGCTCTGCATGTCTGCGACGCTGCTGAAGACGTTCCCCGTGGTGGCGGGTGGGAGGATGGTGGATGGTGCTGACGCTGGGGAGGAGGGTGAGTTCTCGGCGGTTGTCGCGACGTATGAGGTTGACCGGATTGGTGATCGGATTGTGCCGGGTGCGTTCGCGAAGACGTTGGCTGCGTGGCGTGAGTCGGGGCGTCGGATCCCGGTGAGTTTTGCGCATGACATGAGCCGGCCGTCGCTGATCGTCGGGTCGGCGGATCCGGCGGATCTGCGGGAGGTGGCGGGTGTCGGCCTGGTCGCGAAGGGTCGGCTTGACTTGTCGAATCCGGAGGGGATGCGGCTGCGTGCGTTGTTGATGGAGCAGGTGATCGGTGACTGGTCGTTCGCGTTCAAGGTGCCGCCGGGTGGTGAGCGGAAGACGGCGGGTGGGGTGACGGAGCTGCGGGAGATCGTGCTGGTGGAGTTCGGTCCGTGTCCGAGCGGTATCGGCTTGAACACGCGGACGCTTTCGGTGAAGTCGGCGGATGTTGGGGGCGAGCTGGGGAGCTGGTCGCGCGGTTGCGCGCGGTGCCGCCGACCCGCCAGCGGTCGAGGTGTCTGCGTGTCGGCATGAGCGGGTGGCGGTGCCCGGGGCCGAGGTGGCCGCGACCGCCGAGCGGTCGAAGGCTGTTGACGTGGTCTCGGTGATCCTGGCTGGTGAGGAGGACGACGAGCTGCGTGGTGTCATGGCCGACGCGGCGCTCGGGAGCATGGCGAGCGAGTCGGAGGCGGTCGAGGCTGCGGGGAAGGCGCGGGCGGCTGTGCTGCGCGCGCGGGCGCTGGAGGAGGCGCAGCGTGTCGTGCCGGGTGAGCGGCGCGGCGAGAGCTTCGTCGGCTTGTCGGTGACGGCGCGGCCGATCCGGTCGGAGGAGGCGAAGGCGGCGGCGCGGCGTGCGGAAGCGGCGCGGCGCGAGCTTGAGCGGGTCGAGGATGAGAGGAAGATGGTGGAACGCGCGCGGGCCGCTGAGATCGAGGCGGAGTATCGAGCGCAGAACGTGACTGTCCCGGCTGCGCTTGATGGTGGCGCGAGCCGGCGGCGTAAGCGGAAGCGGGAGGCTGCTGGGTGACGCTCGCTGAGCAGGAGGAGCGGTTCCGCGCGACGTGTCGGCACGAGGGTGCGCACGCGGTGTGCGCAGTGCTGTGCGGTTCTGAGTTGTTGTGGGTCTCGGCGGATCGGGGCGCGCATGCGACGCCTGGCCGTGGTTGGACGCTCGGCAGCGCGAGGGATGAGCGGTGGACTGTGGAGACGCTCGACCCGCTCGAGATCCGCCTCGGCCTGCTGCGGAGCCTGCGGATCGCGCTCATCGGATACATCACCGACGGCGACCCGCCGGTGGCGTGGCCGCCCGCGTATGAGGATGCGAGGACGGAACCGACCGAGGAGCTCGGCAGGATCGTGCAGGCGCTCGACGGGGGCCGGAGTTGTACTACTGGGCGGTTCGGCGCGCGTTCGAGATGGCCGAGCAGCCGATGTTCCGGGATGGCGTCGAGCGGGTCGCGGACATGTTGACGCGGGTGCCGCGGCTGACGGGCGAGCAGGTCGAGCGGCTGGTCGATGTCGCGACGGCCGTGCGGAATCGTGGTAGCGAGCAGGTGTCGGCGGTGTAGAGCCTGCTCCCGCTCGCGGCCTCGATTGGGGTTGCGACGGTTTGAGCAGGTTTAGTCCCGGGCCGCTGTCGGGTTTCCCCCCTAGCCGGCGGCCCGGGGCGGCGGTTCCGGCTTCGTGTGTAGGCACGTGCTGCGCTGCGAGGCGGTGCCGCGAGGATCCGGTCACGGGGAGCGGTCAGGCACACGCCTCAGAGCAGCGCGGCGAGCATCCGTACGCGGACCTGGTCACAAGTCCCGCCCATCTTCTCGGCCTTGTCGATCACCTTGAGCAGGTCGGCGCTCGACTCCGTCTTCGAGCTATCGGGGATTGTCCCGTCGTCCAACCACTTCACGACGGTAATCAAGAGGCTCTCGAGCGAGCATCGAGGATCGGTCTTCCACTCAGCTTTGTGATGGTTCTGCGGATTGGACAGCTCCGTCGTGCCGGTGTCGATCCCCGCCACGCTCGTCGTCGGCCCCCTCTCAACGCTCGCAGCCGAGGCGGACGCTGCGGGCGAGCTTCGACTCGGTGAGCTCGATCCGCCGCCACAGCCGGCCCCGATCGCGAGGCACGCCACCGCAGCCACAGCACTCACTCTCACGGTGACCAATCCTCCTTCCGCGTCATCATTACTGATCGAGGACGTGCCATTCTGTGCCCAACGCTCGGAAAAGTCGAGCCGGACAAATCCCGCCGTCGTGAGGGGTTAGAGCCGCGTCCGTCGGCGCTCCGAGTCGAAGTACCGGGCCGTAGCGGCCGGCCGCGCCTTCGCCGGACGCTTGGGCGCTGCGGGGCGTCCCGATGAGCGGGCCTCGGCCTGCCGGGTGGTGCGATTCGGGGGACCGACCCGCTCGCTGCGGTGTTGGCGAAAGAGCGGCAGCGGCCTCTGCTGAGGGTTCAGCGCCAACTCGGCGGCGCGATGTTCAGCTTCGAGCTTGAGAGCGCGACGTGGTAGTGCGGCACTCTGGCAGTATCGGCCGCCTGCACTGCGTCGGCTTCAGTCGGGTATGGCCCCATCATCGCGAACACGCTCTTCTTGCTCGCGGATGTGAC
This sequence comes from uncultured Actinomycetes bacterium, assembly GCA_963821535.1. Classification (GTDB taxonomy): domain Bacteria; phylum Actinomycetota; class Thermoleophilia; order Gaiellales; family JAICJC01; genus JAICJC01. Next base: position 235,926 of record CAWGEC010000010.1, on the reverse strand, counting down.
CAGGACGTACCACTTGGCCGAGATGCTCATATCGGCCTCCGTCCCTTTAGAAGGGTTCGGACACTACGCGCTCTGGTCGGGCAGGTGCATCGGGGGAACCACCTAAAGGCGGCCTTCCGCCGGGTCGAGTCGGCGTGTCCGTAGGTAGTAGTTCTCCGACGCAGAGCAGTAGTTCTCCTGATGCGCGCGGAACGGCGTGGAGGCTAGCGTGGCGCGGAGTACCATCCGCCCCCGCCTCTTGAGCAGACGGCCCACCCGCTTTAGAGGAAACGTCGGCCGGCGGATGTTGAACCCGCCAGGGTCTCGGAGCGTCTCCCCCAATGGTGCCTGCTTCGCGGCCCTGGCCGGGCATCCGCCCTGAAAAACGCGCGGAACGAGTTTCCGTCACACGGATGCTGGTGTGGGATTCCGGGGGCGAGGATGTCTTCGCGGCTACCCCTACCCCCCGTTCGTCGCCTGACGTGGACGGGCGAAGCGGGTTCGCTGAGTCTCGGGGTGCTCGGTGTGGTGCTTGCCGGTATCAGTGCCGGGCTAGATGTCCTGCCCACAGAGGTTGTGAATGCGGCTGGTGGGTGGCCGGTGTCCGAGGCTGCTGTGGGGTCGCCTGCGGTTGTAGTAGCGGATGAAGGATTGCAGGGCGCGGTTTCGGGTGGTGGAGTTTGGCCAGGTGTGGGCGTAGGCCCATTCGTCTTGGAGTGTGCGGATGAAGCGTTTGGCTTTGCCGTTCCAGCGCGGTGTGAAGGGCGGCGGGGTGATGTGGTTGGCGCCGATGTGGGTGAGTAGCGCGCGAAAGCGGCGGCTGTTGGTGTAGACGAAGGCGTTGTCGGTCATGACCGCGTCGGGCGGGTCGAGACCGAGCTGGGCGTAGAAGCGCAGCGCGCGGGTGAGGCAGTCGTGGTTGGTGGTGGCGTCCTCGCGGGGGTGGACATCGGCATAGGCGATGCGTGAGTGGTCGTCGATCACGACGTGGACGTAGTCCCAGCCGACCCGGCGGCTGCGCGTGGCTCGATCGTTGGTGGCGCGGTGTCCGGGCTCGGTGACAACGGCGAGTCGTTTGACGTCCATGTGCAGGAGCGCTCCAGGCCGTGACCACTCGTCGAGGCGATACGTCTGCCGCTCACCCCGTGGCCGTCGTGACACGCCGTGTCGGGCCAGGACTTTCCAGATCGTCGAGCGGGCATGCGGCACGATCCCCGCCAATCGTCCTGGCCCCAAGTTGGTCTGCAGCCGAGCTCGTATGATCGCCTCCTCGGCGGCCGGCGAAAGCCGCCGCGGCGAGCAGTGGGGGCGGCTGGAGCGGTCGTGGAGACAGGCCAGCGAGCTTCGCTCCTGCTCGTCGGCCCCTTTCCAACGCTTCCACCACCGATGCGCCGTCGCAGGCGACACCCCAAAACGCGCAGCCGCCCCCCGACACGACGCTCCACACTCGATCTCGCGCACCAACGCGCGCCGACCAGCCAATCCGAGCTTGGCGTTAGCGTGCACAATCATCCGGGCCTCCCAGAGCCGTGGTCTTCAACACCCGCAGGCCTCCTGGGAGGCCCGGACGTACCACTAACCGTTCACAACGTCCGTGGGCAGCTCAGCTAGCCGCGTCTCAGTCCCCATGCCCGCTGGCTGCGTTTGCCTGCGCGGCCCATCCTGGGGCGGGGCGCGGTGAAACGACGAGGGCCGCCCGCGAACAGGACGGCCCTCGTGGGCCTTGGGCCACCGCGTCAACACGCGGTAACACGGGCGACTCTACCAGGGCGTTTAGGGCGCGGCTTTCGTTCGGGTCGGCCGCGTTCGAGCGCAGCGCGGCGGGGGACGTCTTGGGGTAAGCACTGCCGGTTGAGCTCGGCGCGGTACGCGATCAGCCACGCGATCCACGCGGAGGCGTCGTCGATCGCCTGGTGGCGGTGCCCGGGCATGGGTATCCTCCTCGGTGTTCGCCCCGTCCGGCGCTTTTCTCAGCGGGATGTGCCGGCGGGGCGGGCCTGACCCTGAAACCTCGGGTCGCGGGCTCATGTCGCGGGCGGGTGCGATCGGAACAGCAAGCATTCACATCGGCCTTTTCTTAGAAACCGTGACGGCGAGCCACGCCACGGCGAGCGACGACGAGGTCCACGCCCACACGTCGCCCGGGTAGAGCGCGACGCTAACGGCCGCCGCGGCGACGGCGACGACGGGATACGCGACCGGGTGACGCGCGACGAACCGGAGGTACCGGTGCATGGTGTGCATCATGCCTCACCCCCTCGGCCGGATCTGGGTCCGGAGGTGGAATCCTGCAAGCGTTTGCCGCCCGCGACGCACGCCGCGCGCCGGTGATTAGGGTGGCTGGGCTGTCGATGCCGGCCGATGGGATTTCGCCGATCATCGCCGACGCGAACACCGAACATGCCGCCCTTGTGGTGATCGTCGTCACGCCGACATCGAGGACGCCGCGCCACGACCACGAGCCGAGGTCGAACGGGAGCCACGACCCGGCGAGGTTGGCGGTGCGCCTGTTGCGGCGGTGGACGCGGCCGCGGCAGGTGTTCCGACCGCCCGCGTGCTTGGCGCCGAGGCGGACGTGGTAGCGGTGAAGGAACGGGACGACGATCCGGCCGCGGTGAGCGCCACACCGCGCGTCGATGTGGCGTACGGCGGCGCTGCTGCTACTCGGGTGGAGGGTGGCGATGGTCAGGGCCAGGAGCAGGGTGGTGATGGTGCTGCGCATTAGGGTCTCCTCGTCTCTGCGGGTCGGAGGGGATTGGCGCGGCCCGGCCCCTGGTGGGCGGCCGAGGGCCGGGCCGCGGGGCGCGCGCGCCGCCCGGAGGGGATCGGGGCGGCCCTGGCGCCCGTTCTTACAGGTCGTCGGGTGGCAGGGACTTGGCCGCGTCGAGCACCTTGTCGAGCGCAGCGCCGGCACGGTGCAGCGTGCGGCGTGGTCGTACTCGCCTAGAGCGATGCCCTGGTTTCGAGATCAGCGAGTCGGTCGCGGGCGCGGCGGATCTGTTCGAGCGCCGTGGCGGCCGAATTGGTGGTGGATACGCTCATGGCGTAGCCTCCTCTCGTTCACCGGTCGGCGCTTCTTTGCGGGAGATGCCGGCCGGGTGGGCCTCGACCCTGAAACGCTGGGTCGTAGCCGCATCGTAGACCTCGCCTAATTCGCGGTCAAGCGGGCTCGTGGTCCACATGTGGTACGGCGTGAAACCCGCCACCAGGTTCGGAATCGCGCACGACGATTCCGATAATCGGCTCAACCATGCGGGTTAGAGTGGGTTCGGGTTGCCCAGGGCGTACCCCGGCAGGAGCGCCTTGTGCGAGTTCGAGTCTCGCCCCGGGCATCCCCGATTCGCACGTTTGGGGGCTCTCTTGTCCGCGGGTTCGTGGCGCTGACCGCGCTACGGAGGCCGCCGCCTGGCAAGTACAACGGCCTCCGCGCGCGTCTGCCCCATTGCGCCCACCATCGCGGGAGGAAGGATGCGGGTGGGTCGTGGACGACCCTAGCCGCCACGACCGGGAAAGGAGTGGTGAACCGCGGCGCAGTTCACCGCATCTTCTCCCAACCGGCCTCCGCGGCGGGTGTATCGTCGTTTGCGGGTCGAGCCGCTACGTCCCTCAAAGCACCGAAGACCGGCGCCGAAGCCGTGCCGACCCGGCCCTACCTGACCGAATCGCCACGGCATGAAGCGGAGTGACGACCGCTCGACGCTCGCAACGGCTTGAGATCGGCGGCTCGGCCCGCCACCTCGTGCGGCAGTCACAGCCGTTCTTGGGACGCGGCGGTGGCGAAGAGCCGTCACCCGGGTTGTTCGATGCGGACGCCGATGCGCTACTCGACCTCCTCGGGGCCATCTCGGCGGTACCCGTGGACTCGAGCTCGAGTGCGGAGACACCGCGATTCGGGTATGCCACCAGGGAATCTCCACTCGTAATGGATCACCTCCCGGGGGGCTTGTCATGCCTGTCGCCACCGTTCCATCGTTGACCCTGAACAACGGCGTCGAGATGCCGATCCTCGGCTTCGGCGTCTTCCAGATCCCCGCCGAGCAGACCGAGCAGACCGTCCTCGATGCACTTGAAGCCGGCTACCGCGCGCTCGACACGGCCGCGTCATACGGCAACGAGGAAGCAGTCGGAAGAGCAATCGCCAGCAGCGGCATCTCTCGTGCCGAACTGTTTGTCACGACGAAACTATGGATCCAGAGGCAACCGGGCGAGAAGAGCGCCCGGCAGGCTTTCGAGGCCTCGTTGCAGCGCCTGGGCCTTGACCACGTCGACCTCTACCTCATTCACCAGCCGCTCGGCGACTACTACAGCGCCTGGCGCGCCATGCAGGACATCAACCGAGACGGGCTCGCCAAGGCCATCGGCGTGGCGAACTTCTACCCTGACCGGCTCGTCGACCTCGTCGAACACAACGAGATCGTCCCGGCGGTCAACCAGATCGAGACTCACCCGTTCTTCCAGCGCACCGCCGACCAGGAGCTGATGCACGAGCGTGGTATCCAGATCGAATCCTGGGGCCCATTCGCCGAAGGCAGAAACAACCTCTTCTCCAACCCGCTGCTCAGCGAGATCGGAGCGGCACACGGCAAGTCCGTCGGTCAGGTCGTCCTCCGGTGGCTGACCCAGCGCGGCGTCATCGTCATACCGAAGTCGGTACGCCCTGAGCGCCAGCGCGAGAACATCGACATCTTCGACTTCGAGCTCACGAATGAGCAGATGACCCGCATCGCCGGTCTCGACACTGGCGCTTCGCTCTTCTTCGACCACCGCGACCCCGCCATGGTCACCTCGCTCAACAGCCGGGCCAACTGAGCCGACGGGTCCCGGGCATGGTTCTCGGCGGGATCGGCTAGCCGGGGAAGTCGTGATCGACGTAGCCGGAGGTCGGGCTTCCGATGAGTGCGCCGGGGTCTCCGTGCTTCTGGCCGAGGTGCAGATGCTGTACGCCGTTCGCTGAACCCGACAGTCCGAGGTGATCGCCCTGCGACACGCGCTGGCCGGCCGCGACGCTGATCTTCGATAGGTGCGCGTAGTACCACTCGTTGTCGGTGCTGACAAGATGGAGGCGCAGTCCCTCGAGCGTGGCCTCGCTGCTGTGGAGCCCACCGATCTGGGAGCCGATCGTCCCGTCGGCCACGGCGAGGACGGTCGTACCGGTCGGGATGCCGATGTCGATCGCGTTGCAGCTCTCCCAGTTGTGCATATCGTCGCCCGCGGCGGGATGATCATGGGTGCCCTGGTAGGGACGGCCGATGATGGTGCCGTTCTCGGCGAGTGGATAGGGGGCGTCGAGCGGGCTCTGAAAGGTCTTGCCTCGGCGAGCCTTCATCTTGGCCTGGTACTCCCCAGGCAGCTCGGCGAACGCGGGAGAATCCTTATCCACAAGGAAGCTGCGAAGCTGCTGCCCAGCCTCCGCCGAGAGATTCCGGGTGGGAAAGCCGAGGTGGTACTTCGCGCGCTGCACGGCGGCGGCGGTCACGTCGTCGAAGACGCCGGTGGCCGGGCCGGGATCGGCGTCGTAGCCGACGCGGTTGTCTCCACCCAGCAGGCGCTGCAGATGCTTCACATCCTCGCCCTCGTCGCCGACCTTCATTCTCTTCCAAGGGTGGTAGCTCATGCCCAATCCTCCCCGTCGAGTCGACAGTCCTCTGGTCCCGCCCACTATCCCGCCCGCCGGGTGGTCGTGTCAAACGTTACGTCAGAAGCGCGACCTGGCCGGCGGCTGAGGCGATCGTGGCTGGCGCGACGGTTCCTGGACGATGAGGCCGACCGGCGCTACCCTCGTTCCCGTCGACCGGGAGGTGTGAGATGGCGACGGACCAGATACGCACGATCAGGTGCTCAGCCTGTGGTCACGACTACGAGATCACACGCGTGATGACGATCGACGGCAAGGCTGACAGGATCGATGACCCGTCGCTGTGGGCGACGGCGTACTGCCCGAGCTGCGGGCAGCCGGCGCAGGTGCTGCAGCAGGAAGCGGGCGAAGCAGGCCGGTAGCGTCCTGCGCTCGGGTCAAGGCTCGAGCGGCTGCTCGAACCGATCCGGAGTTCCAGACGAACTAGGCGGTCGGGCGTCGTCTACCGCCGTTCGCGACGCTCGACCTGACCCCACGGCGGGGCCAGCGTCGCGAGACACCGGCCCCGCCTCGCCCTGCCGGCCTGACGCTTAGGTGCAGCCGAGCCCGTCGCCGTTTCCGTCGAGGTTGTACGGGTCGGAGCCCGTCACGCGGACCGGCTTCTTCGATGCGGGGATATCGGCGCAATCCAGGTCGCCGACGACCGGAAGGCACGGCGAGTATCCGGGCTCGCAGCCTCCGAACGACCCGCCGCCGCCGGACGGCGGACCCGCTCGGATCGCGTCGACGGCCGCGTCCGGGCGAAGCTGCGTGGCCCGGCACGCGCCCCACAGGCCGCGGTGCGCATTCTTCGCCGCGACCGCAAGCGCGTAGATCCGGGCGGCGTAGCGGCCCTCGTCGCCGTTGTAGAAGTACGGGGCCGCGGCTCCGCGGCGCACCATCGCGATGTTGACGTTCCGTCCGCCGCGGAAGACGTAGCGGAGCAGCCGCCCGTAGCGGTCCGTCCTGTCGAGCGCCGGATCCGCCTGGAGCTGCAGCGCCGATCCGACAGGCAGCAGCCGCTCGAGCGCCGTGCGGGCGGTGCTCGAGTAGCACTCGTTGGAGGAGAGCTCGGGGGTGTCGATCTGGAGGAGACGGACGTACGCGCCCGTGCTGATGACGATCGTGTCGCCGTCGACCACCCGCTCGAGCGCGACGGACGACGCGCGCCTGCGATGCCGGCGGTGGTGATGCTTCTTGGGCGGCGGTTGCTCGGTGGTGGTCGGCGACGAGGTCGAGGCACTTGACTGTGCGCTCGGGCTTGCCGTATCGCCGCAACCCGCCGAGCCGAGAACCGCGAGGAGCGCCGCGCCGGCCGCGGCTGCACGCAGCCACGAGCGCGCGGTCACCGTGGGTCGTCGCGATCGACGTTCCAGTGGCGGGCCGCGGCGGCGATCCAGCCGCCGTCGGACGCCGGCATGAGCGAGAACCGGCTGATAACGCGCTGGCCGCCCTCGTGGTCTCCGTAGAGCACGTCGACGACGATGCGCTCGCGCGCCTCGATGGCGGCCGCGAGCTCGCGGCCTTCCGGGCGGTCAGGGTCGCGGATCACCCCCTGCCAGAACCCCACGTCGCCGGCAGGGACGTACAGGTCGCGGGTCAGCCGCTCGAACTCCTCGAGCGGCGGCGCGGGCCCGGTTCCGCTCTCCAGATTCCGCGCGAACCGCCACCCGTGCAGCACGGCGATGCCCGAGCCGGCGTTCCGCACCGACATGGCGAGGTAGACGGCGCCGTCCGCAGCCTCGGCGGCGCCGCCGCCGCCGGGAACCCGCAGCCAGCGGTCGTCGGCGAACCCGACCTTCTGGGGCGGATCGTCGGGTCGAGACGGCATGAGCAGCGGCCGCAGCCCCGCCATCAGGGAGCGCTCGGCGACCCGGGCCGACCTGTTCGACGACCGGACCGCCGAGAAGGTCGCCCCCGCCAGGACGAGCGTCCCTCCGGCGGTCGCCAGCGAGGAGATGGTCACCCAGTCCGCCAAGGTCGACCGAGTCTACGCCCGCCGGCGATTACCGGGCCGGAGTCCGGGGAACTACCGGGCACGATGCCGAAGGTGGAGCTGACCGCAACGGGCCGGGGCATCGGCGCCTCGGGCGAGGAGGACGCGTTCGCCGACCTCGTGCGCACCGAGATCGCGCACGTGGCGCCGGCCGCTCGCCCGACGATCCGCGTCGGGGCCGACGATGCGGTGACGGTGCGCATGGAGCTCGAACGGGAGGACCAGGCAGGTGTTGGCGACGTGCTCGAGCGGCTCCTGCGTGACGTGAAGATCCAGAGCGCTCTCCTCGAGAACGACGGCTGACGCTCAAGGAATCACCGCTTTGCTGTATGCAGCACTACGCTCCGTGGGCGATCTCTCGGGGCGTGTCGGCGCTCCCGAAATCAGCGAGAGCCGTGGTCCGTGCACGGCTTCACCGGCGCGCATCCACGCGCGCCGGCGACGGTGGCCTGAGCTTCGCGCTGCGCCTGCTCCTCGGCTTCCTCGCGACCCTTGGGCTGGTCGAGTTCGTCGGCTTCACGATCATCGACAGGAACGCTCGCAGCTCGCAGATCGCGCAGTACGCGGCGATGCAGCGAAGCGACGTCAGGATCTTCGAATCGATCAGCCGGCACAGCCTCACGACGGCCTCGGCACTCGTCAAGATCGACTCCGTCCTCGCGGTCCTGGGGAAGCGCCCCGGCACGCTGGAGGCGCAGCTGTTCGACGAGAACGGCGTAATCGTCGCGTCCGACGACCATCGTGCCATCGGAACCCGGGACACGGATCCCCGGGTCGCGAAGGTCGCCCGCAACAGACGCGCCTACGCGGGACACGAGGCCGACCCGAACCTCGATCCCCGCGAGTTCGAATTCATCGCGCCGGTGGAGCTCGCGAGAACCAGGTACGCATACGAGACCACGTACGACCACACGTCCCTCGACGCCGAGCTCGCGAACGTCCGCCGGGCGCTGCTCGAGGTCGGAGGCGCGGGCCTGATCGTGGGCGTCGCGCTCTTCTACCTCCTCGGCGGGCGAAACGTCATCCGGCGGCATCGCTCGGCGCTGGCCCGGGCGACGCGCGACGGGATGACCGACCTGCCGAACCAGCGCGCGTTCTACGACGAGCTCCCGCAGGCCATCGCGTCCGCCGAGCGCTACGACAAGCTGCTGGCGCTCGTGGTGTTCGACATCGACGACTTCAAGTTCCAGAACGACCGCTACGGCCATCCTCACGGTGACGCCGTGATCAAGCGCGTGGCCCAGATCCTGAGCGATCGCAGGCCGGGCGACCGTGCGTACCGCGTCGGCGGCGACGAGTTCGCCGCGATCCTGCCGCACACCGACCGCGACGGCGTGGAGGCACTGACCCGGCGTCTGGCGCGCCGGTTCGACGACGAGGGCGTGAAGATGAGCATCGGCGTCACGTCGCTTCGGCCCGGTTGCTCCACCGCCGACAGCATGCGCGCCGAGGCCGACGCCGCCCTCTACGACGCCAAGCGCCGCGGCGGCGATCAGGTCGTGGACTACGAGGAGATCCGCGGGACGGTCGCCGTGACGACGGCCGACAAGAAGGCGGCCTTCCGCCGCATGCTCGACGAGCACGGCCTGGACGTGCACTTCCAGCCGATCTGGAACCTGACCACGTGCCGCCTGCTCGGCGTCGAGGCCCTCGCCCGGCCACGCGAGAGCTACGCGATGGCCGGTCCGCAGGAGGCGTTCGACATCGCCGAGCACGTGGGAAAGACGCACGAGCTGGACGAGCTCTGCGCCTCCACCGCCTTCGCTCAGGCAGACCGCCTGCCGCGCGGAGCCGCCCTCTTCGTGAACGTGTGCCCACAGACCCTCGACCTCGACGCCGAGGAAAACGACTGGTTCCTGGCGGCCGTCAGCCGGGCCGGGCTCACGCCCGACCAGGTCGTGGTGGAGGTCACCGAGCGCTTCGGCGGCCGGGCGGCGTCGGTCGTCAAGTCCCTGCGGCGGATGAAGGCGCAGGGGTTCAAGATCGCCCTCGACGACGTCGGCACGGGGAACTCCGGCCTCGCGATGCTGCGCAACGTCGGCGCCGACTACCTCAAGATCGATCGCGCGATCGTCGCGGCCTCGGCGACCGAGCCGGCCGCTCGCGCTGTCCTGCTCGCGATGGCCACGTTCGCGGACAAGACCGGCGCAATCGTGATCGCAGAGGGCATCGAGGATGAGGCAACCCTCGAGTACCTGCGCCACCTCGACCGCGATCAGCTCTCCAGGACCTCGCTGATCCAGGCGGGGCAGGGGTACCAGCTCGGCAGGCCGTCGCCGATCATGCCGCCGCTCGAGCTCGACGCCGCGATCCAGCGGACCGCCTGAGCACGACCCGGTATCCTCGTGCCATCGTGGATCGGGAGGAACTCCGAAACGAACGCCTCGTGAAGAACGAGCAGGCCGCGCGGGCGTACAACAACCGCCGCCTCCAGTTCGAGGTCAGCGACGAGACCGAGCAGGACGAGGACGTGCCGTTTCTGTGCGAGTGCGGCGACGAGGCCTGCGCAGAGGCCATGGAGATGACACCGGACGAATTCATCTCGGTCCACTCCGCGCCGAACCGGTTCGCCGTGCTGCCCGGGCATGTGCTCGGCGATGTGGAGTGGGTCGTCGAGACCGGCGACAGCTACTGGGTCGTCGAGAAGCGTCCTTCGGCGATGGCCTCAGCCGAGTAGGCGGTTTCCGCCTCGCCGACGCAGGGAACGTCCCATGACTGTGGGTGCGAACAAGCGCGGCTGTCTCGAGGTTCGTCTGCCCGGTGAGCCGGAGAGCGTCCCCCGCGCCCGTCACCTGGTGCGCGACCTGCTCGTGCGGCAGCATCTCGGCGAGCACCCCGGCGTCCTGCTCTCGGTGTCCGAGGCGTGTACGAACGCGATCGTGCACGCCTACCCCGATGCCGACGGCGACGTGGATCTCGAAGCCCAGACGGACGGCTCTCTGCTCCACGTCTCGGTGCGCGACTACGGCGTCGGGATGGACGCGCCTCTCCATCGCGGGGGACCGGGCTACGGCATGCTGCTGATCAAGGCCCACGCGGTCAGCCTCGAGGTCCGCGACTGCGATCCGGGCACCGAGGTGACGATGACGTTCGACCTGTCTGCGGGTTAGGTCACTCGCAACTCGCGACCACCTCGCCGCCGGCTACGGCGTCGCGTCGACGACGGCCAGCGGGAGCGGCGCCGCCGCCGAGCAGTTCTGGCGCGCGGTCGTGGTCTGGCCCTGGTAGAACGACGCGTTGTCGAACACCGAGCACGTTCCGCCGGCGATCTCGATCAGCGAACGCGCCGTGGAGGAGTGGTCGTAGACCGTGGACGCGTCGGCGCAGCCCGAGGACGGCATGGGATCGCAGCCGGGGGCGGCGAGCGTGCCGGGCGTGCCCGCCGCGTTCAGGCCGGGCACGATCGCGGTGAAGATCGGAGCCACGACGCCGGAGCGGTCGGACGTGTGGTTCTCGTCGAAGGTGACGATGACGACGCCGTTTCGGCCCACGTCGCGGCGCAGACCGTCGAGGTTCAGCTCCAGCCAGTGGTCGATCCCCTGTGTGCCGCCGCGCGGATCGGTGTCCGTCCCGAGGCAGTTCGGGTTGGAGTCGTGGCCGGTGTGGCACATCCCGGGGACGATGAACGCAATCCGGCCGAGCTGCTCGTTGCCGGAGAAGTTCCGCACGATCGCCGTCGTCGAGTTGGGCGTGTTGTTCGGGAAGTCGCGGACGTGCGCGCGGCAGGCCGCGTCGCTCGGCGCGGCCGGCGGCGTGAGGTCCTCGGCGCCGCCGGGCCCGTCGTTCACGACGAGGGCGTCGGGCGACTGGCTCCAGGTGAGCAGGAGCGGGCTGTGCTTGCGGGCGTAGAACATCGACTGGTCCTGCGACCCCGTCGGCAGGTCGGAGTACTGCCGGGTCGAGCAGCGAGTCGCGTCGCCCGGGTAGTCCTCCTGGTAGACGTCGAAGCTGACCGAGTTGGCCTCCATGTAGCCGAACACGTCGTACACCGCCCCCGACGTGTCGTTGTGGCCGGGTGCGTACCCGACGATCCCGCCCTCCGCCTCGCCCTGGTTCAAGGCGTCGGGGAAGTTCCGGTCGCGGACGTTCGCATCGGTGCCCTCCACCATCCACGCGTACTCCGGCGCCGACGCGCCCGTACGGAAGCCGCGCATGTTGCGGTAGGACTGGAACATCCCAGAGGTGCACGCGCGCGTGCCTGTGCCGGCGGGATCGCCCGCGGGGTGGTCGCACCCGTTCGGCCGCGGCACGAGCGAGAGCGACTCCGGGATCACAACATTGTTGATGTACGGCGCCGCCGCGTTACCGACGATGAAGCTGTTGCCCTGTGGGTCGACGCTGGCGTCGTAGTCCTTGTTCTCGAAGACGACGATCGCGACGTGCTGCGGCGGAATCGACGTGCTGCCCGTGGTTGCCGCCGGCCCGAGCAACGCGATCGTGCCCAGCGCGGCGAGGAGAGCTGCGCGCAGCGCCCAGAACGCTCGTCTACCGGTGCCCCCCTCGACCATAGCGAGATACACGATACACAAGAGAGCGGCCGGGGTCGAGTCGGCCCGGGGCTATCATCGCGCCGATCCGCATGCCGCTCTTCAAGCGCCCCGACCGCCCCACCATCAAGCCCCGCCGGGAGCGGGCCGAGATCTCCGCCGGCGACCGGGTGAAGGTCGTGGCCGGATTCAGCCCGCAGTACGGCCAGTCGGGCACCGTCGTGCGGGTCGCCGGCCGCAGCGTCATCGTCGAGCTCGACCGGGCCTTTCCCGTGTCGGGAGCGAGCCAGCGCCTCTACTACAGCTACGCGGGCGAGCTCGAGCCGGTCGCCCGGGTCGGCCGCATGGGCGCCGAGGACCTCTTCGCCGACGACGAGGAGTAGCCGGCTACTCGCCGGCGGCGAACTTGTACGACTTGTCGGGCTTGAACCCGCTGGGCGCGGCTCCCTCGAGGAGCGTGATCGCCATGTGCGACTGGAGCACGAGCTTCCCGTAGGCGGTCGACGGCTTGCCGTTCACCCACATCTTCACGCCGTCGCAGTAGCCGCCGATGCACTTCGGGCTCAGGTAGACGCCCCACATGTCGAACACGTCCGCCAGGTCAGCCCGGAACGCGGTGTTCCCCGACTCGATGTGAATGACGCCCCTGTCGTCGTGGGTGTGCACCTCCGAGAAGACGCCGCTGGACGCGTCGAGCCCGATCTGGGCCGGGACGGGCACCTCGTGGCCGTCCACCATGAGGTTGATGTGCACGTGGTAGTGGTTGACGGATGCCGCCTCCTGGGTGGGCGTGAGGCCGAGCGCCGACATGGCGCCCCCGAGGTCGGTGTAGTTCACCGGCCACGTGCCCGCCGAGATGAAGTCGATCTGGTCGTGGCTGAGGCGCGAGGTGACGACGGCCGCGGACTGGTTGCCGCCCGTGTCCGACCCGCCCCCTCCGCCGCGGGCCACGAGCGCGGCGCCGATGATGACGGCGGCGACGACCACCGACCCGGCGACGAGCCAGGCCCAGCCCGGAATCCCGCCGCGGCCGCCGCTCGACGTCTTCGCGGCGATGCCCTCGCCCGTGCCGAGGCGGCGCGCGCGGCGTTCGTTCGTGAGCTGCTTCTTGGCCTTGCCCATCGGCGGCGCATGATACCCACCGCCGGTGCAGGGCCGGCCCGCGTATATTGGCGCTCGATGGGCACCTGGGCGCTCGTGCGGTTCCTCCACGTGGCGGCAGCGGCGACGTGGCTCGGCATGCAGGTCGCGCTCTTCCTGCTCGTCCCGGCGCTGCGGCGAATGCTTCCTCCCGACCGCGTGCGCGAGGTGGTGCGGGCCGCGGGGATGAGGCTGGCGATCGTGGCCGCCGTCGCGCTGCCGACGATCGCCGTAACGGGCGTGGCGCTCGGCCGCCACGAGCCGGCCGCGGCGGAGCATCCCGGCGTGGTCACGTTCAAGCAGGCGCTCCTCGTCGCCATGGTCGTGCTCCTGGCCGGCCATGGGGTCGTCCCGGGGCGAGCGGCCAGGATCGCGGCGTCGGTTCTCATGCTCGTGCTGACCCTCGCCGCGGTCTACGCGGGCGCGTGGCTGGCGTCGGCGTGAGCGAGCCCGGCACCTCCGAGCCGGCCGTCCGGTTCTGCCCCTATTGTGGGAACCCGCTGGGATCGTTCTTCGGCCACCGGATGGCCGACGGCGCCTGCTGGTGCGAGCGGTGCCAGGAATCTTTCCGCGTCTCCAGCGTTAAAGAAGATGAAGCACCCGAAGAGTGAGTGAGGAGCACATGCCAGACGTCCGAGAGCTGATCGTGATCGGGGGCGGGCCGGCCGGCTACACGGCCGCGCTCTACGCCGCCCGCGCCAACCTGAACCCGCTCGTGATCGAGGGGTTCGCGTTCGGCGGCCAGCTCATGATCACGTCCGATGTCGAGAACTACCCCGGATTCCGCGACGGCATCATGGGGCCCGAGCTGATGGCGACGATGCGCGCCCAGGCGGAGCGGTTCGGGGCCGAGATGCTGTCCGACGACGTGACCCGCGTCGACTTCTCGTCGCGGCCGTTTCGCGTCTACGTCGGCGACGACGAGCACCAGGCCAAGGCCGTGATCGTGGCGACGGGCGCGACCGCCCGCCAGCTCGGCCTCGAGAGCGAGGTCGCGCTGCAGGGCCGCGGCGTGAGCTACTGCGCCGTCTGCGACGCCGCGTTCTTCAAGGGCCAGGACGTCGTGGTGGTCGGCGGCGGGGACTCGGCGATGGAGGAGGCGACGTTCCTCGCGAAGTTCGCGAATCACGTGACGCTCGTCCACCGGCGCGAGGAGTTCCGGGCGTCGCCGATCATGATCGACTACGCGCACGCCAAGGAGAACCTCGAGTTCGTCACCAACGCTGTCGTGACCGACGTGCTGGGCGAGGACGGCCGGATGACCGGCGTCCGCCTGCGCGACACCGTCACCGGCCAGGAGCGCGAGCTCGCGGCCGGCGGCCTCTTCGTCGCGATCGGCCACGACCCGACGACGGGGCTCTTCAAGGACGTGCTCGAGATGGACTCGGAGGGCTACCTGCTGACGCGGGGCGGCTCGACCGAGACGAACATCGAGGGCGTGTTCGCGGCCGGCGACGTCGTCGACCACGTCTACCGCCAGGCCGTGACGGCCGCCGGGATGGGCTGCATGGCCGCGCTCGACGCGGAGCGGTGGCTGTCGCACGCGCAGGGGGCGGCGACGGCCGAGGCCGCCGCGTAGCGCCCTACTAGGTCTCGAGCGTGAACCAGGCGAGCCGGTGGTGTCCGCCGCGGCGGCGCAGGAGCGCCTGGCCGAGGTAGACGCCCGGCTCGACCTCGACCAGCTCGTCGAGGATCCGCCGGAAGGGCGGAGCGTTCCCCGGCAGGTCATAGTCGATGCGCAGCACCTCGATCCCCGGGTCGAGCGCGCCTTGGCCGACGGTCGTCGCGAAGGCCAGCGCGCGATACGAGCGGGAGTCCTCGGGCCACGACGCCTGATAGGCGGCCGGCGTGAGCAGGCGGCCGATGCGGAACGCGCGCCGGTCGAAGACGTTTTCGCCGGCGTCGCGGTCTGCGTCGAATCGCTTGCCCAGCCAGATCGCCGCCGCAGGCGCGAGCAGCCCGCCGGCCGGGCCGAGCGTGAGGTGCAGGAGCGATCCGCGCAACCGGCCCTTCGGCCGCGGGTCGGGCACGCCGCCGCGGGCGAAGAGCCCCTCGAGCTCCCCGGGGGCGCGTCCGGCGAGCGTCCGAGGCCGGTCGGCGATGCGAGCCATACCCACATGTTCGCACCCTCGTCATCGCTACGCTGACGGCATGCGGTACTTCATCTGCCCGAACTGCACGACCCGAGCGCTCGACGACGACGGAAAGGCGGGCCTCACCCACCAGCCGGTCGGCTGCGCGAGGTGCGGATTCGGGTATCTGTTCGAGCTCCTGGAGGACTTCTTCCCACCCGCCGGCGCGGGCATGGTCACGTGCGATCAGGAGGGACGGGTGCTGTCCTGCGGGAAGGGCGTGTTCGAGGTCTCGGGCTACGCCGAGGGCGACGTCATGGGAAAGCCGCTCGTCGAGGCGTTCGGCCTCTCGGGGTTCGCTGACGACAAGGATCCGGTCCCGGTCGTCCTCGAGTGGGGCGTCCGAAAGCTCGACCAGCACGTGACGATGCGGCACCGCTCAGGGCGGCCAAAGCCGGTCCGGCTCGACCTCTTCCCCGCCTACGACGAGGACGGCGGGATGCTGGCGTCGCTCGCGCCCGAGATGAACGGGCAGCAGCCGGCCGAGAGCTAGCCGGCCGCCTCGGCCCCGAGCTCGCGCTCGACGAGCGCCTGCAGCCGCTCGACGGACTCGAGCTGGCGGATGCGGCGCTCCAGCAGGCGCCGCTCGGCCGCCGCATCGGCCCCGACGAGCGCGCCGAGCGCCTCGAGGACGGCCACGTCGCGGCTGCCGAGCTCGGCCCGCGCGACCGCCTCGATCCCGGCCCAGGCGATGCGCAGCCGGGCGCCGTCGATGTCGTCGCGGAGCCGCTCGGCGTGGCGGGAGAGGCGGTCGGCATAGAGCTCGAGCTCGAGGCGGGCCATTCGCCCAGCATGCCCCGGACGACCGCCACGCCACAACGGCCCGCCCGCTCCGATTCCGTCACAACTCCGTCACGGCCCGAGGTGGGTAACCTGGTACCCCTCAGAGGCGCCGCGACGGGCAGAGGTCGAACACGGCGCAGTCGTGGCAGCGCGGCGTGCGGGAGTGGCACACGCGGCGGCCGTGGAAGATGAGGACGTCGGTGACCTCGAGCCAGCGCTCGCGCGGGTAGAGGGTCATGAGGACGCGCTCGACCTGGACCGGGTCGGTCTGGCGGGTGAGGCGAAGCCGGCGCGCGAGCCGGCCGACGTGCGTGTCGACGGCGATCCCCTCGCGGGCGCCGAAGGCGTTCGAGGCCACAACGGCCGCGGTCTTCCGCCCCACTCCCGGCAGCGCGACCAGCTCGGCTGTCGTCCGCGGGACCTCGCCGCCGTGGCGCTCGAGGATCGCGGTGCAGCATCCCCGGATCGCCGCCGTCTTCTGGCGGAAGAACCCGGTCGGCAGGATCGCCTGCTCCAGCTCCTCGGCGGGGACGGCGAGGTAGTCCTCGGGGCGCCTGAACCGCCGGAACAGGTCGGCCGTGACCTGGTTCACCCGCACATCCGTGCACTGGGCCGAGAGGATCGTCGCGACGAGCAGCTCCAGCGGCGTCGACCAGTTGAGCTCGATCAAGGCGTCGGGATGCTGGGCGTGGAGCCGGTCGAGGATGACGACGGCGCGCGCGCGCCGCTCCCTCAGCCCTGCCACTCGAGCCTCGGGCCGGCGCAGAGGAGGTCGAGCGCCGGGCACTCGCGGCACTGGAACCCCGGCCGTGCCGGGAACCGGCCGGCGCGGATGGCGTCGATCGCCTCCTGCAGCTCGGCCTCGAGCGCCTCGGCGGCGTCGGCCTCGAACCGCCGCGTCGCGACCGCGTCGGACCGCTCCAGGAAGGCGTAGGCGACCTCGACCGCCGGCGCACCCGTCCGCAGCGCCGCCAGGGCGTACGTGGTCACCTGGACCGCATACGTCCGGTCCATCACCTCCTGCGCGACGCGCTCGTCGAGCTTGTTCGTCTTGAAGTCGACGACCAGCGCCGAGCCGTCGGCCTCCCGGCCGAAGACGTCGAAGCGGCCGCGGAAGAGGACGCCGCCGACCTCGAACGCGAACGGCACCTCGGGCCGGGCATGCGCCAGGCCGTCGACGCGCTCGCGAAGCGAGCAGTCCGACCACGCGGCGACGAACGCCGCGATCCGCTCGCTGTCCGCTTCAGTCGCGTTCGGGTAGAGATCGCGCCAGCGCCCGTCGGGCCGCTCGAGCTCGAGGTGCACCGCGTCTCCCACCTCGAGCGGCCCCAGCCCCTCGTCGGGAACCGGCGGGATGACCGGCTCGGGCAGCCCCAGGACCCGCTGGGCGAAGTACCGGTAGCCGCACCGGCCGTAGAGCGCGAGGGCGCTGTAGGAGAGGCGCCGCACCGGCACCGGCGCCGCCGCCGGGATCTCGGCCAACGGCGGGAGCGGCGCCGCCACGCGGCCGCCGTCCGTGAAGAGCGCGAGCTGCGCCCCGACCTCGGGGCCGCGATCGCCGGCAGGAGCCACGACCTTGGGGGCGCCGTTCCCGGCAGCAACGTGCGCCACCGGGCGCGTCACCCGCACGGTCAGGCGGGCCTCGCCGCGGTCGACGGCGCCCTCGTCGTCGAGCCCGATCTCGAGCAGCCGGCACACCTCGGCGATCGAGGTCTGCTCGCCGGGCAGGAGCGCGCCGCTCACGATCAGGTGCTGGCGGGCGCGGGTCATCGCGACGTACTGGAGCCGGCGGCCCTCCTCGCGCTCGCCCTCCCGCTCGGCCTTCGCCGCGGCGGTGTAGCCGATCGCCGGCCGCAGCACCCCGTTCGCGTCGGGCGCCCGCAGCGCCACGCGGCCGTCCGACGAGACGAGGACATCGGGGAGCCCGCGTGCGGCGCGCTCGCGGCCCTGGTCGGCGAGGACGACGACGTCGAACTCGAGCCCCTTCGCGGCGTGCACCGTCATGAGGACGATGGCGTCGCGGCCCTCCTCGGCGATCGCCGCCTCGCCCTCCCGTGCGGCGAGCGTCGACTGCTCGTCGCAGAAGCGGATGAACCCCTCGAGGTCGGGCCCGCGCACCGCCTCGAACTCGGCCGCGAGCCGGGCGAGCTTGCGCAGGTTGGCATACCGGCGGTCGCCGTCGGCCATCGCCAGGCAGGCCAGGTCGTAGTCATGCTCGGCCACGATCAGCTCCGTCAGGCGCTCGAGCGAGACCTCCCCGGAGCGCTTGACCAGCCTCGCGAACCGCTGCGCGAACGCCAGCGAGAGCCGCCGGTCGGCCGGGGACAGCCCCGGCGCCGGCTCGTCGCGCTCGAACGCCGTAAAGATGGGGCGCTTCACCGCGGCCCGGCGGACGCGCAGGAGGCCGTCGTTCGACATGCCGACGAGCGGGGACGCGAGCACGGTGAGGAGCGCGACGTCGTCGTAGCGGTTGCGCAGGAGGCGCAGGTAGGCGAGCAGGTCGGACACCTGCTGGGTCGCGTAGTAGCCGCGGCCCGTCGTCCGCACCGTCCGCAGGTGGTGGTCGCGGAGCGCCGCCTCGTACTGGGCGGCGTCCGTGCCGGCCTCGAACAGGAGGACGATCTGCCCGGGCCGTGCCTCGCCCTCGTCGACCAGCTCGGCGATCCGCGAGGCCAACGCGCGGGCCTCGGCCGCCCGCCAGCTCTCCCCCGCCTCCCGGAACCCCGCCTTGTCGGCCAGCAGGAGCTCGACCCGGCCGCCCGCCGGGGGGTCGCCCTCATGCCGGGCCTCGGCGACGAGCGGCGTATAGCGGTCGCCGAAATCGCGCGAGAACACCTCGTTCACGAGGTCGATCACATGCGGCCGGGAGCGGTGGTTCCGGCGAAGCGCGATCAGCCCCTGGCCCGCCTCCGCCCGCTGCTGGCGGTACACCGAGACGTCGGCGTGGCGGAACCGGTAGATGCTCTGGAACTCGTCGCCGACGAAGAAGAGCTCGCCGCCCGCCACGAGGTCGATCAGCTCGCACTGGAGCCGGTTCGTGTCCTGGAACTCGTCGACGAGCACGTCGGCGAACCGCTCCCGGTAGGCCTCGGCCAGGTCCGGCCGCGCCAGCAGGAGGTCGCGGGCCCGGAGCTCGAGATCGGCGAAGTCGACCAGGCTGCGGGCGTCCTTCAGGTCGCGGTAGGCGGTGTCGAGGAGCGCAGAGCAGCCGCTCGAGCTCCTCCAGATCGGCGGCCGCCACCTCGTCGCGGGCCGCCTGCTCGAGCTCCGCGAGCGCGTCGTTGTATGTCCTCGTTGGCGGCGGCCTTGCGCAGGCGGTGCGCCGAGAGGTCGGTGAGTGCCGCCGCGGAGGGGCCGGCGTCGAGGAGGGCCGTGAGCGCGTCGGGCTTCTCGGCTCCGGCCAGCGCCGCTGCGGCGGCGCGGGCGGCGAGCTGCGCCGGAGCCAGCTCGCGGCGGTCGGCCGGGCGCAGGTCGAGCGGCCGGCCGGCGCTGCGAAGCCGGGCATGGGCGTCGAGCATCATCGGCCGCAGCCGGCGGCGCCCGTAGGTGGCGAGGAGGTCGACGCGCCGGTCGGGGCCCTCGGCCACGAACCGCTCGAGCGCCAGGTCGAACGCCTCGTGGAGCAGCATGCCGGCGCGGACGTCGTCGGCGATCGAGAAGCGCGGATCGAGGCCGGCCTCGAACGCGTGAGCGCGCAGGATGCGCAGGCAGAACCGGTGGATCGTCGAGATCCAGGCCGTGTCGACGGCCCGGGCCTGCTCCATCTCGCCCGCCAGCTCGAGCCCCTCGCGGACGCGGCGGCGAAGCTCGGCGGCCGCCCGGTCGGTGAACGTGATCGCGAGCAGGCGGTCGATCGGCGTCCCGTCGCGGAACCGGCGCAGGACGCGCTCGACCAGGACGGCGGTCTTCCCGGTGCCCGCACCGGCCGAGACGAAGACGCGGCCGCGCCGGTCGACGGCGTCGCGCTGCTCGGCGTTGAACCGGTCGTTCACGGACGGGCCACCCGGCAAATGGCATGCTGGGTACACCAGGACGGGCACTCGCCCCAGCGGGGATCGTGCCGGACGCGGCCCGCGCGCATCCCCGCGACCGCCGCCTCGGCCCGCTCCTGGGCCCGGGCGATCTGCGCCCAGAACGCGTCGGCGTCGACGACGTCCGCCGGCGCGAGCCCCGCCGAGTCGACCTCGCCGGCGAGCACGAGCCCGCGCGCGGCCCGCTTCCCCGCGAGCGCCCGGTACATCCCACCCACCGGCTCCATCCCGAGCAGGTCGCGCAGCGCGAGGATGTAGAGCGGGATCTGGAGCCGCCCCTCGCGGTCCATCTCGACGGCCGAGTGGGCGCCCGCGCCCGACTTGTAGTCCCACACGAGGCCGCGCGGCGACATCGCCGGGTCGACGTCGATGCGGTCGATCTGGCCCGAGACGTGGAAGTCGCCGATCGCCAGGCCCTCCTTCAGGCCGGGGGCGGACATCGGGCTCCCGAACCGCACCTCATAGCGACGCGGGACGAGCGGCAGCGCGAGGTCTGCCTCCTCGCGCAGGAACGCGTCGAGGTCGCGCTCGAGCGCCCGCGCGAGCTCCTTCCCGGCCACCGAGTCGGGCACCCTCTGTCCTGCGAGCGCGTCGCCCAGGCAGCGCCGCATGAGCGCGTACGCCGCCGGGAGGTCGTCGCGCGAGAGGCGCTCGACGCCCACCTCCGCCGGGAGCTGGGCGTAGAACTTCGCCAGCGTGGCGTGGGCGATCGAGCCGCGCGTGCGGGCGTCGAGCTCGAAGTCGATCTGGCGCGGATCGAGCACCCGCTCGACGAACCACATCGACGAGCAGTCGACGTACTTCTCGAGCTCGGTCACCGAGAACCGGTCGGTCTCGGCGAGGCTCGCGCGGAGCTCGGCATCCCGGACGTCCGAGTCGCGCCTGGTCGCCGAGGCGGCCCGCTCGAGCTGCCGCTCCCAGCCCGTCGCCGCGGCGACGGCAGTCGCCCACTCGGCGTCGTCGCGGAGGCTCCGCGCGAGAGCGCGCAGGCGCTCGCGGTCGGAAGGCGCCTCGTCGAGCGGGTAGGAGACGTCGGCCAGCCCGCGGCGGCGAACGAGGCCGGGAGCATGCTCGCCGAGCACCCGCACGACCTCGGCCCAAAACGGCGAGGGCTCGAGCGGCTTCCCCTCCTCGGTCGCGGCCTGGCGGGCGAGCGCCAGCCGGGCCCACGGCCGCGTGCACGCGATCGTGAACAGGTGCCGCTCGACCTCGACCGCGTCCGGGCGGCTCACCCCGAGCGCCTCGGCAGCGTCGGCGTCGAGCACCTGCCGCTCGGCCGAGGCTCCCGGGAGGCTGCCCTCCTCGAGGCCGATCACGAACGCCGCCTGGAAGCGGCGGGTGCGGGCTCGGCGCAGGTCGAGGACGGCGACGCGGCCCGGCTCCGAGGCGGCGCCGAACCGGACCGAGAGGCGCGCCACCGCCTCCATCGCCGCATCGCGATCGACCGGGCCGAGCGCGCGCAGATCCTGCACGGCCTCGAGCACGGCTCGCGCAGCCGAGACGTCGACGCGCGCCGACAGGGGGACGAACCGCGCCTCGAGCGAGCGCGAGGCGCGCGTCATCGCGCGCGCGATCTCGGCGAGGCCGTCGAGCGCGTCGTCGCACGCCGCCAGCCGGTCGAGCGCCGGATACCCCTCCGAGCCCGCGAACTCGACGACCGCCGCCCGGGTCTCGTCGTGGCCGGTCACGCCGCGTCCGCGCATCCGGCCCTCGGCGTAGTCGACCCGGCGCCGGGCGATCCCCGAGAACGGGCTTCGCAGGTAGGCGAAGAGATCCTGGCGCTCTCCCCCGGCCCACGCGTACCGCAGCGCCCCGAGGAGCGCGACGCCGAACGCCGTCTGCGTGAGCGACACGCGGGTGTCGATCGAGATCGGGACGCCGACGGCCGCGAAGGATGCCTCCAGCGAGGCGCGGTTGGCCGAGGTCGAGGGAACGATCACCCCGATCTCCTCCGCAGGCGTGCCGGAGCGGATCAGCTCGGCCGCCTCGGCGGCGACCATGTCGGCCACCCCGCGCCGGCCGCACGCCTCGAGCAGGCTGACCGCGCCGGTCGGGTCGGGCGCCGGCGGGGCGGGCGCATCGGCGAAGAGCGTCCGCTCGAGGTGGGCGAGCGCCGGATGGTCGAAGTGGTCGGCCGGCGGAAGCTCCTGGATCGTCGCGCCCTGCGACAGCTCCTCCTGCAGCGGCCGCACCGCGGCGTATGCCGGCCGGCCCGGCTCGTACGGGAGCGACACGGTCACCTGCGAACGGGCCGCGAGCGCGCGCAGGGCGCGGATCTGCGCGACCGTCATGTCCTCGAAGCCGTGGGCCAGCACCGGCCTCCCGCTCCACGCATCGAGCCGCGACTCGAGCAGCTCCGCCGCCCGCGCCCGCACCCCGGGGCGGTCGGTCAGGCCGAGCGCGACGAGCGCCGCGCGGTGGCGCGCGACCAGGTCGAGGATCTCGGCGAGGCGGGCGTCGCCGG
Source organism: uncultured Actinomycetes bacterium (assembly GCA_963821535.1). GTDB lineage: Bacteria > Actinomycetota > Thermoleophilia > Gaiellales > JAICJC01 > JAICJC01. Next base: position 213,300 of record CAWGEC010000010.1, on the reverse strand, counting down.
CGGAGGCGCCGGCGGCCGGGCGGCGGCCAGCTCGCCGGCGAGGCCGAGCAGCGCGTCCACGAAGCCTGGGAACCGGGCCGACGGAGCGAGCGCCGAGAGCGGCGCCTCGCGGACGACCCGGGCCATGAGGAGCCGCCGCTGCACCTCGCTCGCCACGGGCCGAAGCTCGCGGCAGCGCCCCATCACCTCCTCGAACAGGTCGTCGAACGTGACGACCGATCCGCCGAGGAGGACGCCCCGGTCGCGCAGGAGCTCGCGCTCGAGCGCCTCGACGTCGGTGCGGTTGGGGACGACGAGCAGCGGATCGGCACCCGCGTCGACCGCCTCGAGGAACCGCGAGCACAGGAGTGCGATCTTGCCGCAGTTCGCGGGTCCACAGACGAGCTCGAGCGGCATCGATGGATTCTACGTCCGGCCCGGAGGCGCCGAGCCTACGCCCGGACGCAGCCGAAGCTCCATGTCGACCGACCTCGACCGCGCTTCCCGGCCCGCGGTGTGCCGACCTGGGGAGCACGATGAGCACCACCGCCGTCACGACCCCGAACGAGCTCGCACCGTGAGCCCGGCGCCGCGATCGCCCGCGCGTTGAAGGCGGACACCCAGCCGGCCCCGCTGCGCGGTGCCGACAGCCACGATCTGATCCGCGTGCACGGCGCGCGCGTGAACAACCTCAAGGACGTCAGCGTCGAGATCCCGAAGCGCCGGCTGACGGTGTTCACCGGCGTCTCCGGCTCGGGCAAGAGCTCGCTGGTGTTCGGCACGATCGCCGCGGAGTCGCAGCGGCTGATCAACGAGACCTACAGCGCCTTCGTGCAGGGCTTCATGCCGACGCTGGCCCGCCCCGAGGTCGACGTGCTCGAGGGGCTGACGACGGCGATCATCGTCGACCAGGAGCGGATGGGCGCCGACGCCCGCTCCACGGTCGGCACCGCCACCGACGCCAACGCGATGCTGCGCATCCTCTTCAGCCGGCTCGGGAAGCCGCACATCGGCTCGCCCAGCGCGTTCTCCTTCAACGTCGCCTCGGTCGCGGGCGAGCGGTGCGATCACGGTCGAGCGCGGGGCCGGCAAGACCCAGACCGAGAAGGCGACCTTCACCCGCACTCGGCGGCATGTGCCCGCGCTGCGAGGGCCGCGGCTCGGTCACCGACTTCGACCTGACCGCAGCTGTACGACGACAGCAAGTCGCTGAACGAGGGCGCGCTCACGATCCCCGGCTACAGCATGGACGGCTGGTACGGCCGCATCTTCAGCGGCTGCGGCTTCTTCGACCCGGACAAGCCGATCCGCAAGTTCACCAAGACGCGAGCTGCACGACCTGCTCTACAAGGAGCCGACCAAGATCAAGGTCGACGGCATCAACCTGACCTACGAGGGGCTGATCCCGAGGATCCAGAAGTCGATGCTGTCCAAGGACGTCGACGCGCTGCAGCCGCACATCCGCGCCTTCGTGGAGCGGGCGGTGACGTTCACCACCTGCCCCGAGTGCGGCGGCACCCGGCTCAGCGAGGCAGGCCCGGTCGTCGAGGATCAAGGGGATCAACATCGCCGACGCCTGCGCGATGCAGATCAGCGACCTCGCCGACTGGGTCCGCGGTCTCGACGAGCCGTCGGTCGCGCCGCTGCTCGCCGCGCTGCAGCGAGACCCTCGACTCGTTCGTGGAGATCGGGCTCGGCTACCTCTCGCTCGACCGGCCGTCGGGCACGCTGTCGGGCGGCGAGGCGCAGCGCGTCAAGATGATCCGCCACCTCGGCTCCTCGCTCACCGACGTCACCTACGTCTTCGACGAGCCGACGATCGGGCTGCACCCGCACGACATCCAGCGGATGAACGACCTGCTGCTGCGGCTGCGGGACAAGGGCAACACCGTGCTGGTCGTCGAGCACAAGCCGGAGACGATCGCGATCGCCGACCACGTCGTCGACCTCGGCCCCGGCGCCGGCACGGCCGGCGGCACGGTCTGCTTCGAGGGCACCGTCGACGGGCTGCGGGCGAGCGGCACCATCACCGGCCGCCATCTCGACGACCGGGCCGCCCTCAAGGAGACGGTGCGGACGCCCACCGGCACGCTGGAGATCCGCGGCGCGACGACGCACAACCTGCGCGACGTCGACGTCGACATCCCGCTCGGGGTGCTCGTCGTCGTCACCGGCGTCGCCGGCTCCGGCAAGAGCTCGCTCGTCCACGGGTCGATCCCCGCCGGCGCGGGTGTGGTGTCGATCGACCAGGGCGCGATCCGCGGCTCGCGGCGGAGCAACCCGGCGACGTACACCGGACTGCTCGACCCGATCCGCAAGGCGTTCGCGAAGGCCAACGGCGTGAAGCCGGCGCTGTTCAGCGCCAACTCCGAGGGCGCCTGCCCGAACTGCAACGGCGCCGGCGTCATCTACACCGACCTGGCGATGATGGCCGGCGTCGCCACCACCTGCGAGGAGTGCGAGGGGAAGCGGTTCCAGGCCGTCGGTGCTGGAGTACACGCTCGGCGGCCGGGACATCAGCGAGGTGCTCGCGATGCCGGTGACCGAGGCCGAGGAGTTCTTCGGCGCCGGCGAGGCGCGCACGCCGGCCGCGCACGCGATCCTCGACCGGCTCGCCGACGTCGGGCTCGGCTACCTCAGCCTCGGCCAGCCGCTCACCACGCTGTCCGGCGGCGAGCGGCAGCGGCTCAAGCTGGCCACCCACATGGCCGAGAAGGGCGGCGTCTACGTCCTCGACGAGCCGACCACCGGCCTCCACCTCGCCGACGTCGAGCAGCTGCTCGGCCTGCTCGACCGGCTCGTCGACTCCGGCAAGTCGGTCATCGTCATCGAGCACCACCAGGCGGTCATGGCGCACGCCGACTGGATCATCGACCTCGGCCCCGGCGCCGGCCACGACGGCGGCCGGATCGTCTTCGAGGGCACGCCCGCCGACCTCGTCGCCGCCCGCTCCACCCTCACCGGCGAGCACCTCGCGGCCTACGTCGGCACCTGACCGAGGCGCTCGCGTACGGAGACACGTCCTAGGCCAGCACCCGACCGTCGAGGCCTGAAGCATCGAGCCCGAGCGCTGCGACGGCAGTTGCGGCGACGTCCTGCACGTCGGCCTCGCCGTCGGGATGGGCCCCGCGGACGAGCACGAACGCGTCGTCCTGAGTGTGCATCCCGGTGAGCTTGCCGACCCCTTCGAGCTCGGTCGTCCGCACCGCGCCCTTCAGATCCCACCCGTTCTTCGACACCAGCACGAGGTCGGGGCCAAGCTCGGCCTTCGGCCCGCTGAACGCCTCCTCGCGCGTCGCGACCCGAGCCACGAACGGGAGGGCCGCCGCCCACTCCGCGAGCTCCGCGCGCACGGCCGCGTACTCCGCCTGCGGGACGATCCCACCGGGCTCGCGCCCCTCCAGGTTCAGGTAGAGCCGGCCGGGGTCCATGCAGTACGCGCGCGTCCGCTCGGGGATCACCGAGGCGATCGACGTGGCCGGCTCCTCGAGCGCGACCCAGCCGTCGCGCTCGAGCCAGCGGTTCACGTACACCTCCCGGTCGAGGCGGCAGAACCCGTGGTCCGAGAGCAGGATCACCGCGCAGTCGTCGGGCAGGCGGCGCACGAGCTCCCCGACCGACGCGTCGATGCGGTCGTAGTAGTCGTGGAAGCGCCCGGCCCACGGCTCCTCGCCGCGCTCCATCTGCCCCCACAGGAAGTGGTGCAGGCGGTCGGTGCCGGTGAAGGCGCAGAAGAGGAGGTCGGGCGGGTCGCGGTCGAGCAGGCCCGTGAAGACACGCGTGCGGGCGTCGTGATGGGCGACAAGCTGGCCCCAGAACGCCTCGAGGTCGCGGTGGCCGAGCCCGAGGTCGACGTCGATCAGGTACGCCTGCTCCTGGAGGAAGCCGAGCAGCTCCGGCGGCTGCACCGAGCGCTCGAGCGTCGGCGAGACGAACCCCGAGACGAGCGAGCCGCCGTTGGGCTGTGGCTGGGCGGGATAGGTCCCGGGGATGTTGAGGACGACCGACCGCAGGCCCGCCGCGCCGGCGAGCGCCCACACGGGCGGCTCGGCGATCGTGTGGACGTTCGTGAACGTGATGTCCCAGGAGTCGCGCTTCCGCTCGACGAACCCGAAGACGCCGTGACGGCCGGGGTTCGTGCCCGTCGAGGCGCTGGCCCACGACACCGACGAGATCGGCGGCAGCGGCGCGCGGGCCGACATGAGCGTCCCCTCGCGGGCCAGGCCGGCGAGGTTGGGAAGCCCGCCCGCGTCGATCCGGGAGCGGAGGTAGCTCGCCGGAGTCCCGTCGAGCCCGATGACGCAGACGCGCGGCCGGCTCATGGGCACGACAGGCTAGCAGTCGACAACGCCGCCCCGACCGTAGTGAGACATAAACCTCCACCTCGTTCCCCATGGCACTGCGCTCGCCACCGCGCGTACGGCCCAGGCCGGCATTCAGCTCTCCAAGATCCTTCCCAATCCCGTAGTCGCCCCCTTCGGGCAGAGCCTTGCCGACGCCGAGTTCGTCGTCGTCAAGAACACGGCGGCGAAGGCGAAGAGCCTGCGCGGGTGGTTCATCCGCGAGAAGCACTCCAAGCGCACCTTCACGTTCCCGGGCTTCACCCTGTGCGGCGGGTGCAGCGTGAAGATCCACTCCGGCACCGGCACGAACACCGCCACTGACCTCTACTGGGGTCGTGCGAAGGGCGCGTGGGCGAACAACAGCGACAAGGCGATCCTGCACCGCGCGGGAGGCCTCATCCAGGATACGTGCGTCTACCCGAAGCCCACGAGCGGCGTCCCGCCTCCGACGCGGCCCGGCAAGACCTTCAGCTGCTGACCCGGGTCAGGCGCCCGCGTCGGGCGGCTTGACCTGGTCGACGAGCCGGTCGATCGTGGCCCCGTCGGGGTACGCATAGTTGATCTCGACGAACGCGCTCCACTTGTCGGGCAGCGCGTCCTCGGGGTAGATCGCCTCGACGGGGCACTCCGGCTCGCAGGCGCCGCAGTCGATGCACTCCTCGGGATCGATGACGAGCATCCGGCCGAATTCGTGGATGCAGTCGACCGGACAGACGTCGATGCACGACTTGTCCTTCAGGTCGATACACGGCTCGGCGATGATGTACGTCACGGCGTTCTCCTGCGCTTCCGGGGAAGCCGGGAGTCTATCGAGACTACCCGCCGATCCCCGCCACCCAGGCGTTCACGACATAGGCCTTGTCGAAGAACACGAGCAGGCCGGCGGCGACGAGGATGACCCCCGAGACGACGCGGACGGCCGTGTACCGGTCGCGCAGGAACCGGCCCGCGCTCATGGCCTGGCCGAGGCCGAGCGCAACGGCCAGGAACGGCACCGCCAGCCCGGCCGCGTAGGCCGCCAGGAGGCCCGCGCCGCGCGCCGCCGTCGCCTCGGTCGCCGCCAGCGCCAGGATCGATCCGAGCACGGGGCCGACGCACGGCGTCCAGCACAGGCCGAAGGCGCCGCCGAGGAGGAGCGAGGAGCCCGAGGCGTGGGCGGGAGCCACGCCGGGCGCCAGGGAGCGCTCGAGGAACGGGACGCGGATGAGCCCCATCATCATGAACCCCATGGCGACGATCACGATGCCGCCCAGGTGGACGAGCTCGATCCTGTGGCTGGTGACGAGCGAGCCCGCGAGCCCCACTGCCACCCCCAGGGTGACGAACACCGCCGAGAATCCGATGACGAACGGGGCCGCGGCGCGGAGCGCGCGCCCGGGGTCGGTCGCGCCCGCCCCGATCGCCGACATGTAGGCCGGGACGAGCGGCAGGACGCACGGCGTCGCGAACGACACGAGCCCGGCCGCGAACGCTGCGGCTGCCTGGTTCACTCGAGCCCCGCCAGGTCGGCGTCGATCCGCGCGGCGAGGGCGGCGTCGAGATCTCCTCCGGGCGGCGACCTGGGAGGCCCCGGCCGCGAGCGCGACCAGCGCAGCGCCAGGGTCGCCGCGATGCCGATCCCCGCGAGCAGCACGGCTCCCGGCACGAGCCACGCCAGGAGCGAGAAGCCGTGCTTGGGCGGCGCGGCCAGGATCTCCTCGCCGAACTGGCGCACGAGGGTGTCCTTCACCTGCGAGCCTGTCCAGCCGGCGACGCACTTCTGGTGCAGGAACGAGCGCACATGCTCCGCGAAGCGGGACTCCGACTGGTCGATCGGGACGCGGCAGGTGACGCACATGAGCTGCGTCTGCATGTCCTCTCCGACCAGCCGTTGCAGGCCAGGGCGGCGGACGGTGCGGCGAGCCCGAGCACGACGGCTCGCGCCGAGGCAGGCAAGGAGCCGCCTCACGCGGGCTCCTTGCCGAGGATCGGCAGGATCGCCTGGTCGAGCTCCTGGGCGGTGATCTCCTGGTTCTGGAACCAGCGGACGGTGCCGTCGCGGGCGATCACGAAGGTCGCCGGGAAGCCGGACACACCCCAGCGCGTCGTCACGTCGTTCGACCCGTCGTGGACGAGCGGATAGCGGATGTGGAACGTCGTGGCGAAGTCGCGGGCGTCGGAGGCGAAGTCCTGCGAGTCGACGCCCACGATGCGAAGCCCCTGGGCCGCATGCCGGTGCAGCTCCTCGGCGAAGATCGGCGCCTCGTCACGGCAGGGCTGGCACCACGACGCCCAGAAGTTGAGGACGACGACATGCCCGCGCAGGCGACCGAGATCGACCGGGCTGCCGTCCGTCAGGCTCGGCAGCGTGAAGCTCGGCGCGGCCGGCGTCTTCCCATCCTTCAGCTCCGCGGCAACGGTCGTGGAGCTCGTGCGGAGCCCGTGGGCGAAGATGCCCACGAGCGCGACGAGGACGGCCACGGCGGCCGCCTGCAGGGCCAGTCTCGCTCCCCTGGGCACGGCCCGAGTGTAGCCGTGCCCAGGACCAGTCTGTGGTCAGTCCGCCTCGCCCGACACCTGCGCATACGACCGGGTGTAGGGGCGCCACGGCGCCCGCTCCCAGTCGACGCCCTGGCACATCGGGCATGCCGGCAGCGACCGGTAGACGGTCACGCCGTAGCCGCAGTCGCGGCAGCGGAACTCACCCTTTGCCCTTGCGCCGGCCGTCCAGCCCTGATCGGTGTCAGGGTCCCGGCGCTCCACGATCGACCCCATGTGTTGCTCCTCGCTCGGGAGTCGAACTCTAGCCGCTCCAAGGGCCCTGCTCAACACAAAATCAACGTGATATCCACCTTTGTCTCAACGCCGCCGCTACGGCCGGGGGCGACCGAGGGGCCACGAGTAGACTTGCCCGCGCATGACGCAGAAGGCCACGCTCAAGCCGTACCTCGAGGAGATCCGCCAATGGGTGGAGCAGGGCAGGACCGACGTGTGGATCGCCCACACGCTGAACTCGACGCCCGCGTCGATCTCGGCCTTCCGCTCCTCGCACGGCATCCTGCGCCGCGACATCGCGTCCGAGGCGCGGACGGCATCCCCGCCGGTCATCCCGCCCGACGCGCCGCCCGAGGAATCCCCGACGAAGCGCCGCCGCAGGACGAAGAAGACGGTCGGCGCGCCGCCGCTCTCGGCGCCGACGGCCGACCAGGCCCCCTGCCATCGTGGCGGCTGCACTCCGGCTCGCTCCGGCGACGAGGAGGCTCCGGCCCGCAAGCGCCGCCGCAGGGGCGGCCGCGGACGCAAGCGCCCGGCCGGCTACGAGGCGGTGCTCGACCACGGCGAGGAGGGCTACGGCTTCTGGCTCGACGGCGCCGTGCGAGACGATCCGGTGTTCGCCGAGCACTGGGCCGGCGTGCGCGCCCTCAGCGTGCGGGTCGAAGCCGACCAGATCGTGATCCGCGCCGACGACCGCGGCTGACTTCAACCCCGTGGGGCCAGGCCCCGTCCGGGGCCTGGCCCCGGTGGTTGGTGCGAAGCCCGTGAAACATTGGCATCAGGCACCGGTGTTTCAGGCCGAGGTGAAACATTGGTACCAGGTACAGGTGTTTCAGCCGATCGTTGGGCGGAAGTCGATCGCGTCGCGGGCGATCCGGGCGAACGCCGCGTCCTGGACGATCGAGAGGTCGTGCGCCCACGGCTGAGGCGTCGTCCGCTGCGCGACGTCGAGGCACCACGCGGCGGCGCCGGAGTACTCGTCGCTGAGGGCGGCCAGGTCGAACGCGTGCCCCATCCGGCGCCGCAGCTCGTCGGCGATCTCGGTCACGACGCCGTTCACGATCGCGCGGCGGGAGGCGGTCGTCTCGAGCTCCGCGAGCCGGCGCTCCCCCGCCTCCCACTCCTGCATGGCAACCTCGACGGCGGCGTTCATTCGCTGCAGCACCGATCCTCGGGAAACACCGGCTCGGCCTCGGCGAGGATGCGCATCCCCAGCGCGTACCCCGGCTCGGCCAGCGCGAACGCGGCGTGGGCGTGGAGGCACTTGATCGCCCCGTCGCGCGACACGCCGGCGATCCCCAGCCGGAGGCTGGCCCCGCCGTCGGCCATCTCGGCCGCCGGCCGGCGCAGCGCTCGCTGGCGCTGCGAGGCCGCCACGTACGAGGCGCGCAGGGATGCGTCTTCGTCAACCAGCCGTTCGTAGCGATCCACGCCGCCCTCGGCCTCGAGCCGGTCGATCTGCGACACGGCGTGCGGGCACGTCAGGTAGTACGTCGTCGGGAACGGCTAGCCGCCGGCGAGATAGGAGTCCTGCTCGACGACCGCGGGCCGGCCGTGCGGGCAGCGCACCACGACCCGCGCCGCGCCGCGGGGCGGGCGCCCGAGCTGCGCCTCGATCGTCGCCGCATCCTCCACGGCGTCAGGTTACCCGCAGTCGCTGCCGCCGATGCCCTGGACGACGATCGCCGTCTCGCCCGGGAACACCCAGCCGCACCGGCGGGCGTACCAGACGATCGTCGCGCGCGTGTGCAGCGACCGCTCGAGGCGCGACGAGCCGCCCGTGCTCGCGCTCGAGCGCGGCGACCTGGGCGCGCTGAGCGCCGAGGTCACGGCGCACCTGGAGGTACTTCTGGATGGGCCCGACGTAGAGCGCCGCGATCACGGCCAGCACGCCGACCGCCACCAACCGGCCGACGGGGATTTTGCGCGCGACCGTTTTGCGGCTTCGGACCGACCCCACGCCGCCCCGGTTCGACGCCGCCCGGCCGAGTCCTACTCGACGACCCGCACGAGGACGTGGTCGGAGGTGCCCGGCTGGTTGAGCAACGTGCCGCCCGTCAGCACCACCCGCTCGCCCGGGCCGGCGAGGCCGCTGTGGCGGATGACCTCGATCGTCCGCGCCCACAGCTCCTCGATCGAGCCGGCTCCCTCGATCGCCACGGGCACGACGGCCCAGTCGAGCGCGAGCTGCTGGAGGACCGCCTGGTCGGGGCTCGCCGCGACGATGGGTCGCGGCGGCCGGAACTTCGAGACGTGGCGCGGCGTCGAGCCCGACTGCGTGGGGCAGCCGATCACCTTGGCGCCGAGCTCCTCGGCGATGTCGCACGCCGCATGGGCCAGGATCGCGCTCGTCTCGCCCCCGACGCGCCGGCGCCTGTCCTGGTAGGCGAGCGACGGCTCGACGGCCCGCACGATCCGGTGCATCGTGGTCACGGCCTCGAGCGGATAGGCGCCCGCGGCCGTCTCGCCCGACAGCATCACCGCCGAGGTGCCGTCGAGCACCGCGTTTGCCACATCCGACGCTTCCGCCCTGGTCGGCTCGGGCTGATGGATCATCGACTCCAGCATCTGCGTGGCGGTGATCACCGTGCGGCCCGCATCGCGGGCCGTCCGGATGATGAGCTTCTGCACGAGCGGCACCTCCGCCGCGCCGATCTCGACGCCGAGGTCGCCGCGGGCGACCATGACGCCGTCGGCAGCCTCCACGATCTCGTCGAGGTGCTCGAGCGCCTCGCCCTTCTCGATCTTGGCGATGACCCGGGCCCGCGACCCCGCCGCGTCGATGCGAGCGCGCAGGCCCGCGACATCCTCGGCGGTGCGGACGAACGACAGCGCGACGTAGTCGACGCCGTGCTCGAGGGCGAATGCCAGATCGGCGGCGTCCTTCTCGGTCAACGACGGGATCGGGAGCTGGATGCCCGGAAGGTTCATCCCCTTCCCCGCAGAGACCAGGCCGCCGACCTCGACCCGGGTCTCGACCCGGGTGCCGCGGATGTCCGTCACCCGCATCCGCACCGCTCCGTCGGCGACGAGGATCTCCTGCCCCGGCGCGGCGACGTCCGCGAGGCCGTCGAACGTCACCCCCACCTCGCCCGGTACCGCGCTGTCGTCCGATGCGAACACCAGCGTGTCGCCCGCGATGACGCTGCGCGACTCGACATTCGCAGCGATGCGGAGCTTCGGCCCCTGGAGGTCGGCCATCACCGCGAGCGGCCTGCCGATCAGCTCCTGGGCGCGGCGCACGGCCTGGATCGAGGCGAGGTGCGACCCGTGGTCCCCGTGCGAGAAGTTGAGGCGGGCCGCGTCCATGCCCGACCACGCGAGCTGCTCCACCATGTCGGGGCCGGCGGTCGCCGGGCCGATCGTGCAGACGATCTTGGTGCGCCGCGGCGCCGGCTCGCTCACCGCGCTCCCCGGGCTCCGGGGGTCGCAAACGCGTCCCGGCCCGGGAAGCGGGCGGCATCTCCCAGCTCCTCCTCGATGCGCAGGAGCTGGTTGTACTTGGCGACTCGATCGGTGCGCGACGGCGCGCCCGTCTTGATCTGCCCGCAGTTGGTCGCAACGGCGAGGTCGGCGATCGTGGTGTCCTCGGTCTCGCCGGAGCGGTGCGAGATGACGGCCGCGTAGCCGCTCTCGTGGGCCAGGCGCATCGTGTCGAGCGTCTCGGACAGGCTCCCGATCTGGTTCACCTTGATCAGGATCGCGTTGGCGACGCCGCCGTCGATGCCGCGCTGGAGGCGGTCGGCGTTCGTCACGAAGAGGTCGTCGCCGACGAGCTGCACCTTGTCGCCGATGCGCTCGGTCAGGAGATGCCAGCCGTCCCAGTCGTCCTCGGCCAGGCCGTCCTCGATCGAGACGATCGGGTAGCGCTCCGCCAGGTCGGCCAGGTAGTCGACCATCTCGGCCGACGACAGCGTGCGCCCCTCGCCCTCGAGGTGGTATGCGCCGTCGCGGTAGTACTCAGTCGACGCCGGGTCGAGCGCGATCGCCACGTCGTCGCGATGGCCGGCGGCACCGGCCGCCTCGAGGATCGCCTCGATCGCCTCGCCGGCCGAGCCGAGGTCGGGTGCGAAGCCGCCCTCGTCGCCGACCGCGGTCGCAAGCCCGCGCCCGTGGAGGAGCGCCTTCAGGGCATGGAACGTCTCGGCGCCCATCCGGAGCGCCTCGGCGAACGTCTCGGCGCCCACCGGCACCACCATGAACTCCTGGAGGTCGATCGAGTTCTGGGCGTGGACGCCGCCGTTGATGACGTTCATCATCGGCACCGGCAGGACGTGGGCATCCGCGCCGCCCACATAGCGGTAGAGCGGGAGCCCCGCCTCGACAGCCGCCGCGCGCGCCACCGCGAGCGACGCGCCCAGGATCGCGTTCGCGCCCAGGTTGCCCTTGTTCTCGGAGCCGTCGAGCTCGACGAGCGTCGCGTCGATGCCGCGCTGGTCGGCCGCGTCCATGCCGGCGAGCGCGCCGGCAATGGTGGTGTTCACATGCCCGACGGCCGACAGCACACCCTTGCCCCCGTAGCGGGCCTTGTCGCCGTCGCGCAGCTCGACGGCCTCGTGCGCGCCGGTGGATGCCCCCGAGGGCACCGCCGCCCGGCCGTGCGCACCCGACGCGAGGACAGCCTCGACCTCCACCGTGGGGTTTCCGCGGGAGTCGAGGATCTCGTGGCCATGGAGCGAGTCGATCGCGCTCACGGGACCGGATGATATCCGCGATCTCGGCGACGTCGGCGTGCCGAAAACGACGACCGCTAGTCGTCGGGCGTGCAGGCCTCCGCGTCGGGCTCGCTGCCGTCCAGCCGGGTCAGAAGCTCGGCCAAGGTCACGAGCTCGTCGTCGCTGTAGCGCTCGGCGAACTTCGCCCGGATGCCCGCAATGTGGACGTCGGCGGCGGAGCGCAGCTTGTCGCGGCCGGCCTCGGTCAGGACGGCATAGTGACGCGGGCGTCGCTCGAGCACGCTGCCTTGTCGACATACCCCGAGGCCTGGAGCCCGTCCAGAAGCCGCGTGATGCCCGACGCCGTCAGGAGCACCTGTTCGGCGAGGTCGACCCGGCGCAACTTCCGCTCGGGCGCCCGCGACAGGTGCAGAAGCACCTCGTAGTCGTTGAGGGTCAGGCCGTGGTCGGCCACGAGGTCGGCGTTGAGCGCGCGTGTGAGCGCGGCGTGGCCGCGCAGCAGCCCCACCCACGCCGACAATGCTTGATCGCTCAATACTTGACTACTCAATCTTCACCGGCTAGGATAGTTGATAGCTCAAGTATATCGCATCGGGAGGAAGACCACAATGAGCACACTCGAGACACAGCACGTCGCGATCCCCACGGGAACCTGGAAGATCGACCCCAGCCATTCGCGGGTCGAGTTCTCGATCCGGCACCTGGGCATCGCGTCCATCCACGGCAGCTTCGCGGACTTCGACGGCGTCATCGACGGCGGCGACGAGCCGCGCGTCTCCGGCGCGATCCGCGTCGCGAGCGTCGATACGCGCGACGAGGCCCGTGACGGGCACCTCCAGTCGCCCGACTTCTTCGACGCCGAGCGCCACCCCGAGATCACGTTCACGTCGACCCGGTTCGAGCCGGGCAAGGTGGTCGGCGATCTCACCATCCGCGGCATCACCCGCGAGGTCGAGCTGGTCGCGCAGGTCACCGGCGCGGGCACCGATCCGTGGGGGAACGAGCGCCTCGGGCTCGAGCTCGAGGGCGAGATCGACCGCCACGAGTTCGGCGTCAGCTGGAACACCCCGCTTCCGACGGGCGGCCTCCTGCTCGGAGACACCGTTCGCCTGACGGCCGGCTTCTCGGCCGTGAAGGAGGCCTGACATGCGCATCCTGGCCCTGTCGGGCAGCCTCCGGCGCGACTCCCTCAACACCCGGCTCCTGCGCGCGGCGCAGGAGCTGGGCGGGCCGGGCGTCGAGTTCGTCCGGTACGAGAGCCTGGCGACGGTCCCGCCGTTCAACCAGGAGCTGGAGCATCGCCAGCCCGCCGAGGTGCACGAGCTGCGCCGGCGGATCGAGGCGGCCGACGCGGTGCTGATCGCGACTCCCGAGTACAACGGCTCGATCCCGGGCCAGCTCAAGAACGCCCTGGACTGGGTCTCGCGGCCGCTGGCTGACAGCCCGTTCCGGGGCAAGCCGACCGTGGTCATCGGAGCCAGCACGTCGACGTACGGCGCGATGTGGGCGCAGGCCGAGTTGCGCAAGGTGCTCGGGCTGATGGGCGCGCGCGTGCTCGAGTCCGGCCTCGCCGTCCCGCACGCGGAGGAGCACGTGGACGAGGAGGGGCGCCTGCTCGATCCCGACATGCGGGAGCGCCTGGCCGACGTCGTCGCGGAGCTCGCCGGCGCGGCAGTCGCAGCGCCCGTGGCCGCCTAACTCGGAGGCCGGCCCGGTCGGGGCAGGCTCGGACGCTCGTCCTCGTCCGCCTCGCCGGCCGGCTCGTCCTCCCAGTCTGTCCACTCGACGCCGGTGGCGGCGACGTACGCCCGGACCGCCGTTCCGAGGGTCGGGAAGAACCGGTCCGAGCCGAACCGTTCGAGCACGCCGTAGTCCCTCAGACGGTCGCGGACGTGTCCCTTGAGCTCGGCGAAGACGAGCCTGACGCCCGCGTCCGCCATCTGCTGGTCCAGGGTCACGAGCATGTCGGCCGCGGTGGTGTCGACGTCGGTGATGGGCTCGGCCGTGACCACCACCCACCGCACGCGGCGGATCGGCGTCCCCGACCATGCGGCGGACGTGGTCGCGGAAGTGGTCGGCGTTGGCGAAGAACAGCGGCGAGTCGAAGCGGTACAGGAGCAGCCCCGGGACCTGCCGCGCCTCGGGATGGCGCGCCGTGTCGTGGTAGCCCTTCATGCCGGAGACCCGCCCGAGCACGGCGTCGTGCGGGCGCCACTGCCGGCGCACGAAGTCGAGCAGCGACAGCGCGACGGCGACGAAGATCCCCGTCAGCACGCCCACGAGCGCGACGCCGGCGAAGCACGCCACGCACAGCGCGAACTCGGCGCGGCGGATCCGGGCCAGCCGGAGCATCCCGGGAAGGTCGAAGAGCGCGAGTGCCGCGGAGACGACGACCGCAGCGAGCGCGGCCTGCGGAAGGTTCCGCGTGATCCCCCCGGCGGCCACGAGGACGACGGCCATCACCCCCGCTGCGACCAGGCCCGCCGCCTGGGTGTGCGCCCCAGCCGTCTCGGCGACCATCGTGCGCGAGGCGCTGGAGCTGATCGGGAACCCCTGGAACAGCCCGGCCGCGACGTTGACAGCGCCGAGCGCCGCCAGCTCCTGGCTCTGGTCGACGTCCTGCCCGATCCGGCCGGCGTAGCTTCGCGAGAGCACGCTCGTGTCTGTGAACGCGACGAACGCGATGCCGACCGCGGCGGCCGCGAGCTCGGACAGGCTGAGCGCTCCCGAGTGCGGCAGGCCCGGTGTCGGGCAGCCCGCCCGGCAGGCGTCCCACGACCGGCACGGAGAGCCCCATGACCGCAGACCGCGACGGTCGACAGGACGACGGCTGCGAGCACGCCCGGGAACTGCGGCCTCAGGCGGCGAAGCACCAGGATCAGCGCAAGGGCGGACGCTCCCAGCGCGAGCGCCGCCGCGTCGGTGTCGTCGATCCGGTGCTCCAGTGACCGCACCGCACCGATGAGCGTGTGCGACTCCGTCGAGAACCCGAGCAGCTTCGGCAGCTGCACGAAGAGGATCGTCAGCGCGAGGCCGTTCAGATAGCCGATCCGCACCGGCTTCGAGAAGAGCTCGGCGACGAATCCACCCTTGAGGAGGCCGGCCAGGATGCAGAGCGCCCCGGCGAGCACGGCCAGCAGCCCGCCGAGCGCGACCGCCTGCGGCGAGCCGGCCGCGGCCACCGGCAGCACCGCGGCCGCGATCAGCGGGGAGACGGCGCTGTCGGGGCCCACCACGAGGATCCGCGACGGCCCCACCAGGGCATAGACCGCCACCGGCACCATGGTGGCGTAGATCCCGGTGACCGCGGGCATGCCGGCGAGCTCCGCGTAGGCCATCCCCTGGGGCACGAGCAGCGCAGCGAGCACCATCCCGGCGACCACGTCGTGGCGGAGCCACTCGCGCCGGTACCCGAGCAGGGTTGCGATGCCCGGAAGCCATCGCGCCATCCCGCGATGGTAACCGGCCCCAGCGGCGCGGCTCGAATGCGGAAGCCTCCGAGCGGGCTGCCTACGTCCGGTGCAGCGCCTCCTTCGCCCGCCGGTACCAGGCGTCCTGCGCGTCGAGGTCGAGCGCGGCCCACTCCTCGCCGGCCTCCGCCGCCAGGCGCTCGGCCTCCTCGACACGCGCGCGGAAGCGACCGGCCGCCGCCCGCAGCGCCAGCTCGGGATCCACGTTGGCGAGGCGGGCGACGTTGACGGCGGCGAAGAGCAGGTCGCCGGTCTCGGCGACGACGTGCGCGTCGGGCTCGTGCTCGGCGCGCGGCGCGGGTGCGTCATCGAGCGCGGAGCGAAGCTCGCCGAGCTCGGACTCGAGCTGCGGCCACGCCCCCTCCCACGCCTGCCAGCCGAACCCGACGGCGGACGCCCGCCGCTGCACCTTGCGGGCGTGGAGCAGCGCGGGCAGGACGCCGGGGACGTCGTGGAAGATCCCGGACCGGCCCTCGTCGTCGCGCTTGATCTGCTCCCAGTTGCGGCGCACCGCCCCGGCGGTCTCCGCCTCGCGCTCGCCGAAGACGTGGGGATGGCGGCGGACCAGCTTCTCGGTGATCCCCGCCGCCACCTCGGCCAGGTCGCCCGTGCCCTCCTCGCGGCAGAGGAGCGCGAGGAAGAACGCCTGGAAGAGCAGGTCGCCCAGCTCGTCGACGAGCTTGGCCGCGTCGCCCTCGCCGACAGCCTCGGCGACCTCGTAGGCCTCCTCGATCGTGTGCGGGACGATCGTCGCCGCCGTCTGCTCGCGATCCCAGGGGCAGTCGACCCGCAGCCGCTCGGTCAGCCGCTGGAGCCCGACCATCGCGTCGGCCAGGAGCAGGTCGCGCAGGGCGTCGCCGCCCGGGACGACCTCGTCCCAGTCGCGCTCGGCGAGCAGGCGGCGGAAGCGCTCGCCCGACGCGGCCGCTACCGGCGCGTCGGGGTCGATGGCGATGCCGTGCTGCCCCAGCCAGCCCGCGAGCGGCTCGCCGTCGGGCACCGCGACGGGGCCCGCCGCCTCCAGCGCGCGCCACGCCGCGAGCGGCACGAGATCGGGATCGCCGGGGCCGAGGGCGACCAGGGTGGCCATGTCGCGAACCCTACGTGGTGGGAGGAGCCGCCGTCGTCGCCGGCGGGGGCGCGTAGCCGGTGGCGTACGTGGTCGCCTTCTTCTGGGCCGCCTCGAGCTTCCGCAGGATGCTCGTCACGTGCGCCTGCTTCTGCGTCGAGAGAAGCTGGGTGCGGATCTGGGCCTTCACCGAGTCGAACGACTGCTGGGTGCCGGCCTTGACCACGTCGGCCGTCGGCCGGATCAGGAAGTAGCAGTCGGGCTGGCACTTGCCGCTCAGGCTCGACGCCGCGTACGCCTTGTCGACCTTGACGAGCTGCGAGAGCTCGTTCGTCGGCAGCGTGAACGCCGACTGCTCGAACGCTTTGTCGATCTGGCCCTTCTGGGCCGTGAACGGCTCGTGGTTGGCGCTGGTGTCGATCGTTCCCGCCGACACGTCCGAGAACCCTGCCCCGCCGGCCAGCTTCGTGAGCGCCGCCTGGGCCGACGCTTTGTCGGGGAAGAGGGCGTAGTCGACGACCCGCGAGTCGGACGTGGTCTTGTACGACGCCTTGTTCTGGTCGTAGTAGGTCTGGACGTCCTGGTCGGTGACCTTCACCTGGTCGGTCAGCTTGTTGGTGATCTTGGTCTCGAGCACCGATGTCTGAAACTCATAGTTGAGGTCGGCTTCGGTCAGGCCGTAGCGGTCGACGTCGGCCTGGAACTTCGACTGGCTGCCGCCGTAGTACTGCGTGACCGAGGCCGTGATCGCCTTCTGGACGTCGGCCGGAGTGGCTGTCACGTGGAGCGCCGTCGCGATGTTTCGCACCTCGGCGCCCTGCACCAGGTGCTGAAGGGTCGGCTGGACGACGTTGGTCGTGTAGTCGGTCGTCCCGACCTTGGGCGGTGTCTGCTTCGACAACGTCATGGCCTTCACCCGAAGCGTGATCGCGTGGTCGAGCTGCGACTTCGTGATGTGGGTCGTCCCGACGACGGCCACGTCGCCGCTGGCGAGTTTGGCCGACGAGGTCGAGCTCGCGCCCCCGCCTCCACAGGCGGCGGAAACGACCGCCAGAGCGGCCAGGAGGAGGATGCGGAGGGCTCGGCCCATCGACAGATTAAGCCGCAACTACGCGGCGGATTTCGAGTATAGCATCGAGGGTTTCGAGCACCTGTGACGCGCCCAATACGGGTCTCATAACCTCTCGGCGACGCGACGGTGTAGAGGGCGTTCGGCGCCGCCCGCTTGAGCTCGGCGACCTGTGCGGACGTGAGCGTGAGCGGCGCCACCGTCATCCGGCCGCCCGCATCGTCAGGTCGCCGCGCCGAGCTCGCCCGCCGCCAGTCGCGCCTCCTGAAGCACGAGCAGGTTCCCAACCGGCTCCGGGACGGGGCCGAAGCGGTCGGTCAGCTCGGCGTCGAGCTCGCGCAGCTCGGCCCGCTCGCCGGCGAGGGCGATCCGGCGGTGCAGGTCGATCTTCACCGCCTCGAGCGGCACGTAGTCGGCGGGCACGTAGGCGTCGACCGCGGCGTCCAGCCGCACCGGCCGGGCCGCCTCGGACGGCCGGCCCTGGAGCTCGGCGACGGCCTCGGCGAGCAGCTCGCAGTAGAGCTCGAACCCGACCGCCGCGACGTGGCCCGACTGCTCGTCGCCCAGCAGGTTCCCCGCGCCGCGCAGCTCGAGGTCGCGCATCGCGATCCGGTAGCCCGACCCGAGCTCCGTGTAGTCGGCGAGCGTCGAGAGCCGGTGGCGAGCCTCCTCGGAGAGCTCGCGCCGGTCGGGATAGAACAGGTAGGCGTGGGCGTGCGCGTCCGACCGGCCCACCCGGCCGCGGATCTGGTAGAGCTGGGCCAGCCCGAGCGTGTCGGCCCGCTCGACCACGAGGGTGTTCGCCTGGGGGATGTCGAGGCCGGACTCGATGATCGTGGTCGACACGAGCACGTCGAAGTCGCCGTGCAGGAACTTCATCATCACGTCCTCGAGGCGGCGCTCGGGCATCTGGCCGTGGGCCACGCCGACGCGCAGCTCGGGCACCCACTGGCGTACGCGCTCGGCGGCCTCGTCGATCGTCTCGACCCGGTTGTGGAGGTAGAACGACTGCCCCTCGCGGCCGACCTCGCGCCTGAGCGCCGCGGCGATCAGCTCCTCGTCGAACTCGCCGACGTGGGTCTTGATCGGGTGGCGGCCGCGCGGCGGCGTCGTGATGACCGTGATGTCGCGCAGGCCCGAGAGCGACATGTGGAGCGTCCGCGGGATCGGCGTCGCCGACATCGCGAGCACGTCGACCTCGAGCCGGAGCTGGCGCAGAAGCTCCTTCTGCGCGACGCCGAAGCGCTGCTCCTCGTCGACGATCACGAGGCCCAGGTTCTGGGGGACCACGTCGCGTGAGAGGACGCGGTGGGTGCCGATCAGCACCTCGACCTTCCCGTCCTTGTACTCCTGGAGCACGCGCTTCACCTCAGCAGGCGGCCGGAACCGCGAGACCATCTCGACCGCGGACCGGGAAGTCGCGGAACCGGTCCTTGAACGTCGCGGCGTGCTGCTGGGCGAGGATCGTGGTCGGGACGAGCATCAGCACCTGGCGGCCGGCCGACGCCGCCTTGAACGCGGCCCGCACGGCGACCTCCGTCTTGCCGAACCCGACGTCGCCGCACACCAGCCGGTCCATCGGCCGGTCGGACTCCATGTCCTCCTTGACCGACGTCGATGGCCGCCTCCTGGTCGTCGGTCTCCTCGTACGGGAACGACTCCTCGAGGCGCGCCATCCACTCGTCGTCGGCGCCGTGCGGAGGCTTCGTCGCCGACTGCCGGCGGGCGTAGAGGGCAATCAGCTCGCCCGCCAGCTCCCGCACCGCGATCCGGGCCCGCGACTTGAGCGTCTGCCACGCCTTCCCGCCGAGCTTGGCCAGCGCCGGTGCGCGGCCGTCGGCGCCGACGTAGCGGCTCACCTTGGCGAGCTGGTCGTGGGGCACGTACAGGCGATCGTCCCCCCGGAACTCGAGGTAGAGGTAGTCGCGCACGACGCCGCCGACCTCCTTGGTGTCGAAGCGGACGAACCGCCCGACGCCGTGATCCTCGTGGACGACGTAGTCGCCGGCGCGCAGGTCGGCGACGGTGGCGAGTGCGCGGCCGATCCGGGCCGGCCCGCGCGCGCCGCGGCGGCGGAAGAGCTGCGCCGACGGGAGCACGGCCAGGCGCAGGCCCGGGGCGACGAACCCCCGCCGGAGCTGCGCGACGCAGAACGCCACGCCTGCTTCGTCGGGGCCCTCCGCGCCGGGCCCGGGGAGCGCCGCCTCGACACGGCGCAGCTGGAGGTGCGTGCGGCGCGGCCTCGCCGAGATGCGGGAAGCACACCAGCACGCGATAGCCGGCCCGCGTGAGGCTGCGCAGCTCGTTCTCGGCCTCGGCGACGCCGAACGACGCCAGCGCCGGCGGCTGGGCGTCGAACGAGGCGGGCTGCCCGAGCGGCATCTCCTCGAGCGCCGCGGCCTCGTCGATCAGCGCGTGTGCCTCCTGCGCACGGACGTACCCCCGCGAGAGCATCGCCGGATCGCGCAGGAGATCCGCGGCCTCCGCGAAGGCCTCGTCGACCTCCGCTCCCAGCGCCTCGGGGTTCCAGGCCACGATCGCGGCGGAGCGGGCGAGCTCGGGAAGCGGCGAGACGAGCCCTTCGGGCACGGCCACCTCGTCCTCCTCGACGCCCCACGCAACATTGGGGTCTGACCCCGTTTCGCAGTCTCGGCGGCGGGGTGGACGACCACGTGGTCGAGGTCGCGCAGCGAGCGCTGGGTGAACGCCGAGAACGCCGACAGGCGCTCGAGGCTGTCGCCGAAGAACTCGGCGCGCACCGGCTCGCGCCCGGTCGACGGGAAGATGTCGACGAGGCCGCCGCGGACCGAGAACTGGCCGCGCTCCTCGACGGTGTCGGCGCGCTCGTAGCCCGCCCCGGCCAGCGCGTGGGTGAGCTCGTCGAAGGGGCGCTCCTCCCCCAGACGAAGCTCGACCGGCCGCGGCCTCGCCGCCGGCGGAGGCAGCCGCTCGACGAGCGCGTCCGCCGACACGACAACGAGGCCTCCAGCGGCGAGCGTGTGGAGCGCCCGCGACCGCTCGCCGACGAGGTGCGGGGCGGGCTCGAGGCCGGAGCCGTGCGCGGCGCCGCGAGACGGCATGAAGGCCACGGGCCCGCCCGGCAGGAACGCGGCGGCCGCCTCCGCCAGCGTGCGGGCCGCATCGTCGTCGCCGACGAGCACCGCCAGGGCGCGCGGCTCGAGCCCCGCGCGCGCCGTCCACATGGCCGCGACGAGCGCACCGAGCATCGGCTCGGAGGCGCGCGCCCGGGGCGCTCCCGACGCCGCCCGGCGGGCGAACGCGGCGAAGTCCGCGTCGTCCAGCAGATAGGGCAGGGCAAGCTCCGCCCCAGCCAGGGGCGCGTCGGGCCGTTGCCTGATGCCTTCCGCCACCGCCGTCGTGAATGGTAGGCTCCGGCCGGTCTCACCGACGGAGGTTCGTCTCGTGCGCCGTCTGATCGTAAGCCTCTACGCCGTAGCCCTCACCCTCGCCCTGCCGGTCGCGGCCTTCGCCGCCGACGAGCGCTGACACCGGCAAGCCCACCGGGCATGACTGGACGCTCGACTCGATCTTCGTGATCGCCCTCTCGATCCCCCTGATCCTCGGCTTCCTCACGCTGGTCGACATCGCCCGTGGCAAGCACACCCAGCGTCACGACCACTGACGCCGCGCTCGCCGAGCTCGGCGAGCTCCTCCGGATCGAGTCGGTCTCGAGCGACGGCGCGCACCCGGCCGAGCTGCGCGCAGGCCGCCGAGTGGATCGCCGAGCTGATCGGCGGCGGCGAGATCACCGAGGCGCATGGCAACCCCGTCGTCGACGGCACGATCGAGGCGTCCAGGGCCGGCGCGCCGACGATCATCGCCTACGGCCACTACGACGTGCAGGCGCCCGGGCCGCTCGACCTGTGGACGAGCCCGCCGTTCGAGCCCGAGGTGCGCGACGGCCATATCTACGGGCGCGGGACGTGCGACGACAAGGGGAACTTCTACGCGCTCCTCCGCGCGGCCCTCGATCTCGCGGCCGCCGGGGAGCTCGGCGTGAACGTCCGGGTGCTGGCCGACGGCGAGGAGGAGATCGGCGGCCACTCGGTGATGCACCACCTCGCCGGCATGGAGGGCGACTTCACCGCCGCTGTCATCTTCGACGGCAGCATGGTCGACGCGAACCGGCCCGCGATCACGACCGGCCTGCGCGGCCTGGCCGGGGTCCAGCTGCGGCTGACGACGGGAACGCGCGAGCTCCACTCGGGGCTCTACGGCGGCGTCGCCGCGAACCCGGTCCACGACCTGCACCGCATCCTCGCCGCGGTGATCGACCTGCCGGCCGGGTTCTCGGAGGGCATCGCACCGGTCGCCCAGGCCGAGCGGGACGGCTGGTCGACGCTCGCGCCGGGCGCTGCAGGAGCTCGAGCGCGGCGGGGTCACGCCGTCCGACGCGGCCGCCGGCGCCGAGTTCTACGAGCGCACGTGGGCCCGGCCCTCGATCACCGTCCACTCGGTGGCGTCGCGGCGACCCGACGCTCCACAAGACGTCGATCCAGACCGAGGCGCGGGCCTCGCTCTCGGTCCGGCTCGCCCCTGGCCAGGACGCTGCGGCGATGTCGGTGCTCCTCGAGCAGACGCTGCGCGACGCCTGCCCGGCGCACGCCGAGCTCGAGCTCGAGATGTGGCCGCCGGGCGAGCCCGCCTGGATGGACCCTTCCCACCCCGCGCTCCGGGTCGGCTTCGACGCGATCGAGCGGGCCACCGGCGTCCGCCCGCTCGCGATCCGAAGCGGCGGCTCGATTCCCGTAGCCGCCGCGTTCACGGCCCGCGGCATCCCGACCGTGCTCTCCGGCTTCGGAATCGACGCCGACAACATCCACAGCCCGGACGAGCGGCTCGAGGTCCGGCGGTTCGAGTGGGCGCTCCGCTCGGCCCGGCGAGATCTACCAGGGCCTGGCCGCTCTGTGACGAAATTGGACAGTTGGGGGTTTACATCCGTCCCGCGATCCGGTTAGGCTAGGCGCTGTGCCAACGCTCCACCGGGGAATGAGCGAGTATCAGGTGCGCGCGCACCTCTACGACCCGCCCGAGGCCGTGCGCCGACTCGATTCGAAGCTGGCGTGCCTGCGCATGCAGACCGGCGCCCACATGTCGGGCGAGGCGATGCGGCGGGCGTTCGAGGCCAGGCTCGACAAGCGCGTACCCGACGTCGTCCCCGCGCCGGCCCAGAACGGCAAGGGCCCGCGCATCCGCCTGATCGCCTAGACAGCGGGCGGCTCCACCGGCGGCCCCCGGCGCTGCCGCGACGCCGCCACGCACAGCACCGGCAGGAACGCCCCCAGGAGCACCACGGGCGTTGTCACGACCCGCCGGGCCGAGTGCTGGAGGTAGTAGTGCAGGCTGGGCCGCCCGACCCAGTAGGCCCAGACGACGCTGACGAGCACGAGGCAGGCGACCGCGGCGACGAACACGGCCGTCCGCCGCTCGCCACCGCGGGCGGCGAGCACGACCGCGACCGCGGCCGCCGGGACGATCACGAGCCACGCGCCCGGCTGGAGCGCGTGCCACACGAGCGACGCCGCGCCGGTCGGGATCCGCCCCAGCCGCCCCGCCAGGTAGCCGGGGTCGACCACCTTCGAGTACGGGATCTCGCCGTTCGACGTGTCGACCCCGTTCGCGTGCAGCCACAGCTGCCACGGGGCGGCGGTCGCCAGGGCCGCCGCGCCCGCGCCGAGCAGCCGCCAGCCGCCGGCCGCGCCCGGCGGCGACGATCATCACCAGGATCAGGGCCGCTACGAACGGCGTCCCCTCGCGCTTGGTCGCGAGCACGGCGGCGGCGAAGAGCGCCGACAGCACGAGCATCTCGCGCCGTCCGTCGGCGATCCAGCGCCAGCCGCATACCGCCGCCATCGCGAAGAAGACCGCGAGCGGCGCGTCGGCGAGGCCGGCGCTCGCCTGGTCGACGAGCGACGGCGCGACGCCGATCAGGAGCACCGACGCCCACGCGACGGACGCCGGCACCCGGTCGGCGAGCAGGCGCGGCAGCGACACCAGGAGCGCGGCCATGAGCAGCGCCGCCTGGAGGTGGATCACCTGGGTGTCGATCGCCCCCATGAAGCGGAAGCCGATCGCCTCGACCGCGGGGAGCAGGAGCGGGTAGTCCAGATGGAGGTGGTGGTAGGGCACACCCGCGAACACGCCCGGGTCGAGCCCGCCGAGGAGCGTGATCGCTCTGGCCTTCATCGTCCACATCGCCCAGGCGTCCCACTCCGAGAGTGGCCGGTACGCGGCATCGACCAGGAGCAGGACGACGATCAGCCCCACCGCCGCCTGGAGCACGACGACCACGCGGGCCGGCGGGCGCGGAGGCGGCGGAGGAAGCATCGAGGCCCGCCCGCCTGCACCGGCAGGAAGCCGACGGCCGCCAGCAGCGCGCAGCCGGCGACGACCTGCCAGCGCGCGAGATCGAGTCCGGCGACGAGCGCCCACGTCGCGGCGATGCCCGAGACGGCGACGCCCACCAGGTACACGGGGGCGAGAGCGCCCGGCAGGTCGCGCGGTGCCCGCCAGAGCCCGAGCGCCCGGCCGACGCCCGCCCCGGCGGCGAGGAAGCAGAGGTTGGCGACGGCGAGGCCGAGGAGGTGGGAGGTCATCACGGCCGGTGCACCACCCACACGCCCGGGGCGAGCTCGGTCGCGCCTGCCGGCGCGGCCCCGCCCGGGTGCCTGTGCCACACGATCCGCCAGTCGGCGCGGGCGCCGGGGCCGACCGCGACCCGCGGGAAGAGCGAGGTGTAGGCCCAGAACGACACCCGGCTCGCGTAGGCGTCGAGCTGGTAGGTGTCGCCAGCCGGGATCGTCGCCCGCAGGCGGTCGATCGCGTGCACGAGGCCCTTGGTGTGGATCGCGCCCGCGTTCTCGACGGCCCTCGGCGTCAGGCGGGCGTCATGCCGGCGTTCGGGCGGCCAGATCGATCGCCGCGACCGGCAGCCATGCCAGCGCCACGAAGGCGATCGCCGTCCCGAGCGCCTGCACCACCCGGCCCGTCCGCTCGCGCTCGAGCTGCTTCCAGACGCCGTAGGAGACTGCGATGCCGATCGGCTGCCAGGCAAGCTCGGCGAGCAGTCGGGGCGTCACCCGGCGATGATACTCGACCCCGTTCGGGCGTCAGTGAGTGTGGTTGCAGGAGTCGCCGGGCGGCGCGAGCGCCTTCTCCTGGGCGTTCGCGACGGCGTCGTCGTGCGCGTTGTACGGGCCGGGCTCGGGCACCTTCACCCGCACGATCGGCGTGACGCCCGGGCCCATGATCGTGCCGCGGTACATCCTGCCCATGCCGGGCGCGGTGTGGCCGAACTTGTAGGTGCCGACGCAGTAGTTGCCGGCGGGCCGGTGCATCAGGAAGGCCTGGAGCCGCCACCATCCGCTGCCCCACTTCGAGTCGAGCGTGTCGATGTACAGGTTTCGGCCGAAGGAATCGGTCGGGTTGCCGGTGCGAGTCGAGCCGAACCCGTAGACCGGGGTGCCCAGGTAGGTGAACCGTCCCCAGAGATGGTCGAAGGCGAATCCGGTCGACGGCGTGTAGTAGATCCAGTCGGTGTGGAGCTTCGAGGACCGGCAGCGCGGTGTTCCAGTGCGACAGGTGCAGCTCGACGGGGGCCCTTCGGTAGTCCCTCTTGTGCAGCCCGCCGTGCGGGACGAGGCGCTTCCAGGCCTGGAGGGCCCAGAACGACCCGTTGGGAAGCTCGCAGCCGGCGACGTAGAGCGGGAGCGGCTCCTCGCCCGCCGCGTCGGCCAGCCCCCGGGCGGTCGGGAAGTGGAAGCAGGCGTTCTTCATCGTCTTCCAGTACGCCCGCCCGAAGGTGCCGTACCCGCCGGAGTAGTCGATCTTGAAGTGGCGCTGCTTGCGGCCCCGGGTCGGGGCGATCGCGTTCTTGGCGCCCCAGGCGAGCACGTGGTGGCGGCGGCCGTTCGCGGAGGTGTACTCGACGAGCGCGACGCCGCTTCGGTCGACGCGCAGCCGCACGTGGGTCGCGTTGTGCGTGATCGCCTTCGAGGCGAGCGCAGGCGCCGGGAGGATGGTGAACCCGGCGACCCCCAGGAGGACCGCTGTGAGGAGAACCGAGGCCCGACGACGCATGGTGACCTTATCGGCCGGACCGGCCGTGGGGTTTACCTCTTCCGGGCGCGGCCAGGCGCCACCCTGATCCGCGACAGCGTCCAGAGCGCCGCCACTCCGTCGCGCCAGGTCAGCTTCTTGCCCTCGACCCGTCCGCGGGCGGCGTAGGAGATCGGCACCTCGTAGATCCGGTGGCCCGACTTCAGGAGTTTCGCCGTGATCTCGGGCTCGATGTCGAACCGGTCGGACTGGAGGTCGAGCGACCGCCACACTGACAGCGGCATCAGCTTGTAGCAGGTCTCCATGTCCGACAGATAACTGTTGAAGAGGACGTTGGTCCACAGAGTCACCAGCTTGTTCCCGATGACGAACCAGAATGAGTACGCCGAGTGCGCAGCGAAGCTGCGACTGCCGTACACGACCTCGGCTCGTCCCCGCTCGATCGGTGCCAGAAGGAGCGGGAATTCTGCGGGATCGTACTCCAGATCGGCGTCCTGTACCAGGGCAACGTCGCCGGTGGCCGCCGCGATCGCCGTCCGGAGCGCCGCTCCCTTGCCGCGGTTACGCTCGTGGCGGATGACCTGCGCCGGCACCTTGAAGTCGCGTTTTCCGAGGATCTCAGGCGTCCCGTCGGTCGATCCGTCGTCGACGATCACGAGCTCCGACACCTCGGGGCGCTCCTCGACGGCGTCCAGCAGCCGCTCGAGCGTCCGCGCCTCGTTGTAGACCGGGATCATGACCGAGAGGTCAGCCACGCCGCCGCTCCATGCTGAGGCGAACGGCCAGCGGCACGCCGACCACGGTCGTCGGGACGAACCACGCCGCCTGGAGCACGAGCGAGAACGCGAACGCCTGGCTCGCCCCCACGCCGAACAGGCCGAGGCCGCTGACGCACAGCCACTGGTACGTGCCGACGAAGCCCGGCGAAGACGGCACGGCGGTGCCGAGGTTCACGAGACCGGTCATGAAGGCGGCCTGCCACAGGGCGAGGTCGATCCCCAGCGCGTCCGCCACCAGCCAGAGGCCGACGGCCCACAGGATCCAGGCCGCCGCCGAGAGCGCGATCGCGACGGCGAGGTCGCCCCGCCCCACGACGGCCGCCGTCCCCCGGATCAGCGAGGAGAGCTGCCGCCCCGGCCACGAGAGCCGGACCGACAGCGGGAGCGTGCGCCCGTCGCGGGCCCGATGGGCGACGTACAGCTTGGTCGCCACCAGGCCCGCCGCGATGATCGCGGTCACGATCACGGACGCGACGAAGACCCTGTCGATCCACGTGCGTCGCGGCGTGAACGGATAGGTGACGATCAGGAACGCGAGCAGGACGAACACGTCGCAGGCCCGGTCGACGACCACCGTGGCGAGCGTGCGCGCCCGCGGCACGCCGGTCTTGAGGCTGAGCCAATGGGCCCGAAGCAGGTCGCCAACCCTGGCGGGGAGCACGTTGTTCGCACCGACGCCGGCGACGACGAGGCTCACGAACGTCGTCCGGGACGCGCGCGCCTGGCGGCGGGCGATCCAGCGCCAGCGCAGGCCCTGGATGACGTAGACGCCCGCAAGCGCGACGACGGCGACCGCCAGCGGCGCGAGCCGCGCCTCCCGGAGCGCCGTCCGCACGTCCTCCCAGGCCACCCCGCGGGTCGCCACGTAGAGGAGGATCAGGCTGACCGGGACGCCGACAGCGAGCCCGAGCGCCATGCTCCTCGCGGAGACCCCGGCCCGGTCTTCGGTGCCCACGCCGGGCGCCGTCCCGGGGTCGGTCTCTGTCAGCATCCGGCGGATGTTAACCGGATGATTGATTCCAGGCCCCCGCGATGTCCAGCGGCAAGCCAGCGGCTTGCCGCGGTCGTGAGCGGCCTGCTACCCAGCAGGCCGCGAACGGGCGAGAACCGAGCGCCGCAGCCCCACCGCAATCCGCCGACCCACCACAGATGCACGTCCAGGCGCGCGGAGGCCTGGAGTCAATCATCTAAGCGCCGTCGGGCGGCGCCGCGGGGCCGGCGCCGTTGAACTCGCGCATCGCGACGTCGACGCCGTCACGCGCGACGGCAAGGGCGCACGCCGCTCCACGCTCGACGAGCGCGTCGACGTCGGTGCCCGGATCGAACGGCTGGAGCAGCCAGTCGGCGACCGGCCGGCGCTCGCCGCGACCCGGCCTCCCGACGCCGATCCGGACGCGCGGGAAGTCCGCCGTGCCGAGCGCCGCCCGGACAGAGCGCAGGCCGTTGTGGCCGGCCAGGCCGCCGCCGAACTTGGCTCTGACGTCGCCGAGCTCCAGGTCGATCTCGTCGTGGACGACGAGGATGTCGGCCGGCTCGAGGCCGTAGAACCGGGCGGCCGCGGCAACCGCCGGGCCTGACAGGTTCATGTAGGTCTGCGGCTCGAAGAGCGCGAGGCGCACGTCGCCCGTGCGGGCGGTCGCGATCCGCCCCGAGAACTTGGACCGCCACGAGCCGTCGAGCGACTCGGCCAGCCGGTCGGCCACCATGAACCCGAGGTTGTGGCGGGTGCGCGCGTACTCCGGGCCGGGGTTCCCCAGGCCCGCGACCAGGAGATCCGATCGCAGTGCTACTCGGAGGATTCGCCGCCGGACGGCTCGTCGCCGCCGGCTTCCTCGCCGCCCTCGCCGGGCTCCGCACCCTCGCCCTCCTCGCCCGCTTCGGCAGCCGCCGCCGCCTCGGCCTCGGCCTCCGCCTCGGCTTCGAGCTCGGCCTCGCTCTTCAGATCCTCCTCGGACACCGGCGCCGCGATGCTGGCGAGGACGGTGCTCTCGGGGTCGTCGGTGAACGTGACGCCGGGCGGCGCCTCGATGTCGGAGAGCCGCACCGACTGGCCGATCTCGAGCGCGCTCACGTCGACGCTGATGAAGTCGATGAGGTCGGCCGGGAGCGCCTCGACGCGCACCTCGTGCACGGGCTGGTTGAGCGCGCCGCCCATGTTCACGCCCTCGGCGTGGCCTTCGAGCTGCACCGGGATCACCGTCTGGATCTTCTGGTCGAGCCGGATCTCGTGCAGGTCGATGTGGACGACCCGTCCGCGCACCGGGTCGAGCTGGAGATCCTTGATCAGCACGGGCCGGCCCTTGCCGTCGCCGTCGAGCGTGACGTCGAGGATCGTGTGCAGGCCGCCCGCCACCGCCTGGCGCAGGGCGCGCGCGTTCACGGTGATGGCCTGCGTGTCGGTCGTGGCCGAGTAGATGACGCCCGGGATCTCGCCGGCGGCACGCAGCGCCTTGGCGTCCTTCGACCCCCGCCCTTCGCGAACGCTGACCTGGAGTTTGACTCGATCCATTAGAACAACTGGTTTCCGCCGTGGAAGAGGCCCGAGACGGAATCGTCGTTGAAGACGTTCGAGATCGTATCAGCCAGGATCGGGGCCACCGACAGCACCTGGACGTTGGCGGGCCGCGTGGTGGGGTCGATCGGGATCGTGTCGGTCACGACCACCTTCTCGAACACGCTCGCCTCGAGCCGCTCGAGCGCGCGCCCCGAGAACACTGGATGGGTCGCGCAGGCGAAGACGCGCGTCGCACCGTGGTCGAGCAGCGCCTGGCCTCCGGCGCAGAGCGTCCCGGCGGTGTCGATCATGTCGTCGAGGAGGATGCAGATCTTGCCGCGGACGCGGCCGATGACGTTGGTCGCCTCGGCCTCCTGGTGCTCGGGCCGCTCCTTCGTGATGAGGGCGAGGTCGGCGCCGAGCATCTCGGCGAACTTCTTGGCCAGCTTGACCCGGCCGGCGTCGGCCGAGACCACGACGACCTCGTCGTGCTCCAGGTCGAGCAGCATGTTGAAGTGCTCGGCCAGGATCGGCACGGCGGTCATGTGGTCGACGGGCTTGTGGAAGAACCCCTGCACCTGGCCGGCGTGGAGGTCCATCGTCAGCACCCGGTCGACGCCCGCCGCGGCCAGCATGTCGGCCACCAGCCGGGCGGTGATCGGCTCGCGCGGCATGCCCTTCTTGTCCTGGCGGCTGTAGG
The DNA here is from genome assembly GCA_963821535.1 of uncultured Actinomycetes bacterium. Taxonomy (GTDB): domain Bacteria; phylum Actinomycetota; class Thermoleophilia; order Gaiellales; family JAICJC01; genus JAICJC01. The sequence continues at coordinate 183,888 of CAWGEC010000010.1, read as the reverse complement.
GGTACCAGGGCATCACGGCGGTGATCCGCTTGGCGGACGCCAGCGCTGCCGCCTGCACCATCACGAGCAACTCGACGAGCGCGTCGTTGGTCGGCGAGACGCACGACTGGACGATGAACACGTCGGAGCCGCGGATCGATTCCTCGTAGCGGACGTACACCTCGCCGTTGGTGAAGGTCTTGAGCGTGACGTCGCCGAGCTGGATCCCGAGCCGCTCTGCGATCGCCTGCCCGAGCGCGATGTTCGAGCGGCCGGCGAAGAGCATGAGCCGCTTGTGCGGCGCCCGCTCCATCCACGTTGCGTGCTCGCCCTGGGTCACGGAAGACGCCGCCAGTCCGGTGGCGGCGAACAGCGGGATCGGCGTCTCGAGGCTAACTGCGGCTTCGCTTTCGTGTTCCATATCCCTCGATATTCGTTTGTCGGGCACGGGCGACGCCGAGGGCGTCCGGGGGGATGTCGTCGGTGATTACGGAGCCAGCTGCGGTCCACGCCCCATCTCCGATCGTCACGGGCGCGACGAACACAGTGTCGCTGGACGAGCGGACATCACGGCCGATCGTGGTTCGCTGCTTCTGCTCCCCATCGTAGTTGGCGGTGATGTTGCCCGCTCCGATGTTCGTGTCGGCGCCGACCTCCGCGTCGCCGATGTACGACAGGTGGGACACCTTGGCGCGCTCGCCGATCGACGCGTTCTTGATCTCGACGAACGTCCCGGCCTTCGCGTCCGGCGCCGATGTCGGCCCCCGGGCGCAGGTAGCAGAACGGGCCCACGTCGGCACCGGGCCCGACGCGGGCGTCGACGGCGACGACGTGCGGGCCGACGTCCGCCCCGGCCTCGATGCGGGTTTCGCCGCGGAGCACCGTGAAGGGCTGGATGACCGCGTCGGGCTCGATCGCGACGGCGGCGTCGATCCAGGTGGTGGCCGGGTCGACGATGGTGACGCCGGCGAGCATGTGCGCGCGGTTCGTGCGGTTGCGCAGGATCGCCGCAGCCTCGGCCATATCGGCGCGGGTGTTGATGCCAAGCGCCGCGGTCGCGTCGGGGTGGCGGTGGCCGACCACCGGGCGGCCGTCCGCGACGAGCGCGCCGACGGCGTCGGTCAGGTAGAGCTCGCCCTGGTCGTTCTTGGCCTCGAGGCCCGCGAGCGCCGGCCACAGGTCGCCGGCGCGAAAGACGTAGATGCCCGAGTTGACCTCGGTGATGGCCCGCTCGTCCCCCGAGGCGTCGCGCACCTCGACGATGCGCTCGACGCCCCCGTCGGCGCCCCGGATGATGCGCCCGAAGTCGACGCCGATCGCATCCGTCCGCTCGAACGTCAGCACGGTCGCGGCGGCGCCGGCCCCGGCGTGCGTCGCGCGCAGCGCCTGGAGGCTGGCCGGGTCGGTAAGAGGGTGGTCGGCATAGAGCACAAGCACGTCGCCGTCGAAGCCCTCGAGCGCCGCCTGGGCGGCGCGGACCGCGTCGCCGGTACCGAGCGGGCGCTCCTGCGTGACCGGCTCGACCCCGTCGGGCAGGCGCGCGCGGATGGTGTCGGCGCCGGGCGGCACGACCACGAGCATCCGGTCCGGCCCGGACTCGAGGCACGCGGCGACCGCCCAGTCGATCAGTGTGCGCCCGAGGATCTCGTGCAGCACCTTCGGCGTCGAGGAGCGCATCCGCGTGCCCTGACCGGCGGCGAGGAGGACACAGGCGAGTGGAGAGCCGTGAGTCATGCGGGGGAAGTGGGCGGTCGGTGTTGGGAGCTGGGGCGCCTGGATTCGAACCAGGGATCACGGGACCAAAACCCGTTGCCTTACCACTTGGCCACGCCCCATCGAGCGCGGTCGCGAGGGGCTCGGCGAGTATACGTCAGGCGGGCCTCCACTCGATGCTGTACCGCAGGTCGTACCTCCGGCCGCAGTTCGAGCACTGGACGACGCCCGCGCGCGCGGCCGTGAACGCACCCTCTTCCTGCTCTGAGATCTCGAGGTGCGCGAGCGTGGCGCCGCACACCGGACACGGCATGTCGACATGCGCCGGAGGCTTGGACGCCTCGCCGACGGCCTCGTACTGGTCGTGCAGGAGCCTGAGCACGGTGCCTCGGATCCGGTCGGGCTCGACGCCGAAGTCGTACAGGATCCGGGCGGCGACGCCCCCGCCCTCGCGCACGAGCCCGAGCAGAACGTGCTCGGTGCCGACCGACACGTGGTTGAGCGCGGTCGCCTCCTCCCGCGCCAGCGCGAGCACCTTCCGCCCTCGCGGCGTGAACGGGACATCGCCGAAGACCGGATCGTCGCCCAGTCCGACGACCCGCCGCACCTGCTCGCGAACCGGCGCGAGTTCGACGCCGAGCTCCGCGAGGGCATGGGCCGCGCCGCCGTGCTCCTCCCGCAGGAGCCCGAGCAGCAGGTGCTCGGTGCCGACGTAGTTGTGCCTGAGTGCGCGCGCCTCCTCCTGGGCCAGCTCGATCGCGGCTCGCCGAGCGAACTCGGTGTAGCGCTCGAATCCGAGGATGTCAGGCGCCATCTCGACGATCGACCTCGCCGGGAGCGCGCGCTCGACCCTCGCCACCAGCTCCGCGATGTCGACGCCCGCTCCGGACAGCACGACGGCGAGCTGCGGCTCCGGCTCGCGGATGAGCCCGAGCAGGATGTGCTCGGTGCCGATGAAGTTGTGGCCGACCGAGAGCGACTCGCGCAGGCCCGCCTCGAGCGCCGCCTTGGCCCCCGGCGAGAACGGGATCTGCCCGACCGAGACGGCGTCCCCCTCGCCAATGACGCCCCGCACCTGCTCGCGCACTGCGACGACGTCGAGCCCGGCCTCGTGCAGCACCCGCGCCGCGACACCGGCCTCCTCGCGCATGAGGCCCAGGAGCAGGTGCGCGGTGCCGATGTGGTCGTGGTTGAGCATGCGCGCCTCGTCCTGCGCCAGCACGACCACCTGGCGCGAGCGCTCGGTGAACCGCTCGAACACCCCCCGAGCATAGACTCCGCGGCCCATGCGAACGCGACAACTCGGCCCCGGCGGCCCCGACATCTCGGTGATCGGCTACGGCGCCTGGCAGGCGGGCGGGGCCAACTGGGGCGACCGCTCACCCGACGACGACGTGATAGCGGCGATGCGCGCCGCGATCGACTCGGGCCAGACCTGGATCGACACCGCGGAGGTGTACGGCAAGGGCCGCTCCGAGGAGCTGGTCGGGCGCGCGATCGCCGGCCGCCGCGACGACGCGCTGCTCTTCACCAAGGTCGCGCCCGACGACGAGGGCTCGGGGATCCGGCCGGACGAGATCCACTCCGCGATCCGCGCGTCGCTTCGCCGCCTCGGCACCGACCGGGTCGACCTCTACCAGGTGCACTGGCCCGACGAGCGGATCCCCGTCGAGGAGACCTGGGCCGCGATGGCGCAGGTCGTCGGCGACGGGCTGGCCGTCCACATCGGCGTCTCGAACTTCGACCGGGCGCTGATCGAGCGCTGCCGGCCGATCCACCCGGTGGCATCCGTGCAGAACGAGCTCTCGCTCCTCTGCCGTGACGATGTTGCCGATCTCCTGCCGTGGCTCGCCGCCGAGGGGATCGGCTACCTGGCGTTCTCGCCGATCGCATCGGGCCTCCTCACCGGCAGGTACGCGGCCGACGCGACGTTCCCCGAGAACGACTGGCGAAGCGACGAGTTCACCCCCGAGCGGCTGGCCGACGCCGTGCCGCGGGTGGAGCGGCTCGCGGCGATCACGGAGCGGCTCGGCGTCACCACGGCTCAGCTCGCGATCGCCTGGGTGGTCCATCAGCCGGGCGTCACCGGCGCCATCTGCGGCACGCTCTCCGCCGCGAACGCGCGCGCCAACTCGGCGGCCGGCGAGATCGAGCTCGACGCGGAGACGCTGGCGGAGATCGACGCGGCGTTTACGACCGGCGCAGGTCGCCCAGCATGACCAGGGCGAGGATCACGAGCATGATCCCCCCGACCACGACGGCGATGCCGATCCCGACGTAGATCGCCGGGAGCAGGATTCCGGCGATCGCCTGGGCCATCACGAACACCCAGATCGGCCGGCGGATCCTGACGGGGATCCTGTGGCGCACGTTCAGGTAGATGAGGGCGGCGAGGACGCCGACCAGCATCATCTCGATGCGGAAGCCCCGCACCCATGCGAACACCGCCTCCGCCAGGCCGAGCACGACCGCGATCCGCAGGCTGTTCTGGTGGAGCCACCGCGACGGTGATCGGCGCGGTTCTTGCTCGATGGTCAGTGCGTCGCTGGAGACGTTCCATGGTGCCATGGAGAAATCATACCGGTGACGCCGTTAGCGCTCCCTTGATGCCGGCAGCCGCCTCGTTCGGCCGCGTCGCGATGCTCGAACAAGCCGAACGCCGTCGGCCCCGAGCCCGACACCTGCGCCGCGAGCGCGCCCGCGCCCCGCAACTGCTCGAGCGCACCTGCGACCTCCGGCCGAAGCCGCAGCGCGGCGGGCTCGAGGTCGTTCGCCATGAGCCCGGCGACGTCCGCCGTGCTCCGGACGGTGTGCATCCGCCGGATCAGATCGCCCTCGACGGCCCGGAAGGCGGGGTTCGGCGTCGAGGCTCCGTAGACGTCCGCCGTCGAGAGCCCCTCGGCGGCCGGGACGATCACGAACGCGTGCCCGCGCGGGAACTCCGGCAGCGCCTGCACCCGGTCCCCCCGCCCCGTGCAGAAGCCCGTCTCGGCGCCGGCCAGGAAGAACGGGACGTCGGTGCCGAGGCCGCGCGCGATCTCGTGCAGCTCGTTCGGCGTCCGCTCGCCGCGCAGGGCGCGCAGCACCGCCGCCGCATCGGAGGAGCCGCCGCCGAGGCCCGACGCGACCGGGATCCGCTTCTCGAGCCGCACCAGGCGGGCCTCGCCCAGCGCGGCCAGCGCTCCTGCGACCAGCGTGTCGTCTGGGAACCCCTCGACGGCCGTCTCCTCGGCCGGCTCGAGCTCGAGGTCGTCGTACACGTCGATCGCCTGAACGAGCGTGGTCACCCGGTGGTAGCCGTCGGGCCGGAGCGGGCCGAGCCGCAGGCACAGGTTCACCTTGGCGGGCGCGCGCACCTTCATCTGAGCTCGCGGGCCAGGAGCGCGAACCGCTCGGGGGGAAGCTGCTCGGCGCGCAGGCCCGCGATCTCGGCGGGCGGCGCCGGCAGCTCGGCCAGGGCGAGGGCGTTCGCGAGCGTCTTTCGGCGATGGCCGAACGCTGCGTGCACGACCCGCGACGTCCACCCCCAGTCGTCGCCGAGCTCTGCCCCCGCCCGGCGGCGGAAGGCCACGAGCGCCGAGTCGACATTGGGCTCCGGTGCGAACACCTTGCGCGACACCGGCCTGCGGCCGAGCCGCTCGCAGGCCAGCTGGACGAGCACCGACACGGCGCCGTAGGCCTTCGTCCCCGGGCTCGCGAAGAGCCGGTCGGCGATCTCGCGCTGCACCATCACGCAGAACCGCTCGATCGTCGGGAGGGCCCGGATGATCACGGGCGTTGCGACGTTGTAGGGAAGGTTCGCGACCAGCACGCCGGGCCTCGGGTCGAGGTCGGCGGGGTCGAGCCGGGCCGCGTCGGCCCAGACCACGCGGACGTTCCCGGCGCCCGCGAGCGTGGCGGTGAGCGCCGGCTCGAGCCGCCGGTCGACCTCGACGGCGTGGACGAGGGCGACGCGGCCGGCGAGCCAGGCGGTCAGCACGCCGAGCCCGGCCCCGACCTCGAGCACGACGTCGTCCGCGTTCAGCGGCAGCAGGCGCCCGGCGACCTCGAGCACGTTGTCGTCGACCAGGAAGTGCTGGCCCAGGTCGCGGTCGGGCCGGATCCCGAACTCGCGCATCCGCGCCAGCGTGACCTGGGACCCCGTGGGGCCAGACCCCGTCCGGGGTCTGGCCCCGGTGGTTCGGCGATCCCGGGCGCCGGTCACAGGCCGAAGACGCGCGTCGCGTTGGCGTCGATCTGCGCTTCGAGCACCGCCCGGTCGACGCCGCGCTCGCCGGCCAGCACCTCCAGCGTGCGCATCACATAGGCCGGCTGGTTGGGGCGGCCGCGGTGCGGCGGCGGGGCCAGGTAGGGCGCGTCGGTCTCCGCCAGGATGCGGTCGTCCGGCACCCGCCGGGCGGCCTCGCGCAGATCCTCGGCCTTCGGGTAGGCGACGTTCCCGGCGAACGACACCAGGTACCCGCGCTCGAGCGCGTCGTCGAGCCGGCCGACCGAACCGAAACAGTGCAGGACGACCGGCACCTCGGCGGACTCGAGCATCGCGAACGTCTCGTCGTCGGCCGCCCGCGTGTGGATAACGAGCGGCAGGCCGGCCTCGTTCGCCACGTCGATCTGGGCGGCGAAGGCCCGCCGCTGGGCGTCGCGGGGCGCATAGTCGCGGTAGAAGTCGAGGCCGCACTCGCCGACCGCGACCGCCCGCGGGTGCCCGATCAGCTCCCGGACGGCCGCCGCCGGGTCGGCGACCTCGGCCGCCTCGTGCGGATGGACGCCAACGACCGCCCAGACGCCGGGGATCCGCTCCGCGAGGTCGACCGCCTGCTCGCGGCCGATCGTGAGGATGCGGCTCACGCCCGCCCCGGCAGCGGCGGCGGCGACGTCATCCGGCGCCCCCTCGCACATCTCGAGGTGCGCGTGGGTGTCGATCACGCGCCGGCGGCGGCGAGTCTCGGGAAGAGCGGCGGCGGCTGCTCGACCGCCGTGCCCGGCGCGGTCAGGCCGAGCCCGGCCCTCTCCCAGCCCACCGCGCCCGGCTCGCCGACCGCGGCCAGGATCCGATCCGAGGCCTCGGGGATGTAGGCGTGGAGCATCACGCCCAGGGCACGGACCGCATCGGCCAGCGTGTAGAGCGCGGCGTCGAGCTTCTGCGCGTCGCCCGGGTCGTCGCTTCGGGCCAGCACCCATGGCGCCTCGTCCTCGACGAACTTGTTCGCTGCGCGGACGAGCGTCCAGATCTGCTCCAGCGCGCCGGTCAGGTCGAGCGCGTCCAACCGCTCGGCGACGCGGTCGTGCACCGGTTCGAGCGCGGACTCGCCCTGCGGCACGCGGCCGTCGCGGTAGCGGGCGATCATCGCGGTCGTGCGCGAGACGAGGTTCCCGAGGTCGTTCGCCAGCTCGCCGTCGTACCGGCGGTCGAGGGCCTCGCGCGTGACGCTCCCGTCCTGCCCAAACTGCACCTCGCGCAGGACGTAGAACCGCAGCGCGTCGGCGCCGAGATCGTCGATCACCTGGAGCGGGTCGATGACGTTGCCGAGCGACTTGGACATCTTCTGGTCGCCGCTCGTCAGGTAGCCGTGGACGAAGAGCTTTCGCGGCGGCTCGTACCCGGCCGCGAGCAGGAGCGCCGGCCAGAGCACGCAATGCAGGCGCAGGATGTCCTTGCCGAGCAGGTGGGTCGACGGCCAGAACTTGGCGGCGACGTCCTCGCCGGTGCCGTACTCGAGGGCCGTGTGGTAGTTGAGGAGCGCATCGACCCACACGTAGATCGTCTGCTCGGGCTTCCACGGCAGCGGGACGCCCCAGCTCACCGATGCCCGGCTCACCGAGAGGTCGTTCAGCCCGGCCTCGATCTGCGAGCGGGCCTCGTTGTAGCGCGTGCGCGGCACGACGTACTCGGGGTCGCGGTCGTAGAGCTCGAGCAGGCGGTCGGTGAACGCCGAGAGGCGAAAGAACGTGTTCTCCTCCTCGAGCCAGTCGACCGGGCGCTTGTGCAGCGGGCAGATGTTCCCCGGCTGCTCCAGGTCGCTCTCGGCGTAGAACTGCTCGCAGCCGGTGCAGTAGAGGCCGGCGTAGCTGTCCTCGTAGAGGTGGCCGGCGTCGCGCAGCCGCACGAGGAACTCCTGCACGCGCGCCTCGTGCTCGGGGTCGGTCGTGCGGATGAAGTAGTCGTTCGTGGCGTTCAGCTGGGCGACCAGATCGCGGAAGCGGGCCGACACCCGATCGCAGAATTCCTTGGGCGTGAGCCCGGCCTCCTCGGCCGCCCGGGCGACCTTGGCGCCGTGCTCATCCGTGCCCGTCAGGAAGAAGACGTCCTCGCCCCGCTGGCGATGATGGCGGGCCAGCACATCCGCTGCCACGGTTGTATACGCGTGGCCCAGATGAGGGTCCAAATTGACGTAGTAGATGGGCGTAGTGACAGAGAACGGCATGTTTTTTGTAAGGAGATGTCAGGTCGAGCAATTTCGGGGTTATGCTGGGTTCCGGGCTCCATCCTAGAAGATGGCGAGGGTCAGAATGAATGCAGTGAAGCAGCCGACGCGGATACGCGCCGGGCAAACCGGAGGGGTCGTCCGCCGGGTCGACGACCTCGGCCGGATCGTGATCCCGGTCGAGATCCGGCGCAGGTTCGGGATCGAGATCCGCGACCCGCTGGAGATCAGCGTGCGCGGGGACACCATCGTGCTCTCGAAGCCGCACGATGCGTGCGTGTTCTGCGGTGGGCGGCGTGCGCTCCAGCCGTTCCACGATCGAATGGTCTGCGCCTCGTGCCGGACCGAGATGACCGACGACGTGGTCAGCGCCTCGCGCGCGTGATCGCGGCGTAGAGCCGATTCCGAGAGTGGCCGGTGAGTCGCGACGCCAGGGCGGCGGCGCGGCGGCTCCCGACCACCTCGGCCAGCTCCCGAAGCGCGTCGTCGGCGGGGTCGGCCTGAATGCCGGCCTCGGCCGGGGCGAGCACCAGCGTCACCTCGCCCTTCGGGGCGGAGTCGTAATGCGCTGAGAGCTCGGCGACCGTGCCGCGGCGCACCTCCTCGTGCAGCTTGGTCAGCTCGCGGCACACGGCGGCCCGGCGGCCGGCGTCGCGCTCGGCGAGCGCCCGGAGCGTGGCGGGGAGCCGGCGCGGCGACTCGAACGCCACGACGGCGAGCCCGGCCGCGTCGACGCGATCCAGGAGCGTGGCGAGCCCGGCCGGCGTGCGCGGCAGGAACCCGCAGAAGACGAAGCCCCGGCCCGCGAGCCCCGACGCCGCCGCCGCCGTCACCACGGCGGACGCGCCCGGGAGCACCTCCACGTGGAGACCCTCGTCGGCCGCCGCGGCGACCAGCCGCCCCCCTGGGTCGGACACCGTCGGCGTGCCCGCGTCCGAGACGAGCGCGACCCGCTCCCCGGCTCGCACCCGGGCCAGGAGCACCGGCGTCCGGGCCGCCTCGTTGTGCTCGGTGAGCGACAGCCGCGGCGTCTCGATCCCGTGCTGCGTGAGCAGCGTCAGCGTCCGGCGGGTGTCCTCGCACGCGATCACGTCGGCGGAGCGCAGCTCGTCGAGCACTCGCAGCGTGACGTCGTCGAGGTTGCCGATCGGGGTCGGGCAGACGACGAGGGCGCCGCTCACAGGACGAGCGCGGCGGCGCCCAGGACGCCGGCGTCGTTGCCGAGCTCCGCGGCCACGACCTCGACCTCGCCCCATGGCGGCCGCAGCGCCCGCCGGCCGGCCTCGTCCCGGGCGACGCCCAGGAGGATCTCGCCCGCCGCCATGATCCCGCCGCCCACGACGACGACATCCGGGTTGAAGATGTTCACGTAGTTCGCGATCCCGACGCCGAGATGGCGCCCCACGATCGCGAGCGCGTCGATGCAGTCCTGATCGCCGCCGAGAGCCCCGTCGATCACGAGCCGGACCGCGACCGGCCCCCGCGCGGCGCCTGCCTTCCCGAGCGTGCCATCCGGCCGCTCGGCTGCGATCTGGGCCGCCGCGGCCCGTACGCCGGCCGCTGAGGCGAGGCTCTCGAGGCAGCCGTGGTTCGGACAGTGGCCCTGGCACGGCGGGCCGTTCTCGTCGATCACCATGTGCCCGAGCTCGCCGCCGTACCCCGTCGCACCGTGGTAGAGCTGCCCGTCGAGCACGATCCCGCCGCCGACGCCCGTCCCGAGCGTGATCATGATCACGTGGGCGCGCCCCTTCCCGGCCCCGATCCGGGCCTCCGCCAGGCACGCCACGTTGGCGTCGTTGTCGACCTTCACGGGCAGGTTCAGCCGCCCGGTCATCTCGGCCACAAACGGCACGTCGGTGATCGGCACGTTGATCGAGTCGGTCACGACGCCCCGGCGCTGGTCGATCTGCGACGGCAGGCCGAAGCCGACCGCCGCCACGGGCGACTCGCCGGCGACCCGCCGGACGACCTGCTCGATGTCGTCCAGCAGCCGATCCTCGTCGGAGACGTCGGTCGGCGACGTATGGCGGGCCAGCAGCTCGAGCTCGGCCGACACCAGCGCGGCCTTCACGGACGTGCCTCCGAGATCCACGCCGACGACAGGTCCCGGAGGAGGAATTCACCATCGTGGGTACCATAAAGCCGCTAGATGCCGCCCGAGTCGAAGCCCTCCAAGCCGTATCGGACGTACCGTGGGGGCCGGGCCGGAGGGAGCGACGACGCCGACGCCGCGCGCTTCGACTTCACCGGACGGTCCGCGGGCGCGTCGGCGCCTCCACGCGCGCCGACGCCCGAGGGCATGCCGGCGCCCGACATGCGGCCGCCGCGCAAGGCGCTGCCCGGGCGGAGGGTCGCAACCCCGCCGCCTCCCGGCGGCCCGGGCACCGGGCCGGGCTTCTTCCGGCGACGGTGGCGCCGGATCCTGGCGATCGCGATCCCGGTCGTCCTCCTCCTCTTCGTGTTCTGGCTGTACCTGGGCTACCGGGCCTTCTCCGACGAGGTCGCCAAGGCGAACAAGCGCATCGACAAGCGGACGAAGGCGGCGCTCGCGCCGGCCGGGAACATCCTCCGCGACCCCCAGATCAGCATCGTGATGGGCTCGGACAGCCGCGGCAAGAGCGCCCTCTCGGGAGCGCGGGCCGACTCGATTCTGCTCGTCCGCACCGACCCGGGCAAGCACCTCATCTCGATGCTCTCGATCCCGCGTGACCTGTACGTCCCGATCCCGGGCCACGGCACCAACAAGATCAACGCCGCGTTCGCGTTCGGCGGGCCGCCGCTTCTGATCCGCACTGTGAACCGGCTCACCGACCTCAAGGTGAACCACGTCGTGATCGTCGACTTCACGGGGTTCAAGGACCTGATCGACGACCTCGGGGGGATCACGATCGTGAACCCGACCAAGGTCGTGTCGTCGCAGTCGTTCGACGGGCACGGGTGGCAGTTCGGGAAGGGCTCGATCCACCTCGACGGCCGCCGCGCGCTGGCCTACGCCCGCATCCGGCACACGACGAACAGCGCCGACACCGACATCTCGCGCACCGAGCGCCAGCAGCGCGTGCTCCAGGCGCTCATGCACCAGCTGGTCAAGCCCTCGAGCCTCTTCCATCTCCCGTCCGTCGGCCGCTCGATCGCAAAGCCGCTCGCGACCGACCTCTCGGCCAACGAGCTCCTGGGGATGGGCTGGATCAAGTTCCGGGCGGGGCGGACGCTTGAATGCCACCTGGGCGGCACGCCGCTCGTGCTGGGAGGGCAGGACGTCCTCCAGTCGAGCGAGCAGAACGCCGCCGTCGTGCAGATGTTCCTGGGCACCTCGGCGCCGCAGCGGGCGCCCAAGGGCCAGCTCTACGCGCCGGGCTGCACCGTTCACTAGCGGCCGACCACCGGGGCCAGGCCCCGGACGGGGCCTGGCCCCACGGGGTTCACCGGCGTACGGGCGACACCCCGGGGTCAGACCCGTCATCATGTCACGGCGATTGGCGCACGATCGCGGCGGCCTCACGCGCAAGACCGGGGCCAGGCCCCGGACGGGGCCTGGCCCCACGGGGTTCACGGGCTAAACTTCGGGTCGTGATGACCACGAGCGCCAGATCGTTTACCCCGCCCCGGCCGCAGGCTGGGGCAGCGGCGCTCGCCCGGCGCTCGTAGCCGCGCGCATCGCGCTCCTCCAGCCGTCACGGCGGCCGGGGCTTCCACGCCCTTTGCCATCCCGCCGTCCAGGAGGATCCCGATGCGTTCCGTCATCACCCAGCCCCAGCTCGACCGCGCGCTCGCGCTGCGCGACCTGTCCGACCCGGCCGGAGGGCCGCACGCCATGCAGCTCGTCGCAGGCGCGATCAGCGACGCCCTCGAGCGCGCGTGGGGCGCTCCGGTGCTCGTCCACCGGGCAGGCCCGGTCGTCACGATCCACGACGAACTACGAGGTGCTCGGCTACCCGCCCGGCGCCCCGGCCCGCGAGGCCCGCTACACGCGCTACCTCGACGGACGCCGGCTGCTGCGGACGCACATGACGGCGGTCGTGCCGGGGCGCTCCGCCGCGCCCTTCGGCCCGGCGGCGGCCGACCGACCTCGTCGTGGCGTGCCCCGGCCTTGTCTACCGCCGCGACGTGGTCGATCGGCTCCACGTCGGCGAGCCGCACCAGCTCGACCTGTGGCGCGTGCGCCGCGGCGAGCCGCTCACCACCGGGATCTGGACGAGATGATCGGCCTCGTCGTCGAGGCGACCCTGCCCGGCGCGCGGCACCGGGCGCTTCCCGCGTCGCACCCGTACACGACCGAGGGCCGCGAGGTGGAGGTCGAGGCGGGCGGAGGCTGGGTCGAGCTCCTCGAGTGCGGCCTGGCCGGAGCGCACGTCGCTCGAGGCGGGCGGGCTCGATCCCGAGGAATGGTCGGGGCTGGCCCTGGGCCTCGGCCTCGACCGCGCGCTCATGCTGCGGAAGGGCGTCACCGACATCCGCCTCCTGCGCTCGATCCGATCCCCGGGTCGCCGGGCAGATGCTCGACCTCGAGCCCTACCGCGCGGTGAGCGCGATGCCGCCGACCCGGCGCGACCTCTCGATCGCCGTCGCGGAGGACCTGACCGCCGAGGAGCTGGGCGACCGGATCCGCGAGCGGGTCGAGCCCGGCGTGCTCGACGCGGTCGAGGAGCTCGCGGTCGTCGCCGAGACCCCTGCCGGCGGAGCTGCCGCCGCAGGCGATCGCGCGCATCGGCCTGCGCCGGGGCCAGAAGAACGTGCTCGTCCGGCTCGTGCTTCGTCACCCCACGCGCACCCTCACGGCCGAGGAGGCGAACCGCACGCGAGACGACGTCTACGCGGCGATCCACGAGGGCGACGTCTACGAGTGGGCGATCGGAAGGCGTCGCCGTGGTCGGCCAGGAATTCCGGGAACGAGCGGGGCGTTCGGCCGAGCAGCGAACTCCAAAGCCGGGGACACATCGCCGTCCGCGCGGGAATAGGCCGCGGCGATGTGAGCGAGGTCGAATGCGCGCCAGGCGGGGAGCCCTGCTGCCAGGAGCCGCTCCTCGTGCACGGCGGCTCCGACGGCCTCGTACTCCACGCGGCGGCCGACCAGGTCCGCGATTGCCGCGGCGACCTCGTCGAAGCTCAACGGCCCGCGGCCCGGTCAGGAGATACGTCGTCACCGGCGTGCGCGGCTGGGTCGGTGAGTACGGCGGCCGCCGCAGCGCCGACGTCGCGGGTGTCGACGAGGGGGTAGCGGCCCCCACCCATAGGCGCGGAGAGGGTGCCGTCGCGGCGTACTGCGGCGGCCGCCCGCAGAAGGTTCTGCATGTAGAGGTGCGGCTTCAGGAGCGTCCAGCGCGCACTCGCCCCTACGTACCAGCACGTCGACCTCGTCGTGCTCGCGCATGAGGGCGATCGGCGAGGCCGCCGACGCACCGATCGCCGACAGCCTCACGATGTGCGACACGCCGGCCCGGCGCACGTGGTCGAGCACCCGGCGATGCTGCGAGACCGCGTCGGGGCCGTCCCGGCCGGCGAGCAGCATCGTCTCGACTCCGTCCAGCGCGCGTGCAAGCGACGCGTCGTCTTCGAAGCTCCCCTCGACGATCTCGGCGCCCGGGAGGCGGGCCGCGACGCGTCTCGCACCAGCGCCCGCACCCGAAACCCCGCACCGACCAGATCCCGGGCCGCCTGCCCTCCGACCTGGCCCGTCGCCGCCGGTGACGAGGACCGCCGCTACGCCTCGGCGGCCTTCTTGGGCTCGCCGCTCCCGCCCTCGGAGCTCTTCTTCTCGGACTTCTCGGACGACTTCCAGTCGCTCGACCCATCCGACTTGCCCTCCGAGCCGGACCTTCTTGCCGCCGGCCGTAGTCGGTGGAGTAGAAGCCCGAGCCCTTGAAATGGATGGCGACCGGGTGCAGCACCCGCGTCGCGGGCGCGCCGCAGACCTCACACTCGGTGATGGGCTCGTCCGCGAACTTCTGGAGCACCTCGAACCGGTGGTCGTTCGGGCATCGGTACTCGTAGATCGGCATCCAAGTCCAGTATACCGACGGCACCCTGGCGCACTCGGGCCGAGAGTGCCAGATCGGGCCCTGGGTTACGATCACACGCCGTGCGAATCGCCATCGTCACCGACTTCTACTACCCGTCCCTGGGCGGCATCACCGAGCATGTCGACGGCCAGGCCCGCGGCCTTCAGGCCCGTGGGCACGAGGTCACCGTCGTCACCGGGCGCATCCTCCGCACGCCCCCCGTGCAGGACGACGCGATGCCCGTCCCCGAGGCCGACGTTCGAGATCGTCCGGCTGGGAGCGGCCGTGCCGCTCTACGTGCCCCGGTGGGGGAACAACGCCCAGACGCTGCACACGATGTGGCCCTGGATCGGCCGCCAGCTCCGCGACCTCTTCCGCGGGCGCGGCTTCGACGTGATCCACGTCCACGCCCCCTACAACCCGCCCTTCCCCGCCTGGGCGATCGCCAACGCGCCCGACGACGCGGTGGTCGTCGCGACGTTCCACAGCGTGTTCCCGCAGACCCTCGGGATGGACATCCTGGCCGAATGGACGCGGCCGTGGATCGAGCGCCTCGACGGGCGCATCTGCGTCTCGCGAGGCATGCATCGGCTCGCTCGTCCCGTACTACCCCTACGCCTACGACGTGATCCCGAACGGCATCGACGCCGACCACTTCTCGCCCGACGCCGAGCCCGCGCCCGGCCTGCGGGGCGAGCAGGGCACGATCGTCTTCGTCGGCCGGTTCGATCCCCGAAACGGGCTCGGGACGATGATCGAGGCCCACCGCATCCTCCAGAGTGACCGGGGAGACGTGCGGCTGGTCGTCGTCGGGGACGGCCCGCTCAGGGCGAAGTACGAGCACCAGATCACGGACGACCAGCGACCGCATGTCCACTTCGCCGGGCGCCTCAACCGCAGCCGCCCGAACCATCTCGTCGCGGGGGACATCTTCTGCACGCCCTGCAACCGGGCGTCGTTCGGCATGGTGCTGCTCGAGGCGATGAGCTGCGGCCAGCCGGTCGTGGCGAGCCGGATCTCGGGATTCCAGCTCGTGATGCAGGACGGCGTCCAGGGTGTCCTCGTGCACCCCGCAGACGACGCGGCGAAGTTCGCCGCGGCCCTCGGCAGCCTCCTCGACGACCCCGCCGAGCGCCGCCGGATGGGCGAGGCCGGGCGCCGGACGGCGCTCGAGCACTACGCCTGGCCACGAGTCGCCGCGAAGCTCGAGACCTACTACGACGACCTGCTCGCCGGTGTGAGGCCTGTATGGGCAAGCGCGACGTCATCGTCCGCTTCGTGATCGCGGCCGCCGTCTGGCTCACGACGGCGGCGGTGATCGGGGAGGAGATCGGAGGCCGTCCGGGCGAGGTCGTCGTCGCCGTGGCCGTCCTCATCCTGATCGCCGTCGCCTGGGCGACCTTCACGCCGAACGCGCGCCTGTTCGGGCGCGTGGTCGGCCTCGGCGCGACCGCCCAGCCGATGGTGGCGATCACGTTCGACGACGGGCCAAGCCCTGAGTGGACGCCGGGCGTACTCGACGCGCTCCGCGACGCGGGCGCGCGGGCCACGTTCTTCGCGCTCGGGCGCCAGGTGCGCGCACACCCCGACATCGCCCGCCGAATCGTCGAGGAGGGGCACGAGCTCGCGAGCCACGGCGACGACCACTCGCTGCTCGTCTTCGTCGGCCCGCGGGCGATCGTCCACCAGTTCCGCGCGGCCGAGGGCGCCCTGGCCGAGGCGGTCGACGGCAGGGCCTCCAAGCTCTTCCGGGCGCCCCACGGCTTCCGAAACCCGTTCGTCTCGGCCGTCGCGGGGCAGCAGGGCTACCGGATGGTGGGCTGGACCGGGGCGATCTTCGATACCGCCCGCCCGGGGGTCGATGCGATCGTGGCCCGCTGCCGGAACGTGCTCCGGCCGGGGGCGATCCTGCTCCTGCACGACGGCGACGGCTCCGGCCAGGGCGGCGACCGGTCGCAGACGGTCGCGGCCGTGCCGCACATCCTCGAGTCGGCGCGCGAGCGCGGGCTCGAGCTCGTGACGGTCTCTCAGCTCGCCCAGGAGCTCAGGCCACAGCGGCGGACGGCGCTCAAGGCGGTCGCGTTCGCCGTCGTGATCGCGGCCCTGGTGCTGATCGTCTCGCAGCGGTTCTCGCTCCAGGTCATCGCGAACGTCTTCACCGACGTCGACCCGGTCTTCGTGCTGGCGGCGCTCATCGCGAACCTGGGATCGGTGGCCGCGAAGGCGCTCACCTGGAAGGCTGCGATCGACGCCGTCCCCGCCGACGAGGACGGCCGGCCGCTGGAGGTGCCGGTCCGCGACGTCGTGCCGGCCATCTTCATCGGCTTCCTCCTGAACACGGTGCTCATCGCCCGTCTCGGCGAGGTGGCCAGGGTGACCGTCCTTCGCCGCAAGCTCTCCGCACGCGGCCAGTCGGTGCCGGTGACCACGCTCGTGGGCACGCTGGTCACCGAGCAGATCCTCAGCGGGATGATGCTGGTGGGGGTGCTCGTCGGCGTCGTCGTCTTCACGCCCGTGCCTGAGCAGGCGGTGCGGCTCCTGGCCGTGCTTTCCGGAGTCGTCCTCTTTGTCGCGCTCGTCGCGGCCGGGATCGAGGTCGCCGGCCGCATCCAGCGGCGCCGCATGGTGCCCACACAGCCCTACGTCGAGCGCTGGTGGCACCTGCTCGGCATCAGCCTCACCTCGACGATGCGCGGCCTGCGGGAGGGGCAGGCGATCTTCCGCCGCCCGCGCCTGCTCGCCTGGGGCCTCGTGATGGCGACGATCAGCTGGGTCATGCAGCTGGCGGGCATCTACTGGGCCCTCAAGGCCTACGGCATCGACGAGGGCCTGGGCGCGGCCGGCGTCGTCTTCCTCGCCTCGAACCTCGTGCAGCTCTTCCCGATCACGCCGGGCAACCTCGGCGTCTTCCAGGGGGCCACGGCCGGCGGCCTGAGCGTCCTCTACCCCGTGTCGAGCGACCTGGCGCTCACATTCTCGATCGGCCTCCAGCTGATCGAGGCGGCGCTCGGGGTCGGATTGGGGTTCATCTTCCTGTCGCTCGAGGGGCTCTCGGTGGCCGAGCTGCGGCGCCAGGTCGAGGACGAGGCCGAGGCGTGAGGCGCGCCGCCGTCCTCCTCCTCGCGGCGCTCGCCGCCGCCGGGTGCTCCGGCGGCGGGTCGGCGACCTCCGGCGGCACGAACACGGCCCCGCCCTCGTCGACCCTCCCCGTCTCCGGCACGGTCACCTACACCGACGGCAAGGTCTACACCGTGGCGCCGCTCGGGTCGAAGCTCGTGCTCGACGACGTCTCGGTCAAGGTCGACGGCATCGAGTGGAGGCGCGACCTCAAGGCCCCGCTACCTCCCGGTGCAACGGTGTTCGGAGTCGTCCGAGTGACGCTCACGAACACGTCAGGCGCCGATCAGACCGTCGCGCCCACCCAGATCTGGCTTCTCGACTCGGAGAACCACGCGTACCTCGCGTCGCCGGTCGCGGCCGCCGAGGTCGGCCACGCGCTCGTCGGCATGTCGATCGGGCCGGGCCAGACGGTGACCGGCACGCTCGTCTATCCGACGCCGGGGCGCCAGAAAGGAAACCTCCTCGTGTACCGGTTCGGCGACGCGACCCACATCGCCGACGCGTCGCACGTCGGCCTCGTCCGCTACGGCTGACGCCAGGACGCCTCGGTCGAGGCGACCCTGGCGGCCCTGTGGGCGACGGGCGGCTTATACGGGCGCCGGCTCCGCTTCGCATGCGGCTTTGCCGCGGCGGCGTTCGTGGCCGGGGCCGGTTCGCCGCCGTAGACGTGGCTCTGCCACAGCCACGGCGGCGGCGCCGCGGCATGGCGGCTCTCGCCGCGCCCGACAATGCGGGCAAGCGACGGTGTGACCACAACGAGCGCGGCCGAGACCACGGCGAGCAGAGCGACCACCGCGAGTGAGCGTGAAAGCGCACGGCTCATTCACCCTTCATATCGGCCGCATGCCCACCGAACTTCAGCCCATTTGGACGGCCAGGAGGTCGGCCACCGTCTCGCGGCGGACGACCGCGCGGGCCGCGCCGTCTCGGACGACGACCGCCGCCGGCCGCGGAAGGCCGTTGTAGTTCGACGCCATGCTGGCCGAGTACGCGCCGGTGGCGGCGACGACGAGGACGTCGCCCGGCCGCGGCGCGGGCAGCCGGGCCTCCTCGATGAGGACGTCGCCGGACTCGCAGTGCTTCCCGGCGACCGCGTACGTCCCGTCGGGCTCCTCGCCGGCCCGGTCCGCGATCCACGCCTGGTAGCGGGCCCCGTAGAGCACGGGGCGCGGGTTGTCGGACATGCCGCCGTCGACCGCGACGTAGGTCACCCCACCGGCCGTCTTCACGGCCCCGACCGTGTAGACGGTGACGCCGCACGTCCCCACCACCGAGCGCCCCGGCTCGAGCAGGAGCTCGGGCCGCGGGTCGAACCGGCCGGCGACCGCCGCGACCGTGGCGGCGGCAGCGGCGCGCAGGTCGGGGGCGTCGTCGACGTCGGTGTACGGGATCGCGAGGCCGCCGCCGAGATCGAGCACCGGGAGGCCAGCCGCCGGCGGGAACGCGGCCAGCCACTCCACCGCCTGGACGTACGTGTCGAGGTCGTGGATCTGCGAGCCGAGGTGCACGTGCAGGCCGTCGAGGCGCAGATGCGGGCAGGCGGCGGCGCGCTCGGCCGTGCGCTCGATGTCGCCGGGGGCGATCCCGAACTTCGACGACGCGTGGGCCGTCCGGATCTTGGCGTGCGTCGCGGCCTCGATGCCCGGCGTGACGCGGAGGAGGATCGGCTGCTCTCGCCCCGCCGCGGCCGCGATGCGCTCGACCTGGTCGAGCTCCTCGAAGTGGTCGACAACCAGCAGGCCCGCCTCGGCGGCGACGGCGGCTCGGATGTCGGCGTCGGACTTGTTGTTGCCGTGGACGACGAGCCGCGCTCCCGGGGCGCCGGCGGCGAGAGCGTGGGCCAGCTCGCCCTCCGATGCGACGTCCATCCCCATGCCCTCGTCGAGCAGGATGCGCAGGAGGCCGACGGTCGCGTTCGCCTTGCAGGCGTACACCGCCCGGGCGGCGCCGGGATACCCCGCCAGCGCCTCGCCGTACGCCCGCGCGCGGTTTCGCAGCGTGGTCTCGTCGTAGACGTGAAGCGGCGTCCCGTGGGTCAGCGCAGCTCCGAGAGCGCGACGCCTCCGACGCACGCCGCCGTCGACGGCGGCCGTGTCGGGGAGCACTGACATCGGCGAAAGGCTAGTCGCAGCCGCCGGTCGACCCGCATCGGCGGCCGTGACACCCGCGTCGCAGGCCGTGACGCCCGCCGCGCCTCATCCCGGTGCACCGCCGGCGAGGATAGTCGCGACGCGGGCTGGGTCCATGCGGGGTCTGACCCCAGCCCTCGCGACTATCCTCACCGCCCGTGGCCAACCGGATACTCGTGGTGGGATGGGACGGCGCGGACTGGGACATCCTCGATCCGCTGCTCGCGGCGGGCGAGCTCCCGCACCTCGCGCGGCTCATCGAGCGCGGGCGGCGCGGCGTCTCGCGGTCGTGCACCCCGTCGCACTCCTGGGCGGCATGGCCGACCTTCCTCACCGGGCGCGACCCGGCCGGCCACGGCGTCTTCGACATCCTCGAGCACCAGCCGGGCGCGAGCCGGCGGATGCCCGTCTCGTCGCGGTCGATCCTGGCCCCCACCTGGCCCGAGCGGCTCTCGCAGGCGGGCCGGCGCGTCGTCATCGCGAACATCCCGCTGACGTACCCCGCACCGGCCGTGAACGGCGTCGCGATCGCGGGCGGCGTGATCCCCGGCGGCGCGGCCTTCAGCCATCCGCCGGAGATCGGGCCGAGCCTGGGATGGCCGATCAACGGCGGCTCGTGGACGACCTTCCGCGGCCGGCCGCTCGACCTCGTCGACGACGTCGAGCGCACGAGCGCCGCGCGCGCCGAGGCGATGCGGCGCCTGCTCGACTCCGAGGAGTGGGACGCCGCCTGCCTCGTCTTCGTCTCGCCCGACCGGATCCAGCACTGCCTGCTCGAGTACGTCCACCCGGGCCACCCCCGCCACGCGGAGGCCGCTGCCTCGCCGGTCGCCGACCGGGTGCGCGACGTCTACCGCATGCTCGACCGCGAGCTCGGCACGCTCGTCGAGCGCACGGACGACGAGGACACGGTGGTGCTCATGTCCGACCACGGCCACCAGCCGTGCACCCGCGCGCTCAACATGAACCGCGTCCTCGAGCATCTCGGCCACCTCCGCCTCGGCCGCGGCTCGGGGCTCGTCGGCCTGCTCGCGTGGGGACGGCTGCGCTCGATCGCGCGGGTCGCCTACGACAAGCTCGGCCTGCACGGCCGCGTCGCCGTGCCGACCCAGCCCGTCGACTGGGCGGGCACGGTGGCCTACACGAGCGTCGTCTCGACCGGCGAGGGCGTCTCGATCGCGCTGCGCGGTCGCGAGCCCGACGGGCGCGTCGCGCCGGAGGACTACGAGCGCGTCCGCGACGAGGTGGCCGCGTCGCTGGTGGAGTTCACCGACCCGGAGACCGGGATGCACCCGATCCGCGCCGTGCGGCGGAAGGAGGAGGTGCTCGACGGGCCCTACCTCGACCGTGCGCCCGACCTCCTGCTCGAGGCGGCCCCGCTCTACTCCCTCACCCACGCCCGCAGGATGGTCGAGGAGGCGGACTGGCTGAGCGGCGACCACCGCCCCGAGGGGGTCTACGTGGCCGCCGGGCCGGGGGCCGGGCCGGCGGACGGCTCGGAGATCTCGCTTGCCGACTTCGCAGGGATGATCGAGGCCGCGGTGAGCCTCGAAGGCGAGGCGGACGACGCCCCGGCCGAGTCGGCCGCCGGCGTCTTCACCGCCGACGAGGAACGCGAGGTCGAGGAGCGGCTGCGCGGCCTCGGCTACCTCGAGTGACGCCCGCCGAGCCGCTCGCGACACTATGCACGTGAGCGACGAGCGCGTCCTCCTGCGCGGCACGGCTGCCAACGTCGCCGGCCTTCTGGCCGGAGTGGCCGCCGCCTTCGGCGTCCAGGTGCTGCTCGGGCGCACGCTCCCCGCGGGCGGTCTCGCACTCGTCACGATCGCCGTCCAGGTGGCCTTCGTCGCCTCGGCCGGCGCCCGGTTCGGCATGGACGTCGCGGCGGTGCGGCTCGTCGCGATCGCCCAGGGGGCCGGCGACCCGGCGACGCTGCGGAGCCTCGTCGATCGCTGCGCGGGGGTGGCGGCGGCCGCGTCGATCGTCGTGGCGGCCGTCATCGCCGCCGCGTCGCCGCTGACCGGCGACCGGGCGGGCGCGATCGCCATCGGCGCCGCGGGGATCCCGTTCATCGCCGTCGCGAACGTGTATCTCGGCGCGACCCGCGGCCTCAAGCAGATGGGGCCCGACGCTCGCCGTGTTCTGGATCGGACAGCCCGTCCTCTGGATCGTGCTCGCCGCGGTCGCGATCGCCGCCGGCGGCGAGACCAACGCCGCAGTGGCCACGTACGGCGCCTCGTGGGCCGTCGCCACGATCGCCGCGCGTGCGTTCTGGCGGTCGGCCGCCGCCGGGATGGGCGACCGGCCCGCCCCGCGGGAGGAGGTGCGGGCCGCGATCGCCTACGGGCTGCCGCGGGCGCCGTCGGCGCTCCTGGCCCAGGCGCTCTTCTGGGCCGACCTCTTCGTGCTCGCCCACTACCAGCAGGGCGCCGCGCTCGACGCATATGCCGCGGCCGGGCGGGTCTCGCAGCTCGTGCTGCTCTTCCTCACGTCGGCCAACCTGATCTTCGCGCCGTTCGCGGCTGACCTGCACGCCCGCGGCGAGCGGGCGCGCCTGGATACGCTCTTCAAGCAGGCGACGAGGTGGGCGCTCGCCGGCACCCTCCCCGCGGCGATCGTCCTGGCGGTGGCGGCGCCGGACGTGCTGCGGGCTTTCGGCCCGGACTACGAGCAGGGCGCAACCCCGCTTCGCATCATGCTCGCCGGCCAGACTGTGAACGTCGCGACGGGCGGAGTCGCGTTCGTGCTCATCATGGTCGGCCTGACCGGCCTCGATCTCGTCGACAACCTGCTTGCGGCCGTCGTGCTGGTGGCGCTCGCCGTCCCGCTGGCCTCGGCAGAGGGGCCGACAGGCGCGGCGATCGCCTCGGCGGCCGCGCTTGCCGGCGTGAACGCCCTCCGCCTCTGGCAGGTGTGGAGGAAGGTGGGCGTGCAGCCGTTCGACGGCGCGTACTTCCGGCTTGCGATCCCCGCGCTCGGCTGCACGGCCGCCGCCCTAGCGGCGCACGCGGCGGCGAGCGGCCGGCAATGGTGGCTTGTGCTCGCCGTGACGGTGGTCGCGGGCCTGGCCGCCTACGTCGCGCTCCTGCCCGCCGGGCTCACCACGCTCGAGCGGGGCCAGATCGGCCGCTGGCTGCGCCGCAGCCGCGGCAGCGCGCTCGCGCCTTGACGAGCTCGTCGGGGCGCTCGGCGGGTCGGGCTCATTCTCCCCGCACGCGCAGGATGACGAAGCGACCGAGGTGCGACGACACGTCCGAGGGGTCGCGGTACACGGGCTGGAGGGCGGGGTCGCGCAGGATCGCCGACACGGTGTCGGGCGGCTGGTCGCGCAGGTCGACGACGACGTAGTCGACGCCGAGCGCCCGCAGGACATGGAGCCGGCGGGCATCGGTCGACTCCGGGGAGAAGAACGCCTGCCCCAGATGGTTTCGCTCGCTCTCGTTTAGGAGCGGCAGCGCTCGCGTGCGCGCCTCCGGGAGCGTGGCCGTCCGCACCCCGGCCAGGCCGAAGAGCTCGAAGGCGCGCTGGGGATCCGCGAGCACCACGGGCGGCGGGCCGTCGAGGTCGCGGAAGAACGCCGCGGCTCCGGGCGTGGTCGCGACCGTCTGGTACGCCGGCGGGCCGCGATACGGCCCGGCCCGGGCCTCGCGCCACACGGTCGGCGCCCAGTTGACGACGAACGCCGCCAGCGCACCGGCAACGAGGACGACCGCGGCCGGCGACGCGCCGCCGGGCAGGCGGTCGCGCAGCGGGAGCCGCAGCCGAACCAGCGTGGCGACGAGCGCCAGGACGACCGCGACGCCCACCGGCCAGTGCCAGAACCAGTGGACCCCGCGCACCTCGTGGAAGCCGACGGCGACGACCACCGCCGCGGCCCACGACCACCTCCCGAGGACGATGCCCGCGGCGCACGCCCCGGCCGCCGCCATGACGGGCCACGGCAGCGGCTGCCAGAACCGGTGGAACTGGCCCATCCCGACGGCATCGATGAGGAGGGTGTTCAGGCCCGGGAGGAGCAGGACGACGAGCAGCGCCGCGGTGCCGCCCACGGCCGGCAGCATCGGGCGGTAGCGGACGAGCCACGCCATCGCCAGGATCGCGAGGAGCACGTACCCGCGGCCGAACACCGGCGCCCACGGATGCATGAGCACCGCCTTGCCGGAGCGGATCACGAACTCGTCGGCGTGGGACAGCACCGGGTGGCGATGGCCGCCGCGGATCGCCTCCCACCAGATCCAGGTGGCTACGCCGCCCACGGCCCCGGTCATCGCGACCAGCGTGCCGAGCGGCGCCCGCAGGTCGGGCAGCCCGGCCCGCCAGGCGCCGGCGAGCATCCCGGCCGCGATCGCGAGGCAGGGGATCGCGTACGTCGGGTGGACGAACGCGATGACCGCGACGCACGAGACGGTCGCGAGGGCCGCCCGGCGCGCGTGGCGGATCTCGAGCCAGAAGAGGAGCAGAGTTGCTGGCGTGAGCACCCACAGCGAGAACGGCGGCGGCTGGTTGATCTGCAGGACGAGCCCGTTGATGAGCGAGCACAGGTCCCACGCGGTCATCGCGGCTGCGAGGTAGCCCGCCGCGCGCCAGCCGGTGAGCGCGCGGGCGAGCGCATAGGCGGCCGCGATCGCAAGGCCGGCGCACGGGGGCAGGAGGTAGCGGAACGCCACGATGGGATCCGTGCCGGAGAGCTTGGCGACGCCCTCGAACGCGGCGTGCAGGATCGGCAGGGCGTACCCGGCGTTGGCGGGGCCGTGGAGGAACGGTGAGACGTTTCCAAAGGAAAGCGACGGCGCCTCGCCCAGGCGGCGCATGAGCCCGACGTGGAACAGGGCGTCGCCGACGATGGGCGTCGAGATCCGCCACGCGAGATACGCGAACGCCGCGACGGCGACCGCGCCGCCTGCGACCTCGAGCGCGCCCGCGCGCGGAAGGGCGCTCGGCGCACGGACCGCCACCAGGAGGAGCGCGGTGAGAAGCAGCACGGCCGCGATGACGGCGGTCAGCGTGAGACCGAGGAGGTAAGCGGCCGCCAGGGGCGGGGCCCAGAGGGCGAGCGACAGCGCCGCCGCGACCGGCGGGGCGCCCGACCGTCCCAGGTCGCGCTCGAGGCCGGCCGTGCGGAGCGCGCACCATCCCGGCGCAACCAGGACGAGCCCGGCCGCCGCCCAGACCGCGAGCGCATCCAACCCCAGCGCGCGGCCCGCCGCAAGGCACGCGGCCAGGGCGACCAGGGCGATCAGTTCCCCGCGTCGGGCGGCCATCGCGGCGGCATGCTACCGACCGTTGTCGTACCCGGTCGATAGCATTCCAGCTATTCTCACGCGGTCCACGACGACGGGGTGCGCATGCGAGTCTTGATCCTGGGCGGCGACGGCTATCTCGGCTGGCCGACCGCCATGCGATTCTCTGGCAAGGGCCACGAGGTGGCCGTCGCCGACAACTTTGCCCGCAGGAAGTGGGTCACGGAGGCCGGCGGCGACTCGCTGACCCCGATCGCCTCACTCGACGAGCGGATCGACGCCTGGCACGGTGCGACCGGCAAGCGGATCGAGAGCTACGTCGGCGACCTCGCGGAGGGCACGTTCGCAGCCGACCTGGTGCGCGACTTCGAGCCCGAGGCCATCATCCACTACGGCGAGCAGCCCAGCGCGCCGTGGTCGATGCAGAGCGTCGACAACGCCGTCGAGACCCAGCACAACAACGTCATCGGCTCGCTCAAGCTGCTGTGGGGGATGCGCGACCATGCGCCCGACGCCCACCTGATCAAGCTCGGGACGATGGGCGAGTACGGCACGCCCAACATCGACATCGAAGAGGGCTTCATCGAGATCACCCACAACGGCCGCCGCGACGTGCTGCCGTTCCCGAAGCTCCCGGGGTCGCTGTACCACCTCTCGAAGGTGCACGACAGCCACAACATCCACTTCGCCTGCCGGATCTGGGGCCTGCGCTGCACCGACCTGAACCAGGGCGTGGTCTACGGCATCGAGACGCCCGAGATGCAGCTGGACGAGCGCCTGCTCACCCGCTTCGACTACGACCAGGCCTTCGGCACCGCGCTGAACCGCTTCTGCGTCCAGGCCGTCATCGGCCAGCCGCTCACGGTCTACGGCAAGGGCGGGCAGACGCGCGGCTTCCTGAACATCCTCGACACGCTCCAGTGCGTCGAGCTCACCGCGGCGAACGCGCCGTCGGCCGGCGAGTACCGGGTGTACAACCAGTTCACCGAGGTGTTCAGCGTCGCCGACCTGGCCGAGAAGGTGCGCCACGCCGGCGAGCACCACGGGATGAACGTGCAGGTCGACAACGTCCAGAACCCCCGCGTCGAGGCGGAGGAGCACTACTACAACCCGGTGCATACCAAGCTGCCGGCCCTCGGCCTCCAGCCCACGCTGCTCTCGGAGAACCTGATCGAGTCGACCCTCGTCGTGATCGAGCGATACAAGGACCGCGTGATCCCCGACGTAATCGCCCCGTCCACGGCCTGGCGACCCACAGCCTCCGTGGGCCAGCCGGCCCGGTAGGCGGCCCGTGGAGCTGACACCGCTTCGTGGCGCCGGCCTCGTTGCCGCGGTCGTGTTCGCAGCGCTGACCCTCCGGGC
Source organism: uncultured Actinomycetes bacterium (assembly GCA_963821535.1). Classification (GTDB taxonomy): domain Bacteria; phylum Actinomycetota; class Thermoleophilia; order Gaiellales; family JAICJC01; genus JAICJC01. The sequence goes on along the minus strand of CAWGEC010000010.1, from coordinate 157,921 downwards.
CTACCGGCAGGGCAAGTTCGGAAACGGCGACCTCATGCTGCGGCTGGTCGTCTTCGTCCTGCCGCTCGTCATCCTCGGAGCCGACCCGGCGATCCTGCAGTGGGTCTTCGACGAGCTGTCGTTCCGGCAGGGCGGCGGGCATCGGATCCTCGGCGCGACGGTACTCGCGGTCGGCATCCTCTACCTGTTCGCGTTCACGCTCGCCGGCCGGGCTGAGCGGTCGCGGCGCGACCTCACCCGGCTCATCGAGAACCTGGCGCTCGAGCAGTTCCGGGCGACCGGGCGTCCGGAGCAGTTCGCCGGCGGGGTTGCCGTCGTCATCCCGGCCTACAACGAGGCCGAGAACATCACCCACGTGATCGGCGCCCTCCCGGAGACGGTTTGCGGCTACGAGCTGCACGCGATCGTCGTCGACGACGGCTCGTCCGACGACACCACCGACCGCGCACGCGCCGCGGGCGCCGCCGGCGTCCGGCTCCCGCTGAACCGCGGCCAGGGGGCCGCGCTTCGCACGGGCTACCGGCTCGCGCTGGCGACCGGCGCCGAGATCGTCGTCACGATGGACGCCGACGGGCAGCACCAGCCCTCCGAGCTGTCCCGGCTCGTGGGGCCGATCGCGGAGGGCGATGTCGACGTCGTCGGCGGCTCGCGGGTGCTGGGCGACGCCGACCCCTCGCACGCCGCGCGGGAGCTCGGGATCAAGCTCTTCGCCCGCCTGCTCTCGCTCCTCACGTGGAGCAAGGTCACCGACCCGGCGTGCGGCTACCGGGCGGTGCGCACGTCGAGCCTGCGCGGCCTCGAGTTCCGCCAGGACCAGTTCCACAACTCCGAGTTCATCGTCGAGGCGTCGAAGAAGCACCTGCGCACGATCGAGGTGCCGGTCACCGTCACGAACCGGCTCTCAGGACAGTCGAAGAAGCCGCCCCACTTCCGCTACGGCATGGGCTTCGCCAACGCGCTGATGCGCGCCTGGCTCAGATAGCCCAGACCTGAAACAGATGTACCTGATACCGGTGTTTCAGCCCTGCGACTCGAACCAGGCCCAGGTCCGCGTGAGGCCCTCGGCGAGCGTGACCGACGGTGCGTAGCCCAGGCGCTCGCGGGCCTTGTCGATCGCCGAGTAGTTGCGCAGGATCTCGCCGGCGCGGGGCGGCTCGCGGCGGATGCGCGGCTCGGTGCCCGCCGCTTCGGCGATCAGCTCGATCAGGCGGTTCAGGCTCGTCTCGATCCCGCTCGCGAGCTGGAAGATCTCCCCGCCGGCGCCGTCCGCCTCGGCCGCCCGCACGAGCCCGTCGGCGAGATCCTCGCAGAAGACAAAGTCGCGGGTCTGCTCGCCGTCGCCGTAGACGATGAGCTCCTCCCCGGCCCGAAGGCGGCGGATGAAGAGCGGGATCACGTTGCCCTTGTGCGCCGACCGGGGGCCGTACGCGTTCGAGAACCGGACCGTGACGGCGTGCATGCCGTAGGCGCCGTGGAATGCCGAGCAGTACGCCTCCCCGACCGCCTTGCTGGCTCCGTACGGCGAGAGCGGCGCCACGGGCTTGTCCTCGCGAGCCGGGTAGGCGCCGTCGCCGAGCGGGGCGTTCGACGACGAGAAGACGAACCGGCCGACGTCGGCCCTGCGGGCGGCCTCGAGCGCGACAAGCGTGCCGCGCGCGTTCTGGTCGAAGTTGACGAGCGGCTCCTCGATCGACTGGACGACCCCGGCGCCCGCCGCCAGGTGGAACGCCGTGTCACACCCGCGCGCGGCCGCGATCAGCGCGTCGAGGTCGCGGACGTCGCCCCGGACGAGCTCGGCACCCATCCCCTCGATGTTGGCGGGATCGCCGACCGAGAGGTCGTCGTACACGCGCACGGCGTAGCCGCGCGCCACCAGGGCGCACACCAGCGCCGAGCCGATGAAGCCGGCGCCGCCGGTCACGAGCGCCCGGGGCACGGCGGCGAACTCTAGAGGGTCAGCCGGTCGCCAGCGACTCGAAGTAGCGGGCCACCTCGTCGGCGGCCGGCGGCTCGCGCAGCGTCGCGACGAGCTCCTCGGCATCCGGGAAGCCGGTGGCGAGGATCGCGGCCGCGGCCGCATCGAGGTCGTAGGCGGTCGAGCGCAGCTCCACGTCCGGGCCGAGCATCGCCCAGTAGGCCCCGGGCCGGCCCTCGTACGGCATGCCGATGCTCCCGGCGTTCACGACCCTGACGCCGTGGGCGGTGCGGTCGAACTGGTGGTGGGTGTGCCCGCAGACGACGACGCGCTCGCCGACACCCTCCAGGATCCGCCCGAGCCGCTCGCCGGGGGTGACGGCGGTGATGATGTCCTCATCGCTCCGCGGCGAGCCGTGGCAGAAGAGGACGCCGCCGAGGCCCTCGACGTCGATCGTCACCGTCTCCGGCAGCCCGGCCAGGAAGTCGAGTCGCTCGCCGCCCAGGCGCTCCATCTCCCAGGCGCCCTCGCCGGTCGCCGACCGGTCGGCGTTGCCGCGGATGAACCGGACGCGCTCGCCGACGCCGCGCAGCCGGTCAACCGTCTCGACCGGCATCGGCCCGCGCGAGAAGTCGCCCCCCACCACGATCGTGTCTGCGTCGGCCGCCTCGGCCAGGACGGCCTCGAGCGCCGGCAGGTTCCCGTGGATGTCATACAGCGCGGCGACGCGGGTCATCGAACGTCGGCGTCGCGGGCCGGCGAGCGGTCGTAGTGCCAGCACGGCGCGCCCTCGAACGCCTCGAGGCCGGCGACCGGTCCGCCGGTCTCGGGCCGGCGTCCGCGCCGGAGCCGCGGCGCGGCGACGACGGCGGCCGCGGCGCCGATGACGCTTCCCATCACGAACGTGCGCATCGCGCCCCGGCGCTTGCGCCCGTCGTCGCTCACGACGCCTCCCGGTAGGCGAAGAACCCGGCCACGAGCAGCCCGATCACCTGCACGTAGGCGCGGGCATCTCCGCCGACGGACAGGGCGATGACGATCCCCGAGCAGACATACGCCCAGCCGGCTCCGGCTGCGGCGATCCAGGCCGTCGCCTCGGCTCGGTGGTACCCGGCGGCGCGCAGCGTCGCGCGGCCGGTGAGGAGCCCGACGAAGTAGGCGATGATGAGCGTGAAGAACCCGAGGCCCACCCCGCCGGCGAAGGCCAGGAGCACGCCGAAGACCGAGCCGACCCCGAACGCCGCGCCGACGGCCCTGGCCGCCTTCTGCGGCCGCAGCGTGACGCGGGCCGAGCGGGGCATGCGCGCGCAGTCGCGGCACTTGATCCCGACCGGCGCCGGCACCATGCAGTCGGGACAGATCGGCTTGCCGCAATTCGAGCAGCGGACGCCAGTCTCGACCTTGGGATGGTTGGCGCACGTGACCGGCGTGGACAGTCCGGTATCGGCGCTCGACACGGCCGCGAGTGTACCATCGCCCCCCGGTATGCAGAGACCCGGCCGGCCGGCACCACCATGACTCGACACCCCTCCGGCCTACTTCGCATCTCGCCCGAGGTGGAGGCGGCCCTCGTGCGCTCGCAGGCCGTCGTGGCGCTCGAGTCGTCGCTCGTGGCCCACGGCCTGCCGCCGGACATCGGGCCCGACGTCGGCCGCGCCGCCGAGGCGCGCGTCCGCGAGCACGGCGCCGTCCCGGCGACGATCGCCGTGGTCGACGGCACCGTCCGGGTCGGCCTCGACGACGCGGCGCTCGCGCGGCTCGCCGTGGAGCCCGACGTCCGCAAGGTCGGGCCGCGCGACCTCGCGACCTGCGCGGTGTCGGGGGCCTGGGGCGCGACGACCGTCGCCGGCACCCTGGCCGTGTGCGCCGTCGCCGGCATCCACTTCATGGCGACGGGCGGGATCGGCGGGGTTCACCGGGGCTGGGCCGAGACACGCGACATCTCGGCCGACCTCGACGAGATCGCGCGGACGCCCGTGTGCGTCGTGTGCTCTGGAGCCAAGTCGCTGCTCGACATCCCTGCCACGCTCGAGACGCTCGAGTCCCTGGGCGTGCCGCTGATCGGCTATCGCACCGACGTCTTCCCGCTCTTCTACGTTCGCGAGAGCACCCATCAGCTGCCCGACCGGGCCGACGACGCCGACGCGATCGCCGCCGCAGCGGCGGCCCACTGGGGGTTCGCCCGCACGACCGGCATCGTCGTGGCGCAGCCGGTCGCCGAGGACGTGGCGCTCGACGCTGCGGATCTCGAGCGGACGATCGAGGCCGCGGTGGCCGAGGCGGCCGCAAGCGGCGTCCGCGGGCCCGCCGTGACGCCGCACGTGCTCGCCGCCGTGCACGCAGTCACCGGCGGGCGCTCGCTCGAGGCGAACCGGCGGCTCGTCGTCGACAACGCCGGGCTGGCCGCCGAGATCGCCGCCTCGTACTACGAGCACTAGGGGAGCGTCGAGGCGCTCAGTCGGTCGGCACGGGCTCGGTGATCGCACCGAGGCCGGCGCCGACCGGGCACTCCGACTTGGGCGCGTACCAGCGCGGCAGGCGATGCCGATACTGGAACGCGTCCGCGATCGAATTCGACCTGCGCTCGCGATCGGTCAAAGTCGGCAGGCCGAAGTTCTCGCCGACGAACTTCAGGACGGAGGAGAACTCGTAGGTCGTATGGTCGATCCCCGGCTTCGCCCACGGGGAGATCACGAGGAACGGCACGCGCGGGCCCATCCCGAGATACCCGGTCGTGAGCGGCGGTGCGACGTGGTCGTAGAAGCCGCCGAAGTCGTCCCACACGATCACGATGGCGGTGCTCGGCCACATCTTCGATCGCATGATCGAGTTCACGATGTCGGCGCTCCAGTTCTCGCCCTGGCACAGCGACGTCGCCGAGCCGAACGGGTGGTCGCTCTCGCGGAACGGCGGCACGATCCAGGTGACGGCGGACAGGTACCCCTGCTTCAGATCCGAGTTCAGCCAGGCGAGCGGGAACACGTGGGCGTTCCACGCCGGGCCGTCCCGGATCGGCCTGATGGCGTCGAACGCGACCCACCCGTAGCCCCGCGCGCCGGGCGGCGGGCCGTAGGAGCTCCACGAGATGTGGCGCCGGTCGAGCAGCCCCGCGGTCGTCTGGATGTCGAAGCACGGGCGGACGCGCCCGAACAGGCCGTGCCGGAAGACGGGCACCGTGACGTTCGGCGGCGAGTCGCAGCCCCAGCGCTCGACGCCGTAGTTCGGGCCGTCGATCGTCCCCGCCGCCTGAGCGGCGATGGTGAAGAGGTGATTCGGGAACGACGACGTGGCAAGCGACGAGAACATCCGATCGCCGAGGCCGTAGCGCCGCGCCCATCCCCAATACGCCGGGAGCTGCCCGGGCTGCGCCGTCGTGAACTGGTTCCGGGTGGCGTGGAAGTTCTTGTCCGTGAGGAGCGAGAAGCCGTCCATCCGCCCGGCGTCGATGGCGACGCGCGCGGCCGAGTGGCCGTGCTGGAGGTCGACCAGGCTGTCGGGGAGCGGGGTCAGCGGCACCCGGTTTCCGTCGTGGTCGATGCCGACGGTGGCGCCGTCGCCCGCCGGGAACCGGCCGAACAGGTTGTCGTACGTGTGGTTCTCCTTGATCAGGAACACGATGTGCTTGATCGGGGTGCGCGTCTGCGGCGTCGGCAGCACGGACCGCGTCGGCGGCGGGCCGGGCGACACGACCATGTGCGGCCCCCAGGACAGGGGGCCGTCGTCCTGGAACGCGAGGAGGGCGATCACGATGACCACGAAGAGGGCCTTGGCGGCCCTCATGACCCGTCCGCCACAGGCGTGCGGATGCACGTGAAGCCCGCATGCTCGCCCGGGTCGGGGAAGCCGCGCGCCCGCGTCGCCCCGCGGACGCGGTAGACGTCGGCGGCGGGGCTCGTGTAGACCCGCTTCAGGAAGCCGACCTGGGCCAGCGCGGCCGGCTCGGCGCTCGTGTCGAGCGTGCCGACCATGCTGCCGATCCGGACGCCCTTGGCGAGGATGACGTAGTCGACGCCCTCGCGGCGCAGGAAGCCTCGCCCGCCGGCCGGCTCCTCGAAGAACCGGCGCGCGCGCAGGACCTCGGCCAGCACCGGGTGCAGCATCTCGGGGCGCAGGTACGGCCCCATGCCCTCCACGACGCTGACGCGGCCCGTCGCGGCGACGAATGTCCCGAGCGTGACCCGGTTGGGGAGGATGCGCGCGTCGCAGGGGACGTGCGCGGTCACCCAGTTCAGGATGGCGAGCGCGCTGGCGCCGTTCGGTCGGTAGCTCGTTGGCCGCGCCGGGCCGGTGGTCGCGCCGACGGCGACGGCCGGAACGGCGATCGCCACGGCCACGACCGCCGCCGGAGCCCACGCCCGCAGCCGGCCCAGCCACGCCACGGCCGGCTCGAGCGCTGCGAGCACGAGGATGATGAGGGCCGCCGGGAGGTAGTCGAACTCGCGGTCGATCCCGAACCGGCCGGGGATCTGGGTGCGGTAGCGGTACGAGAACAGGAACGCAAGGGCGACGAGGCTCGCACTCAGCCCGACGGCCATGATGGCAGCGGAGCCCAGATCGGCCGGCAGGCGGCGCGCGATGACGACGGCCGCGGCCAGCGCCACGACCGGGATCGCCCACCGGAGCAGGCGGGGAGGATCGTCCAGGGTCGTCACGGCGCGCAGGAACTCCGTGAGGATGCCGTCCGGGCCGACGAACCAGTGGCCGTCCGGCGAATGCTGGACGGTGCCGGCAAGGAGCGACGCCGTCGGGTCGACACCGGCGCCGAACGAGCGGTAGCGATCGGCGCCGGACGCTCCCTGGAAGCCGATCGTCCCGCCGGCCGAGAGCAAGAGGACGACGGTCACGGCCGGGGCCGCAACCGCGATGGCCGCCATCCGCTCGAAGACGGCGGCGCGGTCCCGCTCGAGCACCAGCCGGGCGATGCCGTACCAGCCGAGCGCGATCATGAGCGCGACGACCGGCACGCCGTGGGTGGCGAACCCGGCGCCGAACAGCACCGCTGCGATCGCCGGCTCGAGCCATCCGTCCCGGTCGCGGAGCGCCCGGATGCCGACGACGAGGCCGCACACGGCCACCATCCGCCCCACGTTCTCGGCCGTGTAGACGTCGAGGTTCCGGCGCAGCTCGTCGTTCAGCACCGTCAGCGTGAGCAGCGGCAGAAGCGGCGACAGGAGGCGCAGGCCGAGCTCCCGGCCGAGCGCCCACAGGCCGGCGGCGAGACCGGTCGAGGCGACCCAGAGGAGCGCACCCATGGCCGGGAGGGGCGCCGCCCCGAGGAGATACGAGGAGCCGGCGTGGAAGCTGTTCAGGACGAGCTTCGAGATCGCGGGCGTGTAGAGGGCACCCCACTGAAGCGACTGGGCGGGCACCTGGCCGGCGTCGGCCAGCTCGAGCCCGTCGGCCCAGTAGCGCCACGGGCCGAACATCTGGAAGTCGAGGAGCGGCGAGCTGCGCAGCCTGACGGCGGCGATCGCCAGCAGGACGACGAGGCCGGCGGCGATCGCCAGCCTGTCCTCGGACAGCTCCTCGCGCACGGCCGTCAGGTGCTCGCCGGGGCGGCCCCTGCGCAGGGCGGCCGCCCACAGCACCAGCGTCACGACGGTGAGGGCGATGAGGAACGACGCGCCCGTGAGCACGTGGGCGATCACGAGCACCGTTGCCGTGAGGCCGACGACGGCGTACCCCAGGCCGAACGCCAGCGCGATCCGGGTGGCGAGCCCTGCCCGGCCGGGCGGATAGACGGCCAGCATCGCGCCGAGCCCCGGGACCAGCACGAGCCCGGCGGCCGTGCCGAGGGTCGCCGGGTTCACTCGAACACCACGCAGAGGAGCCCGGCCATCAACCAGACGCTCGGATCCTCGAAGAACGAGTTGTAGAAGAGCGAGCTCGCGAAGATCGCGACCAGCGCCGCGAGCAGCGTGCGCGAGACGCCGGGGGCCCGGCGGCCGGCCGCGCCCGCCCATACGAGAGCGCCCAGTGAGCCACCCGTAGGCGACGGCCCCCAGCGGGCCGAGCTCCGCCGCCACGGTCACCGGCGTCGTGTGCGACGCCGCCCCCCTGACCCGGTACGGATGGTCGGTGCCGGCCAGCGCGGCCTTGGCGAACCCGCCCAGCCCGGCTCCGAGCACCGGGTGGTGGCGGATGACGCGCCAGCCCAGGTCGACGAGGTGCGAGCGCCCACCGGACGCGCGGTTCGCGCTCGAGCCCGCCACCTCGACCGCGAGGATGCCCGCGAATGCGGCCGCCCCGGCGACGAGCACGCCGGCCGTGACGCGCCAGGGCCACACGCCCGCGCCGAGCGCGAACGCCCCGGCCGCCAGGGCCAGGTAGCTCGATTGCGAGTACGTGAAGTAGAGGCCGGCGAAGACGGCGGCCATCGCGACCGCGACCGCGGGTGTGAGACCGCGGTAGATCGCGACCCCGGCGAGGAGGATGAGCGTGACGGCGAGGAACCGCCCGTAGATGCTCGCATCCCAGAACAGCGAGTTGACGCGGAAGAACGACCGGTACGCGTTCGACGTCTCGACGCTCGGGTTCCAGAACACGCGGTGCACCGCCTCCTGCCACAGCCCGACGGCGGCGAAGAGCAGGGCGAGCGCCACCTGGGCCACGAGCGCCGCGCGCAGGCCCGACGCGCTCCAGCCGAGCTGGGCGACCCTGACCATCATGAACCCGAACGGCAGATAGAAGAACAGCATGTCGACCGCGCCCTGGTGCGGGTCGACCGCCCACAGGAGCGAGATCGCCGAGAGCGCCAGGATCACCGCGAGCGCGCGCGGCACCGGGCCGATCCGCGACGGCGCATCGGCACCGCGCAGGACGTCGTAGAGCGTCGCGAGCGCGCCGGCCGCCAGGACGCCGTAGAGCGGAAGCAGGAGGCGGGCGTCGTCGGCGCCGACGTGGATCGGGATCCTGACCGGCGCCGCGACGACGCACGCGACGGCGAACACCCAGGGCATGCGGTGGACGAGCGCCGCAGCGCCCGCGAGCGCTGCGAGGCTCACCACGATGAAGCCCGCACCGATCGCCGGATGGTCGGAGAGGAGCGTCCCCAGGCGATGGACGGTCGAGTCCAGGAGGGCGGCGGCAAGCCACACGCCGCCGACCGCCCACGCGAGGACGCCGATCCGGCGGACATCCGAGCGGCCTGTCGCAAGGAGGGCGCACAGACCCGCCGCGGCGAGGATCGCCGCGGCTGTCTGGCTAGTCACGGGCACGCACCGGCACGATTCTAGGGCGAGGCGTACACTCGCCCCGCGCATGGCACATACCGGCGAGGCGACGGAAGGACGCTCGCGGGCTGTCCGGGTCGCCGGACTGGCCGCCGTCGTGCTGCTGGCCGTGGGCGTGGCGATCCAGGCGGGGTTCGTCGTGCGACACGCCCACACGGAGCTCACGGCGCCGCGGGAGCACGGAATCCGCGAGCTGCTCGAGGTCGCGGCACGGCGCGTGCCCCACGGCGACCGCTACGTGATCACGTCCCTGGCGCGAACGCCGAACGCCGTCTACTTCCTGAGCTACCGGCCCGTTGACGGAGTCGGCCTGCGAGGGTCGCCCGCGACGGTCCACGACCGGCTCGTACGAGCCCGCATCCGGTACGTCATCGTTCTCGACCGTGACCGGCCGAGGGCGTTTCGCTCTCGGCACGGGAGCTGGTACCGCATCCTCGCCACGACGCCCGCCGGGCAGCTCCTGGAGCTCGTCTGATGCGCGACTGGACAACCACCGCGGTCGTGTGCGCGGCCACCGTGGCCGCCGGGTGGCCGTGGGTTCCCCACCTCGCCGGCGTGCGGCCGTCCCTCGTGGGCCAGGTGGCGCTCAGCTGGCTCACGGGGAGCGCGCTCGTGACGCTCGCGATGCTGCTCGTCGTCTACCCGGGGCTGCCGCTCAACCGGGCGACCCTCGCCGTGGCGTTCGCAGGGACCTTCGCCGTGGGATGGGCACTCGGCCGCCGCGCACCGCCGCGCTCCCGTGCGAAGCTGGTCGCCGGGTCGCTGCGCCCGGCGATCGTGCCGATCGCGATCTCGGTCGCGGTGCTCGCGTACGGGCTGCTTCTGGCCTTTCGGCTGGGCGGGGTCGACTCGATCGACTTCGTGAAGGCATGGGGCCTCAAGGCCGAGTTCGCGTTCCAGCAGCACGACCTGACGTTCTCCGGGCACACGGGGCCGCACCTCTTCTACCCGCTCCTCGTGTCCAACATGAACGCGGCCGTGTACATCGCGCTCGGGCACGTGAACGACACGGTCGTGCGGCTTCCGGCAGGGCTCTTCGGCGTCGCGCTCGCAGGCTCGACCTGGTGGCTCGTGCGCCTCGGGGCGGCTCCGGTCTGGGCAGCGTTCGCCGTGTGCCTCGCCGTGACGACGCCCGAGTTCACGACCACCATGACCAGCGGCCTCGCCGACCTGACGACGGCCGCCTACCTGACGCCGGCAGCGCTCGCCGCCTACCTGTGGGTCAGGGGAGACGGGCCGGACTGGGCGGGGCTCGCCGGGTTCATGGCCGGAGCGGCCGCCTGGACGAAGCTCGAGGGCGCACCCTCCGCGCTCGTGCTGCTGGGGACGGTGCTGCTTCTGCGCAGGCAGTTGCGAACGCCGGGGCTGACGACCTGGCTCGCGTGGTTCGCGGCGTTCGTGATTCCGTGGCAGGTCTTCATGCGGATCCACGACATCCCGCTCAACCGGAGCCACTTCGCGAAGCTCTATCTCAACGTCTGGTGGATCGCGCGGCACGTGGCCGGGCAGCTCTCCGACCCGACCACCTGGGGGATCTTCTGGCCGCTCTGCGTGGCCATCATCGTCCTCGCGATCCCGTTCTGGTGGCGCAGCGAATGGCGGTACCTGGCCGCCCTCGTCATTCCAAACCTGATCCTGACGGGAGGGGCGTACGTCACCCACTACCGGGCCGGGATCTCGGGGAGCGTTGCGGCAACCGCGCCGCGGCTCTACCTCCACCTCGCTCCGGCGATGGCCGCGCTCGCGGCAGTCGCGGCGATGACGGCGTGGAACGGCCTACGGCCGGCGCGGCTCGAGGGCGTAGAGGTGCAGGGTCCCGGCCACGATCAGCCGGCCGGCGGCCGCGATCACGGTTGAGAACCTGCCGTCCGGGAACCGCCACACCGCATGCCCGTCGCCGACCCGATAGGCGAACAGGTCGCCGTGGGTGGACGAGATCGAGGCGCCGCGGTCGGCGACGTACACGTTCGGCCCGATGACGGTGGCCGAGCCGATCGTGTTGCCCGGGAGCTGATGCCGCCAGAGCGGAGTCCCGGTGCGCGCGCTCAGGGCGGCGATCGTGCCGTCCCACGAGGTCGCGAAGACCCGTCCGTCGCTGACTGCCGGCGATCCGTACGCCCAGTCGGGCAGGGTCTGCGTCCAGGCGATGTCGCCGTTCGAGGCGACGAACGAGTACACCTTGTCGTCGGTGTTCCCGATGTAGACGCGGCCGTAGGCCACCGCCGGCGTCGAGTAGAAGTGGCCCGACCTGAACCCCGACGAGAGCCCGTGCGTGTGCGTCTGCCAGATCAGCTTGCCGTCCGAGGCGCGGATGCAGTACATGGTCCCGGAGTAGTCGCCGAAGTAGAGCCGGCCGCCTGAGAGTGCGGGGCCGTGCTTCACCGCGCCCGAGGCGGTGAACGTCCACAGGATCCGGCCGGTCTCGAGGTCGAGCGCGCGGACGTGGCCGCCCAGGTCGCTCATGTAGAGCCGGGAGTCGTCGAACGCGGGCGAGGACTCCATCGCGTACGGCAGGTGCCGGCGCCAGACCGCGTGCCCGGTGCGCGCGCCGAGCGCGTAGATGATCTTGTTGCGCGCCCCGAAGTAGACGCGGTTGCCGGCGATGGCGGGCTCCCCTGTCACCCGGGCCCCGATCCGCAGCACCCACAGCGGCTTTCCCGTCTGGACGCTGCGCGCCGACGCGAACCCGTTGTTGGTCGTGAGGTAGAGCACGCCGTCGCGGTACGACGGCGGGTACTCGAGGAAGCCCGCGAGCACCTTCCATTCGACGCGGTACGGCGGCGCGATCGACGTCAGATCCGCCGCCGAGCGGGTGCGGCTCATCGTCCGGCCGTATACCGGCCACGCAGGCCCCGGATCGAAGCCGTGGTGCCTGCGGTGCTTGCCGTCCTTGTCGGTGGAGACGGGGGTGTCCGACGTCAGCGTGAACGGCTCGTCGCCGCCATGGTGAATGTCACCCGTCCGCTGGTGCACCGCCCACCACGCTGCGCCCGCGCCCCCCGCGACGAGCACGGTGGCCGCGAGCGAGCTCAGGGCCCACGTCTTGCGTCGCATCCACCGCACGCTAGCAACCATCCCCCGCGCGCACCTTGTGTTACGGTCGCCACATGTGGCCTCCGCTCCGGACGGCGCCGCGCCCGGGCGTGACCGCGGCGGCGGGCCGGCGAGGATGACCGTGGCGGCGTTCGCCGTCGTCTTCGCAGTGGTGCTCCTCCCCGGCATCGGCCTGGCCCGGGCCTGCGCCGCGCCGGGCCAGATGCTCCTCGAGACGCGCGTCGCGCTGGCGCTCGGCCTGGGGTACGCCGGCGCGGCTCTCGTTGCCACCCTGCTCACCGCGGCCCACGCGATGGAGCCGGTGCCGTTCGCGGCCGGGATCGCGCTCCTCACGGCCGCGGCCTGGGCGGCGGGGCGGCCGCGCTTCGCCCGCCGTGGCCCGTCCGCGTCGACCGAGCGGCTGCCGCCGGCCGATCGGCTTCTCACGGGCGCCTCGCTCGGGATCGTCGCGGTCTTCACAGCCGCGCACCTCACCGTCTCGCCGGCCGAGAACTTCGGCTCGGTCTCGTCGTTTCGGTACTGGGCGGACGGGCTCGAGATCGCCGACGCGGGCCGGATCCCCGCGCACACCGTCCAGTGGGGCGTCGAGCAGGTGCCGACCGTCAGCAAGGTGGCGCTGAACGCGTTCGACGCCGGCGTGAGCCTCGTGACCAGTGGCGGGCCGCTGGCGCCGATGCGCGCGCTCACCGTCCTCTCCGCCGTCGGCGTCGCAACCGCCCTCCTTGCGCTCGGACGCGAGCTGGGGATGCGGGCCGGTGCGGTCGTCCTGACCGGCGTCGCCGTGATGGCGCCCGCGTCGCTCCCGGCCCCGCGCGAGCTCTCGAACGACCTCGACGTCTTCAGGGCCGAGAGCTTCGGCAGGCTGGCGGCGTGCTGCGGGCTCCTGCTCGCCCTGCGCTGTATCCGCGGCCGCGGCGGGCGCCCCATCATGGCCGCGGCGGCGGCGACCTTCGCCGTCGCGGCGCTGACCCATCTCGTTCCGGCGCTGGTCGCGCTCGCCGCCCTCGCCGCCCTCGCGCTGCTCGACCGCAGCCCGTCGCCGAGCCGGTCCCGGAAGCTCGGCAGAGCCGCGGCGATCGCGGCGGCGGCGGCTGCGATCTGGGCGGTGATGCTGGTCGCCGCGGGCGGCTCGCTTGGGCTCCAGCGCGTGACGGGCGGCGCCGGATACCCGGCCAGCCTCGCGCGGATCGACCCCACGGCCTCGTTCGCCCTCCAGCGCCGCGTCGCGCTGCGGCCGGCGCGGACATTCACGCTCGCCCCCTCGACGCTGGCGGATCGGTATCTCGCCTCGGTCGCCGGCCGCCAGGGGACATCCGCGCCGCGGTACGCGCTCGTCCTCGTGGGGATCGTCGTGATCGCGAGCGTCGCGGTCCTGCTGGCCGGGGCATGGGAGCAGCGGGTCCCGGTGATCCTCGCGTGGTGCCTCGCCGCCGGGTCGCTGGCCGCGGCGCTCGCTTTCTCGAGCCGGTACCGGACGACCGTCCCGGCCGACTTCGGCCCGCGCCGCCTCTTCGACTACGCCGCCCTTTCGTGCGCGCTCGTCGCCGGCGCGACCACCGACGTCGTGATCGACCGCCTGCGCGAGCCGCGGCTCCGCCGCGCCGCGGTCGCAGTCGTCTTCGCGCTGGTGCTGGCCGCCGCGGTCGATCGCGGGCAGTGGCGGTCGGCCGGACCCTCCGATGCCGCCGACCGGGCGCTGCCGGCGCTGGGACGCAGCCTCCCGTGCGACGCGCGCATGCTCACCGACGTGCGCAGCGCCGGCATCATCGAGGCGTACACCGGGAGGGTGAGCGTCGTCGAGGGAGGCGCCCCGTACCTGCGCCCGGCCGACATGCCCGCGGCGCTCGACGCGCTCATCGGCGCAAAGCGCTTCTTCGCCGACCCGGCCGGCAACGAGGCGTTCCTGCGCGCACACCGGATCGGGTTCGTCGTCCTCTTCCGGCCCGGACTCGTGCAGGGCGGCCGGCTGCGGTCGCCGGGCTCGCCGGTCGCGGCGGTCGCGGGCCTGGGCCCGGTGTCGTCGCCCGCCCCCGCGGTCCGGGTCATCACGCTCGGCCCGGCGGCGGCCGGCGGGCGGTATCCGACCCGCTGCACGTCCCGCGATTAGTCTTGGCGGCCTTGGCTCCGCCCCTCTTCGTGCTCGGGGTCCGGCGATCCGGGACAACCCTGCTTCGGGTCATGCTCGACCGGCATCCGGCCCTCGCCGTGCCGGACGAGTCCTACTTCATCCCGACGCTCGCCGCGCGGCACCGCGGGCGGATCGAGCCGTCCAGGTTCTCCGCGGACGTCGGCCGGATCGCGACCCTGCGCGACTGGGGTGTGCGACCGGCCGACGTCGCGGCGCGGCTCGGCCCGGGAGCGACCGCCGCCGAAGGGATCGCCGCGATCTACGAGGCGTACGCTGCCGCCCGAGGGAAGGAGCGCTGGGGCGACAAGACGCCGATGTACATGTCGCGCCTCGGCCTCCTCGACCGGCTCTTCCCGGCCGCCCTCTACGTCCATGTCGTGCGCGACGGGCGCGACGCGGCCCGGTCGTTCCTCGAGATGCCGGCGGGGCTCGTCACCGAGTCGTGGGCCCACCCGCGCGACGTGGCGGGGTTCGCGTGCCAGTGGCGCACCGAGGTCTGCGACGCCGTCGCGCTCGGCCGGCGGGTCGGGCCGGCCCGCTACCACGAGCTGCGCTACGAGCGGCTGGCGGCCGACCCGGAGGGGGCGCTACGGGCGGTGGCGGCGTTCGCCGGGCTCGAGTTCGACCCCGCCATGCTCGCCTATCCCGGGACGCTCGACCTCTCGGCGAAGCCCCATCAGGCCCGGCTCGCCGGGCCGCCCACGGCCGGCGTTCGCGACTGGCGGACCGAGATGACCGCGGCCGACGTGGCGGCGTTCGAGGCCGTCGCCGGCGACACGCTTGCCGCCTGCGGCTACGAGGCGGCCGATCCGGGCCCGCCGCGTGCCCGGGCCCGGGCCCGGCTGGCCGCGTACCGCGCGCAGGTGGCCGCCTGGAACGCGGCGGGGACGGCGGTTGCCCGCTCCCCGCTCTGGCCCCGCCGCCACCCGCCGCTTCAGTGATGAAAAAACGGTGCCTGGCACCGTTTTTTACGGCGGCGAACCGGTGGCGGCCTGCGGACGAAGACCGCTCAACGTCGTCCACCGGAAGGAGAGGCACATGCCGATCGTGATGAACATGCGCTGGGACGGGGTCACCCCCGAGCAGTACGACGCCGCGCGCGAGCAGGTCGGATGGGAGCAGCACGGGCCCGAGGGCGGGCTCATCCACATCGCGTCCTTCACGGACGAGGCGACTGCGCGTCACCGACGTGTGGGAGACGGCCGAGGACTTCAACCGCTTCGTCGAACGGCGCCTGATGCCCGTCGTGCAGGAGATCGGCATCGAGGGCGAGCCCGACGTCACGATCATCGGGGATGCACGCGATCTGGAACCCCGGCGTGGAGCGGACGGCCACCACACCGCGGTGTAGACCGCGTCTACATGGTGCGATCTTCGGGCGCGACGACCGCGCGACCCGTGAGGTCGGCGTAGAGCGCCCGGGTGAAGAGGGCCGAGAAGGGCCACACGATCGGCGCCGCGAGCGCGCCGCCGATCAGAATCGACGTCGACGTCGACGCGAAGGCGTACACGATCAGGAACATCGAGACCCCGATCGGCGCCGAGAAGAGGATGGTGATCAGCCACACGAGCCACGTGCGGCTGAAGTTGCGCACCGCGAGCGCGGCCGAGTGCGCGACTGCTCCGCCCGGCGCGACGTCGCCTGCGGCGATCCCCGGCACCGCGAACATCAAGAGCGGAAGCGGGACGATCGTGAGGAACCCGATGAGCTGCAGCACCACGGAGGCCATGATCCCGATGATGCCGGCCGTCGCATAGGTCCAGACCACCCGCCTGCGCGGTGCCGGCTCCGGCAGGCCGCGCAACATCACGAAACCGACGACGGAGAAGTAGGCGATCCCGTAGGCGAACCGCCCGATGAACGCCGTCTCGCCCACCCCGGCGCCTCCCTCGTGGACTGCGACGACCGGGATCGTCGCGATCGCGAGCGCAACGACCGAGGCGACCATCAGGTCGGCCCAGACCGCACCGAAGCGGTGCACGGCCGACGCGAACAGGTCCTGGATCGGCGGCCGGGCCGGATCGCGCCGGCCGCCGGCGCGCTGACCTCGGTCTCGTCCGTCACGACGCCACCGGCGCGCGCGCCCGGTCTCGAGCACGAGCTCGCCGTCGACGGCGTCGGCGCGGACCACTGCGCCGTCCGCGCAGCTCACCCGAGAGCACCTTGATCGCAAGTGGGTTCTCGAGCTCGCGCTGGATCGTGCGCTTGAGCGGGCGCGCGCCGTAGGCCGGGTCGTATCCGTGCTCGATCAGGAGCTCCGTCGCCGAGTCGCTCAGCTCGAGCCCGATCCCCCGCTCGGCCAGCCGCCGCCGCAGGCCCTCGACCTGGAGGCGGACGATCTCGCCGAGCTGGTCGCGGTCGAGCCGCTGGAAGTGGACGATCTCGTCGATCCGGTTCAGGAACTCCGGCCGGAACGTGGCCTCGAGGTCGGACGCGTTCGACGTCATGATGACGATGGTGTTTCGGAAGTCGACCGTGCGTCCCTGCCCGTCGGTCAGACGGCCGTCGTCGAGCAGCTGGAGGAGCACGTTGAACACATCGGTGTGCGCCTTCTCGATCTCGTCCAGGAGCAGCACCGAGTACGGCCTGCGCCGGACGGCCTCCGTGAGCTGGCCGCCCTCGTCGTAGCCGACGTATCCCGGAGGGGCGCCGATCAGCCGCGAGACCGTGTGCTTCTCCATGTACTCCGACATGTCGACGCGGACCATCGCCTTCTCGGTGTCGAACAGGAACTCGGCGAGCGCCTTCGCGAGCTCGGTCTTCCCGACGCCCGTCGGCCCGAGGAAGATGAACGATCCGATCGGCCTGTCGGGATCGCCCAGGCCGGCCCGCGACCGCCGGATCGCGTTCGACACGGCCTCGACAGCCTCGTCCTGGCCGATCACCCGCTCGTGGAGGCGCGACTCCATCTGGACGAGCTTCTCCATCTCGCCCTCGAGCAGTCGCGAGACCGGGATGCCGGTCCAGCTCGCCACCACCTCGGCGACGTCCTCCGACCCCACCTCCTCCTTGAGCATCGGCGAGCCGGCCTGGAGCTCGGCGAGCCGCTCCATCGCGGCGTCGAGCTCGGCCTGGAGCTTCGGCAGGTCGCCGTAGGTGAGCTCGGCCGCGCGCTGGAGGTCCTGGTCGCGCTGGGCGCGCTCGGCCTCCGCCCGGGTCTCCTCGATGGCCGCCTTGAGGGTCTGGACGCGCTGAATGGCGGCCTTCTCGGCCTCCCACTCGGCCTTCATCCCGTCGAGCTGCTCCTGGAGGTTGGCGAGCTCCTGGGCGATGGCCTCGCGCCGGTCGACCGCGGTCTGCGCCGTCTCCTTCTCGAGTGCCGCCTGCTCGATCTCGAGCTGGATGATGCGGCGCTGCACCTCGTCGATCTCGACGGGCATGGAGTCGATCTCGATCTTGAGCCGCGACGCGGCCTCGTCGATCAGGTCGATCGCCTTGTCGGGCAGGAAGCGGTCGGCGATGTACCGGTCGGAGAGCATCGCCGCCGCCACGATCGCGTCATCAGACATGCGCACGCCGTGGTGCACCTCGTAGCGCTCCTTCAGCCCGCGCAGGATCGCGATCGTGTCGGGCACGCTCGGCTCGCCGACCAGCACCGGCTGGAACCGGCGCTCGAGGGCCGCGTCCTTCTCGATGTACGTGCGGTACTCGTCGAGCGTGGTGGCGCCGACGGCGCGCAGCTCGCCCCGGGCCAGCATTGGCTTCAGCAGGTTGGCAGCGTCGACGGCGCCCTCGGCCTTGCCCGCGCCCACGATCGTGTGAAGCTCGTCGATGAACACGATGATCTGGCCGTCCGAGGCCCGGATCTCGGCGAGGACCGCCTTCAGCCGCTCCTCGAACTCGCCCCGGTACTTCGTGCCGGCGACCAGCGAGCCGACGTCGAGCGCCCAGACGCGCTTGCCGGCCAGGCCGGCCGGGACATCGCCGGACGTGATCCGCTGGGCGAGGCCCTCGACGATCGCGGTCTTCCCGACACCCGGCTCGCCGATCAGCACCGGGTTGTTCTTGGTGCGCCTCGAGAGCACCTGGATGACGCGGCGCACCTCCTGGTCGCGGCCGATGACCGGGTCGAGCTTGCCGCGATCGGCGGCATCGGTCAGGTCGCGCCCGAACTTGGCGAGCGCCTCGTAGGTGCCCTCGGCGTCGGGAGAGGTCACGCGCTGCCCGCCGCGCACCTCGGCGACCGCCTTCAGGATCGCGGCCCGGTCGAGACCGGCGCCCGCGGCCAGTGCGAGCAGCAGGTGCTCGACGGCGACGTACTCGTCCTTCAGCGCCTCGGCCTCGGTGAACGCCTCCTCGAGGGCCTGGCGCGCCGCGCGGCTCGCCGCCGGCTGGACGTTGGCCCCCTCCATCCTGGGCAGGCCGGCCAGCCTGGCCTCGACGGCGTCGCGGATCGCGGCCGGTTGCAGGCCCGCCTTCTCGAGGATGCGCGCGGCCACGCTCCCCTCCTGCGTGAGGAGTGCGAGCAGCAGATGGTCGGGTGTGAGCTCGGGGTTGCCGCGACTGACCGCGTCGCCCTGAGCGGAGGCGAAGGCCTCCTGTGCTTTTACTGTGAGTTTTGTGAAGTCCATATCGATGGGGGTTTGGGGGGTTGATACCGGACGAGCTCGCGGCGGTAGGTGCGGTGCACCCGGGCCACCTCGGCTCGCATGTGGCGGGCCGCCGCGGCGAGCTGCCTCTGCAGCTCGGCCACCTGGGAGTCCAGGCGCGCGACGGTGTCCTCGAGCTCGAGCACCCGGGTCGCTCCGGCCAGGTTCAGGCCGAGCTCGCCGGTGAGGGCGCTGATCTTGCGCAGCCGGGCGAGGTCCGCCTCGGAGTAGCGCCGCGTACCGCCGGGCGTCCTGCGAGGCAGCACCAGCCCACGCGCCTCGTAGACACGCAGCGTCTGCTGGTGAAGGCCGGTCAGCTCGGCGGCGACCGAGATCGAATACCGCGGGCGGGAGTCGGGGGCGAGGCTGGTCATCCGGCGCGCTCCTCGAAGAGCTTCTCACGCGGGTCGCCGTGGTCGGAGCGCTCGATCTCGCCCAGCTTCTCGAGCGCCTCGCGCTCCTGCTTGGAGATCTTCGCGGGGACGGCGATGCGCACGCGGGCGAGCAGGTCGCCGGTGCCGCCGCCGTTCAGCTTGGGCGCGCCGCGGCCCTTCACCCTGAGCGTCTTGCCGTCGGTCGAACCGGCGGGAACCTTGACGCGCACGGTGCCGCCGTCGGGCGTCGGAAGCTCGACCTGGCCGCCGAGCGCGGCCTCCGAGAACGTCACCGGCACCTCGAGCAGGAGGTCGTCGCCGCGCCGGGCGAAGAGCGGGCTCGCCGCCACCCGCGTGACGACGTAGAGGTCTCCGGGCTCACCTCCGCGCGGCCCGGCCTCGCCCTTGCCGCGCACCTTGATGCGTGTGCCGTCGCGGACGCCTGCCGGGATCCGCACCTGGTACGTCTTCGTCGACCGCAGCCGGCCGGAGCCGTGGCACGTCGGGCACGGGCTCTCGATGACCGTTCCCGCCCCGCCGCAGCGGGTGCAGGGCTGGCTGAGCGCGAAGAACCCCTGGCTCTCGGACGTGACGCCACGCCCCTTGCAGATCGGGCAGATCGTCGGGGCGGTGCCCGGGGCGGCGCCGGAGCCGCGGCAGGTCGTGCAGGCGTTGGCCTTCTCGACGGGCACCTTCACCGTCGCGCCGCGGAGCGAGTCGGGGAACGAGATCTGCACCTGCACCTCGACATCGGCGCCGCGCTGCGCCTCGCGCCCGGCCGTCCGGCCGCCGCCCCGGTTGAAGAGGCCGCCGAAGAGGTCGCCCAGGTCGAAGCCCGCCGCCCCCGGGCCCGCGCCCGAGAAGTCGAACCCCTGGAAGCCGCCGCCCGTCGGCCCCTGGCCGGGGCGAAAGGTCTGGCCGAACGTGTCGTACTGCTTTCGCTTCTCGGGGTCGGACAGCACCTCGTAGGCCTCGCCGATCTGCTTGAAGCGCTCCTCCGCAGCCGCGTCGCCGGGGTTCCGGTCGGGGTGGTAGCGGCGGGCCAGCTTGCGATAGGCCTTCTTGATCTCGTCGGCGCTCGCGCCCTTCGGCACGCCCAGCGTCTCGTAGTGGGTCGCCACTAGTCGTCCTCGGTGGCGGGCGGGCCGCTCGAGACGACGACGCGGGCCGCCCGCACGACGCGGTCGCCGAGGCGGTACCCGCGCTGCCAGACGGCGGCGACGGCCCCCTCCGGCTGGTCGGACGGCTGGTGGGAGAGGGCCTCGTGGACGTGCGGGTCGAACTCGTCTCCCGGCTCGCAGGGGATCTCCTCGAGCCCTCGCCGGGCGAGCAGCCCCGCGAGCTGCTGCTTCACGTGCCGCACGCCCTCCGTGACCTTCGCCTCCTCGTGGTGCTCCGAGGCGTCGAGCGCCCGCTCGAGGTTGTCGAGCACGGGCAGGAGCTCGCCCACGAGCGACTCGGTCGCCCGCGAGGCCTGCATCTCGGACTCCCGCGCGACCCGCTTTCGGTAGTTGTCGAAGTCGGCGGCGACTCGGCGGAGGTCGTTCAGGTACTCCTCGGCGCGGCGGCGGGCATCGGCCAGCTCCGCCTCGACCTCGCCGGCTTCGAAGTCGGCGGACTCGGCGGGCGGGGTTGGGGGGAATGCGCCACCTCTGGGGTCAGACCCCTGAACCTTGCACCGGCCGGTGCAACCTCGGGGTCAGACCCCGCCTGGTGGTCCTGCTTCGTCACGAGCGGTCTGTGGTCTCGTCGACGACCTCGGCGTCCACGATCTCCTCGTCGCCGGCGTCGGCCGTGCCGCCGTCGGCGCCGTTGCCCGACGTCGCGGACTGCTGTGCCTGCTGGTAGACGAGCTCGCCGAGCTTGAAGGAGGCCTCGCGCAGCGCCTCGAGGCGCGTGCGGATCTCGCCCACGTCGTCGCTGTCGATCGCCTGCTTCACCGCGTCGATCTTGGTGCGGATGTCGGTCTTGGTCTCGTCGTCGAGCTTGGCGTCGTGCTCGGCGAGGGACTTCTCGGTCGAGTACGCCACCTGCTCGGCGGCGTTTCGCGCCTCGGCCAGGTCCCTGGCCTTGCGGTCGTCCTCGGCATGCGACTCCGCGTCGCGCACCATCTGGTCGACCTCGGTGTCGGAGAGACCGGATCCGCCCTGGATCTGGATCTTCTGCTCGTTGCCGGTGCCCATGTCCTTCGCGGACACGTGCATGATCCCGTTCGCGTCGATGTCGAACGTGACCTCGATCTGCGGGACGCCGCGCGGCGACGGCGCGATGCCGACGAGCTGGAACTTGCCCAGCGTCTTGTTGTAGGCGGCCATCTCACGCTCGCCCTGGAGGACGTGGATCTCGACGGACGGCTGGCCGTCCTCGGCGGTCGAGAAGATCTCGGACTTCCGCGTCGGGATCGTCGTGTTGCGCTCGATGAGCTTCGTGAAGACGCCGCCCTTGGTCTCGATCCCGAGCGACAGCGGGGTCACGTCGAGGAGCAGGACGTCCTTCACCTCGCCCTTCAGCACGCCGGCCTGGATGGCGGCGCCGATGGCGACGACCTCGTCGGGATTGACGCCGCGGTGCGGGTCGCGCCCGATCAGGCTCTTCACCTTCTCCTGCACGGCCGGCATGCGCGTCATGCCGCCCACCAGGATCACCTGGTCGATCCTGCCGGGCTCGAGGCCCGCGTCGGCCAGCGCCTGCTTCGTCGGCGCGACGGTCCGCTCGATCAGGTCGTGGGTGAGCTCGGTGAGCTTCGCCCGCGACAGGGTCGTGTCGAGGTGCTTGGGGCCCTCGGCATCGGCCGTGATGAACGGCAGGTTGATGTTGGTGGACTGCGTCGTCGAGAGCTCGATCTTGGCCTTCTCCGCGGCCTCGTACAGCCGCTGAAGCGCCATCGGGTCGTTCCCGAGGTCGATGCCCTGGTCGCGCTTGAACTCTGCGATCAGCCAGTCGACGACGGCCTTGTCGAAGTTGTCGCCTCCGAGATGGTTGTCGCCTGAGGTGGCCTTGACCTCGAACACGCCCTCGCCGAGCTCGAGCACCGACACGTCGAACGTGCCGCCGCCGAGGTCGAAGACGAGGATGGTCTGGTCGCCCTCCTTGTCGAGGCCGTAGGCCAGCGACGCGGCGGTCGGCTCGTTGATGATCCGCAGCACCTCGAGGCCGGCGATCTTGCCGGCGTCCTTGGTGGCGTTCCGCTGGGCGTCGTTGAAGTACGCCGGGACGGTGATGACGGCCTCGTTGACGGGCTCGCCCAGGTAGGCCTCGGCGTCGGCCTTCAGCTTCTGGAGGATCATCGCCGAGATCTCCGGCGGCGGGAACATCTTGTCGCCGGCCTTGACGCGGGCGTCACCGTTCGGGCCGTCGACGACCTCGTACGGGACGATCTTCTGCTCCTCGGACACCTCGGCGGCCTTGCGGCCCATGAAGCGCTTGATCGAGAAGACGGTGTTCTTGGGGTTGGTCACCGCCTGCCGCTTGGCGGGCGTGCCCACCAGCCGCTGGCCGTCCTTCGTGAAGGCCACGACGGACGGCGTCGTGCGCCCGCCCTCGGCGTTGGGGATGACGGTGGGCTCGCCGCCCTCCATCACCGCCATGCACGAGTTGGTCGTCCCGAGGTCGATGCCGATCACTTTTGCCATGTGGTAGACGCTCCTTGCGTTGTTACAACGTAGAAAATCTAAGTCGAGTTATAGCAACTTTTGGAGCCTCGGGCAAGGGACGGCGTGGCGTAGATCGTGAAGCTAGGCGTCTCGACCAGCGGGCGCAGCCAGGGGACGCGTTTCAGCACGCCCCGCCGGCCCCGTTTCAGGAGCGCCCGGCCGCCCACCTTCGGGCCGGCGAGGGCGAGGACGACGTCCACGTGCTGGTTCTCGATGAACGCCCGGTTCGCGGCCGGGTCGTGGAAGAACCTGTGCGCTCCGAGCACGATCGGCAGGACGCGCCGCAGGACGGACGGTCGCAGGTAGGGGGCCATGCCCTCGTCGATGCTCGTCCTATGGGCGAGCACCTCGAAGCTGCCCGCGGTGCGCACGTTCACGAGGATGCGGGCGTTGCAGGGCACCGTCCGGGCCAGCGTGGTCATCACGTCGAGGCCGTCCCGCTCCAGGGGCGTGGCGGCGCGCGGCGGCGCGGCCGCGCAGAGGACCACGGCGATGGCCGCCGCGCACACCGCGCCCGCCCGGCGCAGGCCGTGCCGGCGCCCGCGCGCGGACCGGGCGACGACGTCGCGAAGCACGGTGCTCCCCACGGCCGCCGCAGCGATGACCGCGAAGAGGATGCCGTACTCGAAGAGCCTGCGCGGGCCGAAGGTGGCCGGAACGAACGTGCGGTAGCGATGGCTGAAGTAGAGGCCGGCGACGACCAGCGACAGCGCCGACGCCCATGACGCGAGCGTGACCGGCCCCAGCGCCCGCGGCCGCCTCCAGAGGACGAGCCCGGATGCCAGAGCGAGCAGGGCGAGCGCCACGTAATCGCGCCTCGGTGTCGTCACCTGGACGTCGTCGAAGACGCTGGCGACCGCCGTCTCGCCGATCCGCATCGGTCGGATGGCCCATCCCGAGCGCCGCCCCCGGGGATGGGAGGGCTTGATCACCTCGAAGGTCTTCGTCGGGTCGAGCGTCGCCGGGAAGCCGGGATACCCCCCGCCCTCGCGGGCCCGCTGGAAGCCCAGGTCGCCTCCCGACGCCGCCAGCACCGTCAGCCAGACGGCCACCGTCACGAGGGCGGTGATCCCGGCGGCCCCGGCGATCCGGCGCAGCCTGGGGCGGCGCCGGCGGCCGACGGCGATGCTCGCCGCCGCATACCAGACGACGAAGATCCCCACGACGACGACCGGGATCAGATGGGTGCCGGCGGCGGCTCCGAAGAGGATCCCGGCCACCGCGGCCTCCCGCCGGCCGGCACGCCCGCGCACCACGGCGATGGCGACCACCACGGCGCAGACGGCGACCATGCGGCCGAGGGTCTCGACCCGGTAGCTGTTGGCGTCCTGGGTGAACTCGGGGTTGATCGGCCCCGAGTCGGAGGCCGCGAGCAGGACCGCCGCCACGACGACGGAGAGGACGCGCAGGCCGAGCGCGCGGCCGAGCGCGAGCAGGGCGGCGAAGAGGCCGACGCTCCCGAGCCACACCAGCGCGGCGATCGTGGGGAGCGCGCCGTTGGGTGCGACCGAGGCGATGCCGGCCTCGAACGAGTTCAGGGCGACCTTGCTCACGGTCGTCGGGATGTGGAGCCCCCACTGGAGCGTCGTCGCCGGCACGCCGCCCGCGCGCAGGATCTCGAGCCCGTCCGCCCAGTAGCGCCATGCGGCCTGGCTCGAGCTCAGGATCGTGAGCGGCTGCACGCGGAGCTTCTCGATCGCAAACGCCGTGAGGCCCACCAGGCCGGGGACGAGGATCCACCGGCTGCAGCGGGCGTCGATCGCAAGCGCCCGCAGCTCTGCCCGCGGCGAGCGCCAGCGGAAGGCCGCCGCCCACAGGGCGGCCGTGACCAGCGTGAGCGCGATGACGAACGATGTCCGGCCGATCGTGCCGGTCACCGCCAGGGCGGTCGCCGTGAGCGCCGCAACCGCGTACCCCAGCCCGAACGTGAGGGCGATCGCGGCCTCGACGCCGAGCAGCCCCGGGCGGAACGCGGCGAGCGTCGCGCCGGCGCCGGGGACGAGCACGACGACCATGACGACGAGGAGGCTCGCGAGGCTCACGCCGCCGCCGCCCGCCCGCGCGGGCACTTGGAGACCACCGGCATCGGGCCGTTCTACCACCGCAACCCGGACGGCGGGGCCGTGACCCGGCCAAGGCGTTAGAGTCAGCGACGTACGTACGCTTGGGCGAGGGCCTCGGGGGAGGGTCAATCATGGGCGGCGTCCGTCGCGTGAATCCGATCGCACTGACCGTCGGCGCGGCCGTCGGGCTGGGCCTGCTCCTGTTCGGCTCTGCGACGACGGACGTCGGCGCACACAAGCGGGCGCCGAGCGTCGCCCCGCACCCGAGCATCGTCATCATCCTCACGGACGACCAGTCCGCCCGCACGCTCTGGGCCATGCCGCTGACGAAGCGCCTCCTGGCGGGCCACGGCGTCAAGTTCACGTCGCTCTACGACTCCGTGTCACTCTGCTGCCCCGCCCGCGCGACGCTCCTTACGGGGCGCTACGCGCACTCGACGTCGGTCTATGCGAACAACCCACCTTCGGGAGGCTCGGCCACGTTCCGAAACCGCGGCGACGACCGGGAGACGCTCGCAGTGTGGCTGCACCGCGCGGGCTATCGAACCGCCCTCTTCGGGAAGTACCTGAACGGCTACACGGGCGGATTCGTCCCGCCCGGGTGGGACCTGTTCACCACGTCGACTCGCTACTGGGGCGGGGTCGGGTACGTGCAGGGGGTCAGGAAGGAGTTCCCGTTGACCACCTACATGCCGAAGTTCCTGGGGGCCAAGACGTCCCAGTTCATCCGCTCGACCCCGCGGGGCGTTCCGCTGTTCGCGTATTACGCCCCGTTCGCCCCCCACGGCCGCCCGAACCCCCAGCCGCGCTATGCGCGCATGCCGGTGTGCCCGCACTGTCACGGCTGGCCGTCCCCCAACTTCGACGAGCGCGACATGTCGGACAAGCCGCCGTTCGAGCGCCGAGGGCCGTTCACGAAGGTCGAGCGGAAGCAGATCCACCACTATCGCCGGCTGCAGATCCGCACCCTCCAGACGGTCGACGTGGCGGTGAAGCGAATCGTCACCGCCCTGCGTGACACCGGTCGCCTTCAGAACACGATCGTCGTCTTCATGTCAGACAACGGTGTGATGTGGGGCGCGCACCGCTGGCCGGCGGCGGCGAAGAGCAATCCCTACAACGAGGCAAGCCAGGTGCCGCTCATCATCCGGTACGACCACCTCGGCAACCCGCCCAGGGTCGAACCGCGGCTGGTGGGAAACGTCGACATCGCGCCGACGCTCGCCGATCTCGCCGGCGTCCAGGCACCGCAGTCGGTCGACGGGGTGAGCTTCGCGCGCATCCTCCGTGACCCGTCCAGGTCGTGGTCGCGAACGCTCCTGATCGAGCACGCGTTCCGGTCGGAAACCACCACCGGGCGCGGTCCCTCCTACTGTGGCGTCCGCACCGGGCGGTACCTGTTCGTCCACTACACGACCGGGCTCGAGGAGCTCTACGACGAGCGGCTCGACCCGTTCGAGCTTCGGAACATCGCGGGCAGGCCGTCCGCCGCGCCGGTGCAGAACCACCTTCGCCAGGCCACGAGGCGGCTGTGCACGCCGCCGCCGCCCGGCTTCACCTTCTGACCGCCCGCCCGTAGTCGCACAGGTCGAGGAGGACGCACTCCTCGCACCGCGGCCGCCGGGCCGTGCAGGTCGTCCGGCCGTGCGTGATCAGGAGCAAGTGCGCGTCGAGCATCCGGGCCGGCGGGATCATCCCGGTCAGGATCGCGTGCGCGGCGTCGGCACTCGTGCCGGGCGGGATCAACCCCACCCGGCCCGCGATCCGGTGGATGTGGGTGTCGACCGGCATCACGGGGACGTCGAGGCTGAAGAGCAGGACGCAGCTCGCCGTCTTGGGCCCGACGCCCGGCAGTGCGACGAGCCAGTCCATGGCCTCGGCGGTCGGCACGGTCGCGAGCCACTCCAGGTCGAGCCCATCGAGCCCGCGGAGCACCGCCTGGATGCGGGGCGCCTTCTGCGCCGCAAGGCCGCCCGGCCGCAGGGCGTCGACGAGGTCGGCCTCCGGCGCGTCGCGCACATCCCGCCATGTCGGGAACCGCTCCCGCATGGCGGCATACGCCCGCTCGCTGTTCAGGTCGCTCGTGTTCTGGCTCAGGATCGTGAGCACGAGCTCGTCGAGCGCGGGCAGCCGCCGGTGGCGCCGCGGCGGGCCGTACTCGGCCTCGAGGCGGGAGAGGATCTCGGCGATCGTGGCCGGCGATGCGTCGCTCAACGCGCAACCCGGTACAGCGTGTACTCACGGTCGTAGAACCGGCCGAGCGCGTACGCGTGGATGTGGCAGCTCGCGGCGCGCGCAAGCCCTCCCCCGGCGACCGGGTCGCGTGCCGGGGCCAGAACCGCCGTCACGCCCACAGGGGGCGCCGCGCCCTTCCCGATCGCGACCGCCGCGCGCTTGCGGTCGCGCTGCGAGGGGATGTGCTCGAAGATGTCCCGGTAGCGGATACGGGGCCGCGGGACGAAGTACTGGTGGGAGCCGGTCCCGGCGAAGAGGGCGAGCCCGATCGCCTCGGCGGCATTGCGGCCCTGGCCGCGCACCGGCACGACCGCGACCGTGTCGCCCGCGTCGAGCGGGGCCCCCGGATCGCACGCGACGACGGGGTGGCCCTCGGTCCACGCCACCGCCCGGCTCATGCCCACCGCCGCCGCCACGGGCGAGGCGATGCACAGCGCACCGAGGAGCACCGCCGCGTACGGCGCCGCCCGCCCTGTCACCCGCAGGGCGGCCACGGCGCCGAGCCCCGCGGGGAAGACCAGCATGAGGCCGACCGGCGGGAGGTAGCGCACGCTCCTCGAGAGGGCCGGGAGCACCCCGCCGCTGCCCTCGAGGAGCGAGGCGACGGCGTAGACGAGAAGCGGCACGGCGACGAGGACTCCGATCGCGCGCCGGTCGACCTCTCCCCGCCGGATCGCGTCCGACGCGGCCCCGACCACGGCGAGCACGAGCACGACGGCGAGCGTGACGGCGGCCGCGGACAGGTCGATGCTCTTGGGCTCCGCGCGGGTCGTGTTGACGAACCCGCCCAGGTCGTGGGCGTGCCAGGCGAGCGGCACGAGCCAGACGCCGGCCACGATCGCGGCGCCCGCCACCGCGGCGGCGACCACCCGGAGCGACCCCTTGATCGCGAGCACGACCGCGCAGGCCGCGGCCACTCCGGCTGCGATCGGCGAGAGCAGCAGCACGAACCCGAGCGCGGCCCCCGCGGCCGCCCCCAGCGCCGGCGACCGCCGCCGAAGGGCGCGGAGGAAGAGCCAGAGCACGAGCGGCACGAGCGCCAGCCCGAAGTCGCGCGGCTCCGCGGGTGGGACGTTCCCGAGCGCCGGCGTCGGGGCGGGCGAGAGCAGGAGGTCGCCGCCGTACCGGTCGATCCCGGCCCGGAACGGGGCGAGGCCCGCCGGGACGCCCCGCGACGAGCCGGCCCCGACCGTCAGGACCACGGCCGGCCCGTGCGACCAGAGCCAGCCGAGGCCGCCCCCGCCGATGGCGAGGACGACCGCCCAGGACGCGGCCGCCTCGGGGAGCCGAAGCTCGCGGGCGAGGAGCCATGTCCCGAGCCCGAGGCCGAGCAGCATGATCGCCTCGAGGACGATCATCGTCGTCGCCATCCCGGTCCCGAATCCCTGCATGACCGCCCCGCCGAGCGCGTGCAGAAGCCACGGATAGGCGTTCGGGACGTCGGCGTAGAGGCCCGTCGGCGCGGTCGCGCCGCCGGCCACCTGGCGGATCCACCCCTCGTGCCACTGGATGTCGCTGCCCGGGAGAAGGTCCGTCGGCCTCCGCCAGGCCGGGTAGGCGACGGCGATCGCGACGGCCGCCGACGCCGCGAGCGTCAGCGGCCGCAGGCTCCCCGCCCGGAGCCGCGGCCGGCGCACGGCGACGGCGCCGAGCACTACCACGGCGACGACGAGCCTGAGGACGACCGCATGCCCGACGAGCGACACGCCGACGAGCGGCTGCAGCATGAGGAGCCAGGCCGCACCGACGACCAGGAGCAGGCCGGCCGCGAGCCGCTCGGCGGCGGGCGAGCCGGGAACGGCGGCCGAGCCCACGAGCCACATGCCGGCAACCGCGAGCGCGAAGTCCACGCCACCGGCGGCGACGGGTCCGACCGCGTCCGGCATCGCGGCGCAATCTACCAGTCGCCGCTCGAGGTGACCGGAAACGGCCCCGCGGGTACGCTGTGCATGTGGAGCCCCTGCTCGACACGCGCGCCCGGCCGCTTCGCGATCTGCGCATCTCGGTCACCGACCGGTGCGACTTCCGCTGCGTCTACTGCATGCCGAAGGAGGTGTTCGGGCGCGACTTCCAGTTCCTGCGCCGGTCGGAGCTCCTGACCTTCGAGGAGGTCGCCCGGGTCGCCGGGATCGCCGCCGGGCTCGGCGTCCAGAAGCTCCGGCTGACCGGGGGCGAGCCGCTCCTGCGGCGCGACATCGAGCGGCTTGTGGCGATGCTCGCCGCGATCGACGGCATCGACGACGTCGCCATGACGACCAACGGCTCGCTCCTCGCGCGGAAGGCGCGGTCGCTGGCCGACGCCGGCCTGCGCCGGGTGACGGTCAGCCTCGACTCGCTCGAGAACGAGGTCTTCGGCGCCGTGAACGACGTCGACTTCCCGGTGGAGCGGGTGCTCGAGGGGATCGACGCCGCGGCCGCAGCCGGCCTCCCCGTCAAGGTGAACATGGTCGTGAAGCGCGGCCTGAACGACGGCTCGGTGCTCGACATGGCCGGCCACTTCCGGGGCACGGGGCACGTGCTGCGGCTGATCGAGTACATGGACGTCGGGTCGACCAACGGGTGGCAGATGGACGACGTGGTGCCGGCGGCCGAGCTCATCGAGGCGATCGACGCCGAATGGCCGATCGACCCGGTCGAGCCCGCGTACCCGGGCGAGGTCGCCAACCGCTACCGCTACCGCGACGGGGCCGGCGAGATCGGTGCGATCGCGTCCGTGACGCAGCCCTTCTGCCACGACTGCTCGCGGGCCCGCCTCTCGGCCGAAGGCCGCCTCTACACCTGCCTCTTCGCGGCGACCGGCCACGACCTGCGCCGCCGCCTCCGAAGTGGCGCCGGAGACGAGGAGCTGGAGGCGTTCCTACGCCGGCTCTGGGGCAAGCGCGTCGACCGGTACTCCGAGCTCCGCACCGCCGAGACATCGCACCGGCCCAAGGTCGAGATGTCGCACATCGGCGGCTGACGAGCCGGATCGCGACCGGCGTTTTCGCTACCATGTGAGTATCCATGGACGCTGCGCCGGCCACCCGCCGCTCCCTGTGGAGCGCGCCCCGCTGGCTACCCAAGGGGTGGCCCGACTTCTTCCTGCAGCTGGCGCTGTTCACGATCGTCGACGTGCTCTACGAGCTGACGCGCGGCCTGTCGGAGGGGAGCGTCGCAACCGCGTTCAACCACGCGCGAAGCGTCGTCTCGTGGGAGCAGTCGCTCGGGATCTTCAACGAGCTCGAGGTGCAGCAATGGGCCATCCAGCGCCACTGGGCGCTCGACATCGCCGACTTCACCTACTTCCACGCCCACTTCGTCGTGACGACGGTCTTCATGTTCTGGCTCTACCTGCGCCGGAACCGGCACTACTACTTCATCCGAAACGCGGTGTTCGTGGCCGACGCGATCGCCCTCGCGGGGTTCACGCTCTTCCCCACCGCCCCGCCGCGGATGCTGACCGACCTCGGCTTCACCGACACGCTCGACCGCTACGCGTCGATCTCGAACTACTCGGGGCCGATCGCCGAGCTCGCCAACCCGTTCGCGGCGGTGCCGTCGATCCACACCTGCTACTCGCTCATCATCGGCCTCTCGTGCTTCTTCCTCGTGCGGCGCCGCCCGCTGCGCTTCACCTGGCTCTTGTACCCCTGCCTGATCATCTTCTCGATCATCGCGACGGCCAACCACTTCTGGCTCGACGCGATCCTCGGCGGCCTCCTGGCAGCGGTCGCGCTCTCGGCCGCGTGGCTGATCGAGCGCTACCGCCCGACGCTGCCGCGCTCGGCGCGCATCCGCATGCGGCTCGAGCCCGGCCCGCGCCTGGCCGACGTGAGATAGCGCCCGTGGTATAGTGCGCGGGATGAGCACCCCGCTCGCCCGGCTGAAGACCGGGTACACGCAGGGCGGCCGCGACCTTGGCATGGCCTTCATGGGCCGGCTCGGCTCGCTGCCGTTCACGCCCAACCAGATCACCGTCGCCGGTCTCGCGATGAATTGCGCGGCGGCCGTGCTCGTGGTCGAGCGCCACTTCGTGTGGGCCACGGTGGTCTTCATCACGGGCTCGATCCTCGACATCCTCGACGGCGCCCTGGCCCGCACGCACGGCAAGCTGACGCCGTTCGGCGGGTTCCTCGACTCGACCACCGACCGCCTGTCGGAGGGACTGATCCTGGGCGCGATCGCGATCGTGCTCTCGGATCAGGGCCACCAGGTCGCCCTGGGATGCGTCTTCGTGGCGCTCGTCGGCTCGTTCCTCGTCAGCTACACGCGCGCCAAGGCGGAGTCGCTCGGGGTGCGGGGCGACGCGGGGCTCATGGCGCGGGCCGAGCGGGTCGTGCTCGTTGCGGCCGTGCTGCCGTTCGCCGGGCACGGGTCGCTGCCGTACGGCATGTACGTCCTCGCGGTGCTCACGGCATTCACAGTCATCCAGCGCATCATGTACGTCAGACGACAACTTCTCTCGGAGGGATAGGTATGGCCGATCAGGCCTCGACCAACGGACACAAGAAGCCAAGCGGGAAGGTGCGCGTCGCCATCGTCGGCGCCGGCAACTGCGCCTCGGCCCTCGTCCAGGGCGTCCACCACTACCACGACGCCAAGGCCGGCGAGTTCGTGCCCGGCCTCATGCATGTCGACCTGGGCGGCTACCACATCTCGGACATCGAGTTCTCGGCGGCGTTCGACGTCGACGCCGACAAGGTCGGCCGCGATCTGGCAGAGGCGATCTTCCGGGGCCAGAACAACACCGTGAAGTTCGCCGAGGTGCCCAAGCTCAACGTGCCCGTCCACCGCGGCATGACCCACGACGGCATCGGCAAGTACCTGAGCCGGGTCATCACCAAGGCGCCGGGCGAGACGGCCGACGTCGTGCGCATCCTCCAGGAGACGGGCACCGACGTGGTGGTCAGCTACCTCCCGGTCGGCTCGGAGGAGGCGACGAAGTGGTACGTCGAGCAGGTGCTCTCGGCGGGCTGCGCGTTCGTCAACTGCGTCCCGGTCTTCATCGCCCGCGAGCCGTACTGGCGGCGGCGCTTCGAGGAGCGGGGTCTCCCCATCGTCGGCGACGACATCAAGTCGCAGGTCGGCGCGACGATCGTCCACCGCCAGCTGACGCGCCTCTTCCGCGAGCGCGGCGTCAAGCTCGAGCGCACCCACCAGCTGAACGTGGGCGGCAACACGGACTTCATGAACATGCTCGAGCGCGAGCGCCTGGAGTCCAAGAAGATCTCCAAGACCAACGCCGTCACCTCGCAGCTCGACTACGACATCGGCGCGCGCAACGTGCACATCGGCCCGTCCGACTACGTCGAGTGGCTCGACGACCGCAAGTGGGCCTACATCCGCATGGAGGGGCGCTCGTTCGGCGACGTGCCGCTCAACATCGAGCTCAAGCTCGAGGTCATCGACTCGCCCAACTCGGCCGGGATCGTGATCGACGCGGTGCGGTGCGCGAAGCTCGCGCTGGACGACGGCCTCGCCGGCGCGCTCGAGTGGCCGTCGGCCTACTTCATGAAGTCGCCGCCGGTGCAGCACCCCGATGACGAGTGCCGCGACGAGGTCGAGCGGTTCATCGCCGACCACACGCGGACAGCGGCCGGCGCCAAGGAGAGGACCAAGGCGAAGGCGTGAGCCCACTGCGGCTCTGCCTGGTCTCGCCGTTCGCGCTCGACGGCGCGCACCCGGTGGCCGAGCACGTCCGCGGCGCCGCCACGGCGCTCGCACGTTCGGGCCACCGGGTGACCGTGCTCGCTCCGAGCCCGTCGACCCGTGCGCTGCGCAGCGGCCGGCGCCGGCTCCGCGCCCTGGCGGGCGGCGACGACGAGGCGCTGCTCGCCCTTGAGGGTGAGCCGCTCCAGGTGGCGATGACGCCGGCGGTGCCCCTGCGCCAGCGCGGCCGGCGGCGCGGTGCCGGCCTCCCGGTCGCGGCCAGCGCCAACGTCGCGCTCGCCGTGGCGGCCGGCGGCTTCGACGTCGTCCACGTCCACGAGCCGCTCCTCCCCGGTCTCGCGACGGCCGCCATCCGGCACGCTCCCGGCCTCCTCGTCGCCACGTTCCACTCGACCGACGTCCGGGCCGTCACCTACCCTGTCCGCGACCGGACGCGCGACCGCTACCGGGCCCGGATCGACGCGCTCGTCGCGACGTCCCCCCAGGCGGCGGCCGCGGCGGCCCAGATCTACCCCGGCGAGTACACGATCGTGCCTGGCGGCATCTCCGAGCAGTTCCAGCCAGGCGCCAAGACCGGCACCCGGATCGCCGCCGAATGGTCGAGCGAGGGCCGGCCGGCCCTGCGCGCGCTCGTGAAGCTCGTCGCGGGCGTCCCCGATCTCGAGCTGGTGCTCGTGTGGAGCCGGCACACCCGCCGGCCGATGCGCCCGTACGTCCCCGCGGCGGCCCGCGGGCGGGTGCACGTGCGAAGCCCCAAGGACACCGACGAGCGCTCGGCCGCCCTCCGCGATGCTGACGTGTTCGTCGCCGCGCCGGGCGGCGATGACACGCTCGCGTGGGAGGCGCGCGCGTGCGGCTGCGCGGTCGTCTCGGCGCTGCCCCACGGGTCGCTCGAGCCGCAGCATCCGGGGCTCGGGTACGCCGCCGACCAGCCCGCCCTCGCCGCCGCGGCCGCGGCGCGCCTGCTCGAGAACGGCGCGCTTCGCGACGACGTCGGGGGCCGCAGCCTCGCGGCCGCCGGGGAGCGCCGGTTCGAGGCGGTCGCCCACACGCTCGAGGGCGTCTACGCCGGCCTCGGCAAGCGCCGGCGCGTGCACCAGCGCGCCCCGCTCGACGACCGGGCGCCCATCCTCGCCGACCTCCACATGCACACCAACCACTCCCACGACTGCGCGACCGACCCCGAGGCGCTCCTCGACCACTGCATCGCCCAGGGCCTCGGAGCGGTGGCGATCACCGACCACAACGAGGTGTCAGGCGCGCTCGAGGCGGCCGCCCTCGGGAAGCCCATCACGGTGATCGTCGGCGAGGAGGTGAAGACGTCCCAGGGCGAGGTAATCGGGCTCTTCCTGCGCGAGCGGATCGAGCGGGGGATGACGATGGACGAGACGATCGCGGCGATCCAGGATCAGGGCGGCCTCGTCTACATGCCGCATCCGTTCGACCGGATGCACACGATCCCCGACCCGGCCACGCTCCTGCGCGTGCTCGACAGCATCGACATCTTCGAGGTCTACAACTCGCGGCTCCTCTTCGACGCCTTCAACGACGACGCCATGCGGTTCGCGGCCAAGTACAACCTGATCCAGGCGGCCGGCTCCGACGCGCACGTCCTTCAGGGGATCGGCACGGCGCTGAACCAGATCCCCGCATTCGAGGGCCCGGAGGAGTTCCTGCTCGCCATGCGCCAGAACCAGATCGTCCGCCGGCCGAAGAGCCTCCTGTATCTTCAGGGGCTGAAGTGGGTTCAGAGCGTGAGTCGGTAGAGGCATCGGGCCGCGACCGCCGAATACGGCGGTGGGTGAACGTGGCCGAGGATCAGATCTACGAGCGCTACCAGGCGAAGGCGATCGCCGAGATCAACGCCCTCGGGCATGACATCGCCGAGTGGCTGCGCGAGGCGCCATCCCGGCGCCGCCCCCGTGCTCGGAACGGGCCATCCGCTGGCCGACATCCTGATCCTGAAGTACGCCCCGCTGGCCGCGGAGGCGCAGGAGGGGGTCGCCTTCTTCGGCCGTGCCGGCCAGGCGATCCTGAAGAGCCTCCAGCGCATGCGCATCGACCCGCTCATGCTGTACGGGACGGACTGCGTCAAGGCTGCGGTCGAGCCCGCCGACGCCGACCTCGAGCAGTGCCGCACGTGGCTCACCCGCGAGATCCACATCACCCAGCCGCGGATGGTGGTGGCGATGGGCGACGAGGCGCGCGCGTTCCTCGACTCGATCCGGTTCCCGCTCGCGGTCGCGTGCGAGGCGCCGGCCGGCGAAATCCAGCAGTGGACGCCGACGATCGAGCTCCTCCACACGCCCGACATCGACGAGTGCCTCGACAGCTCCGCCTCGAAGCAGCAGTTCTGGGCCGCGTTCAAGGTGCTCGGCGACTGGTACGAGAACCTGCCGCCGTACTGAGGCTGAAGAATTGGGGTCAGACCCCGTTTTTCCACCGGCGTGAAACAGCGGTGCCTGATGCCAATGGTGCAGCCTAACCATGAAACGGCGGTGCCTCATACCGATGTTTCCGCCGACCCGGGGCCCGCAATTGCGTGCCTGACCCCGGAATTGCGCATACTGCGCCGATGGCTCTGCGGAACATCGTTGCCCTCGGCGGCGGGGGGTTCGGCGGCGCGGGCGACGACCCGCTGCTCGACGACTTCGTGCTCGGGCTGACCGGGGCCGAGCGGCCGGCGGTCTGCTTCATCCCGACCGCCTCGGGCGACGCCGACTCGTACGTCGTCGCGTTCCACGCCGCGTTCCCGCCCGAGCGGGCGCGCGCGTCGCACCTGCCGCTCTTCGCCCGGGACGGACGCGACGTGCGGGCCCACCTGCTGGCACAGGACGTCGTCTACGTCGGCGGTGGGAACACCGTGAACATGCTCGCGATCTGGCGCGCGCACGGGATCGACACGATCCTGCGCGAGGCCTGGGATGCGGGCGTGGTGATGGCCGGGATGTCGGCCGGGGCGCTGTGCTGGTTCGAGGGCGGGATCACCGACTCGTACGGCAGCGTCGACGGACTCCCCGACGGGCTCGGCCTGCTGCCCGGCAGCATGTGCCCGCACTTCGACAGCGAGCCGGGCCGGCGGCCGGTTTACCACCGGCTCGTCGCGGATGGCGCCCTTCCGCCCGGCATCGCCGCCGACGACAACTGCGCGCTCCACTTCCAGGGCACATCGCTGGTCGAGGCGGTCGCGTCGCGCGACGGGGCGGGCGCCTACCGGGTTGACGCGACGGGCGAGGCGCCGCTCGCCGCCCGCCGGCTCGGCGCATGAGGCGCGCGGCGGCCCCGGCGGCGGCCGTCGCCGGCCTGGCCGCGGCGAACCTCCTCGCTCCCCACCTACCGGAGCCCCGCACCTGGGGGCAGATCGCCGGCCTGGCACTGATCTCGTTCCCGCTCGCCGCGCTCGTCGTGGCGGCGCTCCTGCCGTTCGCGTCCAGTCCGCCCCGGACGCTGGCGGTGGCGGCTGCGGCCGGTGCTGCCGGAGCCGCGCTCCTGATCGCCGCCGGCCTCCCCGGCACCCCGGCGACGCTCGCGAAGCTCGTCGCGGCCGCGCTCGCGGGCTTCGCGCTCGCCGTGCTCCTGCGAACGCCGGTCGAGTTGGCCGCGATCGCGGTCCTGGTCGCCGCCGTCGACGCACTGAGCGTCGCCGCCGGGCCGACGCACGTCATCGTCGAGCATCACACCGACGTCCTCGACACGTTCACGCTGGCCTTCCATCCGCTGGGGACATTCGGCGCAGCCCAGATCGGCGTGAGCGACTTCGTGTTCTTCGCCCTGTTCGTGGCCGCCGCCGGGCGGATGGGGCTGCGGCGCTGGGCGACCTGGGCGGCGATGACGGCATCGTTGGGCATCACAGCGGCCATCTCGTACGCCACCGACGCCACGCTGCCGGCCCTTCCGCTGCTGTCGCTGGGGCTCCTGCTCGCGAACGCCGACCTCCTCTGGGCCCGCTACCGGGGGACACGTGCGTCACCCGATCGGGAGAGCGGAACTACGTCGTTCTGACCGATTTGAAGGGAGATGCGCCGATGGCTGAGGTCGACCCTGCCCGTGTTCGCGCTATGCGCGGCCGTCGGCCTGCTCGTGGCGCCGGCCGCGAACGCGCAGGGCAAGGTGCCGGTCGCCGACACCCAGCCCGTGTGGGCCAGCCCGACGAACCTCGCCGGCGCCGACGCCAACGCGGATCAGGTCGTCTTCTCGGTCTGGCTGGGATGGAGCCGAAACGGCGAGCTCGACCGCACCCTGGCCGGCCTCTACGACCCGGCGTCGCCGACCTACCACCAGTGGCTCACGCCTGACCAGTTCCACGCGCGCTTCTCGCCGTCGGCAAGCGACGTGGCGGCCGTGCAGCGCTGGCTCTCGTCCGAGGGCTTCTCGATCGTGGACGTGCCCTCGAACCGGCTCTTCGTGGCGGCAGAGGGCTCGGTCGCCCAGGTGGAGCAGGCGTTCGACGTGAACGAGAACATGTACCGCGTCGACGGCTCCGTGCTGCGCGCGCCGAACCACGATCCGGTCGTGCCCGCCGCGGTCGCGCCGCTCGTCAGCGCGATCACCGGCCTCGACGGCGCGATGACGCTCGCGCACCCCAACGTCGACACGCCCCCGCCGCCGCCCGCCGGCACGTCGGTCGGGCCGTGCTCGAGCTACTGGGGCCAGCGCACGTCGTCGGCCTTCACGAACCCGTACGGATCGGGGCCGCTGCCCTGGCTGATCTGCGGCTACCAGCCTTCGCAGATCAACTCGGCGTACGGGATCGACCGGCTGCACGCCGCCGGGCTCGACGGCCGCGGCCAAACGATCGCGATCACCGGCGCGTTCTTCTCGCCGACGATCCGCCAGGACGTCGCACACTTCTCCCACCGCTTCCGCCTGGATCGCGGTCACGGCTTCGGATCCCACCACCACGGCTCGCCCGGCTTCGACTACCGCGAGATCGTCGCTCCGGGGACGCAGCGGTTCCCGAAGAACCCGGCCGAGACGCAGAGCTGGTACATCGAGCAGGCGCTCGACGTCGAGTGGGCCCACGCGGTCGCGCCCCGTGCGAAGATCGTCTACGTCGGCGCCGCCAACGACGCCCGCGGGCTCGACCTGGCCCTGAACTACGCCGTCGACAACCACGTCGCCGACGTCATCTCGAACTCGTGGGGGCTGCCGGAGGCCTTCGTCTCGCGCGGCGAGATCATGGCGCTCAATTCCGTGTTCCAGCAGGCGGCCGTGCAGGGCACCGGCATCTACTTCGCCTCGGGCGACGACGGCGACAACCGCGCGATCGTCGGCGCCCGCTCGGCGGGCTTCCCCGACTCGAGCCCGTGGGTGACCTCGGTCGGAGGCACGAGCCTGGGCATCGGCTCGCACGGGCAGTACCTGTGGGAGGCCGGCTGGGGCACGACCTCGACCGACTGGAACCACGACCACTGGCAGCCGGCGGCGCCGGGCCCGTTCCTGTACGGCTCGGGCGGCGGAGCGAGCCACGTGTTCCCGATGCCCGCCTACCAGGCGCCCGAGGTGCCGCCGTCGGCCGCGACGTGGAACGGCAAGCTGCGCCGCGTCGAGCCGGACATCTCGATGGTGGCCGACCCGCAGACCGGCGTCACGTTCTCGCAGACCTACGTGCTTCCGTCCGGCCACCGCCGGATCATCGACTCGTGGATCGGCGGCACCAGCCTCTCGGCGCCGCTCCTCTCGGGCATCATGGCGCTCGCCGACCAGGACGCCGGCGCGCCGCACGGCTTCATCAACCCCGCGCTCTACCTGATGCGCGGGACGGGCGGCCTGCGCGACGTGACGGGCGGCCACGCCTCACTCGCCGTCCTGCGAAACGCGCTCGTGGGAGGCCACATCGTGACCCGCCTGCGGTCGATCGAGCGCGACAGCTCGCTCGACACCGGGGTCGGCTGGGACCCGGTGACGGGCCTCGGCTCGCCGTACGCGCCGCTCTTCGTGGCCGCGCTACGCTAGCGCGCCTGACCCCGCGCGTCTGCTCCCTCCTCCCCAGCGCCACCGAGATCGTGGGCGCCCTCGGCCGAACCGGATGGCTCGTCGGCCGGTCGGCCGAGTGCGACTACCCCGCCGATGTCGCCGACCTGCCCGTCGTCACAGCCTCGCGGGTCGACACGTCGGTGCTCTCGAGCCGTGACATCGACTCCGCCGTCCGCGAGGCGGTGTTGTCGGGGCAGGCGCTCTACGCCGTCGACGAGGAGCTGATGCGCGAGCTCGCGCCCGACGTCGTCATCACCCAGGACCTGTGCCACGTCTGCGCCGTCTCGGGCGACGACGTCGGCAGGATCCGGAGCCTCGACGCCGAGGTGGTCTCGCTGGACCCGCGCACGATCGCCGACGTCGAGGCGACGGTGGTCGAGCTGGGCGAGCGGCTCGACGCGGCCGCCGCTGCAGCATCGGTGGTGGAGCGGATGCGCAGCACGATCGCGGCGGCGGTCGATGCCGTCGCCGGCCGGCGGCCGGTGCCCGTCTTCCTTGCGGAGTGGCTCGATCCGCCGTTCGCGGCCGGCCACTGGGTGCCCGAGATGGTCGCGCTCGCCGGCGGCCGCGAAGTGCTGGGCCGAACCGGCGGCCCGTCGTTTCCGGTGACGTGGGACGACGTCGCGGCCGCCGGGCCGGAGGTCGTCGTCGTCGCTCCGTGCGGCTTCGGCGCCGAGCGGGCGGCGACCGAGTCGGCCGGCATCCGGTTCCCGTGCCGCGCGGTCGCCGTCGAGGCCGACTCCTACTACTCGCGGCCCGCGCCGCGCCTGGCCGACGGCGTCTCCCAGCTCGCGCACATCCTGCACCCGGACGCCGCACCCGACCCGGGCCTCCCGGCGGTTGCGCTCGAAGCGGCCTGGGCGTGAGCGAGACCACCGGCCTCCTCGCCCGCCTGGTCGAGATCGACTCGATCAACCCCGCGCTCGTGCCCGGAGGCGCCGGCGAGGCCGAGATCGCGGCGTTCTGCGC
Source organism: uncultured Actinomycetes bacterium (assembly GCA_963821535.1). Classification (GTDB taxonomy): domain Bacteria; phylum Actinomycetota; class Thermoleophilia; order Gaiellales; family JAICJC01; genus JAICJC01. The sequence goes on along the minus strand of CAWGEC010000010.1, from coordinate 118,083 downwards.
AGGCTGGCTCTCGGACCATGGCCTCGAGGCGCGCGTCGACGAGGTCGCGCCCGGACGGACCAACGCGGTCGGCGTGGCGCGCGGGGCCGGCGGCGGCCGGTCGCTCCTCCTCTGCGCCCACATGGATACCGTCGGCGTCGAGGGGATGCAGGCCCCGTTCGACCCGCGGGTCGAGGACGGGCGTATGCACGGCCGCGGCTCGTTCGACATGAAGGGGGGCGTGGCGGCGGTGATGGCCGGGGCGGCCGCCGTGGCCGGGGCCGGCCTCCGCGGCGACGTCATCGTGGCGCTCGTGTGCGACGAGGAGCACGAGTCGATCGGCGCCGAGCGCCTGGCGGCCGAGATCCGGGCCGACGCGGCGATCGTCACCGAGCCCACCGAGCTCGAGGTGTGCGTCGCCCACAAGGGGTTCGTCTGGCTCGACGTCGAGACGGCCGGCGTCGCCGCCCACGGGTCGCGCCCCGACCTCGGCGTCGACGCGATCGCCGCGATGGGCGAGGTCCTTGTCGGCCTCTCGCAGCTCGGCTCCCGGCTCGCCGGATCGCGCCCGCATCCGCTGCTCGGAACCGGCTCGGTGCATGCGTCCCTGATCGAGGGCGGGCAGGAGCTCTCGAGCTACCCCGAGCGGTGCCTCCTTCGGATCGAGCGGCGGACGGTGCCGGGCGAGACGCTCGCCGACGTCGAAGCCCAGATCGGCGAGATCGCCGCCGGCGCCGACGTGCGCTCGACCTTCGAGCGGGCCCCCTTCGAGGTCGCGTCCGACGCGCCGATCGTGGACGCCGTCCGGCGGCACGCGGTGGCGGTGTTGGGGCGCGAACCGGCCACGATCGGCTACGCGGCCTGGATGGACGCGGCCGTCCTCTCGGCCGCCGGCATCCCGACCGTCGTGTTCGGCCCGTCGGGAGCCGGGGCCCACGCCGTCGAGGAGTGGGTCGACCTCGATTCCGTCGAGCGCTGCACTCAGGTGCTCGAGGCAGTCGCGCTCGAGTGGTGCGCGTGATCCTGGAAAATCCGTGCCAGGCACCGTTTTTTCCCGCCGGAGGAGCGCCACGCACTCGATGTGCGGCGTGTGCGGGAACATGTCGACGGGGCGGGCGCGCTCCAGCGTGTAGCCGGCGTCCAGGAGCGCGCGGGCGTTCGGCGCCAGCGTCGTCGGGTTGCACGACACGTAGACGATCCGCTCGGGCGCAAGCTCGAGCAGCCGCTTCACGGCCCTCGGGGTGAGGCCCGCGCGGGGCGGGTCGACGAAGACGACGTCCGGCCGCGGCGCCCGCTCGAGCAGCGGCGCAACGCTCTTGGCGACGTCGCCCGTGACGAACTCGATGTTCGAGATGCCGTTTCGCTCGGCGTTCTCGCGCGCCCTGGCGACCGACTCCTCGGCGATCTCGATCCCGAACACACGGCCGGCGCCCGCGGCGGCCAGGAGGCCGATCGCCCCCGCGCCGCAGTAGAGATCCCACGCGACGTCCGAGGGGCGCAGGCCGGCGTACTCGATCGCGAGCTCGTACAGCCGCTCGCTCATGACCGTGTTGGTCTGCATGAACGCCCCGGCGGTGACGGCCAGCCGCAGGCCGCCCACGACCTCCTCATAGCGATCGGCGCCGAAGAGCGGGGCGGCCTCGAGCCCGGCAGTGGCCTCGGCGACCCCGGCGTTCACGGCGTGGGCCACGCCGACCACGCCCTCCGGCACGAGCGCGCGGAGCCGATCCACCTCGGGCACCGGGCCGGGTGCGGTGACGAGCATGGCGAGGAGCTGCCCCGTGTGCGCGCCCTCGCGCACCACCAGGTGGCGCAGGTAGCCCTCGCCCGTCGCCCCGTCGTAGACGCGGAGGCCCGCCTCGCGCGCCCACCGCTCGAACGCCCGCCGGACGTCGTTCCCCGCCGCGGAGGCGATGTGGCATGTCTCGACGGGCACCAGCTCGTCCCAGCGGCCCGCGCGGTGGAACCCCAGCGACGGCCCCTCGGGGCCCTGCGCCCAGGAGTACTCGAGCTTGTTGCGGTAGCCGTACTGCTCGACCGCCGGGACGATCGGCTCGAGCTCGATCTCGATCCGGCCGAGGCGCCGGAGCGCGTCGTCGACCTGGGCCGCCTTGTGCCGCACCTGCTCGGCGTAGTCGAGGTCCTGCCAGGAGCAGCCCCCGCACACGCCGAAGTGCGCGCAGCGCGCTGACACGCGGCCCGGGCCCGGTTCGAGCACCTCGATCGTGCGGGCCTCGGCGTGGCGGCGCTTGAGCTTCGTGACCCGGGCCCGCACACGGTCGCCGGGGAGGGCCCGCGAGACGAACACGACCAGCTCGCCGTGGCGGGCGACGCCGCGCCCGCCGAAGGCGAGGCTGTCGACGGTCAGGTCGATCTCCTGACCACGGTGGAGCGCAATTGCCACCGCTAGAGTCTAAGCCCGTGCCGATCGCCGTCCCGGAGTATCGCGACCGCCTCGAGGAGATGACGGCGGAGGCCCTCGAGGAGTACTACGCGCACAGCGCCGGGCACAAGCGGACGTACGAGATCGCCGAGGTGTACGAGCGCCACGCCGACCTGAGCACGCTGGAGCAGGCGCAGGCGCTCGCCGACGACGGCGCTCCCGTCGAGCTGCGCCGCTTCGCCGCCGAGGCCTATGTCGGAAACGGCGTGAAGCACCTGAGCGAGGACATCGCCAACACCGAGGCGTCGCTCACGGTCGCGTTCGACGGCGAGGACGTGCCCTACCGCGAGGTGCGCCCCCGCATCATGAACGAGCCCGACGGCGGCCGCCGCCGTGACCTGCACGCGCGCCGGTGCGCCGCCACCGAGGAGCACCTGAACCCGATGTACGAGGAGGCCGTCGAGCTGGAGCGGGAGCTGACCGCCGACCTGGGCGCGGCTTCGGTGCTCGAGCTCTACGAGCGCTTCGACTACGACCCGCGCGGCGTCGACCGCGAGACCTCGGCGTACACGTCGGAGACGGAGTCGCTCTACCGCGAGTGCATCGACTCGGCGCTGCGGAGCCGCCTGGGCGTGGCGTTCGAGGACGCGTCGCTCTCGGACTTCACCCGCCTCTGGCGCGCCCCGGAGTTCGACGCCGGGTTCACGACGGCGCGGGCCGTCCCGGCGCTCCGGGCGACGCTGGCCGGCCTCGGAATCGACCTCGAGGCCCAGCGGAACGTCGAGCTCGACATCGAGGCCCGCCCGGGCAAGCGCCCGCGGGCGTTCTGCGCGCCGATCCGCGTCCCCGGCCGGGTCGTCCTCGTCATCCTGCCGCAGGGCGGGCAGGACGACTACCAGGCGCTCTTCCACGAGGCGGGCCACACCGAGCACTTCGCAAACGCCGACCCGGCGCTCCCGGCCGAGCAGCGGCTTCTGGGCGACAACGCCGTCACGGAGGGCTTCGCGTTCCTCTTCGAGCACCTCGTGTCGGATCCCGCGTGGCTTCACTCGCAGCTCGACTTCGGGCCCGTCGACGACTACGTCCGCTTCACCTCGCTCCAGAAGCTCTTCTTCGTGCGCCGCTACGCGGGCAAGCTGGCGTACGAGATCGCCCTCCACTCGGGGACGGCACTCGAGGCCCTGCCCGACCGCTACGCCGAGCACCTGTCGGCGGCGGTCGGAGTCCCCTATCCGCGCAGCGACTACCTCGAGGACGTCGACGGCGGCTTCTACTGCACCTGCTACCTGCGGGCCTGGGCGTTCGAGGCCCAGCTGCGCGAGCACCTGAAGAGCCGGTTCGGGTCGGACTGGTTCCGGCGCCGCGCGGCGGGCGACCTGCTGCGCGAGCTCTGGAGCCTGGGCCAGTCGCTCCGCGCAGACGACCTCCTGCGCGAGCTGACAGGCGAGCCGATCCGGTTCGGCGTGCTGGCCGACGAGGCCCGGGCCGTGCTCGGCTAAGTCTAAGTCGCGGTTGGGCAGCGCTGGACGGAGGCGAGGTGCGCGGCGAAGCGATAGAGGCGCGCCATGCGGCGGAAGTCGCGCACCCCCGAATCCCCGACGGCAACCTGGCGCCAGAGGCGCGTGCCCAGATAGAGCACGCTTCGCTCCCTCGTGTACCTCGGCTCTGACACGGCGACCACGATGTCGCCGTAGATCGACGTCGTCGCCCCCGCGTCGTCGAGCGCCGCTGCCACGTCGAGCGGGTGCTTGGTCGAGGCGATGAGCCAGACCCGCTGCGGGTACCGCTGCTGCCCGAGCCGGCGGATCAGGCCGCACCGGCTGGCGGCGTCGACAGCCTTCCAGGCCGCGAGCGGCGTCTGGTCGGGCGCGTCCAGCGACGCGTAGGCGCCGAACAGCCGCGGGTCCTCGAGCGTGCCGTGCACGCCGGCCGTCGTCAAAAGGACGTCGTGGGGCCCGAAATCCGCCGCCAGCCCGAGGCTCGCGTCACGCAGGTCGGCGTTGAAGTTCGAGAGGTCGTTCCGGCCCGATACGAGGAGCGGCGTGAGGAGCGCCGCGAGGACGACCGCGCCCAGGATGCGGCGCCGGCCGGGGAGGCGGCCGAGCTCGAGCGCGAACCCGGCGAGCGCGATCGCGTAGCCGGGGAGGAGGAACGAGAGGTGGCGCTCGGGGGCGAAGTCCTCCGACGAGGCGGTGAGGATCTGAAGCAGGACGGAGCGGCAGGAGCAGCCACACCGCGGCCACGATCGCCGCGCGCCGGTCGCGGAAGGCGAGCGAGGCGATCCCGGCCACAACCGCAAGGCCGACGAGGATCCAGAACGCCGGCACCGACGACCCGGTCACATGCGAGGCGAGGTCGCTCCAGAACGACCGCGACGCCAGGTCGACGACCGCCCCGCCCTTCCCCACCCCGTACTTGGACTGGAGCGGCGAGTACAGGTGGCGAAGCCAGAGCAGGGCGCCCGCGCCGAGCGCGAGCCCGGCGGCGACGGCGAGGAGCGCCCGGCGGTCGCCGCGCCGCTTCGTCACCAGGGCGTACCCGCCGAGGCCGGCGAGGAGCACGAGCTCAGACGCGAGCGCGAAGAGGCCGAACGGATGGGTCGCCGCGAGGAGCAGCGCCGCCAGCGCATACGCCACGGCCCAGCGGGCCCGGCCCGTGCGGACGAGCAGGAGCATGAGCCACAGGCTCCCGTAGGCGCACGCGATCATCGCCGTGTAGCCGCGCGCGAACTGGGCCAGGTGGATCGTGATCGGCGTGATCGCCGTGACGACCGCGACCGTCGCCCCGCCGGCCCGGCCCATCAGCTCGCGACCGCAGCCGTAGGCAAGAGCGACGGCGAGGATCCCGAAGAGGGCCGACGGCAGGCGCAGGCCAAGGATGTCCCGGCGCCAGTCGAGCGAGGCGTGCGCGACGAGGTAGTGCAGCGGCGGCCCGTGCCTGTCCTGGATCGCGACGTGGAGCACGTCGCGGGCGCTCGGCTGGCCGGCGACGTGCAGCGTCACGACCTCGTCGTGGTGCAGCGGCCGGAAGTCGAGCCCGAACCCGACCACGAGGATGGCATAGCCCGCCACGGCGACACCGCCCAGGAGTGCGGGCCACCGCTCGGCCGCAAGAGCCCGCACCCGGGCACGACTAACCATCGGCGCGGGATTATCGGCCAACGCCGCCGTCCCGGGCCGCCGGTACCCTTGCCCGATGGCCGCCCCCGAGGTGAGCGTGGTCGTCCCGGTGCTCGACGAGGAGGCCACCGTGGACCCGCTCTTCCGCGGGATCGTGGCGTCGCTCGACCAGGCCGGCATCCCCGGCGAGGTGATCTTCGTCGACGACGGGTCGACCGACGCGACCTTCGACCGGCTCTCGCGCCTGCACGAGTCGGATCCCCGCCTGCGGGTCGTGTCGTTCGACCGAAACTACGGCCAGCACCCCGCCATGCACGCCGGCATCTCACGCGCCCGGGGCCGGATCGTGGTCACGATGGACGGCGACCTCCAGAACGCCCCGTCCGACATCCCCAAGCTCGTCGCGGCCGTCGAGGCCGGGGCCGACGTCGCCTCCGGCCGCCGGCTGGGGCGCGACGACCCAGCGCTCCGGCGGCTGCCCTCGGCGGCGATCAACCGGATGCTGGCGCGCCTCACCGGGGTCGACCTGGCCGACTTCGGCTGCGCGTTCAATGCCTACCGGCGCGAGGCGCTCGACCCGGTGATGCACCGGATCGGCCGGCAGAAGTTCACCAAGGCGATCGTCTGCTCGACCGGCGTCCGCGTCGTCGAGGTCGACCTCCAGCACCGGGCCCGCGAGGGCAAGAGCCGCTACCGGCCGCTGGCCCTGGTCAAGATGGGCCTCCAGGTCGTGACCGGGTTCTGGCCCGGGCTGTCCCAGCGGGTGGGGCTGTCCGTGGCCGTTGTCGGTATCCTTTCCGGCGTCGGTATCGGGGTGTGGGGTCTGGTCGACTGGATCCGGCACGGGGACCCGCCCGGCCTCGTCCTCCTCGGGGCGTTGGTGCTGCTTCTGCTGGGCCTTCACGGCGCGCTGATGGCGATCGTGGGGGAGCAACTCGGCCGGATCGAGCGTCTCGCCCAGCGGGGGCCGGGCTACACCATCGAACGAGAGCTCTGACCGAGATGATTGACTCCCAATTACCGCGCGCCTGGACGTTCCACGGGGGTGTCGATGCCCGCTGTGATGGGGCTGCGGCTGCGAACCGTCGCATCCACGGGAGACCTGCTTGGATAGCAGGTCTTCCCGTGACCGCTGCAAGGCGTTCGCCTTGCAGCTTGTCCTCGGTCGCGTCGATATTTCACCCAATATCGACGCTCCCTGCGTCCTTGCGCTACTCGGTTCTCGCCGCCCAGAACATCACGGGAATTCAGGAGTCAACCATCTCCATGAAGCGAATCCTTGTCACCGGCGGCGCCGGGTTCATCTCCTCGAACATGATCCGCTACCTCCTCGAGGAGACGGCGCACGAGGTCGTCACGATGGACGCCCTCACCTACGCCGGCAACCTGGCCAACCTGGCCGACGTGCTCGAGCACGAGCGGCTGCGGTTCATCCACGGCGACATCCGCGACCTGGCCGACGTCACGACCGCCCTCGAGGGCGTCGACGTGATCGTGAACGCCGCGGCCGAGTCGCACGTCTCGAAGTCGATCGAGCAGGGCGGCGGCGAGTTCGTCACCACGAACGTCGTCGGCACCCAGGTGCTGCTCGACGCGATGCGTGAGCGCCCGATCGAGCGGTTCATCCTCATCTCCTCGTCGGAGGTGTACGGCACCGCGGAGTCCGATCCGATGACCGAGGATCACCCGCTCAACCCGCGCTCGCCGTACGCGGGCACCAAGGCGGGGGGCGATCGCCTCGCGTACTCGTACTGGTGCACGTACGGCCTGCCGATCACGATCATCCGCCCGTTCAACAACTACGGGCCCTTCCAGCACCCCGAGAAGGTCATCCCGCGGTTCATCATCCAGGCGCTGACCGACCGGCCCCTGACGATCCACGGGAACGGGATCGCGAGCCGCGACTGGCTGCACGCGTTCGACACCGCCGAGGCGATCACTGCCGCCTGCGAGGTGCCGCTCGACGCGATCGTCGGCGAGACGATCAACGTCGCCACCGGCATCGACGAGTCGGTCGAGGAGATCGCCGATGCGATCCTCGACATCCTCGGGAAGCCCTCCTCGCTCAAGCACCACATCACCGACCGTCCGGGCCAGGTCGACCGGCACATCGGCTCGACCGGCAAGGCGCTCGAGCTCCTCGGCTGGCGCTCGAGCATTCCGTTCTCCGACGGGCTCGAGCGCACCGTCCGCTGGTACCGGGACAATCCGGACTGGTGGCAGTCGGTCATGGCCACGGAGGAGACGGCTCAGACCGTCGTGTGACCGAGGCTCCAACGCTCGTGGTGCTGGGCGGCGGGCCGGCGCAGCGCCACGCGATCGACGCCGCCCGCGCCCTCGGCGTACGGACGCTCGTCTGCGACTCCGACCCGGGCGTTGGCGACGTCTCCGTGTCGAGCGAGGACCGAGACGGCGTGCGGGCCGCGGCGGAGGGCGCGTCGGGCGTCATCGCCCCGGGCACCGACTGGCCCGTGCGGGTGGCCGCTGCGGTCGCGCGCGACCTCGGCCTGCCCCACCCGATCAGCCCCGGTGTGGCCGAGGTGGCGACCGACAAGATCGCCCAGCGCGAGGCGCTGGACGCCGCCGGGGTGCCGCAGCCCGCGTGGTCGACCGGCGGGCCGCCCGCGTACCCGTGCGTCGTCAAGGCGCCCGACCGCCAGGGGCAGCGGGCCATGTCGATCCTCGCCGGCCCGGCCGGTCTCGACGCCGCGGCGAGGCGGGCGGCGTCCGAGTCGCGGAGCGGGCGCGTCCTCTACGAGGCGTTCGTCCCCGGCCCCGAGGTGACGGTGAACGGCTTCACCGCCGAGGGCCGGGCCGTCGTCGCCGCGGTGACCGACCGGGTGCACTTCCCGGACGCCCCCGGGGTCGCCCAGCGGCACGTCTATCCGCCCGAGCGCGACCCGTCCGTCGCGGCTGCGACCGCCGTCCGGGCGGTCGAGGCGCTCGGGATCCGAGCCGGGCCGTGGTACGTCCAGGTGCTCCTCGGACCCGACGGGCCGCGCATCGTCGAGGTCGCGGCGCGGCTCGGAGGGGGCCACGACTCCGAGCTCGTGAAGCTCACGACCGGCGTCGACCTGGCCCGGGCGGCCGTCCTCGCCGCGCTCGGCCGCCCGGTGGCGGAGGCCGACGTGACGCCGGCCCCGGCGGGCGCCGGCGTGATCGAATTCCTCGAGGCGCCGCCCGGGACGCTCCGGCGGGCGGCAGGGCCGCCGGAGGTGTGCTTCTACGATGCACCGGGACACGTGTACGGCCCGATCCGCATCGCCACCGATCGAGCCGGGTACGTGCTCACCGGCGGCGCCACCCGCGAGGAGGCGCTCGCCCGCGCGGCCGCACTCGCGGCCGCCGTCCACTTCGACGTGACATGAGCCGCGCCCGGACATCCCAGCCGCTTGCCATCGACGGCGGCACGCCCGTGCGCGAGACGCTGCTCGAGTTCTCGCCGCCGATCATCGGCCGCCCAGAGATCGAGGCGGTGGTCGCGACGCTCGAGTCGGGCTGGCTGACCTCCGGCCCGCGGGTCGTCGAGCTCGAGGAGCGCTTCGCGGAGTACGCCGGCGCGGCCCACGCCATCGCGACGTCCTCGTGCACGGACGCGCTGCACCTGGCGCTCCGGGTCGCCGGAGTCGGGGCCGGCGACGAGGTGGTCACGAGCTCGTTCACGTGGCCGGCGACCGTGAACGCGATCCTGCACACGGGAGCCACGCCGCGGTTCGCCGACATCGACGCCGAGACGCTGAACGTCGACCCGGCCTACGTCGAGGCGGCGATCACGCCGCGCACGCGCGCGGTGGTGCCGGTGCACTTCGCCGGCGGCCCGTGCGACATGGACGCGATTCAGGCGGCGGTCAAGGGCCGCCAGATCGCGATCATCGAGGATGCCGCCCATGCCGTCGAGGCGACGGTGCGCGGGCGCAAGGTCGGGGCGATCGGCGACCTCACGTGCTTCTCGCTCTACGCGACGAAGAGCCTGGCCGGCGGCGAGGGCGGCATCGTCACCACCGACTCCGCCCCGATGGCCAAGCGGCTGCGCCTGCTGCGCGCGCACGGCATCACCCGCGATCCCTGGCGGCGGGCCCAGACCCGCACGCTCGGCCACTACGACGTGGTCGAGCCGGGCTGGAAGGCCAACCTCGCGGATCTCCAGGCGGCTGCCGCGCTCCCCAAGGTCGCCCGGATCGACGAGCTCCGCGCCCACCGGGCCGACCTCGTCGAGCGCTACGACGCCGGGCTCGCGCCGCTCCACGGCATCACGCCGATCGGCCGGCCCGGATACGGCGTCCACGCCCATCACCTGTACGTCGTCCGAATCGATCCGGCGGTCGCCGGCGCCGACCGCGACGCCTACGCCGCCGCGCTCATGGCCGAGAACATCGCGACGGGGCTGCACTTCCTGCCCGTGCACCTGCTCACCTGGTACCGCGAGAACCTCGATCCCGTGCCGCTGCCCGAGACGGAGCGCGCCGGCGCGGAGGTGCTGTCGCTGCCGCTGGCCGCGGCCCACTCGGAGGCCGACGTCGAGGACGCGCTCGCCGCCGTGCGCAAGGTGCACGCGGCGTACGCGGACGAGGGGCGATGAGCAGGCGGACACGGGTCGCGCTCGAGGCGCTCGTCTCAGGCGTCCTGCTCGCGGCGATCCTGCACTGGGCGGGCATCCACCGCGTGCTGCACGAGCTGAGCCGGACCCAGCTTCGCTGGTTCCTGCCGGCGGTCGCCGTGAGCGTCGCGACGGTGCCGCTGATGGCGCTTCGGTGGCGGCTCCTGCTCTCGGCGAAAGGCATCGACGCGCCGCTCGCCTGGCTGACGCGGACGTACTTCGTCGCCCTCTTCGCGGGCCAGTTCCTGCCGGCGGCGATCGGCGGCGACGCCGTGCGCGCCGTCGAGCTCGGCCGACGGACGCACGACGCCCCCGAGGCGGTCGCCTCGGTGCTGATCGACCGCCTGGTGGGGCTCGTCTCCCTCGTCGCCCTGGCCGTGGCGGCCGTCGCCGTCGGCGGCGGATCGGCGCGCCGCCCCGGCGTCATCGCCGCCGAGGCCGCGTTCGGCGTCGCGGCGGCCGGCACCCTCGCGCTCCTCTTCTCGAGCCGCCTGCGCGGGGTCGTCGCCCGCATCCTCGAGCCGCGAGTCGGACGGCCACCGGCTCGCGGCCGGCGGCCGGTTCTACGAGGCGCTGCACTCGTACCGCGGGCATACGCGCACGCTGGTGCTGGTGGGCACGCTGGCACTGGTCGTGCAGCTCGCGCGGGTGGGCGTGATCTGGCTCCTCACGCGCGCGCTCAGCCTCGACGTTCCCGACTCGGTGATCCTGCTGACGGGCCCGGTCGTGTTCGCGTCGCTCGCCCTGCCGGTCTCGCTGAACGGCATCGGGGTGCGCGAGGGCGTCTTCGTCTACTTCCTGCACGGCTACGCGGCCCGGCCGCAGGCCGTGGCGCTCGGCCTCGCCTTCTACGCGGTCGGCACGATCACGGCCCTCGGCGGGGCGGCGGTGCTCCTCGTCCGGTTCGTCCGGCACGGCATGGGGGCCGTGAGGCCCCGCACCCAGATCGAAGGGACCGGAGCCCGAGCCCGACCTCACCGCCGGCGGGCCAAGAATCCCCCAGCCTGGGGATGGCGCGGGGGCACCTGCCGGGCGATCTACCCGGGCATGACCCTCCCTCGCACCAACGTCCGCACCGCAGCTCGGGACGATTCGCTCACGATCGTGAACCGGCTGCTCGCGCTCTCCGCACTGCTCTGCCTCGCCGCCGCGCTCACCGGCGCGCTCGTTCACTAGCTTCGGGCTCGCGCCCACGGCTGGGTGGCGCCTCCGCGACCCTTGACGGAAGCCGGGTTACGCTGAGGCGATGGCGTCGCTTCCGTATCCCGACCGGCGGCTCGCCGACGACGGCGTTGTGCTGCGGCCGTGGGCGGAGAGCGACGTCCGCTGTGTGGAGGACGAGAAGCGGTGCGACGCCGGCGAGGCTCGGCTGTGGATCTCACGGCAATGGCGCCGGCAGTCCGAGGGGGCCGGCGTGTGCCTTGCCATCGCCGACGCGGCGACGGATGAGGCCCTGGGCTGCATCGGACTGCTGTTTCGAACAAAGGCCGGCACCGTGCCGGTCGCGGCGAGCGGAGGGTCAGACGCGGCTGGGCTCGTTTTCGAGCTGGATCCCGGAGCGGTTGGCATCGGCTATTGGGTCCTCGAGCGCGCTCGAGGTCGCGGTCGTGCTTCGCGGGCGGTCGCACTGCTTACCGACTGGGCGCTGACCGAGGCGGGGCTCGCCCGTGTTGAAGCGCTCGTGGAGCCTCGCAACGTCGCGTCGCAGCGGGTGCTCGAACGCGCGGGGTTCGTCCGCGAGGGTTGCCTGAGCTCGTACCTGATCGTCACAGGCGGCCGGGTCGACATGTTTCTGTACGCCCGCCTCGCGACCTCCTGACCACCGCAGCCGTCGGCCGCTCAAGGGCGGGAATCGACTACGTGTGGCAGGCCGTGTTGGCCGCGCCCGCGACCAGCGGGTTCCAGGCCGACGTGTTGCCGACCCGGTCGACCGCCCGGAACTGGACGACGTACGTGCCCCTGCTCCGGAACTGCACGCTGGAGCCGGTGAACGTCGAGCCGAAGGCGCCGCCGTTCGTCGAGTAGTGGTACTGGTAGGTCGAGAAGCCCGACATCGTGTCGGTCGAGCCCGACGCCCGGATCGTGATGCGGCTGCTCGTGCAGGTGAGCGATCCGCCGCTCACCGTCGGCAGGCTCGGCGCCGTCCGGTCGAGCTTCACCGTGTTGCTCGACCCGGCGGTGGTCGGGAGCCACGACGACACGTTGCCGGCGTTGTCGACCGAGCGGAACTGGACGATCGTCGTGCCCTCGGCGGCGATGACCGCCGACGCTCCGGCCGTCGTCGCGCCCCACGTCGTGCCGTTGTTCGTGGACGTGCGGTACTCGTACCGGGCGAGGCCCGACAGCGCGTCGGTCGCGTTGGTCGCAGAGATCGTCCGTGAGGCGGCCGCCGACCAGCTCGTCGAGCCACCGGAGACGGTCGGGTTCGTCGGCAGCGTGCGGTCGAGCTTCACGGTGCCCTGCACCCAGGCGGACGTGTTGCCGGCCGCGTCGAGCGCCCGGAACTGCACCACGGTGGTGCCCTGCGCGCTCACGGTCACCGAGCTCCCGGACGTCGAGGCCGAGAAGGCGCCGCCGTTGAGCGACGTCTGGTACTGGTAGCCCGTGACCGAGCTGCCGCCGTCCGTCGAGCCCGAGGCGGTCACGACGACCGAGGCGGCGTTGCTCCAGAGGCCGGTCGCGCCGGACACCGTCGGGTTGGTGGGAGCGCCGCGGTCGAGCTTGACCGTGTTGGTCGCACCAGCCACGGCGGGAGCCCAGGCCGAGACGTTGCCGGCGCCGTCGACCGCGCGGAACTGCACGAGCGTCGTGCCCTCGGCCGAGATCACGGCGGACCCGCCGGAGGTGCCCGGCCGACCACGTCGTCCCGCCGTCGGTCGACGTGCGGTACTCGTAGTGATTCACACCGTCGGCCGCCGGGACGTCGGTCGAGCCGGATCCGGTGATCGTCACCGAGGCGACGTTCTGCCAGCTCAGGGAGCCGCTGCCGCCGATGTTGGGGGTGGTCGGGGCGGTGCGGTCGATGCGCACGGTCGCCTGGGCCCAGCCCGAGACGCGGCCGACGTTGTCGACGGCCCGGAAGCGGACGAGCGTCTCACCCTCGCCGCTCACCGTCAGCGCGGCGCCCGACGTCGGAAGCGGCGACCACGTCGCGCCGCCGTTCGTCGACTGCTCGTACTCGTAGCCGGCCACGCCGCTCGCGGTGTCGGACGACCCCGCCGCGGAGACGGTCACCGACGCAACGCTCTGCCAGAGCGCCGAGCCGCCCGAGACGGTGGGGTTGGTGGGCGACGTGAGGTCGAGCTTCACGGTGCTGCCGGCGGTCGGCGCGACGGGCGTCCACGCCGAGGTGTTGCCCGCACCGTCCACGCTTCGGAACTGCACCTGGGTCGTCCCCTCGGCCGCGACGTTCACCGACGCGCCGGCGGTCGCGCCCGACCAGGCGCCGCCGTTCAAGCTGGTGCGGTACTCGTACTGCGCGAGGCCCGACCCGCCGCTGTCGGTCGAGCCGGATGCCGAGACGGCCACGGGCGCCGACGCCTGCCAGGACGAGGAGCCGCCCACGACGCTCGGTGCCGACGGATTCGTGCGGTCGATGCGGACGGTGGCGCCGACCCAGGCCGAGGTGTTCCCGGCGCCGTCGACGGCGCGCAGCTGGACGAGGGTCTCGCCCTGTGCCGAGACCGTCGCGACGGCACCGGCGCTCGCCGCCGACCAGGTCGCTCCGCCGTCCGTCGAGGTGCGGTGCTCGTAGGTCGCGGGCCCGGAGCCGCCGGAGTCGGTCGACCCGGACGCCGTCACGGCGACCGAGGCGACGCTCTGCCACGCGAGCGAGCCGCCGGTCACGCCGGGGTCGCTCGGATCCGTGCGATCGAGTCGCACCGTGCTCGCGCCCGTCGGCGCGGCCGGCGTCCACGCGGAGGTGTTCCCGGCGACGTCGACGCTCCGGAACTGCACCAGCGTCTCGCCCTCGGCCGAGACGACGTCGGAGGGGCCGGCCGCGGCGCTGCCCCACGTCGTCCCGCCGTCGGTCGACTCGCGGTACTCATACCCGGCGAGCCCGGAGAGGGCGTCGGTCGAGCCCGAGGCGGTGACGGTCGTCTGCGCGACGCTCTTCCATGCGTTCGAGCCGCCGGTCACCGAGGGCGCCGTCGGATCCGCGCGGTCGACGCGCGCCGTCGCCGCCGCCGTGCCGGCGGCCGGAGCCCAGGCCGAGTGCAGCCCGGAGACGTCGGTCGCCCGGAACTGGACGAGCGTCTCGCCGTTTGCCGTCACGTCGACCGAGGCGCCCGCCGTCGCGCCCGACCAGGACGCGCCGCCGTCGGTCGACGTGCGGTACTGGTAGCTCGCGACCCCGGACCCCGGCGTGTCGGTCGAGCCACTCCCCGTGATCGTGATCTGGCTCACGGACTGCCAGGTCGCCGAGCCGCCCGCGGCCGACGGCGCGGTCGGCGCGGTGCGGTCGATGCGCACCGTGGCCTGCTTCCACCCGGACTGGAAGCCGGCGGTGTCGACGGCGCGGAAGCGAACCAGCGTCTCGCCCTCGGCGGTGACCCCGAGCGAGGCGCCGGCAGCAGGAGCCGACCAGTTCGCGCCGCCGTCGGTCGACGTCCCGTACTCGTACCCGGCGATCCCCGAGCCGGCATTCGGTCGCCCCGGACGCCGAGACCGTCACCGACGCGACGTTCTTCCACGCGCTCGAACCGCCGCTCACGACCGGGTCGGTCGGGGGCGCCGTGTCGAGGCGGACCGTGTCCTGCACCCACGCCGATGCGTTGCCGGCGGCGTCGACGGCGCCGAACCGGACGAGCGTCTCACCCTGAGCCGTGACGTCGGCCTGCGCCCCGGTCGCCGGGGCCGTCCACGTCGATCCGCCGTCCGCCGAGGTCTCGAAGCGGTAGTGGTCGAGGCCCGAGCCGCCGGCGTCGATCGACGCGGCCGCGGAGACGCTCGCGAGCGGCAGGTTGAGCCACGACGAGCGAGCCGCCCGCGAGGGTCGGCGGCGTGGGCGCGGTGTGGTCGAGCCGGACGATCGCCGGCGTCCATGCCGATTCGAGGCCGACGCCGTCGACGGCCGCGAACCGGACGAGCGTCTCGCCCTCGGCGCTCACGCCGAGCGAGTTGCCGGCGGCGGGGGCCGACCAGATCAGGCCGCCGTCCGTCGAGGTCTCGTACTCGTAGCCGGCCACGCCCGATCCGCCGGTGTCGGCCGAGCCGGAGGCCGCGGTGAGCACCGACGCGACGTTGCGCCAGGCGGCGGCGCCGCCGGAGACGGCAGGGGCGGTCGGCGCGACGTTGTCGAGCCGGACGGTGGCCTGTGCCCACGCCGAATGGTTCCCGACCGCGTCCACCGCCCGGAACTGGACGTCGGTGCGGCCCTCCGCCGACACGGCGAGGAGGGCGCCGCTCTGCGCGGCCGACCAGGTCGAGCCGGCGTCGGCCGACGTGCGGTACTGGTAGCCGGCGACGCCCGACCCGGCGTCGATCGAGCCGGCCGCCGTCACGGTCTCGGACGCGGTGTGCTGCCAGCCGGCCAGGGCGCCGGAGAGGATGGGCGCCGTCGGGCCGGTCGAGTCGATCATGGCGGTGTTCGCGGCGCCCGTCACGGCCGGCGCCCACGCCGAGGCGTTGCCGGCGGTGTCGACCGCGCGCATCTGGACGAACGTCTGCCCGGACGCGGTCACGTCGAGCGAGCCGCCCGCCGCGGCGGCGCTCCACGCCGATCCGTCCGGTGAGGTGCGGTGCTCGTAGCGGGCGATCGCGCCGCCGGGATCAGTCGAGCCGGCACCGACGATCGTCACCGGGCCGACCGTCCAGGCCGCGGACCCGCCCGAGACGACGGGCGCCGAGGGCGGCGTCACGTCGATCGTCCAGCGCACCTTCTGGGCCGACGATCGGATGCGGCCGCCGACGCGGCCGCTGACCTTGACCCGGAACGTATGGACGCCGGGCAGGAGGTTCTTGTAGGTGATCTTCGTCTTGCAGGTCTTCCATGGCAGCACGTCCAGGCGGCACGTCGTCTTGGTGGCGTGGCCGAGGCGCTTCCACGCGAACCTGGCGGTCGTCTGGTTCGTCGGGCTCGCCGGGCGCTTCGAGATCACGACGCCGATGGTCTTCAGGGAGGGGCTTCCGCTCGGATGGGCCGAAGCGGCCGGCGACAGGACCAACGCAGCAGCCGCCACCAGCAGGGCGGCCGGCAGAGCGGGCATGCGGAAGAGTGAAGCCAGGCAAGATGAAGAGCACCACCGGGGGAAGTGAGAACTCCTCTTCTCGTATCGGCTTCTAGAGCAAAATCCTTGATATGCAAGTCAACTGCGTGCCCAGTGGCGACACCCACACCTCCCGGGAGCGGGGCCCGTCGAACTCGCAGAAGAAGACCCGCTGCCAGCGCCCGAGCGCGGGCTTGCCGTCCTCCACGGGGATCACCTGCGAGCACCCGACCAGGATCGCCTTGATGTGGGAGTCGCTGTTTCCCTCGGCGTGGGCGTATCCGGCGTCGCGCGGCACCCGGCGCGAGAGGTCGCGCACCACGTCGGCGGCGACGTCCGGGTCGTAGCCCTCGTTCACCGTGACGGCGGCCGTCGTGTGCGGGACGTGGACGAGCACCGCGCCGCCGGCCACCCCGAGCTCCGCCACGGCCGCGGCGAGCTCCGCCGTGATGTCGACCATCTCCTCGCGCCGCTCGGTGCGAAGCGTGAGCCGGTGCACGAGACCGATCGTATACCGTCGGGCGCCGTGGCCCAGCGACCGCTCCTCGTGCTCGACGGCGACTCGCTCGCCCACCGCGCCTACCACGGGTCGCGCCCGCTGTCGGGTGCGGGCGGGCGGCCGATCAACGCCATGCACGGGTTCGCGGTGATGGCGATGGGGTTGTGGCGGGCCGAGCGGCCGCGGGCCGTGCTCGCGTGCTGGGACACGCTCACGGTGCCCACCTACCGGCACGAGGAGTGGCCCGAGTACCAGGCGGGGAGGGAGTTCGACCCGGAGATCGTCGAGCAGCTCGACCGCATGCCGGAGCTGTGCGAGGCGCTCGGCTTCGCCTGGGCCAAGGCGCCCGGCTACGAGGCCGACGACCTCCTCGCCACCGCGGCCCGGCTCGAGACCGAGGCGGGCGGGACGGCGCTCGTCGTCACGTCGGATCGCGACGCGTACCAGCTGGTGTCCGACACGGTCACGGTGCTCGCGCCGCGTACCGGCGGCTACGCGCCCGACCGCATCGACCGGGCGGAGGTGGTTGCGCGGTACGGGGTGCGGCCCGAGCAGGTGCCCGACTTCATCGCGCTTCGCGGCGACCCGTCCGACAAGATCCCGGGCGCGAAGGGGATCGGCGCGAAGGGGGCGGCGGAGTTGCTCGGGCGGTACGGGACGCTCGAGGGCATCGTGGCTGCGGCCGACGAGCTGACGCCGCGGCAGGCGGAGGCGGTGCGGGACAAGCGGTTGGGGGTGTTCCGGCGGGTGGCGACGATGGATCGGAGGGCGCCGGTCAAGCGGCCTCGCGACAACACGGTCGATGTGGAGCGGGCGGCCGCGTATGCGCGCGAGATCGGCGACGAGCGGCTGGCGGAGCGGATCGGGGGGCGCTAGGGCGGACGCCGGGTGAGCCAACGCCGTTGCGCTGCCCAGCGTTCGAGGGTGCGCCGGCTGGGTGGATGGGCTGGGCAGGTGGCGTAGGTGGTGTGGATGGAGTCGGCCAGGTCGTGGGGACGGTGGCCTTCGGCGTAGGCGGATTCGACCTGGCGGCGCAGCTCGGGCCAGGCGTAGCTTCCCGGTTGCGGCCGCTTCGGCCGCGCCTGCAGGCTGGCGAGGTGAGCGTGCAGGGCGCGACTCCTGGCTGAGGTCAGGCACCCGTTCGCCCGCCAGATCCCGGAGAGCGTCCGCACGAAGTCCCTGCCCGCTCCGCCGCGTCTGGAAGTCGGTGCTGGCGTGGCCCGGGCAGAGCCACACCGCCACGCCATAGCCGAGCGTCACCTTCTGCGTCCGCCCTCTCGTCCGCTCCACGCAGATCGCGCACACCGGCTGCTTCGTCGCGAGGCCGCGTGCCTTGTACAGAGTGGGGAGATAGCCGGACACCGTGCGGCCAGTCTGCCCGGCCGGGCGTCATGCGTGGGTCACGGCCTTTCACAAGTCGGTGCCGGGGAACACCGATTGTCGTCACATCCCACCGACGAGTGACGGCCACCCCGAAGCAGGCAGACCGCCGGTGGCATGGACGGCGAGCGCCCTGCGGGCGCTCCGACGGCGACCGGCCTGCGCTAGCTGGGGCGCGCCGGCCGCCGTCGGGCATGCGCCTCGAGTCTTCCTCGGTGCGGGTTCGTCGCAGCGGGATCGGCGGTGTGGCAGCGATGCCACGGGGCGCCACCGAGTGTCGTTACACGCAGCCGCCAAATGGCGCGCCCACCGGTGGCTCATGGAGCCGCGCGTCGCGAACCGCGTGCCGCAGCCCAACCGTCCGCGACAGCCCCGACTAGCTGCGGCTCAGCGCGTCCCCCACGCGTAGGTCATCTTGACCATGTCGAGGTACATGAAGGTCTCGGTCGACTTCACGCCGTCGATCTCGCGCATGCGCTGGACGAGCTCGAGCAGGTGGCGGTTGTTCTCGCAGACGACCTCGACCAGCAGGTCGTAGCTGCCGGAGGTGAGGACGACGTAGCTCGTCTCGCGCCACTGGGAGACCTCCTGGGCGACGCGATCCAGCTCAGCCTGGGCCTGGACGCCGACCAGCGCCATCACGTCGAACCCGAGCTTCAGCGGATTTGTGACCGCCACCACGTCGAGCACGCCGGCGTCCGTCAGCCGGTGGACGCGGGCCCGAACGGCCGTCTCGGAGATCCCCAGCTCGCGCCCGATCGCCGTGTAGGAGCAGCGGCCGTCGCGCTGGAGGATCTCGATGATGCGGCGGTTGGACTCGTCGAGCGGCGGGGCAGGGGTTCGAAGTCCTGCGTTCCGGCGGCCTTCAGATTCGATATCCGAAGTTGACATGCCCGCCGCATACGATATACGCTGGTAACCGTCTCGTGAAGGCTTTTCCGCCATGAGCTCCGCCACGACGACACCGCAGCCGGGCGCCGCAGCCGCGGAAGCCGGCGAAGCCGATGTCGAATTCCGCGCGGTCACGAAGCGGTTCGGCTCGCTCGTCGCGGTGAACGCGGTCAACCTGCGCGTCCACAAGGGCGAGTTCCTGTCGCTCCTCGGGCCGAGCGGCTGCGGCAAGACGACGTCGCTTCGGATGATCGCCGGGTTCGAGCAGCCGGACGAGGGCGAGATCCTGATCGGCGGCCGCGACGTCGCCGGCACCCCGCCCTACAAGCGCGACGTGAACACCGTCTTCCAGCAGTACGCGCTCTTCCCGCACATGTCGATCCTCGACAACGTCTGCTACGGCCTGAAGCAGCGCAAGGTCGGAAAGCGCGAGCGCCAGCAGCGCGCGGGCGAGGCGCTCGAGCTCGTCCAGCTCACCGGTCGAGACAAGCACCGGCCGGCGATGCTCTCGGGCGGCCAGCAGCAGCGCGTCGCCCTGGCGCGCGCGCTCGTCATGAACCCGCGCGTGCTCCTCCTCGACGAGCCGCTCGGCGCGCTCGACCTGAAGCTCCGCAAGGAGATGCAGATCGAGCTCAAGCGCATCCAGCTTCAGGTCGGGATCACGTTCATCTACGTGACCCACGACCAGGAGGAGGCGCTCTCGATGTCGGATCGGGTCGCCGTCATGTCGAACGGGCTGATCGAGCAGCTCGACGAGCCGCGCGCGATCTACGACCGGCCGCTCACGCCGTTCGTGGCCGACTTCATCGGCGACATGAACTTCGTCGACGGCGACGTCGTCGAGGCCGCCGACGGGGGCTTTGCGGTCGACGCGGGCTCGGGCATCGTCATCCGCGGGCGCGGCGCCGCCGAGCGCGGCAAGCGCGTGCGGATCGGCATCCGCCCCGAGCGCATGGCCGCGCACCCCGGCCAGCCCGATGGCACCGCCAACAAGGCCGCCGGGGAGATCGTGACGAAGATGTATCTCGGCGACCAGGTGCAGGTCGTCGCCAAGCTCGCCAACGGGACGAGCGTCATCGTGCGCGAGCAGCGCGCGAGCGCCGACCCCGCCCTCGACACCATCCATCCTGGAGACCAGATCACCGTCAGCTGGGACGAGGCAGCCCCGCACATGCTCGGTGACGCAGACAGCTCGGAGGAGACGCCGTGAAAGACGATCGCAACGACCACCTGAACATCCTCGCCCCGCGGTCGATGCGGCCGAAGTTCGACTACCTCCACCGTGAGGTGCAGGACCTGGCCGGCATGCGCGTGAACCGCCGCGCGGCGCTCGGCCTCGGCGGGCTCGCCCTGCTTGCGGCCGCCTGTGGCGGGAGCACGAACGCCGGCGGCGGCGGCGGCCCCGCGAGCCAGCCGGCCGACGCCCTCAAGGGCAAGCCGGTCGAGGACCAGCTCGTCATCTACAACTGGTCGCAGTACGACGACCCGTCGACCTACAAGAAGTTCGAAGCGCTGCCCTGACGAGGCCGCGGCCGGCCTCAAGACGCATGAGACGTACTACTCGTCGAACGACGAGCTGCTCGCCAAGCTGCACGCGGGCGGCACGGGCTACGACATCGTCGTGCCTAGCCAGAACGCAGTTGGCGAGTTGATTCAGGAAGGCGGGCTGATGAAGCTCGACTTCAACCTGATCCCGAACATCAAGAACCTCGACCCGAAGTTCCGAAAGGCGAGCTTCGACCCCACGGGCGAGTTCCACGTCATCAAGGACTTCGGCATCACGATGTTCTTCTACCAGAACACCGTTGTGAAGCCCTCGACCGAGCCCAAGACGATGAAGGACTTCTACGACCTCCTGAACGCGAACAGTCTCGAAGGGCCGCACGAACGTGCTCGACGGCGCCGAGGAGGTCGTCCCCCTCGCAGCGATGGCGCTCGGCTTCGACGCCAACACCGAGGATCAAGGGGAGTTGGACGAGACCCAGCAGTTCCTGCTCTCGATCCGAAAGGGCGTGACGACGATCAGCTCATTCGGCTACATCAACGACGCCTCGGCCGGCAAGATCATCCTGAGCCAGGGCTGGAACGGCGACGTGCGCCGGATCCTGAAGGCGCGCCAGAAGCAGGGCGACATCACCGCCGTGCTTCCCACCGAGAAGTCCGAGGTGTGGGCCGATAGCTGGTGCGTCCCGGCCACCGCTCCTCACCCGGTCGCCGCCCACGCCTGGATCAACTGGCTGCTCGAGCCGACCACGGCGGTCACGGAGATGAACTACCACAACTATCCGATCCCGATACCCGCGGCCCTCGATCAGATGCCATCCGACTTCAAGGACGATCCGTTGTTCAACGTGCCGTCCACGTACACGGATAACTACCAGTACATCCTCAACCCGAATCCACAGCTCGTGAACGCTCGGACGAAGATCTATCAGCAGTTCAAGGCTGCCTAGTGAGCGTGGCCGACCCGGGAACGCCGGCGGTGACAACGGCGGCTAAGCCGGCCAAGCGCGGTCGCTCGTTCGCCCCCCGGTATCCGGCTTGGCTGACGCTTCCGTCGCTGCTCTACTACGCCATCTTCTTCCTGGGCCCGATGGCGATCCTGGCCGTGTTCTCGGTCTCGATCCAGAGCGGCTTCGGGAGCGTCGAATACACGTTCAGTACGAGCCAGTTCGCCCAGGTCAACGACCCGCTCTACATCACGGTCTTCGAGCGGACGCTGCTCATGGCAGCCGCCGGCTCGCTGCTCACGATCGCAGTCGGCTACCCGCTCGCCTACTGGATGGCGCGCTACCTCTCGACCTACAAGATGCTCGCTCTCCTGCTGATCATCGTGCCGTTCTGGACGTCGTTCCTGATCCGCACGTACGCGCTCAAGATCATCCTCGACCCTCATGGCTACCTCGCGCAGGACCTCGGGATCGACATCCTGTACACGAAGTACGCGGTGGGCATCGGCCTCGTCTACAACTACCTGCCGCTCTTCATCCTGCCCGTCTTCGCGTCGCTCGAGCGTATGGACTGGACGTTGATCGAGGCGGCCACCGACCTCGGCGCGCGGCCGTTCACGGCGTTTCGGAACATCACGCTCCGTCTCACGCTGCCCGGCGTCGTGACCGGCGGGCTACTCGTGTTCATCCCGATGTGCGGCGAGTTCATCATCCCCGACATCCTCGGCGGCGGGAAGTACGAGTTCGTCGGAAACATCATCGGCGACACGTTCGGCACAGCGCAGAACTGGCCGTTCGGTTCGGCGCTCTCGATCGCGCTCATGGCAGCGCTCTCGGTGTTCGTCGTCATCTATATCGTGTTCGCGACGCGCGAGGAGCAGTTCGGTGCGTAGACGGCGCATCCTGACCGCCAAGCGTGGATTCACGAGCGTGGGCGTTCGCGGTCTACGCATTCTTCGTATCTCCCGATCCTCGTCGTCGTCATCTTTGCCTTCGACGCTCCGTCGCCCACGAGCGTCGCGGCGTACAAGGGCTCGAACATCTGCAACATCGACGTCGCCGACATCGGCAACATCTCCGTCTGGAACGGCTTCGACGTCATGCTGGTTCGCAAAGGGCCTCGACACGACCCTCTACACGTCGGCGATCAAGACGAGCTTCTTCATCGCCCTCGAGGCATCGGTCATCGCCACCATCCTCGGGCTCGCGGCGGCGCTTACGCTGGCGCGGATGCGGCGGCGCTGGCGAGCGCCGTTCGACATCCTGGTGTACCTGACGCTGGTCGTGCCGGAGATCGTCATCGCGGTCGCTTCCCTCATCTTCTTCGTGCAGCTGCGAAGCAACTTCGGCGCGTTCCCGCCGCTCGGAAGGTCGACCATCCTGCTCGGGCAGGTCGTGTTCAACGCCTCCCTTGCCATGCTCATCATCCGTGCCCGGTTCGTCGGCATGGGCGACAAGCTTGAGGAGGCCGCGTACGACCTCGGCTCGGGTCCGGTGTCCACGTTCCGGCAGGTGACGCTCCCACGCCTGATGCCGGCCGTCATCTCGGCACTGCTGCTCTCATTCACATTCTCGTTCGACGACTTTGTGCTCCCGAACTTCACGAACGGCACCACGTCGACGTGGCCAATCGTGCTCTACTCGGCGGTCCGGTTCGGTATCACACCCGCGGTGAACGCCCTCGCAACGCTCATGCTGCTCCTGACCCTCGTCCTCATCGTCGTCGTCGTGATCATCCTGCGGCGAAGCCGCGTCGTCGGCCCGGGTCAGGAGGAGGGCGGCCTCGGCGCGGCGTTCGGGCTCGGCTAACGACTCACGCTCCGGGCGGCCGAACCCCATGGGGTCTGGCCCCGTCGGGGCCAGACCCCGGTTGTCCGCCACACCAGACCGCACGCCGCAGCTACCCGTTGGGCCTGGCCCACGTCGGGGCCGGTCCCGGGCCCTGCTAGCTCAGGCCGCAGGCGGCCGCGGCGGTCGGCCACGGCGTGTAGCCTCGCACCTCGTATCCCCGGACGCCAACCATCAGCTGGTCGTGGCGCGGCCACTCGTTGGCGTGGCCGCCGCGGTAGGCCAGCACGTCCGCGCCGTAGGCCTCCTCGAAGCTCGCATCCATCTGGAGGCCGCCGTAGTACGTGGGCACGGTTTCCGAGACCGAGTCCCAGGCGCCCTCGTACGTGTGGATGCACTTGAGCCCGTCGATGATCGGCCGCCGGTGCGCGTATGCCCTGCGGTAGTGCTCGAGGCGGCGCTCCCACCGTTGCAGGATCTCGGCGAGGTCGGCGCGCGTGACCGCATGGCGCTCGGCATGGCCGTGGCGGGGCAGCGGGAGCGCGGCGCGGCGAGCCTTGCGGAGCGCGTGCCTGCGCGTCCATCGAATCTCGCGCCGGATGGAGCCGACCGGCCGCAGGGGTGTCGTCGCAGGCGCCGGATCGGCGTCCGCCGCATCGGCGACTGCGGATGCGGGCGCCCGCTGGTCGGGCTGCGATGATGCGGCAGCCGGATCGGCCGCAGCGGCGGCAAGCACGCATGCGGCGGCGGTGATGAGGGCGGGTCGCACGACGGCGGGGTTTGTACCCGATCTGGGCGATCCCAAACCACTATTTGTCTGTCGGTGTGCGGAAATTGCGGCTTAAACTCGTACTCTGCGTCCGAATGAGGACGGTTTTCGCAACGCGTCGGCAGTTCCTTGTGGCAGCCGGCGCGGGGGTGCTCGCGCCGGGCTGCCTGGGCGGCGGAGGCGGCCCCGAGACCGCCCCTCGCGCGCAGCCGTCGGCACCGCCCCGGCTCGTCGGCCCGATCCACGCCGCGGTGCCCGCCGGCAGCGTCGACACGGCCGACGCGGCCGACTTCACGTCATCGCGGGGGGCACGGGTGGGCCTGATGGAGCACCGCGGCGGGCCGGACCTGTCGAGGCTCGTCGCCGCCGGAGGCGTGGACGCCGTGCTGGCGCGCCAGGACGACATCGCCGCCCTTGCGGCCCAGGGCCTGCTCGCACCGCTCGACCACAGCCTCGTCCCCAACCTCGCCGACGTGGCGCCGGCGCTGCTCGACCTGCCGTATGACCCCGGCAACCGCTTCTCGGCCCCGGCGCGCCACGGCGCGTTCGGCTTCGCCTACCGCCCCGACACGGTGAGCGGCGAGCCCGCCTCGTGGGACGACTTCTTCGGCCTCCTGCCGCGCTACTCGCGGCGCGGCATCGTCCTCCTGCCCGGCCGGACCGAGCCGATCGCGGCCGCGCTCGCGGCGGGCGGGGCCGACATCAACTCCGACGACCCCGACGATCTCGACGCCGCGCGCACGCTCCTCGTCCAGGCACTCCCGCACGTGAACGCCTTCTCGACGAACCCGGCTGCCGCGTTCGTCCCAGAGGCGCTCGTGCTCGCGATGGGGGCCGCGTCGGCGTTCGCGCGCCAGGCGCCGACGGCCACGTTTGTGGTGCCCGAGGGCGGCGCCGAGTCGTGGATCGACGCCTGGGCGGTCACCACCGCGACAGCGCGCCCGGACACGGCGCACGCGTTCGTGAACCACCAGCTCTCGCCGGCCACCCAGGCGCGCGACTGGGAGTTCTCGAAGACCCCCGCCGCCATCCCCGCCGCCGCCCGCCTGGTGCCGCCACGCCTTCGCACGAACCCGCTCACGCGGCTCGGCGCCGGCCTCGGGGACGGCTTCACGCCCACCCTGCTCTCCCCGGTCGGGCTCGCGCAGCGAACGCAGATCTGGGCGGAGATCGGGCCGCGCGGGTAGACTCGCCGCTCGTTGCGGCTCTTCACCGAGCACGAGCAGGTCGTGATCTGCCACGAGCCCGAGGCGGGGCTCCGCGCCCTGATCGCGGTGCACGACACGACCCTCGGCCCCGCGCTCGGCGGCATCCGCATGTGGACGTACGACTCCGACGAGGCGGCGCTGACCGACGTCCTGCGCCTGTCGCGCGGGATGACCTACAAGAACTCGGCAGCCGGGCTCCCGCTCGGCGGCGGGAAGACGGTGGTGATCGGCGATCCGCGAACGCAGAAGAGCGAGCTCCTGTTCCGGGCGCTGGGGCGCTTCGTCGAGTCGCTCGGCGGGCGCTACCTGGCGGCCGAGGACGTCGGCACGTCGACAGCCGACGCCGAGATCGTCGCCACGGAGACGAACCACATCACCGGCCTCCCCGTCGAGAAGGGCGGCTCCGGCGATCCCTCGCCGATGACGGCGTGGGGCGTCTTCTGCGGCATGCGCGCCGCGATCGAGGAGGCCGGGATCGGCGAGAGCTTCGAGGGCGTGCGGGTCGCCGTGCAGGGCGCGGGACATGTCGGCGGCGACGTCGTCCGCCACCTGCTCGCGGCCGGCGCGCACGTCACCGTGGCGGACCTCTACCCCGACCGGATCGAGCCGCTCGTCGCGCTCGGTGCCGAGGCCGGCGATCGCCGGACCGTGCATGCCGTCGAGTGCGACGTCTACGCGCCGTGCGCGCTGGGGGCCGTGGTCCGGCCGGAGACGGTGACGGAGCTCCGCTGCCGCGTCATCGCCGGCGCCGCCAACAACCAGCTTCTGGACGACTCGATGGGCGACGCCCTCCACAGCCGCGGGATCCTCTACGCCCCCGATTTCGTGATCAACGCGGGCGGCGTGATCAACATCGGCGAGGAGCTCGGACGGCCGTACGACGCGGACCGGGCGCGGACGAGCGTCGAGCGGATCGCCGACACCCTCCGCACCGTGTTCGCCCGCGCGAAGGCCGACGGCGTGCCGACCCACATCGCGGCCGACCGGCTGGCCGAGGAGCGGATCGCCGACGCCCGGGCGGCCGACCCTGATCCGCTGTCGGGCCTCCGCCCGGCCGGATGATCCCGCTCCACGACAGCATCCCCACCCGGCGGCGGCCGATCCTCACGATCGCGCTGATCGTCGCCAACCTGGCGGTCTTCGTGTGGTCGCAGAACGCCTCGACCCAGCTCCTGCTCTCCAACCGCGGGCCGGTGCCCGTCGACGGCTTCACCGCCGTGACGGCGGAGTACGGGTTCGTCCCGTGCGAGCTCACGATGCGGTGCCCGGGCGGCGATGACCGCGTCGACGTCGGGACGTTCACCGACGGGACGCCGGCGGTCGTCCGCGTGCACCACGTGCCCGTCCTGCTCACCCTCGTCACGTCGCTCTTCATGCACGGCGGCTGGGCGCACGTGCTCGGGAACATGCTCTTCCTGTGGATCTTCGGGAACAACATCGAGGACCGTGTCGGGAGGAAGCGGTTCCTGCTCTTCTACCTCCTCGGCGGCATCGCGGCCTCGGCGCTCCAGCTCGCCGCCGGGCCGACGTCGGACGTGCCCAACATCGGCGCCTCGGGGGCGATCGCCGCGGTGCTCGGCGGCTACCTGCTGCTCTATCCCGACCGCCGCCGTCATCACCTACATCCCGCCCTTCTTCGTCTTCCCGCTGCCCGCGATCTTCTTCCTCGTCGGCTGGTTCGCGCTCCAGATCCTTGCGGCGAGCGCGGTGCAGGTCGGAAACGCGGGCGGCGGCGTGGCCTACTTCGCCCACATCGGCGGCTTCGCGTTCGGCCTTCTCACGATCCGGTGGTGGGTGCAGAAGAACGAGCCCCGGCCACCCGCCTACGCATGACGGGCGCCTCCGGTGTGGATCGGCTCGAGACCGTGGTCGACATCCCCGCCGGGGGCCCCGACCCTCGCAGCGTGTCGTTTTCGGCGCTGCACCGGGCCGTGCTCCCGGACGGCCGCCGGATCGTCCTGCTCGACGACCGGGGCTGGACCTCCTCGTGGGGGCCGGGCGTCCCGCCGATCCCGTCGCTCGAGGAGATCGAGGACACGGCCCGCGTCGTGGTGGGCCCCGACGAGCGCTTCGGCGAGCACACCCAGGCGGACATGGAGAACGACCACTGGGGCGCCCTGGCCGAGGTCCTCGCGCACCAGGGCGTCGCCGTCGACGCGCAGGAGCTGAGGCGGCTGCCGCACGACGTGGTGCTCAGCGGGCGGCTGCGGGCCCTACTGTCGAACTAGGCGGACCGCGCGGAGCCGACGCCGTAGGCCTGCATCGCAAGCACGATGCGGTCGGCGCGCAGCACGCCGTTCGGCTGAAGCCGCGCCGGGTGGAGCTCGGTCGGGTCGTCTCCGCGCTCGGACTCCTCGACGGTGATCGTCCGCTCGAGGAGGTCGAGCCGGACGATGTACTCGTACCAGGAGATGTCCCAGGCGATCGTGATCGTGACGGGCCGCGGCAGCTCGAGGCTGTCGAGGCGGACGTTCACGATCGGGTCGCCGAGGCTGCGCGAGATCGCGACCACGCGCTCCATGTGCTCCGAGCGGTTGAACGCCTCGAGGGCCAGGCGGCGGACGTGGCGTGCGTCGGCCTCCTTGCGGCGGGCCTCCGCCAGCTCGGCGTAGCGGGCCCGCTCCGCCTCGAGCTGCTGCTCGAGCTCGGTCATCCGGGCGCCGATCCGGCCGGCGTCGGCCGCGCGCTCGTCGAGCTGGGCGGCGACGGCATGGTGGCGCGCGATCTCGGCGCGGTGGGCGGCCTCGGCCTCGGCGGCCCGCTCCTCGGCCCGGCGCTTCTCGTCGTTCAGGCTCTTGAGCTCGCGCTCGCGCCGCTTGAGCTCGCCCTGGAGCTCCTTCAGCTCGCGCTTCGTGCCGCGCAGCTCGGCGGCCTGCTGCTCGGCCTTGGCGAGCGCGTTTCGCACCTGGTCGAGGTCGAACTCGACCGACTGGAGCTGGCCGCGCAGGCGGTCGATGAGCGACTCGCGCTCGCGCAGCGCCTGGTCGGCCGGCGGGTTGGCGTGCACGGCGACGATCGGGCGGCCGTCGGCCCGCCAGCCGCGCCGCTCGGCCCGCTCGTAGCAGAGCGGGCAGACCTTCGCGAACCGCTTCGACGACGGGTCCTGGTACAGGCGCGCAGGCTCGCCGACCAGCAGGTGTCGGCGGCAGAGCGCGCAGCTCGCGGTGAATTCGGTGGTGCTCGCCATTCCGTCCTCGGAAGCGGACCGTGGAGTCTATCGCGTTCGGAGGGTCAGCACCCGGAGCCGCCGCCGCCGACGGTCTCTGCGACCTGCTCGAGCGCCGGCCGGATCGTCAGGCTGACGTACCCCCCGACCGGCGTCGCCACGGTGGTCATCCCGTCGGCCGAGGAGCCGACGCACGTGAGCGAGGGCGACGCAACCCAGTACGGGCTCGACCGCACGCGCACGAGGTACCGCCCCGGGGCCGACGTCCACAGCGTGACCCGGCCCTGGGCGAGCCGGATGAGGCGCGCCTTCGCGCCCGGGGGCGGCGTCACGATGGCGGTCGGGTGCGGCAGCGCGAACATCGTCCAGTGCTCGGTGTGCGCGACCGGGACGAGGCCGGCCGCGCCGGAGCGCAGGAGCGCCGCCTCGTGGGTGGCGCTGTAGTCGAGATCGGCGTCCGAGAGCAGGACGTAGTGGACGCCGAGCGAGCGCAGCCAGTGGCGGTACATCCGGCCGGTCAGATCGTCCGAGTAGAGCGGCCCGTTCTGCGGGAAGTCGTCCTGTCGGTACCACCCGCGTGCCAGCGGGATGCCGTGCTTGGCCAGGTAGTACGCCTCCCAGTGGCCGCGGGTGGCGACGACCTCGACGCGGTGCACCTGGTCGGCGTGGGTCGCGAGCAGGCGCTCGGCGGGCTTCCAGTAGGCGGCCTCGCTGGCCGGGTCGCCCCACGACGAGTAGGCGTCGCGGACGAACGGCCCGACCTGGAGCGCGAGCGCCGCCGCCAGCACGGGCAGCACGACCAGGCGCGAGCGCTCCCGGCTGACGTTCGCCGCCAGCCAGAGGAGGGGCGCGCCGGCGATCACGAAGAGCCGGCTCGAGTTCGACCCGATCGGCCCCTTGAGCAGGAAGGCGACCAGGTTGAGCGCCAGGTAGCAGGCGAAGAGCATCCGCAGCGACCGTGCGCGCGGGCTCGACCCGGTGATGTAGAGCCCGGCAAGCGAGAAGCCGAACACGATGGCCGCGTCGGTCAGGTCGTACGGGTACCAGGCGCCGGACGGGAACGCGCGCTCCATGAGGACGGCGACGACGAAGACGGCGACGACCGCGGCAAACGCGGCCCGGTGGCGGCGGAGCGCCGCACCCGGCCGCGGCTGGCCGAGGAGCGCCGCCGCGAGCACCGCCATGAGGAGCGCGAAGGCGAGCGGCGAGAAGCCGAGCGAGGCGAGCACGGCCAGGCCGAACCCGACCCGCCACCGGCGGTGGATGCAGACGAGGGCCGCGCCGCCGGCGGCCGCGCCCGCCAGGAACGGGTAGAGGCCGCCGATCATGAGGATGACCGGGGCCGTCGCGGCGAACGACAGGCTCGGCCCGGTCGCCGCGCTCCCCCACTCCCTCCGCGAGACGCTCGCGAACGAGCCGGCGAGGACGGCGGCCGCGATGGTCGTGGCGAGCGCCTGCCCGATGGCCGACGCGACCGGGTAGTAGAGCACCGAGTAGGTGACGAACTCGTACCGGCCCGCGTACCAGTAGTTGTTCCAGAGGTTGAAGCCGGCGTGCGAGTAGAGCCAGGTCTGGAAGAGGTGCGACGGGAGGTCGACGCCCGGCGGCCCGCCGTGGTAGACGAGCTGGGCGAGGCCACCCGCGAGCGCCGCGCAGACAAGCGCGAAGCGGGCATGTCCCATGCGCTCCCGGACCCTCCTCAGCACGGCGAGCCAGTATAGCGTCCGGGCGATGCGCGCCGTCCGAGCGGGCGGTACAATGCCGCCCGCGGGGCGTTAGCTCAGCTGGGAGAGCACCAGCTTTGCAAGCTGGGGGTCACCGGTTCGATCCCGGTACGCTCCACTCGCCTGAACCCCGCTCCAGAGTGGGGTTCCGGGTTTGGGCCGAAGTCGGCGGAACCAGCACCGCCGAGCGGAATGTCCGCAAAATGTCCGCAAGCGAAGTAGCTGGCGGGCCACGTCTGACGCCGGCCGTAGAATCCAGCAGCCTGTGCCGACCAGACATAGATCCCCCCGTCTAGGCGTGCCGCGTCACCAGCCCGATCCAACCCGCTGACGACCAAGGATCCTCCTTTGTGGAGTGGCAGCCTGCGATCATGCCCGATCCGTCGGCCCAGCCCACCACCCAATAGCCCGCCAGCGCGATCCAGCCCGCACCGTCCACACCGCCACGCTACCCACAGCCTCGGCGGTCGCCCAGCCGCGGATGGCGCTACGCGCGGCCCCGTCGAAGCATCGAGGCCTCGAGGGTTTCCAGCCGCGTCCGGATCGCGCGGATTTCGCGCAGGACTTCGGCATCGGTCGCGGCGAGGGCCTCCTCGGCTTCCTCGATTTCCTCGTGTACCGCCACGTCCACGAACCGCTGCGCGATCGCGACGGTGATGACCGCGACGAATCCGATCCCGACGACCATGACGGCCATGGCAACCGCCCGGCCCTCCTCGGACGGCGGCGGTGCGTAGCCCCCCGCCGATCTGCGGGTTCCCACTTTGTCACGATCCGTGCGGCCCCCGATGCGCCCCACAATCGCTGCCGCGAGCATGGAAGGCGAATAGGGGGTGTGACGATGGCGGCTATCTCAGCCAGCGATGTCCGACCTGTCCGATCCGAGACGGACAACTCCAGCGCCTCTAGTCAGGAGAGCGGGGTGAGTTCAGACAGGCAGTCCGCGATCTGGGTCGGCGTGCTGTGGATCATGGCGACCGTGTTCCCGGTGTTGAGCGTATTGCCCTGGAGTGCCCTGGACGATGGTGAGGGGATCCTCGCTAACGCCGCGACGCACAAGAGCCAGTTGATCACGTGGGCGCTGCTAAACCTGGTGGGGGCAGTCGCCGCCGCCGGTGTGGCGTTCATGTTCTACCCGATCTTGAATCGGGTAGCCGATACCAGCGTCAAGAAAGGGCTGGCGCTGTGGTACGTCGGCACCAGAATCACCGAGAGCGGGACCTACGTCGTGGCCGTACTCGCCACCTGGGCGTTCCTCCCGCTGAGCCGAGAGTTCGCGGCAGCCGGAGCGCCCGACGCTTCGCACTTCCAGACCAGTGGCCTCATCCTGCAGACGACGCAAGATCTCGCCTTGGCGCTGGGACAGTCCGTCTTCGCGATCGGTGCCGCGATGCTGTACTACCTGCTGTTCCAGGCAAGGCTCGTCCCGCGGTGGCTGTCGCTGTGGGGTCTCGTCGCAGCGCCGCTATTCCTTATCGCGAGCCTGTCACTCCTATGGACGGGGGATCCCAACTCCACCCTGGCCAATACCTTCTTCGTTCCGATGGCACTGCAGGAAATGGTTCTGGCGGTATGGCTGATCCTCAAGGGCTTCGACGCGACTGCACGCGCCTCCGGGTCGGACCTCCTTAGCGGGGGACCGCCCGGGCCACCCACAAGGTGCATGACCGCGGGGGAATCCGTGAGGGGCCTCTGGCTCTACTGCACACCCCACGCCCGCAATGCCGAAACGCGGTCACGGCACCGCGCTGACTCGCCCGCGGTCACCATCCAGCTCCTCGGCGCACAAACCATGCAGCCACGTCACCAGCACGGGGGCCGGGGGCTACCCCCTCGGCCCCGCCCGCGTGGACCCGGAGGTGGGTGCCGCCCGCGGTGTCCGACCTGGCGAAAGTCGTCCGGCGTGGGTTGCCGGGCGGCGGTGACATGATGTGGGTGACATGGGCGGCACGGCTCGCCGGATATGGCCGCTGGGTCCCACCAATAACCGGCGCGACCTCAACGAGCACGAGGATGCGCGCAAGCGACTCGACTGGAATGAGATCGAAGACGTGCACCGGCCGGGCGTCTCTCATCGACGCGCCGGTCACCGTGCCACATCTTCTCCTTTCATGCGGTGACCTCCCGCAAGAATGGGCGGACAGCCTCCGCAAGCTCGTACGGGTGGTCGTGATACGCCGCGTGCGTGCCCGGCGTGGTGGCGACCTCCACGCCCAAGCGCTTGCCGAGCCGGCCCGTGATCTCGGGGGAGAATGGGAGGCCGTCCTCGCTCACGAGCAGGCTCACTGGTGCTGAGAGCGCGGCCAACGTTTCCTCGTCGGGCAGGTACAGCTCGTAGCTCCCGAGCTCGACCTCGAACAACGTGCTGGCGGTGGCGCGCAGCCGCTTGCGAAGCGCGGGCGTCAGCCGGTTCCAGCCGTCGTCTCCCGCCACGTAGCACCAGAAGCGCTCAACCGCGGCAGGCGGCCCGCCTCTCTCCATTGCCTCCTGGACAAGCGCCCGCAGCGGGGCTCGCACCGCAGCGAAATCGACCAGCGCGTACAGCCCCGGCTCGTGCAGGATCGCGCCGCGCACCCATGCCGGGTGACGGACCAGCAGACACAGCGCGAAGGTCCCGCCGCTGCTCGTCCCGAACACAGCTGCGGGACCCGTTTCGAGCGCCTCAAGTAGCGCTGCCGCGTCGTCGGCCTGCTCCTCCGGCGACGTCGTCTGCCAGCTGGCCGGAACGGGACTGCGACCGTTCCCGCGCCGGTCATAGCTGACGACCGTGAACTCGTCGGCGAGTAGGTCGGCGAATGCGTCGAAGTGGCCGCCGTCGCCTGTTGCTCCCATGATCAGCAGGACCGGTGGCCCCATGCCCCGGACCTCGAAATAGAACTCGGCCCCGTTGACAGTCACTCTCGACATCTGCGCAGTCCCCGTCGCCTGCCAGCGAATCTTCTCTCCCGCTCCACACCAGCGCAAATTCCGAGGACGGTCGTTCATGGCGGCGGCTCCGTCGTGTGCGCAACGCCCGGCAAACGTGCCGCCCAGCGGCGATCCCGGATTCGCAACGGAGCTACCCTCGAGCGGAAGGCACACCATCCACATCTCTGTCTTCTCCCCGGACGATCCCGACGTGTAGGCTCGCCGCCAGAAGAACCGCGTCCCCGGCGAACACGACCTCCCCGCGACGGCCACGCCAGCGGCCACCACATCACCCGCCACCGCCAAGGCCAGCACAACACCCGCCGCCGAACGCCTCGGCACCACACGAGGCGATACGGCGCGCCGCCCCGGCCTAGCCCGGCGCCACCGCCTCGCCCGATTCAGCTGGCGGCTCGGCTTCGTCACAAACCACGCGGCCCGTGTCCCTGTCCACCCACCGGACACGCCCGCCACAGCCGCACACGTACTCGGCCAGCCGATCCGCGTCCGGTCCCATCCCGGTCACGTCACGGAACGGCCAGCCGCAATCCGAGCATCGTTCCAATGCGAACATCACCCGTCCATGATGACCAGCACCGCGGGCAGCACCGATCGGGGACACCATCCCCACCCCGCCCCTCGCGGACCCGATGGTGGCAGAACACCGTTGCCTCGTGACCCTCGGCGGACTGAGCCGCGTCGGCGAGGGCGGCGCTCAAGTCAACTGACGCGGTTCGAATAGTCCCCGATGAGCTCCACCTCCGAAAACCCCTGGCAATCCGGGGGTTTTCTGCACCGCAACGAGCGATGTTGAACGCACCTGTCGCGCTCTCGGTGGCCGGCCCGGAGCGGGACGCCATCGTGGGCTGACGTGACGCGGACGGTCCATTGTGCCCCTCGTCCGGTCGGGGTGATGCCGGGCCGGGCGCTTCGTGGCATCGTGGCGCCGATGGTCCTGACCGTCGCGATCATTCTCGCGCTCCTACTTCCGTCGCCAGCGAACGTCGTGGTCCTCGTGCTCGGCGTCGCCGGCGAGGTCGGCGAGATCATCTGGGGGCGCCGCCTGGCGAAGCGGTGGCGGCCGAAGACCGGGCCGGAGGCCATGATCGGCAAGCCCGCGAAGGTCGTCACGGACTGCCGGCCCAAGGGCCAGGTGCGCTTGGAGGGCGCGCTCTGGGAGGCGACCTGTGCCGCCGGCGCCGACGCCGGCGATACCGTGAAGGTGCTTGCGCTCGACGGGCTCACCCTCGTCGTCGAGCCCGAGCAGGCGGCCCCCGTCGCCACGGGCACGACGCCCTGACGGAGGCCGGCCTCGCGCCGGGCCATCAGGACGGCTCCGGCCCCCGCCTCACGGCTGACCTAGGATTGCGCCGTGCCGTTCACGCTCAGGAACCTCAGGGATGACCTGGAGGATGTCGGGTCCAATTTCGACGGCGCGCCCGACCTGGAGTTCCGCTTGGCGACCAAGGCCCTCGAGCTCGAGAGCTCCGGCCTGAGCTACCAGCGCGTCCCACCCGGCTATCGCTTTCCGTACGGCCACACGCACAAGACGCAGGAGGAGGTGTACGTGGTCCTGCGCGGGAGCGGGAGGATGAAGCTCGACGACGAGATCATCGAGCTCAAGGAATGGGACGCGGTGCGCGTCCCGCCCGGTACGTGGCGAGGCTACGAGGCCGGGCCGGACGGCCTCGAGATCCTCGTCATCGGCGCGCCCAATCTTGGCGAGACTCCGCGCGAAGACGTCCATGGCGAGCGCGACTGGTGGGCTGACTAGCCACGGCTCGTGCGAGCCATCCCGCTCGATCTGGTGGCCTCATTCACCGTCAACAAGTAGGCCGTAGCGCACGCTCGACGGCTTATTGCGGCCCGCCAGTACGTGCTCGAGAGCGCGTGGGGCGACGTGCAACCGAGTGCCGACGACGCCAATGCCTTCCTGAAGGCGCACTCATGGGACGACTATGCGGTGTGGTACCTGGGCCTCACCGAGGGTGCGACCGACGAGACCAAGGCACGGTATGCCTTCGTCTACGGGGACTTCCGGCGCGTCCACCGGATGGGTCTGATCGCGTGCATGTATCGCGCTGCGGATGGCGGCACAAGGAGGTCGAGCTCGCTGCCCACGAGCTCCTGCAGGACCTCGACAACTCGCGGCGCGGTGCGCTCCTGATCCTTGTAGCTGTTCTCGTCGCTGTGTACGGCGGGGCGATCGTCGTCCGTCCGCCGGGCAGCTGCAGCTTGCCCGGTGCCGGGCCGTGCGGCGCGGGCGCCGCGATCGTCGCCAGTGTGAAGCCGATCGCAGCGCTGACTCGTCACGACTGCCGTGCGGAGTGGCGCCGCTGGCACGGCGCCGTCGAGGCGCGCGCGGCTTGCGCTGAAGGGCGTGGACGGGCGTGGTTCAGAGCCGTCGTTACGAATACGGGCAACGTCCCCGTCGCCGTGCTGTGTGATGTCGACGCCTATCGAGCCTCGGGGCAGAGGATCGCGTCACAGGTGCCCGTCCCGGTCTGGATCGTCCAAGACCCAGGCGTGATGTGGCTGAAGGGCCATCAACGCGAGGTGGTCAGGTGGTTCTTCGACCCGCACGACGGACCGGCGAACATCGGCGAGGCCGGGAGGTTCGTCGCGAGCTGTCGGCGGAACCCGAGCCCTCCGATCTGAAGAGCGGAAGACGGACCACAGGCCGTCGCTCCTAGCAGTGCGAGCGGGGCTGCCTCAGGTGCGCAACCAGCCGCGCGAGCACACCAGGATTGGACGGGAGCGAGAAGTGGTCGACGCCGGGGTTGTCGGTGAGGCTGAAGCGGAAGCACGCCATGGCCCGCCACGCCCGCACCGCGCCGTTCGTGATGTCCTCCTGGTTCACGTCGCCGTCGCGGGTGAAGAACTGCGCGGTGGCCGGGTTCAGCACCTGGCCGACGTGGAGGTTCGGCAGCACCGCCCCCACCACCGTCGTCGATCCCCGACCCCTTCTCGGCGTAGACGTCGACGCGCGGGAAGTGGCTCGGGTCGGCGAACTTCACGAACCCGATGTAGTGGTTGGCGATCGGGTTCACCCAGGCCAGCCCGGCGTCCCGGAACAGGCGCCGGTACCCCCGCGGCGTGTACGAGCGGCCGGTCGACGCATCGCGGACGACGGTCTCGCGCGCCCCGAAGATCCGCGGATCGGCCGCGCTCATGTAGCTCGACGGCGCCGTGAGGTACATGTGGGCGCTGCTGCTCGCGTTCGCCACAGTTGCCGGGAACGAGAAGTCCTGGATGTTGAGCCCGGTGAAAAGGAGCGGGTAGAGGGCGCCCTGGCCGGGAAGGTTGCCCGCGATCGGCGTGAACCCGTGGATGTAGCGGTGCTTCCACGCCCGCGACGTGTGCGTGAGCAAGTACTGCGCATAGAGCGGGCCGTTCGAATGGCCGACGAGGTGCACCGGCGTGTGGCCGTTCTGGCGATACGTGCTCTCGATCAGGCGCTTGGTGCGCTGGACGAAGCCGTTCATGTCCGGTGTGAGCCGCGAGTCGTACCCGGCGACACGGATGCTCTTGTTGCGCACGTATCCGGCCGCCTCGAGCGCCTCGTACATGGGCTCGTAGAAGGGCGCGCTCTCGGTCCTGCCGTAGTCGAGGATCCGCACCGACACGCCGCGCTGGTTCGAGAACCGGCGCGCCATCGGCTCGTGGCCGTCGCGGTCGTACCGCAGGGTGAGCAGCTTGTCCTCGCACACCTGGCTGAAGCGCGGGCTGGGATGGTCGTTCAGGAACCAGTCCTGGAACGTGCCCGAGCGCGGGCACCCGGGCGCGACCACCTGGTCGCGAACCGTGACCAGGAGCTTCGTGAAGTGAAACGCCGGGAAGAGCACGACCGGCGTGCGGTGCGTGTGCCCCGGGCGGGAATCGCTCGCAGCAGCCGAGCCGGGAACGAGGATGGCGACGGCGAGGCAGGCCGTCGCGAGGCCGAGCAGCCGAGAGGCGCGCACCTGCCCACCCTACACCCCCGGCGCCGTGCCGGCGGTCCCGCCTACCAGATGCTCCCCAGAGCGACGGTGACCGCCTCGCCGTTGACCCCGGACGCGCGGTCGGTGCACAGGAAGACGATCACCTCGGCCACCTCGCGCGGCGTCAGAACGCGGCCCGGCGGATACGAGGCGGCCCGCTCCGTCCACACCTGATCGGTCGTGATCCCCCGCCGGTCGGCCTCCGCCAGCGCCGACCGCTCGGCCATCTCGGTGCGCACCCAGCCGGGCAGGACGGCGTTCGAGCGGACGCCGAACGGGCCGGCGTCCTGGGCGACGGCCCGCATCAACCCGAGCAGCCCGTGCTTGGAGGCGGTGTACGCGCTGCCTGCGTGCTCGGCCACCTGGCCGGCGGTCGAGCTCGTGTAGACGACGCTGCCGGCGCCGCGCTCGACCATCCCTCCGACGACCAGCCGCGAGAGCTCGAACGGCGCGTCGAGGTTGACCCGCATCGTCTCGCTCCACACCTCGGGATCCTGCTCCCAGATCACCCGCTCGTGCGCCGACCCGATGCCGTGGTTCACGACGAGCACGTCGATCGGGCCCAGGCGCCGCTCCGTCTCCGCGACGACCCGCGCGCACTCGCCGGCGGCGCCGAGATCGGCGGCCACGTGGTCGAGCCCGACCGCGGCCAGCTCCTGCTCGCTGCGAGCCGTGATCATCACGCGCGCGCCCGCATCGGCCAGGAGCAGCGCCGCCTCGCGGCCGATCCCGCGGCCCCCTCCGGTGACCAGCGCCACCCGACCTTCCACCATTCACCTCCGACAGTCGTCCGCCGCCAGATCATCGCAGCCAGCGCCCCGAAGCGCGCGCCGCCGGCGGCCGGGTCGCCCGAGCACCTACACTCCCGGCGATGGCATGGATCGACCGGATCATGGATCGCCTCACCAAGCGCGGCACCAAGGTCGTCGCCACCGGTCACCCGCCGGGGGATACGACCCCGTCCACAGGCTCGCGCGAGCTGTCCGAGGAGCTCGAGGCGGACTACGGGTCCGACTCGCCCGCGGCGGAGCCGCCGGTGGCGGAGGACAGGCCCGACGCGGGTGACGCCGGCGCGTGAACGCCGACCGCGGTTCGCGCCGCGGCCTGGTGGGTATGCAGCTTTTCACGTAACGATCCCGGTCGACTTCGACGAAGGGGAATGATGCTCATCGAAATCCTGGTCATCCTCGCGATCATCGCTTTGGCGCTCTTCATCTGGCGCAACATGGCGGGGCGTCGGGTCTAACCACCATCGCGGTGGGCAGCCTCCGCGGTTGGCACACGACCGAGCGCGTGCTCGACGACGGCGCGTTCGAGTCGTGCCAGCGCGTGGTGTTCTCGGAGGCCAGGGCTGAGGTCTCCGAGGCGGGCGCCCGTTGGCTGGGCGTCACCTACTGGCGCGCGGTCGAAGCTGTGACTCGCGGCGGCGTCCGGGCAAGCTGGACCGGCGAGGGCGGACGCCTCAGGCTCCTGGGCGGCGCCGTGCTCTTTCGCTTCGGCCGCCCGGAGCTCGCCGTCGGCGACGGAGACGTCTCGTGCCGGTATGCCATCGAGGGCGGCTTGCTGGCGCTGCGGGCGGGCGGCTGGGTGACGTTGCGGCAGCGGTCAAGCGCCGGGGAGCACGAGATCAGCGTCGGCGTCGAGGGCTATCTGCCGAGACTCGCGCCGCGCGGCGGCTCTCCGCCCTGGGCCGGCATCCTCTACATGAAGGGCCAGAAGCCATTCCATGCCGCCGTGAGCCGGCGGTACTTCGAGCTGCTCGAGCGCGAGCCTCCGCGGTGAGGGTCGCCGTCTTCGGTGCGACCGGCGTGATCGGGCAGGCGCTCCTGCCGCTCCTGGCCGACGCGCATGAGGTTGTGGCCGTCTCACGCAACCCGCGTGAGTCCTCCGACGGCACGCGATGGGTCACCGCGGATGCCGCGGCCGGGACGGGCGTCGCCGCCGCCGTGGAAGGGGCCGACGTCGTCTACTACCTCGTCCACTCGCTCGGCGCCCGCGACTTCGAGCAGCAGGACCGGCAGGCCGCGGCGAACGTCTCGGCGTGCGCCGCCCGGGCGGGCGTGAAGCAGATCGTGTACCTCGGCGGCCTCGGCGGAGACGACCCCTCCACCTCCGCGCACCTCCGCAGCCGGCGCGAGACGGGAGAGCGTCTCGCGGCGGACGGCGTGCCCGTGACGACCCTGCGCGCGGCGATCGTGATCGGGGAGGGCAGCGCCGCCTTCGAGACGATCCTCGGGCTGGTGAAGCGGCTCCCGGTGATGATCACGCCGAGCTGGGTCTCCACTCCGACCCAGCCGATCGCGCTCGACGACGTCGCGCGCTATCTGGCGGGCGTCGCCGGGAACGACGCCGCCATCGGCCAGACCTTCGATGCCGGCGGGCCCGAGGTGATGACCTACCGGCAGATGATCGAGCGGATCGCCGCGCTCCTCGGCCGACGGCCCCGCATCGTCGAGGTGCCGGTCCTCACTCCAGGCCTCTCGGCGCTCTGGCTCGAGCTTGTCACCCCGGTCAACTCGGCGGTGGCCCGCCCGCTCGTGGAGGGGCTCCGCAGCCCGACCATCGCCCGCGAGCAGCGGCTGCGGGAGCTGATCCCGTTCGATCTCACGTCGTTCGACGCCGCGGCGCGACGCGCGCTCGGCGGCTGACGGAAAAACCCTGATCCAATGTCAGTGAATACACCGATGCGGCCGGCCGCGCTCGCGCGGTAGACCTATGAGCTTCATTTGGCGCCCCTGCGATCCGACGGAGGTGCGACTCCAATGACTCGGAAGACGGAATCGGCAAGCTCGGGCCGGTTGGGTGCGACGGGACGGCTGGCGCGGTGGTGCGCGCTGCATCCGTGGCGCACGGTCGGCGTGTGGGTGGCGGCGGCGGTCGTAAGCGCCGTCCTCGCCTCGGCGCTGCTGGCGGACGCCCTGACGACCGAAAGCAACTTCACGGGCACGCCGGAGTCGCAGCGCGCGCTCGACCTGATCGAGCAGCGCCTGGGCCACAAGGAGCCGGTGCGCGACGTCGTGATCGTGCGTTCGGCCACGCAGACGGTCGATCAGGCGGGATTCCGACTGCGGGTGGAGGCGCTCCGCGCCGAGCTGGCAAAGCTCGACCCGGGCGTGGTCCGGGTGGGGCCGTCGTACTACGAGACGCACGCCCCATCGCAGGTGTCTGCCGACCGGCACAGCACGCTGATCCCGCTGAGCATGCCCGGCAGCCAGGTGAACGAGGCCGACACGAAGATCGCTCCGGTCGTCGCGCTGGTCGACCGCGCGAACGGCCAGGCCGGCTTTCGCGTCCTGGTGACCGGCGAGGCCACCCTCAGCCGCGACTTCACGAAGCTCTCGGAGAGCGACCTCCAGATCGGCGAGGCCATCGGCATCCCGATCGCCCTCGTGATCCTGCTCGCGGTGTTCGGCACGGTCGTGGCCGCGCTCGTGCCGCTCGTGCTGGCGATCTTCGCGATCATCGTGGCGCTGGCGCTGGCCGCGCTGATCGGCCAGATCTCCCCGCTCAGCTTCTTCGTCGTCAACATGCTCACGTTCATGGGCCTGGCGGTGGGGATCGACTACTCCCTGTTCATCGTGTCGCGCTACCGCGAGGAGCGGCGGCGCGGGTGCGAGCCGCTCGAGGCCATCGCGGTCTCGGGCATGACCGCGAGCCGCGCGGTGCTGTTCAGCGGCATGACGGTGGTGCTGGCGCTCGTGGGGATGCTGATCGTGCCGACGAAGATCTTCGTCAGCCTTGCCGCCGGCGCAATCCTCGCGGTGCTCGTGGCGGTGGCGGCGGCCTTGACCGTGCTTCCGGCCATCCTCGGCCTGCTCGGAGACCGGATCGAGTCGTTGCGCGTGCCGCTCTTCGGCCGCCTGGCGCAGGCGGACGCCGCTCCTCACGGCGGCGTGTGGGGGCGGATCGTCGACCAGGTGATGCGGCGGCCGGTGATCGCCCTCGTGAGCGCGGTGACCATCCTCCTGGTGGCGGCGATCCCCTACTTCAGCATCCACACGGGCTCGGCCGGGCTCGCCAGCCTGCCCAACAGCACCCTGGCCAAGCAGGGATTCCTGGCGCTCGACCGCGACTTCACGGTCGGCGACGTCACGCCGGCCACGATCGTCGTCGACGGACCGACGGGCACGCCGGCCGCGCGACGCGCCTTCCTCCGCCTCCGGGCCGAGCTCGGCCGCGACAACCGCTTCGGGCCGCTCCAGCCGGTCGTGAGCGCACCGCAGCGC
This sequence comes from uncultured Actinomycetes bacterium, assembly GCA_963821535.1. Taxonomy (GTDB): domain Bacteria; phylum Actinomycetota; class Thermoleophilia; order Gaiellales; family JAICJC01; genus JAICJC01. The sequence goes on along the minus strand of CAWGEC010000010.1, from coordinate 76,808 downwards.
CTCGCCGTGATCACGGTGCCGGTCGCCGGAGATCCGAACTCCAAGAGCGCCCTCGACGCGGTCCGCGACCTGCGCGACACCTACGTCCCGACCGCGCTCGGCGACAGCGGGTTGCACGCCTACGTCGGCGGGGCGAGCGCCCAGAACCTCGACTACTTCGCCATCACGGATCGGTACCTGCCGATCGTGTTCGTGCTCGTGCTCGGCCTGAGCTTCATCCTGCTCATGCTGGCGTTCCGCTCGGTCGTCGTGCCGGCCTCGAGCATCGTCATGAACCTGCTCTCGGTCGGGGCCGCCTACGGGCTGCTCGTGCTGGTGACGCAGGAGGGCCACGGCGCCGGCATCTTCGGCTTCCAGCAGGTTCCCACCGTTGAGGCCTGGATCCCGCTCTTCCTGTTCTCGGTGCTGTTCGGCCTCTCGATGGACTACCAGGTGTTCCTGCTGTCACGCATCCGCGAGCGCTACGACCAGCGTGGGGACGCCCGCGAGGCGGTCGCCTACGGCATCATCTCGACCGCGCGCCTCATCACCGGCGCGGCGCTCATCATGGTCGCCGTGTTCGCGGGCTTCGCCGCCGGCCAGCTCGTGATGTTCCAGCAGATGGGCTTCGGCCTGGGCGTCGCCATCCTGGTCGATGCCACCCTCGTCCGCACCGTGCTCATGCCCGCGTGGATGGAGCTCCTCGGCGACCGGAGCTGGTACATGCCGCGCTTCCTCGCCTGGCTCCCCGACCTCCGCGTCGAGAGCGCACCGCCGTCGACCGGATCTGTCCTTCCTTCGAAGATGCTTACGTCTTTTTGGCTATCGGATCGATGACGTGCTCTCGCACTTCCTGGCCGAGCCGGTGAGCTGCAGACGGCTCGCTTTCGGGGGCCGCCTCGACGAGCTCGACCGAGACGATGGCGTACGGCGAATACGACCTCCCCGTCCCGGGGATCTCGAACCACCGCCCGGTCTCGATCGTCTGGCGGATCTGCTCGAATGTGTCCTCCACGGTGACGTCGTGCTGGATCGTCCATTCGTGCTGATATCCGTCGGCGAACGAGACGCGCACGGACTCAGGGCCGGTGCGGGGCACCCTGGCTACGAGCCCTCCGGCAGCGAGACGTCGATCGTCCCGGTGCCCTTGCACAGCGGGCACTCGGTGCCGTCGTTGGCTCTGCCGCTTCCGCCGCACATCGTGCAGGTGTCGTTGGGCACCGCAGAGGTGTCGTCCTCATGCGTCACGTGCGACCTCCCTGTCGGTATCGGTATCGGGGTCGATCTCCCGGGCCTGCGCCTCGTGGTGCTCAGCCGCGGCACGTTCCTGCTCGGCACGTTGCGCCTGCTCCTCTGCGGCAAGACGCTCGCGCTCCGCCCGAGCGGCCTGCTCTTCGGCCTTGAGCCTGGCCTGCTCGGCGCTTCGGCTGCTCGCCGCCGCCTCGTCGCGGTGCGCGGCAGCCGCGACACGGCGCTGGTCGAGCATCTCGGCGCGCTGTCGCCGATATGCGACCGCGGCGACAAGTACGACGAGCGCCACAGCGACGACGGCGATGATGACGACGGTTGTGGTGGATATGAGGAATGGCATGTCGGGTCCTTTCGAGTTCGCGGCACGTCGGACGGACCGGGCCACGCGGTGTCAGGCTCATGTACCCGGGCGCAGGGTCTTGCAACCGTGGCGCGGTGTTCAGGCGCTGCGATCCGGCTACCGGCCGGCGAGCGCCGAAACGGCTTGCTGAAGCTCGCGCGGCCGTTCGTGCCAGACGAAGTGGCCGGCTCCCTCGATGATCTCGACCTCGGCATGCGGGATGAGCTTGGCCGTCTCCGTCGATGCCCGCACCGGCATCGGGCTCGCGGCGCCGTGCACGAAGAGCACGGGGATCCCGGCCGGCACGGCGGGCAGGCCGCGGACGAGCGTCTCCGCCTCCGCGTGCTCCTTGACTGACGCCATCGTCGCCGCGAACGCCGCGACCGCCAGCTCGATGTCCGGCATCGGCGGAGCCGTCGGCGGATCGGCGAAGTACGACGGCCAGACCAGTCGCAGCGTCTCCAGCGACTCCGCGGCCGTCGCGGTGCCCGCCTCCTCCTTCGCCTCGATCTCCCCCACAAACGCCCGCTGCTCGTCGGTCAAGGGCGCCTCGAGCCGGCGGCCGAACTCCTCCATCACCTCGAGGTGCGCCCCGAGCGGGTCGATGATGATCGCGCCCGGCGATCCGCTCCGGGAAGGAGACGAGCAGGTGGAGCGCAAGGTACCCGCCCCACGAGTGGCCGACGATCCAGGCGCGCCCGCCGGCGGCGTCGTCGATCACCGCGACGGCGTCGGCGACGTTCGCCTCGACCGTGAACGGCTCGCCGCTCGTCGTCGGCGGGAGCCCGCGCTGCTGGTAGAGGATCGGGGAGAAGGCGCCGGTCAGGAACGGCACGAGCGGGTCGAGGTAGTGCGCCGACATTCCCGGGCCGCCGTGAAGCAGGACGGCCGGCAGGCCCCTCGCCGTCGAACCGCCGGCCGTGGACCTCGCCCTCGGAGGTGGCGACGACGAACGGCTTCACCTAGGCCCGCCCCCGCGCCAGGTCGATCAGCCGCCCCAGGATGCGGTCGCCGTCGGCGCGCAGGCCGTCGTGCTGGTACTCGTTCGTGACCCACGGCCTGAGGCCGCGAACCTGGGCGGCCGTCTCCTCGGAGAAGACCCGCTCGACGTACATGTCCTCGGCGTACACGACGGCCGCGGCCGGAACCTCGTTCCGGAGCAGCCGCTCGGCGTCGTAGAGGCGCGGCCACTCCATGTTCGCCAGGATCTCGGCCGCCTCGCGGAGCGGCGCGAGCGCCGAGTAGTCCTCGAACATCCACGGGTAGACGTGCTCGCCGGTGAAGAGCTCGGGGTCGTCGTACGCCTGCGGCAAGAGCCGCTCGGCCGACCACCGCGTCGCGCAGCCGTCCGCGTAGCAGGCCTCGTGGATCGCGGCGTAGAGCGGGTTTCGGGGGAACTGGCCGGCGGTGTCGACGTCGTGCAGGAAGGCGGGCGAGTCGGGCGGAAGCTCGAGGATGTAGTGCAGGTGCTCCGCGCCGGATCCCATCCCCAGCATGTGGCCGATCTGGCGGAAGCGGCGCCCGGTGAGGCGATCGCCGCCGGGGAGCCGCACGTCCTCGGCGTCGAGCCGGCGGCGGATCTCGCGCACCCGCTCGCGGTCACCCGGGTAGCGGTCGTAGTAGCGCCGGTTCCGGTCGAGCACGCGCTCGTAGGTGGCGCGGTAGACCTCGTCGACCGGGCGGCCGACCGGCGGCAGCCCGCCGGTGAAGAACGCCTCGCGCAGGCCCTCGGGCGCATGCGAGAGATACGTGAGGACGCAGAACCCGCCGAAGCTCTGCCCCAGGACGCTCCAGCGGTCGACGCCGAGCTCGCGGCGGATCCACTCGGCGTCGCGCACGATCGAGTCGGCGCGGAAGTGCGTCAGGTACTCGGCCTGCTCCTCCGGCGTCCGCCCGGGCAGCGCGCCGACCGGCGTCGAGCGGCCGGTGCCGCGCTGGTCGAGCATGAGGACGCGGAACTCGCTGAGCGCCCGGTCGATCCAGTACGGGGCGGTGGGATGGCGCGCCGGGCGGGGAGCCTCGAAGCCCGGGCCGCCCTGGAGGAACACGAGGAACGGCCGGTCGCGCCCGTCGGGGTCGGCCACCTCGCGGGCGAACACGGTGATGCGCTCGCCGTCCGGCCGGTCGTGATCGAGCGGGACCGAGAACTCGTGCTCGACGAGGACGAGGCCGGCCGTGCGAATGGCGTCGGGCATCGCCCGCGATTATGCCCCAGTGCCGGCGGGTGCCGTGCGTGGGGCGCCCGGATCGGGCGCCCCACGCGGCGACTCGGTCAGGCCGGGCACTGGACGCGGGGGTTCCAGTCATCGAACGTCCCGCGCGGGTTGTGCTTCCAGATCCAGGCGTGCAGCTCGTAGAAGGGCGGGAGGCCATAGCGGTTGTCCGCCCCCAGGAGCTCGAACTTCTGCCCGAAGAGCTCGGGCCTGCGGTTGGGGTGCACCGCCTTCCACGCGTCCTGGAAGACGACGTACTCGACGGCCACCAGCCGGAAATGGCCGTTCACCGGCTGGTAGACCAGCGCCTCGGGCTTGCGCGGGTTCTCCGACGGGTCGCCGATGAGGTCGCCGTTCACGTAGTGGACGCCCATCCCGCCGACGGGCGGGTTGTCGATGCAGGCGATGCCCGCCGCGTCGGTGAGCAGGCCGTAGCCGTGGTGGGTGGCGAACGAGAGATGCCGGAACTTCGCCGTCGAGTTGCGGACGTCCTGAAGGCTGGCGCGGGCGCTTGCGCTCGCGGCAGTGGCCAAGAGGACGAGCGCCGCAACGGCCAGGATCGGTGTGACTCGCTTCAGCATGGGTGTGAACCTCCTTGGGGTCGGGCTCAGACCGCGGCCGGGGCCGGGTCGGGCCGGACGATGACGGTGTCGGCGACGGCGACGATCTCGTCGACCGGCAGATCGGCGGCGGCGGCGTGGGCCCGGATCGCCTCCGGGCTCGACGCCTGGTAGATGCAGACCGTGCCGAGGCTGCCGTCGCGCTCGTCGAGGACGTAGCTGCGGATCCAGCGGATGTCGTTCGGCATGCGGTCGCCCTCGGCCGTCGAGCGCGCGGCGGCCTCCTCGAGGTCGCCGGGCGTACGCCAGCCGTTCCGCCGCAGGATCACGTAGGTGTTCACGTGCCCCTCCTTCGTCGGTTGATGTTCATCGACGGTAGGGCGGCACCCGGGCCCGCACATCGGTAGAACCACCGGGTTTACGGCGGAGCGCTACCGGGGTTCGACGACGCCCAGCCGGCGGCCGGCGGCGACAGCCTCGCCCCGCGTGCGTGCGTCGAGCTTCCGCAGGAGCGCCGAGACGTGGTAGTCGACGGTGCGCGGAGACACGAACAGCCGCTCGGCGATCTCGGCGTTCGAGAGGCCGTCCGCGACGAGGTCGAGCACGGTGACCTCGCGGGGCGTGAGCTGGGCCGGGTTGCTGCGCGTCGCGCGCCGCGGCCCGCGCGCGATGCCGCGGACGCCGCGCTCACGAAGGCGCCGGGCCGCGATCTTGGCCGCCGCTGCCGCACCCATGTCCCGCAGCCGGCCGTGGGCCTCCGTGATGGCGGCCTCGTCGTCGGCCAGGCACAGCGCCATCGCCGCCTCGTAGGGGCAACGAAGGTCGTCCCAGGCCGCCGCCGCGTCGGCATGGCGGCCCTCGAGCTCGAGGGCGATCGGCTCGGGCAGGGCGCGGCCACGCGGGAACGGCGAGGCCGGCGCGATGCCGCCACAGCGCGAGCTCGGCGAACGGGCCACGGCGACTCGCCTTCTGCGGAGAGCACGAGCGCACCTGCGGTGAGCGCGTCGATGTCGCAGACGCGGCCGTCGAGCCAGGCCACCTCGGCATGGGTGCTCGCGATCTGCGCCTCCCACACGGGCTGGCCGGCGTATGTCGCTGCGGCCTCGGCGAGGGCCCCCGGCGGGGCGGGATCGCCGCGACGGGCGCGCACGGTGGCCAGGACGGCCAGCGCCTCCCCCCGCGGCCCCGGCGAGGCTCGTCTGTCGGACAGGATCGCGGCCGCCGCCTCGAGCGCCTCAGTCCAGCGGCCCTGGTCGAGCAGCGACCGCACGTGCGTGCCGAGGATCGAAAGCCGCCACAGGTCGAGGTCGTGGCCGTCGGTGTACGCGAGACCTTCGCCGGCGTAGCGCTCCGCCGCCTCGTGGTCGCGCCAGGACACTGCGCACAGGGCGAGGTTGTTGAGCACGTGCGGAAGGTGCGACTCGAGCTGCGGCTCGCGGACACGTTCCAGGACGCCCTCCAGCAGCGCCGCGGCGGCCGGCCCGTCGCGCCAGAAGGTCGCCGTCCCGACGACGATCTCGGCCTCGATCGCCGCGTCGGTGTTGCCGAGCCGCTCGGCGGCGGCGACCGCGTCCCGGCCGCGCTCGGCGGCGAGGGTGAGGCGGTCGAGCACCAGGTCGACGTGCGCGAGCGCGGCGACCGCCGCCGCGGCCTCGGGGCGGGTCGACGAGCCCACGAGCTCGACCGCACGCTCCGCCGCTTCGCCCGCCTCGTCGAACAGGGCACAGCACGTCAGACGTGGCACGAGGCGCGCGGTGGCCCCCGCCTCACGGAACGGATCGCCGAGCTCGCGATGGAGGTCGATCGCCGCGTGGAGGTCGGCGATCGACGCCGGCTGGTCGTCGGCCGCGTACAGCGCATCCGCCCGCCGCTCGAGCAGCTCGGCCCGCTTCGCCGCCGGCGCGTCTTCCGAGAACCGAAGAGCGCGGCCGTACTGCGCCGCCGCCTGGCGGTGGGCGCCGACCGCCGCGGCCCGCTCCGCCGCAGCCCAGGCGAAGCGGACGGCAGCGACGGCGTCGCCCGCCTGCTCGGCGTGGTGGGCCAGCCGGGCGGGATCGACGGCCGCAGGTGCCGCCGTGAGCGCCGCCAGCATCAGCCTGTGCAGCTCCTCCCGGCGGTCGGCCGGGATCGCCTCCGCGACGGCCTCGCGGGCGATCTCGTGGCGGAACGCGTACCCTGCGCCCGCCTCGACGAGCATCCCCGCCGCGACCGATTCCGCGGCCCAGGCGACGAGCCCCTCGCCGGCCGCGTCGATCAGCCACTCCTCCGCCGCCTGCGGCGAGCAGGCGACGACGTCGAGCACGTCGCGGGCATCGGGTTCGAGCCGCGCGACCCGCGAGAGCACCGCGTCACGGACCGTCGCGGGAACGCGCTCATCGCCGGCCTCGAGCACCTCGGTCACGTAGAACGGATTGCCGCCGGTGCGGCGCACGAGCTCCTCGGGATCGACGCCGCGGCCAGCGGCAAGCGCGCGCACACGCGTCCGCCGAGAGCGGCTCGACGGCGATCCGGACGACGCCGTTCGCGCCGGCCAGGTCGCCCAGCGCCACCCGGAGCGGATCCAGCCGCCCGGCCGGCTCGTCGCGATACGTGGCCACAACGAGGAGCGGCAGGGCCGCGACCCGCCGACCGAGGATCCGAAGGACGTCGAGCGACGCCTCGTCGGCCCAGTGCACGTCCTCGAGGACGAGCACCGCCGGGCGGTCTCCCAGCTCGGCCCGAAGCGCGGCGAACACGTCGTAGGCGGTGCAGGGTCCGGCGAGCGCCGCAGCAAGGCTCGGGAGCGACCCGGCGGCGAGGTCGAGGAACGGCGCGAGCGGCACCGGCGTGGAGAGCGGATCGCAGGCCCCCCAATGCACGGGCCGGCGGCGGCAGGAGGCGTCGACGAACGCCCGCACCGCCGCCGTCTTCCCCACTCCGCTCTCGCCTGCGACGAGCACGAGCCGGCCGCTTCCGGCGACGGCGTCGGCGAGCGCGCCGCCGAGCGCGTCCAGAACCTCCTCGCGCTCCAAGAGCTCGTGCCCGGCGACGACCGCCATCGCACAATGATCGCGCCTGCCCCTGGGCGGTGCAAGGCGACCGGCCGAACGACCGGGGGTCAGACCCCGCATCGGTTCGTGGAGCACGTTCGCCACACTCGCGTGACACGTGTGCGAGCCCGCCGGCTCCCGCCGACCGGAATCTGCAACAGGCCGATCACGCCGGCGCAACAGCGGCCGATGCGGGGTCTGACCCCAGCCGCCGGCTCGCCGCGATCTTCGACGGGTAGCCTCCATTCGAGCGGCCTGCTGGGTGGGCCGACGTTCTTGCGAACGGAGGGTTTGTGGCCGCATGGGTGCCCGAGGGCGGATGGCTGCCGGTGCTCTTCGCAGCGACAGGGCTCGCCGCAGCGATCGGCGCGACCGCCGTCGCGCTCGCCGGCCGGCCGGGCGGGCGGCTCGCGGCGGTCGTGATGCTGGGCTATCTCGTCGTCTGCGGCGCGGCGGCGGCCGCGCGTATCAACCTCGCCGTCGATCGCGGGCGTGACGATCTCGACGTCGCGGCGATCGTCGTCGCGTTCGGCCTCGCCGCCGCGGCCGTCCTCGCGGTCGCTCCCGGCGTCGTCCGCGCCTCGGCATCGCCGGCGAAGCGGGTCGCGGCCGGCGCTGTCCTCACCGTGGTCGCGGCCGGCATGCTGGTGGCCGCCGTGTTCGCCAACCTCGAGGCTCCCACGTGACCCGGGCTCAGCCCGTGGTGGGGGCCAGGTCGACACCGACCGGGCCCTCGCACGCGGCGTTCACATACCCCGACCGGAACGGGCGAGCCTCACCGGTGTCCTCGTCGTAGGTGTGGCGAAGGACGCAGCCGGTGTCGTTCGCGAGCAGGTGGATCGAGACGGACGTGACGGTCGAGGTCGTCCGCACCCGGTGGATGTCGTTCCGCGGCGGCACGAGCGCGTAGAAGTCGCCCGGCGCGAGCGGGCGCCGGCGGGTGCAGACGAGCTCCCGGCCAGTCGGCTCGTAGAACTCCTCGTCCTGCGCGCCCCGGTAGAGGCCGACCAGCCCCCAGGCCAGATGGTCGTGCACGGGAGTCATGGCGCCGGGCGGCACGACCAGGCTGAAGAGCGAGAGCGACCGGTCCGCGGCGCGGAAGAGCAGCCACTGGCCGATGCCCCCGCCCATGCCGCTCTCGGGCGCCGGCTCCTGGTAGCGGCCCGGGAGCCAGGCCCCGTCGCGCAGGAGGTCGACGAACAGCGGCTCGATCGCCGCGCACGCCTCCGCCGGTCCCGCCGCCTCAGCGATTCGGGCCCGCACACCGGCGACGAAGTCGCGCACGACAGCCGTGTCGAGGACATAGGCGTCCTCGTCGAGCGGCGGAAGCGCGTGCCCGGAGTCGCACACGAGCGACCGCCGCCTACTGCTGGTAGTGCTCGACGACGTCGGCGCTCCGCGGCTGCGCCTCGTCCGGGTCGAGGCCGGACTCGCGCCGGGCGCGCCGCTGCCGCAGGAGGTCCCAGCAGCGGTCGAGCGAGACCGCGATCTCCTGCAGCCTGGCGTGGTCGCCCGGCTTCAGGTCGCCGTGGCCCTCGCGCTCGAAGAGCTGCTGCTCCTCGGCGACAAGCTCGTCGATCCGGCCCAGGACTTCGGTGTCGTTCATGGTCGTCTCCTCGTCGGAATCCAGAAGGGATTCTAGGGGCGCTCGGGCCGCGGCTCGCGACCCGACCTTCGAAGCGCGATGCCCGAGAGCGTCTCGAGCACGATGCGTTGGGCGGCCATCGCGGTGATGCCGGCCGGGTCATACGGCGGCGAGACCTCCACGACATCCATCGCGCACAGGTCGAGCTCGGAGGCGACCGTCCGCACCGCCCACAGGAGCTCGCGCGTCATGAGGCCGCCAGGCTCGGCGGTGCCGGTGCCGGGAGCAAACGCCGGATCGAGCACGTCGACGTCGACCGTGAGATACGTCCGCGGCGCGCGGGCCCGGGCGTGCTCGATCGCGTCGCGCACCACCGGCCCGATCCCCCGCTCGACGATCTCGCCGGCGGTGTGCCAGCGAAAGCCCGCCTCGCGCATCCACTGGAAGTCCTCCGGGAACGGCCAGGCGCCGCGCAGCCCCACCTGCACGATGTTCCGGCCGTCGAGGTTGCCGTCGACCACCGCCCTGTGGAACGGGATCCCGTGCGGGGCCTCGCGCTCGTCGCTCCCGGTGTCGGCGTGGGTGTCGAAGTGGACGACCGAGAAGCCGTCCCTCCCGTGGTGGGCGGCCAGCGCCTCCAGCACGGGCGTCGACAGCGAGTGGTCGCCGCCGAGGACAATGGGGACCGCTCCCGCCCGCAGGACGTCGGTCACCGCCGCGCGCAGGGCGGCGTGCGACCAGGCCAGGTCCGATGGGCGCACGTCGACGTCGCCGTAATCGACGACGTCGAGCTCGGCGTAGGGGTCGATGCCGAGCTCCATGTGCGGCCGCGCGATCGGAAATGCCACATCCTCGGCGCTTCGGATCGCGCGGGGGCCGAACCGGGTGCCGGGCCGGTAGCTCACGCCCTCGTCGAACGGCGCGCCGACGATCGCCACATCGACACCCTCCAGGCCGGCGGCGTCGAGCACGAGCGGCACGCGCCCGAACGTCAGCCCGACCCCCGCGTACCCGGGCTCGTCCGGGCGGTTGGGCTGCATGCGAGACGGATCGCTCATACCGGCGGCGATCATATGCGGGTGAGGGCGGCCGGAGCCGCCCTCACCCAGGAGTGCTCACGCGGGAGCGTGCGGCGCCTCGGTGAGCCGAATCCCGATGTCGGGCTCCGTCGGGCCCATGTCGAGCCGGAACGGCGGATAGACGTCCGTCATCAGGCTCGTGTAGGCGGCGACGCGCAGCGTCCAGCGGTTCATGCCCACCACGAAATCGAAGATTCCGGGCGGGTAGCGGCCCGTGAAGAGCAGCGCCACGACGGCGATCAGCACGAGCATGGCGATCGCGCCGCCCCATTGCATCCCGAACCAAAGCCCGCCGGCGAACAGCCCGACGACCAGGTAGTGCGGGATGGCAAGCAGCCACCACTTCACGAGCACCAGGCCGCGGGACAGCCTGCCGGGGTAGTCGACGGAGAGCGTTGCGGGATAGTCGACCTCTCGCAGCGTGAACGGCGGATAGCGATCGGTGCCGTTCGCGTTGAACGCGTAGAAGCTGACACGCCATGTCCACCGCAGCACCCCGACGTTGAAGTCGAAGAGCGCGCGCGGATAGCGGCCCGTGAACAGGATCGCGAAGAACGCGGCGACGCTCACGGCGAAGAACGCGATCCACAGGAACACGAGCACGATTGCGTGCGGGATCACGAGCAGCCACTTCGCCAGCCACAGGCCGCGCGACAGCTCAGGATCCAACCGCCCCTCCACGCGCACGGGATAGGTAGGTGTGTGAGTCGACACGCAAATCACCTCCTTTCACGTGTCACCTATAGCCTGCCTCAGGCGCGCGCCGGTGGCCTCCGTGCGTCCCCCTATCCTGGCTTCCCGGAAGTACGCATCGGCCCGAGACCGTCGGCCATGCGGCGATGTGGTTCACTGCCCCCGGTGCAGGTGGCGCGGTACTGCAGACGCTGCGGCGAGGCGCTGGCGCCGGACGCCGTCTACTGCGCGGCCTGCGGAACGGCCACCGCCTATTCGCCCGGCCCGGCCGTGGAGGTCGAGGCCGTCGCCGCACCGGGATTCGACACGGCGTCCGGGGGGCCCGCCGGCTACGGCCGGCGGGTCGCGGCCTGGGCCCTCGACTGCGTCATCGTGTACTCGATCGCGCTCGTCGTGGCGGTTACCGTCCTCGTGATCACCGTCCCCGACGGGCGCCTGTCGTCCCAGGGCCAGACGGGCGTCGGGCTGCTCATTGTGATGATCGTGCCGATGTACTCGGCAATTCTGCACCGGATCTGGCACGGGCAGACGATCGGGAAGAACGCCTTCGGGATCGCGGTCAGACGCAAGGACGGGGCGGAGATCGGGCTCGGCCGCTCGTTCGCGCGCTCGTACGCCCGGGCGGCGGGCTGGCTGTTCTTCCCGGTCTGGGTGCTCGACTCGCTCTGGCCGCTCTGGGAGCGCAAGAACCGGACGCTGCACGATCTGGTCGCCGAGACGGTCGTGATCCCGGAGCCGCGAACCAGCATGGAGAACGTGGGCCGGCACCCGCCCACACGACCCGATTGACATCGCCGTCGCGGCGGGCATAGAGTCGGCGTCGGGACGGGATCGTGTTCTGCGGCGACCGATGCATGGGCTGCGACGGCACGGCGTCGCCGGCGCCCGTCCGGGCAATTGACGCGAGAGGGGGAGCACGATGAGCACTCCGGCCAACCCGTTCGTCCGCCGCAACGCCTGGACCCTGCCGGCCGGCGACCACACGCTCGAGGAGTACGCCGAGGCGATCGCCATCATGAAGAACCGTCCGCCGAGCGAACCCACGAGCTGGACCTATCAGGCCGCCATGCACGGCACGCACACCGTTCCGACCCGGCCGCTCTGGAATGGGTGCCAGCACGGAACGTGGTTCTTCGTCGCCTGGCACAGGCTGTTCCTCTACTACTTCGAGCGGATCGTCCGGGCGGCCGTCGTCCAGGCCGGCGGATCCGCGGACTGGGCCCTCGCGTACTGGAACTACGAGGGCGGCGGCCAGCAGGCGGCGATCCCCGACCGGTTTCGCCACCCGACGGTGAACGGCGTCGCGAACCCGCTCTTCGTGTCGCAGCGGAGCTCGAGCATCAACGCCGGCCTTGCGCTGCCGTCGTCGGTGACGCGCTCCGCCCATGCGATGAGCCGCGCGAAGTTCAAGGGAACGACGCGCTTCGGCGGTGGGCCCACACCGGTGCAGCAGTTCTCGAACAGCCCGGGCCAGCTCGAGCTGATGCCGCACAACACTGTGCACGGCGCCGTCGGCGGATGGATGAACGACCCGGACGCGGCGGCCCAGGATCCGATCTTCTGGCTCCACCACTCGAACATCGACCGGCTCTGGTTCGTATGGGCCACCCCGCCCCATAAGAACCCCGTGGACCCGCTCTGGAGGGGTCAGACGTTCTCGTTCTTCGACGAGCACGGCGCGACCGTCCAGAAGACTCCGGCCGACGCCCTCGACACCGTCGCCCAGCTCGGCTACACCTACGAGCCGGTTCCCGCTCCCCCGGCCCTCGTACCCACTCCCAAGGAGGAACCGGCGATGATCGCGGCCGACTCGGAAGACGAACCCCAGCCGGAGCTCGTCGGTGCGTCCGAGCAGCCGCTCCAGCTCGTCGGCGTGCCGGCCAACGTCGCGCTCGAGATCGACGCCGCGGCACGTGACGCGCTCCTGGCGGGCACCGGCCGGGCCGAACCCGACCATGTCTACCTGAGCATCGACGACATCGACGGCGAGAAGGCCCCCGACACCGTCTACGGGATCTATGTGAACCTTCCCGAAGGGGTAGACGGTGTGGAGGCGGAGAGCTACCAGGCCGGCGCCCTGTCGTTCTTCGGGCTCGAGCGGGCCCGAAACCCACGGGGCGACGAGCAGGCTCACATGCTGCGGTTCACGCGGGAGATCACGAAGCTCGCCGAGCGGCTGGCCGCCAAGGGGGAGTGGGACGGCCAGCACGTGACCGTCACCTTCCGCCCGCTGACGCTGATACCTCACGACCAGCCGGAGCTGGCGCACGCGCTGCCGGAGTCGATGTCGGATGCCGACCCGCCGGTGACGCTCGGCAGAGTCAGCATCTTCTACTCGTGATCGCGCCGCTCAGGACTGTGCCCGCGAGCCTCGGGTGGCCGCGGGCACCGGTGCCTCGGGAGCGGGCGGTGATGCTCGCACTCGCGGGCTCGGCTCTCGCCGCGTGGACCGTCATGGCCGCGTCGGCCGCCGCGCAGCATGGGCAGTCCGCCGGCACCCACGGGATGACGGGGATGGCGGACATGCCCGGCATGTCCGCGGCAGGCATGGCGGCGATGTCGGGGGCCGCCGCGAGGCCGGCGGGGGACGGCCACGCCTCGATGCTGCTCGGCGCCGGCGCCGTCGGCGGCATCGCCATGTGGACATTGATGGTCGTGGCGATGATGCTCCCCTCCGCCCTGCCCGCCGTCTCGCATGTCGCCGCCAACAGCCTCCGCTGGCGGCGGCGGCGGGCGATGGCGACATTCGTGGGGGTCTACCTCTCGATCTGGATCGCGTTCGGCGCCCTCGTGCTCGCCGCATCGGCGGCGTTGTCGGGGGTCGACGGCGCCCGTGAGCTCGCCGGCGCGCTTGCGCTCGCAGCCGTCTGGCAGATGACGGCCCAGAAGCGCCGCGCCCTTCGAGACTGCCACCGCCCGTCGCCCCTGCCGCCGCGGGGCCGGCCGGCGACGGCGGGCGTGGCTCGCTTCGCGCTCGTGAACGGCTCCGCCTGCGTGCGATCGTGCTGGGCGATGATGCTCGCGGCCGCGGTGGCGACGTCGGCGTCGACCGTGTGCATGATCGCGATCGCCGGCATCGTCACGGCCGAGAAGCTCGCGCAGCGACCGCGGCGGGCGACACGAGCCTCAGCCGTGGTGCTGGCCGCGGGCGCGGCCGCCGCCGCGGCGAGCACCCTGCTGGCATAGTCCTCCCGACTTTGGATCCATTGAGAAGCTAGACTTTCGTGTGCGCCAGGGAGGCCGAGGGCGCGCACTCGTCTGAGAGGGGAAAACATGGGTTTGCAGATCGGCGACACCGCACCGGACTTCGAGGCTGAGACCACCGAGGGGACCATCAACTTCCACGAGTGGATCGGCGATTCGTGGGCCGTGCTCTTCTCGCACCCGAAGGACTTCACGCCGGTGTGCACGACCGAGCTCGGCTACATGGCGAAGGTCAAGCCCGAGTTCGACCGCCGCAACGTGAAGATCATCGCCGTCTCGGTCGACCCGGTCGACAGCCACGCAGAGTGGGCGTCTGACATCGCCGAGACACAGGGCGAGGCGCCGAATTACCCGATCATCGGCGACGCTGACTTCAGCGTCTCGAAGGCGTACGGGATGCTTCCCGCGGACGTGTCCGGCGACCCTGCATCCCGGACTCCGGCCGACAACCAGACCGTCCGGAACGTCTTCGTCGTCTCCCCGGACAAGAAGGTCAAGCTCATCCTCGTCTACCCGATGACGACCGGCCGCAACTTCGACGAGGTCATCCGGGTGATCGACTCGCTGCAGCTCACCGCCGACCACAAGGTCGCGACGCCGGCGAACTGGAAACAGGGCGAGGATGTGTTCATCGCCGGATCCGTCTCCGACGACGAGGCCCGCGAGATCTACCCCGAGGGGTGGAAGTCGCCGCGGCCATACATCCGCATCGTGCCGGCGCCTGACACGAACGTCGTCGCCAGCTCCTCGTAGCGCGCACACGTCTGAGGGCCCGGTCTCGTGGGAGGCCGGGCCCTCGTCGTTTGTGCGGATGAACGGTGCTCAGGCAGCGACCGTGCGGCGGCGCACCAGGCTGAGGCCGCCGGCGCACATCGCGATGATGAGCGCGCTTCCCGCGGCGCCTGCGAAGACCGCGGTCCAGTCGGTGCCGTTCCCGCCGCTCTCACGAGACTGCTTGGCGACGATCGTCGTGGTCTGACCGGTCGCCGGAATGGTGACCGGATTCGCGAGCGGCGTGTCGTGGGCGTGGCGGTCGACGGCACTCAGGTCGCCGCCGCTGGCCGCACCGGCCACGGCGGGCCTGGCCTGCGCCGAGGGCGCGAGCAGGGCGGCCGTCGCAAGCGCGACGGCGACTGCGGGCGCGAGGCGGTGAAGTCGGAACATGTGTCTCCCCTCCAATTCGCTGGTGGCTACGTCCACAGGACGGACCGCCACCCGGAATCTTTCCCGCGACGTGCGAAGGGCCCGGTCTGTGTGACCGGGCCCACATCGCATGATGCTGAGCGCTAGCTCGCGAGACTCGCGCGCCGGCGGAAGCCGATGCCGGCCGCGCACATCGCGATGACGACCGCGCTGGCCGTGGCGCCCATGAAGACGTCGACCCACTCGGTGCCGTTGCTCGACGAGATGGTGATCGGGTGGGTACGGTCGAGGACGACGCCGCCGCCGTGGTTCAGGCCGGTGGCCGGAACCTTGACGGGATTGGCGAGCGGCGTGTCGTGGACGACGCGCTCGACGGCGGATGCGTTTCCGCCGCCGCTGGCGGCGCCGGAGACGGCCGGGCGGGCCTGCGCCACCGGGGCCACGAGGGCCGCGGTCGCCAGGGCCGCTGCGACGGTCGGAACGAGACGGTGAAGACGGGACATGTGATGCTCCTCCATACGCGACATCGGGATGCACCACAGGACGCTGCGGCGCCGCCCGGTCTTCCCGGCCGGCATCGCCGCGGCCTCGCGTTTGGGCTAACTGGCGACGACGTTCAGCCAGCGATCGGCGCTGGTGATGTCCCACTGGACGAATCCTGCCCGGCTCAGGGCCTGTTCAAGGGCTCGGCGTGTGAACGGGCGAAACCGAATCGTGTGGACTCGGTGGGAGAGCCGACCCGCTGCATCCTCGAGGATGAGGACGATGTCCGTCCGGTACTCGTCGGCGAGGCTGGCCGGGACGTCCCAGGTGCGGACGACGATCCCCCGTTGCTCACCGCGCACCTCCGCGCGAGAAGCCACCCTGACGTGCCGACCCGGCGTCCATTCCCCACACTCCCAATCTCGACTGTCAAACGCGAGTCGCCCGCCCGGGGTTAGGACCGCGCGGATGCAGCGAAGCGCCCGTATCAACCCATCGTCCGCGTTCGCGTGAACAAGCGAGTTTCCGACACAGAACACCACGCCGAACCGCTCCATCCAGACCGCGGGTAATGCGTCCCAGCGCCCGACTCGGATGTCCAACTGGACTCCCACGCGAAGCGCATTCTGTCGGGCCTGAGCGACCATGGCGCCGCTGCCGTCGCTTGCCGAGACACGGTAGCCGCGCCTGGCAAGGTCGATGGCGTTCCACCCGATCCCGCACGCGCAGTCGAGCACGTCGACCGCTCCTGGCCCAGCCTCCAGCAGTTCACCAAACGTGCCGAGTAGCCGCGAGTTGTCTCGAAGCTCCTCCGAGACCAGCCAGTCGTAATCCTCCGCGAGATCGGCGTACTGATCCTCCATGTCAAGACGCCACCGCCTTCGTAGACAGCCGTTCAGCCGCCGTTGGGGTTCAGGAGCTTCTTCTTCCCCTCGAACGCGAAGAGCAGGAGGTCCACCATCCGGAACGTCCTCGCGTTCGGGCCGAGGTCGGGCTTGAACGTGGGATCGCGGACGATCGAGGTGGCGCTCCCCTCCATGGCGCGGTGGAACGTCTCGGCGACGATGCGGGCGCCGACGCCCGCGAGCTGGCCCCCGTTGAGCTCGGCCTCGCGCAGGACGTAGAACCAGAGCGGCGTCCGTGCGACGATCGCGTCGCGCTCGGTCTGCGAGAGCCCCGCGAGCGAGACGCCGTCGCCGGCGCCCTGGCGGATCTGTGCGGCCGTGAGCGCCTTCACGTTCACGCCCTTGCTCTTCAGGAACGCCACCATCTGCTGGCCGGTGGCGAGGTTCACCATCTTCGCGCGGGTCAGGTTCCGGAAGGCGAGATCGTGCCGCGGATCCTTCATCGGCACCTTCGGCGGCCCGATTGTCTCCTGCGGCAGCTTCGCGAGCGGGTTCACGAGGCTCGCGTCGATCCGCATCGCGCGGTTGAACTTGGCCGCGGGCACGACGAGGTCCTTCCGCCCGGCCTGGCCGAAGTTGTAGAGCCGGCGGAAGTCGGCGATCCAGATGGACGGGAGCGGGAAATCGCCGCCGAGGTCGCCGCTCGTGCCCGAGAAGGCGAACAGCAGGGGGAGCGTGCCCTCGCCGTTGTCGAAGTTGACGTTCCAGTTGTACGCCGCCCGGATCATGCTGTGCCCGAGCCGGTAGGCGGCAACCGAGAACTCGATCGGCATCGTCGGGACCGCGGTCGGCGCGGCGCCCACCTCGAAGGCCTTGCGGCCGTTCGTGAACACGTCGTTCACGACGTCGGGGTCGCAGATGCGGGGAAGGAAGTCGCTCTTGATCATCCACTGGTAGTGCCGGGTCACGATCTTCCGTGCTCGCATGAACTTGACCGCCGCCGGCGTGCCGGCCGGGAGCGCGTCGACGACGCGGTTGTGGAAGCGGATGAACGCGAGGTGCGTCTGCGCGACGGCCAGGTTCTCGTCGTTGCGCGGGTCGGGGATCACAGCCGAGGACGGTGTGGCGCCGGCGCGCGGCAGGTCGAAGCCGTCGTGCGGGTCGGCGTCGGACCCGCCGGCCTTCAGGTGGAGCAGATCGGCCTGGTAGAAGACCTCGGAGTTCGGGTCGTTCGGGCCCTTGCCGTACAGCGAGTCGAGGTCGAGGGCCGGCGAGCGCCCCTGGATCATCTGCACCGGCGACTCGTTCTCCCCGAGCGGCTTGCCGGTCTTGTCCATCGTCAGGTCGTGGTCGATGAACTGCCCCAGATACGTGAACCCCGACGGGATCCGCGAGAACTTCTTGTCGCCGACGGTCATGACCCCCGCCAGGTGCTCGCGGGTCGGCCCGCCGAGCTGGGCGCCCGCGGCTCCCGGCGGCCCCATCCGCGAGAACCGGAACGTTGCGGCCGGCGCACCCCCGGCGGCATCGGCGGCCTTCGCGGCGACGAGCTTCTTGCCGTCCACCGCGCCGGACCGCGCCTCACCGAAGACGCCTTCGCCGACCACATAGAACCGCCTCAACCCGTGCCGTTTCACGTGTCCTCCTCCCCGCCCCGAGGGAGCAAGCCCGGCGCGATGGTGCGCCCGGCCCATCGGGTCAGCTCGATCGCCGTCGAACCTTCGCACCCGTCGCCATCCGTGTCAACCAGCCGCGTCGGCCAGGCTCACGGCTCCGGGCCGTTCGGGTTCAGGAGGTGGGCGTTGCCCTCGAAGGCGAAGAACAGGAGGTCGACCATGCGGAACGTGGACCCGTCCGGGCTCCCCAGGTCGGTCGACGGAGTGAATCCGGAGGTGCGTACGATCGACGTGGAGCTTCCCTCCATCGCCCGGTGGAAGACCTCCGCGACGATGCGAGCGCCGACGCCGGTCAGGCGGCCGCCGTTGAGCTCAGCCTCCCGCAGGATGTAGAACCAGAGCGGCGTGCTTGCGACGACGTCCGCGACGATGCCCGCCGGGACCGTCACGCCGGCTCCGGCGCCGCTCTCGATCTCGGCAGGGGTGAGGGGAGTGACCGGGGTGCTGTGCGCGTTGAGGAAGGCCACCATGTCCTGGCCCGTCGGCAGCTTGACCATCGCCGCCCGCGTGAGATTGCGGAACGCGAGGTTGCTCTTGGTGGTCGCCGGAGTGCCGGGAGGCAGTCCGAGCGTCTCCGGAGAGAGCGCCGCGAGCGGATCCACGAGGTTCGTATCGATCTGCATCGCGTGATTGAATTGGGCCGGCGGGACGACGAGATCGGGCCGCCAGGGCTGGTCGAAGACGTAGAGCCGCCGGAAGTCTGCGACCCAGATGCGGGGAAGCGGATCGCTGCCGCCCAGCTCGCCGCTCGTGCCCGAGAAGTTGAACAGGAGCTCCAGCGTGCCCCGGCCGTTCGGAAACTGGCTGTTCCAGTTGTACGCCGCGCGCACCATGCTGTGCCCGAGCCGGTAGCAC
This sequence comes from uncultured Actinomycetes bacterium, assembly GCA_963821535.1. GTDB lineage: Bacteria > Actinomycetota > Thermoleophilia > Gaiellales > JAICJC01 > JAICJC01. The sequence continues at coordinate 57,873 of CAWGEC010000010.1, read as the reverse complement.
GCAACCGAGAACTCGACCGGCATCGTCGGCACCTGGGTCGGTGGGACGGTCGGTTCGACGATCTTGCGGCCGTTCGTGAAGACGTCGTCCACCACCGCCGGGTCGCAGACCCTGGGCAGGAAATCGGTCCGGATCATCCACTGGTAGTGGCGCGTGACCTGCCGTCGCGCCCGCTGAAACAGGACCGCGGGCGGAGTGCCGCCCTGCTCGAGGGTGTCCAGGACGCGGTTGTGGAAGCGGATGAACGCCAGGTGCGTCTGCGCGACGGCCAGGTTCTCGTCGTTCCGGGGATCGGGGATCTTCGCCGAGCTCGGCGTGGCCCCCGTTCGAGGCAGATCGAAGCCGTCGTGAGGATCCCTGTCCGTGCCCCCGGCCTTCAGGTGGAGGTGGTCCGCCCGGTAGAAGACCGGGGTGTCGTTCGGACCCCGTCCGTACAAGGAGTCGAGGTCGAGCGTCGGCGAGCGGCCCTGGAGCATGGTGGACGGCGGCTCGGGGTCGCCGAGGGCGACGGTGGTCCTGTCGAAGGTCAGGTCGTGGTCGATGAACTGGCCGAGATACGTGAACCCGGAGGGAATCGTCGACTCCGCGCCGCCCGGGGCGGTCATCGCCTCGGCGAGGGTCTTACGCGTCTGTCCCGAGAGCTGGTTGCCGTTCGCCGGCGCGAGAACCGGAATGTCGCCTGCGGTGCTCCGGCCGCAGCATCTGCCGCGGCGGCCTCGAGGATCAGCTTGCCACCGTCGGGGTGGTCGTCGTCGCTCTCGTAGACGCCCTCACCGAGGATGTAGAAACGCTTCCGCTCGTGTCGCTTCTTCACGACTCCTCCTCCCTGCCCCGGGGGGAAGCCCAACCCAGCGCGACGTCGCACCCGGCCCAATCGGGGCAGCTCGTTCGCAATGCGACAATCTCACCCGGGAACACCACTGTCAACCGACCGGTTTCGGCCGGAGGCCGAGCTATCGGTCGAGCGTCGCCGTCAGCACGATCTCGACGTTCCCGCGCAGGGCGTTCGACACCGGGCACCCGCGCTCGCCCTCCTCAGCCAGGTGCTGGAAGGTCCCCGCGTCGAGGCCGGGAGCTCGCCCGTGCACGTCGACCTCCATCTTGCTCACGCTGAACCCGCCGCCCTCGATCGGCGTGAAGTGGCAGACGGCGCTCACCGACACCTGCTCCGGGACGTGGCCCGCCTCGGCCAGCGTGTGCGAGAACGCCATCGCGTAGCAGGCGGCGTGCGCCGCCGCGATCAGCTCCTCGGGGCTCGTCCTCGGGTCGGGCCGCGACGTCCGCGCCGCCCAGGTCACCGGGGCGTCGGTGAACAGCCCGCTCGCGGCGCTCACCCGACCGTGCCCCTCGGCGAGGTTGCCCTCCCATACTGCGCTTGCACGCGATTCCGCCATGGTCATCTCCCTCCGTCTGGAAGGCCACCAGGATAGCCACGGTCCGCGAGTGGCGGCCGCGTGCGGCCGCGGAATCTAGACTCGGGCGATGGCGACGATCTCGACCGAGACGCACCTCCGCGAGATCCTCGGCTCGCCGAGCGATCTCATCGTTGCGAAGGTGGCCGACCGCCTGAACGGCCTCACCCGCCAGTTCGTGGAGCGCTCGCCCTTCGTCTGCGCCGCCACCTGCCGGCCCGACGGCGGCCTCGACATCTCCCCGCGCGGCGATCCGCCCGGCTTCGTCCGGATCCTCGACGACCGCCGGCTCCTGATCCCCGAGCGGCCCGGAAACCGGCTCGCGGACACGCTCACAAACCTCTTGGCCGACCCGCGCATCGCGCTCCTCTTCCTCATCCCCGGCGTCGGCGACACCTTCCGCGTGAACGGCCGCGCGGCCGTCGTCGACGACCCGGAGCTGCTCGCCCCGAGCGCCGTCGAGGGGCGGACGCCGAAGCTGGGCGTGCTCGTCTCGATCGAGGAGGCGTTCACGCACTGCCCAAAGGCCTTCATCCGATCCGACCTCTGGAACCCGGAGCGCCACCTCGACGCGTCGGAGCTCCCGACCTCGGGCGCGATCATGCGCGCCGTGGCCGACGCGGATCTCGACGCCGCGACGTACGACCGCGAACGGGACGCGCGCTATGCCCGCCGCGAGGGGCTCTACTGAGCGCGTGGCCGGGACGACCGTCACCGTTCGGCTGTCGGGAGTCCTGGCCCAGCGCCTCGGCAGCCGGCGGACCATCGAGCTCGCCGGCGCTCCCACGGTCGCGGACGTGGTCGCCGAGGTCGGGACCCTGGCCGGGCTCGACCCGGCCGCGCTCGGCGGGCTGGCCGTCGTCTCGGCCGGGAGCTTCCTGCGCCGCGACCGCGCCGTGGCCGAGGGCGAGGAGCTGGACGTCCTCGTGCCGGTCGCGGGCGGGTAGCCCGTCCCCGGCCGGCACGAGACGTCAGCGACTCAGGCGCCCATCCCGTAGTGGGTGCGGACGAGCTGCTCGAGGCCGCGGGCAGCGAGCTTCGCGGCCGGCGCCAGGAACGTCACCTGGACGACGCCGGGAGCGCGGCCGATCTCGATCGCGCCGGTGATCGTCGCTCGGTTCTTGATCTCCGGGACGGTGACGTCGAGGAGCGTTGCAGCCCGCTCGAGCCCGTTCGTGACCGCGCTGTTCAGATCAGGCCCCGTCCCGACCACCGAGATCGGGAGGGAGTCCTCGAGCTGCTCGACGCCGTTTCGGCGCGCGATCTCCTCGGCCCGCACCCGCTCGGCGCCCGTCAGCGGCCGGGCCAGGTACGGCAGGTCATCGGCGACCGGCAGGATGATCGGGCCGTCGAGCGTGAGGCCCTTCAGCACCTCGACCTGGAGCGTGACCGTGCCCGAGACGTCGCAGGTGTGGCCGGCGATCTCGCCGTCGCCCTGCATGGCGTGCATGTCGCCCATGTAGATGCCCGCTCCCGGCACCTTGACCGGTGCGATCACGACGGCGCCGGCGCGGGCCGCGTCGATGTCGAGATGGCCGTCGGTGCGCGACTCGAGCTGCTCGGCATCGACGGCGTGTGAGTGCGGCGCCCCTAAGAGGAACGCGCCGAAGTCGCCGGCGTTGTGCGAGTCGGGCAGGTCGACCGCCGGGGTCGTCCCGATCTGGCCCATGAACGGCCGCAGGCGGGTCGCGACGCCGACCAGGTCGTGCGGGGCGAAGAGCAGGATCGGGTTCTGGATCGAGTTCTCTGGGAGGGCGGCGTTGGTGTCGGCGTCTCCGGCGATCTCCTCGGCCCGGCCCTTCCCGACCGTCACGCCGACCCGCCACTCATCATCGAAGGCGATCGTGTAGCCGTTCGTGAACGCAAACGGCGCGGCGGGAGCGCCGCAGTTGGCGCACCGCACGCTGTCGGGGCCGATGCCCTCGACGACGGTCGCCTCGTCCTCCTGGCCGCACGACTCGCACACCTTCGCGCAGTACGGATCGCCGTTGAAGCGCCCCTCGATCATGCGGTCGTTCCCCGACGCCGTCGCCAGCGACGTCACCGAGATGTCGCGAATGTGAATCGCGACGGCGTCGCCGACCTCGGCACCCTCGACCTCGACCGGCAGCGGTCACCTCGTGGCCGCCCCTGATCGCCGGCGTGATCATCGGCCCCCAGCAGCCGGGCGCCGTGTTCGCGACGATGTGTCCGCCGTCGCGCACCGGCCCGAGCATCTCGCTGCTCGGCCCGATAATCCCGTCGCAGAACCGATCGACGAAGACCGTCTTCACGCCCTGACGCGTCCTGGATCGCGTCTCGACAGCCATCTCCAACCTCCTTGGAAGGGTCGAGAGGACGCTATCACCACACCGGCGGCGAGCCCGGGGCGCGCCGGCGAGCGACCGCGGCGTCGGTCGGCCTGCGCACATCCCAGGCGAGGCCGGCGCGCTCGAGCACCCGGATGACGAGCCCGGTGACGTCGGGCTGGCGACCCATGCCGTGGAAGGCGGCCGACGGGAAGGCGTGATGGTTGTTGTGCCATCCCTCGCCGAACGCGAGCGCCGCCACGATCCGGTTGTTGCGGCTCTCGTCGCCGGTTGCGAACGGCTGGGAGCCGAAGGCGTGGCAGACCGAGTTGACCGCGAACATGGCCTGGTTGTGCAGCCCGATCCGGACGATGCCGCCCCACAGGAGGCCGCGCCAGCCGTCGACGAGCGCCGGCACCGCGAGGCCGAGCGCGAGCCAGACGAGCGCGGTCCGGTCGATCAGCATGACGATCGGATCGTCGAGCAGGCGGCGGCAGTAGCGCTCGCGGTTGGCCGGGCTGACCGCGAGCATCCAGCCGAAGTGGGCGTGCAGGAAGCCGTCGGCCGGGCTGTGCGGATCGCCCTCGCGATCGGCGTGCGCGTGGTGCTCGAGATGGCGCGCCGCCCAGTCGACCGGACGGCTCGGCACGGCCATCGCACCGGCCGCGAGGAAGGCGGCCTTGAGCCAGGGCGTCGTCGTGAAGCTGCGGTGTGTCAGCAGGCGGTGGTACCCGAGGGACGTCCCGAGGCCGGTGATCACCGAGAGCGCCACGAGGAGCACGAGATCGACGGGCGCGAGCGACTGCTGCCACAGCGCCCACATCGCGTAGGCGAGCCCGGCGAGCGGCCCGAAGACGAACAGGAGGATGCCGGCCCGCACGATCGCCCGCGGGAGCCGGCCCTCGAGCGCCTTCACGCCGGCCAGCCCGGCGAGGACGGCGCCCGCGGCGACCGCGGCCGTCACGCGAAGGCCCGCTCGCCGCGGAGCGCCACGAGCCCGACGGCCAGCGTGATCGGGCCGACGAGGAGGTGGAAGACGTTCTCGCCCAGGTCGAGCTTCAGGCCGAGCGGGTGGTGGACGGCCAGGCCGAGCGCGGCGAGCCCCGTGTAGAAGACGCCGAAGACGAGCGCCAGGCGGACGCAGCCGCGGTGGTCGAGTCCGCGGGCGAGGAGCACAAGGATCACGCCGCCCCAGACGACGTGGATCAGCGCATGGCGCGGGTCCGCGTTCGCGAACCGGTAGGGCATCCGGTCGCTGGCGTTCCCGCTCGCATCGAGCAGCCACGAGGTGAGCCCCTGGGCGAGGAGGGCCGCGCCGAGCACGGCCAGGAACCCGCGCAGCGAGGCGGTCACGCCGCCCCCCGCCGGACGGACGCCAGCGCCGCCGCCCCGAGCCCGGCCACGCCGGCGGCCAGCGCGACCGCCCAGGCGTAGGTGGACGGGCCGCCGTCGAACTTCGCGTGGTGGACGAGCGAGACGACCGCGGTCGACCCGACGAGCACCAGCGAGCTCACGGCGAACGGCCGCACCGCCTGCGGGCGCCGCTCGCGCGACGCGAGCGCCGCGCCCAGGGCGAACGCCAGGAAGATGGCGGCGTAGGTGCGGGCGAGCACCGGCGTGAGCGCCCACGGCCACATCCTGACGGCTGTGTCCGGTGACGCCGCAAGCACGACGCCGAGGACGGCGAGGGCGACCGCCTCGGCCTCGTACACCGGGCTCATCCGGTGCCGTCCCGGCACGGCGGGCCGCCACAGCCCGAGCGTCGCGATCGCAAGCAACCCCACCACCGGCTCGATCACGTAGGAGCCGAACCACGGATACGGGATGCCTCCGTCGGTGTACGTCGACCAGTACCAGACCGTGGCCGCGAGGAGGAGCGCCGTCACGGCGGTGAAGCCGGCCAGGTAGATGCGCGTGTCCACGGCCCGGCGGACGGCCGCCGACGCCAGGAGGCCGGCGGCGCCGGCGAGGTAGAAGCAGGCGACGAACCGGACGTTGAGCGGCGTCGTCGGAAGCGGAAAGCCGACGACGTGGGCCGGCCGCGCGAATCCGGTGAGCGCGATCGCGAGTCCCTGCGCCGCCCCGATGAGCAGGTATCCGCGGACCCACCACGGGACTAGATGACCGACCTCACACCTCCGCGCGCCTGGACGTCCGTCCGCGGTGCATAGACCCACTGTGGTGGGTCTGCGGCTGTGAACCGTCGCCTCCACGGGAGACCTGCTTGGATAGCAGGTCTTCCCGTGACCGCTGCAACGCGTTCGCGTTGCAGCTTGTCCTCGGTCGGGCCAATATCACCCAATATCGACCCTCCCTGCGTCCTAGCGAGGCTCGGTTCTCGCCGCCCAGGACATTGCGGGGGTGTGGGGTCGATCATCTTTGTTACGACGGTTGCAACACGGTGAACGGCCCGCGAGAATACCGCACCCTGATCGCGACGAACCGTTTCCCGCCCGGCCCCGGCGCGGCCGGCTCGCTCCGCGTCCTTGCCGGCCTGCACCGCGACCCGACGGCGGTGATGTCGGGCCTGCACGAGCGCCACGGCGACCTCGTCCACTTCCGGATCGGCCCCCAGCACGTCTTCGTCGTGATGCGGGCCGACCTGGCGCGCGAGGTGCTGGTGACGCACCAGCGCTCGTTCAAGAAGGGACCGGGGTTCGAGCGGGCCCGGATCGTGCTCGGAAACGGCCTCCTGACGAGCGAGGGCGACTTCCACCTGCGCCAGCGGCGCATGCTCCAGCCGGCGTTTCACCGGCGCGTGGTCGACACCTACGCCGGGATCATGCTCGACGAGGCGCAGCGCGTGGGCGACGCGTGGCGGGAGGGCGAGCCGCGCGACGTCGCCGAAGACATGACCCAGCTCGCCCTGCGCGTCGTCACCCGCGCGCTCTTCGGCGCCCAGCTCGCCGAGGACGGCGAGCGGATCGGCCGCGCCGTGGCGGAGGTGGGCGAGTTCTTCGACTACCTGACGATCGCGCTTCTGCCGATCCTGCTCCGAACGCCGCTCCCGCGCGTGCGGCGCTTCAAGCAAGGGATCGCCGAGCTCGAGGAGGCGACCTCGCGCGTCATCGCCGAGCGCCGCTCGGCCGGCGCCGAGGCGAACGGCGACCTGCTCTCGATCCTCCTCGCCGCCCGCGACGTCGAGGGCGACGGCACCGGTATGACCGACGAGCAGGTGCGCGACGAGGCGCTGACGCTCATCACGGCCGGCCACGAGACGACCGCCAACGGGCTCAACTGGACGTGGTACCTGCTGGCGCTCCACCCCGAGGTCGAGGAGCGGTTCCACGCCGAGCTCGACGATGTCCTCGGCGACGCGCCTCTGGGCGCCGGCGACGCCGCCCGGCTGCCGTACACCGAGGCGGTGTTCCTGGAGTCGATGCGGCTCTACCCGCCCGCATGGGGCATCGAGCGGCGGGCGGTCGCCGACCAGGCGATCGGCGGCCACGTCATCCCGGCGGGCGCCGCCGTCCTCATGCCCACCTTCGTGATGAACCGCGACCCCCACCTCTTCCCCGACCCGCTCCGCTTCGACCCCGACCGGTTCCTGCCCGAGGGCAGCGCCGGCCGACCCGACTGGGCCTACCCGCTCTTCGGCGGCGGGACGCGCAAGTGCATCGGGGTCGGCTTCGCGATGCTCGAGGCGAAGCTCGTCCTCGCGGAGCTGGGCCGGAGGTGGCGGCTGCGGCTCGACTCGTCGCGACCGGTCGTCCCGCAAGCGCGGGTGTCGCTGCGGCCGCGCGACGGGCTGTGGATGATCCCCGAGCGGAGGGTCGCGTGAGGGCCGACCCCGATCCCTCCGGGCCCGGCCTGACCGAGGCGCTGGCGGCCTGGGCGGCGATCGGCATCGTGGCGGCGCTCGTGTGGATCACCTACGCCCGCCTGCCCGCGAGCGACTTCTACAACGTCACCGGCACCGGATTCCTGGCAGGCGCCTCGCGCGTGCTCGTGCTGCTCGGCTGGCCGATGTCGATCGCGGCCCCCGCGCTCGCCGCCGTGGCGGCCGACCGGCTGCTCGCCTCGGCCCCGCCGGTGGGGGTGCGCCGCGCGACGATCGCCGCGGCCGTCGCGGCGACGGTGCTCTGCGCCACGATCGCATGGCCGGGCGTCATCGACGAGGCCGACCTCGACGCGAAGCCGTCGAACGCGCTTGCAGCGATCGGCGTCGGGATCGCGCTTCTGCTCACGCTCGCGGCCGCCCGCCGGGCGGGCGTCGGCACGTTCGTGCGCGACCGGCCCGGCGACACGGCCGCGATCGTCTTCGTCGCCCTCCTGCTCGTCGCCGGGATCCCGTGGCTCCTCGCCAACGTCGGCGTCTACGCGGGCGACATCCCGGGCCTGCGCACCGTCTTCATGTCCAAGCAGATCCTGCCCGAGCCGGGCCACCCAACCCTGCACGCCGTCCATCTGGGAAACCACGAGGGCATCGACGGGATCCTGCTCGCGGCGATCGCCCTCGGCCTGCGACGCGTGCTCCCCGAGCTTCGACCCACGCGGCTACGCGGCGTCCTCGGGGTCTATCTGGCGCTCATGCTCGCGTACGGCTCGCTCGTCGCCCTGAACGACGGCTGGAACGAGCAGATCGTGAAGCGCGGGTGGACGGACGTCGGCACGCCAAAGGTGCTGAACCCGGGCGCGACCCCGGACACCGCCCTTCTGATCGCGATCACCGTCGTGCTCTACCTGACCGTCTTTCGGGTCAGGCCCGCGCCGGTTGAGTAAGGTGAGCGCGTGGACCTGTCCGAGCTCCGGGCGCAGTTCCCGATCACCCAGAGTCGCGCCTACCTCTTCAGCGGCGCGCTGGCGCCGGCGGCGATCCCGGTGCGGGCCGCCTGGGACGCGTGGACCGACAGCTGGAGCGCGGATCCCAACGCCGTCTATACGGGCGAGGGCCTCCTCGGATCCGCCGACGCGCTGCGGGCATCCTTCTCCGCGCTGATCGGGGCCGAGCCGGCGACGATCGCGATCACCGACAACACGTGCCGGGCCGCGAACATCGCGATCCGGATCCTGGCCGAGCGTCCGGGTGGGAACGTCGTGATCGACGACGGCACCTACCCGTCGAGCGCCTACCCGTGGCACGCGCTCGGGGATCGCGAGGTGCGCTACGTGCCGACCGACGGGATCGCCGATGCCGCCGCGGCGCTCGCCGGGCGGATCGACGACGACACCGTCGCAGTGTGCGTCACCCACGTCGCGCCCTTCACCGGGCGCCGGCACGACCTGCGGGCGATCGCCGACGCCGCCCACGCCCGCGGGGCGAGGCTCGTCGTGGACGCCGCCCAGTCGACCGGGGTCGTCCCGATCGACGTCGAGCGGGACGGCATCGACGTCCTCGTGACGACGGCGATGAAGTGGCTGCTCGGCCCGCCCGGGATCGGGTTTCTGTACCTGCGCGCCGATCTGCTGGCCGAGGCGCCGGTTCTCGACATCGGCTATCTCGGGCTCGACGCGCCGCTCGGAGACTGGCCGCCGCACACCATGCCGCCCATCGTGGCGGACGCGCGCCGCTACGAGCTCGGCCTGCCCAACCTCCCCGGCCTCTTCGCCGCCCGGGCCGGCATCGAGCTCCTGTGTGAGGTCGGCATCGAGCGGGTGTTCGCGCGGGTCGAGGAGCTGGCCGGCCGCTGCATGGACGGGCTCGCCGAGCGCGGCGCCGACGTCCTCACGCCGGCCGACCCGGCGCAGCGTGCCGGCGTCATCGCCTTCCGGCATCCCGACCCGCAGGGCCTCTTCGACCTCTGCCGGGAGCGCGGCGTCGACATCGGGGCGATCGGCGCCGTCCGCGTCGACCCGCACGCGTTCAACGACGAGGACGACATCGACCGGTTCCTGGCGTGCTGCGACGCCTTCACGCCGGCGCTCCGTCGGCCACGCCTCCCGCGAGTGACGCGCGCCGCGGTCTGCCATCGCTTCGGCGAGCCGATGACGGTCGAGGAGGTCGCGCTCGCCGCCCCAGGCGAGGGCGAGGTGCGCGTCCGGCTCGAGGCGTGCGCGATCTGTCACAGCGACGTGGCCTACGCCGCCGGGGCATGGGGCGGGAGGGTGCCGGTGGTGCTCGGTCATGAGGCGTGCGGCCTGGTCGCCGAGACCGGTGCGGGCGTCTCGGCGCTGCGCCCGGGCCAGCGCGTCGTGGTCAGCCTCGTCCGGCACTGCGGGGTGTGCGGCCGGTGCGCCGCGGGCGAGCCGGCGCTGTGCGAGGCGAGGTTCCCGCTCGACGAGCGCTCGCCGATCTGCCTCGCGGGCGGCGGCCCGATCGTCCAAGGGCTGCGGTGCGCGGCGTTCGCGGAAGAGGTGGTTGTGCACGCCTCGCAGGCTGTGCCGGTGCCACGGCACCTCCCGGCGGCGAGCCTCTCGGTCCTGGGCTGCGCGGTGATGACCGGAGTCGGGGCCGCACAACGGGCCGGGCGCGTGGGACCGGGCCAGACGGTGGCGGTCATCGGGGCAGGCGGTGTCGGCCTGAACGCCATCCAGGGGGCCGCGCTCGCCGGAGCGGATGCCGTGATCGCGATCGACGTCGCCGATGAGAAGCTCGCCGCCGCGAAGGCGTTCGGGGCGACGGCCGGGGTGAACGCCCGTTGCTCCGATCCAGTGGCCGCCGTGCGCGAGCTCTCCGGCGGCGCTGACGTGGCGATCGCAACCGCAGGCTCGGCCCGCGCCGTCGAGCAGGGCCTCGCGCTCCTGCGGCGCGGCGGGACGCTCGTCGTCGTCGGCATGCCCGCGAGCGGCGAGGAGGCCCGGTTCGACCCGACGCCAGCTGGCCCAGGACGGGATACGGATCGTCGGCACGAAGATGGGCTCGGCCCGGCCCGCCGACGACATCCCGCGGCTGGTCGCGCTCTACGAGGACGGCCGGCTGAAGCTCGACGAGCTCGTCACGGCCACCTACCCGCTCGACCGGATCAACGAGGCGGCCGAGGCGATGCGGCGGGGCGAGGCGATTCGCAACGTGATCGTGTTCTGACCCGCAGCCGTCGCGGCGAGTTGCAACAGGTTCGATGCGATACCTGGTCCCCACACCAGCCGCTGGGTCTGACCGCCCGGCGAGCCGACCACCGGGGCCAGGCCCAAACGGGGCCTGGCCCCATGGGTTCGCGTCACCGGCTGAAGCCGGGCGGCCTGGGCACTCAGTGGGCGGGAACCGCCGCGCCGCCGCCGTCCATGTCGGAGACCATGCCCGGGATCAGCTCGCCTTGAGATGCGCCGCGGGGGGCTCCGCGACCGGCTGCCGGAAGGCGACCGCCAGCCGGTTGAAGCCGTTGATCGAGACGATCAGGTAGGTGAGCGCGACGAGCTCCTCCTCGGAGAACGTGCGCGCCACCTCCGCGTAGGCGTCGTCGGAGGCGTGCGTTTCGCCGATCAGCGTGATCTCCTCGCACCACCGCAGAGCGGCCCGCTCGCGCTCGGAGTAGCACGGCGCGTCGCGCCAGACGGGAAGCAGGTGGAGGCGCTGATCGCTCTCGCCCCTGGCGCGCGCCGCCCGGACGTGGGTGTCGACGCAGTACGCACAGCCGTTCAGCTGCGAGGCCCGGATCTTGACGAGCTCGACGAGCGCGTGCTCGAGCGGGCTGCGGCGCACCTCGCGCACGAGCGCGACCATGGCCTTCATCGCACCGGGCATGACATCCGCATAGCGGGAGCGCATGCGTCAAGTATCGACCGGACGGAGCGAGCGAACATCGGGAGCGGCCCCGATCCCGGCATCGGGGAAATTACGCCCCGGCGCGGGCGTCCGTTGTCAGACGCGGCGACTTGACTTTGGCCGTACCAGGGTGTTTCATCGCGCCGAGGACGGTGAGCGCGGGCACTCACGGCCGCGCCGTACGAGGAAAGGGCACAACGTGGCGGGGAAGCTCTCCGGGCTTGTCTCCGACGTCGCTGAGAAGGTCGACCGGTCGTTCGGATGGGCGCGGCTGCCGACGGTGGCCGCCATCCCGATCCTGATCGGTCTTCGCGACCGGCTGCGCGCCAAGAACCTCTACGACACCGGGCGCGGGGAGCTCGACAAGCCCCCGTACGAGGACCCCGACGTCTCCCGGCACCTCGGCGCGCGGATGTTGAACGGCACCTACAACGACCTCGATGATCCCCTGATGGGCTCGCTCGGGAGCCGCTTCGGGCGGAACGTGCCGCTCGAGCACGCCTATCCGGAGGAGCCGAAGCGGCTGCTCGACCCGAACCCGCGCCTCATCAGCCGGCGGCTCCTCACGCGCGAGGGCTTCCAGCCTGCGACGACGCTCAACCTGCTGGCCGGAGCCTGGATCCAGTTCGAGGTGCACGACTGGCTGAGCCACAACCCCAAGCAGAAGGACCCCTGGGAGATCCCGCTCGAGAAGGACGATCCGTGGCCCGAGCACCCGATGAAGATCCTGCGCACGATGCCCGACCCGAGCCCCGACGAGACCGGGCCGCCGACCTACATCACCGGCGACACGCACTGGTGGGACGGCTCGCAGGTCTACGGCGGCACACCGGAGTTCGCCGACGGGCTGCGATCGCACGAGAAGGGCCGGCTCCGGATCGACGACCTGGGCCTCCCGCCGGCGGACCTCCAGAAGCTCGTCGACCTGTCGGGCGTGGCCGGCAACTTCTGGGTCGGACTCGCCATCCTCCATTCGCTCTTCATGCGCGAGCACAACGCGATCTGCGAGCGGCTCTCGGCCGAGTACCCGAGCATGTCCGACCAGGAGCCTCTACGACAAGGCGCGGCTGGTGAACGCCGCGCTCATGGCCAAGGTCCACACGGTCGACTGGACGCCGGCGATCATCGCCCACCCGACCACCGTCCTGGCGCTGCGGACGAACTGGTACGGGCTCCTCGGCCAGCATCTGCACGACCTCGTCGGGAAGGTCACCGACGACGAGGTGCTCCACGGCATCCCCGGCTCGCAGACCAACCACCACGGCGTGCCCTACTCGCTCACCGAGGAGTTCGTGGCCGTCTACCGCATGCACCCGCTGATCCCCGACGAGTTCACGTTCCGCTCGGTGGACGACGACCGTGTCATCGCCGAGCACGACCTGCCCGACGTCGGGGTGCTGCACGTGCGCGACCGGCTGTCCGAGGTGTCGATGGCCGACCTCTTCTACTCGTTCGGGCGCTCGCATCCCGGCGCGATCACGCTGCACAACTACCCCAGGTACCTGCAGCACTTCGACCGCGCCGACGGCTCGCTGATCGACCTCGCGGCGATCGACATCCTGCGCGTGCGCGAGCGCGGAGTCCCGCGCTACAACGAGTTCCGCCGCCTCTTTCACATGAACCCGGTGCAGGAGCTTCGAGGAGCTGACCGACAACCCGGTCTGGGCCGAGGAGCTGCGCCGGATCTACGGGGACGTCGAGCGCGTCGACCTGATGATCGGGATGTACGCCGAGCCGAAGCCGAAGGGGTTCGGCTTCAGCGACACGGCGTTTCGGGTCTTCATCCTGATGGCGTCGCGGCGGCTCGAGAGCGACCGCTTCTTCACCCGGGACTTCCGTCCCGAGATCTACACCCAGGCCGGGTTCGACTGGGTGAACGAGAACACGATGCGGACCGTCCTCCTGCGCCACTTCCCCGAGCTCGAGCCGGCGCTCGAGGGCGTCGAGAACCCGTTCGCGCCCTGGACGGCGGTCGGCGGGGGCGGGCGTGCCTAGCGCCCGGACGACGAGCGACTACGCCCGGATCGCCCTCGCGGGATCCGCATCGTGAACGGGGCGAGCGCGCTCCTGGCGCCCCGCCTCCTGACGCGGCGGCTGGCGGCCGACGACACGGCGGTCTACCCGTTCCGGCTCTTCGGCATCCGGACGGTCGTGATCGGCGCCGACCTGCTCGTGCGCGACAAGGAGGTGCGCGACCACGCTCTGCGGCTGGCGCTCCTCATCCACGCCTCCGACGTGGCCTCGGCCGTCATCGCCGGCGCCCGCCGCCAGGTGCCGCTCCGGTCGGCGGCGACCGCGGCGGCGATCTCGTCCGTCAACACGGCGCTCGCGCTCGTTGCGCGGACGCCGCAGACCTGACGGCGGGCCGATGCCGCGCGACGCCGAGTTCGACTACGTGGTCGTGGGCTCCGGCGCCGGGGGCGGCCCGATCGCCGTCAACCTCGCCCGGGCCGGGATGCGCGTCCTGCTCCTCGAGGCGGGCGGCGCCGACGAGAACTACGACTACTCGGTGCCGGCGTTCCACGGCGAGGCGACCGAGGACGAGGTGCTGCGCTGGGACTACTTCGTGCGCCACTACTCCGACGAGGAGCGCGGTCCGGCGCGATCCCAAGTTCGTCGCCGAGCGGGGCGGCGTCTGGTACCCGCGGGCCGGGACGCTGGGCGGCTGCACCGCCCACAACGCGATGATCACGATCGCCGGGCCGCGCTCCGACTGGGACGCGATCGCCGCCGAGCTCGACGACCCCTCCTGGAGCGGCGAGGCGATGCGGGGCTACTTCGAGCGGCTCGAGCGGAACAGGTACGTGCACTGGTGGCAGCGGCTCTTCGGCAACCGGCGCCGGCACGGATACGGCGGCTGGCTCACGACCAGCCTGCCGGACGCCACCGTCGCGCTGCACGATCCGGCGCTGCTCGGCGAGATCCTGTCGGCCGCCCGGGCCGAGCTGCGGAGCGCGGTCGAGGGGCTCTCGCGCATCGAGGACTACCACCGCTACCTGCGCACCTGGCTCGACCCGAACGACTGGCGGGTCGCCGGGGCGAAGCCTGCGCGGGCTGTGGCTCGTGCCGCTGGCCACGGCGAACGGACGCCGCAACGGCACCCGCGAGCACATCCAGCGCGACGGCGGCGGAGCCGCACGGCAACCTGGTCGTGCAGACGCACGCGCTTGCGACTCGTGTCCTCTTCGACGTCGACGAGACGACCGCGGTGGGCGTCGAGTACCTCGATGTGCCGCACGCCTACGGCGCCGACCCGCGCCCGGCGTCTCCCTCGCAGTCGGTCGCCGACTGGAAGCCGCGTGCTCGTCCGCCGCGAGGTGATCCTGGCCGGCGGCGCCTTCTCGACGCCGCAGCTCCTGAAGCTCTCCGGGATCGGCCCGCGCGAGGAGCTCGAGGCGCACGGGATCCCGGTCCGGCTCGACCTGCCCGGCGTCGGCGCGAACCTCCAGGACCGCTACGAGGTGGGCGTCGTGAGCGAGCTCCGCGGCGACCGGTTCACCCTGCTCGACGGGTGCAGCTTCGCGCCGCCCGAGGGCGACGGGGCGGGCGACCGCTGCTTCAGCGAGTGGCGGGGCGGCAAGGGCGCCTACACGAGCAACGGCGCCGTCGTCGCGATCGTGCCCCGGGCCGACCTCTTCGTGTTCGGGCTGCCCGCCCGGTTCGAGGGCTACTACCCCGGCTACTCGGCCGACCTCGACCGGCAGCGGAACGTCTTCACCTGGGCGATCCTGAAGGCCCACACGAGGAACACCGCCGGGACGGTGACGCTGCGCTCACGCAACCCGAGCGACGTCCCCGACATCGACTTCCGCTACTTCGACGAGGGCAGCCCCGGCGGGGACGAGGACCTGGACGCGGTCGTCTGGGGGATCGAGTTCGCGCGCCGGATGGCGCACCGGTCGGGGATGAGCCACGGCCGAGCTCGTCCCCGGCGACGCCGTCGGGACGCGCGAGGAGCTGCGCGAGTTCGTCCGCACCCACGCCTGGGGCCACCACGCATCGTGCACGTGCAAGATCGGGCGCGACGACGACCCGATGGCCGTCCTCGACGGCCGCTTCCGGGTACGCGGCGCCCGCAACCTGCGCGTGGTCGACGCCTCGGTCTTCCCGCGCATCCCGGGCTACTTCATCGTGACACCCACCTACATGATCAGCGAGAAGGCGAGCGACGCCGTGCTGGCCGACGCCGGCGTCCCCGTCTCCCCACCCGGACGCTGAGGAGGGCACCCATGGCCGACCACAACGACCCGAACGCCGTCAACTCGATCTTCTCCGACATCGACGTCAGCGCGGCCGACGTCTACGACCTCTTCGGCTACCCGAGCCCTGACAAGAGCGACGGCGAGCGGGTGGTCATCGCGCTCACGTTCGCGTCGGTGCCGACGGCCGGGCGTCTTCGACACCGACATGCTCTACCGGCTGCTGGTCACGACCGGCGGCCGGGTCGCCTGGCCCTCGCAACGACTGGACCTCGAGGCGCTGCTCGGCTACGTCGGCGCCGTCAAGGACAAGTACCTCGGCGAGCTGCGCCCGGCGGAGGTGCGCGTGACCGCCGACGCCGAGCGGCGGGCGAAGGTCGACTTCGTGAACTTCCCCGGCGGGAGCTTCTCGGTCACGGTCGATCTCGACACGGCGGTCACCGAGACGGCGCCCGACGGAAGCGCGATCCGGCTCTTCCTGGGCGGCCGCGACGACGCGTTCTTCAACGACCTGCCCGGGTTCTTCCGGTCGATCAACTACGCGCCCCAGTTCTACCACGTGCCCCACACCCGGCCCGACCTGCGCGAGCTTCCGATCCCGAAGACGCTCCTCGAGCTCGAGGGGAACCACCTCTTCAACTTCGACCCCGAGAACCCGCGCCTCGGCCGGGGCGTGAAGAAGGACCTGCCGCCAGGCTCGCTCAGCTGGGAGGGAGACCGGTTCGCGAAGGACGCCGACGGCAACTTCCGGTTCGTCTACAGCGGGGAGGACGCCCAGGCGGGCCGCAACGTGAACGCGATCGTGCTCGAGCTGCCCCTGCGGTACCTGACCGGCGAGCCCAAGCGCCACCGGATCGTGAACGTGTGGGGCGAGAGCTGGGTGCCGGAAGGCCGCGAACAAGGTCGAGACGATCCCCGACAATCCGCTGTGGATCCAGCACCCGTGGGCGCTGATCGAGTCCCTGAGGCTCGACGACGAGCTGAAGCGCTACAAGCTCGTCGACACCGTCGGCCAGCCGTTCGCCGACGCCGGCCTCTCCGAGCGCGAGGACAACCGCCAGCTCGGCGCCAACAACTTCTGGCTCGCCCCCCACTTCGTGAAGCGGCTCGCGCACCTGGGCTGGGGCTTCGGGCCGTCGATCAGCGCACTCGGCCTCAAGACGTCGTTCGACCACGACGACTCGCCGGTCTCGGTGCACCGCACCTACTCGCTCGCCGCGACCGCGTTCCCGCGCGTGCGGCGCGTGATCTTCCAGGAGCTGCGCATGCCGGACGACTCGTGGAACCCGAGCGGCGCCGACATCCCGCTCCGGCGCTCGTTCGAGATCTTCGTCCCGAACGTGTGCGCGATCGACATGGACACGACCGGCACGTGGCCGTTCGGGCGCAGGCTGGAGGACCAGGTCGCGACCCGGTTCCTGTCGCTCTTCCTCGACATGGAGGCCGAGCTGGACGGACGCCCGTACCACCTCGAGCTGCTGAACGACCAGGCCCTGTGGGACGCCGCCCCGATCGTGCCCAAGACGCCGCCCAATCCGCTCCGGAACGACGTCGACTTCCTGCCCGAGTTCCCCTACCTGGCGGCGCCGCATGCGTAGCGCCACCGCCGCACCCGCCGCAACCGACCACGCCCGCGACCTCGACCGGCTCGCGGCCGAGATCGCCGGGCTGGAGGACGGCGCCGGCCCTCGGAACGCCGAGGAGGCGACCCGGCTTGCGTCCTGCCGCGTGAACCGGGCGTCGCTCTCGGGCGACGTCGCGGAGCTGCGCGCCGCCGCGGCGGCCGTCGACGCGCAGCTCGCGCGGTTCGGGCCGTGGCCCGACCTCTGCTACCTGCGCGCGAGCGTGCACCTGAAGCAGCACGGCTCCCCGAGGCGACGGCGAGCCTGGCAGCGGGCGGAGGGGCTCGCCGACTCCCCGGACGGCCGCGCGATCCAGGCGGACGTCGACCTCCAGCTCGGACGCTACGCGCAGGCCCGCCGGGCCTACGAGCGGCTCGCCGCCGAGACGCGGGTCATGGGACACGCTGGCCCGGCTGGCGCACTTCGAAGCCGTCCTGGGCGACCCCGAGCAGGGCCGAGGAGCTCTACGCCGACGCCGCCGACGAGATCACCGCCAAGGAGCTTCGCTCGTTCGCATGGGTCGAGACGGAGCGCGGCCGGCTGCACCTGCGCCACGGCCGGCTCGCCGAGGCCGAGCGCCACTGCGAGCGGGCCGCGGCGGCCTACTCCGGCCACTGGGTGGTCGAGCGCCGGCTGGCCGAGGCTGCGCGCCGCGCAGGGCCGGCTCGACGAGGCGATCGCGCTGGCCGAGGCCTGCGCCACGCGCACCGGCCGGCCCGAGCTGGCCCAGGCCGCCGGCGACCTGCTCCGCCGCGCAGGCGCCGCCGCCGACGCCCGCGCCTGGCACGAGCGGGCGCTGGCCGGCTACCTGGAGTCGGCCGGCCTCGGCGAGGTGCAGTACCACCACCACCTCGCCGAGTACTACGCCGACGTCGAGGGCGACGGCGACGGCCGCGGTGCTCTGGGCCGAGCGCGACTACGCGCTTCGGCCGCACTACGCCACCGAGGCGGCGCTGGCGTGGGCGCTTCACCGCGCCGGCCGGCACGACGAGGCGCTCGACGGCGGCACGGCGGGCGCTCGCGTCGGGCGTCCGCGACCCGCACGTTCTCCGCCGGGCCGGCGCGATCTGAAGGGAGCCCGATGGCTTCGAGCGCAGCCGCAACGCTCGAGGCGAGACTGGGAGCTTGTCGAACGAGATGGAACGGAGGCCGCGAATGCGCCGGATCGGTCTGATCGCACTCCTCGCCGCGGCGCTCGCCGCGGGCGCCGCAGCGCCGGCCGCGAATGCCGGGCCGGCCTGCACGGCGACGGTCGACCCGGCGTGGGTCGTGGACGATGCGGTGATCGGCTGGATGGTCGGGACGAACGCTGTGCAGGCGACCTGCGACCCGGCCTGGCTGGTCGCGCTCTCGCCGCAGTACCAGACCGAGGACGGCCTGTGGCACGGAGGCAGGCGGGTGTTCAACCACATCTACTACCCGTCCATCAACACGTACTTCGCCGCCGGCAGCGCCCAGACCGTCGACCTGGGCTGCTGCATCCTCTACTGGGACAACGGCGACGGGACGGAGGCGTTCAGGCCGCTCTGCCAGTACGCCTGGCGCATCCACGCCGGCTTCTGGACCGAGACGCCGGCCGGTCCGGCGAAGTTCGCCGACGCCTACTCCGATCCTGCGCCGGCCACCTGCCCTTCCGGCTCACCCTGACGAGACGGGCCTGTCTACGACATTCCGGGGATGCCGTCCGCCTTCAGACGGTGACCCAAAATGGCCGCTCTGGCGATGCCGGGCCGGTGAGCGAGCGCCGAGGCACAGGGCATGCTCACACGACTCATCATCCTCGCAGCCGCGCTCTTTGCCGTCGCGGCCACCCAGCCGGGGATCGCCGCCGCATCGTCGACGCCGCCCCGGAAGCTTCTGCTGAAGCGCATCAACCACGCTCGTGTCCGGTACGGGCTCGCTCCCGTCAGCTCGAACCGCGCTCTGCACGTCGCCGCCATGCGCCACACCGGCGACATGATCGGCCGCGACTACTTCGCCCATACCAGCCCGACGGGATCGACGATGACCGACCGCATCCTGAGGACCGGGTACGTCTCGGGCTACAGCTGGGTCGCCGGCGAGACGCTCGCCTGGGGCTGGGGATCGCGGGCCGGCGCACGGGCCACCGTGCGCGCGTGGCTGCACAGCCCCGAGCATCGCGCCATCCTGCTCTCGGCCAAGTACCGCACGATCGGCATCGCCCGTTCCTGCGGCCGCTTCCTCGGCTACTCCGGCGCGTGCGTCTGGACGGCCGACTGGGTCACGCGCTGGTAGCGACCAGTCGCCGGGCGAGCTCGACGAGCGCCCGGGCCGAGGATCGCTCGGCGTCGTCCATGTCGACGTCGTAGCACATGAGGTTCAGGCCGGCACAGGCCGGATCCTGCGCCAGCGGACGCGCGAGCGCCACCAGCTCGTCGAGCTCGAGACCGCCGGGCTGCTTGACGGGCGTCGAGGGGAACGCGGCGTCGGACATCACGTCGACGTCGATCGAGAGCCAGTACCGGCCGGCGGAGCCGGCCAGGGCGGCAGCCGCCTGCGCACCGACAGCGGCCGGGCCGGCCGCCTGCACGTCGGCGCAGTCGCGCGACACCGCGATCCCGAGATCGGCGGGCATGACGCTCCCGTACGAGCGGGCCTCCTCGGAGTCGCGGTGGGCCAGGAGCGCGATGTGGCGCGGCTCGATCATCGGCACGTCCGGCCCGAGGGCGACGAGCGCCGGGTCGCCGTGGCCGGCGACGATCGCGAGCGGCAGGTCGGCCGCCTCGCCCGTCGGGCTCGTGCGGCCGTCGTAGAGGTCGAGATGGCCGTCGATGTAGGCCAGGCCGGCCGGTCGCGGGTCGACCGTCCGCAGCGCCGCCGCCACGCCGGGGACGAGCGTGCAGCAGCCTCCGAGGACGACCGGGAAGGCTCCGTCGCGAAGAAGCTCGGCGATGCCGTCGCGGACCCCTTCGCATGTCGCGACGACCGTCGGGTAGCCGACGATCCCGCTCTCGGGGTCGCGCTCCGTCCCGACGATCCTGACGTCGAGGTCGCCGGCGTCGCGCGCACCGAGCGCCTCCACGATCCCCGCCTCGCGAAGGGCGGCCGGCGCGAGCTCGGTGCCGCCCGGCTTTCCCAGCGAGTCGATCGGGACGCCGACCACGACAGCGTCGCGCGCTGTCATGCCGGCCCGAGCACGCTGCCCACGAACGCGAGCGCCGGAAGCGTCACGCTGTCCCAGTAGACCCGGGTGTGCGCGCCGGGCGCGTAGGCGACCACCCGCGGGCGCTCGGGCAGCGCGGCCACGAGCTCGCGCACATCGGGGTAGAGCGGGTCGTCGCGCCCGCACCACACCCCGAGCGGGGTCCCGGCGAGGCGTCCGATGGACGAGAACACGTCGTCGCCCGGGGCGACCGCAGGGCTGAATACGGCGGCTCCGCGCAGGAAGCCGGGCCGGGTCTCGGCGACGTGCAGCACGCCGAACCCACCCATCGACCATCCCCACCCCGCGAGCCGGCCCGAGTCGAAGCCGCGCTCCTCGGCCCAGCGCGGCAGCTCGTCGAGCACCATCCGCTCCGGATCGTCATCGCTCTCGGGATCGGGCTCCCAGTAGAGAAGCCCGCCGTCGGCGCCCATCAGCACGAACGGCGGAGCGCCCCGGCGCACGGCGGCCGTCAGGAACCGCGGCAGCCCGAACGGCTGGAAGTCCGACGGCCGCGCGGTGGCACCGTGGAGGACAAGGCAGACGGGGAGCCCGCCCCGTCCCCGTAGCCATGCGGCACCGCCGTGAAGAGGTCGACGTCGCGCCCGCGGGCGGCGGAGTGCACCGTCTCGAGCTTCACGACCCCTTCCGGCGCGTAGGGGATGAAGGCATCGGGGCGGCGGAGGATCCAGTCGCGGAAGCGGCGGGCATCGTCGTGGAGGGCCGCCGGCCCGGCCGCAGCGGCGCCGAGCAGCCCGGCACCGGCGATACCTGGCGCCGGCCGCCAGGAGCCGCCGCCTGGTGAAGGTCGTCATCAGTCGCGACGGCCGACGAGCGCCAGGCGGACGCCGAGGCCGATCATGACGACGCCGCCGATTCCGCCGAGCGCCTCGAGCCGTTGCGGCGACCTGCCGAGCCAAGCGCGCGTGTAGCCGGCGGCGAGCCCCCAGACGCTGTCCGAGATGAGAGCGATGGCGACGAAGACGAGGCCGAGCACGAGGAGCTGGAGCGGCACGTGACCTCTGGCGGGGTCGGTGAACTGGGGCAGGACCGCGGCCATGAAGACCGCCGCCTTGGGGTTCGTGACGCCGACGACGAACCCCTCCCAGATGATCCGGCGCGTGCCGCGCGGGGCCGTGGCCGCGTCGAGCACGCTCGCGAGCTTCCGCCGGTGCCGGATCGCCTGCAGGCCCAGGAAGACGATGTACGCCGCGCCGACGAGCTTGACCGCCGTGAAGAGCGTCGCCGAGCGCTCGATGAGCGCTCCGAGCCCGAGGGCGACGACCACCACCTGCGAGTAGGCGCCGGCGGCGTTCCCGAACACGGTCGCGACGGCCGCCCGGCCTCCGAGCGCGACGCCCCGGCTGATGACGAAGAGCACGCTCGGACCGGGGACGACGATCAGGACGAACGCCGTCGCCGCGAAGGCGAGCAGCGACCCGGTCGAAACCACGCCGGGGAGGATACCGGGGTCGTGTAGCCCGACTCGGTGGAACCGGCACCCGCATACGGCGTCCTCCACCTCGACGCGGTCGATGCGATCCCCGTCGCCGGGGTGCGCTGGAAGCCCGTGCGGAGAACACTCGGGATCGAGGCGTTCGGCATCAACGCCTACACGGCCGACTTCGGCGAGCACGTCGTCGAGGATCACGACGAGACGGGCGGCGGGGCGGGCGGCCACGAGGAGGTCTATGCCGTCATCGCCGGCCGCGCCAAGTTCACGGTGGCAGGCGACGAGATCGATGCCGGCCCCGGCACGCTCGTCTTCGTGCGCGACCCCGGCACCCGCCGCTCGGCCGTCGCCGCGGCCGACGGCACGACCGTCCTCGCGCTGGGAGGCACGCCGGGCGAGGCCTTCCGGCCGTCGCCGTGGGAGTGGTCGTTCGCCGCCGAGCCGCTCGTCCGCGCGGGCGACCACGAGGCGGCGATCGCGATCATGCTCGAGGCGGTCGAGCTGCACCCCGACAACGCCTCCACGCTCTACAACCTCGCCTGCTTCGAGGCGCTCGCCGGCCGGGCGGACGAGGCGATCGGGCATCTCACGCGGGCCGCCGAACTCGATCCGAAGGCCTCGGCGTGGGCCGACGGCGACACCGATCTGGATTCACTCCGGGAGCGGCCGGACTTCCCGTTCGCGTAGCGGTCAGGGGGCGCCACCGGGCGTGAACATCGACCTGGTCACCGCTCCAACCGCAATTTGGCGGCCAGGCCGGCGGCGCCGTCGCCGGGGACGATTTGGATACGGCGGAGCGTGAAGGGCTCGGTGACGCGGGCGTAGCCGGGGATGGTTGTGGACGCCAGCTGGTAGCCGGCCCGGCGGACGGCGCTGATTACGGCGGTGTCGAAGCGGCCGGCTGGGTAGCAGAAGAAGTTCACGGGGATACGGAATGCGTTCTGCAAGAATCGGCGCGATCCGGCGACCTCTGCCGGGAGAGAGTCGGCGCTGAGCCCGGTCAGGTCTGCGTGGGTCAGGGTGTGCGAGTCGACCTCCCAGTCTCGAGCGATCATGGTGCGGACGCGGTGTCGCCCGAGCTCGCCGGAGCGGACGTGATGGACGACGAGGTTGAGGACGCCGGCCCAGCCATGGTGGGTGAGGATCGGCATGGCGTTGCGGTACTGGGTTCGGTAGCCGTCGTCGAAGCTGACGATGATGGGGCGGCTGGGCAGCGGATCGCCGTGCCAGTAGTCGTACGCATCCTGCAGGCTGATGACGTGGTAGCCGTGTGTGGCCAGGTAGCGCATCTGCGCTGCGAATTCCCGTCGTGGCACCCAGAGCTGCGGGAAGGCGGCGCCGGGTGGCGCTACCGCGACGGCGTGGTACAGCAGCATCGGAACCGGGGCGGTGTGGGACGCCACCAGTGGGTGCGCGCAGCCCACACGGTGATCCTCGGCGTCCGCGATGCAGAGGTCGATGCCGGAGCCGCCGTCCAAACGGTCAAACGGTCGGCCGTCGCGGGCCTTCAGCGTATCCCGGCCGGTGCCGCCACTGAGGCTGTCTTGCTGACCAGGGCCTGCGACGAGCACGTCGCCGCCCTGGTTGCCGCGAAGAACGTCGTTGCCGGCGCCGCCGCGCAAGACGTCACGACCTCCACCCCCGAATACGGTGTCCGGCCCACCTCCGGCGCAAATCACATCACGCCCCGGCGTTCCAATCAGCGTGTCCTGCCCGGGCGTTCCGAAGATCGTGCACGCGGATCGCGCCGCGGCGGCATCGGACGCCCCGAACCACGCACACGGCCACCCGGAAATGGTCGCCAAACCCACGCCGGTCCATGGTGCTCCCAGACTGAGACATGTCGTTCGCGCGGCGACAGCATCAGACGCCCCGAACCAGGCGCACGGACACCCGGTCAGCCCAATCGCCAGGCCAACAGCGATCCCCACTAGCCAGCGGCGGCACCCACACATCCCCCACTCACCCGACCCGTAGACCGAACCCTCCAGCGGGCTGCCTGAACGAGATGATCTCACATTGAGACGAATGTTGCAAGGAAGCTCCGCCCCACGACATCCTGCTTCGGCGAAAGCCAATTGACACTCGACGACGAGAGAGTGGCCGCCGGGTGCGGCCGAGGCCCCGCCCCCTCCGCCCTCGCCTACACCGGGTCGATCAGAAAGAGCGTCGTCGCCCCCTGCGCCACGTTGTGCCCTTGGTGCGCCGGCCCACCGCCGACGAGCCACAGCGCATCGCCCGCCCCGACCCGCAGCGGCGGCGACCCGTCGTCGAACCAGTACTCGATCTCGCCCTCGAGCACCATGCCGTAGTGCCCGTCGAGGCACCAGTCGTCGCGCGCCGCGCCGGGGCCGTACTCGACGATCGCGAACCGGCGGCCGTCGACCCCGTCGAACGCGCGGGCCCGGATCCCGGGCGCGTCGTCGGCCCACTCCGCGCCGGTGAGAGGCACGAGGCGGCCGCCGGCGCTCATCGGCCGCTCCCCGTACCGGCCGCCTCGCGCTCTTGCTCGACGAGCACGCGGCGGAGGATCTTCCCTGACGGGCTTCGCGGGATCGCCGCGACGGCCTCGATCCGGCGGATGCGCTTGTGCCGCGCGACCCGGTCTGCGACGTACGCCCGCAGATCGTCGAGCTCGACCTCGTCGCGCAGGACGACGAACGCCTTCGGCACCTCGCCGCCGTGCCGGTCGGGTGACGGCACGACCGCCGCGTCGGCCACGGCGGGGTGCGCCTGGAGTACGGCCTCGAGCTCGGCCGGGGCGACCTGGAGCCCGCGCACCTTGATCAGCTCCTTCAGGCGGTCGACGATGAAGAGCCACCCGTCGCCGTCGACGTGCCCGATGTCGCCGGTGTGGAACCAGCCGTCCGCATCGATGGCCGCGGCCGTCGACGCGGGGTCGCGCAGATATCCGCGCATCACCTGCGGGCCGCGGATCACGATCTCGCCGTCCTCGCCGGGAGGCAGCGGCTCACCCGACTCGATGTCGACGGCGCGGCACTCCGTCCCCGGAAGCGGCGGACCCACCGAGGCCGGCTTGGCGTCCATGCCCGGCCCCTCCGGAGGGAGGTGCGTGACCGGGCTGGTCTCGGTCAGCCCGTAGCCCTGGACGACCCGGCAGCCGATGCGCTCGGCGACGGCCCGCGCGATCCGCTCGTCGAGCTGGGCCGCACCGGAGACGATCAGGTCGAGCGAGCTCAGGTCGTGGCGGTCGACCAGCGGATGCTTTGCGAGCGCAAGCAGGATCGGCGGCACGAGGAACGCGCGGGTCACGCGGTGGCGCTCGATCGTCTCGAGGAACGCTCCCAGGTCGAACCGGGCCATCGTGACGATGGTCGCGCCGCGGGCGAGCGCGAAGTTCATGTTCACGGTCAGGCCGTAGATGTGGAAGTAGGGCAGCACGGCCAGGAGGACGTCGCCCTCGTCGCAGCGGAACGCACCCTCCACCTGGACGATGTTCGCCGCGAGGTTGCGGTGGGTGAGCATCACGCCCTTCGGGAACCCGGTCGTGCCGCTGGAGTACGGGAGGGCCGCCAGGTCGTCGGCGCCCGTCGGCTCCGGTGAAAACTCTCGGGCCGCGAAGCTCCTCCGTCCCGACGAGCAGGACGCGGGCGTCACCCGCGGCCTCGGCGACCGCCGCGGCAAGCTCGGCCGACGTGAGGACGAACCGCGCGCGGGCGTCGCCGAGCTGCCTTCCGATCTCGGCCGGCGTCAGCGCGGGGTTCACCGGCGTGACGACGCCGCCCCGTTGGAGGACCGCGTGGAAGACGACGGCGAACTCCGGCACGTTCGGCAGGACGACACCCACGACGTCACCGGGAGCGTGGCCCGCCCGCGCAAGGCCGCCGGCCGCAGCGGCGATCTCCGCAGGAAGGTCGCCGTAGGCGATCGCCCGGCCCGATGCGGAATCGACCAGCGCCGCCTTCGAGCCGAGCCGGCGGGCGTGGCGAAGCACGAACGGCGTGAGCGGAGTGTCCGGCAGGTCGATCATCCGGGCCTCCGACAGTACACTTCTGCGGCGATGGGAACCAGTCACGTCACCCTTGACGAGGCCGCGATCCTCACGGTCGGCGAGGTCATGATCTCGCGGCCGAAGACGCTCCCGTCCACGGCGACCGTCGCCGACGCCCGCCGCCTCTTCGAGAACCCGAGCGTCCGGACGGCGCTCGTCGTCGAGGACGGCCGCTACGCCGGCGAGCTGACGCGCGAGGACGTGGACGGCGAGGACGACGATGCCGCCGTCGCCGCGCTGGCCTCGACCTCCACCGGGACGGCGGCGCACGACGACACCGTCGCGTCCGCGCTCGAGCGTATGGACGCCGCGGGCACCGACCGGCTCGCAGTCGTCGACCCGGACGGAACGCTCCGCGGGCTCGTGTGCCTCAGCCGGTCGCACGGCCAGCTCTGCACCGACCCGCGATGAGGCTCATCGCGCTCCGTGACGCCGTCAAGTCGTACGGCAGCCGAACCGTGCTCCGGGGGCTCGACCTCGAGGTGGGCGAGCGCGCCCGGATCGGCGTGATCGGCCAGAACGGCTCGGGCAAGAGCACCCTGCTTCGGATCCTCGCCGGGCTGGACGAGCCGGACTCCGCGCCCGCGGTGCGAAAGCGCGGGATGGTCGCGTCCTACCTCCCCCAGCTCGTCGGCCCCGACCCGCGCACGCCGATCGAGATCTGCCACGCCGCCCGCCCGGACATCGCCCGGGTCGAGCGCGAGCTCGAGGAGTGCGCGGTCCGCCTTGGAAGCCCCGAGGCCGTCGCCGACATGGCGGTGATGCAGCGGGCGATCAACCGGCAGGAGCGCCTGATCCAGGAGTACGACCAGCTCGGCGGCCACACCTTCGACGGCACCGTGCGCGGGCACCTCGAGACGCTCGGCCTGACCGACGCCGAGGTCGATCGTCCGCACGCCGAGCTCTCGGGCGGAAAGCGCAAGCTGGTGGCGCTCGCCGCCTGCCTCGCCCAGGAGCCCGACCTGCTCCTCCTCGACGAGCCCGAGACGCACCTCGACGCCGTGCGCCGGAGCGGGCTGGAGGAGCTGGTGGGCGAGTTCCCGGGGGCGGTCGTCATGGTGTCGCACGACCGGTACCTGCTCGACGAGTCGGTAACGGCGATCGCCGAGCTCGACCGGGGCGTCGTGCGCATGTGGCCCGGCAACTACTCCGCCTACCAGGCGGCCCGCGAGCTCGAGCTCCAGCAGCAGGCGGCCGCCTTCGCCGCGCAGCAGAAGGAGATCGCGCGCCTCGAGGAGGCGATCCGGCGCTACAAGCAGTGGGCGAGCATGGTCGACGACCGCCGCCACACGATCCGGGCCCGAAACACCCAGCGCCGGATCGAGCGGATGGACAAGGTCGACCGGCCCGTTATGGAGCGCCGCCGGATCGGGCTGGCGCTGCGGAGCGGAGAGCGCGGCGGCAAGCGCGTCGCCGAGCTGCGCGACGTCACGGTCGCGTTCGACGACGACCCCGTGCTCGTGGACGTCGACCTCACGATCTTCCGCGGCGAGCGGATCGGCGTCATCGGCCGAAACGGCAGCGGGAAGAGCGTCCTCGTGAAAGCGCTCAGCGGCCTGCTGCCCGTCGCTCGAGGGGGAGGTCTGGCGCGGGCCGTCGATCCACATCGGATACCTGGCCCAGGAGCACTCGCCCGCCCCGCCGGGGCGCACGCCGGTCGACATCCTGCGGGCGCAGAAGCCCTGCACCGAGGAGGAGGCCGTCCAGGCGCTGCTTCGGTTCCTCTTCAGCTACGAGCAGTGCCGCCAGCCGGTCGCGTCGTTCTCGGGCGGCGAGCGCACCCGCCTGGAGCTGCTCCTGCTCATGCGCGGCGGCGCGAACTTCCTCGTCCTCGACGAGCCGACGAACCACCTCGACATCGACTCGGTCGAGACGCTCGAGGCCGCGATCGAGAGCTACGACGGGACGGTCGTGGCCGTCTCGCACGACCGCTACTTCCTCGACCGGATCGCCGACCGGATCGTCGAGGTGGCCGGCGGCGAGGCGAACGCGTACGAGGGCGGCTACTCCACGTGGTACGCCCGCCACCGCGCCCCGGCCGCGTAACAGCATGCAACAACGGGGTCTGACCCCAATGTTGCACCGAGATGCGTGGGGGGGGGGGCGGTAAGGGGGGGGGGGGGGGGGCCCTTCATACCGGTAGGGGGGGGGGGCCGTGCAAAACCTAGTAGTGTGGGGGGGGGGGGAGGTTGGAGAAAGAAGGAAGGACCGGGGGGTGGGAGGGGGGGGAGTAGAGTAAGGAAGGAAGAGACCCCAGAGAGAGACAACACTCCAAGGCACTTTAGGCGGGTGTGACAGGCGTCCCGGTGGGACCGGGCCCGCGGTTCAACCACCAGCGATCGAGGATCGAATCGGCGGTCGAGTAGAACCCGACGGCGATCCCGATCGTCGCGCCGCCGAACTCTGCGCCGGCGAGCAGAAGCGCCTCATATGCGACCGCCATGACGCCGGCGCCGACCACGAACGAGAGCCATAGGGGCGTCGAGCCGCAGGCGGGCAGCCGGCGCGGGCCGAAGAGTCGCCGAGAGGCCAGGGACGCCACCACGGCGGCGCCGAGCGGGAGCACAAACGCGGTCAGGCCGTCGCTGGGCCCGAACAGCGCCAGCGGCACCATGAACGCCTGCCAGATGGCGAGGAACCCCAGATCCGCCCGCGTGACGAGCCTACCCCATGGGACGAGTGTACCGCCCCGCCCTGAAAAATTGGGGTCTGACCCCGTTCTTCCACGCCTCAGCAGACGCACACCACACCGTCCACATCGGGCAGGCGATCCCGCGCCGCGAGCGCGATGACGCAGCCGCCGAACCCGCCTCCGGTCAGGCGGGCGCCGTAAGCACCGAGGCCGAGCAGCCTCTCGACGAGCGCATCGACCTCGGGAGTCGAGACGGCGAAGTCGTCGCGCAGGCTGTGGTGCCCCTCGGTGAGGATGGCTCCCGCATCCTCGAGGTCGCCGGCGCGGAGCGCGCGCACCATGCGATGCACCCGCTCGTTCTCGGAGACGACATGCCGCGCGACCGGGTCGTCGGCGACCTGCTCGAGCGCCGCGTCCCGGAGCGCCGGCACGCCGATCCGCGCCGCAGCGGCGTCGCACGCAGCCCGCCGCTCGGCATAACGGCCGTCCGAGAGCGACCGGCGAACGCCCGAGTCGACGACGACCACGGCCGCATCGGCCGGAAGGGCGACCGGCTCGACGGAGGCGCTGCGGCAGTCGATCAGAAGCGGCTCGCGCGGGCGCCCGAGCGCCGCCACCATCTGATCCATGAAGCCGCACGGAACGCCGGTCGCCCGCTCCTCGGCCCGCCGGCAGGCCTCCGCGAGCACCGCGGGCTCGAGCGACAGCCCGGCCACACGGCCGAGCGCCAGCCCGAGCGCGATCGAGAGCGCGCCGCTCGACGCCAGGCCGGCGCCCATCGGGACGTTCGTGGCGACGGCGGCGTCCACCCCAACGTCCTCACGTCCCTCCTCCGCCAGGGCCTCGAGCAGCGCATCGGTCCACGGCTCGATGTCGTCCGGCGCGTCGAGCGAGGCGACCTTCACCTCGCGGTCCGGGCGCGGGCGGTAGCCCACCAGGCAGTCGAGCTCGAGCGCCATCGGCAGCACCCAGCCGCCGTTGTAGTCGGTGTGCTCGCCGATCAGGTTGACGCGCCCGGGCGCGCGCACGAACGCCACGTCGTCGCCCCTTCCGAGGGCGGCGGCGACTGCATCGACGCGGCGGTCCACCGCGCGAGCCTACTTCGCTGCGCTAGCGCTTGGCGAGATGCGCGCCGACCCGCACACGCAGCTCCTGCGGCGAGAACGGCTTCGTCAGGTAGTCGTCGGCGCCGAGCGAGAAGCCGGCATCCACGTCGCGATCCTGAGCGCGGGCGGTCAGCATGATGACCTTCATGTCGCGATGCGACTCGTCCTCGCGCAGCGCCTTCAGCACCTCGAACCCCGAGCGCTTGGGCATCATCACGTCGAGCACGCACAGATCCGGATGCTCGCTGCGGGCGAGCTCGAGGGCCGCCTCACCGTCGGTCGCGGTGATCACGTTGTAGCCCTCGCGCTCCAGCCGGAACTTCACGAGGCGGAGCAGATGCGGCTCGTCGTCGGCGACGAGCACCGTGGGGCGGTCTCGGTCATAGTCGACTCCTCTCGGAATTGCACCTCATCGCCGCCTTATCGGCCAGACTAGCCTCCGAATGAAGCGCGGGCCAAACGCCGGCCCGCCCGACGACGGAGCACGTGTGCAGCAGGACCGGAGGAAGTTCCTTCGCGTAACGGCCGATTTCAGGGTTGAGGTGCAGCCGGGAAGCGGCGGCGCGCCGTTCACCGCCCACACCGTGAACCTCTCCGCCGGCGGCGCGAAGCTGGTCGCCGAGAAGCCGGTGGCGCCGAACGACCAGCTCCGGCTCGAGATCCGGTTCGAGGGGCCGACCTTCCTGGTCTTCGTCGACGCCACGGTCGTTCGCGTCGAGCGGTCGCGCCCGCAGTGGGTGTTCGCCGTCCAGTTCCACGACCTCGACCGCTACATCGAGCAGCGGATCGTGCGCTGGGTGTTCGCGGAGGATCGCCGGGTCGCCGAGCGCCGGGCCGCGGTGCGCGTTCCGGTGAACGTCCTCGCCTGGTGCCGGCCGGCCGACGGCGGCATCCGGTTCCGCGCCGGGACGATCGACCTCGCGGCCGACGGCGCGCGGATCATCACGTTCCAGGCGTGCAACGTGGGCGACCGCCTGGATGTCGCGTTCGACGTCGACGAGCCCGCCTACCACGTCGAGGCCACCGCCGAGATCGTCTGGCGGGAGCAGATGTTCGACGGCCGCTGGACGTACGGCATGCGCTTCGAGCAGCTCGACCGGGCGATCCAGCGCCAGATCGTCGAGCACGCACTCCGCGCCACGGGTAGCCGCCCTCCCCCGTCTGGGGGAGGGCGCGATACGCCGAAATGATGATGCCGCCGGTCCGGCGGAGACGTCGATGAAGCCGGAGATGGCGGCCCCCCTTCTCGCATCGCTCGCGCTGGTCGCAATCGGGTTCATGTTCACACTGCTCCTGTGCGCCCGCCGCGTCCACGCGAACCGGCTGGAGCGCGAGGATCTCGCCGCCCGCCGCCACGCCGAGCCGGTGCTGCACGCACTGCTCGACGGCGACGAGGCCGACCGACGCACGAGCGCCGACGACGCCGCGCTGGCGACCATGCTGGCCGAGCTCTCGCCCTCGCTCGCAGGCGACACGCGCAAGGCGATCGCCCAGCACTTCGAGTCCAGCGGGGCGGTCGGGCGCGCGACCCGCGGGCTGGGCCATCCGCTCGCCCACCGCCGCGCCGAGAGCGCGGCCCTTCTCGGCGACATGTGCAGCGACCAGGCCGAGCCCATGCTGCTCCTGGCCCTGAACGATCGCGACGCCGACGTTCGCCTGGCCGCCACGCGCAGCCTGGGCCGCCTGCGTGCCCGCTCGGCCGTCATCCCCATCCTGCACTCACTGGCATGTCGTCACGTGCCCCGAGCCGTGGCCGCAAACGCCGTCCTCACCATCGGCGCCGCCGCGCTGCCGGGCATCCGGACGCTGATCAGCACCGAGCATCCCGCCACCCGCGCAGCCGCCGTCGAGCTGCTCGGCCGGCTCGGGAACCCGCGCGACGGCGAATCGCTCCGCGGCCGCCTCGCCGACGAGGCTCCGCTCGTGCGCGAGCGGGCCTGCGAGGCCCTCGCGTACCTGGGTGCCGACGACGTGGGCCAGGCGCTCGAGGATCTCCTCGCGGACGATGTGCGGAACGTGCGCGCCGCCGCCGCAGCAGCCCTGGCCAGGGTCGGCGGCCCCGGCAACGCCCCGCGACTGCTCGAGATCGTGCACCACGACTGCGCCGAGGTCGCCGAGATCGCGGCAGCCACCCTCGCGACGATCGCGCCGGGGATCGTCTCGCGGGTCGCCGCCGAGGAAGACGCCCATCCCCGCCTGCGCCACGCTGCGAGCATGCTCCAGGCCGGCCTGGTATGAGAACCGCGGTCGAGGTCGTCGGCATCCTGTCGGTGGCCTACGCCGCGGCGATCAACCTCTGCTACCTGATGCTGTGGCCGCTCGCCCGGCGTGGGATGAAGAAGACCATCCGCCGCCGCGGCTGGGCCTGGCACCAGGAGGCGCTGTCCTCACCGCTTACGCCCGGCGTGTCGATCTTGGTGCCGGCGTTCAACGAGGAGGAGGTGATCCTCGACTCGGTCGCCTCGCTCCTTGGCCAGCGCTACCCGGTCTTCGAGATCGTGATCGTGGACGACGGATCGACCGACGCGACGGCCGCCAGGATCATCGAGGCGCACGACCTGCGCCGCGTGGAGCCCGCACCGCGGCATCTGCTCCAGTACGAGCCGGTGCGCGAGCTCTACCGCGGCGGGTCCCCGATCGACATCACCCTCGTCCGAAAGGACAACGGCGGCCGGGCCGACGCCCTGAACGCCGGGCTCGACCTGGCCAGGCACCCGTACGTGTGCGTCACCGACGCCGACTCGATCCTCGACCCCGACGCGCTGACGGTCATGATGCGGCCGGTGCAGGAGGATCCCGACCGGGTGATCGCCGTCGGCGGGACGGTGCGGGTCGCGAACTCCTCGCGGGTCGAGGCCGGCCGCGTCGTGGAGCCGCGCATGCCGGCCGGGCACCTGGCCCGCTTCCAGGTCGTCGAGTACCTCCGCGCATTCCTGTACGGCCGCGTCGCGTGGGACGCGATCGGCGCGCTCTTCATCGTGTCCGGCGCATTCGGCCTCTTCCGCCGCGACGTGGTCGAGGAGGTCGGCGGCTACTGGGTCGACACGGTCGGCGAGGACCTCGAGCTGACGGTGCGGTTGCACCGGCACATGCGCGAACAGGGGCGCCCCTACCGGATCACGTTCGCGGCCGACCCGGTGTGCTGGACGGAGGCGCCCGCCGACATGGCCACCCTGGGAAACCAGCGGCGCCGCTGGCACCGCGGGCTGTGGGAGAGCCTGTGGCGACACCGCTCGATGATGCTGCGCCGCCGCTACGGCGCGGTCGGGATGCTGGCGCTGCCCTACTGCCTCGTGTTCGAGTTCGGGAGCCCGCTCATGGAGGCCGCCGCCTGGATCGCCTTCCCGATCGGCATCGGCCTCGGCGTGATCGACGTCCGGATCGTGTTCGCCTACATCGTCCTGGCGTGGATCTTCGGGACGGTGATCACGCTGATCGCCTGCGGGCTCGAGGAGCGAGGCTACCGTCACTACCGGCGCACGCGCGACCTGGGCCGCATGTTCGTGGCAGCCGTGTTCGAGAACGTCTGGTTCAGGCAGCTCGTCGACCTCTACCGGCTCCGGGGCGTCTGGGATCTCGCCCGCCGCCGGGACGGCTGGGGCACGATGAAGCGCCGCGGCTTCGAGACGACGTAGGCGCCCGCGAACCCCATGGGGCCAGGCCCCGGACGGGGCCTGGCCCCGGTGGTCCGCCCAACCGCCACACCCGGCCCGCAGCTACGGAGCGCCGGCCGCGTCCGTCAGGATCGTCGTGCGGTCCGCCGGGAGGAGGCTCGCCGGGTAGTGCGGGTCCGGCCCGCGGAGCACCGCCGCGATCGCCTGCGCCTTGGACTCGCCCGGCGCCAGGATGAGAATCGAGACTGCGCGCTCGAAGACGGGCAGGGTGAGCGTGATCCGGCGCGGCGGCGGCTTCGAGGCCGTCACGGCGACCGCCGCCCGGTCGCGCACGTCCAGGGCCGGGCTCTCCGGAAAGAGGGACGCGGTGTGGCCGTCCGGGCCCAGGCCGAGGACCGCCAGGTCGAGCGCCACGCCGTCGATCTCGGTCGCATAGGCAGCGGCAGCGGCCTCGGGGTCGTCCTCCCCGTGGATGCGGTGCACGTTTCGCTCCGGGATGTCGATCCGCGAGATCAACGTCTGATGGGCCGTTCGGTAGTTCGAGTCGGGATCGTCGGGCGGGACGCACCGCTCGTCGCCGAACCACAGGTGCACCTGCGACCAGTCGATCCCCGGCTCAGCCGCGAGCAGCTCGTACGTCCGCCGCGGCGTATTGCTGCCCGCGAGCGAGATCGAGCCGCCCGTTCTGCGCGGCGGCCGCCATCGCCGCGGCGGCCCGGACCGCGGCCTCCTCGGGATCGGCGGCGACTGTCAGCTGCACGGCGGGACCATCTAGACGGAGCGCGGCGCCCGGCGGCTGCGCGGCCGCGCCCGCAGACGCGCCCGCCGCATGAGGACCGCATGGCTCCCGCGCTTGGTGCCGCGCCGTTCGGGGCGAAGGCGCGTCCACGACCCGTCGGCCTCGAGCACCCAGGCCTGCGTGCGGTCGCCGAGCAGCGTGTCGAAGATCGTCGAGATCTCGTGCTGGAGGCGGGCGTCCTCGACGGGGGTCAGGACCTCGATCCGGTGGTCGAGGTTGCGCGGCATGATGTCGGCGCTCCCCAGGAGGTACGTCGCCTGGTCGCCGGCCTCGAACGCGAAGAGGCGGCTGTGCTCGAGGAAGCGCCCGGCGATCGAGCGCACGTGGATCCGCTCCGACAGCCCGGGGACACCCGGCCGGAGCGAGCAGATCGACCGGGCCACGATGTCGATCCGGGCGCCGGCCTGCGACGCGCGGTAGAGCTCCTCGATGATCGCCGGATCGGTCAGTGAGTTGACCTTCATCCTGACCGTCGCCGTCTGGCCCGAAACGGCTGCATCGGCCACCGAGCGGATGTGGTCGATAAGGCGCGTGCGCAGGTTGAACGGCGCGACGAGGAGCTTCCGGAACTGCTGCGGCCGGCCGAACCCGGTCATGTGGTTGAAGAGGTCGGCGACGTCGGCGGTGATCGCCTCGTCGTCGGTGAAGAGGCCGAGATCCTCGTACAGGCGCGCCGTCGCGCCGTTGTAGTTCCCGGTTCCGATGTGCGCGTAGCGGCGCAGCACGCCGCCCTCGCGCCGGATCACAAGGGTCGTCTTGGCGTGGATCTTGAGGTCGCGGAACCCGTGGACGACGTGCACGCCGGCCTGCTCCATCGCCCGCGTCCACTCGATGTTCCGGCGCTCGTCGAACCGGGCCCTCAGCTCGACCAGGCAGACCGCCTGCTTGGCCCGCTCGGCCGCCTCGATCAGTGCCGGGAGGAGAGCGGTGTCGTCCGAGGTGCGGTAGACCGTGGTCTTGACGCCCACGACGCCCGCGTCCTTTGCGGCGGCGCGCACGAAGGCCTCGACGGACGTGACGAACGACTCGTACGGCAGGTGCACGAGCATGTCATCGGCCCGGATCCGCGCGAACAGGTCTCCGGAGGCCTCTGGATCGGCGAGGCGCGCGCGGGTCACGGGGCTCCACGGCTCGTGCTTGAGCTCGGGCCGGTCGAGATCGGCGATCTCGCGCAGGTCGGCCATATCCATCAGCCCCGGCGTGTCGTACACCTGCGCGTCGGTCACGCCGAGGCCGCTGCACAGCCGCTCGCGCATCGCGACTGACATCCCGTCCGACACCTCGAGCCGCACGGCATCTCCGAAGCGGCGCCGGCGCAGCTCCGACTCGACGGCCTCCAGCAGGTCGTCGGCCTCGTCCGAGAGCTCGAAGTCGGCATCGCGGGTGACGCGGAAGAGGCTCTGCTCGACGATCTCGATCCCCGGGAAGAGGCGGCTCGAGAAATGCGCGATCACCTCCTCGAGCGGCGTGAGCCGCGAGCCCGGCCCGTCACCGACCGGGACGAACCGCGCCAGCCCCTCGGGCACCTTGACCCGGGCGAACCGCTCCTCGCCCGACACCGGGTCGTGCGCGATGAACCCGAGGCTGAGCGAGAGGCCGGAGATATACGGAAACGGCTGTCCGGGGCCGACGGCGAGCGGCGTCAGCACCGGATACACGTTGCGCTCGAACCACTCGCCCACCGTCGCCTGCTCGGTCGCCGTGCAGCTCTCGAACGGGCAGATCTCGATGCCCGCGGCGCGCAGCGCGGGCACGAGGACCTCCTGCCAGAGCTCGACCTGGCGCGCCCGCAGGGCGATGACGCGCTGGCGGATCTCGGCCAGTGCAACGGCTGGCGTCCGCCCGTCGGCGGACCGAACGGCAAGACCGGCCGCGATCTGGCCCTCGAGGCCGGCGACGCGGATCATGAAGAACTCGTCGAGCGTCGCGGCGACGATGGAGCACATCCGGACGCGCTCGAGCAGCGGCCACGCCTCGTCCTCGGCCAGCTCGAGGCACCGCCGGTCCCAATCGAGCCACGACAGCTCGCGATTCAGGTAACGGTCGCCGGGAGCCTCTGGCGGGCGAATGACGGCGGCCAGCTCATCCATTCGTGTGCGTGTCCCTCGTGCCCGGGTGCTGCGCCAGGTGAGGTCTACTCCCAGGAGAATTCGGTGGCCTGGGTGGTCTCCATCCACCCTCGGGGCTGGCTGTCGGCGGCGTCGACCGCCGGCATGGATTCGGTATCCGCGCCCATCTCGGGGACCGCGGGGTGCTCACCCGTCTCCTCTTCCTCGCGACGCGCGTCCGCCTCGGTCTTGAAGAGCGGGTGGTTGTCGAACGGGTCGTCGTCCTGGAACTCCTCCAGCGGAAGATCGTCGTCAAGGTGCTGATTTCGGCGCTTCAGCTCGAGGTGATGCTCGATCGCGGAAGCAAACAGAGAACCGCTCGTAGTCATCCACCGTCCTCCCGATCAGTGGTCACTGGCACGATAAGGCGACGCCAAGTGTACCAAGCGAGCAGGCGATCCGTCCGGAAGGGGACATCAGCGTTGACCGTTTCACCACGCGTTCACCACGCTTCGGCGACGGTCACGTGGTTCTTGCCGTCCCGCTTGGCCTGGTAGAGGGCCGCGTCCGCGGACGCGATGAGGTCGATCTGGGTCATCGAGTCCTCGGGGCCGGCCGCCACGCCGAAGCTGGCCGTGATGCCCTCGATCTCGTCCGGGCCGAACCGGATCGGCCGTGAGGCGATCTCGCGCCGGAGGCGCTCGGCCAGCTGCGCGGCACCCTCCTGCGCCGTCTGCGGCAGGAGGATCGCGAACTCCTCCCCGCCGTACCGGGCGGCCAGGTCGATCTCGCGGATCAGCTCGGCGAGGGTCGTGGCCACACCGTGCAGCACCGCATCGCCCGCGAGGTGGCCGCGGGTGTCGTTGATCTGCTTGAAGTCGTCGATGTCGAGGAGGATCAGCGAGAGCGGGGTGCCGAACCGCTGCGAGCGCTCGTACTCCCGCCCCAGGACCTCGTAGAACTGGCGCCGGTTCGCGAGGCCCGTCAGTGCGTCCGTGACCGCCTGGCGCTCGACGACGCGATGCAGGCGGGCGTTCTCGATCGCCACGCCGGCCTGGACGGCGAGCGCCGAGAGCGACTCGATGTCGTCGTCGCCGAAGCCGCCGTCCTCGGGATCGACGGTCGTCACCAGGCCGAGCAGCTGGTGCTCGCGCAGGATCGGGACCGCCAGCATGGCGCGCGGCGCCTGGATGACGCGCGGCTCGTGCGCCGAGAGCGCCTCTCCCTCGAGGCCGATCCCGGCGGCGACAACCATTGGCAGATCGGTGCGCGACCCGCGGGCCGTGCCGATCCGGGCCTGCTCGATCGCCTCACCCCGCTCGGGGTCGTAGAGCAGCAGGCGGCCGCCGCGGGCCCGGGTCGCCTGCACCGCCGTGTCGAGGACGGCGCCGACCAGCGCGTTGAGGTCGTGCGTCGCCGCAAGCGTCTCGCCGTAGCGCTGAAGGGTCTCCTTGAACCGGCCGCGCTCGGCCTCGAGCTCCCCGACGCGGGATGAGAGCTCGCTCGAGATCTGATCGATCGCGGCACCCAGCTGATCGAGCTCATCGCCGCGGGTGCCGCCCCGGGCGAGCACCATCGCGCGCTCGGCCAGGTCGTTCAGGGCCCTCGACATCCAGTCCGCCGCGGCGAACGCCAGGACGCCGACGATGAGCGCGACCAGGATCAGGGGCACCAGGATGCGCAGGCGCTGGGAGTCGATCGCGTCGTTCAGGGCCGAGCGCGGATACATCGCGATGAGCGAGCAGTCCTTCGTGCTGCAGGGGACGCCCTGGCTCAGCGCCCGCATCGCGACGCCGGAGATCGTCGCGTTGCTCGCCTCACCGACGCCGATTCCCTGGACCGGCCCCGGGGGCGGGTCGGTCGATGCGACGAGACGCCCGTTGGCGACGATGCCAATGCTCTGGAGCTGCTCGTTCGGACCGCTCTCGGTGAGCCGGTTCAGGAGGTCAGCGCTGAAGGGAACCGCCACGATCACGCGGCAGCCGTCGCACTTGTCGATCGCCACTTCGCCTTTCAGGTAGGGCCCCACCGGAGGGCTCCCGACCTTGGCCTTGCCGTCCTGCTCGATGAACACCCGCATGCCCTGGGAGCCGGCCGGGAGGAACCCCTGGAGGGTGGCGGCCTTAAGCGTCGGATCTGCGGCTCCGGCGGCGACCTGCACAACGCGGCGGCCGGCGATCGTTGCCGCGGCGGTTTCGGCCTCAGCGAGCTGCGCCTGGTACGCCTGGCCCCCCGCCGTCACGGTAGTCACGAGCCCGCCGTCGACGTGGGCGATCTTGTCGTGCTCGAGGAGGCGCAGCACGAGGAAGCCGGCGGCGACCAACGGGACCAGCGCCAGGCCGATCAGCACGATGGAAAGCTTGTGACGAAACCGCACCTGTGGCGCTCCCCGGGAAGGCCCATCCGTGGGCGTGGTCGATTCTATCCGGCGACGGGAATGCCGCCTCCCCCGGACGGGGGATGCCCCGTCAAGCGGAGTTCCACCGCGCCTGCGGCGTTCCTGCCGGCAGGCGGTTGGAGATGATTGATCGATAACTCGCGTGATGTCCTGGGCGGTTGCGAAGCGAGTAGCGCAAGGACGCAGGGAGCGTCGATATTGATTGAAATATCGGCGCGACCGAGGACGCCGCGATGCGAAGGTTCGCAGCCGCAGCGCCGACCCCGGTTCGCCACTCCAGCGCGTCGGGGCGTCCAGGCGCGCGGGAGTTGTCGATCGATCATCTAGTAGGCTGCGAGCTCCCGCGCCGCCCGCAGGATGTCGTCCTCGGTCGGCAGGTATTCGTGCTCGAGGACGGGCGTGAACGGGATCGGGGTGTCGATCGCAGCGACGCGCGTCACGGGCGCGTCGAGGTGCTCGAACGCCTCCTGCGCGACGATCGCCGCCACCTCGGCGCCGAACCCGCCGGTGAGGTTGTCCTCGTGCACGATCATCGCCTTGCCGGTCTTCCGGACCGACGCCAGCACCGACTCGCGGTCGAGCGGCACGAGCGTGCGCAGGTCGATGACCTCGACCGAGGTGCCCTCGGCCGCCATTGTGTCGGCGACGGCGAGCGACAGCTGCACCGTCGAGGCGTACGTGATGATCGAGAGGTCGGTACCGGCCCTGGCCACGCGGGCCGAGCCGATGGGCACGATCCGGCCCTCGGGCCCCGTGGGGACGTCGTCCTTCTCCCGCCGGTAGAGGAACTTGTGCTCGCAGAACACGACCGGGTTGGGGTCCTGGATCGACGCGCGCAGGAGCCCGTACGCGTCAGTCGCAGTGGCCGGGCACACGATCTTGAGGCCGGCATGGTGGTGGAACCAGGCCTCGACGTTCTCGGAGTGGTACGGGCCGCCGCCGACGCCGCCGCCGTTGGGGCAGCGCACAACCAGCGGGACCGCCCAGCCGATGCGGTAGTGCATCTTGGCGGCGCAGGTCACGATCTGGTCGAAGGCGATCGAGACGAAGTCGCCGAACTGCATCTCGGCGACGGGCCGCTGGCCGGCCATCGCCGCGCCGATCGCGACGCCCGCGATGCCCGCCTCGGCGACCGGGGTGTCGATCGAGCGGAGCTCGCCGTAGGCCTGCTGCAGCCCCTTGGTGGCGCCGAACGCCCCGCCCTGGCGGCCGACGTCCTCGCCCATGCAGAACACGCGCGGGTCGGCCTCCATCTCGTCGTGGAGGGCGGCGTTGATCGCCTCGAGATAGGTCAGCTCGGGTATGGCTCTGCCTCCTCGGCGAAGACGCCCAGGTGGGCCTCTTCCGGGGACGGGTAGCCGTCCTCCTCGGCCTGCTCGACGGCAGCGCGCACCTCGTCCCGAACCCGCTCGCGGATGCGCTCGAGGCGCTCCTCCGAGACCTCTCGCTCCTCGAGCAGGGCTGCCTCTGCGCGCTTGATCGGATCCTTGTCCGACCACTCGGCGAGCACCTCCATCGGCATGTAGCTCTCGTACTTGTCGTGGGCGGCGTGGCCGCCCATCCGGTAGGTCTTGCACTCGACGAACTGCGGCCCGCCGCCGGCCCGCGCGGCATCGACCGAGGCCTTCATCGCGGCGTAGACGGCGAACGCGTCGTTGCCGTCGACGGAGACCGCCGGGATGCCGTACGCCGCCGCCTTCTTGTGCAGGTCGGTGACCTTCGTCTGCTTCGAGATCGGCGTCGAGTAGCCCCAGCCGTTGTTCTCGGCGACGAACACCGCGGGCACCTCGAGCACGGCCGCCATGTTCAGGCCCTCGTGAAAGTCGCCGCGTGACGTGGCCGCATCGCCGAAGCTGGTGAGCGCGACCCGCTTCTCGCCGCGCTGCTTGTACGCCAGGGCTGCGCCGACGGTGAGCGGGATCATGTCGGCCATGTGCGACACCTGGCACGGGATGTTCCACTCGCGGCCGCCGATGTGCAGGTTGCCGTCCTTGCCGCGCGTCGTCGACCCCGCCTTGCCCATGAACTGGGCGAAGATCCGCCACACGGGCACGCCGTGCACGAGATAGGAGCCGAGGTCGCGGATCCAGGGCGAGAGCCAGTCCCCGTCCTCGCCGCGCTCGAGCGGCAGCGCGATCCCGACGGCGATCGCCTCCTGGCCGCGCCCGGTGTAGTAGCTGCCCGGGAGCTTGCCCTGGCGATACAGGTTGAGCGCCCGTTCCTCGACCGCCCGGGTGAGCGTCATCCAGTAGTACAGATCAAGGGCGAGGTCGTCGGAGACCTCGACAGACGGCAGATCGGGGACAGCTGAGAACTTGCGGGCGGGGGACGTCACAGGCGCGTTATCGGCAGATCTGCAGGGAGGACAAGAGACAGTGTAGTGGTGACCCTCACGGGTGTCGGCGGACCCGGCACAAAGGTGCCTACGGCTAAAGGCGCCGGCCGGATCGCCGAATACGCAGCCGATGGCGCTTCGCACGTCCTCCCTCCCGTCGTCCTCCGCCGCTCCCGCCCCTGCGCTCGACTGGCGCATCCGCGTGCAGCAGGCGGTGGCCGGTGCCGCCGCCGCGATCGCGGCCGGCGACCTCCACGGCCTGGCGACGGCATTCGCCGAGCTCTCCGAGTGGGACGACCGCCACCGCGCCCACCAGGCCCGCTGCGGCATCGTCGAGGCCGTGCTCGCGTATCAGCCCGCCTCCTCCGACGGCTGGGTGGGCCCGTTCGTCACCGCCGCCGCGGCCCTGCTCGACGCGCTCGAGGTCGAGCCGCGCGAGCCGGCCCTCCTGAACCACGCCGGCGTCTTCCTGTACGAGCTGCTCGAGGCGGGGGCGGCCGAGGATCTCTTCAAGGCGGCGCTCAGGCTCGACCCGAGCCAGCCGTACGCCGCCGAGAACCTCCAGCAGGCGAAGATCCGAAAGCGCAGCCCCAGCCGCCTCAAAGGCGCGTTCGGTGCGCGCATGCGCGGCCTGGGCGCACGCGGCCGGAAGGTCGCCGCTCAGGCGCGGCCCGTCTCCGGCCTTCGCCTCTCGCTCTGCATGATCGTGAAGGACGAGGAGGAGATGCTCCCCGGGTGCCTCGAGCCGCTCCACGGCGTCGTCGACGAGATGATCGTCGTCGACACCGGGTCGACCGACCGAACGGTCGAGATCGCGGAGTCGTTCGGCGCCAAGGTCGTCCACTTCCCGTGGAACGGCTCGTTCGCCGACGCCCGCAACGTCTCGCTCGACAACGCAACCGGCGACTGGATCATGTACCTCGACGCCGACGAGCACATCGAGGCCGAGGACGCCCCCCGGCTGCGCGAGCTGCTCGGCCGCACGTGGCGTGAGGGCTTCAACCTCGTCGAGACGAACTACACGGGCGGCGAGGACACGGGCTCCGCGACGACCCACCTTGCGCTTCGCCTCTGGCGCCGCCGGCCGGAGTACCGGTTCGAGGGCCGCATCCACGAGCAGAAGACGCACACGATGCCGATGTTCCTGCCGGAGCGGTTCGAGACCACGACCATCCGCGTCCGCCACTACGGCTACCTGAACCAGCGGATCGCCTCCAAGGAGAAGTCGCAGCGGAACATCGAGCTGCTCGAGCAGGAGGCGCGCGAGAACCCGAGCCCGTTCAACGACTACAACCTGGCGATGTCGTTCGACAGCCCGTCGATGCGCGTCTGCTGCGCGATCATCCCCGCCGCGGCGGAGTACAGCCCGTTCAGCATGTCGTTCCCTGTCCTTCCCTGGAGGGGGAGTCCGGGTGCGATCGCGACTTCTGCGCTCTCGCGGGCTTCTGCGCAATGCAGTCCAGCCTGGGGGTCCCGGAGGTTCGTCCTCCGTAATCGTCGTGTCCTCGGTGTTCTTTAGTCATCCGCCGCCGCGTTACCCGGTGGCCGATCCCACCGATGTCGTGGCACGTCCAAGGGTGTCGTCGATCGCGTGCAGGACGCGCTGGCTCGACTCGTACGCCCGCAGCGAGACGATCATGTCGACCATCGCCCGGGCCGGCTCGACGCCGGAGCCCTCGAGGTAGCCCTGCTCGACCGTGGTTCCGGCCGGCCGGGCGCCCGCCGCGCCGGTGAAGAGCGTGTCGCCCTCCTTGGTGGCGCCGGTCAGCGAGACGACGGCCAGCGTTCCGACCGCGCGCCCGCTGACGCTCACGACCCCACCCTGGGAGATCGAGAGATCGTCCGGCGTGCGGATGCCGGTGGCGGTGATCGGCTGCCCGTTCGTGCCGAGGACGAGGTAGCCGGTGACGGTGGTGAGGCGGCCCTGGCTGTCGAGCGAGAGCTGCCCGTTTCGGGTGTATCGGGTGCCGGCTGCGGTCGACACGGCCAGGAAGCCGTCGCCCTGGAGGGCGATGTCGAGCGGGTCGCCGGTCTGCTGCAGCAGGCCCTGCTGGAGGCTCGTCACGATGCGCGCGACGTGGGCGCCCATGCTCATGGACCCGACCGTCTCCCCGGTCTGGGAGTTCTGAAGCAGCATGTCTTCGAAGCTCGCCTGTGCCGCGCGGTCGGCCTTGTAGCCGGGCGTCGAGGCGTTGGCGAGGTCATTGGCGATCTGATCCTGCCGCACCTGCTGGGCGAGCATGCCCGAGGCGGCGATATAGAGACCGCGTTCCATCCGGAACTTCCTCTTCTCGTGGTCGATAACTAGGACCAGGGGCGGCCTGGCCAGACCCGGTAGTCGTCGCCTCCGACCACAAGTTGAGATGTTCACGCAGACCATCACCCTTCGAGCAATCGCACCAGCGGGCACCGCGCCGCGGGTCGGACCGCGCCTGGAGCCGGGCTCCGAGCTGGTCGCGCGGCTCGTGTCGGCACCGGCCAACGGCGGCCGCGGCCTGATCTCGCTGGCCGGGATGATGCTCGAGGCGCAGCTCCCGTCGGGGCTCCTGCCGGGCCAGAAGCTCCACCTGAAGGTGGTCGAGGCTCGCTCCGAGCAGCTGCGGGTGCGGATCGTGACGCCGGGCGGCGAGGCCGACGAGACGACCGACACCGTGACGAAGCTGGCGGGCGAGCTGGCCGCCCGCGGCGACGGCGCGCTCCTGCGGGCCGCGCTGCACTTCGCCGACGGGTCGCCGCTGTGGCTCCCGGGCGGCGTGGCCGCCCAGATCCACGTCGATCCGGAGGCCGAGGACGACGCCGGCGCCGACGGCCGCGCTCGCGGCCCGGCGGGCGAGGCCGGGTTCGTCCTTCACTCGCCCGAGCTGGGCGCGATCGAGGTGCGGCTGCGCATGGCCGAGGGCGCCGTGCAGGCGACGGTCGTGACGGCGCCGGGCGAGGCCGCACAGCTCGCCGCCGACGGCCTGCCGGATCTCGTCGCAGCGCTCGAGCGCGCCACCGGCCGCCCGGCCGCCGCCATGGCCGCCCCGCGCGGGGCGGCCGTCCCCGCCCCGCCGCCGCCCGAGGGAGCGTTCGATGGCTACGCCTGAGAAGCCCGCCCGCGCCGCGGCGCTCCGCTACGTGAAGGGCGAAGCCGCGCCGGCGCTGGTCGCCTCGGGCCGCGGCTACGTCGCCGACGCCATCCTCCAGGCGGCCGAGGAGGCGGGCATCCCGGTCCGCGAGGACGGGGTGCTGGTCGAGGCGCTCGCCCACCTCGAGCTGGGCGACCGGGTCCCTCCGGAGCTCTACCAGGCGGTCGCCGAGGCGCTCGTCTGGGCCTACCGGCTCACCTGCCGCAGGTCCTGACGCAACAACGGGGTCAGACCCCGTTGTTGCGCGGTCAGCCGGGCGGGGCGGCGGTGACGTCCGTCGCGATATAGCGGCCGTTGCGGCAGGCGACGGTGAGCGCGATCGTCCCGCCCTTCCAGAGCGACGTCGAGATGTCGCGGTGCGTGAGCGGACGGCCCAGCTCGGCCGGTACGCGCACGTCGAGCGCGGCGCGCAGGTACCGCGGCGCGGACGAGCGGTGGACGCGCAGGCTCAGGTCGTACGGCGGTACGAGGTCGAGCTCGGTGTTCCCGTCCGGCTGGAGGATCCCGAGCCACGGGCCCTCGAGTGTGAGCGGGCTGTCGTCGGAGGCGCACGCCGGCGCCTGCATGAGACGCCGGACCTCGGCCGGAGGCCGCTTCGGGTCGCGCACGAGGAGCACGTCGTCCTGGCCGAGGACGACCAGCGCCACCGAGCTCGCGACGCCGGGAAGCTCGGCCACGGGCACCCGCTCGCTCGGCCCGGCGGGGAGCGACCCGCCGGTGTCGTCGCACGGCGGGAACTTCGCGGCCCCGAGCCGCCGCCCGGGGACCGGGGCAACCTGGACGGTGACGCCCCAGTACCTGTGGCCGTTGAAGGTGACGATGTAGGCGCAGTCGCCCGAGCCGCCCACCGTCTCC
Organism: uncultured Actinomycetes bacterium; assembly: GCA_963821535.1. Taxonomy (GTDB): domain Bacteria; phylum Actinomycetota; class Thermoleophilia; order Gaiellales; family JAICJC01; genus JAICJC01. The sequence goes on along the minus strand of CAWGEC010000010.1, from coordinate 13,167 downwards.
GCAGCGCCGCCGCTGCAGCCGGCCGCCGCCACGGCGAACGCTGCGAGGAGGCCGGCCAGGAGCGGCTTCATCGTCATGCCCGCTTGGACGCCCGGCCCTTCCGGAAGGTTCCCGCCGTAGGATCGGCGCGTGCGCGGCTACGACGTCGTGATCGTCGGAGGCGGGGTCGTGGGGTGTGCGATCGCCCGCCGGCTCTCGTTCACGACCGCCCGCGTCGCGCTCGTCGAGGCCGCCGACGACGTCGGCGAGGGAGCCTCGAAGGGCAACACCGGCATCGCGACGTGCGGAGCCGACTGCCCGCCCGGCTCGCTCGAGGCCGAGCTCGTCGCGCGGTCGAGCCCGGGCTGGGAGGCGCTGTGCGCGTCGCTCGACACCCCCTTCCGCCGAATCGGAGGGCTGGCGGTCGCCCGGACGGCCGAGGAGGAAGGCGCACTCCAGGGCCTCCTTCAGAACGCCCGGGCCAACGGCTGCGACGCCGAGATCGTGACGGGCGAGCGGGCCCGCGCGCTCGAGCCGATGCTCACGCCGTCGGCCCGGGCGGCGCTCCACGTCCCGGCCGACGGGATCGTCGACCCACTCCGGCTCACGATCGGCTACGCCGAGCTGGCCGCCACAAACGGCGTCGACGTGCTCCTCGGCACGCCGGCCACCGGCTTCCGGACGGCGGGCGAGCGGCTGACCCATGTCGAGACGCCCCGCGGGCCGCTCGCGGCCGGATTCGTCGTGAACGCCGCCGGGATCGAGGCCGACACGATCGCGCGGCTCGCCGGAGGAGAGCCGTTCTCGACCTGGCCGCGGCAGGGCCAGTACTGGCTGCTCGACCGCGAGATCGGCGCGCGATTCCGCGCCGTCGTCGGCGGCGTCCCGACCGCCGAGAGCCGCGGCGTCTACTGCGTGCCGACGACCCACGGGTCGCTGCTTCTCGGGCCGACGGCGCGCGACGGCACGGACCGCGGCGACCGGGCCGTCGACACGGCGTCGCTGGACGCGGTCTTCGCCGCGGCCCGGCGGCTCGTTCCGCAGCTCGACCGGCGGTGGGCGATCAAGGCCTTCGCGGCCAACCGTCCGGCGTCGGAGCCCGGATATCGCATCGGCGTCGACCAGAACCGCCCGAACCTGGTGCACGCCGCCGGCATCCGCTCGACCGGCGTGTCGTCGTCGCCGGCGCTCGCCGAGCTCGTCCACGACATCCTGGGCCGGGCCAGAGCGCCGGTGCAGGACGAGCGGCCCGGCGCGGCCACGGCCCTCGAGCCCGTCCCGCGCCTCTTCGGCCATGCCGACCCGGCATCGCTCTTCGCCCGCGACCCGGCCTACGGCGAGGTCGTCTGCCCGTGCGAGCAGGTGACGGCCGCCGAGGTCGACGCGGCGCTCGAGATGCGCCTGCCGGCCCGCTCGGTGGACGGCCTGCGCAAGCGAACGCATGCCGCCGCCGGCCGCTGCCAGGGCGCGATGTGCCTCGCCGATCTCACCCGGAGGCTCGCGGCCCGTGTCTGACCCGATCGCCATCGTCGGCGCCGGCGCGAGCGGCCTGGCGTGCGCCGAGGCACTCGCCGGACTGGTTCGGACGGTCGTCGTCGAGCGGGGGCCGGCGCCCGGCGCGGACGTGCGGGCGACGGCGATCCGATGGGACGGCCGGGCGCTGCTGGCGATGGGCCCGTCGGGCCCGGTCGAGATCGCGGCGGCCGGGCTCGTGATCGCCACAGGCACCCGCCCGCTCGGGCGGGCCGCGCTCGGTCTCGCGGGATCGAGGCCGCAGGGCGTCCTGCCGGCGCCGGCCGCCTGCGAGCTGGCCGCGCATGGGCTCTTCACGCCGTCCAACCCGGTCGTGATCGGCGGCGGCCGGTGGGCAGCGCGCGCCGTCGCGCGCCTCCTCGAGGCGAGCCCTGCGGTCACGGTCGTCGCGCCGGACGGCCTGCTCGTCCCGATCGATGCGCCGGCCGTCGTCCACGAGGGGCTCACGCCCCTGGCCGTCAGGGGCGATCCGCGAGTCGAGCGGCTCGAGTGCGCCGACGCCTCCTTCGAGTGCGACGGCGTCGTGCTTGCCCACGGCCTCGTGCCGGTCCGCAACGTGGAGGGTGCTGTCCACCGTGGCGAACGGACGGCCTACGCGCAGCCGACCGTCGATCCGCCGTCCGGGGCGGCCTCGCGTGCCGCCGGCGTCGACGCCGCCCTGACCGCACTCGCGATCACCGGCGGCGCGGCTACAATTGGGCCATGGTCGAGCTCACGGAATTCGCCGCCGAGCGCGTGAAGGCGCTCGCGGCGGCCGATCCCGAGGCCAAGGTGCTGCGCCTGGCCGTGGAAGGCGGCGGCTGCTCGGGCTTCCAGTACGCCATCGGATTCGACACCGGATCCGAGGACGGCGACCTGGAGGTCGACTCGCACGGCGTGCGCGTCGTCATCGACCCGATCAGCCTCCCCTACCTCCAGGGATCGCGCATCGACTTCAAGGACGGGCTGATGGGCGCCGGGTTCAGCTTCGAGAACCCGAACGTCCAGTCGACCTGCGGCTGCAACTCGTCGTTCCAGGCGAAGCCCGACGTCGAGGGCCCGTACTCGCCCAAGCCCGACGGCTGCGGCTGAGCGCCATCCAGCGCTCGGCGGCGATCTCCGACCAGCAGGTCGAGGCGTTCCGACGCGACGGCGCGGTCTGTATCCGCGCTGCATTCACCCCGGAGGAGGTCGCGCTCGTCGAGCGCGGGATCGAGCGCAACCTGGCCGACCCCAGCCCGCGGGCGCTCGTCGCGAGCAGGCCCGACGACGGCGGCCGCTTCGTCGAGGACTTCTGCAACTGGAGCCGGATCGGCGAGTACGAGCGGGTGATCCGCGAGTCGGCAGCTGCCGGCATCGCCGGCACGTTGATGGGCTCGTCGACCGTCCGCCTCTACCACGACCACATGCTGGTCAAGGAGCCGGGCACGCGGCAGCCGACGCCGTGGCACCAGGACCAGCCGTACTACAACGTCGACGGCACCCAGACGTGCAGCGTGTGGATGCCGGTCGACCCGGTCTCACGCGAGTCGACGCTCGAGTTCGTGGCCGGGTCGCATCTCGGCCCGTGGCTCATGCCGCGCACCTTCATGGACGGTCAGGCCAAGTGGTTCCCCGAGGGCAGCCTGGCCGACCTCCCCGACGTCGAGGCCGACCGGTCGGCGTTCCCGATCGTGGGCTGGGCGCTCGAGCCGGGCGACGCCGTCTTCTTCCACATGCTCGCGCTGCACGCGGCCGGCGGTGCCGACCGCCGCCGGCGGGCGTTCTCGATCCGGTTCCTCGGCGACGACGTCGTGCACGCGCCGCGGGCGTGGAAGACCTCGCCCGAGTTCCCCGGCCTGGCCGAGACGCTCCCGGCCGGCGCGCCGATGGACGACCCGCGCTTCCCGGTCGTCTGGCAGGCCTGAAACACCGGCGCCTGTCGCCAATGTTTCAGCCCGACCACCCCCAACGTTCCCCGGCCTGGCCCAGATGCTCCCCGCCGGCGCGCCGATGGACGACCCGCGTTTCCCGGTCATCTGGCGGGTGTGAACAACCGGGGCCAGGCCCCGAACGGGGCCTGGCCCCATGGTTCGCCGAAACCGGGAACTATCGACGCTCTCAGGACGTCCTAGAGGCATGCGACTCGTTCCTGCACTCGTCGCAACGCTCGTCATCGCCGCCGGTTGTGGCAGCGGGATGGCCAGCGGAGGGCAGCCGCACGGATGGGTGGCCGGCGTCATCTGGGGTGGGAAGCCCGTCTGCCCGACGCCGACCGGCAAGGACTCGCTGACCTGCCATCCCACCCCGCTCGCACACGGAGCGTTCGTCGTCACGGGCGGCGGCGTCACCCGGCGCGTGCACGCCGACGGCAAGGGCCGGTTTCGCGTGGCGCTCCCTCCCGGGCGCTACGCGGTCCAGCCCGGGGTGGTCGCGACCGCGGACGATCCGCGTCGTGGCCGGGCACGTGGCCCATGTCCGGGTCGGGATCCTGCGCGCGACGCACCGGCGGAGAGAGCTCCGACCCGGGGCGGCCGCGAACGCCGCCCCGGCTCAGGTCGTCAGCGGACTATGTCACGCACGGGTTGCCGTGCAGGTCGCGGTGGAACACCTCTGCCAGCCGTGATCGGCTTGAAGCCGACGTCGGCGTAGGTGCTGAAGCCCACCTGGTGCCGTACTCGGTGGCGGAGTTGCCGCCGAACGTGTTCGTCGTGCCCGGAATGTGCGCCCCGCCCTGCTGGAACCAGCAGCGGCCGTTCGCCCGGGTCAGGGTGAAGATCGGATAGAACTTCGCTCCGATCGGCGGATTGGTGCAGTGTGCGCCCGTGTCACGGTCGCATTCGGGCTGATGGTTGCCCGGCTCGCCGCGCTCGATGCGCGGCAGGTCGTTCTCGAACGACACGTTCTCGAGCAGCTTGCCGTTCGAGCTGGGTGGCGTGAACATGAACGCCGTCCCGTGCAGCCGGCGGTCCACCTTCGGCTTCAGGAACGTGCCCGGCCAGGTCTTCTGGTAGGCCGGTCCGTCGAAGTCGCCGTCGTCGAGCACGCAGCCGATGATCGCCTACACCCCCGGGTAGTTCGCAGCCGTCGAGGCAGAACTGATCGTCCTCGTCGAGCGTCGGATCGCCCGCGCCCGGGTTCGAGCACGCACCGGTCGACGGGTCGATCGCGTCGCAGTACTCGAAGTGGCCGATCTCATCGGAGGCGCCAACGTTGGTCGTTGTGGGCGCCCCACAGTCGACCCGCGCTTCACCGCCGAGTTGTACATCGGGTGGAAGGCGTACGGGGCGACGTGGCAGTGCTGGCGTTGGGCTGGAACAGGATGTGCCCGAAGCCGTTGGCGATGCTGGCCGTCATCGAGCCGCTCTGACCCGTTGTCAGGTCCTTGATGTCGACCCTGTATCCGGCCGGCGTGTCGTGCATGTGCATGCGCAGGACGTCGCCCGGGTTGAACAGCAGCACCTTTGTCGGATCGACGCTGAGCCCCGTCCCGTCCCCGTCGGACAGCGACAGCGGGTTCGCGGGCGCGAGCGACTTGCCGCTCTTGGTGATGTACGCCCAGTTGATCGGCTCCTCACCCACCAGGAAGTGGTTGTTCAGGCAGTCGGCGTTCTGCTGGATGCCGGTGTTGTCCTGATCGGAGAGGCTGTCGATCGTCAGGTTGGCGCACCACTTCGTGGCGGTGCATCCGAATCCGTCGAACTGCGGGACCCAGCCGGGGCCGTAGAACTGCAGCTCCATGAACGCGCTCCCCGGAGACTTCCCGAGGTAGTGCGGCGAGTCCGGGTTGGTGCTCCGGAACCGTGCATTCGCATCGCTGTTCGGCGTGCACTTCTTCGTGAAGTTCGGCGACGACTCGGTGTCGCACATCGTGATGCTGAACCAGAACGTCGCCCGCCGCTGGAAGTCCCACGTCCCGCCGGTGCCGTCCTGCTTCGGCTTCATCGGGCGCGTTCATCGGCAGCTTGATGTAGTAGAGGAGGTCCTTGCCTCCGGTGCCCGGCCGATGCGAGGAGAACTGCACGGTGGGCTCGTCGTGACCGGTGTACGCCCCGTTGTCCCCGATCGAGTGGTACGGATCGAGACACATGAACGGGCGCTCCTGGCACAAGGTCTCGCCGTAGCTGTCGGCCCTGGCCGCCGCTGGGCCCGCAAGGGCCGAGAGGACGACGAGAGCCAGCGCGACGATGCGTTTCATCCATCCCTCCAAGGACGCTGAGAACATGCCTCCGGGCGCGGCCGACGACCGGCCGCGCGCGGCACGATGCTGACTACCTGCTCCGGGCATCCAGAGGCCCACCCCCTCACGTAGACCGGTTGGTGACTCTACCGCACGCTTTACCCCCGGGCAATAAATCTCAACACAGTTGCGTGTGGGACACTCCGCGGCAGTGCGGATTCGAACGTGCCTCCTCGCCGCGGCCGCGCTCGCAACGGCTCTGGCGTGCTCGCCGGTCGCCCAGGCTGCGTCGATCCGCGTGCCGCTCGACCGCGGGCACCCGGGCCTCGGGAAGCTGACGGTCCGCTACGCGGTCATCCGCCACACCGACCGGTCGCGGCCTCCGCTCGAGCCGATCGTGGCGTTCGAGGGCGGCCCGGGGTACGGATCGATCGGCTCGGCAAGCACCTACCTCTTCATGCTGGGGAAGCTGCACCGCCGGCACGACCTGATCGTGATGGACCAGCGCGGCACGGGGTCGTCGGAGGCGATCGACTGCCCGGCGCTCCAGGCCGGCATCCCACCGTACTCGGCCTCCGCCGCAGCCTGCGCGCGGCGCCTCGGCCGGAGGGCGAGCGCCTACGGCACCGGGGCCGTCGCCGACGACATGGCGGCCGTCCTGCGCAAGCTCCACGTCCCGAAGGTCGACGTCTACGGCGACTCCTACGGCACGTACGCCGCGCAGGTGTTCGCCGTGCGCCACCCAGGCCGCACCCGGGCCGTGGTGGTCGACGCCGCGTTCGACAACTCGTTCGACCCCTTCGAGCGAGCGTGGTCGACGGCGCTGCGGGCGGCCTGGCAGGCGGTGTGCGACCGGGCCGGCCGGTGCCCGGGCATCCTGGCGTCGATCCGCGGGCTGGCTGACCGGCTCGTGAGGCACCCGATCGTCGGCACCGGGACCGACGCCGACGGCGTGCGCCGGCATGTGCGGCTGGGGCCGGTCGAGTTCGGCGACCTGGTCTACGACGCGACCTACACGTACACCGTCTTTCGCGACCTCCCCGGCGCACTGGCGGCCCTCCACCGCGGCGATCGGGCGCCGATCCTCCGGCTGGCCGCAGAGGACGTCGCGTTCAACCTTCCCGGCGGCAGTCCGAGCTCCTATTCGAACGGCGACTACCTGGCGGTGGCGTGCCACGACTACCCCACGATCTGGGCGAAGGGCGACGCGCCCGCCCGACGCCGGGCGACCCTCGCGAGCGCCATCCGGCACCTCTCGCCGAACGTGTTCGCGCCGTTCTCGAAGCGCGTCTGGCTCCGGACAGTCGCGGAGCGCGAGCTCGTTCGGGGCTGCCTCGACTGGCCGCGCCCCAAGCTCGGCCCGCCGCCGTTTCCCGGCTCCGGGCGGCCGGCGATGCCGGTCCTCGTCCTGAACGGGGAGTTCGACCAGTCGACGCCGGTGGCCGACGCCCAGCACGTGGCGAGCGCGTTTCCGAACGCGACGCTTGTCGAGGTCCCGAACACGGCCCACGTCTCGGCCCTCTACGACTTCCAGCACTGCGCGTCGCACATCGTGCGCAAGTTCCTGCGATCGCTGGTCACGGGGTCGACGGCCTGCGCCGCCGCCATGCCGCCGGTGAACGTCGCCACCTTCCCGCGCACATTGGCGGCGGCTCCCGAGGCGGACGGCGGCCGGGTCGGGCTCCAGGCGCGAAGGGCCGGCTGGGTCGCGACGCAGACCATCGGCGACGCGCTCGCCCGCTGGTACAACCTCATGTTCACGACCCGCGGTCACGGCCTCCGAGGCGGGGGCTACACGATCACCGGCGGGTATCTGAGCCACTCGCCGCTCTCAATCCGGTTCGACGGGACGCGGCTCACGTCGGACGTGGCGGTCTCGGGCCGGGCCGTGTGGGACCGGCGCGCCTGGCGTGTGCACGCACGCCTGCGGCTGACCGGGGCGGTCGGGGGCGTACTCAGCATCTCCTTCCCGACAGACGTCGCGGGCGCGATCGCCACGATCTCGGGCCGCGTCGGCGGCCGGACGGTGCGCCTCGAGACCGCCGCGCCGTGGGCGCCGCAGGGATAGGAGCCCGCTAGAACCTGCCCGCATCGACGCGGGCGAAGGCCAGCGGGCTCGTTGCCGTGAGGTCGATCGCGGGCTCGACCGTGGAGTAGGACTCCACGTTGTCGCGGTAGACCGCGCTCGAGTTGAAGCGGGCGAACGCGTCGCCGCCGCCTGCCGGGCAGGCCCGCATGTGCGGAAGCCGGCCGCTCGTGGCCTCGGAGTTGGGGCCCTCGACCGAGGCGCCGGCCAGGACGGGCGCCGACCCGTCGAGCGAGCCGGCGATGTTGGCGACCTGGTGCTGGGTGCAGTGCGGGTACACGCGCCCGTCGCCGACGATGAACGACGACCCCCAGGCGTTCGCGCCGAGCACGTTCCCGAGCCAGCGCATTCCGAGCGCGGCGTACCTGTGCGAGTGCGTGAGCTGGTCGTAGAGGCTTGCGGTGACGGCCAGGCCGGTGCCGTGCGTGGTCGTGTCGTACTGGGCCCAGCCGTAGCCGAACCCGAACGGGTCGGTCTTCCCCTGGGCGATCCCGCGGGCCAGCTGCCGGCGCAGGTCGGCGAGCAGGCCGGCACGGGTGACGGCGAGGCCGTGGTCGCGCCCGCGCATGGCGCGGATCAGCTCGCCGTGGCCGAGCGCGCTCACGTCGTAGAGGTTCAGGGTGTCGGCGGCGTCGTTCGGCCCGTGGATGTAGGCGTGCGCCCAGTGCGCGGCGAGCCCGACGTAGTGGCGGGGGTCGCGGTGCGGAATGCCGCGGGGCGCTCCCGGCTGCTCGAGCGCGAGCGCCAGCTCGGCGGCGCCCAGCTCGAGGTCGTCTCGCCACTCGGACTCCGGATAGAAGTCGAACGGGATCGCCGTGGTCAGATGGCCCTTCGGGGCCGTGTCGGCGAGGTCGAACAGGTGCTCGGCCGAGACCAGGCAGTTGCGCGCGAGCCGGCGGTCGGTCGTGCGGTAGACCTGATAGCAGAGGGCGAGCGCGGCGGCATCGCGGCCGGCCAGGTTGGGGCTCACCGGCGAGCCCGGCGGCCCCGCCCGAAACACCGGCCGGTGGCGGATGTACCGGAACGCCGGATCGTGCCCGCCGTAGGTGTCGTCGTCCTGCGGCAGCCGCCAGATGTCGTGGTCGCTCACGATCGCGTCGTTGCCGTTTCCGATCCCGACCTGGTAGTAGAGGGTGCGCGTGCGGTCGTCCCACATGCGCAGGAGCCAGCGGGCGCCGAACCGGGCCTCGGCGTTGAAGTCCGCCGGGCCGGCCCGAGCCCCCATCTGATCCGGGAAGTCGCGCACGCCCATGAGCAGCACGGCGTCGGTGTACGCGGTTGCGTGGACGAACTTGAGGTAGTCGCCCGCGTCCCACCACCCGCCCGAGGCGTCGATCCTGATGCCGAGCGGCGAGAGGTCGCCCTTGAACGCGCCGTCGCCGTCGACCTTCGGCGTGCGGTAGGTCATCGCGTCGGCGTCGTTCAGGTGCGACGGCGCGGTGCGGAGCGCCGATCGGACGATGGCGGCGCCGTCGCGCTGGACACCGTAGAAGGAGAGCGCGTTTCGGATGGGGCCGGCATACAGCGCCGAGCCTGCGCCGACCCGCACGACGGACTGCGCCGGCGCCGGCCCGCCGACGCTCACGGCGTACGTCCCGGACCGGCGGATGCGGGTGAAGTCGATCGGGTAGACGTGCGCATAGTGCCGGCTCCAGCGGCCCAGGTCGGGGCCGACCGTTCCGGCGGCGACCACGCGGCCGTCGTCGTCGGTCACCGTGAACTGCGCCCCGGCCGCGGGGACGCTTGCCATCAGGTACGCACGCTTGTCTGCCGACAGCGGGTAGCCGACCTGGTTCACGCGGATGTAGCCGGCGCCCGCCGCGCTCCCGGCGGCCGGCGCACCGCCTCCGAGCAGCGCTCCGTAGACGGCGATCCCAAGCGCCGCGGCGACGATCGCGGCGGCTATCCCCCTCCAGTGCGACACGGCTCACCGTACGACGCAGGGCGCGCGGCGTCAAGGTGAGGAGAGGTCGCAGGCCTCCCCGAAACGCCGTATGCGCGATCCGGGCGGACGGTGAGCCGGTGTGTCCCCCAAGGTGAGGCGAGGCCGCACCGGAAGGCCGATCACAGGGATATGCAGCTCACCTGGGACGACATCGTGCTCCACACGGTCCTCGAGTTCGAAGCCCAGGTGCGCTACGGGCAGGACGACACCTGGCGGACGGTGGGGGTCATGCGCGAGTGGGCCGCCGCCGATGCAATCGCAATGACCGCCGCCCGTGACTTCGAGGGGCGGACGCCCACCACCCGGCGCGTCGTGGTCGTCGATCGCACGCCCACTGCTAGGCTTAGTTAACCATGTTAACGATCTCTCCACCTGAAGCGGTTGCCGAGCGGCTGCGGCCGCTCCTTCTTCACCTGAACCGCGACCTCCGCCGCGAGGCGCTCCCGATGGGCGTGACGGTGGGGCAGGTGGCGCTGCTCGCGGCGATCCGCGAGGAGCCCGGGCTCGGCGTGCGCGCGCTCGCCACACGCGAGCGGATGTCGGCGCCGGCCATGAGCGGCTACGTCGATCGGCTCGAAGCGGCCGGGCTCGTCGTCCGCGGCCCCGTCGAGGGCGACGGCCGGCGCGTCGGCCTGCACCTGACCGACTCGGGACGCCGGCTCCTGCGCTCGACGCGCAGGCTGCGGACGGCGTGGCTTGCCGAGCGGATGCGCCGCCTCTCCGACGAGCAGCTCGCCGCACTCGAGGCTGCGCTCGAGCCGCTCGCGATGCTCGGCCGCGACGAGAGGCCCGCGTGACGGCCGCATTCCGGCGTGCCAACCGCCGCACCTTCGCCAGCCTCAGACACCATCGCAACTACCGGCTCTTCTTCGCCGGCCAGATCGTGTCGGTGAGCGGCACGTGGATGCAGAACATCGCCGCGGCCTGGCTCGTGCTCCAGCTGACGCACTCGCCCGTCGCCGTCGGCATCCTGGCCCTCTGCCAGTTCCTGCCGTTCACGGTCTTCGGGCTCTTCGCGGGCGTGCTCGTCGATCGCCTCGACGCCCGCCGGACGGTGATCGGCACGCAGGCCGCGGCGCTCGTCCTGGCCGCCGTGCTGGCCGGCCTGACGCTCGCCGGGCACGTGACCGCGCTCGACGTGGAGATCCTGACGGCGCTTCGCGGCATCGTCCTCGTCCTCGATGCGCCCGCCCGCCAGGCGCTCACCTTCGAGATGGTCGGAGCCGACGAGCTGCCGAACGCGGTCGCCCTCAACTCGAGCCTCTTCAACGCGGCGCGGGTCGTGGGGCCGGCTGTCGGAGGCGTGCTCGTGGCGACGGTCGGCGTCGGAGCGTGCTTCGGCCTGAACGCCGTCAGCTATCTGGCCGTCCTGGCGGGCCTGCTCGCGATGCGCCGGGAGGAGCTCCATCCGGTCGAGCGCCCGGAGACGCCGCCGTCGATGCTGGGCGGCACCGCCGAGGGGCTCCGGCACGTCCGCCGCACGCCGGCGACGCTGATGGCGCTCGTGATCGTCTTCGTCCTGAGCACCCTCTCGTTCAACTTCAACGTCCTGCTCCCCGTGCTCGCCGCCCAGACGCTCGCCGCCGACGCCGGCGTATTCGGCCTCGTCACGGCGATGTTCGGCGCCGGCGCGCTCGTCGGCGCGCTCCTGGCAGCCTCGCTGGGCCGGGCGAGCTGGACGGTGCTCCTCGGCGCCGCCTCCGGGTTCGGCGTGGCGCAGCTCGCGCTCGCGCCAGAGCACAACGCCACCGCCGCAGCCGTGCTCCTCTTCGTCGCCGGAGCGTGCTTCACGCTGTGGACGTCCGCGGCCAACGCGACCGTCCAGCTCTCGACGCCGGATCAGCTTCGGGGCCGCGTGATCGGGCTCTACTTCTTCGCCTTCAACGGCGCCGGCCCGGCGGGAGGCGTGCTGGCCGGATGGCTCGCCGCACGCGGCGGAACCGAGCTGGCGTTCGCTGTCTCGGGTGCGAGCGCCCTCGCGATGGCGGTGGCGGCGACGGTCATCCGAAGCCGCGACACCCGCGGGTACGCGAGCGCTAGCCTGAGCGAGCGATGACCGCGGTGCTCGGCGTCACGCCGATCCTGAATGTCTCCGACATTCGTGTGTCGATCGAATGGTTCGAGCAGATGGGCTGGCGCGAGCTCTGGGTGTGGGACGACGAGGACGGCGGCCCCGACGCGAAGCCCGGTTTCGCCGCCGTCGGCTCGGGCCATACCGAGATCTTCCTCTGCCGCGACGGGCAGGGCTCGCGGGGCGAGCGACGTCCGCAGTTCCCAGGCGACGACTCGACCGACGGCGTGTGGATGACATGGTGGGTTGCCACCCCGGGTGACGTCGACGCCGCCCACACCCTCGCACTCGAGCACGGCCTCGATGTCGTCTGGCCCCCGACGGATGAGCCGTGGGGGGTCCGCGAGTTCCACCTGCGCCACCCGGACGGCCACACCTTCCGGGTCAGCTGCAGCTCTAGCTGAGCTCCCACGGCACGTCGTAGGGGCTCAGCACCTCGTTCCCGTCCTCCGTGACGAGGAACATCCACTCGAGCCGGACGCCGCCCGTCCGCTCGTCGTACGCGCCGGGCTCGACCATCAGCACCATGCCCGGGCGGAGCTCCTCGGGCGCGCTGGGAATGAGCCGCGGATGCTCGAAGTTCGTGACGCCGATGCCGTGGCCGATATGGATCGGGTCGCTGAGCCCGGCATCCTCGATCACCGCCAGCACGCCCTCCGCGAACGCTCCTGCGGTGATGCCGGGCCGGAGCGTGCGGGCGGCGTGGTCGAGCGCCCGCCGCGCGACCGCATACATGCGCGCGTACTCCGCGCCCGCCGGCCCCAGCGTCCAACTGCGGCACGAGTCGCCCCAGTAGCCGCCGAGCCCGGGCACGAGGTCGCAGATGACCGGATCGCCCTCCTCGAGCGTCCGCGCCCCCGGGCCGCCCATCACCGCGGCCGTCCGCCCGACCCCGCTCAGGACGTCGGCGCTCAGCGCCACGGGCCCTCCGGTCGCGGCGTCGAGCGCCAGGCGCACGTCCGCGAAGAGCTCGAGCTCGGTCATCCCCGGCGCGGCGACCTCGAACGCGGCCGCCTGGCCAACCGCCGTCAGGCCCGCGCAGGCGCGCAGCCGGTCGATCTCCTCGGCCGTCTTGACGGCGCGGGCGTCGCGGAGCGCCGCGGTCGCGTCCACCGCGGCGACGCCGCGCCCGTCCAGGAGGCGGCGGACGCCGTCCGGGCAGGTCGCCGGCTCGAGGGCGACGGTGCCGCCGACGCCGGCCTCGGCCAGCGCGGCGGAGACCGCCTCGAGGTAGAGGCCGTCCAGGCCGGGGCCGCCCGGCGGCAGGGCGAACGCCGGATAGCCGTGCGTGCGCTCGGCCCGCACCGCGCCGGGATCCAGGTCGGCGTCGGCCGCCACGAGAGCCACGCGCCCGTCGCCCGCGACGACCGCGACCGCCGGGCCGCCCGAGAACGGCGATCGCCCGGCGCCGGCCG
>CAWGEC010000009.1:0-186605 GCA_963821535.1 uncultured Actinomycetes bacterium | reverse complement strand
GTCGTGATCCAGATGATCAGCGTCGCGAACACGTACGTCGAAGCGCCGCTGATCTTGAGGCCGGAGACGATGATGTTGACGATCACGAGCGAGACGATCGTCGAGGCGAGCGCGAGCAGGCCGGCCACCGCGATCGAAGGGTTGCGGACCAGTACCTTGAGCGCCAAGAAGTCGACCAAGAGGTGGACCACCCAGAACACGATCGTCGCTGCGACGATCGCACCCACGGAGGCGGAGAAGTGGTCAGCAGCGCGTCGGCGAGCAGGATCCCCACCGCAATGCCGACGAGCGATGCAACAAGCCTGATCCCCAAGCGCGCGAACATGTCCCCCCTTTACACGGAGTCCGACGACTCCTGGAATTTCGCGTCGGTTGCTATCGGAGCTTCCAGAACAGCTTGCCGGCGCGGGTCAAGCCGCTCCCACGCGTGAGGACAGCGAGCACGACCAGGGCCGCGATCGCGACGGGAATGGTCGTTCGGGCGTCCCTCTTGAGCTCGGCCACGTCGTCGACCAGTCGCTGCCGTTCGGCGGCGATCTCAAGCCGGATCTGATCCGCGGTGCGATCAGCCATGGCCCTGCAGCATCTCGACCGTGCGCTTGCTCTCCTCGATCGCCTGGGTCGGCCCCGCCGGCCCCGCCTGTCTCCCGAACCTTCGCGCGAGCAGCACGCACACGAAGGCAACCAGCAGCATGGCTACGGCGACGATCAGCAGCGAGAGCCAGAGCGCCAGCGCCTCGCTCAGCGCGGCAGCTGCCGCAGCCAGAAGAAAGCCGATCGCGTAGAAGATGAGCACGCCCGCCAGCGCGCCGATCCCCGCCGCCTTCCCCGACGCTGCCGCCTTGCGCCTCGCCTCCAGCTGCGCCAGCTCAGCGATGAGCCTGAGCAGCGTTCGCGCCCGCGCGTTCACCTGCTTCGCCTGTCTCACACTCCCACGTATTGCGGGAATCCTCAGAGTGGGGCTCATGACGGCTTTCCTGCCTATCCAGCGGCGACCGTCACAAGACGGTCGCGATTGACGCGCAAACTACCGGCCCCTCACCCGCATGCCTCATCCGATGTGGATGACCGGCTGTTCGTCGACTACACGCCGCCGCCGCGCGGTTCAAGAGCCGATTCAAGAACCTCGGGCGGCAACGACAAGCGTGATGGTCGGGATGCGCCACCACAGGCAGTCCGAGCCGGCCGGAAGGCTCGGCCTGCGCTAGCTGGCTGCTAAATAGCCAGGATCCTTGACGTTCAAGTAATCAAATGATAGTTTGATCCGCCTGTGAGTGATCGCCATGCGAAGGACGCCCTGTTTGACGCGTTTGCCTCTGTCGGGCATGCGCTTGGGAGTGGACGGCGGGCGGAGATCGTGGACGTGCTGGCGCAGGGCGAGCGGTCGGTGGACGAGGTCGCCAAGGAGATTGGCCAGTCGCTTGCCAATACGTCGCATCACCTGCGGCTGCTGGCTCGGTCGGGGTTGGTTCGCTCGCGACGGGATGGAGCGCGGGTCGTGTACCGCTTGGCGAGCGAGCGGGTGGCGGACTTGTGGGCGGCCGTGCGCGACGTGGCCGCGCGGCACGTGGCCGAGGTGTCCGTCCTGGCCGAGGACTACTTGGGAGATCGCGGCGATGTGGAGCAGGTGTCGGCGGAGGCGTTGGCCGAGATGCTCTCGCGGGGCGATGTTGTGGTCTTGGATGTTCGGCCGGAGGCCGAGTACCAGGCGGGGCATATCGCCAGCGCACGGTCGCTGCCGGTCTGGGACGTGGAGGCGCGATTGGAGGAGCTTGCCGGGCGGGGCGACGTGATCGCCTACTGTCGCGGCCCCTATTGCGTGTACGCCGACGATGCGGTGCGGATCCTGCGCGCGCGGGGCGTTGATGCGCGCCGGCTGGATGTGGGGTTTCCCGAGTGGCGCCGCGCCGGTCATCCGGTCGCCGTCGGTGGAGGTGCGTGATGCTGCTTCGCCCGTTCCTGATGACGCATCGTCGTGCGCGAGCTACCTGTTCGGCTGCACGACCAGCGGCACGCTGGCTGTGGTCGACCCGCACGTGGATCTCGTCGACCACTACCTGGCGGCCGCCGACGCGGTCGGGCATCCGATCGTGGCCGTGTTCGAGACCCATGTGCAGGCTGACCACGTGTCGGGCCTCCCCGAGCTTGTCGAGCGAACGGGAGCAGCGGCGTACCTGCCGGCCGACGCCGGTGTCGAGTTCGCTCATACGCCGCTTGGCGATGGTGATCTGGTCGAGCTCGGAAATACCCGTGTCCGAGCGCTGGCGACGCCGGGACACGCCCCCGCTCACCACGCGTATCTCGTGTCTGATCTGCGGCGCGGCACCGACGAACCATGGCTGGCGTTCACCGGCGACTCGCTCTTGATCGGTGACGTGGGCCGGCCCGACCTGCACGTCGCTGGTGACGCCGCCGGCCAGGCACGCATCCTGCATAGCTCGCTTCAGCGCCTGCTGGAGCTGTCCGATGGGACTGTCGTCCTGCCGAGTCACTACGGCGGCTCGGTGTGTGGACGGGGACTGTCGTCGAATCCGATCTCCTCGATCGGATTTGAGCGCGCGCACAACGCGATGCTCGCCTACACCGACGCGGACACGTTCGCCCGGGCGTTGGTCAAGGACATGCCGGAGGCACCGCCTAGTCAAGCCGACATCGTTGTCGCCAACCGGCGTGGCAGCGCGGGCGCGCCGGCATGAGCCAGCCGGTCCGGTTGGGACTGCGGGAGAACGCCGCCCAGTTCTCGCTGCTGGTGGGCATCAACGCGCTGGTCGGCGGAATGGTCGGCTTGGAACGAAGCGTGATGCCGCTGATCGGCCAGCAGAACTTCGGACTGCACTCAAAGACGGCAATCCTGGCATTCGTGCTCGCTTTCGGCCTGGCCAAGGCGTGCACCAACCTGGCGGCCGGCGGCCTCGCTGAGCACGTCGGACGCAAGCGCCTGCTGGTGGTCGGCTGGCTCGTTGCGGTGCCGGTGCCGGTGCTGATCGGCTTGGCGCCGAGCTGGGGATTCATCGTCGCGGCAAACGTCCTGCTTGGCATCAACCAGGGGCTCGCGTGGTCCATGACGGTGGTCATGAAGATCGACCTGGCCGGCCCGGCGCGGCGCGGTCTCGCGCTCGGCCTGAACGAGGCCGCCGGCTACCTCGGCGTCGCCACGACCGCCTTTCTCACAGGCGTGCTCGCCGCCAGCTATGCACCCAGACCGTGGTATGGGTGGGCGCGGCCATCATCGCCGGCATCGGCACCGTCGCGTCGGCGTTGTTCGTCCGCGACACCGCCGCGCACGTTGCGCTCGAGCAGCGCGACCACGACTCGCGCCTGCCCTCGCACACCCTGCGCAGCGCGTTCGTGCACGCAACGGTGCGCGACCCGGTGCTTCGCTCCTGCAGCCAGGCAGGACTGGTGAACAACCTGAACGACGCGCTCGCCTGGGGCCTGGCACCACTGTTTCTCGCCGCCCATGGCGCCAGCGTCAACCAGATCGCGATCGTCGCCGCCGTCTATCCGGTCGTGTGGGGCGCCGGCCAGCTCGCCACCGGCTGGCTCAGCGACCACATCGGCCGAAAACCCCTGATCACAAGCGGAATGCTCCTCCAAGCGGCCGCCCTCGTCATCCTGGTGGTCGGCAACGGCGCGTTCCCACCATCGCTCCTGGCCGCCTTCCTGCTCGGCGTGGGCACAGCAATGGTGTACCCAACCCTGATCGCCGCGGTCTCGGACGCCAGCCAGCCGCGCGACCGCGCCCGCGTGGTCGGGGTGTACCGCTTCTGGCGCGACTTCGGCTTCGCGCTGGGCGCCCTCATCGCAGGTATCGGCACCGACCTTGCAAGCCCCACGGCCGCCATCGCCATCGTTGCTGCGGCGCTCACCGCGGCAAGCGGCCTGATCGTCGCAGCGACGACCTGGCAGCCACGACGCGGCGCGGCCCCAACCCACGCCCCAGCACGCGCGTAGGAAGGAGGACGCGATGCCGAGTCGGCGTCTGGCTTCAGCCGCGTCTAGCAAACATCCGGTCTCGGCTCCGTTCCGTACCACCGTCACACTCGATCCCAGCAGCGGACGTGTTGTGACCAGCACGTCTCTCACCGCTCCCGAAGGAGGTTCCCGTGGCAGTCGAAGTCGAAGGTCTCGATGTAACCCTGCTGCGCTCCGAGATCCGGCGCACCTACGCGTCGGTCTCGAACGATCCGGATCAGCAGTTCATGTTCCTCACCGGTCGCGCCTGGGCGCGCGACCTCGGCTACCCGCCCGACCTGCTGGCGCGTATCCCCGAGACGTCGTGTGAATCGTTCGCCGGCGTCGCCAACCCGTTCTCGCTCGGCCTGCTGACGCCGGGCGAAGTCGTGCTCGACGTCGGCTGCGGTGCAGGCATGGACACCCTGATCGCCGCCCAGATGGTCGGCCACACCGGCTCCGTCACCGGCATCGACATGACCCCTGACATGGTCGCCAAAGCCCGGCGCTCGACCGCAGCGATGGGGGCCGGCCACGTCACCATCATCGAAGGCAGCGCCGAGCGGCTCCCATTCGACGACGCCAGCTTCGACGTCGTCATCTCGAATGGGGTCATCGACCTGATCCCCGACAAGGACGCCGTCTTCGCCGAGATCACCCGCGTGCTCCGGCCCGGTGGCCGCATCCAACTTGCCGACGTCACCATCCAGCGCCCCGTCTCCGAGGAGGGGAAGCGGGACGTCGACCTGTGGGCTGGGTGAATCGCAGGGGCTCTGCTGGAAGCAGAGTACGAGAGCCGCCTATTGCGCCACGGCTTCACCGCCATCCGCACCGGCGACCTGGTCGACACCTACGCCCGCTCAGCCTTCGAGGACACCCGCCGGAAGGCAGAGAAGTTCGGCGCCCGCGGCACAACCGTGCAGGCGACCAAGCCCGACACCGTGACCTCGACGCCGAGTCCGGCGCCGCCAACCAACGGAGGAGCACATGGCTGACAAGGTTCTGATCAATCTCGCGACCGGCATGGAGGACGCCGAGCGCGTCCTGGTCGCATTCCTGGTCGCGACCGCGGCGCTCGCCCAGGACAAGCAGGTCGTCGTCTGGACAACCAAGGATGCGGTGCGGCTTGCCCTGCCGGGGGAGATGACCGGCGTCGCCTGCAAGGGGTGCCCTCCGCTGGAGCGACTGCTCGAGCAGTTCAACGAGGGCGGGGGCGAACTGTGGGTATGTCCGATCTGCCTCAGCGCGCGGGATCTGGACGACTCGGAGAAGATCGCCAACGTCAAAGTCGTCGGCGCAACCCCCATGTGGGAGTGGGCAGGGAACGACACCACCGTCTTCAGCTACTGACATCGGCCGAGAGCTGCCCGGCCGTCTCCGCCACGCCGAGGTGACCTCCCCACCCGGGCCACCCGCCCGGTCGTCAGCGTGCCCGCGGCCGCGGCCCCGAGCCCCGAACCGCCGCCCCGGCGAGCTACTCGACCGTGACGGTCTTGGCGAGGTTCCGCGGCTTGTCGACGTCGAGGCCGCGCCGCGTCGCGATCGCGTAGGCCAGCTGCTGGAGCGGGAGGACTGCGAGCGCCGCCTGGAGCTCCGGCTCCGTCCGCGGCAGGTAGAGGACGTGCTCGGCCAGCTCGCGGATCGACTCGTTGCCCTCGGTGGCGACGGCGATCACGTGGGCGCCGCGGGCGCGCACCTCCTGGATGTTCGAGACGACCTTCTCGTAGACGTGCGAGTCGGTCGCGATCACCACGACCGGCGTCTGCTCGTCGAGCAGCGCGATCGGGCCGTGCTTCATCTCGCCGGCGGCGTACGCGTCGGTCGCGATGTAGGAGATCTCCTTCAGCTTGAGCGCGCCCTCGAGCGCGATCGGCAGGCCCATGTTGCGGCCCAGGTAGAGGAAGAACTCGTTCTGGTAGTAGCGGTCGGCGATCGGCTGCACGAGGTCGCGCCGGTCGAGCGTCCGGCGGGCCAGGTCGGGCAGGTCGCGCACCTGGTCGAGCAGCGTGCCGGCGCGGGTCGCGTCGATCGTGCCGCGGATCAGCCCCAGCTTCAGCGCGAGGAGGTACATGAGCGTCACCTGCGCCGTGAACGTCTTGGTGGCCGCGACGCCGATCTCGAGCCCCGCCCGCGTGTAGAGCACCGAGTCGCACTCGCGCGTCATCTGCGAGCCCATCACGTTCGTGACCGCGAGGACGTGGGCGCCGCGGCCGCGGGCCTCCTTCATCGCCGCCAGCGTGTCGATCGTCTCGCCCGACTGGGCGACCGCGATCACGAGCGTCCGCTCGTCGATCACCGCGTGCCGGTAGCGCCATTCGCTTGCGATGTCCGACTCCGACGGGACCCGGGCCCACTCCTCGAGCAGGTAGCGGCCGATCAGGCCGGCGTGGTAGGAGGTGCCGCAGGCCAGGAAGACGACCCGCGAGAGGTCGCGGATCTGCCCGTCGGAGAGCTCGAGGCCGTCGAGCTGGAGCTCGCCGTGGTAGAGCCGCTCGCCGATCGTCTCGGCGATCGCGTCGGGCTGCTCCTCGATCTCCTTCAGCATGAACGTCTCGTAGCCCTGCTTCTCGGCCGCCTCCTCGTCCCAGTCGACCTCGTCGACGCCACGCTCGATGACCGCGCCGTCGCCCGAAAGGAACGTGGCGCCGCCCGGCCGGGCGACCACGATCTCGTCGTCGTGCACGTACTGCACCCGCCGCGTCGAGCTGAGGAAGGCCGGGATGGCCGACGCCATGAACATCTCGCCCTCCCCCACACCCACCACCAGCGGGCAGCCGCGCCGGGCCGCGACGAGGATGCCGGGGCTGTCGCGGTGCGCGGCGGCGAACGCGAAGTGGCCGTCGAGGCGGGCGTACGCCGCGCGCACGGCCTCGACCAGGTCGCCCGAGTAGCACTCCTCGATGAGGTGGGCGATCACCTCGGAGTCGGTGTCGGAGTGGTACTCGTGCCCGGCGTCGGACAGCTCCCGCCGGAGCGTCGCGTAGTTCTCGATGATGCCGTTGTGGACGACGGTCACGCCCGAGCCCTCGCAGGCCTCGATGGGGTGCGCGTTCGCCTCGATCACGCCCCCGTGCGTGGCCCAGCGCGTGTGCGCCAGGCCGGTCGTCGCCGGGTGCGAGGCGGAGCCGACCGCGTCGCGAAGCGCCGACACCTTGCCGACACGGCGGACGATGTCGACCTGGCCGTTCATGAGGCAGATGCCGGCCGAGTCGTACCCGCGGTACTCGAGCCGCTCCAGGCCGTGCAGGAGCAGCTCCTTGCAGGGCCGCGACCCCACGTATCCGACGATCCCGCACATCAGGCTGTCCCTCCGATTTCGGCGGCAACGACGTCAGAAAGATGGTCGCACAGCCGTTCGCATTCGGTCGCATCCAGGGCCTCGACCATGACCCGCACGACCGGCTCGGTGCCCGACGCCCTGAGCACCACGCGGCCGTCCTCCCCCAGCTTCGCCTCCGCGGCCCGCACCTCCTGCCAGATCCGGTCGGCGCCCTCCAGCGCGGCGCGGTCGGCCGGGACGGCGACGAGCTTCTGCGGGAACGGCTGCACGAGGTCGACGACACCGGCCATCGAGAGGTCGAGGCGGTCGAGCACGCCGAGCAGCATGAGCGCCGTCGCGAGCCCGTCGCCGGTCGTGTGGTGGTCGAGGTCGACCACGTGCCCCGACTGCTCCCCGCCCAGGGTCGCGCCGGTCTCGAGCATCCGCTCGAGCACGTAGCGGTCGCCGACGTCGGTCACCTCGACCTCGATCCCGTACTCGCGCATGAGCCGCTGGAACCCGAGGTTCGTCATCGACGTGACGACGACCCGGTCGCCCGCCAGCCTGTCGTGGCGGAGGCGGTCGATCGCGAGCGCGGCGATGATCGCGTCGCCGTTGGCGGGCCGGCCGTGGGCGTCGACGGCCAGGCAGCGGTCGGCGTCGCCGTCGAAGGCGATCCCGCACGTCGGCGCCGGCGTCCTGCACCGCCAGCGCGAGCGTGTCGAGATGGGTCGAGCCGACCTCGGCGTTGATGTTGCGGCCGTCGGGCTCGGCGCCGATGAACGCCGCGTCGAGGTGCGAGCTTCTCGGCGAGGAGCGGCGCGGCGGCCGCAGCCGCGCCGTTCGCGCAGTCGAAGACCACCCGGCGGTCGCCGCGCAGGCCGTCGCCGTAGATCGCCCACCAGCCAGTCGACGTAGCGCTCGACCGCGTTCTCGACCGGCTCGACCCGGCCGCCGCCCGACGCCGGCGCCCGAGCCCATCGCCGCCTCGATGTCGGCCTCGGCCGCGTCGGGCAGCTTGCGCCCGTCGGCCCCGAGGAACTTGATGCCGTTGTCCTCGTACGGGTTGTGGGACGCCGAGATGACGCAGCCCAGCTCGGCCCCGCAGCCGCCCGACCAGCATCGCCACGCCCGGCGTCGGGATCACCCCGGCCGTGAGCGCCACGCCGCCGCCCGAGACGATCCCCTCGACCAGGGCCTCCTCGAGCGCCGGGCCCGACTCGCGCGTGTCGCGCCCGAGCACGACCCTGCAGCCCGGCCCGGCGACCGCCACCGCGGCGGCGCCCAGGTCGCGGGCCAGGCCCTCGGTCAGGTCGACGCCGGCGACTCCCCGCACGCCGTCTGTCCCGAACAGCTTGCGGAGCGCTGTCAAAGGCCCGTCGTCAGCGCTTCGAGAACTGCGGCCGCTTGCGCGCCTTCTTGAGGCCGGCCTTCTTGCGCTCGACCTGGCGGGCGTCGCGGGTCAGGAACCCCTGCCGCTTCAGGTCGCCGCGCAGGTTGCGCGTCGGCCTCGATGAGCGCCTTCGAGATCCCGTGGCGGAGCGCACCGGCCTGGCCGGAGATGCCGCCGCCGTCGATGCGCGCCCGGACGTCGTAGGCCGCGTCGGTGCCCGTGAGCGAGAGCGGCGAGGTCGCGATCGCCCGCAGCGTCCGGCGCGGGAAGTACTCCTCGACCGGCCGTCCGTTCACCGTCACGACGCCGGCGCCCGGGACGAGCACCACGCGCGCGACCGACGTCTTTCGCTTGCCCGTGCCGCGGTAGGCGACCGCCTGGTCGGCCATCAGGACGCCACCTCCATCGGCACCGGGCTCTGGGCCGCGTGCGGATGGTCGGGGCCGGCGTAGATCTTGAGCTTCGTGATCTGGGCATTGGCCAGCTTGTTCTTGGGGAGCATCCCGCGTCACCGCCTTCCGCAGCACCTCCTCCGGCCGCCGGTCGAGCTGCTCGCGGAGCGTGCGCTCGCGAAGGCCGCCCGGGTAGCCGCGAGTGGTGGTAGTAGATCTTCTGGTCGAGCTTCTTGCCCGTGACGTGGATCTTCTCGGCGTTCACGACGATCACGAAGTCGCCCGTGTCGACGTGCGGCGTGTAGGCCGGCTTGCCCTTGCCGCGCAGGACGCCCGCGATCTGCGTGGCGAGCCGGCCGAGCGTCTTGGCCTCGGCGTCGACCACGTACCAGGTGCGCGCGATCTCGTGCGGCTTTGCGGAGTACGTCCTCATCAGCGCCCGGAACTGTACCGGCGCGGCGTGGAGGCGGGCAAATGACAACCCCGCTCGTTCACACGCGCGATGCTACGTTTACCCGCATGCGAGACGTGATGGAGGACGTGCGCCGGATGGTCGCCAGGGGCGACCGGGTCGCGATCGCCACGGTCGTCGACACGCGCCGCTCCGCCCCCCGTCCGCTGGGCTCGCGGCTGGCGGTCTCGTCGGCGGGCGAGATGGTCGGATCGGTCTCCGGCGGATGCGTCGAGTCCGACGTCTACCTGCGCGCCGAGGAGGTGCTCGCGGGCGGGCCGCCGCAGCTCCTCCAGTACGGGATCTCCGACGACGACGCGTTCGACGTCGGCCTGCCGTGCGGCGGCGAGATCGAGGTCTTCGTCGCAGATGCTCGACCCCGAGGAGCTCGACCGGATCGGCGCGGCCGACGAGCGCGGCGAGCGGCTCTCGGTCACCACCACGCTGAACGGCGACTCGGCCGGCGCCAAGACCTACGGAGAGGGCGAGGGCCACTCGAGCGCCGTCCGCACCGACGAGGCAACCTTCGTCGAGCACTTCGCCCCGCCGCCGGTCGTCATGATCTTCGGCGCCGTCGACACCGGACAGGCGCTGTGCCGGATGGCCAAGCAGGTCGGCTTCACCACGATCGTCTCGGACGCGCGCGCCAAGTTCGCGACGCCGCGAGCGGCTGCCGGACGCCGACGAGCTGATCGTCGGCTGGCCGGCGATGGCCTACGACGCGCACGCCGCTCGACGACGCCACCTACGTCGTCGTCCTCACCCACGACCCGCGCTTCGACGAGCCCGCCCTGGGGCCGGCGCTGCGCTCCGACGCGCCCTACATCGGCGCGCTCGGAAGCCGGCGCGCGCAGGCGACGCGGCGCGAGCGCCTGCTGAACGCGGGCTACACCGACGACGAGATCGACCGCATCCGCGGCCCGCTCGGCCTCGACATCGGCGCGGTCACGCCCGCCGAGACCGCCGTCTCGATCCTGGCCGAGATCCTGGCCGTCCGGTCGGGGCGCGAGGGCGGCCCGCTCTCGCTGAAGAGCGGGCGCATCACCGTTCCGGGCTAGACCGGCGAAATTGCGGCTGAGTCATCGCCGCTCGGTGTGAATGACCGCGCGACGACTCCACAATGACTGAACGGGTTCTGCCGAGTCGCTCCGGGCTCCAGGAGCAGCGTACGTCCGAGATGACCGGCGTTCACCTCTCCCCCTCCGATGGTCCCATCCACCAGGCAGCCGAACACCGCGATCCCCGCGAGTAGACAAGGACAGCGTGCGCAGGGCAATCCGCCTCATGGTTGACATCGACCTTTGCGTCGGTCCAGGCTAGCCACGCGGCGCAACATTGGGGTCTGACCCCGTTGTTGCACGGGTGATAAAGGGGACGGGGTGCAATTCCGATAGAGCATGCAGGATGTTTCGCCGTCTCGTGCCCCTGCTCGCGCTTGCGCTGATCGCCGGCCTTCCGGCCGGCTCCGCGCTGGCCACCACCCCGGTCTGCACGGCGCAGACGAGCACCCTTCGGTACAAGCCGGAGTACACCGCGAGCTGCACCGGCCAGACGATCGTCTCGTCGAGCTCGTCAAGACCTCGAACGGCGTGACCGTCGGCATCACCACGACCGGCGTCGGACGAGCGACGTGACGGTCGACGTGAACGGCACGCTGGCCTCGAACATCCAGTACCGGCTCAAGCTGACGGTCGACGACGGCTCCGGCGCCGCGCCGTGGGCGCAGACGTTCCGGACGCTCAAGGCGCCGGCGAATCCCGAGCCTGCACGTCAAGTACATCACCGCGATCCCGGCCGACGCCGTGCTCGACATGGCCCACCGCATCGACCAGGCGAACGTCGTCGCGGTCCCGACCAACGGCGACTTCATCGACGCCTCGACCCAGAGCCTCTCCGCCTCGGCCTACACCGCGGCGCTCAAGCACCACCAGTCGGCGCTCGTCGTCACCGACGAGAAGGTGCTCAACACGCACCGGCCTCGGGAGCGCGCTCACCGCGTACTGCAACGCCAAGCACGGCGTCGTGCGTCGCCGGGCAGACGCACTGGCTGGCCGGCGGCGCCGGCTGGAGCGACGAGAGCGCGATCGGCCAGCAGGGCGGCAAATGGGAGAAGCACTGGAGCCTCTACTACTACGAGAACATCACCGCCGACCGCGTCACCGGCGGCGACCTCGCGGCCGGCTCGGTGCAGAATCACTTCCTGACGAAGGGCCTCACCGACTTCCACGTCGTCGGGCCGGGGTCGGGCGCCGTCGAGCTGCGCGACTACGCACAGGGCCACGTCCTGGCCGAAGCTCAAGCCCGGCGGCGTGCCGTTCTTCCAGGCTTACGGCGGCCAGTTCCTGATCGCCGAGCACCAGATCAACGCCGGCCGGGTCGTCGACCTCGGCTTCCGGCCCTGGTCGAGCGCCGTCTCGAGCGGCGGGTACGACCCGGCCGCAGAGCCCGGGCGGCTCGCTGACGGCCCGAGCGCTCTGGTGGGCGACGAACCGCATCCCGCCGACCAACACGCACTTCACGTCGGTTCCGCCCAGGACGTCGACCAAGGCCACGGTCATCGTCGGCATGGCGGCGAAGGACGCCGACAAGGAGAACCCGTTCGACATCCACTACCGCTACAAGGTCGACGGCGGGAGCTGGAAGAAGGCGGTCGGCACGACGTTCGTGCTCTACCACCTCGCCAAGGGCCGCCACCACACGATCTACGCACGCGCGTATGACGACGGCGGGAACCGCGACGCGCACGCCGCCAAGTACACGTTCTACGTGACGCCCGGCGCGCTCGGCTAACAAACCGCCGCTTCCGAATTCCTTGCGTAACGTCCGCGGGTTGGGGTAGCGTCTCCGCCTTAGTGACGCGGGGCGGGGCATTCCTACGAACGGCCGGACTGGCGGCGGTGGTCTCTGGCGACCGCGGCTGCGCCCGTCGCGCACGCATCGACGGGCCGGGCCGCGCCTCCGCGCGTCGAGCTGCGCGGCACCGTGAGCCCGCGCAGTCGCGAAGGGCCTCGCGCACGTGGTCGGGACGCCCAGCGCGTCCACGCGCGTGACGGCCGTCGTGGCGTTCAAGCCGCGAAACCCGGCTCCTGCTCCACTACGTCGCGATGCACTCGACCGGACAGGGCATGAGCAACGCCCAGATCCGGCGGCTCTTCCTGCCCACGGCGTCGACCGTGGCGGCCGTGCGGTCGTACCTGGCGGCGAACGGCTTCTCGGTGGTCGACTCGTCGGACATGTCGCTCGTGGTGAGCGGCACCGCGGCCGCGACCCAGCGCGCGTTCGGCGTGGGCATGCGCCTGTACAAGGGCGCGAGCGGCCCGGTCTACCAGGCGCCCAGCGGCAACGTGCGCCTGCCGCGCGGGATCGCCTCGGTCGTGGAGTCGGTCGCCGGGCTCGACACGTCGCTCAAGCTGCACTCGCATCTACCAGGTCCTGAAGCACGCCCAGCGCGGTGAACCACGTGCAGCCCGGGCTGGTGCCGCACGACGTGCCGGGCACGCCGTGCGCGGAGGCGACGACGCACAGGGCCGCGCGGCGGCTACCTGCCCGCGCGACCTGGCCGGCTACTACGGGCACGAGGCCGACGCCAACCACGAGGGCTCCGGCCAGACGATCGGCTTCGTCGAGTTCTCGAACTACCGGCGCGGCGACTGACCGGCGCCAACGCGTTCCAGGCAGTGCTTCACCGGGCCGGCGATCACGGGCATCTCTGCAGCCCGACATCGTCGTCGGATCGGGCCCGACGAACAGCAACGGGCAGGTCGAGGTCACCCTGGACATCGAGGTCGCCATGGGCGCCGCCCGCGACGCCACCTACCAGGTCTACAAGGCCGCCAACAACCTCGCGCTCGGCCCGACGATGTTCAACAAGATGCGCGCCGACGACGTGGACGTCGTGTCCGACAGCTGGGGCCTGTGCGAGGTGCTCGTGCCTCCCAAGCTCACGCTGACCGAGAACACCTCGCTCGAGCTCCTGGCCGCCGGCGGCTCGTCGCTCTACGTCGCGTCGGGCGACAACGGCTCGGCCGACTGCAAGGCCGCCTCGCCCGCGTTCAAGTTCCTGGCGATCGACGACCCGTCGAGCCAGCCGTTCGCGACGGCCGTGGGCGGCACGAGCCTCAACACGGCCAGCCCGACCGAGGTCGCCTGGAAGGGCTCCGGAGGCGGGGTCTCGTACAACTGGCCGCGGCCCGGATATCAGGCGGCCGTGACCGCGAACCAGAACGTGAACATCCCCGGATCGTTCTGCGCGGGCGGCGCGCTCAAGTGCCGCGTGACGCCCGACGTGGCGATGGACGCGGCTCCCGGGCGCGGCTACCTCATCTTCAGCCACGGCCTCGGCGGGAGCGGCGGCACCTGGGGAGTCGTCGGCGGGACGAGCGCCGCCGCGCCGCTCATGGCGGGGATCACGGCCGACGCGAACGAGTCCGTCCGGCGCGCGACCTGGGCTTCGCGAACCCGTTCATCTACAACTCCAACGGCACCGGCCTGGTCGCCGGCGACTTCACGGACATCGTGAGCGGGAACAACAGCAACGGCACCGGCACCGCTCTGGCCGACCGTCGCCGGCTACGACATGGTGACGGGCCGCGGCTCGGTCAAGGGCGCGGCGTTCGCGGCGGCGCTCGCCGGGTACACGCCGAATCCGATCGTGTTCCACACGACGAAGCTCACGGCGACGCATCCGCTCAACCTGAAGCGCGTGAGGAAGGGCAAGAAGGTCGTGTTCTCGGGCGTCCTCACCGACACGACCAACCACAGTCCGCTCCGCCACCGCCAGGTGCTCCTCGTGGCCGCGAACGGCAACGTGCTCGGCTTCGACGGCACGGGCAGGAGCGGCGGCTGGCAGATCGTCTTCAAGGTCTCGAAGCGGCTCACCTGGCACGCGATCTTCATGGGCTCGGCGCACGAGAAGGGCTCGTCGTCGCGGAGCCGCACCGTCCGCATCAAGAACTGACGCCGGCGAAGGGTGGGGCTATCCCCACCGCGATCCTCTAGGCCGCACCACCGCTCCGATCTCCGCCGCTCCCTAGGGTGCTCCTCGATGACGCACCACCACGGAGCACTCAACTCGAAGAACGGCATCCCGCGCTGCGCCCGCTGCGGCGGGCCGGTGCATCCGCTGCCGCTCGGCTACTTCCAGCTCTGCACGGCGTGCCGGCAGTTCACGCGCCGCGAGGCCGCGGTCGGCATCGTCGCCATCGAGGCCTGGCTCGCCGCCGGGCACCCGTAGCGCGCGCTACTCCCACTCGATGGTGGCGGGCGGCTTGGTCGAGATGTCGAGCGCGACCCGGTTCACGCCCGGGATCTCGTTGATGATCCGGCTCGAGATCCGCTCGAGCAGGTCGTAGGGCAGCCGGGCCCAGTCGGCCGTCATCGCGTCCTCCGACGACACGGCCCGGATCACGATCGGATAGGCGTAGGTGCGCGAGTCGCCCTGGACGCCGACCGAGCGGATCGCCGGCAGCACCGCGAAGCTCTGCCACAGGTCGCCGTAGAGGCCGGCCCGGCGCACCTCCTCGAGCAGCACCGCGTCGGCGGCGCGCAGGATGTCGAGCCGCTCGCGCGTGACCTCGCCCACGATGCGGATCGCGAGGCCCGGGCCGGGGAACGGCTGGCGCCACACCATCCGCTCGGGCAGGCCCAGCTCCTCGCCGACCCGGCGGGCCTCGTCCTTGAAGATCAGCCGCAGCGGCTCGACGAGCTCGAACTCCATGTCCTCGGGGAGGCCGCCGACGTTGTGGTGCGACTTGATCTTGGCCGCCGTGCGGCTGCCCGACTCGATCACGTCGGAGTAGAGCGTGCCCTGCACCAGGAACTTGACGTCGCCGATCGCGCGCGCCTCGTCCTCGAAGAGGCGGATGAACTGCTCGCCGATGATGCGCCGCTTCTCCTCGGGGTCGGTCACGCCGGCCAGCTCCGAGAGGAACCGGTCGGCCGCCTCGACGTGGACGAGCGGCACGTGGAAGTGCTCCTCGAACGCCTCGACCACCTGCTCGGCCTCGGACATCCGCAGGAGGCCGTGGTCGACGAAGACGCACGTGAGCTGGTCGCCGACGGCGCGGTGGACGAGCAGCGCCGCGACGGCCGAGTCGACGCCGCCCGAGAGCGCGCAGATGACGTGCTCGTCGCCGACCTGCTCGCGGATCAGCTCGACCTGCTCCTCGATGAACTGGAGCGCCGTCCACGTGGGCGGCGCCTGGCAGGCGTCGAGCACGAAGTGGCCGAGGATGTCGGTGCCGCGCGGCGTGTGGGCCACCTCGGGGTGGAACTGGACGGCGTAGAGGCCGCGGTCCGTGTCCTCCATCCCCGCCACCGGGGTCGTGTCGGACGAGGCGGTGACGCTGAAGCCGGCCGGCGCCCGGACGACGCTGTCGCGGTGGCTCATCCACGCCGTCTGCTCGGGCGGCAGGTCGCCGAAGAGCAGGCTGCCCTCGCCCAGCGTCACCGGCGTCTTCCCGAACTCGCCGATGCCGGTGTTGGACACCTCGCCGCCGAGCGCGGCGGCCATCGCCTGCATCCCGTAGCAGATGCCGAGCACGGGGACGCCGAGGTCGAAGATGCCCGGGTCGACCGCCGGGGCGCCCGGCTCGTAGATCGACGCCGGGCCGCCCGACAGGATGATCCCGACCGGGTCGCGGGCGGCGAGCTCGGCGGCCGGCGCGTCGTGCGGCACGATCTCGGAGTAGACCCGGCACTCGCGCACGCGCCGGGCGATGAGCTGGGCGTACTGGGCGCCGAAGTCGACGACCAGGACCGGCCTGTGCCCCGCGCCCGCCTCGTCGGCGAGCGTCGCCGAGTCGCGGGGGCGCGGGTCGGCGCTCACCGGCTCATCCCGATCGCCTGCTCTCGCTGGAGCTTCTTGCCCTCGGTCTGGAGCGCCGGCGCGAACATGATCTCGGCCTTCTGGAAGGCGTGGATGGAGTCGTAGCCGGTGGTGGCCATCGACGTGCGGAGCGCGCCCATCAGGTTGAGGGTGCCGTCGTTCTCGGTGGCCGGCCCGGTCACGATCTCCTCGAGCGTCGCCACCTGGTCGGTCTTGACGCGGGCGCCGCGCGGGAGGCTGGGATGGAACGTCGCCATGCCCCAGTGGTAGCCGCGGCCGGGCGCCTCCTTGGCGCGCGCGAGCGGCGAGCCGATCATGACGGCGTCGGCGCCGCAGGCGATCGCCTTGGAGATGTCGCCGCCGGTGCGCATGCCGCCGTCGGCGATCACGTTCACGTACTGGCCGGTCTCGAGCAGGTGCTGGGTGCGGGCCGCCGACGCGTCGGCGATGGCCGTCGCCTGGGGGACGCCGACGCCGAGGACGCCGCGCGTGGTGCAGGCGGCACCGGGGCCGACGCCGACGAGGACGCCGGCGGCGCCGGTGCGCATGAGGTGGAGCGCGGCCTGGTAGGAGGCGCAGCCGCCGACGATGACCGGCACCGGGAGCGACGCGCAGAACTCCTTCAGGTTGAGCGGCTCGACGACCGTCGAGACGTGCTCGGCCGAGACGACCGTGCCCTGGATGACGAGCACGTCGAGCCCGGCGTCGAGGGCCGCCTGGTAGTGCTCGCGCACCCGCTGCGGCGTGAGCGACGCGGCGGCGAGGACGCCCTCGGCCTTGATCTCCTTGATCCGCTGGGTGATCAGCTCGGGCTTGACCGGCTCGGCGTAGATCTCCTGCATCGCATGGGTCGCGTCGCCCTTCTCGAACGACGCGATCCGCTCGAGCTGCTCGGCCGCGTCCTCGTAGCGCGTCCAGATGCCCTCGAGGTTGAGGACGCCGAGGCCGCCGAGCTTGCCGAGGATGGCGGCCGTCTCGGGCGAGACGACGCCGTCCATCGCCGAGGCGAGGAGCGGCAGCTCCATGAGGTGGGGGCCGAGCCGCCACGCGATGTCGACATCCTCCGCGTCGCGCGTCCTTCGGCTCGGGACGATCGCGATGTCGTCGAACCCGTATGCGCGCCGCGCCTTCTTGCCTCGCCCGATTTCAATCTCCACCGCTCACTGCCTCCCGAATAGCACACGACCCAGGTGGCGAGGGGCCGACCTGGGTCGTGAGAATGCACGCTTGGAACTGCGACGAACTTTCAAGGTTCGCGCCAGTCTAGCAGCGGGTCAGGACGCCTTCGCGCGGCGCGGCGCGATCTCCTGCACCTCCACCCCGCCGGCGAACCGAGCCACGTCGCGCGGGTCGAAGACGCCCGCTCCGACCTCCTTCGTATTCGCGGCGGCGCAGCCGAGCGCGAGCTTCAGGATGTCCTCGTTCGCGCGCTCGGCCTCGAGCCCGCTCAGGAAGCCGGCGAGCAGCGAGTCGGACGATCCGACGGTCGCCACCGACTCGACGTTAGGGATCCAGGCCCGGTAGAGGCGGTCGCGGCTGCGACTCGACCGCAGGAGCGCGTAGCAGCCGGTCTTGAGCGTGATGACGACGTTGGCCGCGCCCATCGCGGCGATCTGGGTGAGCCCGAGCTGGAAGTCCTCGTCGGTCTGGAACTCGTGCCCGACGAGCGCCTCGGCCTCGCGCTGGGTCGGCGAGACGAGCGTCGGATCGGCCGCGAGCGCCTTTCGCAGCGGCTCGCCGTCGCAGTCGACGACCGTGCGCACCTTGCGCTTGCTCATGTCGCGCACGATGTCGGCGTAGAACGAGGTCGGCACCTTGCGCGGCAGGCTCCCGGCGAGGACGACCGTCGTGATGGCGCCGGACAGGTAGCGGAGCTTCTCGACGAGCAGCGCGAGCTCGTCCTCGACGATCTCCGGGCCGTACTCGTAGATCTCGGTCTGGACGCTCGACGTCGGGTCGACGACCACGGTCGACGTGCGCGACTCGCCGCGGATGCGGACGAAGTCGTTCAGGATGCCCTCGGCGGTCATCTCGTCGAGGATGCGCGCGCCGTTGTGGCCGCCCGCGAGCCCGGTCGCGATCACCGGCTCGCCCAGGCGCTTCAGCGCCCGCGCGACGTTCACGCCCTTGCCTCCCGCCATCACCAGCCCCTGCTGGGCGCGGTGCCGATGCCCCAGCTGGAGGTTGGCGACGGTGAGGGTCTTGTCCACCGCAGCATTGACAGTCACGGTGAGGATCATCGATGTGCCCCCCTCATCGGCGGCAGGCATTGTATACGCGCGGCGGAGTGCCGCTATCCCCGGCGGCCCGGCGCCCGTACATTGGAGGCGTGTTCGGGTCTCGGAGTCGCGCCGCGGTCACGACGGCCGTGGTCCTTGAGGTCGGCATCGCCGGCTGGGCGCTCGGCTACGGCGCGCTCTGGCTGCTCATGATGACGGTGACCGTCACGGTCGCCGACACGATCTGGGGCGTCTTCCGGCGCCGCGTGCCGGCCGACATCGCGGGCCTCGAGGTGGCGCTCGCGCTCGGCGTGATGGTCGTCTTCGGCGCCGGCACGTTCCCCGAGGCGATCACGGCCGCGGCGTGCTTCGCCTGGCTGATCCGCGACGGCCGCACCGGGCCGGCGCGCGCCGGCTAACCCCGCGGGGGTACCAGGTATCGCATCGGCCGCCGTGACGGCGCTGTGACACGCCGGGGCGACTCACGGCCGCAGCCCAGGGCTTGCGACCACGGTCGGCGGAGCGAGGTGTGCCGAGTCCGCAACAAATGCGTCCGTGACACACGGGTGTTACCTGGTCCCCCGGCCGTGGCGCGATCAGCCGGCGGCGAGCTCGAGCACGGCGGCGTGCATCGCCCTGCCGCACGTCGTGAGGCACGAGCCGTCGTGGACGAGCGGCGAGCCGTCGAGCTGGGTCATCGTCCCGCCCGCCTCGCGGATGATCGGCTCGAGCGGCAGGTAGTCCCACACGGCGACGATCGGGTCGACCATCACCTGGGCCGCTCCGCGGGCCACGAGCATGTGGCCCCAGAAGTCGCCCAGGCTGCGCTCGCGCCAGCAGCGCTCGGCCAGCTCCCGGTACAGCTCGAAGCGGCCGCGACGGGTCATGCTGCGAAGGCCCGGCGACGTCACGACCGCCTCGGCGAGCGGCGTCTCGCGGACGGCGATCGGCTCGCCGTTCATCCGCGCGCCGGCCCCGTCGGCGGCATCGTAGGTCTCGCCCAGCGCCGGCACGTGGCACACGCCCAGCACGGCGCGGTCGTCGACCCGGAGGCCGACGAGGGTCGCCCAGAGCGGGATCCCGACCATGTAGCTGTGCGTCGAGTCGATCGGGTCGATCACCCAGGTGCGGGCGCCGGGACGGGCCGGGCCGCCCGTTGCGGCCATGTGGCCGCCCTCCTCGCCGAGCACGTCGTCGTCGGGACGGGCCTCGGCGAGCCGGGCCCGGATCGCCGCCTCGGCGGCCAGGTCGGCCTCGGTCACCCAGCTCCCGTCGCGCTTCTGCGTCGGCGGAGGGATGCGGCGGAAGCGGTCGAGCGCCTCGGCGCCGCCGAGCGCGGCCAGCTCCTTGGCGAGCGCGAGGTCTTCCGCCCAGCCGTCGCTCACGCAGGGACCGCAGCGCGGCGAAGCTCCGCCGCGGCCGTTCTGACCCCCTGCTGCCAGTCGCCGCCGCGCTCGCGCCAGGCGTAGATCACCGAGCGCGCGGCGACGACGAGACCGCCGGCGGGATGGTCGCGGAAGGCCGCGTGCAGGTCGCCGGCCGCGCCGCCCTGGGCGCCGACGCCGGGGAGCAGGAGCGGCTGGTGCGGCATCAGGTCGCGGGCCCGGGCGACGGCCTCGGGCCAGGTCGCGCCGACGACGGCGCCGACGGCCGAGAGCCCGGACTCGCCCACGAACGGCGCGCCCCAGCCGTCGATCAGCTCGGCGGTGCGCTCCCACACCGGGCGGCCGTCGGCCAGCACGGCCTCCTGGAGGTCGGTGCTGCCGGGATTCGAGGTGCGGGCGAGCACGAAGACGCCGGCGCCGTCGTGGCAGGCGGCGAAGAACGGCTCGAGCGAGTCGCCGCCGAGGTACGGGTTGACGGTCACGGCGTCGGCGGTCGGAGGGCCGCCGTCGCGCCGGTAGACCCACGCCTGGGCGTAGGCCTCGGCGGTCGAGCCGATGTCGCCGCGCTTGGCGTCGGCGATCACGAGCAGGCCGGCCGCGCGCGCGTGGGCGCAGACCTTGTCGAGCGCCGTGAGGCCCGGGCCTCCCAGCGCCTCGAAGAAGGCGACCTGGGGCTTCACCGCGGCCACGTGCTCGGCGACGGCGTCGATCACGCCCGTGCAGAAGCGCTCGTAGGCCCGCGCGCGGCCGGCCGGGCCGGGATGCAGGCCGGCGATCAGCGCCGGCGGCAGAAGCTCGATGCGAGGGTCGAGGCCGACGCAGATGGTGCTGCCGGTCCGCTCGACCTGGGCCGCGAGGCGGTCGCCGAAGTTCACGAGCGTAAGGGTACCGCCCCGCGCAGCCGGACGACCCGGGGTGCCGCCGCCGCGATGGTCGCGGCGTCGACCGCCACCGCGCGAAGGGCGCGCCCGGGCCGGACGAGGGCCGTCGTGACCAGGCGCGCCTGCTCGGCGGCCGTCGGCGAGAACGGCGCCGGGCGCTCGGCCAGCCCGTGGGCGAGCGCGGCGAGGAGCGGCTCGGCCTCGAGCCGGCCGTCGCCGGCCCGCGGGAGCCGGCGGCGGGCCACGACGCGGCCGGCGGCGCAGGCGAACGCCTGCACGAAGCGGTCGTCGGTGTCGGGGGCGAGGACCACGCCGTGGCGCAGGCGCGCGCGCCGCATGCGCTCGATCGTGCGGCCGGCGCTGCGAAGCGCGGCGAGCTGGTCGCGGGCCGCCGCGGCCTCCTCGTAGCGGTGCTCGGCGGAGAGGCGGCGCATGCGGTCGTCGAGGTGGGCCGCCGGGGCGCCGCCGACGGGCTGGTCGAGCCACACGCGCGCCTCCTCGACCGCGTCGGCGTAGCGGTCGAGCCGCTCGCCGCCGCGGCACGGCGCATGGCACGAGCCGAGGATGCCCGCCAGGCAGGTGCCGTCGTCGACGGGCAGGCGCGGCCGGCAGACGCGCAGGCCGAAGGTCGCGCGCGCGGCGGCCGCCGCCGCCTCGGCCTGGGCGCGCGAGCGCAGCGGCCCGGCCGTGACCGTCCCGGGCGGGCCGGGCCCCGAGGTGACGCGCAGCCGCGGCACCTGCTCGCCCAGCGTGAGCGTGAGGTAGATGCCGGGGCCGGCCCGCGGCGCGCGCGAGTTGGCCGGCGGCCGCAGGCCCGCGATCAGCTCGAGCTCGAGGAGCGCCGCCTCGAACTCGGAGCCGAGCGGGCGCGTCTCGATGCGCGTCGTCGCCTCGAGCGCGCGCTCGACGGGCGCCCGCAGCGCGCGGCCCGAGAAGTACGAGCGCACCCGGGCGCGCAGGTCGGTCGCCTTGCCGACGTAGAGCACCGCGTCGCCGGCGTCGCGGAAGAGGTAGACGCCCGGGCCGGTCGGCGCGCCCTTGGCGAGGCCGCGCCGGGTTCGCACCCGCCGGCGCTCGGGCGCGCACAGGCCGATCACGTCGGCGACGGTGGCCGCGCCCCGCTCCTGGGCGAGGCCCAGGAGGCGCACGAGCACCTCGGCCGTCGCGAGCGCGTCGGGCAGGGCGCGGTGGCACGGCCGCACCTCGGTGTCGAACCGCTCGGCGAGGGTGCCGAGGTTCATGCGCTCGAGCCGGTCGCCCATGAGCCGCCGGGCCAGCGCGACCGTGTCGATGACGGGCGCGGCCAGGCGGCCGCTTCGCAGGCGGGCCAGGTCGGCGTCGACGAAGCCGACGTCGAAGCGGGCGTTGTGGGCGACGAGCACGGCCCCGGCGCTGAACCGCAGGAACTCGTCGAGCACCGGCCCCACGCGCGGGCGCCCGCGAACGTGGTGCTGTGTGATGCCGGTGATGGCCGTGATCTGGGCCGGGACCATGCAGCCCGGGTCGACCAGGCGCTGCATCCGGGCCGCCTCGCTGAACCCGCTCATGCGGACGGCCCCCAGCTCGACGATCCGCGAGACGCCGGCGCGGGTGCCGGTCGTCTCGAGGTCGAAGACGACGTAGTCGGCCCGCTCGAGCGGGACGTCGAGCAGCGGCGCGACCTCGTCCCAGTCGGCCAGCGCCACCTCGCCCGCCGAGCGCCACACGAGCCGCGGGTCGGCGCGGACGACCTCGTCGACCAGCTGGTGGACGAGCGCCGAGGGCGCGCTCCGCAGGGCGAAGAGGCAGGCGGCGGCCTCGGTCAGCCCGACGGGTGCGCGGCGCGTGCACAGGAGCTCGTGCAGGCGGTCCGCGCCGTCGAGCGTGAGCTGCGCGACCGCGGGCATCGAACGTATGTTCGCATACCCCGCGGACGACGGCGAACGGCGTAACGAACGCGACCCCGCCCGCGCTGTTCGAGGTGAGACGTCCACTCCAGGGGAGGTCGACATG
This sequence comes from uncultured Actinomycetes bacterium, assembly GCA_963821535.1. GTDB lineage: Bacteria > Actinomycetota > Thermoleophilia > Gaiellales > JAICJC01 > JAICJC01. The sequence goes on along the minus strand of CAWGEC010000009.1, from coordinate 163,853 downwards.
ACCAGAGGCGCGATCAGCATTGCGCTGGCAGGGCTCGTGATCGCCGCGAGCGGTGGCAGCGCAGGTGCGCAGACGATCGAGTGCACGATCACCGGAACGGCAGGCAACGACATGCTGGTCGGAACGGCCGGAAACGACGTGATCTGCGGCCTGGGCGGAGCCGACCGGATCTTCGCCCGCGGCGGAAACGACATCGTGGCCGGCGGGCGCGGCGCCGACCGGATCGTCCGGCGGGAAGGGCGACGACACGCTGCGCGGCGGACGCGGTGCCGACATCGTGACCGGCGGCCGGGACGCCGACACGCTGCTGGCGGACCGCGGCCCGATTTGCTCGTGGCCCGCGACGGCGTCGAGTCGAACGACAGCGCGGACGGCGGACCGGGCAAGGATCGCTGCCGCGCGGACTCGGGGGACACGCTCGTGAGCTGCTAGGCCGGGACGGCGCTCAGGCGGGGTGCGAGACGGCCAGCGGCGGGCCGACGACGTCCATCCCCGCCTCGGCGCCGGCCGTGCGGAAGGCCTCCGGATCGAAGCGGCCGGCCGGGATCGCCGCGAACCGGTCGAAGAAGCGCTCCATGCCCGACGGCGTGAAGAGCACGAGCAGCCGGGCGGGCGCCTCACCGACGTTCTGGAAGCAGTGCGGCGTCCCTCGCGGCACGAAGACGAACGAGCCCGGGCGCCGGCGCCAGCTCGCCGCCGAGCGAGAAGCGCAGCCCCTCGAGCACGTACCACGCCTCGTCCTCGCGTGCACGTGCATCGGCGGCCCCTCCCCGGGCGGGATCACGTTCTCGAACGCGGTCAGCGCGTCGCCCGTCTGGTCGCCGCGGACCTTGAAGGTGAGCGGGCCCCCGACGGGCCCCTCGATGGTGGTGCCGTCGCCCGGCGCGACGACCACGGCGCGCTGACCATCGCTCATCCGATGCTCCCTGCGGGTCGACTGAAACGACGCGAGCGCCCCCGCCAGCCCGGAGCGGGGACGCTCGAGCGTCACACGCCTACTGTTTGACGGCGGCCTTGAGCTGGCTACCGGCCGAGAACTTCGGCACCTTGCTGGCCGGGATCGTGACCTTCTGCGACGGGTTGCGCGGGTTCACGCCCATCCGCGCCTTGCGCGCCTGCACGCTGAACTTGCCGAACCCGGTGAAAGCAACCTCGTCACCCTTCTGGAGGGCGTCCTTCACGGAATCGAGCACCGCGTCCAGCGCCACGCCCGCGTCCTTCTTGCTGAGGCCGGAGCGGGCGGCCACGGCGTCGATGAAATCGCTCTTCGTCACGCGTCTCCTCCTGGGTCGTTGGTCCTGAAACGGGTGAAGCGCTCGCACCCTACCACCGGCATCGGACGGTCACAATCCGAATCCTGAAGCGGGATCAGGCAGATTGCGTCACAGTTGTGACGCCGAGGTCCGAGACGGTAAAGAGCGGGTGGAACGGCACGCCCGCGGCGGCCACGGCCGCGGCGCCGCCCTCCTCGCGGTCAACCACGCAAATTGCAGCGCAAACGTCGAGCTCGGCCTCGCGGAGCGCGGCGACGGCATCGAGCAGCGCGCCGCCCGACGTGACAACGTCCTCGACCACGCAGACCCGGCGCCCCGCTTCGTAGACGCCCTCGAGGCGGTTGGCCGTCCCGTAGTCCTTCGCGGCCTTCCGCACGATCACGAAGGGCAGGCCCGACTCGACCGACGCGACCGCCGCGAGCGGCACGGCGCCCAATTCCGGCCCGGCCAGGAGCTCCGCCTGCGGCGCACATTCGCGCTGGAGCGCGGCGATCTCACGGCCCAGGCCGGCGAGCAGCTCGGGCTCGGTCTCGAAGCGGTACTTGTCGAGGTAGTAGCGGCTCCGGCGGCCCGAGCGGAGGACGAAGTCGCCCTCGAGGTAGGCGCGCTCGACCAGCCGGCGCCCCAGCTCGGCGCGATCCGGCCCGGTCACCCCGCCTCGGCGAGGAGCTCGGTCGCGATCGGCAGAAGCGCGTCGGCGTCGGGCGAGCCCGTGCCGAGCGACATCATCGAGCCGTCGTCGAAGTAGAGGTCGACCCGCGTGCGGCTGCGGGCGCTCCGGCGGCGGTAGAGCAGCGTCCCGGCGAACGAGCCGGCGCCGATCAGGACGCCGAGCACGAAGCGGCGCTTAGGCATCGGCCGCCTCCTCCTTGGCGGCACCGTCTGCGACCTGGCGCAGGAGCGTCTTCAGGTCGTAGAACACGAGGCCCACGGTCGGGTCGGGGCCGGTGGTGGCGACGGCCAGCCGGCCGGAGTCGACGACGACGAACACGCTGCCGTCGGGGGTTGCCGCCTGAAGCTGCGCGAGCGCCTCGCGGCCGAGGTCGCTGCGCACCCCGTCGGCGCGCGACACGAGGTCGCCGGCGAGCCGGGCGACGCGCTGGGAGCGCTCGTCGGGCAGCGTCGAGGCGAGCGGAGATCCGTCGGAGGCGGCGAGGACGACGGCCTCGATCTGCGTCGAAAGCTCCTTCAGCTCGCGGATGGCCGTGCCCGGATCCATTCAGATGACGCTAGCACATGCCGATAAGCTCACCCGCAGTGGCGACCCCCGCCCAGACCGTTCTGCGTCCGCTGCGCCATGCGGCCCGCCAAGGCCACCCCGTTATCTCGAAGTTCCTCCAGGATCGGGGCCCGCACCTGGCGGCGATGGTCGCGTACTACGCGCTGCTCTCGCTGGTGCCGTTCATGTTCCTGGCGCTGTCCGTGCTCGGGTTCTTCGGGCAGATCTCGGCCGGGTCATACCTGATCCGCGAGCTCGGCCACTACCTGCCCGGGCAGTCGACGAACGACCTCCTGCGGCCGGTGCGGCAGGTGCAGTCAAACGCCGGAACGCTCGGCGTGATCGGCCTGTTCGGCATCCTATGGGCGTCGCTCGGGTTCTACTCGGCGCTCGAGTCGGCGCTGAACATCGTGTTCCGTGTCCAGAACCGCGCGTTCCTGCACCAGAAGTGGGTCACGTTCGTGCTGGTGATGGTGTCGCTGGTGGTGCTCTTCGCGTCGCTCCTCACGACGATCGCCGCGACCGGCTGGGTCGACCGGCACGTGCCGCACCTGATCCATCTGAACATCGCGGCGTACCTCGCGACGATGGCGGCGTCGTCGATCGGCTCGTTCATCTTCCTGCTGGCCGTCTACCGCTACCTGACGAACGTCGAGCTCCGCCGCTCCGACGTGTGGCCCGGGGCGGTCGTGGGGACGGTGCTCTTCCAGATCTCGTTCCAGGCCCTGCCGCTCTACCTGCGCTTCTCGGACCAGCTGCTCGCGCTGCGGGCGTTCGGCGGCCTGGTCATCCTGCTCGTCTGGCTCTACCTGATGGCGAACATCATCGTGCTGGGCGCCGAGATCAACTGGTTCTACTGGTCGCGCCGGCAGCCGCCGGCGGAGGACGAGCTCTCAGGCCTCGCCTGAGAAAATTGGTGCCTGGCACCGATTCTTCAAGGAGGGGGAGGAGAGAGCGGGCTGCGCGGGCGCGGTGGGAGATCGCGTCCTTCTCGCCCGGGGCCATCTCGGCCACCGTGCGCGTCTCGCCGTCCGGGACGAACGCCGGGTCGTAGCCGAACCCGCCGGAGCCGCGCGGGGCGGCGGCCAGCGTGCCGGTCAGCTCCCCGCGGGCGGTCACCTCCGCCCCGTCCGGCGCGATCGCGACCAGCTCGGCCACGTAGCGCACCCGGCGATCGCCGGCCTCCTCGAGCGCGCCGATCAGCTTCGCCAGGTTCTGCTCGTCGGTCGCGTCCTCGCCGGCGTAACGGGCCGAGCGGACGCCCGGCACGCCGCCGAGCGCGGCCGCCTCGATCCCGGAGTCGTCGGCCAGCACCCAGGCGGAGCCGCCGAGCGCCGCGTGGACGTGCATGGCCTTCAGCCGGGCGTTCTCGATGAAGGTCGCGCCGGTCTCCTCCGGCAGGCCGCCCGCATACGTCTCGACCTCCCAGCCCTCGAGCAGCCGCCCGAGCTCCCGGGCCTTGTGCGCGTTGGCCGAGGCGAGGACGATCCTCACGCCGGCCCGGCGAGCACCCGCTCCTGCTCGCGCACGATCTCGCCGATGCCGCCGGCGGCCAGCTCGAGCATCGAGTCGAGCGACGCGCGCCCGAACGGCGACTTCTCGGCCGTGGCCTGCACCTCGATCAGCTCGCCCGACCCGGTCATGACGACGTTCATGTCGACCTCCGCCCGGCTGTCCTCGGCATAGGGCAGGTCGAGCAGCACGTCGCCGTCGACGATCCCGACCGAGATGGCCGCGACCGCGTCGGTGAGCGGCGTCCGCTGGAGCGACCCGCTGTCCCGACCAGGCGCCGGAACGCGCTCGCGATGGCCACGTAGCCGCCGCAGATCGCGGCGCAGCGCGTACCGCCGTCTGCCTGGATCACGTCGCAGTCGATCCACACCGTCCGCTCGCCCAGCGCGGCGAAGTCGACCACCGAGCGCAGCGACCGGCCGACGAGCCGCTGGATCTCGACCGTGCGGCCGTCCTGCTTGCCGCGGGTCGCGTCGCGCTGCTTGCGCTCGCCCGTCGACCCCGGGAGCATCCCGTACTCCGAGGTGACCCACCCCGTGCCGCGCCCCCGCATCCACGGCGGCACCGACTCCTCGACCATCGCCGTGCAGATGAGCCGCGTGGAGCCGATCTCGAAGAGGACGGAGCCGGTCGCCGAGGTGATGAAGTCGAGCTCCATCGAGATCGGGCGCATCTCGTCGGGTGCGCGGCCGTCGGCGCGGGTCATGCCGCCACCGCCAGCACGGCCGGGTCGACCCGCTCGACCTCGGTGAGCGGGAGCTGGAGGAACCGGCCCGCGACCTCGCGGAACGCGGCCGGGTCGCCGGTGCACATGAACCGGTAGGCCCCCTCGCGGTCGGTGTCGTTGGAGACCCCGCGGCGGGCGACGGTCTCGGCGGCCTCGCGGGCGATCTCCTCGGCCGACGTGATCAGCGTGACGCCGCGCCCGAAGATGCGCTGGAGCATCGGCCGGATGATCGGATAGTGCGTGCAGCCGAGGATGACGGTGTCGACGTCGGCCTCCTTGAGCTCGGCCGCGTAGCCGCGGGCGGCGTCGTGGAGCTCCTCGCCGTGCACGTCGCCCGACTGGATCAGCGGGACGAGCCGCGGGCACGCGACCTGCGCCACCGCGATCCCGGCGTCGAGCACGTGCACCGCCTGGGGATAGCGCCCGCTGGCCACCGTCGCCTCGGTCGCCATCACGCCCACCCGCCGCGTGCGGGTGGCCTGCACCGCCGCGTGCGCCTCGGGCGTGATCACGCCGATCAGCGGCACCGCGAACTCGCGCTGGAGGCCGGGCAGCGCCGACGCCGTCGCCGCGTTGCAGGCGACCACGATCAGCTTCACGTCGAGCGCCGCCAGGTGCGCGGCCACCTCGTGGGCGAACCGCGCGATCACGTCGGCCGGCTTCGGGCCGTACGGGAACCGGTCGGGATGCGAGTCGCCGAAATAGACGAAGTCCTCGTGCGGCAGCGTGACCAGGCACTCGTGGAGCACCGTGAGGCCGCCGACGCCGGAGTCGAACATGCCGATCGGGCGGGAATCCATCTCGCAGGAGTGTACGGGCGCCGCCGAACGGCACGCCGGATAACGTTCCCGCCGTGGCCGAGCTGATCCCGCGCAAGATCCTCTTCGGGAACCCGGACCGAGGATCGCCCGAGGTCGCTCCGGACGGCCGCCGCCTGGCCCACCTCGAGCCCGTCGACGACGTCCTGAACGTGTGGGTCGGAGACATCGGCGGCGACGCGGCCCGGCCGGTGACGTCCGACACGGACCGCGGCATCCGCTCGTACACGTGGGCCGCCGACAACCGCCACCTGATCTACCTCCAGGACTCCGGCGGCGACGAGAACTGGCACCTGCACATCGTCGACCCGGAGACCGGCGACGACCGCGACGCGACGCCGTTCGACGGCGTCCAGGCCCGCGTGCTCGGCACCTCGAGGCGGCGCCCCGGCCACGTCCTCGTCGGCCTGAACAAGGACAACCCCGAGCTGCACGACGCCTACCTGCTCGAGCTCGAGACCGGGAGGCTCGACCGCGTGGCGCAGAACCCGGGCTACTACGACTGGCTGGTCGACAACGACCTGCGGCCCCGCGGCGGGATGCGCATGCGCGACGACGGGTCGGGGACGTTCGAGCTCGACGGCGCCACCCTGCTCGAGCTCGACGCCGACGACGCGATCTCGAGCCACGCGATCGGGTTCACCGCCGACGACTCGACGCTCTACGTCATCACCCCGGCCGCGGCGAACGCCGCCGGCCTCGTGCAGGTCGCGCCCGGCTCGGCGCCCGAGACGCTGGCCGACGACCCGACCTACGACGTCGCATCGGCCGAGCTCCACCCCGTCGCCCGCACCGTCGAGATCGTGAGCTTCCTGCGCGCGCGGCTCGAGCACCAGGTGCTCGACCCCGCCCTCGCCCCGGACATGGAGGCGATCACCGCGCTCCGTCCCGGCGACGCCTTCCTGATCTCGCGCGATCACGCCGACCGCACGTGGACGGTCGGGTTCACCGCCGACGACGGCCCCGTGGCCTACTACGCGTTCGACCGCGGCGAGCGGACGGGGCGGTTCCTCTTCACGCAGCACGACGACCTGGCCCGGTACCGGCTCTCGCCGATGGAGCCGTTCTCGTTCAGAGCCCGCGACGGGCTCGAGATCCACGGCTACCTGACCTTCCCGCCCGACGCACCCCGGCAGGGCCTCCCCACCGTGCTCTACGTCCACGGCGGGCCGTGGGCGCGCGACACGTGGGGCTATGACCCGACCGCGCAGTGGCTCGCCAACCGTGGCTACCTGTGCGTGCAGGTGAACTACCGCGGGTCGTCGGGCTACGGCAAGGCGTTCCTGAACGCGGGCGACCGCGAGTGGGGCCGGAAGATGCACGAGGATCTGATCGACGCGGTCGAGCACGTCGTCGGCCTCGGCGCGTCCGACCGCTCACGGGTCGGCATCTACGGCGGCTCCTACGGCGGCTACGCCGCGCTCGTCGGGGCGACGTTCACGCCTGACGTCTTCCGGTGCGCCGTCGACGTGGTCGGGCCCTCCAACCTGCGGACGCTGCTCGAGACGATCCCGCCCTACTGGAAGCAGCTCGCGTCGCAGTTTCACCGCCGGGTCGGCCACCCGGAGCACGACGCCGACCTGCTGTGGGAGCGCTCGCCGCTCTCGCGCGCCGGCGACATCCGCATCCCGCTCCTGATCGCCCAGGGCGCGAACGACCCGCGCGTCAAGATGAGCGAGTCCGACCAGATCGTCGAGGCGCTGCGCGAGCGCGGCATCCCGCACACCTACCTCGTCTACCCCGACGAGGGCCACGGCTTCAAGAAGCCCGAGAACGCGATGGCGTTCCAGGCCGCCGCCGAGCGGTTCCTGGCCGAGCACCTCGGCGGGCGGTGCGAGCCGTGACGCCGCGGGCGCTCCACATCATGAACGAGTCGAGCGGCCCGGCCCGGGTGTTCGTCGAGGCGCTCGAGGAGCGCGGCTTCGAGATCGTCACGGTGAGCCCGCTCGCAGGCGAGCTGCCGGAGTCGCCCGAGGGGTTCGCGGCCATCCTCTCCGGCGGCGGAACCGCCGACACGCACCAGACCGACGAGCACCCGTGGCTCATCCACGAGGTGGCGCTCCTGCGCCGGGCGATCGAGGCGGGCGTGCCGACGATGGGCCTCTGCCTCGGCGCGCAGCTCCTCACCGAGGCCGCCGGCGGCACCGTCTACCGGTGCGACCCGCCCGAGGTGGGCTGGTTCGAGGTCGAGACCGGGCCGGAGGCGGCCGCCGACCCGGTCATGGGCGCGCTCCCGCCGCGGTTCATGGCGATGCAGTGGCACCTCTACGCGTGCGAGCTCCCGGGCGCGGCCACCGAGCTGGCCCGGAACGCGGCCTGCGTGCAGGCGCTGCGGATCGGCGAGGCGGCCTGGGGCACCCAGTTCCACATCGAGACGACGCGCGAGATCCTCGAGTCGTGGGCCGACATGGCACCCGAGGAGCTGGCCAAGTTCGGCTACGACCGGGCCCGCTACGACGCGGAGCTCGACCGCTACGGGCCGGCCCACGAGGCGATCGGCCGCGACATGGCCGGACGCTTCGCCGAGGTCGCCCTGCGCCACCTCCAGACGGTCTAGACCGCCCTCCCTCGAGTCGCTTTACTCCGACCGGGCGACGTTCTAATCTCGCCGACAACGGCAATCCCGAAGGGAGGGTTCATGAGCACCGATCCCGGTGCCCCCGGCGGACCGACACCGCCGGGCGGCGGCCAACCCACCGGCGGCGGAGCGTCACCGCCCGGAGGCGATCACCTCGCCCACCTGTCCGAGGACGAGCGGACGCTCCACCGCCTCGGCTACGCCCAGGAGCTCCTGCGCGGCTGGGGTGGCTTCTCGAACTTCGCCATCTCGTTCACCATCATCTCCATCCTGGCCGGCTGTCTGACGTCCTACTACATCGCGATCGGATGGGGCGGGCCGGTCGCCGTCACCTGGGGCTGGCTGCTGGTCGGCGGCTTCTGCATCCTGGTCTCGCTGGCGATGGGAGAGATCGCCTCGACCTATCCGACCGCGGGAGGCCTCTACTACTGGGCATCCCGGCTGGGAAGCCCCGGATGGGGCTGGTTCACCGGGTGGTTCAACCTCATTGGGCAGATCGCTGTCACGGCGGCGATCGACTTCGGAGCGGCGACGTTCATCTCGTCGCTTATGAACCTGTGGTTCGACTACTCGCTCACGAAGGGCCACGTCTTCCTCACGTACACCGTGATCATCGCCCTGCACGGGCTGATCAACACGTTCGGCCCGCGCCTGCTCCCGATGCTCAACAACATCTCCGCCTGGTGGCATATGGGCGGCGTCCTGGTCATCGTGGTCGCGCTCATCTTCGTGCCCGAGCACCACAAGTCCCTGAGCTTCGTCTTCACCGACACCGAGAACTTCTCGGGCTTCCAGGGCTCGAGCTTCTCGAACCCGATGTTCTGGGTGGTGTTCGGGATAGGGCTCCTGATGGCGCAGTACACGATCACCGGGTACGACGCCTCGGCCCACATGAGCGAGGAGACGCGGAACGCCTCGCGCTCGGCCGCCATCGGCATGGTCATGTCGGTCGTCGTGTCGGTGATCTTCGGGTTCATCCTCCTCGTCGCCGTGACGTTCGCGATCCCCGGCCCCGTCGAGAACACCGCGTTGCAGTACGGTTTCGCGGTCCAGTACATCTGGGAGAACGCGCTCAGTACGAAGTGGGCCGAGTTCCTGCTCGTGATCGCGTGCACGGCGCAGTTCTTCTGCGGCCTCGCCTCCGTCACGTCGGCCTCGCGGATGATGTTCGCGTTCTCGCGCGACCGTGCGGTCCCGGGCCACCAGCTGTGGCGCCGGGTGTCGAAACGGGAGCGCGTGCCGGTGAACTCGGTCTGGGCCATCTGCGTCCTGGCGTGGGCGCTGATGCTGCCGACGCTCAAGAACCCGATCGTCGGCTACGCGGTCGGCACGTCGGTCGCCGTCATCGGCCTCTACATCGCGTTCGTGCTGCCGATCATCCTGCGCTACCGCGCGAAGGAGAACTTCGAGCGCGGTGCCTGGCATCTCGGCAACCACTACAAGTGGATCGACCCGCTCGCGATCCTCTGGATCGTTGTCATCTGCATCCTGTTCCTGCTGCCGCTCTTCCCGGACGGCATCCCCGGGAACGATGCGGTGGCCGGGGACCACTTCCTGCTGAACGTCAACTGGATCGACGTCAACTACGCCCCGCTGACGGTGGGCGGCGCCTTCCTCTTCTTCGGCGGATGGTGGGTGATCTCCGCGAAGAACTGGTTCAAGGGCCCCGTGCGCATGGGCACCGAGGAGGAGCTGGAGCGCATCGAGGCCGGCTTCGCCTCAGGCGACTGAGTCGCGCGCTGGGGCCGGGCCCTACGCCGGGCCCGGCCCCAGCAGCTCGTCCTTGACCGTCGCGAAGTCGTCGAACCAGGTGTAGTCGACGCCCTCGCGGTCGAGGTGCTCGGCCAGGGTGCGGCGGGCGAAGCGGCGGTCGGCGGCCTTGGCGGCGCAGCGGTCGGAGTAGCCGTCGCCGATATAGGCGACCTCGCCGCCGTCGCGCATCTCGTCGACGACCGAGCGCTTGCACTCCTCCCCGCAGACCGGGCAGGGATCGCCGTGGCGGAAGTCGACGACGCCGCCCTCCGGGGTGAAGCGGACGTCGTGGGCGATCACCTCGAGCCGGTCGAGGCCGGCGCGCTCGAGCACCGGCCGGATGATCGACTCGAAGCCGCTCGAGACGACCACGATGCGGTCGCCGGCCGCCTCGGCTGCGCGAACGAACTCGGCGAAGCCCGCGCGGATCTCGGTCCGGTCGACGGTCTCGGAGACGATCGTGTCGTGGTCGCCCTTGATCGGCGCGAACTCCGCAGCGATCACCTCGCGGAGCGTCATCGTCCGCTGCTGGAGGTCGCTCTCGGCCGCCGCCCACTCGTCGGGCGCGTAGATCCGGCACATCTCGTCGAGGGTGTCGCGCTCGGTGATCGTGCCGTCGAAGTCGACGACGATCAGGCGGCTCACCCGCGCCGCACCCACTTGGCCACGGTGTCCGCGTCGTGGCCGGCCGCAATCAGCTGGAAGAGGGGCTTCGGGCTCTTGAGCGTCTTCATCGTCTCCATCCGGCCGACCGAGATCCCCTGCCGCTGGCAGAAGCGGAGCAGCGACTGGCGGTCGGATGAGAGCAGGCGCCAGACCGTCTCCTGGCGGTGGCGGTCGAAGTCGGGGTAGACGCCGACGTCGCCGGCGACCGCCCGGCTCACGGCCTGGTTGTACTGCTCGCGATAGTCATGCTCGTCCGACATCGGCGTTGCTAGTGTAGTGAGCCGTGCGGGCAACCCGTCCCCTCTCTGTCGTCGCGGTCGTCGTGGCGCTCCTCGTTGCGGCCCCGGCGGCATGGGCGGCGGCCTGGTCGACCGTGGCGACCCCGAACCCCAGCGGCGGGCAGGACGTGCTGAACGAGGCCGGCCGGCTGCCGCGCACAAACGTCCTCTACGCCGTCGGCCGCACCAACCTGGGGACGCTCGTCCTGCGGTCGGCCAACGGCGGCGCGTCCTGGCAGGTCGAGTCGGCGCCGAGCCCCGGCACCGGCACCCAGCTCTTCGGCGTCTCCGTCCGGACGGGCGGGGTGTGGGCCGTCGGCTACCTCACCGGGCCGAGCCGTACGAGCACGGTCACCCTGCGCCGGACGAGCGGGACGTGGAGGCGCGTCGCCAGCCCGAACCCCGACTTCGCCGACCAGCTCTACGGCGTCGTGACGACGCCCGCGGGGACATGGGCGGTCGGCACCGGCACCGGGGTGGGCGGGAACAGCCATCCGCTGATCCTGCACTGGACCGGCAGCGCGTGGAGGCCGCAGACCGTGCCCGCGCTGCCGAAGGGAAACAACCAGCTCTTCGGCATCGCCGGGAAGGGCTCCCACCTGTGGGCGTTCGGGCAGCGGCAGAAGAGCGGCGGGATCCTCCATCCGCTGGCGCTGCACCACAACGCGTCCGGCTGGCACGTCTCCAAGACGCCCGACCCGGCGCGTGGCGGCGAGTCGTTCTTCTTCGGGGGGACGATCTCGGGCAGCACCGTCTGGGCGGTCGGCGGCCGCGGCGCCGGGTCCCGGCACGCCCTCGCAGAGCGGCATACCGCTTCGGGCTGGAAGGCCGTCACCGTGCCCGACGGCGCAGGCTGCACGGCCACGAACGAGCTCGCCGCGGTCGTGCCGATCCCGGGCACGAAGCAGCTCTGGGCGGTCGGCGACTGCTCCCCGGGCCTCGGCAACCGCACCCTCGTCGAGCGGCACCGAAACGGCGGCTGGCACCAGGTGTCGAGCCCGACGCCCGACTCGAGCGGCAGCTTCCTGACCGGTGTCGTCGCGCTCTCGCAGACCCGGGCCGCGGCGGTGGGCTACCGCACCCCGGCCGGATTCCGTACGCTTGCCCTGATCCACCACTGAGCGCATGACCGACACGACCGCCCCAGCCACGCGCCTCTTCGGCGCCCAGAGCATGACCACAGAGCTGCGCGACGTCGTCGTCAAGCGGCCGGGCCCGGCGTTCGGCGCGGCCTTCGAGAACCCGGCGCACGGGTTTCTGCACCCGCCCGACCTGGCCGAGGCGCAGCGCCAGCACGACGCCTTCTGCCAGGTGCTCACCGACCTCGGCGTCCGCGTCCACCAGCTCGAAGCCGAGACGGCGAGCCCGGATCTGACCTACACGTTCGACTCGGCCCTCGTCACCGACCGGGGCATGATCGGCCTCCGGTCGGGCAAGCCGACGCGGCAGGGCGAGGCGGAGCCGATGCTGGCGTGGGCCGCCGAGCACGGCATCCCCGTCATCGGCCGGCTCGAGGGCGACGAGACCGCCGACGGCGGCGACACGTTCTGGCTTCGTCCCGACGTCTTCTGCATCGGCCGCTCGCTGCGCACCAACATGGCCGGTGCGGCCCGGATGGCCGAGCTGGTGGGCGGCGAGGTGCACGTGTTCGACGTCCCGTACGCCAACGGCCCCGCCGAGTGCCTGCACCTCATGTCGGTCATCTCGCCGATCGCCGACGACCTGGCCGTGGTGTTCCTGCCCCAGCTTCCGGCCGGGCTCTACGAGCTGCTCGCCGAGCGGTGCGTGGCGCTCGTCCCGGTTCCCGAGGAGGAGATCCTGAGCCAGGGCTGCAACATCCTGGCCGTCCGCCCGGGCGTGGTCGTCATGGTCGAGGGCAATCCGGCGACGCAGCGGGCGCTCCTCGATCGCGGCTGCGAGGTGCACACGTTCCCCGGCACCGAGGTGTGCATCAACGGGTCAGGCGGCCCGACCTGCATCACCCGCCCGATCCTGCGGGGATGAAGAACCTCACCCCGGCCGAGCTGGCCGCCGTCGGGGCCGTCGATCGCGACCGCATCGCCGCCGACCTGGCGGCCATCGTTGCGCATCCGAGCCTCACCGGCGCCGAGGGCGAGGTGCAGACCGAGATGGCGCTCAGGATGACGACCGCGGGGCTCGAGGTCGAGCGCGTCGACGTGCCCGCGGTCGAGCTCGCGGCCGACCCGGACTTCCCCGGCGTCGAGGTGCCGCGCGACGTGCATCCGGTCGTGGCGGGCCGGCTGGGCGACGGGGCGAGCGGCCGGAGGGCGGTCATCGCCGGCCACGTCGACGTGGTCGGCGGGGGCGACGAGCTTCAGTGGACGTCGCCGCCGTTCGAGCCGCGGATCGCCGACGGCCTGCTGTACGGGCGCGGGGCGTGTGACATGAAGGCCGGGGTCGTGGCCGGCCTCGCGGCGCTTCGAGCGCTGGTCGAGGCCGAGGTCGAGCTCGGCGGCCAGGCGATCCTCCTCACGGTGCCGGGCGAGGAGGACGGCGGCGCCGGGATGCTCGCGGCGATCCGCGCCGGCTTCGCCGGCGGCCTGGCCGTCATCACCGAGCCGACCGACCTCCACATCGTGACGGCCCAGGCGGGGGCGATCACGTTCACGCTGACGATCCACGGGCGAAGCGCGCACGCGGCGTTCCGGCGCGAGGGCGTCTCGGCGATCGAGAAGCTCTGGCCGATCATGCGGGCGCTCGAGGAGAACGAGCGGGCGCGGACCGAGGCCGAGCCGCTGCGGGCGATGCGCGAGCTGGGCCTCCCCTACCCCACGTCGATCGGCAGGGTCGCGGCGGGCGAGTGGTCGTCGACGGTTCCCGACAGGCTGGTGGCTGAGGGCCGCTACGGCGTGTGCGTCGGGCAGACGGTCGCCGAGGCCGAGGCCGAGCTGCGATCGGTCGTCGCCGCGGCGTGTGCCGGCGACGAGTGGCTGCGCGACCATCCGGCCGACATCGAGATCACGGGCGGGCGGTTCGCCTCCGCCTCGGTCGCGAACGACCACCCGCTGCCGTGGGGCCTCGCCGAGACGGCCCGCGACGTTCTCGGCCGGCTGCCCGACTTCCTCGGCGTCCCGTACGGTGCCGACGCCCGCCTCCTGATCGATCACGGCGAGACGCCGACCGTCCTCTACGGGCCGGGCGACCCGAACCTGGCCCACGCCCCGGACGAGCACGTCGCGCTCGAGGACGTGGCCCGCTGCGCCCGGGTGCTGGCGGTGTGGGTCATGCGCACGCTGGCGGCCTGAAACGAAGCGGCGACCAGGTCCATCCGCTTTCATGGTCATCGGGACCCACTGTTTCAGTTGCATGGTCGAGGGTTGGCTGAAACATTGGCGACAGGCGCCGGTGTTTCACCGGGTTGTGCGAGCATTGGGCATGGCCGAGTCCCCGACACTCGCAGACGTCCAGACCGCCGCTGAGGCGATCGCAGGGCGGGTGCACCGCACGCCGATGCTCACCTCGGCCACGCTCGCGGCGCGCTGCGGCGCGCCGGTGTGGCTCAAGGCCGAGCTGTTCCAGCGGATTGGCGCCTTCAAGCCGCGCGGGGCGTTCAACCGGCTGCGGGCGCTGACCCAGAGGAGCGCGAGCTCGGGACGATCACGATCTCGGCCGGGAACCACGCCCAGGCCCTCGCGCTCGCGGCTCGCGACGAGGGGGTCGACGCGCTCGTCCTCATGCCGGCCGACGCCAGCCCGCTCAAGGTCGCGGCCACGCGCGGGTACGGCGCCACCGTCGACCTCGAGTCGGCCGACAGCATAGAGGCGCTCGAGCGCATGCGCGCCATCGCTGCCGAGACGGGCCGGGTGATCGTCCACCCGTACGACGACCCGCTGATCGTGGCCGGGCAGGGGACGGTGGGCCTCGAGATCGTCGAGGACGTCCCGGAGGTCGACACCGTCATCGTGCCGATCGGCGGCGGCGGCCTGATCGCGGGAATCGCGACCGCGGTGACGGGGCTCCGGCCCAACGCGCGCGTGATCGGCGTCGAGCCGGAGCTCTCGGCTGCGATGCGCGCCGCGCTCGACGCGGGGCATCCCGTCCCGGCCGTCCCCGGCCCGACCATCGCCGACGCGCTGCGCTCCCCTGTCGCAGGCGCGATCGGGCTCGAGGTCTGCTCGCGCCTCGTCGACGACGTCGTCCTCGTCTCCGACGACGAGATCCGCGAGGGCATGCGCTTCCTCTATGAGCGGGCCAAGCTGGCATGCGAGCCGGGCGCGGCGGTCGGCGTGGCCGCGCTCCTGGCCGGCCGGCTCGACCTGCGGGGCTCGCGCGGCATCGTGCTCGTCATCTCGGGCGGAAACGTCTCGCCCCAGCTCGCCGCCGAGGTCCTCGCCGGCTGACGGATGGAACGGCTTCACCCCGAGGTGGCCAAGCTCGGTGGAGGGGATCGGCGGTCGATCGGCCGGTCGGAGGAGGTCGTCGCCGACGTCCTGGCCGACCCGACGCTCTTCGACCTGATCTTCGACGCTATTTCGAACGACGACCCTCTGATCCGGATGCGCGCCGCCGACGCCGTCGAGAAGATCACGACCCGGCGGCCGGAACTGCTGCGACCGCACAAGCGCCGCCTGCTGACCGAGTTTGCGGCCATCCCTCAGCAGGAGGTGCGCTGGCACGTCGCCCAGATGCTGCCGCGCCTCTCGTTGTCCGCCGCCGAGCGGCGGCAGGTGGCCGACATCGTCGAGTCCTACCTCGACGACCGAAGCGGCATCGTGCGGACGTGCGCGATGCAGGCGCTGGCGGAGGTCGCGATGGACGACCCGGAGCTCCGAGCGAGAGTCGTCCCCCTTCTGCAGCGGCTCACACGGGACGGGACGCCGGCGATGCGCGCTCGTGGGCGGAGGCTGCTCGTCGCGCTCAGCGCCGCTCGGTCGCCAGGCGCAGACCGAACGCGATGAGCACGCCCCCGGTGACGCGCTCGACAGCCGCCCTCACCCGAGGGCGGCGGAGCGCGTCACCGACGCGGCTCACGAAGACGGCGCAGCCGACGAGCCAGGCCACGCCGATGAGGTTGAACACCGCGCCTAGCAGGAGGAGCTGCCCCAGCACGGGGCCGTCGGGAGACACGAACTGCGGCAGGAAGCTCGTGAAGAAGACGGCGATCTTCGGGTTCAGCAGGTTGCTCAGGATGCCCTGGAGGAACGGCGAGCGGCGGCTCGTCGTCGCGGACGGCGCGGCGGGCATCCCGCGCCGCCACGAGTACCAGATCGCCTGTGCGCCCAGCAAGACGAGGTAGGCCGCACCGACGAGCTTGACGGCCGTGAACAGGGCCTCCGATCGGTGCAGGAGCGCGCCGAGCCCGACCGCGGAGGCCGTCGTCCAGACGGCGATGCCGGCGTTCACGCCGAGCGCCGTCAGGTTGGCGGCGCGGCGGCCGTGGAGAAGCGCGTTCTTGGCGACGAGCGCGGTATCGACGCCGGGAGTGACGACGACGAAGACCGCGATCACCAGGAACGGAACGAGGTGCGGCACTACGCCCTCGCGCTCGGCCCGTACGCGAGGTGCAGGAGGTCGCCCTCGGCGAAGCGCGAGAATCGGAGCGGGCGCAGGTCGACGGGCGGCTCGCGGCCGGCGAGCTCGGCCGCCACGCACTCGGCCACGGCCGGCGCCAGCTTCAGGCCGTGGCCCGACATGCCCGCGATCGCGTAGACGCCGTCGCGGACGTAGCCGACGACCGGGTTCCAGTCGGGCGTGGCGTCGTAGGCGCCAGTCCAGCCGTCGACCCAGGCCGCGTCGGCTCCGCGGTGGTAGCGCTCCACAAGCGCTCCCGCGACCGACGCGCGGTACCCGTCCTCGGGCGCCTCGGGCGCCTCGTCGCGGTCGGCGTATCCCTCCGGCTCGCGATAGGCGACGGCCCACGCCATGTCCCCCACCCCCGGGCGCACGACGACGTTCGTCACCGTGTCCGAGACGACGACCGAGACCCGCAGCGGCCGCACGCGGGCCACGTCGATGCGCTTGAGCGAGATGGGGATGTCGGGAAGGAGGCGCGACGTCCACCCGCCGGCCGCCACGACGACGGTGCCGGCGTCAAGCGCGTCGAGGTCGGTGACCTCTGCGCCGAGCCGGGGCTGGGCGCCCAGCGCCACGGCCTCGGCGAACCAGGCGAGCGTCATGCGCCCCGGATCGACCAGGCCGCCGTCGGGCTCGTACGCGGCCGCCGCGATGCCATCGGTGCGAAGCGCCGGCTCGACGTCGGCGACAGCGTCGGGCTCGAGCAGGCGCGAGTCGACCCCCAGCGAGCGCCCCAGCTCGACGTTCGCCGCGCACGCCTCTCGGTCGCGCTCGGCGACGGGGAGCATGTACCCCGTGCGGACGTAGCCGGAGCGCTTGTCGGCCGCCAGCAGCTCGATCCCCCGCTTCGCCAGCCGCACCGTCACCTCGTTCGAGTAGTGGGCCCGCACCATGCCGAACGAGCGGCCGGTATCGCCGGAGGCCGGCGTGGCCTTGTCGTAGAGAGCAACGCTCATCCCCTCCCGCGCCAGCGCGACCGCCAGCGACGAGCCGAAGAGCCCGGCTCCGACGATGGCGACATCCGTCCTCATGCGGGCGTCGTGTAGGCGGCGGTGATCCCGCCGTCGACGACCAGGGCCTGCCCCGTCGTCCACGCCGAGTCGTCGCTCGCCAGGTAGAGGACGGCGCCGGCGATGTCGTCGAAGGCCCCCAGGCGGCCCATCGGGATGTGCACCATCCGCCGCTCCAGCCCGCCCTCGTCGGCGGCGAGCGCGTTTCGGAAGAGCGGCGTGTCGACCGGCCCCGGGCAGAGGGCGTTGCAGCGGATGCCGCTTCGGGCGTAGGTGATCGCGACCTCGCGGGTCATGGCGAGCACCCCTCCCTTGGCCGCGGCGTACGCGGTCTGCGGCGTGGCCGACCCGATCAGCGCCACCATCGAGCTCATGTTGACGATCGAGCCGCCGCCCGTCTCGAGCATGTGCGGCAGCTGGTACTTCAGGCAGAGGAAGACGCCCGTCAGGTCGACGGCCAGGATCCGGTGCCAGACGTCGAGCTCGGTGGCCGGCGGGTCGGTGTCGTCAGGCAGGAGGATCCCCGCGTTGTTGTGGCAGACGTCGATCGACCCGAACCGCTCGCGCACCGCCTCGTAGAGGGCCTCGACCGAGGCCGCGTCGGTCACGTCGACGGCGAAGGCCGCCGACCCCGGGATCTCCGCAGCGGCCGCCTCGGCGCTCTCGGCGTCGATGTCGGCCAGCGCGACCCGGCCGCCCTCCTGCGCGAGCCGCCCCGCCACCGCCCGGCCGATGCCCGCGGCGGCGCCGGTCACGACGCACACCTTGTCCTGAATCCGGCCGGGCATCGCGGCCATTAAACGCGAGAGGGGCGCCCGCGTGCTGCGGACGCCCCTCCGGCGGGTGGTGCTAGAGACCCTCGTGCACCATGCGGCCGATGGTCTCGTACTTCGCTCTGTCGCTCGATTTCAGGTACAGCGCGTACCCGATGCCCCCGACGAAGACGAGCACGTCGATTGCGACCAGGTACCACGCGTAGGTGTACCCGGCTCCGAGGAAGTCGATCTTGTCGATCGCGACGAACAGCACGGCCAGCTGGCCGATCACCGAGATCAGCGGCGCGATCGTGTGCGTCCAGATGTGGTGCTCACCCGGATGGTGCGTCCGGAAGTAGTTCCAGATCGCCACCGAGACGAGCGCCTGGATGAACAGGATCAGCACGACGCCCATGAATGCCATGAGCCCGTACAGCTGGATGTACCCGACGGACGTGGCCGAGTCGAGCCCGGACGCCGTCGTGGCGAAGAACGCGAACGCGGCCACGATCGTGGCCGCGATGGCCGACTGCGTCATCGAGGCGATGTGCGGGCTCTTGTGCTTCTCGTGCGTGCGGCCGAGCTGGTGCGGCAGCACCTTCTCACGGCCGAGCGAGAACAAGTACCGCGCGGTCGTGTTGTGGAACGCCATTCCACACGCGAACGAGCCGGTGATGATCAGCCAGCTCAGGACGCTCTGGAGGAACGTGTTCCCGAACTGCTTGGCCGGGTCGAGGAAGAACCCTGATGCGTTATTCACGGCCTGGCTCACTGCGGCCTCGGTGGTTGCATACCCCGAGATCGCGGCCCACGACGTGACGACGTAGAAGATGCCGAGTCCCATCACGGAGATGTACATGGCCATCGGCACGATCTTCTTGGGGTTCTTCGACTCCTCGCCGTAGTTCGGCGCCATCTCGAAGCCGACCCACGACCAGAAGGCGAAGAACACACCTACGGCCCACGCACCGGCCGCAAGCGCATTGCCACCGCTGCCGAATCCCGGCATGTCCTTGAACGCGTTGACAGGGTTGAGCGCGGCCGCCTGGATGTTCTCGCCGCCCTGGCCGAAGACCAGCACATCGAAGATCAGCAGGAACACGACCTCGCTGATCAGTGCGATCCCGAGGAGCCGGGCTGAGATGTGCACGTCGAAGTAGGCCAGGACGCCGATCAGGGCGACCATGAAGAGCGCCAGCCAGTACCACTCGATGTCGTAGCCGTACTGCGCCGCCTTCAACGAGGCGAAGTACGCGAAGCCGCCGCACAGGGAGGCCTCGAAGACGGAATAGGCGACGACCATCGCCAAGCCCGCCGCCATGCCGAGCTCGCGGCCCAGCCCGTGGCTGATGAAGCTGTAGAACCCGCCGGCGGCGGTCACCTTGCGCGCCATCGCCACGTATCCGACCGAGAAGATGGTGAGGATCACTGTGGCGAACGCGAACCCAGCCGGGGTTCCGATGCCGTTTCCGTATCCGACCGAGAGCGGCGTGTTGAAGAGCATCGCCGAGATCGGGGCGGATCCGGTGACGGTCAGGAAGAGGACCCCGGCGAGTCCAACCGCACCGAGATGCAGCTTGTCCAGGTCGGTGCGCTCGGACACATCGACGCTGTCGACAGGGAGCATCCCCTCGTGCTGGGAGCTCATGCCCCCATGCTCACTGGCCACTTGACCTCCTTCAGGATGAGGAACAGAAAGAAGAGACCACCACTTTTACAGCATTGCGGCAGCTTTGGCAACGGCTCCCGCGCATGTTGTGGAACGCAAGACGGTTCAGGCTGGAACGGGGTTGCGCGCTGATGGCGCGACCTGCGAATCGACGAGCGCCTCGACGAGCATGCGCTCGACGACCTGCCGCCACTCGCCCGTACGGATTTCGACCCTGTCGGGCAGGATCCTGCGGGGTGCGCGGTCGGCGTAACAGCGCTTGGCGAGTCGGTCGAACGCGCCGATCGCGTTCAGCACCGTCGCGTAGCCCCGGGTCCCGACCAGCGACCCGATCCAGTCACCCGGCCGGCCCTCGTCGCGAAAGACGCCCTCCCGGACGCCCTGCCAGTAGGCGTGCTGAAAGAGGCACCCGGCGACGCCGCGATCCGTCCAGCATCCCGCCGTCAGCTCCGCCTCTCCGCCGTCGATCCCGCGCAGCGCCAGCTGGAGCAGGCGGCGCCCCTCGTCGGTCTCGGCAAGCTGGCTGAGCTCGCCTCGCAGCTCACGTTCCTCGGTCGTCATGGGCCGAACCTCCTTAGAAGACCTCGACGTACTCCTGCCGTTCCCAGTCGGTGACGTGGTCGTCGAATCGTTGCAGTTCGTGCCTGCGCATCGTGGTGTACGCGGTTACGAAGTCCCGGCCGAGCGCTTCGACGAGCTTCGGGTCGGTCTCGAGCGCGTCGAGGCCCTCGCGCACCGACGTCGGGAGCGGCTCCTTCGACGGGTCCTCCTCGGCCGGCGCGCTCGCCGCGGGCTCGAGCTCGAGCTCCTCCTCGATCCCGTTCAGCCCGGCGGCCAGCATCGCGGCGCCCACCAGGTACGGGTTCGAGAGCGCGGTGGGCGCGCGGTTCTCGATGTGGCGCGAGGCGGTCGAGCCGCTCTTGATGCGCAGGAACGCGGTGCGATCCTCGGGCCCCCACGAGATGTTGGTCGGGCTGAACGTGTGCGTCCGGCGACGCTTGAGGCAGTTGACCGTCGGCGCGAGCAGCGTGTAGATCCCGCGCGCGTGGCGGATCTGGCCCGCCATGAACTGCCGGCAGAGGTCGGTCATGCCCTGTGGGTCGGCGTCGTCGCCGAAGACGTTCTCGCCCGAGTCGAGGCCGGTCAGGCTCACGTGGGCGTGGCAGCCGGAGCCGGCGCCGTCGGCGAACGGCTTCGACATGAACGTCGCGTTCAGGCCGTGGGCGTGGGCGATCTCCTTGGTCGCGTTCTTGAACGAGAACGCGTTGTCGGGGCCCGCCAGCCCCGCTCCCGGCCGGAAGTTGATCTCCCACTGGGAGCCGGCGTACTCGCAGTTGGCCGTGATGATCTCGATCCCGAACGCGTTCATGTGGTCGATCAGCTCGGTGATCATCGGGACGAACGTGTTCCGGACCGGGTTGAAGATCTGGTAGCCCGTGAAGAGCGGCGAGCCGTCGAGGTTCAAGACGTAGAACTCGGGCTCGAAGCCGAGCACCGGCTCGTACCCCATCTCGCGGCAGCGCTCGAGCTGGCGGCGGAAGACGTAGCGGGGGAGCGCGCGGAGCGGCTCGCCGCCGATGAACTGGGAGTCACAGATGAACCGCGCGGTGGCCTCGGCCCACGGGACGACGGCCGCCGTGTCGGGATCGGGGATGAGGCGCTGGTCGCCGTAGCCGATCTCCTCGTGGTAGAGCGTTCCGGGGACCACATCCGACCGCGAGTCGAGCACGGCGGCGCCGCCGTACATGTTGAGCCCCTCCTCGCAGTAGCCCGCGGCCTGCCCGATCGGCACGATCTTCGTGCGGCTCGTGCCGTGCATGTCGGGAAGCTCGAAGCGGACGTAGCGGATGCCCTCGGCGCGCCAGGTCTCGATGATGTCGGTGGCCGAGGCGGTGGCGGTCTTAGCCATCAGGTTGGTTCCTCCGGATCAGGTGTGCCGTTGTGCCAGTGACGAAGCTCGAAGCCGTCGCGCTCCAGGCGCTCGCGCAGAGCCGGGGCGGCGGCCGACGCCAGGACCGCCAGCACGCCGCCCTCGTGGCCGTCGTCGCGCCGCAGAGCGGCGGCGACCCGGTCGGGCGGCTGGAGGTGGTGGCCGGCAAGGCCGAGCTCCTGGTAGGTGTCGCGCACGACGACCAGGTCGGCGGCCGGCCCGCGCACCAGCGCGGCGAAGTTCACGAAGTGGCCGACGTCCCAGTCGGCGGGCGGCGGCTCGACCGCCTCGCCGCGGAGGTGGGCGAGCACGATCGCCGGGTCGGGACGCGAGCCCCAGAAGAGGCCGGTGCGGACGTTGGCGATCAGGGTCGCGTCGGCGGCCGCCTCCATGAGACCCCGGACGCTCTCGGGCGTCCACGGCCACGCGACGGGAATCGCGGCCAGAGCGCCGTTCGAGAGGCGCTCGATGGCGCGGGCGATCCCCGGGGCGGAGGTGCCCCCGACGCCCGGCGTCGGGTCGACGGGCAGCTCGACCCGGTAGTCGTTGCGCGGGGTCGCGCCGGGGGCGACGTGCGTCTGGGCGTCTCCCCCGGGCAGGATCGCGCCCGCCGCAACGGCGACGCCGTCCTGGTCGGCCTCGATGCCGGCCGCCCGGAGCGCGAGCGCCGACCAGAAGCAGCCGCACAGGTTGTCCTTCTGCTGCCGCTCGGCGGCATACAGCTCGGCGAACCCCTCCCGGCGGACGGCGGTGACGCTTGCTCCGGCCACCGCATGAGCATACGCCACGTGCAACATTGGGGTCTGACCCCGTTGTGGCGTACGATGCGAGACATGCGGAGCGTGAAGCGCCTTGTTCGACGGCTCGATGCGGCCGTCTGCCGCGTCGGGCGAAGTTGCTGCGTCGCGCGCTCTCAGCGACCCGGCCGATAAGATCGCCCGCGATGCGTGCTGCGATCTGGAACGGGCCCGGCGAGATGGAGCTCGGCGAGGTGCCCGATGCGACCTGCCCGGCCGATGGCGTGCTGCTCCGCGTCGTCGCCTGCGGCATCTGCGGCACCGATGTCCGCACGTTCTACAACGGCGACCGGCGGATCGAGCCCGGCGCCGTGCTCGGCCACGAGATCTGCGGCGAGGTGCTCGAGATCGGCCCGGACGCCGACGGCGACCTGCGGGCCGGGACCGGCGACCTCGTCCACGTCATCTCGACGCTCTACTGCGGCACCTGCACGCTGTGTCGCACCGGGAACGAGCACCTGTGCCAGGCCGGCGGGCTCATGGGCTTCGACTACCAGGGCGCGTACGCCGACCTGGTCGCGATCCCGCAGGTCGCGCTCAAGAACGTCTTTCGCATCCCCGAGGGGCTCGACGCCGTCCACGCGACGTTCGCCGACCCGCTGTCCGACGCGATCTGCGGGCACAAGGACCTGGAGGTCGGCCTCGACCTGCGCGCCGTCGTGATTGGCGCCGGTCCGGTCGGGACGGCCCACGTCGCCCTGGCGCTCGCGCAGGGCGCGGGGACGGTCTACCTGCTCGAGACCGAGGCCAAGCGGCTCGAGCTCGCGCACCGCGTGCTCGACGACGACCGCGTCCGCTATGTCGACACGTCGGCGGTCGATCCCGTCGAGCACATCAAGGCCGAGACCGGCGACGGCGCCGAGCGGGTCATCGTCGCCTGCTCGAACGCGCGCGCCCAGGAGCAGGCGATGGAGATGGCCGCCCCGCGCGGGCGCGTCCTCTTCTTCGGCGGGCTGCCGAAGGGCACCACCACGATCGACTTCCCGTCGAACGTCCTGCACTACCGCGAGGTCGCGGTGCTCGGGAGCTACGCCTCCCGCTACCGCGACCAGGTGCAGGCGCTCGACATGCTCGAGCAGAACACCGCGAACATCCGCGGCGTCGTGACCGACGTCGTGCCGCTCGAGGAGACACCCGAGGCGTTCCCGCGGATCAAGAGCGGCGAGGCGCTCAAGGTGGTCGTCACGCCGTAGGTTCGTCGCGGTCGAGCGACTCCACCCACCGCGGATGATGGTGCTCGGCCCAGGCGCGATCGACGTCGCCCGAGCGTCATGCCGCGCAGCGCGTGCTTCGTGCTCGGGTTGAGAACCGCCATGAAGACGTGCCCGGACAGGAGCGCGACGAGCGCCACCGTCGTCAGCGTGTGCAGCGGGCCCTGCGGCAGGCCGCGGCCGGCGAGGAGCAGCGCGAGCCCGGTCGCGTAGAGCACGATGAGGCCCAGCGCCGAGAGGCGCGCGTTCAGCTTCTGGCCGGCGTTGAAGCGCCCGGCCGGCGGGGCGGCCGCTCCCGTGCGGAGCCGATCCGGCACGCCGCGGAGCCACGCCGCGTCGCCCGGCTCCGTCGTGGCGAGCTCGATCGCCGTCACCACGAGCGCACGCCGGTCGGCCCGCCACAGGAGCAGCGCGAGGCCCGCGACGAGCAGCGCCGCACCGCCGACGTGGACGTCCACGACCGGCTGATCGGCGTCCCAGCGGTGCGGCATCTGGGTGCCGCTCGCGAGGATCGCCGCGAACGCGGCCACGAGCAGCCAGTGCGCGGAGCGCTCAGTGCGCGTGAACCTGAGGACGCGTTGAGCGGTCACCGGTACCAGTATCCATAGCCGGAGTGAGAGACGGATGAAAGGTGACTGAGAGCCGCGCGGCCCGGATCTGGTTGAATTGGCGGCCGACACCGCGAGGAGGACACATGAGCCTGGGCAAGACGATCCGCTTGAAGCGGGTGCTGAACGACCCGACGAACACGTCCGTCATCTGCGCGCTCGACCACGGGATGACGTCGCCCGTGTTCCTCGAGCCGCTCGCCGACATCCGCGCCCGCGTCACCGAGGCGGTGTCCGGCGGCGCGAACGTCCTCATGCTGTCGCGCGGCATGTCCCGGATCGCTGCGGCCGAGCTGAGCCAGACGACCGCCGTCGCGTACATGCTCTCGGCCTCGGCCGACCCGGGCGAGAACCCGAGCATCGCCGCCGTCGCGGAGGTCGAGGAGGCGCTGCGGTCGGGCGCCGACGCCGTCGTCCTCTACGTCGCCCTCGGCACCGACACCGAGCAGGACATGATCGAGCGCCTGGCCGAGGTCGGCTCGGCGTGCGACGAGCTCGGCATGCCGTTCATCGCCGAAGCCGAGTGGCCGAGCGCCTACTCCGGCACCACCGCCGAGCTCGGCACCGACTACCTGCTTCGGAACGTCCGCCTGTGCGCCGAGCTCGGCGCCGACGTCATCAAGACGAACTGGCCCGGCTCGGGCGAGGAGTACGCGCGCCTGGTCGCCGCCGCCGCGGGCCTGCCGACCGTGCTCGCGGGCGGATCGCGGATCACCGAGACGGAGCTTCTCACCCGCCAGCAGCACGCGATGGAGGCCGGCGCCGTCGGCTGCAGCGTCGGTCGGAACATCTTCATGCACGAGAACCCCGAGGCGATGACCCGCGCCCTGAAGCGCGTGATCGTCGACCGGTGGACGGCTGAGCGAGCGCTGGAGGAGCTGGGGGCGGCCACCGCCGCTCGATGACCGAGGCCGACCTCGTCTGCGGGATCGACGTCGGGTCGCAGGGGTCGTGCCTGGCCGTGTTCGACGCCGGCGGCGAGCGGCTCGCGACGTCCTACCAGCCGCACACGCTGTCGTACCCGCGGCCGGGATGGGCCGAGCAGGACCCGCGCGACTGGCGGGCGGCCGTGGTCAACGGGTTCCGCGATCTCTCCGCCCGGGTGAACCTCCGCCGGGTGCGGGCGGTGTCGTTCGGCTCGCAGCTCGACGGGCTGGTCTGCGTCGACCGAAACGGGCAGCCCGCCGGGCCGGCGATCATCTGGATGGACCGCCGGCGCCGACCCCCTGTGCCGGGCCGCCGAGGAGCGGATCGAGCCGGACGAGTGGTACGCGCGATCGGGGTGCAATCTCGACGGCTCCCACGTGGCGGCCAAGATCGCCTGGGTCGCGCGAGAGCGTCCCGACCAGGACGCGCGCACCGACCGCTACCTGCTTCCAGGCGCGTACATGGTGCGGGTCGCGTGCGACGCCGACGTGGTCGACCGCTCGAACGCATCGTCGACGATGGCGCTCGACCCCGACACGGGTCAGTGGGACGACCGCCTGCTGGCGGCGTTCGACATCGACCCTGCCCGGCTCCCGCCGGTGGTCGGAGCGGACGAGCCGGTCGGCGAGATCACGGCCGGGTTCGCTGCCGACACCGGCCTCCCGCCCGAGACGACCGTCGTGTGCGGCTGCGGCGACGAGATGGCCGCGACGCTCGGCGCGGGGCTCGTCGAGCCGGGCATGATCTGCGACGTCCTGGGCACCGCCGAGCCGGTCTGCGCCGTCGCCGACCTTCCGTATCGCGACCGGTCCCGGATCGCAGAGTGCCACCCCCACGCCGCGCCGGGCCGGTGGCTGCTCGAGAACCCGGGCTGGGCGTCCGGCGCCTCGTACCGCTGGTTCCGCGACCAGCTCGGCGGCGGGCTCGACTACGAGGGCCTGAACGCGCTCGCCGCCGAGGCCCCGCCGGGGTCCGACGGACTCGTCTTCCTGCCGTGGATGGGCGGCGCGATGGCTCCCAGGTGGGAGGCGGAGGCGCGCGGCGGCTGGTACGGGCTCACCCCTGCGCACAGCCGGGCGCACATGGCGCGGGCGCTGCTCGAGGGCTCGGCCTACGCGCTGCGCGATGTGGTCGAGGCGATCGCGGACGCCAATCTCGAGCCGTACGCGCATCGTGTGCGTGGCGGGCGGGGCGCGCTCGCCGCTCGTGCGTCAGATGCGGGCCGACGCGACCGGCGTTCCCGTCACGTGGTCGGAGGACGTCGAGACGACGGCGCGCGGCGCGGCGATGCTGGCCGCCGCCGGGTCCGGGCCTTCACGACTCCACGGCGGCCGCCGCCGGAGTGATGTCGCGGATCGCGACCCAGACGCACGAGCGCGACCCGGCCGCCGCCGAGGCGTACGCCGAGGGGCACCGCCGCTACCGGGCGCTCTTCGACGCGCTGGCCGACCGCTTCGCGGAGCTGGCATGAGGGCCGTCCTGCTCACGGCGCACGGCGGGCCGGAGGTGCTGCAGCCGGCGGAGGTGCCCGATCCCGAGCCGGGGCCGGGCCAGGTCGCGGTCGACCTCGTGCGGGCGGCGCTCAACCATCGCGAGGTCTGGATCCGCGAGGGCCGGCCGGGGCCGCTGCCGACCATCCTCGGCTCGGACGGCGCGGGCGTCGTCTCGGAGGTCGGGGCCGGCGTCGAGGGCATCGCGGCCGGCGACGAGGTCGTCATCAACCCGGCGCTCGACTGGGGCGAGGGCGAGGACGAGCCCGGGCCCGACTTCCGCATCCTCGGCCGGCCCGACCTGGGCACGTACGCCGAGCGGATCGTGGTGGCGGCGCATCAGGTCAGGCCGCGGCCGGCCGGATGGTCGTGGGAGGAGTGCGCCGCCCTCCCGCTGGCCGGGCTCACGGCCTGGCGGGCGCTGCGGCTGGCGGGAGCCGGTCCGGGGCGGCGGATCCTCGTGACGGGCGCGGGCGGCGGCGTCGCCACGTTCCTCGTCCAGATCGGCGCGGCGCTCGGCGCGAGCATCCGCGCAACAACGGGGTCAGACCCCAAGGTTGCGCGGGCGCTCGAGCTCGGCGCCGAGACGGCGGTCGACTACCACGATCCCGACTGGCCGGCGCGAATCGGCGAGGTCGACGCGGCCATCGACAGCACGGGCGGGTCGGCCCTCGACGCCGTCATCGGGACGCTGGTGCGCGGCGGCGTTTTGGTCAGCTTCGGCGACACGTCCCGGGAGCCGGCCGCGGTCGACCTGGCGGAGGTCTTCCTCGAATGGCGCCGGATCCAGGGCACGACGATGGGGAGCCCACGCGAGTTCGACGCGCTCCTGAAGCACGTCGGGGCCGCCGATTGGCGGCCGGTGATCGACTCGACGTTCCCACTCGAGGAGGCCGCGGAGGCCCACCGACGGTTGGTCAATCCGGCGCGGACCGGCAAGGTAGTCTTGGCCATCCGGTGAAGCACTTCGTCACGGCCGACGAGATCCGCCAGCTGGCAGCCTCGGGGGAGCGGGAGCTGATGCTGCGCGAGCACACGGTGTTGACCGACGCCGCTGTCGACGCCGTGCGGCTGCACGGCATCAGACTCGTGGAGGGCTCGACGTACTCGACCTCCGAGCCGCGGCCCGAGGTCGTCCCGGCCCCGCCGCAGGCGGGCGGCCTCCCGGCCCCCGCGCTGGCCGGCCTGGTGCGCGACCGGCCGACTGTCACGAAACCCGCACCGGCCCGTGCCGCCGGAAGTTCAGGGACTGTCCCCGTCACCGGGCCGCCCGACGCGGGCCGGCTTCAGACCCGGCTTCTGATCGGCGGCGAGTGGGTCGAGGCGGCCGGCGGCGCGACCGTGCCGACCGTCGACCCGGCCACCAACCGCACCATCGCCGACGTCTCGGCCGCGCAGGCCGAGGACGTCGACCGGGCCGTGCGCGCCGCCCGGGCGGCCTTCCCGGCCTGGCGCGACCTCGATCCCGACAAGCGCGCCCGCCTCATGCTGCGGCTGGCCGAGCTGATCGAGTCCGAGCGCGACTACCTGGCCCAGGTCGAGAGCCACGACGTCGGAAAGCCGATCCGCGAGGCCGCGCTCGTCGACCTCCCGGCGTGCTGGGACCCGTGGCGCTTCTTCGCCGGCGCCGTCCGCACCGTGGCCGGCCGCGTCCTCGCCCTGCCGCACACCTCGCTCGACTACGTCCGCCGCGAGCCGACCGGCGTCGTCGGGATGATCATCCCCTGGAACTTCCCGCTCCACATCGCCTGCCGCAAGGGCTCGGCCGCGCTCGCCGCCGGGAACACGGTCGTCCTCAAGGCCCCGGAGCTGGCGCCGCTCACGAGCCTCGAGCTGGGTCGCCTCGCGCTCGAGGCGGGCATCCCGCCCGGCGTCTTCAACGTCGTCCCCGGGCTCGGCGAGGTGGCCGGGGCCGCGCTCGTCGAGCATCCCGACGTGAACAAGATCGCCTTCACCGGCTCGACGACGACCGGCCGGGCCGTCATGCGCGGCGGAGCCGGGACGATCAAGCGCGTCTCGCTCGAGCTGGGCGGCAAGTCGCCGTCGATCGTGTTCTCGGACGCCGACCTCGACCGGGCGGTGACCGGCTCGGTGTTCGGCATCTACCTGGCGCAGGGGGAGGTGTGCTCGGCGGGCTCGCGCGTCCTGGTCGAGCGCCCCGTCCACGACGAGTTCGTGGCCCGGTTCGCCGAGCGGGCCCGCCGCATCAGGGTCGGGCTCCCGCACCGCTGGGAGACGCAGCTCGGCGCGCTCATCAACCGGCGCCAGTGCGAGCGGGTGTACGAGTACGTCGACATCGGCACCTCGGAAGGAGCCACCGTCGTCACCGGCGGCGCCCGCCCCGACGACCCGGCGCTCGCCGAGGGCAACTTCATCCAGCCGACGGTGTTCGCGGGCGTGCGAAACGACATGCGGATCGCCCAGGAGGAGATCTTCGGCCCGGTCGTCGTCATCATCCCGTTCGACGGCGAGGAGGAGGCGATCCGGCTCGCCAACGACGTCCGCTACGGCCTGGCGGCGGGCATCTGGACGGGCGACGTGGGCCGCGCCCACCGCGTCGCCCGCGCGCTCGACGCCGGCTCGATCTGGGTGAACCACTACGGCGTGTATCCGTCGGAGGCCCCGTTCGGCGGCTACAAGGAGAGCGGCACCGGCCACGACCTCGGGTTGGAGTCTCTCGACGAGTACACCGAGGTCAAGAACGTGCACGTGAACATAGGCACCGAGACCTTCGACTGGTATGCATAGCCCGACCCCTGAGGAGGAGTGACATGGACGGAGCATTGGGCCTCATCGAGACCCGCGGCCTCGTGGCCGCGATCGAGGCCGCCGACGTGATGGTGAAGGCGGCAAATGTGGAGATCGTCGGCCGCGAGTCGGTCGGCGGCGGATACGTCACGGTCGCCATCACCGGCGACGTGGGCGCGGTCAAGGCGGCCATCGACGCGGGCGCGACGGCGGCGAAGAAGACCGGCGAGCTCGTGTCGGCGCACCTCATCCCCCGCCCGCACGCCGACGTGGCGAGCGTGCTTCCGATGTCGGCGCGGCAAGAGGCATAGGCGTCGTTGGCAGCGATCCGCTTCATCTGCGAGGGCGAGGTCATCGAGGCCGAGCTGCTCGAGGACGACGCCCCCCGCATCTGCGGATACATCCGCTCGGTCCTTCCGCTCGACTCGACGATGGTGCACGCCAAGTTCGCGGGCGAGGAGACGATCGTGATGGTCCCGTTCTTCGCCGAGCAGGAGAACGGCAAGACCGACGTCGTCGCCGGCGACATCGGGTACTACCCCGGCCGCCAGACGCTGTGCCTCTTCTACGGGGAGACGCAGCCCTTCGGCGAGGTGTCCTACGTCGCCCGCGTGCGCTCCAACCTGGAGGGGCTTGCGCGGTGCGGCAGGCGCCTGCTCGAGACCGGGCATCTGCCCGTCAGGATGGAGCGGGCCTAGTGCCGTATGTGTCCGCCGCGACGCTGGTCGAGGAGCTCCGGGAGTTCACGAGCGAGCGGTGGCTCGGCGAGCCGGCCGACGTCACGCGGCTGCGCGAGTTCACCCTGCCCCCGATGGGCAACCTGCCGTGCGTGCTCTACTGCAACTTCGACCTCTTCTGGGCGGGCGAGCAGCTCCAGGTGTGCAGGCAGGCGGCGCTCGACGGCGACATGCGCCTGCCCGAGCTGTGCGAGGTCTCGGCGCTCCTGCTCGAGCGGATCGCGGCTCGCACGGCCAAGTGGGAGATGCACGAGACGGTGGCCCTGATGCGCCGGGCCGCCGAGATCCTGCGCGACTGGAGGCCCGACACGACCCGGGAGTTCGCGGTCGTGATCGAGCACCTGATGATGGCCGTCGACCGCGTGCAGGCGGCGGTGGACGCGATCGTGCCCTGGAACCAGCTCGACCGGGCCGTCGAGCTCCGCGGGCGCACATGAGGAGGACGCGATGCAGCTCTGCCGCGTGACCGGGAACGCCGTCGCCACCGTCAAGGCGCCGGCGCTCCGCGACTTCAAGCTGGTGCGCGTGACGCCCGAGGGGAAGGGCGGCGTCGAGTTCGTCGCGGTCGACCCGCTCGGTGCGGGCGAGGGCGACCTGGTGCTCGTGGCCCTGGGGACGGCCGCCCGCGAGCTCGAGGCGACCTCCGGCGCTCCCACGGACGCCACCGTCGTCGCCATCCTGGACCCGCAGAAGTAGCGTGACCGCCGAGCTGCGCGCCTGGGTCGAGATCGACTCGATGCAGCCGCAGTGGGCCGCGTACGTCGCCCAGACCTGCCAGGGCGACCCGCCCCACGCCGGCATGGCGCAGCTCTACGTCGAGGTGGCGCCGGCGAGCCGCGTCTTCGCGCTCGTGAACGCGGCGGTCAAGCACGCCCGCGTGCGCTCGGCGCTTCAGGTGGTCGAGCGCCAGTACGGGACGCTCGAGCTGCACGGCTCCGATCCGTCGGTCGTGCGCCAGGCCGGCGCGGCGGTGCTCGAGCTGCTCGGGGCGACGCCGGCCGACCGCGTGCCGCCGGAGGTCGTCTCGCACGAGATCGTGACGCGCGTCGACCCCAACCAGGCCCAGCTCGTGAACCGGATGCGCGTCGCGAACCTGCTGCTCGAGGACGACACGATGTTCCTGATCGAGGTCGCGCCTGCCGCCTACGCGGCCGCCGCCGCCAACGCCGCCGAGAAGCAGGCTCCGGTGAAGCTGGTCTACGCCGCCATGCTCGGCGCGACCGGGCGCCTGATCATGGCCGATCGCTCACCGGAGGTCGTGAACGAGGCGTATCTGGCGGCGCTGGCGGCTGTGGGAGCCTGACACGGTGAAACATTGGCGACAGGCGCCGGTGTTTCACGCCGTGGGCTCGGGAACCCATGGGGCCAGGCCCCGTCGGGGCGCCCGTGGTTCAGCGTGGACGGCGACGGCCTCGATCTCGACCAGCTGGCCGGTGTAGCCGAGCACGGCGACGCCGAGCAGCGTGCTCGGCGGGCGGGCCGGGGCGAAGGCCGCGGCGATGACCTCCCAGGCCCGGACGAGATCGGGCTGCTCGGAGGAGGCGACGTAGACCGTCGTCTTCAGGACGTCGTCGGGAGCGGCGCCGGCGGCATCCAGTGCGACGAACAGGTTCTCGACCGCCTTCTGCGCCTGGGCCTCGATGCCGCCGGGGACGACGACGCCGTCCTCGTCGATCGGGCATGCGCCGGCCGCGAACACCATCCGCCCGGCGGCGGCGACCGCCGCGTAGTGGTACGGGGCGCCCGGGTAGAGGCCGGGCGGATTCACGTGCTCGATCCCCACGCGTCTAGTGCCAGACGGCCATGTGCTCGGCGTGGGTCGGCAGGTAGGCGCCCGGCCGGAAGAAGCGGTCGTAGAAGTCGAGGTCGATGTGCTGGGCCTGGACGTAGTTCATGATGAAGAGCGTCGGGACGGTACCCGGGAACTTCCCGAACGTGTCGTAGATGTACTGGCTCTGGTGGGCGACGCAGGCCTTGAACTCGTCGCTGTACGGCTGGGCCGCGCCGCGGATGCGGTCGGACTCCTTCCACGCCCCGGGCGTCTCGGGGTGGTAGACGCCGCCCGGCCCGAACTTCCGCTCGGCGAACGCCTCCACCGCCGCAGCCATGTCGGCGTGGTGCGGCGGGCAGAACGCCTCGAACACGCCGTCGAGGCCGGTCGGGTTGGGGAGCGGGTAGCGCTCCTCGTCGTGGTCGAAGCGGAAGCCGAGGCCCGGGACATCCGGGTCGCCCGAGGCGCCGAGCATGGTGTGGCGGTCGATGCCGTCGAACATCCACCCGCCGAGTCCCATCGCCTGGAGCATGAGAACGCCCGAGAACGCCGCGCACGCCAGCTCGGCCGTCGCCTCGGTCACCGAGTACTGCTCGAGGAACGTGAGCGGGAGCGGATCGTCGACGTCGACCAGGCCGCGGAACGCGTCCATGCCGGGGATCGGCCGCCGGTTCACGTCGTCGTAGACGCAGTAGCCGTTCTGGGTGAAGAAGCACAGGTTGGCGATGTTGTGCTGCGCGATGTCGGCGACCGGGATCACGAGCAGCGACCCGGGGTGGTTGGCGATCCACGTGTTGTGCCCCTCCATGTAGGGCTCCTCGCGCGGCAGGTGGATGCGGGTGTCGGAGAGCTTGCGGATCAGGCCGGCATGGCGCTCGAGCATCAGCTCGGGCCCCACCTCCTCGACCGCCGGGTCGACCAGCGCGCCGGCGTCGCGGGTCGGCATGAAGTACGTGCCCGAGTCGTCGGTGAAGAAGATCTCGGCCGTGTGGAAGCCGGCCGCCGACGGGAACGTCCGGCCCGCCGCGCCACCGGCGTAGTTGGCCAGGTGGGGTGCGTAGCGGGCGTGGCGCATGATCGCGTAGTGCCAGCCGGTCGTTCCCGGCGCACGCCGTCAGGACGAGCAGCCGCTCGAGGTCGGTGAGCGGCAGCGGCTCGAGCTCCGACCGGAAGGCCAGCGGCCCGTCGGGGATCTCGCCGCCCACCGGGAACCGGCGCGAGCGGCGGCCGTAGAGCGCCTCGACGAGCGGGAACTCAGAGAGCTTCCGGAGCGCCTCGCGCTGGCCTGCCGTGAGCTCGAACGTCGTCACGGCGCCGAGCCTACCTCAGCCGGGAATGGTCGCTCCGGCCCACATCAAGACGAGGCCAATCGATGCCGCGGCGAGCAGCACGAGGAGGACGCTCCGCCGCAGGACGAGCAGGCCGACCGCGGCCGCGGCCAGCACGGCGTACTGCCACGATTCGGTGAGCGCGCCCGCGAGCGGGACGGCGGCGCCGAGGATCGCGCCGATGGCCGCCGGCCCGGCGCCTTCCAGGAAGGCCCGCGCCCTCCGGTCGGTGCGGATCCGGTCAAACCGTCGCCGGCCGAGGAGGACGAGGATGAACGACGGGCTGAAGGCGATCGCAGCCGCCGCGAGCCCGCCGGCGACGCCGAACGCCGCGTAGCCGACCACCGCGACCGTCTGGACCACGGGCCCGGGCGTGATCTGGCCGAGCGCGACCGCCTCGAGGAACTGGGCCGACGTCATCCAGTGGTAGCGCGAGACGGCGTCGGCCTGCATCAGCGGGATGATCACGAACCCGCCGCCGTAGCTCAGGCCGCCGACCTTGAACGCCGTCCAGGCGAGCGCCCCCCACCCGCCGGCGGTGGGCCCGGCGACCAGCAGCGCCAGCGCCGCGGAGACGTCGCGCCCTCGGCGGACGGCGAGCTCGACGATGCCGCACCCGAGGAGGACGACGACGAGCCACGGCCCGACCAGAACGGCGGCCGCCGCGCCCGCGCAGACGTAGGCCGTCCACCGCAGCCGCCGGGCCTCCGCTGCCCGCCAGGACGGGCCGCATGAGGTCGACCCCGGCCCGAACCGCGACCGCGGCGACGGCCGCGCCGCCGCCGGCGCCGAGCGCGCGCGCCCACTCCGGCGCGGAGCCCGACAGGAAGAGGGCCGCGAGCCCCAGGATGACGGCGAGGCCGGGCAGGATGAACCCGGCGCCGCCGACGATCGCGCCGGGCCAGCCGGCGACGCGGCTCGCGCAGTAGATCGCAAGCTGGGTCGACGCCGGCCCCGGCAGGAGGTTGCAGACGGCGATGGCATCCTCGAACTCCGACGCCGCGATCCACTCGCGCCGCTCGACGCAGAGCTCGCGGAGCAGGACGATGTGCGTGGGAGGGCCGCCGAACCCGACGACGCCCAGCCGGCCCCATTCCCGGGCGACCGTCCCGATGCCGACGGTGCGGCTCAGATCGCCTCCCCGGGCAGCTCGACCTCATCGAGCGGCGCTCGCCGTCCCGCGACCGCCCGCCCGAGGGCGACGCCGCCGACGATCACCGCCCCGCCGATCAGCTGCACGGCCACCAGCTTCTCGCCCAGGAGCCACGCCGCGAACACCGCCCCCAGGAAGGGCTGGAGGTACATGTAGAGCGTCGCCCGCGCCGCGCCGACCCGGTGCAGCGAGCGGAAGTAGAGCCAGTTCGTGACCAGGAGCGGCCCGATCGTCGAGTAGATCCACGCGCCCCAGTCCAGGCGGGTCAGCGAGCCGAAGTCCTGATTGGACACCTGCACCACGGTCACGGGCGACATGATCACCGCGCCAACCAGGATCACGAGCGCGCTGATCCGGCCCGCCGAGTAGCGCCCGAAGAGCGGCCGTAGCATCACGGTGTAGGCGGCCCACGTGAGGGCTGCGCCCACGGCCAGGAGGTCGCCGCGCAGGCTGAAGCCCGCGAGGTTCGATCCACCCATGACGACGAGCGCCACGCCGACGAGCGATACGAGGAGCGCCATCCAGTGCGCAGAGCGCACACGCTCGTGGCCGAGCATGACGGCGAAGACCGCCGCAAACGCGGGCGCCGACGCGAGGATCAGCGCCACGTTCGCGGCGGCGGTGTAGTCGACGGCGTAGGTGAACGTGAGCTGGTTCAGGAAGATGCCGACGATCCCGCACATGACGATGAGGCGCACGTCGCGGCGTTCCACCCCCAGCCCGCCCTCGCGCAGCCTCACGAGCAGGGCCAGCGCGATCCCCGCCGTCGCGAACCGGAGCCCCGAGAACGCGATCGGGCTCCAGTGTTCGAACGCGTACTTCGTGGTCGCGTAATTGAGCGACCAGATCACGTTTGCCGCGACGAGCATGCCGTCGGCGGGATCGGGGCGGCGCACGCCCAGACGCTAGAGCATTCGCTGGCGCTACCTGCCGGGTGTGTCAGCCGCCCGGCAGGCGCCGGCGCAGCGTGTCGACGAGCCGCGGGTCGGGCTCGTGGCCGGCGGCGCGGAGCGCGCTCTCGAGGTCCGCGATCAGCGTGCGGCGGAACTCCGCATCGGCCTCGGCCAGCTCGAGCACCTGATCGGCGGCCCGGCAGATGGCCGGCCGCTCCTGGGCAGCTCGCAGCCACGCTTCGGGCACAGGCGGCAGCTCGCCCAAAAGCTCAGAGAGCCGTACCTCGTCCATCGGATTCTCGCTCATGTCTCTCCAGACGCGGGTCGGGCGTCGGATCTTCCCTCGTATGCCTGACGGAGCTTCGCGAGGCAGCGCGAGATCCGGCTGGCGATGGTTCCGGGCGGCAGGTCGAGCAGCTCGCCGATCGTGTGGTAGCTCTGGTCGCGGCAGAAGAACCGGTCGAGGATCTCGCGACAGTCGGCCGAGAGCGTCCGCAGCGCCTCCTGCACCGACACCGCCTCGTCGACGGCGGTCAGGCGGCGGTCGAGCTCGCCCTGCTCCTCCGCGTCGTCGATGATCGGGTCACGCACGGCCGCCCGCAGCCGGTCGATGCAGAGCCGGCGCGTGAGCTGCCCGATCCACGGCCGGATGGCGTCGTCGGAGCGCAGCCGGCCCAGGTGCTCGTAGATGCGCGAGAACGTCTCCTGGAACACGTCCTCGGCGTCGGACTCGCTCAGTCGGTGCGCGCGTGCGATCGCGAGGACATAGCGCGAGAACCGCTCCACCAGCTCGCGCCAGGCGGCGTCGTCCCCGGCGCGACAGGCTCGGACGACCTCCCCGTCGTTGACCGAGGCCCAGTCCATCGCCGTACCCGTCACTCGCCCATCCTGCTGCGCACCATCGCCGCCGACCGCGCGAACGACGCTGCCGCCGTCTCGCGGTCATCGCCCTCGGCCGTCACCAGGTTGGCGGCCACCAGCGCTGCGGCAACCCGCGTCCCGGCCTCGGCCAGGACGGCGGCCGCCTGCGCGTCGTCGCGCCCGGACGGCTCACCTCGATCGGCGACGAGCTCGGCGAGGAATGCGACGTCGGTGCCCGCCCGCGCGATCGCCAGGGCGACGTCGGCCGCCCCGGTCAGCGCGCTCGCGATCGCCTCGTCGCGGCCTATCGCGGAGGCATCCTCGATCGAGGCGAGCGCGGCGAGCGATGCGGCATAGGCATCGGAGTCGGCCTGCACGAGCGGCACGGTCCTGCGGCGGATCGCCCGGGCCTGGGCCGCGACGCCGGTCGCGTCCTCCCAGCCGGGCGAGCGGCGCGCGCCCATCTCGACGAGCGCCGCAGCCATGGCGACGACCACCGCGGCGGCCGATCCGCCGGCGGGCGCAGGGCTGTCGGAGGCCAGCTCGTCGAGGAGGGCCTGGACGGGAAGCGCAGAGAGGTCGTCGCCTGGCACCGGGACCGAATCTACCCTACGCGACGGCCCGCACGTCAGATCGCGTGACCAGCAGATGGCCCGTGACCTTCGACGGCACCCGCAGCGGATGGCCGTTCGCCTTGACGGACAGGTTCCACGGAGCGCCCGCCGTGACCCACAGCTTCCGGCCAATCAGGCGGATGTGGGTGCCGGCGGCGAGCACGTGCGCGTACAGCACCTTCCCGGTCGCCGAGCCGTCGCGCACCTCGAGCCACGTGTTCCCAGGGCCCGCCCGGAAGGCGAACCGGGACTTCGTGACGTGCGGCGTGCGCGGTCCGGTCGTCGTCGCCGCCCTCGCAAGGTCGGTGCCGGCGTTCCGGCCGATCGCCGCTCCGGCCGCCGTGCCGCCCGACCCTCCGCCGAGGACGGAATAGGCGGCAAAGGCCAGAAGGGCCACCACCAGGACGATCGCGCCGCCGAGGGCGACCCAGTGCCACCGGCCCAGGATCGGGCCGGGAGCGACCGCGCGCCGCGGTGCGAGCACGACGTCGTCGTCCACCCCGACCACCGCGTTCAGGCGGTTGACCAGCTCCTGCGGGTCGAGCCCCAGCTGCTCGGCGTAGTCACGCAGGAAGGCGCGCGCGTACGCCGTCCCCGGAAGCGCCTCGAAGCGCTCGTCCTCGAGCGCCATCAGGTACTTGGCGCGGATCTTCGTGTCGGCCTCGACCTGGTCGATGCCGAGGCCGAGCCGAATGCGCTCTTCGCGCAGCGTGGTGCCAATGCTTGCCATCGCCCCACGGGATTCTACGCCCTTTACCCGTTGCGCAGGGTGCTCGTGTCGACCACCACGAAGTCGCCGCCTGTGATCCGGTTCAGCTGATGCAGGCCGGAGTCGTTGAAGTGCGAGTTCGAGGCGCCCTGGACGTACCACTCCGTGCCGTTGTCGGCCACGATGATCCCGTAGCGCTGCATCGCGACTGCGATGACGCGCGCCTGGCGCGGCAGCGTGCTCACCGGGAAGTCCGACCGCAGCCGGAACCTCTCGCCCATCCTCGGGATAGTCGGTGCAGTCGCTGGTCGACCCCGCCTGATGGCGGGCCGGGTAGACGAAGTGCGTGCACGTCGTGGGCACGGTGAAGCGGAGGGCATGGTTGATGACGCCCTTCTTCACCTCGTTCCAGCGCACGAGGCCGGGCAGGATCGGGAGGCCGGCCGCGTCGGCGCTCGTCCACCTTCTTGGGCCGCAGGTGGTTCGAGAGCAGGCTCCACGTCGCGCCGGATCCCGCGTGCCAGCCTGACCGCGCCTTGTGCACGTGGTAGAGCTCGAAGAGGCGGCAGTGGCCGCGGTCGACGATCAGCATGTGGGCGTCGGAGCCGCGCTCGATCTTGGGGTGCTTCGGAATCGGATAGCCGACGTGGTCGGACTCGGGCCCGTACCAGTCGAACGTGACGTGCTTTCGCTTCTGCGTGCCCGCGACGACGTTGATCGGGATGCCGTAGCCCTGGAACGAGCCGAAGTCGGGATGCACACCGGCGTTGGGAATCGTGCCGATGATCGACGCCGAGTTCGCCGCCACCGGCAGCCCGTCGACCCGCTTGTTCCACACGTTCGTCCTCGGGAAGACCGGGCAGTTCGGCGCGTTCGTGAGCGGCGACGCGCCCGCGCCGGCCGCAAAGAGCGCCCACCCACCCGCGCCGAGCCCGGCCGCCGCGAGCGCCGCGGTTATGAGGATGCGACCCCGCATACCCGGAAGGTATCGGGCTTCATCTCGTCCCAACACAACCCGCAAACGGGTGAAGCCTATCCTGCGGGCGGCGCCGCCCCGGCCCGCGCCCGGACGGCGTCCAGGACGCCCGTCCGCAGGCGGTCGGCGGCGGCCTGCGAGACGCCGCCGTCGGTCGTGTCGAGCGCCATCAGCGCCGCCCCTGCGACCGGCGCGGTGTCGAGCTGAACGAGGCGCGCGCCGGGCGCCTCGGCGTGGACGCAGGCCGCGAGCGTCTCCAGGAGGAGCGTGCTGTCGCCGCGGAAGAGGCCGCCGGCCAGGACGAGGTCGAACTCCTCTCCCGTCATCCCGAGCTGCCGGGCCGAGAGGAGGGCCGACTCGCCCAGCTCGCCGGCCCGCCCATCGCACGATGCCGCGGGCCACCTCGTCGCCGCCCTCGGCCGACCGCAGCACGGTCGGCGCCGCGCTCCGCGACCGCTCGCCGCCGCGGCTTGCCCGCTCGAGCAGCTCGGCCGAGGAGCGGCAGCCGTAGAGGCTGCACAGGAGCTCGGTCAGCTCGGTCTGCGGGCCGCGCCCCGTGTAGGCGTAGGCCACTGCTCGGAGCGCCGCGTCCGAGACGTCGCTGGCGCTCCCCGTGTCGCCGAACTCCGCGCCCTGGCCCAGCGTCCGGAACGTGCGCCCGTCGCGTGACCGCCCGGCCGAGATCGCGCCGGTGCCGGCGATGACCACGACCCCGACGCCGTCGGCGGTGCCCGCGCGCAGGGCGATGAACGAGTCGTTCGTCACCTCGGCCGGCCCGGTCAGCACGAGCTGGTCCACCTCGGCGGTCATCCGGGGCAGGTCGGAGTCCCAGTCGATGCCGGCGAGGCCGAACGCCGACGCCGCCAGGTCGCCCACCTCCGCGCCGGCCGCCTCGAGCGCGCGGCGGGTCGCCTCGCGCAGCGACTCCCCGGCGCCGCGCAGCCCGACCACCTCCCAGTTGGCCGGGCCGCTCGTGGCGAAGCCCCGCACCGTCCCGTCCGCGTCCGCGATGACGGCGTGCGTCTTCGTCCCGCCGCCGTCGATGCCCAGGACGAGCGTCATCGCGCCTCCAGCACGGCCGCCGACCGGTAGGCGTCCTCGACGACCTGCATCACGACCCGCCCGTCTGCGCCGGTCGGCGTCGGCTCCCGGCCCTCGCGAAGGGCATCGCAGAACTCGGCCATCTGGGCGGTGTACATCGACTGCGGGCAGTGCTCGTAGTCGGGCGCCGGCGGCTCGGTGTAGCCGAAGATCCGCGCGTAGCCGCCGGTGCCGTAGACCTCGGTCTCGGCCTCGAGGCCGCCCAGGTGCGGCTGCCACCAGCCCGACTCGACGACCGAGTTCGTCCCGTTCGCCCACGAGATGAGAAGGACGGCGTCGTCATCGACCGCAAGGTCGCTGTAGCGGGTGCCGACCGTCGCACACACCCGGACCGGCTCGGGCCCGCCCAGGAGGAACCGGGCGGTGTCGATCGCATGGACGCCCATGTCGGCGAGCGCGCCGCCGCCGGCCAGCGCGGGGTCGACGAACCACCCTGCCGGGCCCCACTTGGCATGCACGCCGTAGCCGCGCGTCTTCACCACCTCGCCGAGCTCGCCCGCGGCGATCCGCTCGCGCAGGGCGAGGACGGCGGGGTGAAACCGCCAGCAGTGCGCCACCATCAGCGACGCGCTCGAGCGCTCGGCCGCCGCCACCATCGCGTCGGCCTCGGCGACGTCCATCGCCATCGGCTTCTCGACCATCACGTGCTGGCCCGCGTCGAGGAACGCGATCGACTGCTCGGCGTGCAGGCTGTTGGGCGTCGTCGACGACGACCGCATCGATCCCCGGATCTCCGACCAGCTCGCGCCAGTCGGTCGTGGTGCGCGGGACGGCGAACGTCTCGGCCAGCTTCGCAAGCGACTCGGGCCGCCAGTTGGCGGCCGCGACGACGTCGGCGTCCGGCAGCTCGGAGACGGCGCGGGCGTGATACGCCGCGATGAACCCCGAGCCGAGGATGGCGACCCGGACCGATCCTGGCACCGGCGTCAACCCTTGACGCCGGTGAGCGTGATGCCCTCGATGAAGACGCGCTGAGCGAGGAAGAAGATCATGATCACCGGCATCATGAAGATCAGCGCGGCCGCCATGGTGAGGTTCCAGTTCACGTGGTGCACGCCGCGGAACGACGAGAGGGCGACGGAGAGCGTCTGGGAGTCCGTGCTCCCCGCCAGGAACACGAGCGGCCCGTAGAAGTCGTTCCAGGTGTAGATGAAGTTGAAGAGCGCGACGGCGGCGATCGCCGGCTTCGAGAGCGGGATGATCACCCGGCGCAGGATCTGGAGGTGCCCGCCGCCGTCGACCCGCACGGCGTCCGTCAGCTCCTTCGGGATCGTCAGGAAGAACTGGCGCAGCAGGAAGATCGAGAAGGCGTCGCCGAAGAAGCTCGGGATGATGAGCGGCTTCAGCGTCCCGATGTACTGGATCCCGGTCCAGTCGTGGAACTCCTTCGCCCACAGGATGTAGAGCGTCACCGAGGTGACCTGGGTCGGCAGCATGAGCGTCGAGAGGACGAGCAGGAAGACGACGTTCCGCCCGCGCCAATCGATGCGCGAGAAGGCGTAGGCGACCGGGATGCACGAGACCACGACGCCGACCGTCGAGAGGCCGGCGTACAGGAACGTGTTCCACGTGTACCGGGCGAAGTTGATGCTGCTGAACACGTCCCGGAAGTTCGAGAGCTGCACCGGATCGGGGACAAGGCGCGCCGTGAGCGCCTGCTGGTCGGTCATCACCGCCGTCAGGAGCATGAAGATCACCGGCAGCGCGAAGGCCAGGGCGACCGCGATCAGCACGGCGTGGTTCGCGATCGACATCAGGAGCCGGCGGCGGCGGACGTGCGGCGGCAGGCGGCGGGTGGCGACGACCGAGGCTACGACAGACCTCCCCGGTAGTGCACCCACCGCTTCGACGTCACGAGCAGGCCCGCGGTGAACGCCATCGTGGCGAGGAAGAGCACCCACGCCATCGCGGAGGCATACCCCATGTGGAAGTACGAGAACGCCTGCTGGTAGAGCCAGACGCCGTAGAAGAGCAGCGAGCCCTGGGGATCACCCGGGCCGCTGCCGGCGGTGCTCGCCGACACGTAGGCCTGGTCGAAGTACTGGAAGCCGTCGATGACCCCGATCACGAGGGTGAAGAAGATGACCGGCGTCATCATCGGCAGCGTCACGTAGCGGAAC
The DNA here is from genome assembly GCA_963821535.1 of uncultured Actinomycetes bacterium. Classification (GTDB taxonomy): domain Bacteria; phylum Actinomycetota; class Thermoleophilia; order Gaiellales; family JAICJC01; genus JAICJC01. The sequence goes on along the minus strand of CAWGEC010000009.1, from coordinate 122,086 downwards.
CGCTGCCAGGCGTTCGCGCCCTCGATCGCGATCGCCTCGTAGAGGTCGCGGGGCACATCGAGCAGCCCGGCGAGGTAGATCACGATCGCGTCGCCGATCCCCCACAGGCCGAGCACGATGAGCGCCGGCTTCGCCCAGGTCGGGTCGTAGAACCAGAGCGGAGCCGAGATCCCCGGGATCTGCTCGAGCACCTGGTTCACCGGCCCGGTGGTGGGGTTCAGAAGGTAGACGAACACCAGCGCGCTCCCGACCGTCGGCGCGAGCGACGGCATGAAGAAGACCGTCCGGTAGACGTTCACGCCCCGCTTCGGCCGGGTGAGGAGCATCGCCGTCCCCAACGCGAAGGCGATCCGCAGGGGCACCGCCACGGCGATGATCCAGAGCGTGTTCTTGACCGACTGCCAGTAGTACGGGTCGGCCTGCTTGCGGCCGTCGATCGTGCCGAGCCCGAACATGAAGCGGTAGTTGTCGAGCCCCACCCAGTGGGGCGGGTTCAGGAGGTCGTAGTGGGTGAACGAGTAGTAGAGACTCAGGACCATCGGCCCTGCCGTGAAGAGCGCGAACCCGACGATCCACGGCGAGAGCAGGAGCGCGACGGTGCCGTACTTGGAGACGGCGACCCGGCGGCGCGCACGCCGGCGCTCGGCCGGCGTGCGCGTCCGGATGCCTACGCGAGGCGCCTGCTCGGTGACCGCTACGGCACCTCTCCCTGCTGGAGCTGGTTTGTGATGTCGCTGTCGAGCTTCGCGAGCGCGGCGTGGAGATCAGAGATCTTGCCCGCCTGCCACTGGCTCATGAACTTGTCGGCCAGGTCGGCGTAGCCCGCCCCCTGCGGCAGAAGCGGCGGCTGGAAGCTCGAGGTCGGGTTGTTCCAGACGTCGATGAACGTGTGGAACTGGGGCGGAAGCGCGAGGTTCGGCGAGGCCGCCGACGCGGTCGTCGTCGGCACGTTCCCGGCGTCGTTCGCGATCGTCACGAGGTAGTTCGTGTCGGTCGCGAGGTACTTCACGAGGAGCCACGCCTCGTCCGGATGGCGCGGCGCCCTTGGGGATGCCGACCACCGTGCCGCCGACGCGGCCCGAGCCGTACAGGTCGGGATGGTCGTCGGCGACCGGGAACGGCGCGCGTGTCGTAGTTGAGCTTCGGGTTGCCGCGCGCGATGAACGCCGTCCGCCACTCGCCGTCGAACGTCATCGCGACCTTGCCGGTCTGGAAGGCGTTGTTGGCGTTGAACTCGGCGTTCGTGTAGGTGGCGAAGAACTTCTCGATGTTGTCGTAGCCGTACCAGTCGATCAGCTGCTTCTGCCACTCGAGCGCCGACGTCCAGCCGGGATCGGTGGAGAGCTGCGGATCGCCGTTCGAGTCGAACCACTGCGCCCCCCACGCGCGTCCGAGGTCGGACGGCCCGAGCTCCTCCCACTCGTTCAGCGGGACGAAGCCGGCCACCTTGATCGAGCCGTCGGGGTTGCGGACGGTGAGCTTCTTCGCGTCGTCCATGAGCTCGGTCATCGTCTTGGGCGGCGACGTGATGCCCGCCTTCGCGAGCAGGTCCTTGTTGTAGTACAGGCCGTACGCGTCGGTCAGCGACGGCAGCGCGCACTGCTTGCCGCCGAAGTTCGTGTAGCTGACCGCGGCCTTCGCGAAGCTCGAGATCGTCGACGTTGTCGCGCTGCATGTACGGCGTCAGGTCCTGCCACAGGCCGCTCGTGCAGTACTGGGCGACGTAGTCGGGCCCGAAGGGCAGCGCGACGTCGGGCGCGTTCCCGCCCTTGATCGCGTTGATGAGGTTCGGATCGAAGGTGTCGTTCACCGTGTTCGGCTGGACGACCGGCTTCACGGTGATCCACGGGTACTGCTCGTGGAACCCGGCGAGCGCCTTCTTGAAGACCGGCGCCTCCTCGCCGCCGAAGAGGTGCCAGAGCGTGATCGTCACCGGCGTGTGCGAGGTCGAGCCGCCGCCGGAGCTGGCCGCGCCTCCCCCGCCCCCTCCGCACGCCGCGACCGCGAGCGCCAGGGCGACGGCCCCGAGCCGCGAGGCCCACCGTCTGATCCTCCGGACTGGTTCTTCATACCACCCTCTCCTTCCTCCAGGTCGCTGGCGCGGTCGAACATCTCCCTGCGGGCGGCGTCGAGCGCGACCGACACCGCCCCGTGCAGCACCGCCTCGTCGCCGAGCTCCGTGATCGCGAGCCGCGGCCGAAACGGCGAGAGCGCCGCGAGCTCGCGGGCGACGGGCGCGAGCAGGAGGTCGCCGCCGCCGCGGGCGATCCCGCCGCCCAGGATCACGAGCTCCGGATCGAGCACGGGCGCGACCGCGGCGATCGCGAGCGCGATCCGCGCGGACTCGACATCGACCGCCCGCAGGGCCGCCTGCTCGCCGCGGCGGGCAGCGGCGAAGACGGCCTTGGGCGTCCGCGCCCGCATCCCCGCCTCGCGGGCGGCGCGCATCACGGCGGCGCCCGACGCCGACTCCTCGAGCAGGCCGCGGCGGCGCACGGCGCGGTCGTGCGGGTCGCCGGATCCGAGCGGCAGGTAGCCGATCTCGCCGGCGGCGCCCGCCGCGCCGCGGTGGAGCTCGCCGCCGATGACGATCCCGAGCCCGACGCCGGTGCCGATCCAGAGGAAGCAGAAGTCGGCCACGCCGCGGCCGGCGCCGAGCGCCCGCTCCCCGAGCGCGGCCAGGTTGACGTCGTTCTCGAAGCTCGTGCGCGTCCCCAGCTCGGCCCGGATCGCCTCGACGAGCCCCGGCTTCCCCCACCCGGGCAGGTTCGGCGCGAGCGAGAGCTGGCCGCGCGACGGGTCGAGCACGCCGGGGTTGCCGACGGTCGCGTGGGTCACCTGCGACCAGCGCAGGCCCGCGTCGGCGGCGACGTCGTGGCCGATCCGGCCGATCTGGGCCACGAGCGTCGCGGCGCTCCGGGCGCGGGTGCGCTCGTCGCGCCGGGCGATGATCCGGCCGGTGATGTCGGCCAGCGCGACCCGCACCCACTGCCGGCCGACGTCGAGGCCGACGACCCACCCCGACTCGGGATTGAGCTCATAGAGGACGGCGCCCGGCCCCTTGCGGCCGCTCTCGCGGCCCACCTCGCGCACGAGCCGCGAGTCGAGCAGGCCGGTGAGCGCCTGCGACACCGTGGGCTTGGAGAGGCCGCTTCGGCGGGCGACCTCCGCGCGCGACACCGACCCCGTGGTGCGGATCAGCTCGAGCACGGCGCGCTCGTTGATCGCGCGAAGCAGGCTCGGCGTTCCCGGTGAGAATGCGGGCTCGATACCGACGGCCTCCCGCTGCCGTATAGTAAGGAAACTTTCCTGACAGTAGGAGACGATATGCCCGTGGACGGACGGAAGTCAAGGGCCGCGATGTGAGCAAGCTCGCGATCTCAGGCGGCACGCCGGTGCGCTCGACGCCCTACCCTGACTGGCCGTCGCTCGACGAGTCCGACGTCGAGGCGGTGACCGCGGTGGTGCGCGGCGGGCAGGTCGGGGGTACCCCGAGCCGGGGCCGCGGGCTGCCGAATTCGCCGCCGGCTTCGCCGCCTATCAGGGCGCGAAGCACGGCATCGTCCTGGCCAACGGCACCGTCTCGATGGAGGTGGCGCTGAAGGCGCTCGGCGTCGGCTGGGGCGACGAGGTGATCATCCCCGCCCTCACGTTCGCCGCCACGCCGTACGCGGCGATGGCGGCCGGCGCGCTCCCGGTCTTCGTCGACGTCGAGCCCGCTCACTGGACGATCGACCCCGACCTCGTCGAGGCTGCGGTCACGCCGCGGACGCGCGCGATCATGCCCGTCCACCTGGGCCAGCAGATGGCCGACATGGACCGGATCATGGAGATCGCGCGGCGCCACGACCTCTTCGTCGTCGAGGACTGCGCCCACGCCCACGGTCAGCGCTGGCGCGACCAGGGTGCCGGCTGCATCGGCGACTTCGGCTCGTTCAGCCACCAGTCCACGAAGATCCTGACCGCCGGCGAGGGCGGCACGCTCACCACCCAGGACGAGCGGCTGGCCCGCCGGGCGCACTCGCTGATCGACTGCGGCCGGCCGAAGGACGCCGCCGAGCAGGAGTACACGTTCGGCGCCAACTACCGCCTGGGCGAGCTGGGCTGCGCCCTGCTCGTGAACGGCCTGCGCCGGTTCCCGGCCCAGCAGGAGCGGCGGGCGGCGCTCGGCGCCCACTTCGAGCGGCTCGGCGCCGAGCTTCCGGGCGTCACCGTCAAGCACCGCGACCCGCGGATCACGCGCTGGAGCTTCTATCGCTACATCTTCGAGATCGACCCCGAAGCCTTCGCCGGCGCCACCAACGAGCAGGTCGCCGAGGCGCTCGAGGCCGAGGGCGTCCCGGCCGAGGTGCAGTACCCGCCGATGAGCCGCTACGACCTCTTCCAGCCGTCGCTCTCACGACTGCCCGTGGCGGTCGAGTACGCCGACCGGCTCGACCCGGCGCGGATGAGCTTCCCGGTGGCCGAGGCCGCCGGCGAGCGCACCGCCGTCTACCTGAACGAGAGCATCTTCCGCTCCGACGAGGCGGGTGTCGAGGACGCCGTCGAGGCGATCGCCAAGGTGCAGCGGCTGGCCGCGGAGATCGCCGCAGCTGTTCTAGGCCCCGGACAGCTGCGCGAGGCCCGGCCGATGCGTTTCGCGAGGCCCGGCACCAGCAGCACGATCCCCAGGCCGACGAGGAGCCAGATCGCGACGACCTGCCAGAAGTGGTCGTACGGGTAGATCTGGCCGCTCACGTTCGCGCCACAGCACATAGAGCAGGAACGCGATGCCGAGCACCGAGATCCCCATCTCCCACCGCTTCTCCTGGCGGTCGAAGGCGAACAGCTTGATCGCCCCGACGTTCGTCACGACGTACGCGACGAGCAGGCTGAGGACGCCGATCGTGCCGGGGTAGAAGAAGGCGTTCACGACGTTCGTGCCGTTCAGCCGCATCCCGATGATGGCGACGATCGCGATGGTCATCACGACGACCAGCGCGGCCGCCGGCGCGCCCGTGCGCTGCGACGACGTCCCCAGGCGGCTCGTCCCGAAGCCGTCGCGCCCCATCGCGTAGAGGATGCGCGAGGCGCCCGTGGCCGTGCCGAGCGAGCTCGCAAAGGCGCTCACGGCGGCGCCGAGGTTGATCAGCGTCGCCCATCCACGAGCCGATGTAGCTCGACCCAGGTCACCGAGCGGCGAGGCCGACCCGGCGAAGGCCGCCACGCCCGCGGCGTCGGTGCCGAACCCCCAGCGTCTGGGCGAGCATGCAGACGATGTAGAAGATGCCCGCCGCGAGCACCGCGTTTCGGATCGCACGCGGGATCTCGCGCTTCGGATTGGACGTCTCCTCGCCCAGGGCGGCCGCGCCCTCGAACCCGGCGAACGACAGGAACGCGAGCACGGCGCCGAGCCCGAATGCGCCCCGCCCCACCCCCTCCGGGAGCGAGAAGACATCGCGCGAGATGTCGCCATGGCCCGGCGCCGTGCCGCCGATCAGCTTGGCGAAGATGACGACCATCAGCATGATGATCAGCGTGACCGAGATCGCCTCCATCGAGAGCAGCGCGCGCGTCGTGACCTTGATGTCGCCGTAGGCGAGCAGGCCGATCAGGACGGCGGCGCCGAGCGCGATCACGACCCACTCCGGTGCCGGCCCAGATGCCCGGTGCCGTTCAGGAACGCGCCGAAGAAGAGGCCGATCTCCGCCGCCGACGCCGACCGTGAACGCCAGGTAGGTGCCGAGCAGCGCCCAGCCGGCGAAGAACCCGGCCTGCGGGCCGAGCGTCGCGCCGCTGAAGGCGTACACCGACCCGGCGTGCGCGTAGTGGGCCGAGAGGCGCACGAACCCGTACGAGACGAGGAAGACGCCGATCGTCGCCACGATGAAGAGCAGCGGCACCGCCCGTGCCGACGTTCGCCGCGACGCCGACGCCGTTCAGCGCCATCGCGGCGGTCGGCGCCATGATCCCGATCGAGAGCGCGATCGTCTCCCAGAAGCGGAGCTCCCGGCGCAGCCCGCGTGTCCCGCGGCGCGCTCACGTCCGGCCCGCCACGACCGTCTCGGGCAGGAACATCCCGACGACCCAGTTCGGGACGTCGACCACCTCGTGGATCCGCAGGTCGCAGGCGACCGAGCACAGCGCGTAGGCCTCCTCCCGGTCGAGCCCGTATCGCGATCCCAGATGGCCGATCATCGCCCGGGTGGCATCGCGGGCGGCCTCCATCAGGTCGGGGCCGACGCCGGTCGTGACGTGGTACGAGCCGGCCTCGGTGCGGGCCAGGTCGCCGGCCGCGAAGTGGTACTGCGGCGCGGCGATCGTCATGTCCCGCCGCACGCTCAGCCGAACGACGATGTCCATCGGCGCCTCGACGGCCGTGCCGCACACCTCGCCGTCGCCCATGGCCGCATGGGTGTCGCCGACCGAGAAGAGCGCGCCGTCGACGCCGACGGGCAGGAACAGGGTCGTCCCGACGCGCAGGTGCTTCACGTCCATGTTCCCGCCCCAGACCGACGGTGGGACGACCGAGTGCTCGCCGGGCTCGGGAAGCGCGACGCCGATCGTGCCGGGAAACGGCTCGAACGGCAGCGTGACGCTCTCGGCGAACGCGACCCGGCGCGCGTCCTCCTCGACCTTCGAGATCCGAAGCCACGGGTCGGGGAACTCGTCGGCCAGAAGGCCGAACCCGGGGATGATCGCCGTCCAGCCCCAGTCGCGCGGGCGCAGCTCGAGGATCTCGACCGCCAGTGTGTCGCCGGGCCGGGCGCCCTTCACGAAGACCGGCCCCGACACGGGGTTCACGTGCGAGAAGTCGAGCGCCGCGACGGCGTCGGTGCCGGAGTCCGGCGTGATCTGCTCGTCCGCCAGCGTCGCGGACGTGGAGCTCCACGTCATCGCCCGACTCGACCTCGACCTCCGGGGCGATCGAGTTGTCCCACACGTAGTTGAACGCGTCCGCGCGAACGTCGTGAAGCGTCTGTCCCGCCATGCCGATTCCCTCCTATACCTCGTCGAGCTCGGCGGCCCCCTCCTGCCGCAGCTCATACTCAAGCACGAACTGATCGAGCGCGACGGTGACCTCGCCGCCAAGCGTGTTGTCGCGCGCCAGCCGCCGGATCCGGTCGACGACGGCCTCGGGCGCGATGTACGGCCGCAGGGCTTCGGGGTCGAGGCGCAGGCTTCCGTGCGGGCCGCGCGCCGGGCCGCCGTCGCTGCGAACGCGAACGACGAAGGCGGAGACGATCCGGGCCAGCGTGTCGTCGCGCTGGATCGCCGACGCGACCCAGCGCGGGCAGCCGTCGGCGTCCCACGCCCGCCACGCCGCGAGCAGAGCGGGCAGGTCGGGCGACATGGCCAGCCGGCCCGACTCGGCGTACTGGCGCAGGCGGCCGAGGACGGCCTGCTCGAGCTGCTCGAGCTCCACCGCCGAGATGAGCCGCCGGTCCTCCGGCTCCAGGGGATCGGCGCCGTGGCGGCCGTGCTCCTGGCCCAGCGCGACGGTGACGGCGGCCGCCGTCGCGATGCCGCCCGAGACGCCGCCGCGGTAGATCAGCTCGCGCCTTGCCGCCGGCGGGATCTGGCGCAGCAGCGCGACGGTGAGGGCGACGGCGCTCTGGCGGTCGGGCAGATCGTCGCCCGCCGCGAGCAGGCCGCCGACCCCGTTCGCGGCTCGCTCCGCGTCGAGCGTCGGGACGGCGTCGCGCAGGCGCTCCAGGAAGCCCGTCACGCGCGGCGCGCCCGACGAGTCGCGCTCGGACGCCAGCCGCAGGAGCAGCGCCGCGAACGCCGCCCGGTCGTCGAGGTGGGACATGTGCGCGTCCATCTCGGCGTTCGAGACCGTCGTCTCGGGGACGACGAACTGGAAGTAGGCGTCGAACAGCTCGGGGCTCGCGACGTGCAGCTCCTGGCGCGTGTTCCCGCTCATGTCGCGGCTCACCACCGATCCCGGGAAGTCGGGGACGGCCGGGAAGAGCCGCAGGATCAGCGTCTGGGCGGCCTCGCGCAGGCGCTCCGGGAGCTCGGCCGACCAGGCGTCATGGAACTCGCGGCCGGCTGCGGCCGTCCCGGCCACGGCGACCGCCCGCGGCTCGCCCGCGAACATGTTCGGGTGGCGGCGGATGGTGTCGTAGAGCTCGGGCAGGAACACCCGGATCGCCTCGATCGCGATGAAGTCAACCGGGTTCAGCTCCCGGCACACCGGCGGGTATGTGAGGCGGAGCACGTTCATCAGCCGCACGATGTCGCGGGGCGTCTCGATCAGGGTCTCGATGCCCGGCGAGAAGATCTGGTCCCAGTGCTCGTCGGTGACCGCCGACGAGTGCGGGTTCGCGGCCATCAGCGCGCGGAGGTCGTCGAACAGCATCTGCGAGAGCCCCTCCGGCAGCGGGAGGTCGAACGGCACCTGCACGACCCGCTCGAGGTCGGACTCGCCGAGGGCCGTGCGCTCGAGCACGATCAGGTGGACGACGTTCGGGAGATCGGTCACGGCCGACACCAGCCGCCCGATCTCGGCCACCCGCTCCGGGGCGACCCGGTCGAGGTCGTCGATCACGACCACATGCCGCGTGCGCTCGCGGCGCAGCACTTCGGCCGCGGCGACGCGCGTCGCCGCCGGGTCGCCGCCCGCATCAACGCCGGGTGCGAGCACGGGCACGAGCGCCGAGAGGTACCGGCGGGCGATGTCGTCGCCCGGCGCGTACCGCCACGGGTTGAACTGCGACACGACCGTGTGCGGGACGTCCTCCAGGTGCCGCCGGACGAAGTTCGCGACCGACGTCCGCCCCGCGCCGCGCGGCCCGTGGAGGCCGAGCACGAGGCCGTCGACCGGCACCATCGACGCGATCGCGTTTGCGATCAGCCGGGAGAAGCGGACGTATCCGAGCCGGTCGTCGGCGGGATCCTCGAGCGGCAGGTCGGGTGAAAGCGGCGCGGTGCCCGAGGTCGGCATGGAGCCGATTCTAGGCGGTAGGACGAAAGGCGAACCCCATGGGGCCAGGCCCCGTTCGGGGCCTGGCCCCTGGTTATGGCGGTACGCCGGGGTCAGACCCCGTAGTACTTCGAGGCGTGAATCGTTGCGGGCGAGTGACGGGTGTGGCGAGATCGGCGCCGCTGTGGGCGAACCCCATGGGGCCAGGCCCCGGACGGGGCCTGGCCCCGGTGGTTCAGTTGGCCTGGAAGCGCGGCAGATGCGCGGCGTGCGCTTCGAGGAGCGCGTCCAGCATCGGGGCGGCCGTCTCGTACCCGCCCGTCAGCGGATTCGCCATGAGCGCGCGCAGGGCGTCGCCGCGGTCGCCGCTCAGCGCGGCGGTCACCGTCAGGCGCTCGTACGCCTTCACCTGCTCGACCAGGCCGAGCATCTCCGGGGGAAGCGGACGCTGCGGCAGCGGCTCGGCGCCTGAGTGCGAGATCCGGCACGGCACCTCGACCACGGCGCCCGCGTCGAGGTTGGGGATGGCGCCCGCGTTTCGCACGTTCACGATCTGGACGTCGCCGCGGTTCAGACGCAGCGACTCCACGAGCATCGCCGCCGCCTCGGAGTACCAGGCCCCGCCCCGCTCCTCCAGGAGCTTCGGCTTCTCCCTGAGCTCGGGGTCGCGGTACATCTCGAGGAGCTCGCGCTCGATCTCGATCACCCGCTCGGCCCGGGTGCCCTCGGCCTCGTGCTCGGCCACCGTCTCGCGGGGGAAGTAGAAGTAGCGCAGGTAGTACGACGGGATCGCCCGCAGCAGGCGCACGACGTCGCCGGGCATGCCGACCTCCTCGCCGAGCTGGTCGGCGAAGACGTCGATCAGGCCGGGCAGGCGGTCCTCGCCGTCGACCGTCACGGCCCGCTCCCACGACAGGTGATTCAGGCCGACATGCTCGAGCTCGACCCGCTCCGGCTCGACGCCGAGCCGGTCGGCGAAGGTGCGCTGGAATCCGATCGGGATGTTGCAGAGGCCGATGGCGCGGTGCCCGTGATCGACGAGCGCCTGCGTCACGAGCCCCGCCGGGTTCGTGAAGTCGAGGAGCCACGCCCCGTCGGCGCCGAGGCGAGCCGTGTCGGCGGCGATGTCGAGCACGACCGGCACCGTCCGCAGCGCCTTGGCGAACCCGCCCGCACCGGTCGTCTCCTGGCCGAGGCAGCCGAACCGGGGCGGGATCGTCTCGTCGAGCAGCCGGGCGGCGAGCCCGCCGATCCGCAGCTGCACCAGCACGAAGCCCGCTCCCTCGATCGCCGCCTCGCGATCGCCGGTCAGCTCGAGCCGGCCGGGGAAGCCCCTGGCGTCCATGATCCGGCGGGCGAGGCCGCCCACGATGTCGAGCCGCTCGGCGTCGATGTCGTGCAGCCAGAGCTCCGTGAGGCCGAGCCGCTCGGCGCGCGCGGCGAACCCCTCGATCAGCTCCGGGGTGTAGGTGCTGCCCGCTCCGATGACGGCGACCTTCAATTCCACCGCCGGGCATTGTAATCTCCCCAGCGATGGAATCGTTAGGAAAGTTTCCTGATAGATTCATCGCCGAGATCGCGGGCCAGCCCGACGCGATCCGGCGAGCGCGGCAGGCGGCGCTCGACCAGGCCGACGCCCTGGCCTCCGTGCGTGCCCGCGGCCACATCGTCTTCACCGGCATGGGGAGCTCGTACGACGCCTGCTACCCGGCCGTGACCGCCCTCGGGTCGGCGGGCGTCGCCGCGACGATGCTCGATGCCGCCGAGCTCCTGCACTTCCGGCTCCCGGCGGTCACCGCCGACACGCTGGTCGTGTGCGTGAGCCAGTCCGGCCGAAGCGCCGAGACCGTGCGCGTCGCCGAGGCGCTCGCCGAGCGCACGCCGCGCCCCACCGTCGTCGCGGTCACGAACGGCACGGACAACCCGCTCGCCGCCCTCGCGCACATCCATCTCGACACGCGGGCCGGCGAGGAGCACGGCCCGTCCACGATGACGTTCGTCGCGACGCTCGTCCTGATGGACGCGGTCGCGGGCGCCCTCGGCGCCGAGTCGCACGACGGCGCCGCCGCCGCGGCCGACGACGCCGAGCGGCTGCTCCAGGACGCCGACGCGACCGCCGAGACGCTGGCCGACTGGCTGGACGACCGCCCCGTGCTGACGCTCCTGGCGCGCGGGGGCGCGCGGGCGGCGGCCGAGATGGGCGCGCTCACGCTGAAGGAGGCCGCACGCTTCCCGGCCGAGTCGCTCCAGGCGGCGCAGTTCCGGCACGGGCCGCTCGAGCTGGCCGGGCCGGAGATGGCGGCGATGGTGTTCTCGACCGCGGCCGCCACCCGCCTGCTCGACCTCGGCATGGCCGACGACCTCCGCCGCGCGGGCGCCCAGGTGCTGATGGTCGGGCCGAACGACGCGAGGCTCGCGGACGCCCCGGCGATCGTGCTCGGCTCGCTCAGCGAGTGCCTGGCGCCGGCCGTGGCCGTGATCCCGACCCAGCTCCTCGCATGGAGCCTCGCCCGCCGCCGCGGGCTCGATCCCGGCGGGTACTCGCTCGCCTCCAAGGTGACCGAGCGTGAGTAGGCGAGGCCCGCGCGCAGCGGTGCTGGCGGTCGACGGCGGCGGCTCGAAGACCGACGTCGCGCTCATCACCGCGAAGGGCGAGGTGCTCGGCACCGCCCGGGGCCCGACCTGCTCGCACGAGCTCGTCGGCCTCGGGGGCGTCGTGGGCGCGCTCCGGCCGACGGTCGAGGCCGCCCTGCGCCGGGCCGGCATCCCGTCCGACAACGGCCCGGTCGCCGACGTGGGCGCCTTCGCGCTCTCCGGCGCCGACATGCCCTCCGACGACCGCCGGCTGGCGCGCGTGCTGTCGGGAGCCGGCTGGACCGCAGTCGGAGCTGGTCGCAAACGACACCTTCGCCGTCCTCCGGGCCGGAACCGACCGCGGCTGGGGCGTCGGTCTGGTGTGCGGCTCCGGCATCAACTGCACCGGCGTCGGCCCGGGCGGCCGCACGGTCCGGTTCCCGGCGGTCGGTGAGTTCCCCGGCGCCGCCGACGGCGGCGGCTGGATCGGCGAGATGGGGCTGGGAGCGGCGGTGCGCGGCCGCGACGGCCGTGGCGAGCACACCCTGCTCGAGCGCACCGTGCCCGCCCACTTCGGCGTGCGCCGACCGTGGTCGGTGCTCGAAGGGATCCGGGAGGGCGTCATCGCCCGCGAGCGGGTCGTGCTCGAGCTGCCGCCGCTGCGTGTTCGACGCCGCCGCCCGCGGCGACCGGGTGGCCCGCGGGATCGTCGATGCGCTCGCGGACGAGGTCGTGACGATGGTGGTCGCCTCGCTCCGCCGGCTGCGGCTGCTGCGCGCCGAGGTCGACGTGACGCTCGGCGGCGGCGTGTTCCGGGCCGAGGACCCGGCGTTCGTCGAGCGCATCCGAGCCGGAGTCGGAGCCATGGCGCCGCAGGCCCGCGTCGCGGTCCTGGACGGGCCGCCCGTTGTCGGCGCCGCGTTGCTCGGCCTCGACCATGCCGGCGCGCGCGACGGCGCGGCAGCACGGGTGCGCGAACAGTTGACCGCGGCGCGGATGCGACTCTAAGCTCGGGAGAGGGGCCATGGCCAGGATCGTGATCGAGGGCGTGACGAAGGTGTTCAGAGGCGGCGTCGTCGCGGTCGACGACGTCTCGATCTCGGTCGGGGACGGCGAGTTCCTGGTGCTCGTCGGGCCGTCCGGGTGCGGCAAGACGACGCTCCTTCGGATCGTTGCCGGGCTCGAGGAGGTCACCGACGGTGAGGTCATGATCGGCGACACCCTCGTGACCGACATGCCGCCCCGCGACCGGGACGTCGCGATGGTGTTCCAGAACTACGCGCTCTATCCGCACATGACGGTCGCCGACAACCTCTCGATCGGCCTGCGCCTGCGCCGCCGGCCGAAATCCGAGGTGAAGGACCGGGTGGCCGAGGTGGCGCACATCCTCGGCCTCGACTCGCTCCTCGAGCGCCGGCCGGCGGAGCTCTCGGGCGGCCAGCGCCAGCGCGTCGCGATGGGCCGGGCGATGGTCCGCGAGCCGCAGGTGTACCTGATGGACGAGCCGCTCTCGAACCTGGACGCCAAGCTCCGGGTCCAGATGCGGGCCGAGCTGGCGCGCATCCGCGACCGGATGAAGACGACGACGCTGTACGTGACCCACGACCAGGTCGAGGCGATGACGCTCGGCGACCGCGTGGCCGTCATGCGCGAAGGGGTCGTGCAGCAGCTCGACACGCCCCAGAACCTCTACCGGCACCCCGCCAACCTCTTCGTCGCCGCGTTCATCGGCTCGCCGTCGATGAACCTTCTCGAGGCGCGCATCGACCAGGGGGATGTGTGCTTCGCCGACCAGCGGATCGCGCTCCAGGGCGCCGCCGACCTACGGGCATACGACGGCCGCACCGTCGTGCTCGGCATCCGGCCGGGCGACTTCGAGGATGCGACCGTGTGGCACGACGCGTCCCGGCCGTCGCTCGACGTCCACGTCGACGTCAGCGAGGAGCTCGGCGACCAGGTGAACGTGATCTTCCGCCTCGACGCCCCTCCCGCCCAGAGCGACGCCCTGCGCGCCGCCAGCACGATCGAGGAGGGCGGCGCCGATGTGCTCGTCCCGCTCGTGGCCGACGAGGGCCGGTCGGTGTGCACCGCCTGCGTCGACCCGCGCACGTCGGCTCGGCCGGGCGGCACGGTGCGCCTGTCGGTCGACCCGTCCCGCTTCCACTTCTTCGACACCGAGACGGGCCTCGCGATCGGGGCGGCGGGCAGGCCCGCGCCGGCGCCGGCCTGATGTCGAAGCACCACCATCACCACAAGCACCACTCCTTCCGGGTGACCTGGGACGGCAAGACGATCGCAGGCGTCGACCGCGTGAGCCCCCTCACGCGCCTGGTCGAGGTGATCACCTATCCGCACCGGGCCGTCGCCGGCGACGACGAGCACACGGCCCCCGGGCGGGTGACGTCCGCACCCGTCACGCTCGAGCGGCCGGTGGGCGGCGACAGCGCCTTCGAGGACTGGGCGGCCTCGGCGTCATCGATCGGCACCCACAAGGACGTCGGCGTCGAGATCCTGGATCGGGACGGCAAAACGGTGCTGTCGTATCGCCTTCACCGCTGCTGGGTGACCGAGTACCAGGCGTCGCTCCTCGAGCCGGGCGAGCGGGCGATCGCGATCGAGCGCCTGCGACTCGAGAACGACGGCTGGGAACGGATAACGATCTAGACTCCGCCGCGATGCGGATCGGGATCCTCACGGGCGGGGGCGACTGCCCCGGGCTGAACGCGGTCATCCGGGCGGTGGCCCGGCGCGCCTTCGACCGAGGTGACGAGGTCGTCGGCGTCCTGCACGGCTGGCGTGGCCTGGTCGAGGGCCAGTTCCGGGACCCTCGGGCCGATCGACGTCACGGGGCTCCTGCCGCGCGGCGGGACGATCCTGAAGACGTCGCGCACGAACCCGTACAAGGTCGAGGGCGGCGTCGAGCGCGTGCTCGAGCACCTGCGCGGGCTGGACGCCCTGGTCGCGATCGGCGGCGAGGACACGCTGGGCGTCGCGGCGCGGCTTCACGCAGAGCATCAGGTGCACGTCGTCGGCGTCCCGAAGACGATCGACAACGACCTCTCCGGCACCGACTACACGTTCGGGTTCGATACGGCGCTCTCGATCGCGACCGAGGCCATCGACCGCCTGCACTCGACCGCCGAGTCCCACGACCGCGTGATGGTCTGCGAGGTCATGGGCCGCCACGCCGGCTGGATCGCCATCATGTCGGGCATGGCGGGCGGCGCCGACGTCATCCTGACGCCGGAGCGGCCGGTGACGGTCGAGCGCTGCTGCGAGCTCATCCGAAAGCGGCACGCGAAGGGGAAGGACTTCTCGATCGTCGTCGTCAGCGAGGGCTGGGAGCTCCGCACCGAGGACGGCGAGGGGCAGCTCGTCGACAGCGGCACAACCGACCAGTTCGGGCACGTCCACCTGGGCGGTGTCGGAGAATCCCTGGGCCGCGAGATCGAGGCGCGAACCGGGTTCGAGACGCGCGTCACGACGCTCGGCCACACCCAGCGGGGCGGGTCGCCGACTGCCCACGACCGCGTGCTCGCGACGCGCTACGGCCTCAAGGCCGCCGACATGGTCTACGCCGGATCGTGGGGCCAGATGGCGGCGCTGCGCGGAGACGCGATCGTGGCCGTCCCGCTCGCCGACGCGGTGGCCGAGCTGAAGACCGTGCCCGACGAGCTCTACGAGCAGGCCAGCGCGTTCTTCGGATAATGGGACGGGTGACGACGACCGACATCGACGCGCTGTGGGGGCCCGCGACGCCGCAGTTCGCCTACCAGATCGCCGAGCGCCTCGAGGCGCTGATCGCCGACCTCCCGCCCGGCGACCCCGTTCGCCGCCACGGCGAGCTCCGCCTCGCCGAGCTCGACCAGCTCGGCCACGACACGAGCAAGGGGAACGAGACCGGGCACTAGATGGCGGGCGTCCGCCGAACTCACCGCAGGCCGGGGACGAACGAGCGCACCACGTCGCGGGCGACGTAGCCGGCGATCGACGGGTTCTCCCTGAGCCTCCGCACGGAGTAGGCGTACCACGCGTTGCCGAACGGGACGTAGACGCGCACGCGGTGCCCGGCGCCCACGAGCCGGTGACGGACGTCCTCGGTGACGCCGAGCAGCATCTGGAACTCGTACGCCTCCCGCGTCACGAGGCGGCGGTCGAGCAGCGCGAGCACCTCCTCGATCAGGACGCGGTCGTGCGTCGCGATCGCGACGTAGCACCCGGCGGACAGCAGGCGGTCGAGGATGCGCACGAAGTTCCCGTTGATCGCGGCCGGGTCCTTGTAGGCGATCTCCGCCGGCTCGACGTAGATGCCCTTCACGACGCGGACGCTCGGCGCGAGGTCGGCGAGCGCGTGGACGTCGTCCATCGTGCGCCGCAGGTACGCCTGGAGCACGATGCCGATCCGGTCGTGGCCCGCCTCCCGCAGCCCGCGGTAGACGCGCAGCGTGCGGTCGGTGAGGCCCGAGTGCTCCATGTCGATCCGGATGAAGATCCCGTGGCGCTCGGCGCACTCCAGGACCCGCGCGAGCGTGCGGTCCGCCAGCGCCGGGTCGATCTCGGCGCCGAGCGCCGACAGCTTGACCGACACGTTGGCGTCGAGCCGCTCGGCCGCGATCGCATCCAGCACCCGCTCGTACTCGGTCGCCGTCGCCTCGGCCTCCTCAGGCGCCCGGATGAACTCGCCCAGGACGTCGATGGTCGCCATCACGCCGCGGTCGTTCAGGCGCCGGACGGTGGCCACGGCCTCCTCCAGCGTCTCGCCCGCCATGTACCGGTCGGCGAAGTGCCGCACGACCGGCCGCGGCACGAGCGGGAGCGTGGCCGCGAGCACCCGGTCGAACGGGCCGATCACTCGAGCTCCGCCGCGTAGCCCGCGAGGACGTCGCCCACGAGCGCGTCGACCGCACCGCCCGCCGCGGTCAGCGCGCTGGCCAGGTTCGCGGGGTCGCCGGTGCGGGCGACGGCCGCCATCGCCCGCCAGGCCGCGGCGGCCGGCTCCGCCTTGTCGGGCGGGAGCCGCTGGGTCAGCGCGGCGAAGATGTCCAGGGCCGCCGAGAGCTCGCCCGCGCAGGCCGCGATCCGGTCGAGGTAGGCCGGCGTCGCCACCCGCGGGCCGGCAGCCGCGGCCGCGAGCGCCGCGACCGCGCGCCGCACGGCGTCGGCGGCATCCCGCTCGCCGGCCAGGCCGGCCGCTTCGAGCTCCGCCACGGCCGTCGTGAACGCGCCCTCCAGCTCCTCCGCCGCGACCGCGCCCGAGACCTCGTCGGCACGCTCCGCCAGGGCCAGCATCGTCACGGTGTCGCGGACGAGCACGCGATCGGTGACGGCATCTCCCTTCGCGTCGACCGCCAGGTAGCGAACGTCCTCGCCGGCGCCGAACGCGGCCAGGTAGACGCGCGCGCCGGCGTGCGGCTCGGCGGGCAGCACCGCGTCGGGCCGGGCCTCGCGCCGGATGGAGGCGGGCCGCGGCGTCGAGGGCCCGCTCGAGATCGACCTCGAGGCTCATGCGGCCGGAGTTCCGGCAGGGGACACCGCGAGGCGCATCTCGACCGCGACCAGCACGACCGCCACGACCATCGCCAGGGACAGCGCGGGCACGAGCAGTGCCGCCGAGCTGAGGGCCGCGGCGATGCCGGCGAAGATGATCGCGAGCTCGTTCTTCGAGACGGACTCGACGTCGTCGGGCCGGCACCGCAGGTGCGCGAGGAGCCCGATCGCGTAGCCGGCGACGAGCGGCAGGAGCCGCGGCTCGGCAGCGGAGCCCGCCATCGCGGCCGCCATCGCGACGAGGCACCAAGCGATCGCGTACCGGCGGCCGTTCCGAAGGCCCAGCCGCACGATCGAGGTCACCTTCGGCGGGGTCGCGGCCCGGTCGGCTTCGCGATCGAGGTAGTGGTGCACCATCAGCATCCCGACAGCGTACGCAGCGACCGCAACCGCCGTGGCGAGCACCGTCGTGTCGACGGCCCGGCCGCCCTGGAGGACGTAGGCGCCGATCACGCAGTCGGCGAGGCAGATGAACGCGACCGCCTCGCCGGCAAACGGGCGGTAGGCGGCGCGCACGGGCGGGACCGTGTAGAAGACGGCACCCGCGACTCCCACGAGGCCGAACGGCAGGATGACGAGGCCGCGGGCGGCGACGAGCGCCAGCCCGAGCACCGTCGTCGCGAGGAGCGCCACGGCGAACGTCGCGAGGAGCGCCCGCTCGCCCAGGAGCCCGGCCGCGATGACCTTGCTCCCGCCGGAGATGACGCGCGGCGACGGATGCTGATCCGTGCCCGAGCGCCAGTCGGCGACCTCGTTCGCGCAATGTGCGAGCAGCCCCTGAATGAGCGTGCCGAGGACGACGGCGCCGACGTAGTACCAGACCTCGAGCGAGCGCCCGTGCGCGGCGAGGGCCGTGCCTACCGTGAGAGCGGAGAAGCTCCAGAGCAGCACCGGGATCACCCGCACCTCGAGCCACAGGCCGCGCAGCGTCGCCACCATGCCGCGATGACGATACCAGCGGCCCGGGAGTCCGTCCGAGGGCGTTCCTACCATGACCGCGCATGAGCCCGGCCAACGTCCTCGATGAGAGGCCCGACCTGGTCGCGCAGGTGGAGGCGTGGAGGCTTCACGTGCTGCTGAAGGCGGGCTATCCCTTGCGCGTGGCGGAGCGCATCGCCAAGAGCGGAGCCGACCTGCACCAGGCGGTCGCGATGCTCGAACGCGGCTGCACCCCTCACGTCGCTGCGCGGATCCTGACCTAGCGCGTCTCTAGACTTCGGAGATGAGCGCGAGGCCCGAGCCCGTGACCTACGGCGACCGCGCCGTGTTCACGGTGTCGGACTTCAACCAGGGCGTGGCCGGCTGGCTGGCCCGCCTCGGGAACGTCTGGGTCGAGGGCGAGCTCTCGGAGCTGACCCCGCGGGCCCGGATGGTCTTCTTCTGCCTGAAGGACGAGCGCGACGGATCGGTGCTTCAGGGCTGGATGGACCGCGACCGGTTCGAGCGCATCGAGCCCGCGCCGGCCACCGGCGACCGGCTGCACGCGTACGGCCGCGGCGAGCTCTGGCGCAAGCGCGGCGAGTTCCGGTTCCGGGCGTTCACCCTCGAGCAGTTCGGCCTCGGCCAGCTCCTGAAGCGGATCGAGGAGCTCAGGACGAAGCTCGGAGCCGAGGGGCTCTTCGCCGAGGAGCGCAAGCAGCCGCTTCCGCTCCTCCCGCGGGTCGTGGGCCTCGTGTGCGGGACCGACGCCGCGGCCAAGCGAGACGTGATCGAGACCGCCGAGCGGCGCTACCCGCCGGTTCGGTTCCGGATCGTCGAAGCCACGGTGCAGGGGCGGGCCGCGCCGGCGTCGATCGCCGCCGCCCTCACGACGCTCGATGCCGACATGGACGTGGATGTGATCGTGCTGGCCCGCGGCGGCGGCAGCCCCGAGGATCTGCTCCCGTTCTCCGACGAGGTCGTCTGCCGGGCGGTCGCCGGGTGCTCGACGCCGGTGGTCGCGGCGATCGGCCACGAGCAGGACAACCCGCTCGTCGACCTGGTGGCGGACGCCCGCGCCGGGACGCCCAGCCTGGCGGCCCGAATGGTGGTGCCCGACCACGCCGCACTCCTGGCGTCGCTCGACGCCCTCCTGACGCGCGGGGCGCGGGCGCTCGAAGGCGGTGCCGCACAGGCCCGCCGCACGCTCGAGCTGCTCGTGTCACGGCCGGCCTTCGCGCGGCCGCAGGCCTGGATCGACGTCCGCCGGGCGGCCCTGGCGGCCAGCGGCGACCGGCTTGCCCGCGTGCCGGCGCTGCGGCTCGAACGGGAGTCGGCCCGGGTCGCGGCGGCTCACGGCCGGCTGCGCGTGCTCGGCCCGGCGGCCACGCTCGAGCGCGGCTACGCGATCGTGCAGGACGAGGCGGGCGCAGTCGTTCGCGAGTCGGGGGCGGTTTCGGTGGACGACCGGGTCGGCGTGCGGCTCGCCCGCGGCCGGCTCGTCGCCCGCGTCGAGGAGACGGCGGAGTGACGTCGCGCGAGCCGACCTTCGAAGAGGCCCGCGACGAGCTCGAGGAGATCGTTCGCAAGCTCGAGGACGGCCGCACGTCGCTCGACGAGGCGATCACGCTGTGGGAGCGCGGCGAGGCGCTGCACGCGCTCTGCCGGGCGAAGCTCGATGCAGCCGAGGGCCGGGTCGCCGAGCTGCTCGAGCGGCTGGGGCGCGCGCCGGACGGCGGCGCTCCCCCGGGCTGACTCAGCGCACCTCGAAGCCCTGCCGGCCGGTGGGCGGCGCGTCCTCGACCTCGACGGCGGTCACCTCGGCGCCGCGCGGGCCGCGCCGGCAGAACTCGACCAGCGTCTCGACGGCGGCCGGGTCGCCCTCGAAGACCGCCTCCACCTCACCGCTCGCCAGGTTCCGGACGGAGCCCGCCACGCTGCGCGACCGTGCCCGCTCGGCGACGGCATAGCGGAACCCGACGCCCTGGACGAGCCCGCGAACTACGACGTGCCGGGAGACCGTCGCCGCGGGCGCTCCTGCGTCTCGGCGGCAGCGGCCTCGGCCGCCCGCGGCCGCAGGACGAGCCAGTCATAGAGGCCCATCGCCGCCGCGGCGCCCGCCGGGCAGGCGAGGAAGTAGATCCAGATCGAGTCGAAGTGGCCGGTGACGACATCGGGCCCGAGCGTCCGGGCGGGGTTCATGCTGGCGCCGGTAGCGGGCCGCCCATCAGGATGTCGAAGGTGATGACGAAGCCGATCGGAAGCCCGGCGACGACGCCCATGGTGCCCGCGCTCGTCGACCGCGACGGCGTAGATGACCCACCCGAGGAAGAACGTGAGGATGAACTCGATCAGGAGCGCCTGGCCGTCTCCGACGCCCGGGCCGGGCGACGTGCGGCCGAGCGTGCCCTCGACCGGGAGCGCGCGCCTTGAGGAGCAGCGCGGCGAGGATCGCGGCGACGAACTGGCCCGACCCAGTACGCGACGGCTCCAGTCGTCGGTCATCCGCTTCGTCAGCCAGAAGCCGAATGTCACGGCCGGGTTGAAGTGGCCGCCGGAGATGTGCCCGACCGGCGCACACCATGACGCCGATGACCGAGCCCGTGGGCGAGGGCAACGCCGGTCAGGTCGGCACCGACGACGATCGAGCCCGCGCCGATGAAGATCAGCGCGAACATGCCGACGGCCTCCGCGACAACCTTGGTCAGAAGATCGCGCTGCGCCGTGCCCATCGCCGAGAGCATGCGCCAACACTCATCGACGACGACCGGACGGCGCGAAGAAGGAGGCGCGCGGCCGGCCGTCGAAAATGGCTGGTTCTGGAATCGAACCAGGGGCAACTCCAGGTGCGTATCCGCGCCGTGGCGGCGGCGACCGCGATCGTGATCGCGCTCCTCTCCGCATCACCCGCTCAGGCGGGGCGCTACGTCGTGCGCTGGGGCGACACGCTGACGTGGATCGCGCAGTCCCATCACGTCGGCCTGAACCGGCTCGCGCGGATGAACCACCGCGACCCGTACGCCGTTCTGGTCGCCGGAACGGTGCTGCACGTCCCCGGCCGCACCCACTCCGGCGCCGCGCGCGCCACCTACACGGTGCAGTGGGGCGACACGCTGTCGGCGATCGCGGCCCGGTACCACATCGGCCTTGGCAGCCTGGCGCGGGCGAACGACCTGCGGCCGCGCGGCCTTCTGATCTCGGGCACGACGCTTCGCATCCCGGGTCATGCCCGGGCTCACGCCCGTCCCCCGCGCCACCACAGCCGAACGCACGTCCGCAGGCGCACGGGCGCGGGCTGGCGGGGCCGCTACCGCGTCCACCGCGGCGACACGCTGACGGCCATCGGTCAGCCGGTTCGGCGTCGGCCTGCACCGCCTCGCGCGCGCAAACGGCCTTCGCATCCACGCCCTGCTCATCACGGGGACGCGGCTGCGCGTCCCGGCGCACGCCGCGCGCGCCGTCTCCACCGCCTCCCCCGCCCCCACGCCGGCGCCCTGGTCGGTCGGCTGGTCGATCGACCACTGGAGCGCCCACTACGGCGTCGACGCGCACCTCGTCCGGGCCATCGCCTGGCAGGAGTCGGGCTGGAACCCCCACGCCGTCTCGGCCGCCGGCGCATGGGGCGTCATGCAGGTGATGCCCGCGACGTGGTCGTTCGTCGAGGACGGCGTGATCGGGGTGCCGATCGCCCACACGCCCGACGGCGGCGTCCGCGTCGGAGTGGCGTTCCTGCGCCATCTGCTGGTCGGATTCGGCGGGAACGAGCGCCTGGCGGTCGCCGCCTACTACCAGGGCGAGAGTGCGACCCGGATGTTCGGCGTCCTGCCGATCAGCAAGCCGTACGTCGCCAACGTGCTGGCGCTCCGCACGCGCCTCTAGGAGCCCGAACCCCATGGGGCCAGGCCCCGTCCGGGGCCTGGCCCCGGTGTCAGGCTGAAACTGGGACATGGCACTCGTTTCACTGAATGAGAAACATTCGGTCAGATCAGGCGACCGGTGTTTCAGCCGGTGGTCTGGGTGAAACATTGGTACCAGGTACAGGTGTTTCAGGCGGTCTCGCGCAGGCTGGCCGCGCGGGCGTCGGCGATCGCGCGCAGCGAGCCGCACACCTGGCCGCACAGCTCGTACACGGCGGTGTCGGACACCGCGTAGTACGAGTGCAGCCCCGCGCGGCGGCGGGTGACGATGCCGGCGTCGGCCATGAGCGCCAGGTGCTTCGAGACGTTGGCCGTCGTGCAGCCGATCGCCCCGGCCAGGTCGCCGACCGTGCGCTCACCGCCGGCGAGGAGGTCGAGCAGGCGAAGGCGGGTGGGCTCGCCGAGGACGCGGAACCGATCCGCGATTGCCTCGGCAAGCTCCTGGGTAAGAGGGCTTGGAAGCGGCATTTGCACGAGCGTACCACATGTGCAACTATTTAGCTATCTGGCTATCTAGTTCCGTTGTGGAGGAGAAGCACGAATGTCCCAGTCCATCGAGATCACATCCTCGAACTTCCAGACCGAGGTCGCCGAGTCCGACATCCCGGTCCTGCTCGACATGTGGGCAGCCTGGTGCGGCCCGTGCCGCATGGTCAGCCCCATCGTCGACGAGCTGGCGGGCGAGTACGCCGGCCGCATCAAGGTCGGGAAGCTCGACGTCGACGCGGAGCCCGGCATCGCCGCCTCGTTCGGCGTAGCGTCGATTCCGACCATCGTCCTGATCAAGGACGGCCAGGTCGTCGCGCACGCGATCGGTGCGCGGCCGAAGGCACAGCTCGCCCAGGCCCTGCGCCTCGACGAGTTCGCGCCCGCCGCCGCGTAGGCCCGACCCTCCGAAACGGGGAGGCATGTTTCCCCGCCGCGGTGATGGGCGGGGACGGCGCCCGGCGCCGACACCTGATGACGCGGGCCGTTCACCAGCCGCCGGTGGCGGCCCGCTCCTACGCCCCGCGCAGCACCTTCTCGTAGACGTCGGCCTGCCAGACAGCGCGCATCCCCGCTCGCTCGTAGAGCCGGCTGGCGTCGGTCGGGTTCTCGGTGTCGACGCCCAGCCCCACGCGCCGCTCGCCGCGCTCCCAGAACCACGTGAAGGCCTGGTGCAGGAGCGCCAGCCCGAGCCCGCGGCGTCGCCAGGCGGGCCGCACGGCGAGCGAGTTCACGAACCCCATCTCGAACTGCCCCGCGGTCGAGAGGGCGACGCCGCACACCTCCCCGCCCTCACGCGCGACCGCCCAGAGCGACGCGTCGAAGCGCGGATCCTCGAGCTTCCGCTTCCGCCAGTCGTCGATCGCTTCGGGGCGGAAGCTCCACTCGTGCGGCGAACGCCTCGTGGACGCACGCATGGACGGCCGCCAGGTCCTCGTCCGGCCGAAACGGGGCCACGAGCACGCCCGCAGGCCACACGGGCGCCGGCGGCGGCTCCGACATGTCGATCTGCATCCGCAGGAAGTGCCGCACGGGGCGGTAGCCGCGGCCCTCGAGCAGGCCGTGGGCGGCCCGGTCGACGTGCAGCACGGTGTTCTGGATGACGACGCGCGGCTGCGCCACGGCCTCCAGCTGCTCGGCCGTGCGCCGCTCGGCGAGCTCCACGAGCAGCGCCCCGATCCCCCGCCCGAACCGGTCGGGGTGCACGTATCCATCGGCGTAGAAGGTGCCCTCGCCGTCGTCCTGGACTGTCGCATAGCCGACGATCCTGCCCCCGTCCTCGACGACCCACGCGTCGCGCTCCGGGTCGGAAAGCTCCCGCCAGTCGTGCGCCACGTCGTCCTCCGACCAGTCGCCCGTGCCGGTGAGCGCGCGGTCGAACGCCTCGCCGACGGCGACGATGGCGGCGAAGTCCTCGCGCCGCGGCGGGCGGACCGCCGGCGTCACGTCAGCGCGGCGGGCGCGAGCGCGGCGTCGACGGCGTCGACGTCCGCGGGGACGTCGATCGTCGCGACCGCCGGCACCACGGCGTCGATCGTCTTCAGCCCGTCGCCCGTGATGTAGGCGACGACCGTCTCGCCGGGGGCGATCTCGCCCCGCTCCGCCAGCCGCCGCAGGACGGCCGCCGTGACGCCGCCCGCCGTCTCGGTGAAGATCCCGGTCGTCCGCGCGATGAGCCGGATGCCGTCGACGAGCTCGTCGTCGTCTGCCGACTCGATCGTGCCGCCCGTGGAGCGCGCCACGCCCAGCGCGAAGACGCCGTCCGCCGGATTGCCGATGGCAAGCGACTTGGCGAGCCCGCGCGGCCGGACGGGCACCACATGGTCGGCCTCCGCCGCGAACGCCGTGGCGACCGGCGCGCAGCCCTCGCCCTGGGCGCCGTGCATGATCGGATCGGGGCCGGGCTCCACGAGCCCCGCCGCCCGGCCCTCCCGGAAGCCCTGGAGGATCTTCGTGTAGAGCGAGCCCGACGCGATCGGCGCGACAACGCGGTCGGGCGCGCGCCAGCCGAGGTCCTCCGCCGTTTCGAGCGCGATCGTCTTCGATCCCTCCGAGTAGTAGGCGCGCATGTTCACGTTCACGAACGCCCACGGCCGCTCGTAGGCCAGCTCCGAGCACAGCCGGTTCACGTCGTCGTAGGAGCCGTCCACGGCGAAGACGGTCGCCCCGTAGGCGGCCGCGGCCACGATCTTCTCGCGCTCCAGGTCGGCGGGCACGAAGATGTAGGCCGGAAGCCCGAGCGCGGCGGCCGCGGCCGCGGTGGCCCCCGCCAGGTTGCCCGTGGACGCGCAGGCGAGCGCCTCGTAGCCGAGCTCGACGGCCTTGGCGGCGGCCACGGCGACGACCCGGTCCTTGAACGAGTGGGTCGGGTTCGACGTCTCGGTCTTGATGAAGAGGGTGCACTCGAGGCCGAGCTCCGCCGCGAGCCGGTCGGCCCGGATGAGCGGGGAGCGCCCCACCGGCAGCCCGCCCGCCGGCGGCGCGACGGGCAGGAAGTCGGCGTACCGCCACAGCGTGGGCGGCCCGGCCTCCACCGCCTCGCGGGCGATGGGCGCGCCGACGTCGTCGTAGCCGACCTCGAGCGGGCCGAAGCAGCGGTCGCAGGCGAAGAGCGCCTCGAGCGGGTAGACGGCTGAGCAGCCTTTGCAGACGAGTCGAGCGGCCTTCATGGTCGATCCCCCAGGTCGGTGGTCACATCTACCGGGGCGGGGCCCCGCCGGATTTGGCACCGTTCTCCGCCGATCGGAGCGGTTGCCGAGGCTTCACAGGGCCGGTCCCTCCGCCTCTCTGGATGCGATTCACCGGGGATCGCCCCCGGCAACGCTTCATCCCCATCGTAGCCGGATCCGTGTAGGCTCGCCCCGTGGACCGCCCCCGCCCCGCCGTGATCCCGCTCGAGTCCGTCCCGGTCATCCCGGCCGCGGAGGCGCCGACCCGGGTGCGGATCGGCCGGATCGTGACGAAGACCGAGCACGGGTCGAACCTGCTCCTCGGCGCGGCCTGGATGGATCCCGGCGAGCGGACGAACACCTGGTCGTTCACCGACGCCGACTCCACCGGCGAGGGCGACCACTGGTACGGGCCGGTCGACGAGACGTACTTCGTCGTCCGCGGCCGGCTGCGGCTCACATGGGACGAGGGCGAGCTCGAGATCGGCCCCGACGACGGCGTCTACCTGGCGCCCGGCTGGGAGTACCGGCTCGAGAACGTGGGCGACGAGCCGGCCTTCTTCATCTACTCGATGAGCCCCGCGCCGGTGTAGATAGTTGATCCCCAGCTCCCGTGACGTCCTGGGCGGCGAGAACCGAGTAGCGCAAGGACGCAGGGAGCGTCGATATTGGTTGAAATATCGACGCGACCGAGGACAAGGTGCAAGGCGAACGCCTTGCAGCGGTCACGGGAAGACCTGCTATCCAAGCAGGTCTCCCGTGGATGCGACGGTTCGCAGCCGCAGCCCCACCACCCCTGGTCTGCACAAACAGCGGTACGTCCGGACGCGCGGGAGCTGGGGATCACCCATCTTGGGAAGATGGTGGCGTGCCCGCGCGTCATGTGGGCATGCATCCACACACACCCGACTTCGTGCGCATCACCCAGGACGAGCGCCTGGCGGCGATCCGGCACACCGATCTGATCCGCGAGGCGCGCGCGGGTCGCCTCAAGGCGCAGGTGCGCGAGAGCCGCCTCCGCCGCCGGGGACTCTTCACCGGCATCGCGCTCGGCCGCAAGGCGCGCCCCGCCGTCTAGCTGCGGACGCCTACGCCGCCGCCTCGGCCGGCTCGCGGGCAACCGCGACCCCGGCCAGGGCGGCGAGGCGCCCGTCCGACTGCGCCGCCGCCCACTCCGCGAACGTGCCGTCGGCCGGCCGCTCGCCCGCGTAAGCGCGGACGATCCGCTCGACCGCATACCGCGCGTCGTCGGCGGGCATCGCCTTCGAGGCGACCCGCCGCCCGAACCCCGCGTCGGCGCCCAGCCGCCCGCCGATGTGGAGGATGAACCCCTGGACGCGGCGGCCGTCGGGGAGACGCGCGATCCCGCCCTGGAGGCCGATGTCGGCGACCTGGTACTGGGCGCACGCGTTCGGGCAGCCGTTCAGGTTGATCCGAAGCGACCCGGCGACGTCGCCGACGCGCCGCTCGAGGTGCTCGATCAGCTCGGCGGCGCGCTCCTTCGTCTCGACGATCGCGAGCTTGCAGAACTCCATCCCGGTGCAGGAGATGACGCCGCGCCGGAACGTGGAAGCCTCGGTGGGCAGGCCGACGTCGCGCAGGGACGCCGCCGCCTCGTCGACCTGGCTGTCCGGGACGTCGAGCACGATGATGTTCTGGCGGTTCGTGCAGCGCAGCGCGCCGGAGCCGAACCGGTCGGCGATGTCGGCCACGGCGATCATCTGGTCGCCGGTGAAGCGGCCCCGCAGGGTGGTCGCGCCCAGGTAGTAGAGGCCCGGCTGCACCTGCGGATGGACGCCGAGGTGGTCGCGGTGCGGATCGACGGGATCGGCCGGGACGACCGACGTCGGCAGCGAGCGGCCCAGCCGCTCCTCGACCTCGGCGCGCAGCCGCTCGACGCCCCACTCGTCGACCAGGAACTTGATCCGCGCGCGCGTCCGCTTGGAGCGGTTGCCCTCGTCGCGGAAGATCTCGGTGATCGCCCGGCACACGTCGGCCGCCTCCTCGGGCAGGGCGAACACGTCGAGCCGCCGGCCCATCCGGGCCGACGCGCCGAGGCCGCCGCCGACCCAGACGTCGTAGCCCACGACCCCGTCCTTCTCGACCGCGACGAGCCCGATGTCGTTGATCTCGTGCTGCGCGCAGCGGTGCAGGCACCCCGACACCGAGACCTTGAACTTGCGCGGGAGGTTCGAGAAGCGGCGGTCGCCCACGAACGTGCGCTCGAGCTCCTCGATCAGAGGGCGGGAGTCGTGGAGCTCGTGGCCGTCGACGCCGGCGAGCGGGCAGCCGACGACGTTTCGCCACACATCGCCGCAGGCCTGCGTGAACGAGAGCCCGACGGCGTTCAGCTCGTCGAGGATCACCGGCATGTCCTCGATCCGCAGCCAGTGGAGCTGGATGTTCTGGCGCGTCGTGATGTCGCCCATGCCGCGCCCGTAGCGCTCCGAGAGGCGCCCGACGGCCCGCAGCTGGTCGGCGGTGACGATGCCGTTCGGGAACTTGATCCGCAGCATGAAGTACCCGTCGGTCTCCTCGGAGGGTCCCGGATCGCCCGAAGCGGCCGACGCCTCGGAGCGCTGGGTGTAGATGCCGTACCAGCGAAACAGGGCCAGGTCGTCGGGCTCGATGGCGTCGAACCCGAGCTCGGCGTAGCGGTAGATGTCGGCGAGCACGTCGAGCCCGTCCTTGCGGGCCTTGATGTGCTCGATCGCAGGGAGCTTGACGTCTTCGGTGGTGGACATGGCCGGCAACCTTAGTCACTTTGGATCCAAACTGCAACTCACTGGATTCAAGAATGGGATTCGGGCCGGAGGTGAAATACTTTCACCATGGAGCAATCAACCCGAGGCCTCTCGCGCGCCGACGACCTGGCCCATGAGCTCCAGGCCGAGATCGTCACCGGCCGCATCCCGCTCGGGACGCGTTTGCGCCAGGAGGACCTCGCCGCCCGCTTCGGCGTGAGCCGAACGCCGGTGCGCGAGGCGCTGCGCCAGCTCCAGGCGCTCGGGCTCGTCGAGCAGCTCGGCCACCGCGGCGCCCTCGTGCGCCAGTTCTCGGCGGAGGAGTGCCGAAACGTCTACCTGGTGCGCGCCGAGCTCGAGGGCCTCGCCGCGGAGCGGGCGGCCGGCCGGCTCACCGGGTATGACCGAAGCGACATCGAGGCGGCGCAGGCCCTCCTGCGCACCGGATACACCCGCTACGGGTCGCTCGACGCCGGCGACGACCGCGGCCGGGCGATCCTCTGCGAGCAGTGGTCACAGGCCAACGAGCTCTACCACAACGTCATCCTCGCGGCAGCGGCGTGCCCGCCGCTTCGCGACACCGTCCAGTCCCTCCAGAACATGGTGCCGCGCTCGATCGCCTGGCGCACGTTCGCCGACGACCCGGAGATCATCCCCCGCTCGGCCGACGACCACGACCGGATCACCGAGGCGCTGGTGGCCGGCGACGCTCGCCGCGCCCGGCGCCAGCTTCACGCGCACGTGCTCGACACCGGCGAGACCGCAGCGCGCTGGCTCGACCGCCAGGGCTCCTAGCGTCGGACCCGGTCAGCCGGGGACGCGGGCCGCGCCGGTGATCGAGCCCTCGTCGTTGATGCTGCCGAACTGCACGACCGTGCCCGTGTGGGGCGCGTGGATCATCGTGCCGTTGCCCACGTAGATCCCCACGTGGGAGGCGCCGTTGAAGAAGACCAGGTCGCCGGGCTCGAGGGCATTCAGCGGCACCGCCGGCAGCGACGACATCTGGGCCGCCGCGTTGTGCGGGAGCGACACGCCGAGCTGGGCGTAGACGTACATGACGAGCCCGGAGCAGTCGAAGCCCGACGGGCTCGCGCCGCCCCAGACGTAGGGCACGCCCAGATACTGCTCGGCGATCGCGACCGCCTGGCCGCCCAGCGTGCTCGACGGCGGCACCGGGAGGTTGGTGGTGGTGGTGGATGATCCCCTGGCCCGCGGCCGCCTCGGCGGCGCGCTGGCGGGCGGCCGCCTGCTCGTCCAGGATCTTCTGGATCGAGGCCTTGAGGCTGTTGATGTAGGACTTCTGCCGGTTGACGGCCGCCTGGGCACGCGCCTTGGCCGCGGCGGATGCCGCCTGCTGGGCGCGGACGGCCTTCAGCAGCTTGGCGAGGCGCGACTGGCGGGTGGCGACCTCGGTCTTGTAGCGGGTGACCTGGTTCAGCAGCGTCTTGTTGATGCCGTTCACGCGCTGCATGACCTGCATCTGGTCGACGAGCTCGCCGATCGACCGGGCCGCGAGGAGGTAGGAGAAGGCGTCCTCGCCGCCGGTCTTGTACGTCTCGGTGAGGCTGGCCTCGAGCCGCGTCTCCGCCGCCTTCAGGTTCGCCTGCGCGACCTTGAGCGACTGCTCGTTGAGGCGGATGGCGTTCCGCGTGTTGACGAACTTCTGGTGGATGCCGTCGTAGATCTCGACCCGCCTCTCGGCGGCGCTCTCGAGGGCGGTGAGGTGCGCCTCGGCGGCCCTGGCCTGGGCGCGCTTCGACGACAGCGTGTCCGCGGAAGCGGTGGGAGCGGACATCGCGGCGACCACGGCGATGCACAGCACCGGCAATCCCACAAGCGCTCGGGTCGAGGGCGCGCGACGGCGCGCCTGGCCACGGGCGGACGACATGGGGACGCAGGCTACCAAAGCCTGCGGCGGGTTGCAGCGACTGGACTGTCCGCTACCGGCCGGCGATGCCGCCCGCGTCGCGCATGAGGCGCTGGGCGAAGTAGATCGGGACGGCCGTCAGGGCGATCACGAAGACGGCGACGGCGTTGGCCTCGGGCGCCGTGTTCGGCAGCTTGAACTGCTCGTACATCCACAGCGGCAGCGTCTGCTGGGAGCCGGCCGTGAAGAGCGTGACGACGATCTCGTCGAACGAGAGCGCGAACGCCAGGAGGCCGCCCGCGACGAGCGCGGTCGAGAGGTTGGGGAGCGTCACGTGCCGGAACGTCTGCCACCCGTCCGCGCCGAGGTCCATCGAGGCCTCCTCGAACGACGCGGACGACCGCCGCAGCCGCGCGACGGCGTTGTTGTAGACGACGACGATGCAGAAGGTGGCATGGCCGACGACGACCGTCCACAGCGAGGGCTTGATCGAGAGGTACTCGATCGCCGAGAGCAGGGCCATGCCGGTGACGATGCCCGGCAGCGCGATCGGGAGCACGAAGAGGAGCGAGATCGCGTTCTGGCCGAAGAACCGGAACCGCGAGAGCGCGAACGCGATGCACGTCCCGAGGACGAGCGCCAGCGCCGCGGCGCGGAGCCCGACCGAGAAGGAGTTCACGAGCGCGTCGCGGGCGAACTGGTCGTTCCACGCCAGCCTGAACCAGTGGGTCGTGAAGCTCGTCACGGGCCAGCTCGGGATCTTGGACGAGCCGAACGCGTTCAGCGCGATGACGGCCAGCGGCAGGTACAGGAAGAGCATCACGCACGAGCGCGCCGGCCCGGATCGCGATCCTGACGGGGCGGGGTTCCATTTCAGAGCGCCTCGAACGCGCCCAGCCGCTTCATCAGGACCAGGTAGAGGCTGACGATGACCACCGGGACGCACGCGAACGCGGCGGCGAACGGCACGTTCTGGGCGACGCCCTGGAACCGGAAGATGACGTTGCCGATGAAGTCGTGGTTGTTGCCGCCCACGAGGTCGGGCACGACGTAGTCGCCGAGCGTGAGCGAGAACGTGAAGATGGAGCCGGCGGCGATGCCGGGGAGCGCGAGCGGCCAGATCACCTTCCGGAACGTGATCCAGGCCCGGCCGCCGAGGTCGGCCGAGGCCTCCAGGATACGACGTCGGGCACCCGCTCCAGGGCCGCGTACACCGGCAGCACCATGTACGGCAGCCACAGGTAGCTGAACGTGAGCCACATCGCCAGGTAGCTGAACGCGATGTCGACCGGGCCGATCCCGACCTTGCCGAGCGTCCAGTTGATCGGGCCGTCCTGCGAGGTGATGAGGCGCCACGTGTAGGCCTTGATCAGGTAGCTCGACCAGAGCGGCATGAGGACGCCGATGAAGAGCAGCGCCCGCATCCGCCGCGACGCCATGCGCACCATGTAGTACGCGAGCGGGAACGCCAGCAGGGCGTCGGTGATCGTCACCACGATGGCCATCACGAGCGTGTTCTTGGTGATGGTCCGGTAGACCGGCTGGTTCCAGAGCTCGCGGAAGTTGTCCAGCGTGAGGGTGTGGATGATCCGGCCGGAGAGCTCGTCCTCGATCCAGAGCGACGTGAAGAGCAGCACCGCGAGCGCGGCCAGATAGACGAGGACGATCCAGCTGAGCGGCGGCGCCAGGAGCAGGACCAGCTTCAGCGGCCGGCGGCGGTAGAGGAACGCCGAGACCCGGGTGCGAAGCCCCCCTGACGGCTTGGCGATGTCGGGTGCGGTGGTGCTCATCGAACCCCGCGGGCCAGACCCCATAGCGCGATCGCTATGGGGTCTGGCCCCGGTGGTCTAGCTGTTCTTGATCTCCGTCCAGGCGGACGTCCACTCCGAGTACGGGACGCAGGTGCTCGCCCCGGTCGTCGCCGCAGTCGGTGAGCGGCGTCTTCCAGTAGGCGATGCTCTTGAAATACGCCGGGTCGGTGACGTGGTAGTCGGTGCAGTAGTTCGCGACTTCCTTGTCGAGGATCGAGCAGGCCTGCGGGTTGGCCGGCGCCGAGCCGAACGTGTAGGCCGTCTTGGCCTGCACGGGCGGCGTCGTCGCGTAGGCCATCCACTTCAGCATGCAGTTGGGGTTCGCGGCCTGGGACGAGAGCATCCACGTGTCGGCCCAGCCTGTCGCCCCCTCCTTCGGGAGCACGACGCCCATGTTCTGCTTGTCGGCGACGAGGGCGTTGTACTGATACGGCCACGTCGGGCCGATCACGATCGAGCCGTTCTTGAAGTCGGAGATCTGGGACGTGTAGCTGCCCCAGTAGTTCCCGATCGCCTGGCGCTGCTTCTTCAGCAGGTTGACCGCGGCGTCGAACTGGTCCTGGGTCAGCTCGTACGGGTCCGTGATCTTGAGGTCCGGCTGCGCCGACTTCAGGTAGACGGCGGCGTCGGCGATGTAGATCGGGCTGTCGTAGGCGTCGACCTTGCCGGAGTAGCTCGTGCCGTCGAAGATCACGCCCCAGCTGTCGGGCGGCGTCGTGACGACGTCCTTGTTGTACATGAGGACGTCCGCGCCCCACTCGTAGGAGACGCCGTAGTGCACGCCGTCGACGGTGTTGTGCGGCGGCGACTGGAGCGCCGGCGAGATGTCCTTGAAGTCGGGGATGAGCTTCTGCACGTCGACCGGCTTCACGTCGCCGGCGGCGATCAGGCGGTTGGTCGCGTCGCCCGACGCCGACACGCCGTCGTAGTTGCCGGTGCGCATGAGCCGCACCATGTCGTCGGACGTCTGCCCGTAGGTGACGTGCACCTGGCAGCCCGTCTGGGCCTCGAACGGCTTCACGACGTTGTCCTCGGTGTAGCCCTGCCACGCGATCAGGTTGAGCGCGCCCTCGGTGGGGCCGATCGTCGCGACCGGCTTCACGCTGCTCCCCCCGCCGCCCGCATTGTCGCTTCCGCCGCCCCCGCCGCAGCCCGCGGCGACGGCCAGGCTCGCCGTGGCGGCGGCCAGTGCCATCCAGCTCCTCTTCATGCCGAGATCTCCTCCCACTCGATGTTCGAACCGGATGCCTCGACGGCGCGGTTGTGCTCCCGGTCCCAGATGAGACGCACCTGCCGGCCGCGCGCCGCAAGTGCCTGCATCGACGACGTGGCCTGGTTCTGCTGTACGACGACCAGCTCGCCCCCTCCGTCCAGGGAGACGATGTAGCGGGTGTTCACGCCCAGGTAGACGACCTCGCGCACCGTGCCGTTGACGGAGCACTGCGCGGGCGTCGGCTGCTCGCCCGGGTCGGCGAGATGGATCTTCTCAGGCCGGACGGTGAACGTCCCCTCGGCCCCGGCGACGGCCCTGGCCACATCGCCCGTGATCAGGTTCGACGTCCCGACGAAGCCGGCCACGAACGCCGTCGCCGGGTTCTCGTACACCTCGGCGGGCGAGCCGACCTGGTCGATCCGGCCGCCGTTGAAGACCGCCAGGCGATCCGAGAGCGTGAGCGCCTCGTCCTGGTCGTGCGTGACGAAGATGAACGTGATGCCGACGTCCTTCTGGATCGCCTTCAGCTCGATCTGCATCTCCTCGCGGAGCTTCAGGTCGAGCGCGCCGAGCGGCTCGTCGAGCAGGAGCAGCTTGGGCCGGTTCACGAGCGCGCGGGCCAGGGCGACCCGCTGGCGCTGGCCGCCCGAGAGCTGCGAGGGCTTGCGCGACTCGAACCCGGGCAGGCGCACCATCTCGAGCGCCTCGCCGACCCGGGTCTTCCGCTCACCCTTCCCCACCCGCCGCACCATCAGGCCGTACCCGACGTTCTCGCCGACCGACATGTGCGGGAAGAGCGCATAGTCCTGGAAGACGGTGTTGACGTCGCGCTGGTAGGGCGGCAGCCGCGAGACGTCGGCGCCGTTCAGGAGCACCTCGCCCTCGGTCGGGAGCTCGAACCCGGCGATCATCCGCAGCGTCGTTGTCTTCCCCGACCCCGACGGGCCGAGCATCGAGAAGAACTCGCCGTCGGCCACGTCGAGGCTCACCCTGTCGACGGCGACGACGTCGCCGTAGGTCTTGCGGACGCCGCGGAGACTGACCGCCGCGGCTCCGGATGGCTCAGGCTGCTGCTGCTCCAAGCGACTCCTCGAGCCGGTCGAGGCCTGCCTCGAGGTCCTCGTCGGGCGCGGCGATCGGCACCAGGATGCGGATGACGTTGTCGTAGATGCCGGTCTTCAGGATGATGAGCCCCCGGTCGAGCGCCGCCGCCACCGTCGCGGCCGCGAGCTCGGCTCCCGGCTCGCGCGTCTCGGAGTCCTTCACGAGCTCGATGGCCGCCATCGGGCCGATCCCGCGCACCTCCCCGATCGCCGGGTGGCGCGAGGCCATCTCGTTCAGCCGCGCATGGATGCGCTCGCCCACCTCGACCGCGCGGGCCAGGAAGTCGGGGTCGGAGATGGCCTTCAGGCTCTCCACCGCAGCGGCGCACGCCACCGGGTTGCCACCGTAGGTCGAGCCGAGGCCGCCCGGATGGACCGAGTCCATCACCTCGGTCGAGCCGATCACACCGGCCAGCGGCATGCCCGACGCGAGCGACTTGCCGACGGTGATCAGGTCGGGGACGACGCCGGAGTGCTCGATGCCCCACAGCGTGCCGGTGCGGCCCATGCCGGCCTGCACCTCGTCGTCGATGTAGAGGATGCCGTGCTGCTCGCAGCGCGCCTTCAGGCCCTGGATGAAGTCCGCGGGCATGACGGTGAAGCCGCCCTCGCCCTGGATCGGCTCGAGGATCACGCACGCCACCGACGCCGGGTCGACCGTCGCCTTGAACATCCAGTCGAGCGCCTCGAGCGCGTCGGCGGTGTCGATCCCGCGATACGGATACGGCGCCGGCGCCCGGTAGATCTCGGGCGCGAACGGGCCCATCCCGCGCTTGTAGACGAGCTTCGACGTGAGGCTCATGGCAAGCAGCGTCCGCCCGTGGAAGCCGCGGTCGAACGTGATCACGGCCGGGCGGCCCGTGTGGTAGCGGGCGATCTTGACGGCGTTCTCGACGGCCTCGGCGCCGGAGTTGATCAGCACCGCCTTCTTCTCGCCCGTCCCCGGGGCCAGGTCGGACAGCATCCGGCACACCTCGAGGTACGGCTCGTAGGCCGCCACCGGGAAGCAGGCATGGATCAGCTCCCCGGCCTGCTGCGCGATCGCCTCGACCACGGCATCCGGCGTGTGGCCCAGGTTGAGCACGCCGATCCCGCCGGCGAAGTCGATGTACTCACGGCCGTCGGCGTCGGTCAGCCGCGCCCCGTGGGCGCGTGCGGCGAAGATCGGCGCGATCGAGACGCCGCGCGCGACGTAGCGGTCTCGCTTGGCGCGAAGCGCCTCTGAAGAGGTTCCGGTGTGGACGGCCATTGGTCTATACCCCCGCGGTCGAAGCCGTGCCCGGCGAGTATAGAGGCCGCCCTCGATCGGAGGCCGGGAAAGGCCGTTCCCTGTACCATCCCAGGGCTGCCACGCCCCGAAAGGATCGGCCGGAATGACTGACCACGCTCAGCTCCAGACGCTCGCGAAGCGCCACCTCCTCATGCACTTCACGCGCCACTCGGCGTACGAGACGGACGAGGTGCCGGTGATCACCCGCGGGGAGCACTGCTCGGTCTACGACACGAACGGCAAGAAGTACTTCGACGCGCTCTCCGGGCTCTTCTGCACGCAGATCGGCTACAGCTTCGGGGCGGAGCTGGGCGAGGCGGCCGCCGAGCAGATGGCGGAGCTGCCGTTCTACACGAACTGGAACTACGCCCACCCGCGTTCGATCGAGCTCGCGGGCAAGGTCGCCGAGATCGCGCCGGGCGACCTGAACCGCACGTTCTTCGTCTCCGGCGGCTCCGAGGCGAACGAGTCGATCATCAAACTCGTCAAGCAGTACCACCAGCTCAAAGGCTTCCGGAATCGCTACAAGATGATCGCGCGCCGGATCGCCTACCACGGCACCACGTTCGGGGCGCTCTCGCTGACGGGCGTCGCTCCGCTGCGCACACCGTTCGAACCGCTCATGCCCGGCGTCCGGCACGTGTCGAACACGAACAACTACCGCCGCATACACGGCGAGACGGAAGCCGAGTTCACGCAGTTCCTGCTCACTGAGCTACGCGAGCTGATCGAGCAGGAGGACCCCGAGTCGGTGGCGGCCGTCTTCATCGAGCCCGTGCAGAACTCGGGCGGCACGTTCACCCCACCCGAGGGCTACTGCCGCGGTGTCCGCGAAATCTGCGACGAGTACGGGATCCTGTTGGTCGCCGACGAGGTGATCTGCGGGTTCGGACGGCTCGGATACTGGTTCGGTTCCGAGCGCTACGACATCCGCCCCGACGTCATCACGTTCGCCAAGGGCATCGGATCGGCCCATGTCCCGCTCGGGGGCGTGCTCATGACCGACGCCGTCGCGGCGCCGTTCATCGAAGGCACGAACATGTTCACCCACGGCATCACCTACGGCGGCCACCCCGTCTCGTGCGCGGTGGCGCTCAAGAACGTCGAGGTGATGGAGCGGGAGGGCCTGCTCGAAAACGTCCGCCAGAACGAGGACTACTTCCGCGGAATCCTGAAGAAGCTCGGCGAGAAGCCGATCGTCGGCGACGTGCGCGGCGCGGGCTACTTCATGTCGCTCGAGCTCGTCAAGGACAAGGAGACCAAGGAGACCTTCACCCATGCGGAGTCGGAGCATCTGCTGCGCGAGTTCCTGTCGCGACGTATGTACGACTCGGGCCTCATCTGCCGCGCCGACGACCGCGGCGACCCGGTCATCCAGCTGTCGCCCCCGCTCGTTGCGACCCGCGACGACCTCGACTTCATCCACGACGTCCTCGACACGGTTCTCGACGAGGCGTGGGTCGAGATGACGAAGTCGGGCTCCCGCCAAACCGTCTCCTCCTAGTTTCATGAGCACTGTCGCGGTCGTCGGCGCGGCCGGCATCATCGGGCCCGCCATCGTCGCGACGCTGGCCGAGCAGGAGGCGGTCGAGCGCATCCTGGTCCTCGACATGAACGAGGCAGGCGCGCGGGAGGTGGCCGAGCGGCACGGCGGCGGGCGCGCGACCGGGGCGGGTCTCGACATCACCGACCACGCCGGGGCGGCCGCCGCGCTGGAGGGCGCCGACGTCCTCCTGAACACGGCTTCCTACCGGGTGAACCTCGCCGCGATGCGGGCGGCGCTCGCCGCCGGCGCCGGCTACGTCGACCTGGGCGGCCTCTTCCACGTGACGCTCGAGCAGCTCGAGCTCGACGTCCGCTTCCGGGAGGCCGGCCGGCTGGCGGTGCTCGGGATGGGCTCGACGCCGGGGAAGACGAACGTCATGGCGGCCCGGGCGGTCGAGCTGCTCGGCGACGACGTCGAACGGATCGTCGTCGCGGCTGCCGGGCGCGACCCCGACCCGCCGGCGGGGCCGCTCGTCGCGCCGTACGCCCTCGAGACGATCCTCGACGAGCTCTCGATGCCGACGCCGGTCGTCCGCGACGGCGAGGTCATGTACGTGCCGCCGATGAGCGAGGCCGGCACGGTCGAGTTCGGTCCGCCCGCCGGCCCCGCGGAGACGATCTACACGATCCACTCAGAGCAGGCGACGTTCCCGCAGAGCTTCGGCGCCCGCAACGTCAGCTTTCAGCTCTCACTCAACCCGGTCTTCCTCGACCGGATCCGGTTTCTCACCGAGATCGGGCTCGCGCACACCGAACCGGTCGAGGTGCGCGGCATGCGCGTCACGCCGCGGCACGTGCTGCTCGCGCTCCTTGCGCAGCTCCCGAAGGCCTCGCCGTCGCATCACGCGTTCGGTATCCACCGCATCGAGGCGCACGGCGCCGAGGGCGGCCTTGCGATCGTGGAGTGCGTCACCTCGGCCGTCGACCGGCTCGACTTCGGCGGCGGAGTCCTCTCCACCGCGTGCCCGCCGGCCGTCGTCGCCGACATGCTGTGCCGCGGCGAGCTCGCTGCGCACACCGGCGTCCTCCCCTCCGAGCGGTGCGTGCCGTACGCGCCGCTGTTCGAACGGCTCGAGCGCTACGGCGTACGCGTCCGAGAGGAAGTCCGGCTCCAGGTTTAGCTCAACTCGCCGGCGAGCAGGTCGAGCAGCAGGCCGTCCTGCCATTCGCCGGCCGGGTCGCGCCAGTAGCGGCGCATGATCCCGACACGCCGGAAGCCCACCCGCTCGTAGGAACGGATCGCGCGCCCGTTGGCGGCGGCGGGGTCGATCGTCACCCGGTGGTGGCCTCGCTCCTCGAACAGGTGCCGCGCGAGCGTCCGCACCGCGTCGGCGCCGAGCCCCTGTCCGTGGCATTCGGTCGCGAGGAAGATGTCGATGCCCGCATGCCGGAAGTCGGGCGTCGTCTCCTCGTGGAACTGGATCATCCCGACGACGCGCCCCTCCCGCTCGACGGCCAGCGCGACGGTGTCATCCTCCTCACCGGCCGCCTTCTCCGCCAGCTCCGCGGCCGCGATATCCGGCCACCAGCGCGCCACCTCCGGCTCGGAGCCGATCTCGACGAGGCGGGCGAAGTCGCGCTCCTCGAGCGGGCGGAGCAGCACGAGCTGGCCACGCAGGTCGGACCCGATGTCATGGGCTTGCAGCGTAACCCCATGGGGCCAGACCCCATCCGGCGTCTGGCCCCGGTTGTTCGCCGTGCATGAAACATTGGCATCAGGCATGGGTGTTTCGCCGGTAGCATCGGGACATGCTCGAGCCCGCGGCTACGGCGGAGACCTGGGTCGGCCTGCCCGTCGAGGAGCTGCCGACGCCCATCGCGGTGGTCGACCTCGACAAGCTCGAGGCGAACATCGCGCGGCTCGCGGGCTATGCGCGGGAGCACGAGCTCGCGCTCTGGCCACACTCGAAGACGCACAAGATGCCGCCGGTCGCGCGCATGCAGCTGGCAGCGGGAGCGGCCGGCCTCACCGTGGCAAAGGTCGGCGAGGCCGAGGTGATGACAAGCCATGACCTCGGCCCGCTCCTCCTTCACTATCCCGTCTACGGGGCAGATGCATGGCGGCGGCTGGCCGAGGTGGCCGCGGCCACGAGCCTCACGGTGGCCGTCGATTCCTACGAGGCGGCCGAGCCGATGGCGGCGGCGCTCGCCCGTGCCGGCGCCCGGGCGGAGGTGCTGGTCGAGATCGACGTCGGGCTGCACCGCACCGGGGTCGAGAGCCCGGCCGCGGCGTGCACGCTCGCCCAGCGGCTCGCCGGCCTCGACGGGCTGGAGCTCGCCGGGATCAGCTGCTTCCCCGGCCACGTGCGTGGGCCGGCCGCCGACATCGAGCGCAAGCTCGCGGACGTCGAGGCGATGCTGGCCGAAGCCGTCTCGCGCTTCGGCGAGGCCGGACTGCGCTGCGACCGGGTGTCTGGCGGCTGCACGCCGGCGATGCAGATGACACACCTCACGCCCTCGGTGAACGAGCTGCGCGCCGGCACCTACGTCTTCCTCGACCGCACCGAGGTGGCGTTCGACGGGCCGCTCACGCTCGATGACTGCGCGCTCCGGGTCCACGCCACCGTCGTCTCGACGGCGGTGCCCGGGAACGCGATCGTCGACGCCGGATCGAAGATGCTTTCGGACGCCGCATTCGGCGGCCCCGGCGGCGAGGGCCGGGGCGCCGTTATCGATCACCCTGACGTGACGATTCCCGTCACCAACGAGGAGCACGGAATCTGTGACGTGAGTGCCTCATCCGCGTCATGGCATGTCGGCGACCGAATCGAGATCGTCCCGAACCACGTGTGTACGTGCATCAACCTCCAGGACGTCGTCTGCGCCGCCCGGGCGGGCGTCGTAGAGCACGTCTGGAGCGTCGAGGCGCGCGGGAAGGTCCGCTAGCTCAGGCGAGCAGCTTGCGCACACCCTCGAGGCGCGAGCGCAAATCCTTTACCTCGGCAGCCTGGGCGTTCATCGCCGCGGCGAGGGCCTGCACGTTCTCTACAAGCGAGCGGGTGAGCGCATCGACATCGCCGTTCCCGCCCGCGGCCGCGGGCCGGCGTGTACGAGTCGCGGGAGCGACTGCGGCGCGACGTGTGCGCGGACCCCGGCGAGGCCTGAGCGATCCGCCCGCGCGCTTCCGCGCAACTCGATAGTAATTCGGCGGCGACCGTGCCCTCGCGGCGCCCGCTGTCTGCGGAGATCTTCTTGAACGCATCGGTGCGGCTCATGCCGCCCTTCTCGAGCTTCTCGACTTGCGCGAAGATCTGCTCGCCTATGACACCCGTACGCGGCATTGTGACGTCACCTCTTGTAGTTGGGCGATACGCGCAAAGTTATACACGACACCCCGGCCGCCTGCGGAAGGGGTTTGACGCGGCCTTCCCGACCCCCTATGCTGTGACCCGCATGTCGAGCACCGCCCGCCCAGAGAGGATCTTCGCCCGCTCCACGTTGAGCGGGCGTCCTGTCGGGCTGCCGCCGATCTCCCTCGACCTTCTCGGCCTCCTCCTTCTCGCCCGGTAGGGCGAGCTTCTTGGCCTACGCGCCGCACTCCGGCGCACACGCACCCCGCACACGACGGGAGAGGTGCGCTCTCCCCCGGCCAAGGAGGTTCCACGACATGGCTTCAGAAACGGACACCGTCCGTATCTTCGACACGACGCTCAGGGACGGCGAGCAGTCGCCCGGCATCGCGCTGAACGCGCAGGAGAAGATCGAGATCGCCCGCCAGCTCGACCGGCTGGGCGTCGACATCATCGAGGCCGGCTTCGCGATCTCGTCGCCCGGCGAGCGGGACGGCATCCGGGCCGTGAGCCGGGCCGTCGAGTGCGTCGTGGCATCGCTCGCCCGCACCAACGAGGAGGACATCGACGCGGCGATCGAGTCGCTGTCCGACGCGCGCAACCCCCGCATCCATACGTTCATCGCCACATCCGATATCCACATGGAGCACAAGCTGCGGATGAACCGGGACGAGGTCATCGCGGCGACCGACTCCGCTGTTCGAAAGGCGAAGGGCTTCTGCTCGGACGTCGAGTTCTCGTGCGAAGACGCAACTAGAACTGACATCGAATTCATGGCGCAGGTAGTGCGCACCGCGATTGCCGCCGGGGCAACGACGATTAACATTCCCGACACCGTTGGCTACACGGTCCCGGAGGAGTACGTCGAGATCCTGACGGGATTGCGCGAACGGGTTCCCGAGATCGACGGCGTGACGCTCTCGGTGCACTGTCACAACGATCTGGGGCTGGCGGTCGCAAACTCCATGGCCGGCGTCGCGGCCGGCGCGCGTCAGATCGAATGCACGATAAACGGTATCGGTGAACGAGCGGGCAACGCCTCGCTCGAGGAGATCGTGATGCTTCTGCGCACCCGCAAGCCGCGCTTCGGCATCGACACGAGCATCGTCACCGAACGAGATCGTCCGGACGTCGCGGCTTGTGTCACGCCTCACCGGATATGTCGTCCAGCCGAACAAGGCGATCGTCGGGCGCAATGCCTTCGCGCACGAGGCCGGGATCCATCAGCACGGCGTGCTGGCGCATCGGCGCACCTACGAGATCATGGATGCCGAGTCGGTCGGGCTGACCGGCTCCGACATCGTCCTCGGGAAGCACTCCGGCCGCCACGCGCTCCGCCAGGCGTTCGCCGACCTGGGCTTCACGATCGAGGGCGATGACCTGCGCCGGGCCTTCGACCGGTTCAAGGAGCTCGCCGACCGGCAAGGGCAAGATCACCTCGCTCGACCTCGAGGCGATCGCGTCGGACTCGCTCCGCGAGCGGGAGGACCCCTACCAACTCGTCACGCTGGCGATCACCACCCGCACGGGCGAGCCCGCGCAGGCCGAGGTGACTGTGCGGAACGGCTTCGGTGAGCGGACCGAGTCGGCCGTGGGCGACGGGCCGGTGGACGCGGCCTTCACCGCCATCACGCGCCTGCTCGAGGTGCCGGTCGTGCTCGCCGAGTACAGCATCGGCGCGGTGACGGGCGGTGCGGATGCGCTGGGAGAGGTGCGGGTCGTCGTCGAGGCCGACGGACGGACGTTCTCCGGCCAGGCCGTGTCGACCGACATCACCGAGGCATCGGCCGAGGCATACCTGCGAGCATGCGCGCATGCCAAGCTCGCGATCGAGGCCGACCAGGACAAGGAGCTGATCGGAGTCTGATGACCGAACCCCGTCCCATCCCCATCGTCGCCTGTCTCGCCGGCGACGGCATCGGGCCCGAGGTGATGGCCGAGGCCGGCCGCGTGATCGAGGCGGTGTCGTCGCTCATGGGCGCACGGGTGCGCCAGGTGCACCTGCCGTTCGGCGGAGACGCGATCGACAAGCACCAGCACCCCTTCCCCGCCCATGTGCGGGCGGCCGTCAAGGCCTCGGACGCCGTGCTCCTGGGAGCCGTCGGCGGGCCGCGATGGGAGTCCTCGCCGCGCCGGCCCGAGACCGGCCTGCTGGAGCTGCGCAAGGAGCTCGACACGTACGCCAACCTGCGCCCGGTGCGCCACGACGGCATCGACCTGATCGTCGTGCGCGAGCTGACCGGCGGCCTCTACTTCGGCGAGAAGGTGCTGACCGACGACAGCGCCTTCGACACGTGCAGCTACTCGCGCGGGCAGATCGAGCGCGTCGCGCGGTGGGCGTTCCGGCTCGCCAAGCGCCGCGGCGGCCGCGTTGTCTCGGTGGACAAGGCTAACGTGCTGGCCACGTCCCAGCTCTGGCGCCAGGTCGTGACCGAGCTCCACGCCGCCGAGGCCCCGGAGCTGGAGCTGACGCACGAGCTGGTCGACTCGTTCGCGATGAACCTGGCGACCCGGCCGGGCCGCTACGACGTGATCCTGACCGAGAACCTGTTCGGCGACATCCTGAGCGACCTGGCCGCGGCGGTGGGCGGCGGCCTGGGCCTCGCCCCCTCGGCGTCGATCGGCGCCGACGGGCCGGGGATCTTCGAGCCCGTGCACGGCTCGGCGCCCGACATCGCCGGCCAGGGCGAGGCCAACCCGATCGCCATGATCCTCTCGGTGGCGATGATGTTCACGTACGGTCTCGGCCGCCGTGACGTCGGCCGGGCGATCGGCGCGGCCGTGGACGAGGTGCTGGCCGAGGGCCTCGCGACCGCCGACCAGGTGCACGGCGGCCGGGCCTATGCCACCTGGGAGGTGGGGCAGGCGGTCTGCGACGCGCTCGCCCACCACGCCAGCGGGTCAGCGGAGTTCGCCGACCACCCTTTCGATAGGGTGGTGGCCAGTGGATAGGCAGAGGATCACCGGCGCCGAAGCGATCATCCGCTGCCTCGAAGCCGAGGGCGTGACCGACGTGTTCGGCCTCCCCGGCGGGGCGATCCTCCCGCTCTACGACGCGTGGGCGCACTTCGAGCACGGGATCCGCCATTACCTTTCGCGGCACGAGCAGGGCGCCGGCCACATGGCCCAGGGCTACGCACGCGCGACGGGCAAGGTCGGCGTCGCGATCGCGACGTCCGGCCCGGGCGCCACCAACCTCGTGACCCCGATCGCCGACGCCTACCTCGACTCGACGCCGATCGTGTGCATCACCGGCCAGGTGCCGACGCACCTCATCGGGACGGACGCCTTCCAGGAGGCCGACATCCAGGGCATCACCATGCCGATCGTGAAGCACTCCTGGCTCGTGAAGGACGTCCGCGACATCCCGCGCGTGATGAAGGAGGCGTTCCACATCGCGCGAAGCGGCCGGCCCGGGCCGGTGCTCGTCGACATCCCGAAGGACATCCAGCTCGCGTCGTTCGACTTCGAGTATCCGAAGCAGGTCGACATCCCCGGCTACAAGCCGTCGAAGCACGGGCATCCGCGCCAGGTGATCTCGGCCGCCGAGGCGATCCTCGCCGCCGAGCGGCCGGTGTTCTACGTCGGCGGCGGCGCCGTGTCGGCGAACGTCGACCCGGCCGACCTGATCCGCGTGGCCGAGGCCGTCCAGATGCCCGTCATCACGACCCTCATGGCGAAGGGCGTCTTCCCCGACTCGCACCCGCTCTGCATCGGCCTCCCGGGCATGCACGGGTCGAAGGCCGCCAACTGGGCGATGAACCGGGCCGACCTCCTGATCGCCTGCGGGTCGCGGTTCGACGACCGCGTCACCGGGAGGCTCGACGTGTTCGCGCCCGGCGCCAAGGTGATCCACATGGACGTCGACCCGGCCGAGATCGACAAGAACCGGCACGCCGAGATCCCGATCGTCGGGTCGCTGGAGCTGATCATTCCCAAGCTCGCCGAGGCGCTCAGCTCGCGCATGAACGGCGGCCGGCCGAAGGCGGCCGAGTGGCTCGACACCGTCCGCGGATGGAAGTCCGAGAACCCGTTCCGCTACCGAAACACCGAGCCGCTCAAGCCGGAGTTCGTGATCGAGCGGCTGCGCGACCTGACCGCCGACCGCGACGTGATCTGGGCGACCGGCGTCGGCCAGCACCAGATGTGGGCCGCGCAGTACCTCCAGATCGACAAGCCGCGGCGGTGGTTGACGTCGGGCGGCCTGGGCACGATGGGCTACGGCGTGCCCGCGGCGATCGGCGCCAAGGTCGGCCGCCCCGAGGCGACCGTCATCAACATCGACGGCGACGGCTGCTTCCAGATGACGATGCAGGAGCTCGCAACGGCGCGCATGTACGGGATCGGCGCGATCCACGTGGTGGTGAACAACGGCTGGCTGGGCATGGTGCGCCAGTGGCAGGAGCTCTTCCACGACGAGCGCTTCTCCGAGACCGACCTGTCGGTCGACATGCCCGACTACGTGAAGCTCGCCGAGGCGTTCGGCATCGCCGCCTTCCGGTGCGAGACGATCGACGAGGTCGACGAGGCCATCATCGGTGCGCTGGAGTGCGGCGGGCCGGCCGTGATCGACGCCCGGGTCGACCGCGAGGAGAAGGTGTACCCGATGGTCCCCGCGGGGGCTCCGTCGGCCGAGATGCTCGACGTGGAGTGGGCCGAGGACGACAACCAGTGGGTCGAGGAGGGCGTGTGACCGGCGCCTCGATGGCGGTGGTCACACAGGTGCCAGGATTTATCCTGGCACCCCCCAGCCGTCCCGTTTCGTCCGCCCCTTCGGATCGAGGGCGAGAACCCTTGCGAACCACACTGGAGCGAACCCGATGAGCGTCCATACTCTCTCGGTTCTTGTCGAGAACCGCCCCGGCGTCCTCACGCGCTGCGCGGGCCTCTTCGCCCGGCGCGGCTTCAACATCGACTCGCTCGCCGTCGGGCCGACCGACGACGCCGCGCGCAGCCGGATCACGATCCGCGTGGACTGCGCGCAGCAATCGATCGACCAGGTGACGAAGCAGCTCTACAAGCTCGTCGACGTGCTCAAGGTGTCCGAGCTCGGCGAGAGCGCGGTGGAGCTCGAGCTCCTGATGGTGAAGGTGTCGTCGACGCCCGAG
Source organism: uncultured Actinomycetes bacterium (assembly GCA_963821535.1). Lineage (GTDB taxonomy): Bacteria > Actinomycetota > Thermoleophilia > Gaiellales > JAICJC01 > JAICJC01. The sequence continues at coordinate 77,116 of CAWGEC010000009.1, read as the reverse complement.
CGGAGGCCCGAGATCATCAGCCTGGCGGAGGTGTTCGAGGCCCGGGTCGTCGACGTGGGGCCGGCGGCGGTGACGTTCGCCTGCGTCGGCCCGCCGGACCGGCTGGAGGCGCTCGAGGAGCTCCTCTCGCCGTACGGCATCCGCGAGCTGGTGCGCACCGGCCGGATCGGGCTCGACCGCGACGGCGAGGTCAACAAACGAAAGCGAATGAGGGTGGTGGCCTAAGTGGCTGATGCGAAGATCTATTACGAAGCGGACTGCGACCCGTCCCTGCTGGACGGAAAGACGATCGCGGTCATCGGCTACGGGAGCCAGGGGCACGCCCACGCCCTGAACAACCACGACTCGGGAAACCAGGTCGTCGTCGGCGCGCGGCCTGACTCGCGCGCGCACCGGGCGGCGACCGATGACGGCCTACCGGTCGCGACGGTCGCCGAGGCGACCGCCCAGGGCGACGTCGTCATGATCCTCGTGCCCGACCACGTGCAGGCGCCGGTCTACCGCGAGGAGATCGCGCCCAACCTCCGCCCCGGCTCCATGCTCATGTTCGCCCACGGGTTCAACATCCGCTTCGGCGGCATCGAGCCGGCGACGGACGTCGACGTGACCATGATCGCGCCCAAGGGCCCCGGACACCTCGTGCGCCGCCAGTACGCCGCCGGGATCGGCGTGCCGGGCCTCGTCGCCGTGCACCAGGACTCGACCGGGAACGCGCTCGGGCTCGCCCTCGCGTACGGCCACGCGATCGGCTGCGCGCGCGGCGGGCTGATCGAGACGACGTTCACCGAGGAGACCGAGACCGACCTCTTCGGCGAGCAGGCCGTGCTGTGCGGCGGGATGACGCAGCTCGTGCAGATGGGATTCGACACGCTCGTCGAGGCCGGCTACCAGCCCGAGATCGCGTACTTCGAGTGCCTCCACGAGCTCAAGCTCATCGTCGACCTGATGTGGGAGGGCGGCCTGGCGGGCATGCGCTACTCGATCTCCGACACGGCCGAGTACGGCGATCTGACCCGCGGGCCACAGGTGATCGACGAGCACGTCCGCGAGAACATGCGCAAGATCCTCTCCGACGTCCGCGACGGCACGTTCGCCCGGGAGATGATGGACGAGGAGGCCGCCGGCCGGCCGCGCTTCACCGCGCTTCGCGGCTCGGCCGCCAGCTCGCAGATCGAGACGGTGGGCGCGCGCCTCCGGGCCATGATGCCCTGGATCAAGGCCGGGGCGAAGGAGAAGGCGAAGGCCTAAGCGCGGGGGAACCCAGGGTTCCCCCGCGAGCCCCCTCCTTAAGGGCTGGCGCGTCGTTTGCCGCGCTCCGGCGAAGAGCGCGGTCTTCGCCGGAGCCACGACCGTTGGCGGGCGATCTAAGGCAAACTGCCCCGGCACCAGTGTCGGCCCTCATGCAAGACCGTCGGGGCCTGGCCCCGAACGGGGCCTGGCCCCATGGGGTTTCCGCTTGACGCCGCACCGCCGCGTCCGGCTGGCGGAGGCGCCGCCGAGCCCGCTCGCCGAGGACTTCGCTCGCATCCGCGAGCAGTTCGATGTCCACCCCGAATTCCCGGAGGCCGTCGAGGAGGCCGCCCAGGCGGCGGCCGAGCGTCGGGTCGCCGGCGACGGCCGCGCCGACCTGCGCGAGCTGGCCTTCTTCACGGTCGATCCACCGGGCAGCATGGACCTCGACCAGGCGATGCTGCTCGAGCGGACGGCGGGCGGCGGGTACTGCGTCCGTTATGCGATCGCCGACGTCGCCCAGTTCGTCGACCGGGGAGGGCCGATCGAGGCGGAGGCGTGGCTCCGGGGCGTCACCGTCTACACGCCGGACGTCCGCTGCCCGCTCTACCCGCGCGCCCTTGGAGAGGGCGCCGCAAGCCTGCTCCCCGACGAGGACCGGCCGGCGATCGTCTTCACGGTCGAGCTGGACGATGCCGGGCGGGAGACCTCCGCGTCGGTCGGGCGCGCGCTCGTCCGGAGCCGCGAGCGCCTCGACTACGCGCATCTCGGCGGGGAGCGCGAGACGATCCTCCGCGAGATCGCCGAGCGCCGCATCGCCCTGGCGAGCGCCCGCGGCGCCGTGGTCCTGGACGCACCCGAGCAGCGAGTCGTCCCCGATTCCGGCTCGCCGTGCGGCTACCGGCTGGAGTGGGAGTCACGCCTGCCCTCGGAGGACTGGAACGCCGAGATCTCGCTCCTGGCAGGTGCTGTGGCGGCGGCCGTCATGCTGCGCCACCGGGTCGGCCTGCTGCGGACCATGGGAGGCGCCGACCCGTACCGCGTCGGTGTCCTCAGGCACGCGGCCGCGGCGCTCGGCGTGAGCTGGCCGGCCGAGACCGGCTACGAGGAGTTCGCGCGCGGCCTTCGCCCCGCCGATCCGCCGCATGCCGCCCTGCTCGAGCAGGCGCGCGGCGTCATGGGCCGGGCGGGGTACGTCGCCTTCTCCGGCGAGGTGCCGGAGGCGCACGTGCACGCCGGCCTCGCGACGTCCTACGCGCACACGACGGCGCCGCTGCGGCGGCTGGCCGACCGCTATGTCCTCGACCTGCTCGTGCAGCTCGAGTCGGGAGCCTCGCCGGATGCCGATGCGGTCGCCGCGCTCATGCGGCTTCCGGACCGGATGGAGGAGGCCGAGTCCCGCGCCGGACAGGTCGAGCGGGCGATCATCGACGACCTCGAGGCCCGGCTCCTCGAGCACCGGGTCGGCGAGCGGTTCGATGCCGTCGTCGTCGAGCACGACGCCCGCGGCGCCCGGCTCCAGATCGCCGAGCCGCCGATCCGGGCCCGCCTGCGCAGCGACGGGCGCATCGATCCCGGGACGACGCTCGCCGTGCGGCTCGTGGGCGCCGACCCGGTGGGGCGGTCGCTGCGCTTCGCCCCTGCGTGACGCGGTGTCGGGCGGCTACCCGCCCGGCCGGCGCTGGATCGCGCGCAGGCCGCGCCGGCCCGTCCGCTTGACCGGGTCGGGGATCCGCTCGCGCACGCGGACGGCAACGTCGAACGAGCGCTTGATGAGGAGCGACGCCCGGTTCGCCGCGCGCTCGGCGACCGTGACGCGCCGCACCTTCTGGCCGACGGTCATCGAGCTGTAGATGAAGCGCACGCGCCGGTAGTGCGACCCCTTGTACATCTGCTCCTCGGCGACGCGGCAGGAGCCGGGGAAGTACGCGCTCGTGTCGTGCATGGCCAGCATGCCGCCGTCGACGAGCTTGCGGGTCCACAGGTGGAAGTCGAGGTCGACCAGGTCGTATCGATGCGAGCCGTCGATGAACAGGAGCTCGATCGCCGGCTCGGGGAAGTCCGGGTAGGCATCGGCCGACATGGCGGCGATCGGCCTCACGAGCTCCTCGATGCCGGCGCGCCGGATGTTCGCCTGGAACTCGGCGAACCGCTTCCAGCCGTGGCCGGGATCGATCGCGTAGATCGGGACGCCGTGCCCGGCCTGCGACCCGAGCCCGAGGCAGATCGTCGAACGGCCCTTGAACGACCCGATCTCGACGATGACCCCCCGGCCCGTGCACCCCTTGGCGAGCTCGTAGAGCGCCGTCGCTTCCTCATCGGACAGCCAGCCGGGCACGCCGCGCAGGTGCTGCTCGAGCACGTCGTGCTCCGCCGCAACAGCCTGCATCGCCGCAGCTCCCGCCACAACGCCGCCCATAACCACGCGCCGACTGTAGCTCACTCGCTCCTCGTCGCGCGATGTGTCACAGGATCTGCGCCGAACCGGGGCGGCGCGCGCGGCGAATGCCGGGAGATGTCTCCGACCACCCGCGCGGCCCGGCCGGCCAGTAGCATCGCCCGCACCGTGCCGGGCGCCGCCCACACACCGTCCCTCCTCACCGTCGGGCCGCGCGGTGCGCCGCGCGCCGCCGTCGTCATCGCCCACGGGGGCAAGTCGCAGAGCACCGCGCCCGACTCCAACCTGCGATCGCCGGCGCTGCGAATGCTGCCGTTCCTGCTCGACCTCGCCCGCAGCGGGCGGCGCCTCGGCCTGGCGTCGACGCAGCTGCGGTACCGGCTGGTCGGCTACAACGAGGGCGACCCGGTCGCCGACGTCGAGTGGGCGCTCGACCGCGTCGCCGAGCGCTACGACGTGCCGGTCTGCCTCCTCGGACACTCGATGGGCGCCCGGGCGGCGCTCCGAGCTGCAGGCCACCCGTCGGTCGTCTCGGTGGTTGCGCTGGCCCCGTGGTGCCCGCCGGCCGAGCCCGTGGAGCAGCTCCACGGGCGCACGATCGTGATCGCCCACGGCGTCCGCGACCGGATTACCGACCCGGCCCGGTCGCTCGAGTTCGCGCGGCACGCCCAGCCGGTCGCGGAGCGGCTCGCGCGGTTCGAGCTCCGCGGCACCGGCCACACGATGCTTCAGCGCCTGGCCACATGGCAGTCGCTCGCCCGCCGGCTCACCCTCGGCACGCTCGGCCTGCACCCGCTCGAGGGCCAGCTCGCGGCCGCGTTTGCCCTTCCGGCCGACCAGGCGGTCAGGATCTCGCGATGATCTGGATCCCGCGCGCCGTCGGAGTCCTGACCGCCGCCTACGGCGTCAGCGCCGTCGCCATGCCCGGCGTCATCGGCCGCCACGGCGGCTACCGGGGATGGGAGTCGCGCGAGTCGGCGGTGAGGCTACTGTCGGCCGTCGTCGGCGTCCGCGACATCGTGTCGGGGATCGCCATCGTCCTCGCCCCGAGCGGCGGCGTCCTGCTCGCGGCGCTCGCCGCCCGGGTCGCGTTCGACCTGACCGACTGCGCCGCGTTCGGGACGCTCCTGCCCGAGCCGGCGGCGCGCCGCAAGGTGGCGCTCGTCGCCGGCGGCTGGGGCACGCTCGCCGCCTTCTCCGCGGTCTTTGCGACATGATGGGCGACGGGCTCGACATCGCGGTGATCGGAAGCGGCGTCTCGGGTCTCACGGCCGCGCACGTCCTCGGCCGTCGCCACCGGGTGACGCTGTACGAGCGCGACGAGCGCCTGGGCGGCCATGCCAACACGATCGGCGTCCGCGGCGAGGGCGGGCGGGAGGTCGCGCTCGACACCGGCTTCATCGTCCACAACGAGCGCACCTACCCCACGCTCCTGCGGCTCTTCGCAGATCTCGGCGTGCGCACCCAGGAGTCCGACATGAGCTTCTCGGTGCGATGCGAGGGCTGCGGCCTCGAGTACGCCGGCGCCCGCGGCATGCAGGGCGTGATGCCGCGGGTCTCCGTGCTCGGCCGGCCGCGGTACCTGCGGATGCTGGCCGAGGTCAGGCGCTTCCACCGCCACGCGCGCGCCGTCCTGCGCGATCCGGCCGCCGACCGGCTGACGCTCGAGCAGTTCCTGGCCGACGGCGGCTACTCCGACTACTTCACAAACCACTTCATGCTGCCGCTCACGGGCGCCGTCTGGTCGAGCTCGCCGACGACGGTCAGGGCGTACCCGGCCCGCTACCTGATCCGGTTCTTCGCCAACCACGGAATGCTGACGGTGACCAACTCCCCGCAGTGGAAGACCGTCGTCGGCGGGAGCCGCGTCTACGTCGAGGCCGTGGCGGGCCGGCTCGACCGGGTGCTCGTATCGACGCCGGTCGAGCGGGTCGAGCGCACCCGCGACGGCATCGTGGTGAACGGCGAGCGCCGCCACGACCGGGTCGTGATCGCGGCCCATCCCGACCAGGCCCTGGCGATGCTCGCCGACGCGAGCGAGGCCGAGCGGCGTGTGCTGGGCGCGTGGACATACTCGCGAAACCACACCGTCCTTCACACCGACGGCTCTCTCCTCCCCCACGCGCACGGCGCCCGCGCCTCGTGGAACTACCTGCTCGACACCTGCTCGACGAGCCAGCCGAGCGTGCACGTGACCTACCACCTGAATCGGCTCCAGGCCCTGGTCGAGCCGCTCGACTACTGCGTGACGCTGAACCAGACGTCGCGGATCGAGCCCGGGCGGGAGCTGCGCCGCATGGTCTACGAGCACCCGGTCTACACGCACGCGAGCCTCGCGGCGCAGGCCGAGCTGCCCCTGATCCAGGGCGACCGCGGCACGTACTACTGCGGCGCCTACCACGGCTGGGGGTTCCACGAGGACGGGTGCATCTCGGGCCTGCGCGCGGCCCTGGCGATGGGGTGCGCATGGTGAGGTCGTGCCTGTACGAGGGCCAGGTCATGCACGACCGGCGCACGCCGGTTCGCAACGTCTTTCGCTACGGCGTCTACATGTGGCTGGTCGACCTCGAGGAGCTCGCGGCGCTCGACCGGCGCCTGTGGGCGTTCGGCGCCGACCGGCGCGGGCTCACGACGATCCGAAGCCGCGACCACCTCGGCGATCCCGGCCGGTCGATCCGCGAGAACGTCGACGCCTACCTCGGCATGCACGACATCGACCTCGAGGGCGGCGCCGTGCAGCTTCTCACCAACGCGCGCGTGCTCGGCTACGTCTTCAACCCGCTCTCGGTCTTCTACTGCCACGGCCGGGACGGCGAGCTGCGCTGCGTCATCGCCGAGGTGCACAACACGCGCGGCGAGCGGCACTGCTATCTGCTGCACCCGGGTGAGCGGGGCCGCGCCGAGACCGACAAGGAGTTCTACGTCTCGCCGTTCCTCACCGTCGACGGGCGCTACCGGATGGCGTTCGCGCCTCTGGGGGAGCGGCTCGGGATCCAGATGAGCCTCGAGCAGGACGGCGAGCGCGTGTTCGGCGCGTCGTTCACGGGGACGCGGCTCCCGTTGACCAACGGCTCGCTCGGGAGAATGCTGATCCGGTACCCGCTCATGACCGCGAAGGTGACGACCCTCATCCACCTCCAGGGCCTGCGCCTTCACCGGCGGGGCGTGGCCCACGTGCGCCGTCCGCCCCATCCCCGCCAGGACGGTGTCGGATGACCACCGCCCACGTCGAGGTCGAGGCCCGGCGGCCGCTCCACCCCGCCACGGTCGCCGCGCCGACGCGCGCCCGGATCGCCCGCGCGCTCTTCCTCCGCGCCGTCCGGCTGCTGCCGGCAGGATCGCTGACGGTCGTCCTGCCGGACGGCCACCGGGCCGTCGCCGGCCGCCCCGGCGCGCCGACGATGACGATCCACCGCGAGGACTTCTTCCACCGCCTCGGCGCGCACGGCAGGATCGGGTTCGGCGAGGCGTACATGGCCGGCGACTGGTCGGCCGACGACCTGGCGGGGGCGCTCGCCGCATTCGCCTCGTCGCTCGACCGGCTCGCCCCGCGGCCGTTTCGCAGGATCGGGCGCGTGCTCGACCGGCGCCTGCCCACCCACGAGGAGAACACGCTCAGCGGCGCGGCGCGCAACATCTCGCGCCACTACGACCTGTCGAACGAGCTCTTCGCGCTCTTCCTCGACGAGACGATGACGTACTCGTGTGCGGTCTTTGAGCCCGGCGACACACTCGAGACCGCCCAGCGGCGCAAGTACGAGGCGCTGGCCGAGCTGGCCGACGTACGGCCGGGCCACGACGTGCTCGAGATCGGCACCGGCTGGGGCGGCATGGCGATGCACCTGGCGGCGACCCGCGGCTGCCGCGTCACGTCGGCGACGATCTCGCGGGCGCAGGCCGAGCTCGCGCGCGAGCGGATCGCCGCCGCCGGTCTCGCCGACCTCGTCGACGTCGTTCTGTGCGACTACCGCGAGATCCGGGGGACGTACGACCGGATCGTCTCGGTCGAGATGTTCGAGGCGGTCGGCGAGCGCTACTGGCCGACGTTCTTTGCCTCGTGCGACAGGTACCTGCGGCCCGCCGGCGCCGTCGGCATGCAGACGATCACCATGCCCCACCGCCGGTACCGGGCGACCCGGCGCACCTACGGCTGGGTGCACAAGTACATCTTCCCGGGCGGGCTGATCCCGTCGGAGGAGGCCATCGACCGCGCCGTCCGCAGCAGCTCGGGCCTGCGCGTGGAGGCCACGAGCGAGATCGGGCCGTTCTACACGACCACCCTGCGGATGTGGCGCGAGCGGTTCATCGCCCGGACCGACGAGGTCGCGGCCCTCGGCTTCGACGGCACGTTCCGGCGGATGTGGGAGTTCTACCTGGCCTACTGCGAGGCCGGGTTCGCGACGGGCGTCCTCGGCAACGTCCAGCTGCGGCTGGCGCGGCAGTGAGGCTGGGCGGCCGCCGGGTCTGGGTCACCGGCGCGTCGAGCGGGATCGGCGCGGCGCTCGTGCAGGAGCTCGTCCGGCGCGGCTGCCGCGTGGCGGCGAGCGCGCGCCGCGCGGACCGGCTCGAGGCGCTCGGCCCGCGCGTCGTCGCCGTGCCGCTCGACGTGACCGACCGCGACGCGGTGATCGCCGCCGAGGAGCGGGTGCGCGCCGAGCTGGGCGGGATCGACGTGGTCATTCTGAACGCCGCGTACTGGCGCCAGTTCACGGTGGACGAGTGGGACTCGGACGTCCTGCGAAGCCACTTCGACACGAACGTGATGGGACTGGCATACGGCGTCGAGGCGGTGCTGCCCGAGATGCGCCGCCGCGGGGCGGGGACGATCGTCGGCATGGCGAGCGTCGCCGGCTACCGGGGCTTCCCCCGCTCCGAGGCGTACGGCGCCACGAAGGCGGCCGAGATCAACATGCTCGAGGCGCTCAGGATCGACCTGCGCCCGCTCGGCATCACGGTGCAGACGGTCTGCCCGGGCTTCGTGCGCACCGACCTCACCGCCAAGAACACGTTTCCGATGCCGTTCATGCTCGAGGCCGACGATGCGGCCCGCCGGATCTGCCGCGGCATCGAGCGCGAGAAGGCCGAGATCGTCTTCCCCTTCCCGATGATGCTGGCGATGAAGGCGCTGCGGCTCGTCCCGGTGCGGCTCTACACGGGCGTGTTCGGGGCGGGGCTCCGGCGGGGGCGGCAGATGTGACGGCGCCCTACGACGTCGGCTCCACGACCGTCGTCATGACCCAACGGTGCTTGCCGATCCTGCGATCGCGAATGAACCCGAGCTTCTCGTAGGTCGACAGAGCCCCGTGGAACAGGAAGCCGGCGGGCACCAGAGCGGCGTCCTCCGGGTATCCCTCCACGGTTCCTCCGCCGAGACCCACAATGAGATCCAGAGCCCGGCGAGCCCGGCCGCGCCCACGCCCTGACGCCGATGGCCCTTGCCCACGTAGCAGCACGCGATCCGCCAGTCCGGCGGCGTCGTCTGAGTCTTCTCGTACGCCGCACGGTTCTTGATTCGCGGCACCTCGTCGGGAGCGCCGAACTGGCACCAGCCGACGCAGAAGTCTCCGTCGAACACAAGTGCCGCATGCGCTGTTCCCGACCGCACGCGGTCGTGCTTCCATTCCCGGTTGCGCTCCCCCTGCGCCGACCTGTCGCCGCCCTCGGGGTGGAACGCCATGCACCAGCAGCCGCCGAAGATCCCGTTGTTGCGCTCCACCAGGGCGGCGAACGCCGCCCAGGTTGAGTCATCCAGAGGCCTGATCGTGTAGGTCGATTCGGGCATGACCCCAGGCTACCCACCGGCATCGAGCCCCAACCGGACCGGAGCCCGCGCGGGGTTGACGCCCGCCTCCGGCGCGTGAGACGGTGCGCGCGATGACCAACAACCTGGGTCCGGGCCAGACCCTCGCCGCCGGCCATGGGCTGCACGCGCCCACGCGGCCGGTGACGCTCGTCATGCAGCCCGACGGCGACCTCGTGCTGCTGAAATCGGGCGCCGAGAAGCTGTGGTCGTCCGGGACGGCCGGGAAGGGTGCGACGCACGCCCAGATGAAGGCCGGCGGGAACCTCGTGCTGATCGGGCACCGGGCGACGATCTGGGAGACCAAGACCAGCGGCAGTCGCGGCGCCCGCCTGGTCGTGCAGGACGACGGCAACCTTGTCGTCTACGGAGCCGACAGCAGCGTCCTGTGGCAGTCCGGGACGGTGACCGAATGGGCCGCCGCCAGGGGCGACCGCCTGCGTGCCACCGAGGCGCTCTTCCCGGGAGCCTCGCTCACCGCCAAGACCCGCCCGCTCACGCTCACCCTCCAGGCGGACGGAAATCTTGTGCTCGCGCGCGAGAGCGTTCCGGTGTGGGCGTCGGACACGGCCGGGAAGGCCGTGACGAGCGCGGTGATGCAGGAGGACGGGAACCTGGTGCTGCACGGGCCGCAGGGGACGGTGTGGGCGTCGCAGACCAGCGGCACGCCCGGCGCAAAGCTGATCCTGCAGGACGACGGGAACGCCGCGATCGTGGGCAAGCGGGGGGCGACGCCGTGGACGCACGCGCACGCCGCTCTGGCCGCCCGCCGGCCGCGCCGACGCCCTCTGGCCGCTCGACGCCCTCGCGCCGAAGGAGGGCCTGCACTCTCCCTCGGGCCAGTTCCAGCTCGTGCTCCAGACCGACGGCAACCTCGTCCTCCGCGACGGGCAGACCGCCATCTGGGCCACCGGCACGAGCGGCCGGGCGGCCTCGGGGGCCGCGATGCAGGCGGACGGCAACCTCGTCCTGGCCGGGCAGGGCGGCGCGGCCGTCTGGGAGGCCCGCACCGGCGGCCATCCCGGTGCCCGGCTCGTCGTCCAGGATGACGGCAACGCGGTCGTCTACGCGCTCGACAAGCGCCCGCTGTGGTCGACCGGCACCGCCGAGCGACGGCGCGACATCGGCGTCGCCATGCAGGACCAGCTCTACTCGAACTGGTGCTGGTCGGCGGTCTCGACGAGCGTGAGCCACTTCTACAACCCGGCCAGCGCGTGGACGCAGTGCACGCTCGCGAACGCCGAGCTCGAGCAGACCGGGTGCTGCGCGGACGGCTCGACGCCGCAGTGCAACAAGGACTGGTACCTCGACCGCGCCCTCAAGCGGACCGGGAACCTCCAGAGCTGGGTCGGGAACGCCGTGGCCCTGAGCGACCTCGAGCATGAGGTGAACGCGGGCCGGCCCGTCGGCGTGCGCATCGGCTGGGAGGGCGGCGGCGGCCACTTCGTGGTCATCGACGGCTACTCCGATCCCGGCACGGGCCCGGGCTTCCTGAATATCGAGGATCCGTTCTACGGGAAGTCGCGCATGCCCTACTCCGCGTTCCGGAACACCTACCAGGGCACCGGGTCGTGGACGCACACGTACTACACCAGGAGCTGACGAAGATGCCGATCGAGTACCCGAAGCCGCCCGCCGAGGCCGACAAGGCCGCGGCGGCCGGCGTGCTCGACGTCCACCGCTCCGAGACCCGCGGACGGGCGGCGGTCCGCTCGCTGCGCGACATCGGCGACGGCGGCCGCAGCCTGGCCTCCCCCCACGCCGTGCACAACCTCGGCCTGGCCGATCTCGAGAAGCCCGGCCGGCTGGCGGACGCGCCGATGACCGCGTGGCGCTACCTGGTCGAGGAGGCGGGGGCGACGGTCGCGAGCGCCGAGGTGGGCGTCGACGAGAAGGGGCGGTGCGCGGCCTCGACCACGTGAACGAGGGGCCGTTCGTGAAGGCCACAGCGGCAGCGCAGAAGGCGGCGGCGAAGCTGCCGCAGGTGCGCGAAGGAAGCGTCGAGGCCCGGGTCATCCGCATCCCCGCGCTCTACGTGATGGCGCTGTGGCTGAAGGATCTCGACGGGGACGACGACGTCGTCATCCCGATGGCGCCGGCACCGCCGTTCCTCGAGGCCAACCGCCCCTATACCGAGCGCGAGTTCCTGAAGGCGCTGGCCGGCCCGGCCAAGGCACGCAGGCAGTTCTCGAACGAGCCCAACGCGGACTAGTCGTCAGCTGCCGGGCTTGTGCGGGCCGCCGCCGCCGGTCCCGCCGGTGGGGTGGTCCGGGTGCGACGGGTGGCTGGGGTGCGACGGATGATCGGGGTGGGTGGGATGGCTCCCGCCGTGCCCGCTGCCGTGCTCGCCCGCGTGGCTCTTCCCGCCGCTCGCGGCCGTTGAGATCTCGGCGCCCTTGTCGACGCCCTTGGCGTCCGTCGTGCGGGCCAGGGTCGAGATCTCGGCGCCGTGCCCCTTGCCGTTGCCCTTCCCGTCTGTGCCCGCGTCGCCGTCGTCACGCGACGCGCCGTGCCCGGCGCCCACGGGGGCGTCTGCGGCCGCCCCCGTGGTTGTCTGCGCCGATGCCTCCCCCTCGAGAGCGGCCCCGGAGGTCGCCGCGGTCCGGTCGCCGGTGGAGCCGCCGACGAGCGAGCCGACGCCGATGTGATCGAGGACCGCCGACACGGTCGACGATCCGGCGCCGGTGACGCCCGCGGCATACGCCCCGCCCGTCATCGCGCAGAACGCGACAGCAGCCAGCACCGGGATGCGGCGCCGACCGGACCGCGGACGCCGCACCGCCCGCGTGCCCGTCGCCGTTGCGGCGAGCCCGAGATCGACTGGAGGAAGAGACGGGGTCGCTGCGGGCACAGGCACGCCCGCCGCAGACCGTGCTGTCTGAAGCAGCTCCGCCACCGCCGCGTAGCCCGGAGGCGCGTCGGCTGGTTCCACACCACCGGCGAGCATCCGATCCGCGGTTTCGTCGTCCAATCGAACCGCCCTCATGGAAAGGAAGAACGCACGCAGGCCCATCGGCGTTACACCTCGCCTTCCCGGTCCGCCTCGTCCGCCATCTCCCGGGCGAGCCGGCGCAGCGCGCGGTGCTGGATGACGCGGACCGACCCGGGCGAGCGGCCCGTCAGCTCAGCCACCTCCTCGGCGCTGAAGCCGCCGAGCACGCGAAGGAGGATCACCTCCGCCTGCGGAGCCGGGAGGCGCTTGATCCGCGCGACGGCCGCGGCGACGTCATCGCCGAGCTCGGGATCGAACGCCGGCCGGTCGAGCTCGAACGCCCCCGGCGGGCGCAGGACGACCGATCGCTGCCACCATCGGCGGCGGTGGTCGAGGGCGCGCCTGCGCGCCGTGGTGAGCACCCACCGGCGGAACGCGTCCGTGTCGCCGCGAAACGACCCCGCGCCGGCGACGACCTCGACCCACACCTGCGAGGCGACGTCCTCCGCGACGCCGCGGCCGACGACCGCGCCCAGATACCTGACGACGTCGCCGTGCACCGACGCGTACGCCTCCGCGACACGGGCATCGACAGACGCGCCGCCGTCCGACGCCCACCGGGTCTCGTCCGGGAGCCCTATCGGCGGCTCACCCTGCTGCTGTCGTCGACGATCCACTCGTGGCCTCGTCCCAAGGGTACGTGCTCACGGGGAGTCTGGCATATCCCAGGTCGGGAGGGCCGCCCTGAGGACGGCCCTCCCGACCCGAGCCGGCGAGGCTGCCGACGGATCACTTCGGAGGCGGGGGTACCAGGCAGGTCTGGGTCGAGTCGCCCTGCACGATCTGGAAGTCGCCGGTGCCCGTGATGTGCACGAGGACGGCGCCGGCCTGACCGTTGGTGCTGCCGATCTTCTCCTCGCTCGGCGTCTTTCCCGGAGCCTGCGTGTACTTGATGGCGGTTCCGGCCGGATACGGACCGAACGTCGTCCCGGACCCGAGGTCGATCACGAACACCTCGGTCGGGTTGGTCGGGTCGCCGACCTGGTAGAAGCCGTCGGGGTTCTCGCCACCATTGGGGTTCGTCCCCGGAGGTGTGAGGCCGGCGGGCGGGATCGTCTGGCCGTGCGGGTTCACGTACTCGACGCACTGGCCGCCGTACTGGTCGTCTGAAGCCGTCTGCCCGCTGCTGCCGCCGCCGACCGCCGTGTTCACGGCATCGACGGCGTAGCCCACGCCGCCGAAGCTCAGGAACGCCGCCGCCGCGCCTGTCGTCATGACCAGCGCCAGCACGGGCCGGCCCGCACCGCGTGCGTGGGGGGCACCGACCCTGTCGGCGATCTCCCGCTCGAGCGCGGCATCAAGCCGGGGCCGCTCTGCCCGGAGCGCCGATTCGATCGCGGAGAGCTCGCCCCCGCGGTCTCGGAACCACTTCATGCTGCCTCCCCCTGGGTCGGTACGCCTGTAACGGGAAACACCGCTCCGGCGAGCCGGTTTGTTACAGCGGGATCCGAGCGGCTCGATCTCGCGGGGTAGGATCCGCCGCGTGACCGCGGTCTCCTGGAAGGTGATCGAGCACGGCTGGTCGGTGCGCTCGAGCGACGGCGAGGACGTCGGCGTCGTCTTCCTCGTCGTCGGCGACGAGAACGACGGACATCTTCGACGGCCTCGCGATCACCCACCACAAGGGCTTCGCGGTCCACAACTACGCCGACCTGCCGCACTACGTCGAGGCGTCGCAGGTCGCCTCGATCGACGACTCCGGCGAGATCACCCTGGCGATCACGGCGGAGGAGGCCAGGAGCCTCCCGGCGCACGACCCGCCCACGAGCGCCGAGATCGTGCCCGAGGACGCGTCCCTTGCCGACCGGCTCCGCACCGGGATCGAGCACCTCACGGGTGAGGATCACACGAACTGACGCCGCGGCGGCGGCCGGGGCGGGTCAGGGGACGAGCGGGCGCGTATCGAAGTACTCGGCGAGCCGGGCGATCCGCCCGTCGCGGAGCTCGACGAGGATCGCGAACGGGAAGTCGAACCGCTCGCCGCCGTCGCGGAGCTTCGAGGCGAAGAACCCGATCGCCAGCACCTGGTCGCCGTCCTCGACGACCGGGTCGAGGGTGACCCGGCAATCCTTGATCGCCCCCATCCCCTCCGCGAGGCCGGCCCGGATCGGCTCCGGGCCTGTCAGCGGCTCGGGATACAGCGGGTCCTCATAGACGCCGTCGGGCGCGAACAGGGCGGCGGCCGCGTCCGGGTCGCCCACCTCCCAGGCGTCGCAAACAGCACGCAGGGCTTCGGCCGGGGTCATGCGATGATGCTACCAAGGTGCTGCACCCCACGATCCGCAGATCGCCGTACTTCGAGCGCACGCTGGCGCACGGCGCGTGCGACTTCATGGTCTACAACCACACGTACATGCCGATGGGGTACGGCCGCGACCCCCGCGAGGACTATCGCGCCCTCGTCGAGCGGGTGACCCTGTGGGACGTCGGCGCCGAGCGCCAGTGCGAGCTGCGCGGCCCGGGGGCGCTCGCGCTTGCCGACCACCTCGCCCCCCGCCGGCTCGCCGACCTCGAGGTGGGCGAGTGCCGCTATACGCCGGTCTGCGACCGGGCCGGCGCGATCATGTGCGAGTGCATCGTGCTTCGGCCCTGGGACGACGTCGTCTGGTTCTCGCACTCCGACGTCGATCTCAGCCTGTGGGCCGCGGGGATCTCGCTCGCGCGCGGCGACGACGCGACCGTCGCCGAGGCCGACGTCTCGCCGGTGCAGCTCCAGGGCCCGCGGGCCGCGGATGTCCTCTCCGGGCTTGCAGACCGCGAACTCGCGGAGCTCGTGCGGCACCGGTGCGCGCCGATGCGGATCGCCGGCGTCGAGGCGGTCGTCTCGAACACCGGCTGGAGCCGCGAGCCCGGCTATGAGATCTACCCGCTCGGGAGCGGCCGAGCCGTCGAGCTCTGGGACGCGCTGTGCGCCGCCGGCGAGCCGCACGGCCTCCTGGTCACCGGCCCGAACATCGTGCGGGCGGTCGAGCAGGGCATCTCCGACACGCAGTACGCGACCAACTCCGGCATGAACCCGATCGAGGCGGGCATCGGCCCGCTGCTCGACCTCGACCGCGACTTCGTGGGCGGCGAGGCGCTCCGCGCCGTCCGCGACAACGGCCCGGCGAGACGGATGGTCGGGCTCGTCTGCGACGGCGAGCCGTTCCCGCCGATGGACCGCTACTGGCCGGTGACGACGGCGGAGGGCGGCGAGGCCGGGGTCGCCCGCTGGGCGGTCTACTCGTTCGCGCTCGACCGGAACATCGCCGTGTGCCTCGTGGACGTTCGGGTCGACGCGGCGGATGGGCTCCTGGTGCAGGCACCGGACGGGCCGCGGCGGGGCGAGCCCCACCCCACGCCGTTCGTCTAACCGGACGTACGCCGCGTACCGCTCGCGGGCCTCGTCCTCGGACTCCACCGGCCGGTAGCGCCACACCAGCCCGTCGCGCGCGACGAGCAGCCACAGGGCGGCCGAATCGAGGTAGCCGCCGGACTCGTTGGGGGCGCGGATCCGGGCCCGGATCAGCACGGCGTCGTCGGCGATCGCCGTCGCGGCCGCGGAGTACGCGTCGTACCCGGGCCGGGTCGACAGCGTCTCCCACCACTCGCGCACGCCGTCATGGCCGCGGAAGACACGCTCCTCGCCGAACGCGACCGTGGTGAACTCCACCTCGCGGTGCATCAGCTCCAGGTAGCTCTCGAAGTCGCGCCGCTCGAACTCGCGGACGACGCGGGCGTGCAACGCGAGGACGTCCATGACGGACGCCAGTATGTCGTGTCAGCTCAGGCGGTGCCTTCGGCTTCGAACTCGCGCAGGTAGCCCTCGAACAGGCGCCGGTGGCCCTGCTCGTCGCGCAGGATGTCGATGACCATGTCCTGGGTGACCGGGTCGATGCCGTCGGTCTCGTCGATGATCCGGGTGTAGTGCTCGATCGCGCCGCTCTCGGCCTCGATGACGCCGCGGATGACGTGCACGATGTCGGTCTGCTGCTCGGGGGGCTGGAGGAACGACTGCTCCGCGGTGAAGTCCTTCGAGCCCGGAACGACGCCGTAGAGCTCCTTGATGCGGGCGGCGAACTGGCGGGCGTGCCCAAGCTCCTCGTCGACGTCGCTCTCGAGCGATTCGACGATCTCGCGGGCCCGCACGCCGTCGGGGTTCACCGACGCGGCCAGGTAGCTCATCACCGTCTCGACCTCCATCCAGTACGCCTTGGTCAGGAGCTCGACGATGTGCTCGCGGGCGTCCGACTGGGAGCCGGCGAGGATTCCTTGGGATGTCTGTGTGGTAGCCATGCCGGAGAGATACCCGGCGGCGCCCGGGGGTACACCCCGGTGTGAAGAACGCGGTCCGGCGTCCGATCACATGTTATGAACAAATTGTGATGGTCGCACCGTGATCAGCCTGCTCGCATCCAACCCGATTCTGCTGCTGTTCTTGATCTGCGGCGTCGGATTCACGGCCGGACGCATCTCGATCAGCGGCTTCTCCCTCGGCGTGGCCGCCGTCCTCTTCGCGGGCATCGCCGCCGGCGCCGTCTCGGCCACCTGGATTCTCCCCGACGACGTGTGGACGTTCGGACTGGCCATCTTCGTCTACACCACCGGTCTGGCGTGCGGGCCGAGCTTCCTGCGCACGATCCGCCAGCGCGGCCTGCCGCTCAACACCGCCGGCATCGGTGTCGTCGCCCTCGGCGCAGGCGTCGCCACCGGGATGGCCGCGCTCGTCGGGCTGACCGCTGCGTGCGGTGCCGGCGTGTTCGCCGGCGCCGCCACCACCAGCCCCGGCCTGGCCGCAATCGTCGGCTACCTGCAGGCCCACTCGCCCGACGACGTGTTCGCAACGCTGGGCGCCGAGCCGGTGATCGGCTACTCGCTCACCTACCCGCTCGGCGTGCTCGTCCCGCTCTTCATCTGCTCGGCGCTTCTCCGCCACGACCCCGCAAAGCGCCGCCGCCTGGTCGAGCGGACGGCGGTGGTCGAAGACGTCAAAGGTGTCACCCTGCGCGAGCTCGCCGAACGGCTGAACCATCGGGTCGCGTTCGGACGCGTCTACCACAAGGGCAAGCTGATCGCGGCCGACCCCGACTACGAGATCCACAAGGGCGACCGGATCACCCTGAACGGCAAGCGCGAAGACGTGAGCGCCGCGCTCGAGGTGGTCGGCGAGATGATCGACGACAAGACGGTCGCGTTCGACCACTCCAAGCTCGACTCCCGCCGGGTGGTCGTGTCCGACCACAGCCTGGCGGGGGCCCGCCTGGGCGACGTCGACCTGTCCGGCTATCACGCCGTCGTCACGCGTGTCCGCCGCGGCGACACCGACATGGTCGCCCACCCCGACCTGATGCTCGAGCTGGGAGACCACGTCCGTCTGGTCGCGCCGCGGAAGAAGCTGCACAAGGCCTCGCGCGTCTTCGGCGACTCCTACCGCGCGCTGCACGAGCTGGACGTGCTGCCGTTCGCGATCGGGATCGCCGCCGGCATGCTGCTGGGCCTGATCCCCTTCCCGCTTCCCGGCGGCGGCACGCTGACGCTCGGCTTCGCCGGCGGCCCGCTGATCGTCGGCCTGGTGCTGGGCGCGTTCGGCCATACCGGCCCGATGTGCTGGCAGCTTCCCGCCCCCGCCAACCAGACCGTCCGCCAGCTCGGCGTGGCGCTGCTCCTGGCCGGCATCGGCACCAAGGCCGGACAGGCGTTCGCGCACACCGTCACCAGCCCGACGGCGCTGCGCGTGATCGTGGCCGGCGCCGCCGTCACGATCCTCTCCAACCTCATCGTGCTCACGGTCGCGAGCAGGATGATGCGGCTCTCGCCGGCGCAGACGTGCGGCGTCATCGCGGGCGTCTCGACCCAGCCGGCCGTGTTCGCCTACGCCTCGCAGAACACGTCCGACGAGAACAGCGTCCTGCGCGGGTACTCGACTGTCTTCCCGGTCGTGATGGTGTCGAAGATCGTCACCGCCGCGCTTCTGATCACCCTGCTCCTGCGCTAGCGGCCCATTCGTAGAATGCGGGTATGGCAGCCGCCCCGCGCACGATGCTCGACAAGGTCTGGGCCGATCACGAGGTCGGCGAGGAGCTCCTGTACGTCGACCTGCACCTCGTCCACGAGGTGACGAGCGCGCAGGCGTTCGAGGGGCTGCGGCTCGCGGGCCGGCGCGTGCGCCGCCCGGACCGCACGCTGGCGACCGCCGACCACAACGTCCCGACCGGACCGGGCGAGCCCGATGAGCTGTCGCGCGCGCAGCTCGACGCCCTCGACACGAACTGCGCGGAGTTCGGGGTGCGGCTCTACGCGCTCGGGCACCGCCGCCAGGGCGTGGTGCACGTGATCGGGCCGGAGCTGGGCGTGACGCAGCCGGGCATGACGATCGTGTGCGGCGACTCCCACACGTCGACCCACGGCGCGTTCGGCGCGCTGGCGTTCGGCATCGGCACGAGCGAGGTCGAGCACGTGCTCGCCACGCAGACGCTTCCGCAACGGCGGCCGCGGACGATGCGGATCAGCTACGCGGGGGCGCTCGGGGCGGGGTGCACCGCCAAGGACATCATCCTGGGGACGATCGGCCAGATCGGCACCGACGGGGCAGCGGGCCACGTGATCGAGTACGCGGGCGCCGCGATCCGGGGCCTCTCGATGGAGGGGCGGATGACGATCGCCAACATGTCGATCGAGGCGGGCGGCCGGGCCGGCATGATCGCCCCCGACGACACGACCTTCGCGTATCTCGAGGGACGGCCGGGCGCGCCGGCCGACTTCGACGCGGCGGTCGAGCGCTGGCGCGGGTATCCGTCCGACCCGGACGCCGCCTTCGACCGCGAGGTGACGGTCGACCTGGCCGGCGTCGCGCCGCAGGTCTCGTGGGGCACGAACCCGAGCCAGGTCGCGCCCGATCACCGGCGCCGTGCCCGAGCCCGGCGACGAGACCGACGAGCGGGCGCTGGCCTACATGGGCCTCACCGCCGGCACGCCGCTTCGCGAGATCGCGGTCGACCGCGTGTTCCTGGGCTCGTGCACGAACGCGCGCATCGAGGATCTGCGGGCCGCGGCCGAGGTCGTCCGCGGGCGGCGCGTGTCGGCCGGGGTGCGGGCGATGGTCGTCCCGGGATCCGCACAGGTTAAAGCTCAAGCTGAGAGTGAGGGTTTGGACGTCGTCTTCCGCGACGCCGGCTTCGAATGGCGCGGCGCGGGGTGCTCGATGTGCCTGGGCATGAACCCCGACATCCTCCAGCCCGGCGAGCGCTGCGCGTCCACCTCGAACCGCAATTTCGAGGGCCGCCAGGGCGCCGGCGGGCGGACGCATCTGATGAGCCCCGCGATGGCGGCGGCTGCGGCGGTGACGGGCCGCCTCGCGGACGTGCGGGAGCTGGTGGCGTGAGGGCGGTGACGGTGGTGTCGGGGCCGGTCGCGGCGCTCGACCGAGCATCGGTCGACACCGACCAGATCATCCCGAAGCAGTTCCTGAAGCGGATCGAGCGCACCGGGTTCGGCGAGTTCCTGTTCTTCGACTGGATGAAGGACCCGGCCTTCCCTCTTCGCCGGCCCGACTTCGCCTCCGCCCCCATCCTGGCCACCGGCCGCAACTTCGGCTGCGGCAGCTCGCGCGAGCACGCGGCGTGGGCGCTCCAGGAGTTCGGCTTCCAGGCGATCGTGGCGGAGAGCTTCGGCGACATCTTCCAGACGAACTGCTCGAAGAACGGGCTGCTCACGATCGCGCTGCCTGCCGCCGACGTGCGCGAGCTGCTCGACTCGGCCCCGGCCCCGGCGACGGTCGACCTCGAAGCGCAGACAGTCACGCTCCCGTCCGGCCGGGTCGTCTCGTTCGACGTCGACCCCGAGCGTCCGCGAGCGGCTCCTGAACGGCTGGGACGACATCGCCCTCACCGAGCGGCGCGCGGCCGAGATCGACCGCTACGAGGCCGAGCGCGAGCGCGCCGGCCCGAACGTCCTCGCGCTCTAGCCTCGCACTCTGCGCCGATTGCGTGCCAACCTTGTGTCGGCGGGAGGTGGGTAACCTGGTAACGCACCGAGCGCCGGAACGCCCCTGCGACGGATCGCGGCGGCGGGCCGCCGCCGCGAAACCGCCGTTCCTCCATGACCGGCGCTGGAACGTGTGCCGATTGCGCAACGAAAGGCTCGCACAGGCACGTCCGTTACCTGGTACCACCACCCGCCGCACCGCGCCGTAGCCGCCACAAAGCGGTTACGTTCGCCGTTTGAGGGTCTGACCCCGTACGATTCGCCGACATGTCGCTGACCGCGTTCACCACCGACCAGCTCGAGGCGTTCGACCGCGACGGATTCCTCGTCATCGAGGAGGGGTTCATCTCCGACGAGCAGGTCGAGCGGATGCGCGATCGCTTCGACGCGATCTACCGCGAGGAGTACGAGACCGGCATCCGGCCCGACGAGGTGAACTGGGTCGCCGGGCGCGATCCCGACGACCGCACGCGCCAGATCTGCAACGGCTGGAAGGCCGACAACGCCCTCGCCGCGCAGGTGCTGTCGGAGCGCACCGGCCGCCTCGCCGCCCAGCTCATGGGCTACGACGGCGTCCGCATCCTCCAGGACAACTGCATCTGGAAGCCGCCCGGCGTGAAGGCCCTCGGGATGCACCAGGACGGCGCCTACCTCGACTACCTCGACCCGCCCGAGATGATCACCTGCTGGATCGCCCTCGACGACACGTCCGCCGAGGCGGGCACGATCTCGTTCGTCCCCGGGTCGCACCTCTGGCCCGTGAGCGACAAGAACCGCGGCGAGTTCCACGCCCCGCCCGACTGGCTCGCGCCGGCCCGCCGCGCGAACCCGGCCGGCGAGGACGCCGAGCTCGAGCTGGCGCCCGTCGTCGTCCGCGCGGGCGGCGCGTCGTTTCACCACCACAACACGTTCCACGGCTCGGGCCCGAACACCGCGGCGACCACGCACCGGCGCGCGCTCATCTCCCACCTCCTCCCCGCCCACGCCCGCTTCTCGGGCCGCGGGGTCGACCTCGCCTACTCCCGCTACCGAAAGCGAGACACCGACGAGATGGACGAGTCCTTCTTCCCCGTTGTCTGGGCGGCGGACGGCGGCCGCTCCGCCTGGCTCGAGGGCCTCGAGGCGGCGGTGGCGTAGCCCGTGATCGTCGGCGTCCCCACCGAGCACGCCCCGGGCGAGCACCGCGTCGGCCTGACTCCGGACGCCGTGCCGCGCCTCGCGAAGACGCGACCTGACCGTGCTGGTCGAGCCGGGCGCGGGCGCCGGAGCATCGCTGCCCGACGACGCGTACCGCGAGGCCGGTGCCGAGATCGCCGCCGGCGCCGACGACCTCGTCGCCCGTGCCGACATCATCGTCCGCATCGGGCGGGTCGAGGCGGGCGAGGTCGCCGCGCTCCGATCGGGGACGGTACTGATCGGGTATCTGCGGCCGCTCGTCCGACCCGGACCTCGTCCAGGCGCTCGCGAGCTCGGGCGTGACCGCGTTCTCGATGGAGGCGCTCCCGCGCGTCACCCGGGCGCAGCGGATGGACTCGTTGTCCTCCCAGGCGACGGTCGGCGGGTACCGGGCGGTGATCCTCGCCGCGGAGGCGCTGCCGAAGTTCTTCCCGATGCTGATGACCGCGGCCGGCACCGTGCCGCCCGCCAAGGTGCTCGTGCTCGGCGCAGGCGTTGCCGGCCTCCAGGCGATCGCCACCGCCCGCCGCCTCGGCGCCGTCGTCTCGTCGTTCGACACGCGACCGGCGGTGAAGGAGCAGGTGCTGAGCCTGGGCGCGACGTTCGTCGAGCTCGAGATGGAGGTGGGCGAGACCGCCCAGGACGCCCGCGGCTACGCGACCGTCCTCTCCGAGAGCCAGCAGGTGGAGCAGCAGCGCCTGCTCGAGCGCCACATCGCCGACTCGGACGTCGTCATCACGACGGCGGCCGTCCCGGGCCAGCCGGCGCCCCGGCTCATTCCCGCCGGCGTGGTCGAGGCGATGCGCACCGGGTCGGTCATCGTCGACCTGGCCGCCGAGACCGGCGGC
This sequence comes from uncultured Actinomycetes bacterium, assembly GCA_963821535.1. Classification (GTDB taxonomy): domain Bacteria; phylum Actinomycetota; class Thermoleophilia; order Gaiellales; family JAICJC01; genus JAICJC01. The sequence goes on along the minus strand of CAWGEC010000009.1, from coordinate 54,710 downwards.
AACTGCGAGCTGACCGAGCCGGGCGAGGTCGTCGAGCGCCACGGCGTCAAGCTGATCGGCACCCTCAACCTGCCGTCGGGCATGCCGCTCCACGCCAGCCAGATGTACGCGCGGAACATCCAAGCCGTGCTCGAGCACCTCGTCGTCGAGGGCGCGGTCTCACTCGACTTCGACGACGAGATCACCGCCGACGCCGTCGTCACGCACGAGGGGCGCGTGACGAGCCGGCTCCTCCAGGAGGCGACAGCGTGAACGAGAGCCTGCTCATCGAGCTGACGGTCTTCGTGCTGGCCGCGTTCGTCGGAATCGAGGTCATCTCGAAGGTGCCGACGACGCTGCACACGCCGCTCATGAGCGGCACGAACGCCATCCACGGCGTCGTCATCGTCGGCGCCATCCTCGTCGCCGGGTCCGACACGGGCACGGTCACGACGGTGCTCGGCACGATCGGCGTCGCGTTCGGGGCGTCGAACGTCGTCGGCGGGTTCCTCGTGACTGACCGGATGCTGCACATGTTCCGCCGGCGGCCGGGAGATGGCTCCGGCGATGCATAAGGCCGACGCCATCGGCGCGGCCTATCTCGTGGCGGCGTCGCTCTTCATCATCGGCCTGAAGCGGCTGTCCTCGCCGCGCACCGCCAGGTCGGGAAACCAGGTCGCGGCAGTCGGCATGGCCATCGCGATCGGCGCGACGCTCTTCGACGACCGGGTCGTGACCTACCAGTGGATCATCCTCGGGGCGCTCATCGGCGGCGTCGGCGGGGCGATCGGCGCACAGCGCGTGAAGATGACCGCGATGCCGCAGATGGTCGCGCTCTTCAACGGCTTCGGCGGCGGCGCCGCAGCGCTCGTCGCGCTGGCGGACTACCACGAGACGGTCGGCGACGCCGGCCACATCGAGGCGAAGATCATCATCTCGATCCTCTTCTCGGCCGTCGTCGGCTCGGTCAGCTTCGCCGGGTCGATGATCGCGTTCGGGAAGCTCCAGGACATCGTGACCGGAAACCCGGTGACCGTGCCGGGGCAGAAGCTCGTGACGGGAGGCATCTTCGCCGCGATCCTGGCCGGGTGCGCCTTCCTCGCCACGGGCCACGAGAGCCAGGCGTTGCTCGTGGCCGTCGCCCTCGTCTCGCTCGTCCTCGGCGTCCAGATGGTGATGGCGATCGGCGGCGCCGATATGCCGGTCGTCATCTCGCTCCTGAACGCGTTCACAGGTCTGGCAACGGCATCCACCGGCTTCGTCCTCTCGAACAACGTGCTCATTATCGCGGGCACCCTCGTCGGAGCCTCGGGCAGCCTGCTCACGCAGATGATGGGCAAGGCGATGAACCGGTCGCTCGCCAACATGGTGTTCGGCGCGTTCGGCACGGCCGGCAGCGTCGCGCTGGCGGAGGGCGCTGGCGGCGATCGCAGCGTCCGCTCCGCGAGCGCCGACGACATCGCCATCATGCTGGCGTACGCCCGCCGGGTCGTGATCGTCCCCGGATACGGCCTCGCCGTCGCCCAGGCCCAGCACAACGTCCGCGAGCTGGGCGACCTGCTCCAGAGCCGCGGCGTCGACGTGCGCTACGCGATCCATCCCGTCGCGGGACGGATGCCCGGCCACATGAACGTCCTCCTGGCCGAGGCCGACGTGCCGTACACGCAGCTGTACGAGATGGACGACATCAACGGCGAGTTCCCGCGCACCGACGTCTCACTGGTGATCGGCGCGAACGACGTCGTGAACCCGGCCGCTAGGAACAACCCCGGCAGCCCCATCTACGGCATGCCGATCCTGAACGTCGACGAGTCGTCCGCGACTGTCGTCCTCAAGCGGTCGATGAACACCGGCTTCGCCGGGATCGAGAACGAGCTCTTCTACGACCCCAAGACGACGATGCTGTTCGGCGACGCCAAGGACTCGGTCATCGGCCTCACAACCGCGGTCAAGGCGGTCTGAGCGCAAACTCGGGGTCAGGCACGCAATTTGCGTGGCTGACCCCGGCGGAATTGCACTAGGCGCTGCTGCTCGGCATGCTCAACGGGCCGCCCATTTCGTACGCGCCGTAGGTGGCGACGAGGGAGCCGATCAACGTGAGCCACAGGCCGAGCGCCGTGTCGCTATGGATGTCGATGAACTTCAGCACGACCATGAGGGCCGTGAACGCACTGACGCCCAGCATCGCCATGGGGAGCGGGATGGGCAGCTCAGGCGGGTTGGGGACCAACATCAGGACGGCACCAGCCAGCATCACCAGCGACCCCAGCACGGCAAGCTTGCCGATCGTGCCCATATCCCATGCCCCCGCACCGAGCGATCTCTGGATCGGCCCGAACGAGATCGTCACGGAGTACCAGTCGAGCAGCAGCGTGCCGATCAAGGTGGCGATTGTCCCACCGAGCACGATCCACATGCTGCGCGTGATCTTCGACATGTCCATGAAGAGTCTCTCCTTACGTGATGAATTATGAGGGCGCGGCCAGGTTCGCCGCCGAGCCCCGAATTCCTATCGGCTACAGCCGTTCGACGAGCGCGGCCACAAGCGCCGTCCGCTCCTCCAGCGACTCGAGTGAGACCCGCTCGTCGACCGCATGCGCGCCCGATCCGGTCGGGCCGAGGCCGTCGATGACGGGCGTCCCGACCGCCGCCGCGAAGTTGCCGTCCGAGCCGCCCGGCGACGCGTTCTCGGACAGGTCGATCCCGAGCCCGGCCGCGATCTCGATCGTCCGGGCCGCGAGCGCCGCGCCCGCCGCGGACTGCACCATCGGCGGCCGCGTGACCGCCCCGCTGACCTCGATGACGGATCCGTCGAGCTTCGGCTCGAGCCCGTAGATCGCGGCCTCGAGCCGGGCCTGGGCCTGGGCGGTCCACGCCCGCGCGTCGATGCGCGCCCACGCGTCGGCGGCGACGACGTTGTCGCCCGTCCCGCCTCCGACCTGCCCCACGTTCGTCCGCACGCCGGCCGCCTCGTCGGCAAGGGCGTGCACCGCGGCGACCTGGTGGGCCAGCTCCTCGATGGCGGAGACGCCGGCGCGCCAGCCGTTGCCGGCGTGGGCGGCTCGCCCGCGGATGCGAAGCTGGTAGCGGGCGAGCCCCGAACGCGACGTGGTGATCGTCCCGTCGCGGACGGGCGGCTCGAGGACGAGGACGGCCCGCGCCTCGCGGGAGAGCTCCTCGACGACCGGGCGCCCGGTCGGGCTCCCTATCTCCTCGTCGGCGGTGACGAGGACACACACCGGCCCACCCGGCGACCCGGCCCGGCGAACCGCCTCGATGGCCGTCACGATCCCCGCCTTCATGTCGAGGGCGCCGGGCCCGTGTGCGTAGCCGCCGTCGACCCGGAACGGCATCTGCATGAGCGTCCCCGTCGGCCAGACCGTGTCCATGTGCGCGGCCAGGACGAGCGGCGGCCCGCCGTTCCCCATGCGAGCCAGCAGGTGGCGGCCGCGGAACTCGACCCGCCCGCCGAGCGATTCGAGCTCGGCGGCGATGAAGAAGCCGATGTGCGAAAGGCGCTCGGAGTCCGACGTTGGGCTCTCGAGCTCGACAAGCCTCCGGAGCAGCTCGAGGGCGGTCATGCGGGCGAGTGTAACGCTCGGCTATTCATCGCGAAGCGCGACCAGCGCCGCGAGCTCGTCGTCGCCGAGCTCGGAGAGCGCCGACTCGACTCCGCGGTCGACGATCCGCGCGGCCAGCTCGCGCTTGCCCGCGATCAGCTCGTCGATCCGCTCCTCGATCGTCCCCGCGCACACCATCTTGTGGACCTGGACGACCCGCGTCTGGCCGATCCGGTGGGCCCGGTCGGAGGCCTGGTCCTCGACGGCCGGGTTCCACCAGCGGTCGAAGTGGAAGACGTGGTTCGCAGCCGTCAGGTTGAGCCCCAGGCCGCCGGCCCGGAGCGACATCACGAGCACCCGCGGGTCGCCGCCCGGCTCCTGGAAGCGATCGACGATGCGCTCGCGCGCAGCCCTCGGCGTCGACCCGTCCAGGTACAGGCGCTCGACCTCGAGCTCGCGCTCGACATGCCCCGACAGGAGGCCGCCCATCACCGCGTACTGCGTGAAGACGAGCGCGGAGTCGCCCTCCGCGAGGGCCTCGGAGAGCATCTCCGTGAGCCGGTCGAGCTTGCCCGAGCGCCCGCCGAGCGCCCCCGGCTTCCCCAGTGCGTGCAGCGGGTGGTTGCACACCTGCTTCAGGCGGGTGATGAGCGCGAGCACGTGCCCACGCCGCTCGATCCCGGCCGCGCCGCGGACGTCGGCCATCATGGCGTCGATCGTCGCCTGGTAGAGCGCCGCCTGCTCGACCGTCAGCGTGCAGAACTCGGTCGAGTCCTGGCGCGGCGGCAGGTCGGGGAGGACGTCCGGATCGACCTTCCGCCGGCGCAGGAGAAACGGCTGGGTCATACGCACGAGCGCCTCCTCGGCCTCTGGCTCGGCGCGGCGCTCGATCGGCGAGGCGATGAGGCGGCGAAAGCCGGTCCGCGTGCCGAGCAGGCCCGGGTTCAGGATGTGCATGATCGACCAGAGGTCGTCGAGCCGATTCTCGACCGGCGTGCCGGTGAGGGCCACCCGGTGGCCGGCGTTCACCTGCCGGGCGGTCTGCGCGGCGTGCGTCAGCGGATTCTTGACCGCCTGCGCCTCGTCGAGCACGAGCACGCGCCACTCGCCCTCCATCAGCAGGCGGCGGTCGCGCGGCAGGAGGGCGTACGAGGTCAGGACGACGTCCCAGGGCTCGAGCTCCTCGGCCTTGCGGGTGCGTTCGGGCCCGTGGTGGATGTGGACAGCGAGGTCGGGCGCGAACCGGTGCAGCTCGCGCTGCCAGTTCCCGAGCACCGACGTCGGGCACACGATCAGCGCCGGCCGGGTGACGCCGTCGGCGTGATCGAGCAGGTAGGCGATCACCTGGACCGTCTTTCCGAGGCCCATGTCGTCGGCCAGGAGCGCGCCCAGCCCCAGCTCGCGGGTCTTCGCGAGCCAGCCCAGGCCGACCTTCTGGTACGGGCGCAGCTCGCCCTGGAAGGCCGCGGGGGGCTCGACGGGCGCGACCAGCTCCGGCCCGCGTAACTGCGTGACCAGCCGTTCGAGCTCGCCGCTCGGATCCCCCACCTCCACCGCCAGGCCGCGCACCTCGTAGCGCCCGGCGAGTGCCGCGCCGAGCGCCGTCATGGCGGGCATCGACGAGCCGTGCAGTGCGATGGCGGCGAGGGCCTTGGCGCGGGCCAGTGCCCGGCCCTTGAGCGCCCGCCACTCCCCGCCGATCCGCACGAGCGGCTGCGTGGCGGCGGCGAGCGCCTGGAACTCCTCGGCGCTGATCTCGCGCCCGCCGAGCGACGCCCGCAGGTCGTAGCGGACGACGCCGCCGAGCGAGAGGGCCCCCGGGGCGAACTCGAGGTACGCGGTGTCGGGCTCGAGGTCCTGCTCCTCGACCAGCTCGGGCGGGAGCTCCACGGCCGCGCCTGCGAACTCGAGCGCCGCGGCGGCCAGCCGCAGCTCCACCACCCCCTGCTGGCCCAGCGTCACGTGGCCGTCGCCCGCGCGCGCGAGCGGCGCGAAGATGCGAGCCGCCTTGCGCAGGATCGCCGGATCGGCGGGATCGACGTGAAGCGGCCAGCCGGCATCCGCGTCCGGGGCCGCTTCGAGCCGCAGGCGAAGCGGCGCGAGCGTGTCGGTCAGCCGCACGAGCGGCGGCGCCAGGCCGAGGTCCGGGGCCACGGCCCGGAGAAGCGGCTGGAGCATCCCCAGGTCGACGATGTCGGCGTGGGCCTCGGGCGCCCGCATGATCCGCGGGTCGCGCACCGCCGCCGAGAGGGCGCGCGTCGCGGCGTCGACGAACCCGGCGATCGCGTCCGTCGCGGCCTCCGTGCTGACCTCGCCCTCCTCGTCGCGGATGAGGACGGCGTGCCCGGCCGCCGGGAAGGCCGCCGCGAACCGGGCCAGGTCGGGGACCTCGCCGCCCGCCAGGACCGACTGCTCGACGACCCGCGCCGCCAGCCGCCAGGCGCGCACCGACGCGCTCGACGGTCCGTCGCGCTCGGTCAGGAGGTGGGCCACCGCCGGCAGCATCTCCAGGCAGCGCATCTCGACGCTGCGATGGCTGTCCCCCACCGCCACGGTCTGGGCCAGGCGCCGGAGCGTGTCGGGGAGCCCCACGTCGCCCAGCAGGTCGGCCCAGCCGCCGGGCGTGAGCGGCGTCACGGAGTAGTAGCCGAGGAGCGGCTCCTCAACGCCTCGGGGGACGTACGCCAGCTCCAGCGGCGCCCGCCGGGTCATTGAGGTGGAGGGAAGGGACAAACTTGTAACCTAGCCCTGGATGCAGGTGCGATTGACCATCAACGAGCAGCCGCACGAGCTCGACGTCGCGCCGCACCGGTCGCTGGCGGACGTGCTCCGCACCGATCTCGCGCTCACCGGCACCAAGGTCGCCTGCGCCGAGGGCACGTGCGGCAGCTGCACGGTGCTCCTCGACGGCCGGGCGGTGCTGTCGTGCCTAACCCTGGCGGCCGCGTGCGACGGGGCCTCCTCGCGACCGTCGAGGGCTCGACGGAGCTGCTCGAGCGGCTGCGGGCGGCGTTCACGGCCCACGACGGCTTCCAGTGCGGCTTCTGCACGCCCGGCCAGCTGATGTCGGCGGTGGCGCTGCTCGAGCGCACGCCGAGGCCGAGCCGGGCCGAGATCCGAACGGCGATGGCCGGGAACCTGTGCCGCTGCGGGGCGTACGAAGGCATCGAGCAGGCCGTGGCAGCCGCGGCGGAGGCCGGATGACCGCCAAGCTCGTCAAGACCGAGGCCGTCGTCGAGGGCCGCACCGAGGTCCGCTGGACGCTCGTCGAGGACGACGACACGCCGGAGTTCGAGGACGGGAGCCCCACCCATCCGATCGGCGACCCGACGCCCCGGATCACCGCGCGGGCGCGGACGACCGGCACCGCGCGCTTCACGGTCGACGTCGCCCTGCCGGGCCTCCTCGAAGCCGCCGTGCTTCGCAGCCCGCACGCCAACGCCAAGGTCACCTCGCTCGACCTGGACGCGGCCCGGGCCGTTCCCGGCGTGCGCTGCGTGCTCGGCCCGGGCGACGGGCCGGAGAACGACGACTCCCCGCTGAGCGACGCACCCGACTTCGCCGGCGGGGCGATCGCCGCCGTCGCCGCCGACAGCGCCGATGCGGCGGAGGCGGCGCTCGAGGCGCTCGCGCCGCAGTTCGAGCTGCTCGGGTTCGTCGCGGGGATCGACGAGGCGTTCGAGAAGCAGGACTTCCTGGTGGACCCGATCGAGCACGTGCGCGGCGACGCCGAGGCGGCGCTGGCGGCTGCCGACGTCACGGTCGAGGCCGAGTACCTGGCGCCCGCCCAGCTTCACAACTCGATGGAGCCGCACGCGGCCGTTGCCGACTGGCGCGAGGACGGGCTCACCGTGTGGAGCTCGACCCAGGCCATCTACGACGCCCGGGCGACCCTCGCCGAGGCGTTCGGGCTCGAGCCCGAGCGCGTCCGCGTGATCTGCGAGTTCATGGGCGGAGGGTTCGGCTCGAAGTTCGGGGTGGGCCCGCAGGGGATCCTGGCGGCCGAGCTCTCGCGCCGCACGCACCGCCCGGTGCGGCTCGTGAACAACCGCCGGGAGGAGAACATCGCGGCGGGGTTCCGCACGCCGGCGCGTATGCAGTTCACGATCGGCGCGTCGCGCGACGGCCGCCTCGAGGCGGTCGAGGCGTCCGCGGTCATCGGGATGGGAACGGGCGGCTGGGCCTTCCCGGTGCTCGAGCCGGTGAAGTCGGTCTACGCCTGCCCCAACCTGCACCTGATGGTCGCGCCCGTCCGCCAGAACCTCGGCCCGTCGGTCGCCTTCCGCGCGCCGGGCGTCATGGAGGGCACGTTCGGCTTCGAGCAGGCGCTCGACGAGCTGGCCGAGAAGGTCGGCATCGACCCGCTCGAGCTGCGCCGGCGGAACCACTCCGAGAACGATCCGGAGAGCGGCAAGCCCTACACGTCGAAGCGCCTGCTCGAGTGCTACGACCGGGCGGCCGAGCTGGCCGGCTGGGAGGGCCGCGACGCCATTCGCGGCGACGGCCGCATCCGCCGCGGGATGGGGCTCGCGAGCCAGTACTGGTGGGGCGGCGGCGGCCCGCCGGCGTACGCCGAGGTGCGCGTCGGGAAGGCGGCCCGGCCGGCCGTGACGGTGGGTCTCCAGGACCTCGGCACCGGCACCATGACCGCCTGCGCCGTGATCGCCTCGGAGCGGCTGGGCATCCCGGTCGACTCGATCACCGTCTATGCCGGCGACACGTCGCGCATCGGCCACGGCCCGTTCTCGGGCGGCTCGATGACGCTCGCCTCGATCGCGCCGGCCGTCCGCTCGGCGGCCCACCACGTGCGCACCGAGATCCTCGGCCTGGCCGCCGACATGTTCGAGATCTCCGCGTCCGACCTGACGCTCGAGGACGGCGAGATCCGCTCGGTCGACGGGACGCTGCGCGAGCCGATCACCGAGGTGACCGGCAAGCTCGGGAACGCGTGGATCTCCGGCTCCGGCTCCCGCGGGCCCAACCCCGAGGGCATGAACGTGAACACGTTCGGCTGCCAGATCGCCCAGGTCGCGGTCGACACCGGCACGGGCGTGATCGCCGTCGAGCGGGTCGTCGCCGTCCATGACATCGGCCGCGTCGTGAACCCGATGGGCGCCCGCAGCCAGGTGATGGGCGGCATCCTCCAGGCCGTCGGCTTCGCGCTGATGGAGGAGCGGGTCGTCGACCCCACCACCGGGACCGTCGTGAACGCCGGCCTCGAGGACTACAAGGTGCCGACAATCGCCGACCTGCCCGAGGTGGTCTGCGAGTTCGTGGGCGAGCCCGACCCGCACCTCAAGATGGGCGTGAAGGGCCTCGGCGAGCCGCCCGTCATCCCGACGCCGGCGGCGATCGGGAACGCCCTCGCGCACGCCCTCGGCGTGCGGCTCCGCGAGGCGCCGTACACGCCGCGCCGCGTGCTGGAGGCGCTGGGCGCATGAGGACGTTCGACTACGTCCGCCCCGCGGACGCCGGCGAGGCCTCCGCGCGGCTGCGCGACGGCGCCCGCGCGATGGGCGGCGGCACGGACGTGCTGACCCAGCTCGACCGCGGCATCCTGCCGGCGGACGAGGTGGTCGACCTGCGGGCGCTCGGCCTGTCCGGGATCGCGCACGACGGCGACGGCGTGCGGATCGGAGCGACCACGTCGGTCGCCGAGGTCGAGCGCGACCCGGGCATCGGCGAGCGCTTCGCCGGCCTCCAGCAGGCGGCCGCCGCGGTCGGCTCGCCGCAACTGCGCGAGATGGGAACGGTCGGCGGCAACCTGTGCCAGCAGGTGCGGTGCTGGTACTTCCGCCACCCAGACCTCCAGTGCTGGCTGCGCGGCGGGGAGACCTGCTACGCGCAGATCGGCGACCACCGAAAGCACGGCCTCGAGCCCGGCGACTGCATCTCGGTCGCGCCGTCCGACCTCGCCGCCGCCCTGCTCGCGATGGACGCCCAGGTCGAGACGAGCACGCGGCGGATGCCGCTCGCCGACCTCTACCGGCGGGCCTCGGCCGAGCAGCGCTCCACGCTCACGCTCGAGCCGGGCGAGTTCGTGGCCGCCGTCGAGGTGCCGCACGCGCCCGACGCCAGCGCCTACGTGATCGCAGGCGAGCGGGCCGCGTGGAGCTTCGCGCTGGTCGGCGTCGCCGCCGCGCGGTTCGGCGCCGACGTCCGCATGGTGGCGATCGGCGTCTCGAACCTGCCCCGGCCGATCGATCCCGACGACCCGGCGGCGGGCCTCCCCGGGCTCGAGATGACGAGGTGGAAGCGGCGGCTGCTCGAGACGCTCGCATCCGACGCGGGCGCCGCCGTCGGGCGGTGAGCGGGCCGATCCCGGAGTACGTCGAAGGGCGGCTGCGCCGGCCGCCTCCGGAGGGGTGCAACATCATCCCCGGGTCGACACCGGTCGTCGGGTTCGGCGATCCCCGGAACGCGAAGGTCGCCACGATCGGGCTGAACCCCAACCGGCTGGAGTTCCTGAGCTCGGAGGGGTCGCTGCTCAGAGAAGACGACCAGCGGCTCGAGACGCTGCTCTCGGTCGGGGCCAACAGCCTCGCGACGGTCGACTCGCACGTCCTCGCGCGCGTCTTCGAGGGCTGCAACTGGTACTTCGAGCGGCGGCCGTACCGGCGCTGGTTCGACGTCCTCGAGCGCGTCCTGAACGGCATCGGGGTGAGCTACTACCGCGGGACGGCGTGCCACCTCACGCTCGTGCAGTGGGCGACGAACCCGACGTGGGGCCTCCTGCCCGAGTCGTCGCGGGTCGAGCTTCTGCAGGAGGGGGCGCCGTTCCTGGCCGAGCGGATCGCCGCCGAGCGGATCGAGCTCGTGCTCCTGAACGGGCGGGGGGTGATCGCGGCGTTCAGCGAGACCGTCGGCTGCCACCTCGAGGACGACGAGCCGCCCGTCGCGGACTCCCAGACGCAGACCCACTTCATGACCGGGACGACCGCGGAGGGCGCCCGAATCATCGCGTGGACGACCAACCTGCACGCGGCCGTCGGCGTCAGCGAGTGGCACCGGGCCGGCATCACCGAGCGGGTCGCCGCGCTGGCGGCCGCCGGCGAGAGTGACGCCGGCGCCTGACCTCGCGGCGCTCGAGGCCGCGCGCTCGCGCGCCTGCCGGCTGACGCCCGATCTGGCCCTCGCCGACATCGAGGAGGCCGCCGCGTGGGTTCGCGAGCGCGGCATCGTCACGCTCACGCCGGACTGCGCGCTCCCGAGCCTCTTCGCCGCCTGCCACGAGCCGCCCTACCGGCCCGGGTCGCGCGGGTTCGGGCTCTGGCCGCGGACAAAGTACCCGTGGGCGGTCGAGCTCACCGCCCATCCCGGCATCCACGGCCTCAAGATCCACCGCGGCAAGCGCGTGCTCGTCTCCGACGCGGTTGCGGCTCTGCTGGATCCCCTGTGCCGGGCCGCGCTCGCCGCGGCCGCCGGCTCGCCGCTCGTCGCCCACCTGCAGTCGGCCGGGCCGTCGCTCGTCGACGACCTGCTGGTCGAGCTCGGGCTCTCGTCCGCGGCCCTCCGCCGGATGCGCGAGCCGCTCGAGCGGACCGGGGCGGTCGTCACGCGGTCGGTCACCCTCCCCGCCCGCACGGGCGGCCACCGCCACACGTCCGAGCTCCGCCTCTGGACCCAGGCTGAAACACCTGTACCTGGTACCAATGTTTCAGCCGACGACGCCCTGGACGACCTGCTCGTCGCGGGCGTGAGAGCGGCCGTGCTTGCTCCGGAGGACGAGGTCGCCCGCTGGTTCTCCTGGTCGGTGCCGCGCAGAACGGTCGAGCGGCTGGTCGCCGAGGGCAGGATTGAGGGCTACAGCTCGATGAGCCCGGCGTTGGTCGGGACGAAGCCGCACGCGTCGAAGTAGAACGCTCGCAGGTGATCCTCGAAGTCGACGTGGAGCCACTCGCAGCCGGCGGCGCGGGCCTCGCGCTCGGCGGCCTTCACGAGCTCGACGCCGATGCCGCGCCGGCGGGCGGCGGCCGCGACGAGGGTGTCGATCACGAACGCGTGGCTGCCGCCGTCCCAGGCGACGTTCACGAAGCCGACCACCTCGCCGTCCTCGCGCGCGCAGACCCAGCCGAGGCTTTGGCGCTCCGCCTGCTCGCGCCAGTCCCAGTCGAGCGGCTCGTGCTCGAAGCCCTCGGCGTGGAGCGCGTTTAGCTCGGCGCTCGAGAACTCGCCCCGCCACTCGTACGCGACCGGCACTACGTCAGCGGGCGGCTGACGGCGCCCTCGCTCGCACTCGACACCAGGAAGGCGTACTTCGCGAAGACGCCGGTCGTGTAGCGCGGCTCCGGCGGCGTCCAGTCGCGCAGGCGGGCCGCGATCTCGTCGTTGGACAGCGCCAGCCGGAGCTCGCGCGCGGCGACATCGAACTCGATGATGTCGCCGTCCTGCACGACGGCGATCGGGCCGCCGCGGGCAGCCTCGGGTGTCACGTGGCCGGCCATCAGGCCGTGCGTGGCGCCGGAGAAGCGGCCGTCCGTCACCAGCGCAACGTCCTCGCCGAGCCCCTCGCCGACGATCGCCGCGGTGACGTGCAGCATCTCGCGCATCCCCGGCCCTCCGGCCGGGCCCTCGTAACGGATGACAACGACGTCGCCGGCCTTGATCGCCCCGGCCTTGACCGCGGCGAAGCAGTCCTCCTCGCGGTCGAACACGCGGGCCGGGCCGCTGTGGCTGGTGCGCTCGTGGCCGGCGAGCTTCACCACGCACCCCTCGGGCGAGAGGTTGCCGCGCAGGATGGCGAGACCGCCCGTCGCCTTGATCGGCGTCTCGATCGGGACGACGACCGGCTGGCCCGGCGTCTCGACGACGTCGTCGGCCACTTGACCGAGCGTGCGGCCGTCGACGTTCCGCGCGCCGGCGTGGACGAGCTCGCGCTTTCGCAGCTCGCGCGCGACGAGCGCGACGCCGCCCGCGTCGAACATGTCGGTGGCGACGTACTTCCCGCCCGGCTTCAGGCTGGCCACGATCGGCGTGCGCGCGGCGATCGAGTCGAACTCGTCGATCGAGAACGGGATGCCGAGCTCGTGGGCGATGGCCAGGAGATGCAGCACGCCGTTGGTCGAGCCGCCGGTCGCGGCCACCGACGCGGCGGCGTTCTCGATCGCATCGCGCGTGACGATCTGGGACGGCCGCACATCGTCGCGCACGAGCTGCATCACCAGCCGGCCGCACTCCTCCGCGGCGTCGCCCTTCGTGCGGTTGAGCGCGGGGATGCCGTTCATCCCCGCCGGGCTGATCCCGAGGAACTCCAGCGCCGTCGACATCGTGTTGGCGGTGAACTGGCCGCCGCACGCGCCCGCGCCCGGGCAGGCGGCCGACTCCACCTCGTGCAGCTCGGCGCCGTCGATCTTGCCCGCCGCATGGGCTCCGACCGCCTCGAACACGTCCTGGATCGTGATGTCGCGGCCGCGGAACGTCCCCGGCGCGATCGAGCCGTTGTAGAGCGCGAGCCCGGGGATGTCGAGCCGGCAGAGCGCCATCACGCCGGCCGGGATCGTCTTGTCGCAGCCGACGATGCAGACGAGGCCGTCGAACAGGTGACCGCGGGCGACGAGCTCGATCGAGTCGGTGATGACCTCGCGCGAGATCAGCGACGCCTTCATCCCCTCGGTGCCCATCGACACGCCGTCGGAGACCGACACGGTGTTGAACTCCATCGGCGTGCCGCCGGCCGCGCGGATGCCGGCCTTGACCCGCTGGGCCAGCTCGCGCTGGTTGAAGTTGCACGGCATCGTCTCGATCCACGTCGTCGCGACGCCGATGATCGGGCGGGCGAGGTCGTCGTCCGTGAAGCCGATGGCCTTCAGCATCGCCCGCGCGGGCGCGCGGTCCGGCCCGTCGGTCAGCGCCGCCGAGTGGCGCTTCGCGGGGTCGGATGGGCGGTCGTACGGGTTGTCGGTCACGCCGGCGTCTCGAGCTCGACGTGGATCCCCCACGCCCGGCCCGATGCGAAGAGCTCGTCCGGGTCGACTGCGCCCAGCTCGCCGATCACGTGCGAATCGGGCTCGTCGGCGGTGCAGCCCCACACCATCCGCCGAGCCGGACGCCGCTCGTCGTCGGCCAGGTGGTCACCCCGCTCGCGCGCGGCCTCGGCCTCCTCGGCGGCAGGACCTTCTGCGTATCCCTTCCCCATCGTTCTGCGAGCCTACCACCATGGCGAACCTCATCTATTCGGCAATCGCCTCGCTCGACGGCTACGTCGCCGACGAGGACGGGAACTTCGACTGGGCCGCGCCCGACGAGGAGGTGCATGCCTTCGTGAACGACCTGGAGCGCCCGGTCGGCACCTACCTCTTCGGGCGGCGGATGTACGAGACGATGGCGGTCTGGGAGACGATGGCGCTGGACGACGAGCCGCCGGTGATGCGTGACTTCGCCGAGATCTGGCGGGCGGCGGACAAGGTGGTCTACTCCCGGACGCTCGCCGCGGCCTCGACCGCCCGGACGCGACTCGAGCGGGAGTTCGACGCCGGCGCCGTGCGGGAGCTGAAGGAGCGGGCGTCCGCGGACATCGCGGTTGGCGGCCCCGAGCTCGCCGCCCAGGCGATCCGCGCGGGGCTTGTCGACGAGCTCCAGCTGTTCCTGGTGCCCGTGGTGGTCGGCGGCGGTGCAAGGGCGTTTGGACCGCTGTCCGAGCTACGCCTCGTCCTCCTCGACGAACGCCGCTTCGGCAATGGCACGCTCTACGCGCACTACGCCGTCGCGCCGGACTGAGGGTCGAACAACCGGGGCCAGGCCCCGTCCGGGGCCTGGCCCCACGGGGTCTCGGCACGCCAACCAGCGTTCAGAGCGCGCGGCGCAGGATTTCCACCAGCTCGTCTCGCCCGGGCGGCGGCGAGAGGGCGGCGAGCTCGGAGCGTTCGAGCGCCGCGTCGGCCACCGCGGGCAGATCCGCCTCCTCCACCCCTTCGCCGCCCAGCCGCGCGCCGCCGGCGAGCGCCGACACGCGCCCCGCGAGGCCGCTCGGCTCGACGCCAAGCGCGGCGGCGAGCTCGGCGATCGCCTCCGGCTCGCGCGCCGCCATTGCCTCGAGCGCGTACGGCAGCACGGCCGCATTCGTCACGGAATGAGACGTCCCGCACATCCGCACCACCGTCTGGCACAGCACGTGGTGGAGCGAGAAGCCGGCCGAGCCCAGCGCATAGCCGGCCAGCAGGGCTCCAAGCGCGAGGTCGTCCCGGTCGCCCGCCTCGACGCCGCGCGCCAGGAGCGCCGCCGCGCGGGCGGCGGCCATCGAAGCAACGGGGTTTCGCCCGGGCCCGTAGAGCGCCTCGGCCGCATGTGCCAGGGCGTTCATCGCCGACGCCCGGCGCGCCGCGGCGGGCTGGCCGGCCATCACCTCCGGCTCGGCCAGCACCAGCACCGGCCGGTGGTTCGGCCGGCCCTCGTAACCGGGCGCCGGCCGGTGGCCACGCGACATCTCGGCGCCGGAGAGCGTGGTCGGGACCGCGCACACCTGGCCGCCCCGCGCCGCCGCGAGCGCCTTGGCGGTGTCGATGACGCGGCCTCCGCCCCAGGCCACGATCGGGCCGTCGCCGACGCGGTCGATGAGCGCCGCGGCCAGGTCCGGCACCTGCCCGGCGGGGACGTGGTGCACGCGCGCGCCCTCCAAGACGGCCGCCGGGATGTCGCTCTCGGCCCGCGCCGTCGTCAGCACGTCGGCTCCGGGCCAGGCGTGCGCCGACGGCTCCCGGCCCGAACCGGATCGTCCGCTCGCCGTCGCGCCAGACGAACCCGGTCATTGCGCGAGCGCCACCCCTCCGACGACGAGCACGCAGCCCACGGCGAGCCACGCCGTCACGCTCTCGCCGAGCGTCAGCGCCCCGACCGCGACCGCCACCACCGGCACGCCGTAGAGGTAGGCGACCGCGCGCGACGGGTCGAGCCAGCGCAGGGCCATCGTCCAGAGCACGTAGCCGGCGAGCGTGCAGACGAGCCCGAGGTAGAGGACGAGGACCAGGTCGCCCGCGCTCATCCCGCCCAGCCGGCCGACGGTCCCCGGACGCGGCGAACGGGAAGAGCGCGGCCGTGCCGACGAGCGACGCGGCGGCCGAGATCGCGATCGCGTCGAAGCGGCCGAGGAGCGGCTTCACGAGCACGTTGTAGGCGGCGAAGGACGAGGCGGAAACCAGCACCAGGAGCGGGCCGCGCACCGTGTCGAGCGAGACGGTCTGGCCCGACCCGAGCAGGATCACCACGACCACCCCCGCGAAGGCCACCGCGAGGCCGGCCGCCCGCCGCCGCGAGAACTCCTCGAGCCCCAGCCCGAGCGACATCGTGAGCGCCATGGCCGGCGCGGCGGCGATGACCACGCTCGCCGTCCCCGCCGTCGTCGTGCGCTCGCCCGCGTTCAGGGCCAGATGGTAGAGCGTGACGACGAAGAGCCCGGCGGCGACGAGGCGCACGGCATCTCGGCGCGTCAGGCCCGGCAGCCCGCCCGCGAGCGCCAGGGCGATCCCGAAGCCGGGCGCGGCGATCAGATAGCGCCCGATCGCCACGTCGGGCGCGTCGAGGCCGTGGTCGACGAGCGCCTTGATCGCTGCGAACGAGCCGCCCCACACGAGCACGACGGCCGCAAGCAGCAGATGTGGCAGGCTACGCGACCGATGCACGCGAGCAAGCGTATCGAGATCCGCTGGCGCGACCTCGACGGGTTCGCCCACGTCAACAACTCCACGTATCTGACGTACCTCGAGGAGGCGCGCGACGAGTTCTTCACCGACCTCCTCGGAGATACAGTCCACCGCGTCGTGATCCGCCACATCGAGATCGACTTCCGCTCCGGGCTCGTCCACACGGACGACCATGTGGACGTCGAGCTCGAGCTCGAGTCGGTGGGAACGTCAAGCGCCACGACGGTCGAGCGCATCCGCTCGGCGGCCGACGGCCGGGTCGCCGCCGAGGCGCGGAGCGTCGTCGTGCACACCGACGCCGACCGTGCCACCTCCGAGCCGTGGCCGGACGACTCCCGACGAGCCCTCGAGGCGCTGCTGTGACGCACCTGATCCACCGTGACGAGGCCCAGCGCGTGCGGCGCGAGGTCGGCGAGATCGGCGCCTGGATGACCGACCTCGGCACGGCCGCGGGATCGGTCGCCGTGCGGCGCTGCGCCGGTGGGAGATTGATCCCGGCCGCCGCCCGACCCCGCCCCACGCTCACGGCGCCGAGGAGGAGGTCTTCTACGTCCTCGCCGGAAACGGCCTCGTCTGGCAGGACGGCGAGACGTGCGCGGTCGCCGCCGGCGACTGCATCGTGCACCGCGCCGACGAGGAGGCCCACACGCTCCGCGCAGGGCCGGACGGGCTCGACGTCCTCGTCTTCGGCATGCGTGAGTACGTCGAGACCTGCTACCACCCGCACTCGGGCCGGGCCTGGGCAGGCGCCACCATCGTCAAGGCCGACGGCCCGGGCGACATGTTCGCCTTCGATGCCGAGGCCGGCCCGCTCGAGTGGGCCGCGCCGGGGCCGCGGTTCGACAACGTCGTCGAACCCCGAAAGCGTCGAGGAGTACGCAGTCGGTGAGGGCGACTGCCGCTCGGTCTGGCGCGATCTCGCAGCGGCCGGCGGTGCGGTCCACACCGGCCTCAACCTGGGCCGCTGCCTCCCCGGAATGCTCCAGTACCCGCCCCATTGCCACTCCGCCGAGGAGGAGCTCTTCGTCGTGCTCGACGGCTCGGGGTCGTGCCTTCTCGGCGACGAGGAGCACGCCCTCCGGGCCGGCCACGTGCTCTCACGCCCCGCCGGGACAGGTGTCACCCACGCGCTCCGGGGCGGCCCCGACGGCCTCACGTTCCTGGCCTACGGGACGCGCGACACGAACGACATGGCCTACTTCCCGCGCTCGGGCAAGATCTACTGGCGCGGCCTGGGCGTGATCGGCCGGGTCGAGCGGCTCGATTACTGGGACGGCGAGCGCGACCGCCGACCGCCGGCTCAGTAGAGGGCAGACGCCAGCCGGCGGCGGTACTCGGCCGAGAGCGGATGGTCCTGGCCGAGGTCGGCGAAGACGCCCACCATCACCTGCCGGATCCTGTCGCGAAGGGCGGCGTCGGCCCCGGCGAGGGCATCGAGCAGGAGCTGGAGGCCGCGCTCGGTCTCGCCGGCATCGAGCGCGCTCAGCCCGGGCCCGAGCGCGGGATCGCCGGCCGACTCGAGCCGCGTCAGCGCCGCACGGGCCGCCGGATGGTCGGGCTCCAGCTCGAGCGCGCGCCGGATCGACGCCTCGTCGCCCAGCGCCACGAGCCGGTCGGCCTCCGACGGCAGAAGGCCGCGCAGGAACGAGTCGACGCTCGCACGCGGGACGGCGCCGGTGAACTCGTCGACGAGCCGGCCGTCGCGGAACGCCTTCACGGCCGGGATGCCCTGGACGCGGAAGCGCATCGACACCTGCGGGTTCTGGTCGACGTCGACCTTCACCAGCTCGACGGCCCCGCCGGTCGCCGCGACGGCCTCCTCGAGCACGGGCGTGAGCTGCCGGCAGGGGCCGCACCAGTCGGCCCAGAAGTCGACGACCACGGGAACCGTCTTCGAGCGCTCGACGACCGCGTCCTCGAACGTGGCGTCTGTCGCATCGACGCTCGTCAGTCGTCCTTCCCGTCGGTCTGCTCGCGCAGGTAGCGCTCGAAGTCGGCGGCGAGCTCGTCGCCGCTCGGCGGGTCGGCGGCGTCGGCCGCCTCCTCGAGCTGCTGGACGTAGCCGGCGATATCGGGGTCGTCGGAGATCGCCGAGGCGACCCGGAGCGCGTACTCGCTGGCCGCCCGCTCGAGCTCGTTCGAGCCCGGCGGCGTGCCGATCATCTCGCTCAGCCGCTGGAGGAGCGCCAGCGCCGCCTGCGGGTTGGGCGTCGCCGAGATGTAGTGCGGCGTGGCGGCCCACAGGCTCGCCGACCGCAGCCCCGCCCGCGCGCAGGCGTCGTGCAGCACGCCGACGATGCCGGTCGGCCCCTCGTACGTCGACCGCGCGAGGTCGAACCGCTCCATCAGCTCGTCGTCGGACGCCGTCGCGGAGACCGGCACGGGCCGCGTGTGCGGCGTGTCGGCCAGGAGGGCTCCCATCGTGATCACGAGGTCGACCCGGTAGCGCCTGGCCAGCTCGGCGATGGCGCCCGAGAATGCCCGCCAGCGCATGTTCGGCTCGGTCCCGACCACGACCACGAGGTCGGACTTCTCGGAGGCGTAGATCTCGGTCTCGGGCCAATCGAGCCGGCGGACGTCGCCGTCGACGAGCTGGACGGTCGGCCGCGTCTGCTGGTAGTCGATGAACGGCTCGGAGTCGATGACGGCGCAGCGCTCGGCGTCGGTCACGGCGCGCAGGTAGCCCGCAGCGAGGCTGGCCGCCCCGCCCGCGTCGTTCCAGCCCCGGAACGCGGCCACGAGATTCGGACGGCGCAGCGCTGGATCGTGCTCGATGTGCACGAAGTCCACCCCGGCAGTCTGGCACACAGCCGGACCCGCGGCGCCGGACGACGACCGCACACCCCGGCTACGTCGGGCTAGCAGGTAATGCGCCCTAATGTCTTTACCTTGGCGGAGCCGTCAGCCAGGACCCTCCCTTTGAACGTTCCGCCGCCTCTTGCGTTGCGCAGGTCACCTCCGCCGAAGCCTGGAACGATCGTCCAGCGCCCGACGAAGGTGAGGTCGGGCGCGGTCAGCGAGGTCGAGCGGATCACCATTCGGCCGCTCCCGCAGCCATCGACATGTCCACGGAAGCCTTCTGCGAACTCCGCCTCGAACTCTCCGTCGGAATTGATCGCCCATCCATACGTGTAGTGCGACGTACCTCGCATCCGCCCCTTGTAGTGTTGAGGCCCATCTCCAGTGCCAATGCAGACCGTGCCTGGCTTGGGAAGCCCAGTCTCGTTGTCGAGATTTGGGCAGGGCAGCTCGTTGATCGTGTCTGGTCCCGAGGTGGACGTCGCCAATGTTCGGCTTCCGTGTGCAGGCGACTGGGTGGCTGCGTGGGCAATGGCCGATCCCACCAACCCAGCGGCCAGAACCAGGCCGATCACGCCTCGTCTGAACAGGATGCGATGCATGGCCCCCCTCTCCGGCACGGCCGAGCCGTGCACTTCACGGATGGGCACGGGTGCCCCCGCCCAGCGGGGCGCCCAACCCCGGTCAGCCGAGTATCTCAAATTGTGCTGATTGCGTCAAAGTCGGCTACGCGATTGGTCACCCTGGTCCCCGCCCGGCGGGCTGGTTGTCTGGCACACAGCCGGACCCGCGGCGCCGGACGGGGGGTATACAACAGTGGTGAGCGGCATCGATCTCCTCGTGCTGGGCGGGGTTGCGCTGTCGGCGTTTCGGGGCGCGCAACGCGGCCTCGTGGCGACGCTGCTGGGCCTGGCCGGGTTCGCGGTGGGGGCGATCATCGGGTCGCGACTCGCTCCGCTGCTCCTCCAGGGAGGCCGGCATTCGCCGTGGCTCGGGGTCGCGGGCCTCATCGGCGCGCTCGTCGGCGGCTCGATCGTCCAGGTCGGCGCCGGCGCCGCGGCGAACGCGTTCCGGGCCCATGTGCTGCACGGCCCGCTGGCGGCCGCCGATACCGCGGGCGGCGTCGCGGCGGGCGTGGTGCTCGGCCTCGCGATTGCCTGGCTCGTCGCTGTCGTGGCGCTCGAGCAGCCCGACCTCCACCTGCGCCGAAACGTCCAGCGCTCGACGATCCTGCCCGCACTGCTTCGGGCTGTGCCCGCGAGCACCGTCCTCGACGCGCTGGCGCGCTTCGACCCGCTGCCCGTCGTCCCGGCGATCGCCAACCGAGCGCTCGACGCCCCGGATCCCGCCGTCCCGCATGCGCCGGGGCCGCACCACGCCAGGGCGAGCGTCGTCCGGGTCCAGGGCACCGCGTGCGGGCTCGGAATCCAGGGGTCGGGCTGGGTGGTCAGGCGCGGGATCGTCGTCACGAACGCCCATGTGATCGCCGGCGAGCACGACATCGCGGTGCAGCCGCCGACGGCCGGCACGTACTCGGCCATCCCGATCGCCGTCGACCCCGGGAACGACGTGGCGATCCTGCGGGTGCACGGCCTGCCGCTGACCCGGCTCGCGATGTCCCCGAAGGATCCGTCGGGCGGCGCCGTCGCGCTGATCGGCTATCCCCAGAACGGGCCGTTGACGTCGGTGCCGGGCCGGGCCGGCGACCCCGTGACCGCGCTCGCCCCGGGGGCCTACGGCGGCAGCGTGCGGCCGCGCACGGTCGTGCCGCTCCGCGGGCGGCTCGAGCACGGCGACAGCGGCGGGCCCGTGGTCGACCGCCGCGGCCGGGTCGTCGCGATGATGTTCGCGGCCGCCCGTGGCGGCGGCGGCGGCTTCGGCGTGCCGCTCGAGGCGATTCGAGCCGCCCTGGCGTCGGCCCGAAGCCGGGTCTCGTCCGGGCCCTGCATCGGGTAGCCTGCATCCATGCGATCAGCCGCGGCCCGGCACCTCACCACAGCGCTTGCAATCCTGTGCATCCAGGCCATGGCCACCGTGCTCGCCTTCCGGCGCGATCCGGTCGAGCGGTTCGAGGGCGCAGTCGCGACGGCGCTCACGTGGGAGGCCGTGCGGCGGATGGCGGCCGGCGAGCGGGCCCGGCTGACCAAGAGCGAGACCCTCTAGAGCGCCGACAGCACCTCGGCGAGCGCCTCGAGCGCCGCCAGGTTGTGGCCCTCCACGAACACGTCGGAGTGCCGCAGCGCGACCCGCATCCCGCCCGCGAGCGGCTCGAACCCGGTGTGGCCCTTGAGCGGGTTCACCCACACGAGCCGGTACGCCTGGCGGTGCAGGCGCCCGAGCTCGGTGTCGAGGAGCGCCAGGTCGCCCCGCTCCCAGCCGTCCGAGACGACGACGGCAACGGCGCCGCGCGTGAGGCCGCGGCGGCCGTACTGCTCGTTGTAGGCCCGCAGCGACTCGCCGATGCGCGTGCCGCCGCCCCAGTCCGGCATGGCCGCGCCGGCGAGGCGGAGCGAGCGGACGGGGTCGAGGTCGCGCAGCTGCGGCGTGAGCCGGGAGAGGCGCGTGCCGAACGCGAAGGCCTCGACGTGCCGGCCGGCCCGGGCCGCCGCCTCGAGGAACATGACCATCGCGCGGGCGTACGGCTCCATCGATCCGGAGACGTCGCACAGGAACACGAGCTTCCGCGGCACGAGCTTCCGGCGCCGGTATGCGAGGCGGAGCGGCATGCCCTCGGTGTGGATCGCGGCCCGGAGCGTCCTTCGCATGTCGAGCACGTCGCCCGCGTGCCCCTGCCGCAGGCGGTGCGACCGCCGGGTCGGCTCCGCCGCCGGCAGCGCGGCGATGAGGCGGCGGACGCGGCGCAGCTCCGCGGCCGTCATGTCGGCGAAGTCCTTGCGGCGCAGGATCTCCTCGGTCGAGGAGGCGACGAGCACCGGCGGCGACTCGTCCTCGGACGGGCGGTCCTCATCCTGGCGCGGAGCCGGCGAAGGAGCCCGCTGGGGCGGCTGCGCCGACGCCTGCAGGCCGAGGTCGACCGGCTGGTCGGGCGCCGTCCGGGGCGCCCGCTCCCAGAAGGCGGCGAACGCCATGTCGAACGCCTCGATGTCGTCGCGGCGCGAGACGAGCGTGCAGCGCAGCGCGTGGTAGACCTCCTCGCGGCTCGTCAGGTCGACCTGGTCGAGGCTGCGAAGCGCGTCCTGGAGCCGGCCCGGCCCGACCTCGAGCCCGGCCTCGCGCAGGATGCGCCCGAACGTGACGAGCTTTCGGACGACGGCGTCGCCGGCGGTGGCCGTCGGCACGGCCGCCTACGTCTCGCGCGCGCGGGCCACGAGCTCGCGCAGGCCGGCGTCGCGAACGCGCTCGATGTCCTCGTGGTGCTTCAGCACCGATCCCAGCGTGGCGTCGACGACGCCCGCCTCGAGCTCCTCCTGGCCGAGCGCGACCAGCGCCTGCGTCCAGTCGATGGTCTCGGCGACGCCGGGCAGCTTGGCAAGATCCATCACGCGCAGGTGGCCGACGAAGGCCGCAGCCTCGGCCGCCAGCCGCTCGGGCACGCCCGGGACGCGGGCCCGCACGATCTCGATCTCGCGGTCGAGCTCCGGGTGCCCGATCCAGTGGTAGAGGCAGCGGCGCTTGAGCGCGTCGTGCAGCTCGCGCGTTCGGTTGGAGGTGAGGATGACGCGCGGGCGGCGCTCGGCGCGGATCGTCCCGATCTCGGGGATCGTCACCTGGAAGTCGGACAGGAGCTCGAGCAGGAACGCCTCGAACTCGTCGTCGGAGCGGTCGATCTCGTCGATCAGGAGCACCGGCGGCACGGGGTCGGAGTGCTCGATCGCGTCGAGCAGCGGCCGCCGCTCGAGGAAGTCGCGCCCGAACACGTCGTGCAGGGTGCGGCCGGCGTCGGCCGCCTCGCCGGCCTCGATCGTGCGGATGTAGAGCAACTGGCGGGCGTGGTTCCAGTCGTAGAGGGCGTGGGCCACGTCGATCCCCTCGTAGCACTGGAGCCGGATCAGGCGGGCGCCGGTGATCGCGGCGAGCGCCTTCGCGGCCTCGGTCTTCCCCACCCCGGCCTCTCCCTCCAGGAGGAGCGGCTTCTCGAGCGTGAGCGAGAGCGACATCACGGTCGCCAGGCCGCGGTCGGCCAGGTATGCCTCGGTTCTGAGCGCATCGGTCAGCTCGTCGATCGAGCGGGGCTCGGCCATGGAGATCAGGTTACCAGCGGGCCAACGGCGGGCCGTGGGCTTCGGCCGGCACAGATACAATTCCAGCGTGAGGAAGTGGCAGCTTCGAACCTGGACGAAGGGCACGGGCGCGGCCGTCGAGCCGGTCGGCGCGTCCGACACGCCGCCGGTGCGGGCCCGGCCCGGGACCCCGCGGCCGCTGCCTCCGCGCGGGCCGTGGACGACCTCCGCGAGCCGAGGCGCGGAGCCCGTGCACGGCCACAGAACGGCGCTCGAAGCGCGCCGTCGCCACGCCCGCCGGTACGTCGACGACGACGAGATCGGCCGGCTCGAGCAGCTCGAGGCCGAGCTGCGCCGGGCGGCGGGCTAGCCGCTCACCCGGCGACGGTGTTCTCGAGGCCGCCGTCGACGACGATCGTCGTCCCGCTGATGTAGGCGGCACCGGGCGAGGCCAGGAAGGCGATCACCTCGCCCACCTCCTCGGCGGTTCCGATCCGCTTCATCGGCACCCGGTCGGCCACCTCGTGGAGGTCCTCGCCGTAACCGCGCACGCCCTCGGTGTCGATCCATCCGGGGGCGACGCAGACGAGCCCGATGCCGTACTTCCCCCACTCCAGCGAGAGCGTGTTCGTGAGGGCGGTCATGCCCGCGCGGGCCGCGGAGGAGTGGGCCATCCCCTCGATGCCGCGCCGCGGGCAGAGGACGACCGAGATCACCCGGCCGCCGCCGTTCGGGATCATCCAGCGCGTCGCGACGAGCTGCGTGAGCTGCCACGGGGCGTCGAGGTTGAGGCGGCGGACGGCGCGCCAGCCGTTCGGCGTGATGTCCTCGGCCGGAGCGACGAACTGGCCGCCGGCGTTGTTCACGAGGCAGTCGATGCGGCCGAACTCCGCGAGGCACCGCTCGACGAGGGACTCTGCCACCTCGCGCTCGCGGATGTCGCCCGGGTGGGCGACACAACCGTCGCCGGCCAGCTCGCGCGTCCCCTCGAGCGGCTCCGGCCGGCGCCCGGCGACCACGATGTTGAAGCCGTCGCGGTGCAGGGCGAGCGCCGCTGCCCGGCCGATGCCGGTGCCGCCGCCGGTCACGATCGCTGCACGTTCCCTCATCGCCCGAACCTACCAGAGTGCAAGAATCCACCGCCGTGCACCGCTCGCTCTGGCTCGAGGAGGCGCTGGCCGCCGAGGACGGCGGGCCGGCCGCTGCGCTCGCCGGGAGCCAGGAGGCCGACGTGTGCATCGTCGGCGGCGGCTACACGGGGCTCTGGACGGCGCTTCGCATCAAGGAGCTCGACCCCGGATGCGACGTCGCCATCGTCGAGGCCGACATCTGCGGCGGCGGCGCAAGCGGGCGAAACGGCGGCTTCCTGACCACCTGGTGGTCGAAGCTCGGGACGCTCATCAAGGCCTGCGGCGAGGACGAGGGCGTGCGGATCGCACGCGCATCCGAGGAGGCGGTCGACAGCATCGAGGCCTTCTGCGCCGAGCACGAGATCGACGCGCACTTCCGCCGCGGCGGCTGGCTCTGGGTCGCGACCGCACCGGCCCAGGTGGGCATGTGGGAGTCGGCGATCGCGGAGTGCGAGCGCCACGGCGTGCACGAGTTCGACCGGCTCACGCCCGGAGGAGCTCCACGAGCACATCGACCAGCCGACCCACCTGGCGGGCGCGTTCGAGCCGCGCACGGCGACCGTCCACCCCGCCCACCTCGTCCGCGGCCTGCGCCGGGTCGCGCTCGAGCGCGGGGTGCGGATCTACGAGAGCTCGCCGATGCTCGCCCTGCGGCGGACCGGGCCGCCGCGCGTGCGGACGCCCGACGGCGAGATGACGGCCGGCACGGTGGCGCTCGCGCTGAACGCCTGGTCGGCGGCGATCCCGGAGCTTTCCCGCGCGATCGTCCCGGTCTCGAGCGATCTGGTGGCGACCGCGCCCGACCACGGGCTGCTCGAGCGGATGCGCTGGACGCGCGCCGAGGCGATCGCCGACGCCCGGCTCATGGTGCACTACTACCAGGCGACCCGCGACGGCCGGATCGTGTTCGGCAAGGGCGGCGGCACGCTCGCCTACCGGGCCAGGATCGGCGACGGGTTCAACCACGATCCGGCGAGGACCGCCTGGGTCACCGAGCATATGCACAAGATCCTCCCGGCGACGGTCGGCGCGGAGATCACGCACAGCTGGGCCGGGCCGGTCGCCCGCACCGACGACGGGCTTCCGATCTTCGGGCGCCTGTCCGATGATGTCGTCCACGGCGGCGGCTACTCCGGAAACGGCGTCGGACCGAGCTGGGTCGGGGGCCGGATCCTGGCGTCGCTGGCGCTCAGGCGCGACGACGAATGGTCGAACGCCGGCCTCGTGCGCGACCCCGGCCGGGCGTTCCCGCCCGAGCCGGTCCGCTACCTCGGCGGCCGGGTCGTGCGCGAGGCGGTGCGGAAGATGGAGGAGGCCGAGGACCGCGGCGACGCGCCCGGCCGGCTCGTCAAGTACGTCGCCGGATTCGCACCCGCGGGGTACGCGCGCGGCGGCGGCCGGGCCCGGCGCAAGTAGGGCGGGCACGGGCGGGGCGCGGCCCGGCTACGTGTCGCCGCGCCGGTAGCGGGCGAGCACCGGGCTCACCGCGTGCATGATCGCGACACCGGCGATGCAGGCGAGCCCGCCCGAGACAACCGAGAACCGCACCGACGTCGCCGCGGCCACAGCTCCGGCCTCGACGTCGCCGAGCCGCGGGCCGGACGTGACGACGGCGATGTGAAGCGCGCTCAGGCGGCCGCGCATCGCGTCGGGGGCGACGAGCTGGAGGATCGTGTTTCGGAACACCGCCGACACGACGTCGGCCCACCCGGCCGCGGCCAGGAGAACGAGCGCGAGCGGAAACCAGTCGCGCGGCACCAGCCCGAACGCGACGATCGCCGCACCCCAGGCGACGACGGAGACGATCACCGCCAGGCCCTGGCGCCTGACGCCTCCGACCCACCCGCTCGCGGCCGCGCCGAGCAGCGCGCCCGCACCGGGCGCGGCGTACATCAGGCCCAGCCCGTCGGGCCCGACGTGGTAGGTCGTGACGGCAAGCGCGGGAAAGAGCGCGCGCGGCATCCCGAACACCATCGCGTTCAGGTCGATCACGAACG
Organism: uncultured Actinomycetes bacterium; assembly: GCA_963821535.1. Lineage (GTDB taxonomy): Bacteria > Actinomycetota > Thermoleophilia > Gaiellales > JAICJC01 > JAICJC01. Next base: position 28,429 of record CAWGEC010000009.1, on the reverse strand, counting down.
TCGAGAGGAGCACCGGCGTCGACCGGGCGAACGCGAGCCCCTCCCGGACCGCTGCCCATCCGCCGCTGGTCGCCCCGCCGCCGGCCGGAGGCAGCGGCCGCACGCGGAAGATCGACGCCAGTGCGATCGCGAACCCCGCGACGGCGGTCACGTAGACGGCGGTGACGCCGAGCGAGGCGAGCAGGACGCCCGCGAGCGCCGGCCCGGCGAGCGCCGTGAGCTGGCCGACGATCTGATTCAGCGCCAGCGCCGGTGGTAGGTAGTTAGTGCCAACTAACTGTGGGATGCTCGCGTTCCGCACCGGCGCCTCGATGCTCGCGAACGCGGCGATGACCGCCGCCAGCACGTAGATCGCCACAAGCGGCGGCGACCCGGCGGCCGCGAAGAGCGCGAGCCCCGCGGCGCACGCCGCCGCCCCGACCTGCGCGACCAGGATCAGCCTGCGCCGGTCGTGCGCATCGACGAACGCCCCGGCCGCGAGCGATCCGAGCAAGAGCGGCACGAGCTCGGCCGCCCCGACGAGGCCGACGGCGAGCGACGAGCCGGTGAGGACGTAGACCTGGTACGGCACCGCCACGGCGACGAGCTCGTGCGCGGCCGACGCCACGAGATCAGCCCCCCACAGGCGCCGGTAGTCGGGGAAGGCCCGAAGCGGCGCGATGTCCACGATCACGCCGCGAAGGCCGGCCATCGGCGGGTTATACCGAGGGTGCGGGATTCGAGCGGCGTCACATGTGTGCCGATACATGAATTCCGTGCCCCCCAGGAAACCGGCCCACCGCCGCGACAGGCGCGAGCTGGAAGTGCTCCATCGTGTCGCCGTCGCGCTCTCGCAGTCCCTCGCGTTCTCGGACGTGATGGACGCGCTTGCGCGCGAGCTCGTGCACGCCGTCGACCGCGTCAGCGAGTGCACGATCACCATCTGGCACCCGGCTCGCGACGTCCTCGAGGTCGCGTCGGTCTACGTCCGCGAGACCGGGACATCGGAGGAGGATCGGGGCGACATCTACCTGCTCGACGACTACCCCGCCTCACGTGTCCTGCTGCGTGCGGCCGACGGCTTCGGCGTCCAGCGGATGACCGACCCGGGGATCTCGCCCTTCATCCGCGAGCGCCTCGTCGAGTGGGGCTGGCGGACGTGGATCGAGCTGCCGCTGGTGGTCGACGGCCGCTCGGTCGGCCTCATCGAGATGGCCGACTACAACTCCGCCCGGCGCTGGGCGCAGCGCGACGTCGACTTCTGCCGGACGATCGCCGCGCAGGCGGCCCTGGCCGTGAGGAACGCCCAGCTCTACGAGGATCTCAGAAGCCAGGTCGACAAGGACCCGCTGACCGGGGTCCTCAACCACCGCGCGTTCTACGAGCGGCTCGAGCAGGAGCTCGCGCGGGCCGTCCGCAGCGAGACGCACGTCGCCGTCCTCGTCGTCGACCTCGACGACTTCAAGGCGCTGAACGACACCCGCGGCCACGTCGCCGGCGACCGGGCGCTGCGGCGAGTCGCGACGGCGATCCGCTCGACCTGCCGGGCGGTCGACATCCCCGGACGGCTCGGCGGCGACGAGTTCGCGGTCATCCTGCCCGACGTCGAGGCGGATCTCGACGCCCTCGCCGGCCGGCTCCTCGACGCCATCGCGACCCAGACCGGGCTGCACGCGTCGGTGGGCGTGGCCGTCGCCCGCGACCCCGCCGACCGGGCCGCGCGCACCGTCGCACGCGCCGACAGCTCGCTGCTCGAGGCCAAGGCCGCGGGCAAGCACACGTACCGCGTCGCCGCCTGACCTTCCCGACGACGGCGGCCGCCTCTACACTTGGGGCACCGAGAGGTGCTATCCATGCGCTGCCTGCTGCTCGACGCCACAATGCGACCCACCAGCCTCGTCACGCGAGAGCGTGCGGTGTCGCTCGTGGTCTGCGGCAACGCCCAGGTGATCGCCGAGGAGCCGGCGGTCGTCTTCCGGTCGGAGCACCTCCACGTCGCGCTCCCCGTGATCCTCCAGGTGTCGGCCTACGTGGAGCTGCGGCCGCTCGTGAAGCGGAACGTCGTCCGGCGCGTCCTCTTCTGCCGTGACAGCTGGCGGTGCTGCTACTGCGGCAAGGACGGCGGCCCGCGCGATCTCACGGTCGACCACGTGAAGCCGCTCTCCCGCGGCGGCAAGCACGTGTGGGACAACGTCGTCACCGCCTGCAGGCGCTGCAACCACCGCAAGGGAAACCGGCTCCCCTACGAGGCGGGCATGTACCCCCGCCATGTGCCGAAGGCGCCCGACATGGTGCAGGTGGCCTGGGCGGGCCGGCTCACGCACCCGCTCCAGCGCGAGTACGTCGCCGCCTGGCACAAGGTGCCCGAGGCCGCGCTCTAGGGATCTAGATCCCGCTCGACGGCGCGCCGGAGCGCCGACTGCATCTGATCGGCGACCGGCCCCGGCCTGCCGTCGCCGATCTGGTCGCCGTCGAGGCTGACGACCGGCATCACCTCGCGCACGCTCGACGAGGTGAAGACCTCGGCGGCGGCGGCGAGCCGTTCGCGCGGGTACTCGCCCTCGACGAGCCGCATGCCCGCCTCCCCGGCCGCCGCGATCAGCGTCTCGCGCGTCACGCCCGCGAGGATGCCCAGCTCGAGCGCCGGCGTGTGCAGGGCGCCGTCCTCGACGAACCAGATGTTCGACGTCGGGCACTCGAGCGCGACCCCCTCGAGCGAGAGGAAGAGCGCGTCGTCCGCGCCGCGCCGGCGGGCCTCGGCCTGGGCCGCCATGTTGACGGCATAGCTCGTCGACTTCACCCCGGGCAGCAGCCACGGCGACTCGCGGCGGGTCGACGCGCCGATGGCAAGCTGGAGCGACGCCAGCTCGATCCCGCGGGCCCGCATCTCGTCGAAGCCCGCGGGGAGCGGCGTCACGAGCACGAAGCCGATCGACCCGTCGCCGCCGGCCCCCGGCGTCCACACGACCCGCAGCACGGCATCGGGCCGGTCGAGCGACGCCAGCGCCTCGCCGACGAGGCCCCGGAGCGCCTCCGTGTCGGGCGCCGGCAGCTCGAGCACGCGCGCCGACTCGGCGAGCCGGCGCAGGTGCAGGTCGACCCGGAACGGCACGCCTGCGTAGACGCGCATCGTCTCGAACGCCGCCCGCCCGCGCAGCACCGCCTCGTCGTCGGCCCGCAGAAGCGGCACGGCGGGGTCGACCACGCCGCGGCCGAGGACTGCCAGGGCAAGCGGAGTCGACGACACGTGTGCGATCGTACTGCGGGTGACCGCCACCTCCGACCGCAAGGCGCACGCCCGTTCGCTCTTCGCCGGCATCGCGGGCGACTACGACCGCTGGGCGCAGCTCCTCTCCTTCGGGCAGGACCGCCGCTGGCACGACCTCATGATCGAGGCCATCGCGCCGGCGGCGGACCGCGAGGGTGCCGTCGTCGCCGACATCGCGACGGGCACGGCGGCCGTCGCCATCGCCCTCGCCCGCCGGTATCCGTGCCGGGTCGTCGGGGTCGACCAGAGCCCCGAGATGCTCGCCGGCGGGGCGCGGCGGGTTGAGGCGGCCGGGCTCACGGAGCGGATCGAGCTCGTCGAGGGCCAGGCGGAGCGGCTCCCCGCCGCGGCCGGCTCGGTCGACGCCCTGACGCACACCTACCTCCTGCGCTACGTGGACGACCCGCCGGCGACGCTCGCCGCGCTCGCGGGCGCGGTCCGGCCCGGAGGCATGATGGCGTCGCTCGAGTTCGGCGTGCCGCGCGGCGCGGCGCTCCCGGCCTGGCGGCTGTGGACGCGCGTCGGCCTGCCGCTCTTCGGCGCCCCCGGCGGCGCCCGCGTGGATCCGCACCGGCCGGTTCCTCGGCCCGAGCATCGAGCGGTTCTGGAGCGAGCATCCCCTGGACGACGTCCTCGGCTGGTGGGCCGCGGCCGGGATGGAGCAGATCCGCGCGCGCCGGCTCAGCCTCGGCGGGGGCGTCGTCATCTGGGGCACGCGGGCGGGCTGACGGCTCAGACGCCGGCGGGCTCGGGCAGCTCCTCCGACGCCGGCGCGTTCCGCCTGGCGATGCACCCGTCCTCGGCGATCTCGTAGTAGCCCATTCGCTCCAGCGGCGGCGAGTAGAGGTGGAGCGACACCGACTCGGCCGAGCCGCCGTTTCGGACGTCGTGGATGCGCGAGGAGTCGAAGCAGAAGGCCTGGTTCGCGGCATGGGTCGACGTCACGAGGCCGGGCGCTCCGAACACGAGCCGGTCCTCCGCGAGCTCACCGGCGACAACGCGGACGGCTCCCGACGACACGTCGTGGTCGTGCAGGCCCGTGTCCTGCGTCCCCGACCAGCAGATCAGCCAGGCGTCGAGCACGGGGTCGCGGTGGATCCGCGTGTACACCCGGCTCTTTCGGTCATGGCGCACGAATGCGCTCCAGAGGTCGGGGCGGGCGGCGAGCTCCTCGGCCAGCGCAAGCAGCCCGGCCGGCTCGATGGCTCCGGACGCCGGCAGCCGCCCTCCGAACCAGCGGGCGAGGGCGGTCTCCGTCGTAGCGTCCATTTGCGGCTCCCGGATCTCTGTGAAACGATTAACAGCATTGTGGCGGATCGCTCGACCAAACGCAAGCGGGCGACCCTTCGCGACCTGGCGGCCGCGACGGGCCTGTCCCAGGCCGGGGTGTCGTATGCGCTCCGCGGCCAGCGCGTCTCGACCGAGACTGAGGCCCGTGTGCGCGCCGAGGCGGCCCGGATCGGGTTTCGGTCCGACCCGATCGCGCGCGCCCTCCGCGGAGGCGCGACCGGGCTCGTCGGCATGATCGGCGGCAGCCTGGAGGACTTCTGGCACCAGGACTTCGCCTCGGAGCTGCAGCGCTGCCTGCGCCGGCACGGCCGCCACATGCTGCTCACCGACGCCGACGGCGATGCGGCCGCCGAGATCGAGCTCGCCGAGAGCCTGTCGGATCAGCGCGTCGACGGCCTGGTGGCGCTCCCCGTCGACCCCGGCTCGCCGCGCTGGCTGCCGGTCGTCCGCTCGCTTCCGACCGTCGCCGTCGGCGTGCCGCTTCCCCCGCCGGCGGGCGCGATCCGCTTCGCCTCGGACGCCGGGATCCGGCTCGTCATCGACCATCTGCGGTCGGCCGGCCATCGCCGGTGCCTGGTGCTCACAGCGGGCCCGCATCGGCCACGGCGATCGGCAGGGGTCCGCACGATCCGGTGCGGCTTCTCGACCGCCGACGGCCGGGCGGCGGCCCGCCGCGCACTCGATCGCGACGACGCGCCGACCGCCGTCTTCGCCCTGTCGGACGCGCTTGCATACGGCGCGTACATGGCCTGTGCCGACCTCGGGCTCGACATCCCCGGCGACGTCGTCGTGGCGGGCTTCGACGACCATCCGCTGTCGGCGCTCGTCGCTCCGCCGCTCACGAGCGTGAGCTGGGACACCGCCGCGGCGGCCGCAGCCGCGGCGTCGATGCTGATCGGGGCGATCGACGACGGCCGCCCGATGGGCGAGATCGTCGTGCCGCCCCGGCTCCGGCCCCGCCGGTCGACGGCGGCTCAGCCCCGCGCGTAGACCGCGTAGCGGCGCAGCTCGTCCATCCCTACCCGCCGGTAGAGGCGCACCGCGCCCGTCGGGTTGCCGGCGTCGACCTTGAGCCTGACCCGGGCGACGCCTCGGCGCGCGAACTCGGCGAAGACCGCCCGAAGCAGCGCCTCCCCCAGCCCGCGGCCGCGGTATGCCGGCCGGACGGCGAGATCCTTGACGAACCCCTCGGTCCAACACTGCGCCATGCCGGCCACCTCGCCGCCCGCGTCGGCGACAACCACCAGCCCCGGGTCGTACGACGGATCGCCGAGAAGCCACGGCCGCCACTCCTCGAACGGGGCGACCCGCTCGTCGCTCCCGGCGAACGCCTCGACGAGGCACGCGTGCACGTCCGCGGCGTCTCGCTCGGCGTCGAACGGGCGCAGGCGCACGCCGGCGGGAAGGTCGGGCTCCGCGAGCGGAGGGCAAAGCTCGACGGCCATCTCGAGCACCTCCGTGACGAGGCGGAACCCGAGGCCGTCGAGCAGCCTCGAGAGATCCGGCGCCCAGGCCGGGATCACGGTCTCGAGCCGCCCGGGATGATGGCCTTCGATGGCCAGGACGAGCTCGCGGCCCGTGGAGTCGACCGCGACGCCGGGCCTGACCCACACCTCGAACCCGCCGCCTGAGTCGACGACGCCGTAGCCTTCGATCACGCCTGCGACCGGCGTCCACGACCCAGTGCCCGGCCCGCGGCCAATGGGCGGCGAGCATCTCGCGCGTCGTCCGGGGCTCGCCGTACACCGCTTCGTTCCAGGCGCGCTGGAGCGCGAGCACGGCGTCGAGGTCGTCCGGCGTCGCCGGCCGGACGGGGGCCGCCACTACACCAGCTCGAGCAGCACCTTGCCGAGCTTCCCGGGCGCGGCGAGGTGATCGAAGGCGGCCGCGGCCTCGGCGATGGGAAAGACCCGGTCGATCACGGGCCGGACGCGGCCGGCCGCCAGGTGCGGCACGACGGAGCGGGCGAAGGCCTGGACCGCGGCCGCCTTCTCCTCGACCGGCCGCGCGCGCAGCACGGTGCCCATGAGGTTGGCGCGGCGGCCCATGAGCGCGCGGAGCGACAGCTCGGCATCGGCGCCCGCGCCGGTCCCGACGACGATGATGCGCCCGCGGACGGCGAGCGCCTCGAGGCTTCCCGGGAGGTTCGCCGCTCCGACGAGCTCGAGCACGACGTCGACACCACGCGCCTCCGAGAGCTGGCAGGGCTCGGCGCCGAGGTCGGTCAGGGCCTCGCGGTGCGACCGGGCGTTCGCGAGCACGCGCACGCCCGCGGCGACGCCGAGCTGGACGGCAGCGGTTCCCACGCCTCCCGATGCGCCGTTCACGAGCAGCGTCTCGCCGAGCGCGAGCCCCGCCCTGGTGAAGAGCGCGTCGTGGGCGGTGATGAACGCCTCCGGGACGGCGGCGGCCTCCCGATCGGTCAGGTCGTCGGGGATCCGGGCGACGTGGCGCTCGTGCACGGCGACCATGTCGGCCAGCCCGCCGCCGCCGACGAGCCCGAACACGCGGTCGCCGGCCCGCCAAGTCGTGACCGCCTCGCCGCAGGCGACGATGGTTCCGGCCACCTCGAGCCCCGGGATGTCGGCCGGCGAGCCGGGCGGGGCCGGGTAGTTCCCGGCGCGCTGGACGACGTCGGCCGGATTGAGGCCGGCATGCGTGGCCCGCACGAGCACCTCCGACGGCAGCGGCACCGGGTCGGGCCGCTCGCCGACGGACATCACCTCCGGGCCACCTGCACCGAGGAACGTCACGGCGATCATGGCCTGGCATGATGGCAGGAGTGGACGCCGAACGGCATCACCAGGCGCTCGCGGCGATCGTCGGTGCCGCCAACGTGCTCGTGCCCGCGCCGCGCGAGTACCTCTCCGACGGCACCGCCGGGCGCGGGCTCGAGGGCCGCGCCGACGCCGCCGTCCTGCCCGGCTCGGCCGAGGAGGTGGCCGCCGTGGTCGCGCACTGCTACGCCGAGGGCGTCCCGATCACGACGCGGGGAGGCGGGACCGGGTTCGCGGGCGGCGCCGTTCCGCAGGGCGGGATCGTGCTCGGCACGGGGCGGATGGCGCGCGTGCGGGCGTTCGATCCGCTCCAGTGGCGCATCCACGTCGAGGCCGGGGTTCCCACCGGGGAGGTGCGCCGGATCGCCCGCGGGAGCGGCCTCTGGTTCCCGCCGGATCCCGGCGCCGCTGAGCAGTCGCAGATCGGCGGCAACGTGGCGACGAACGCCGGCGGCCCGCACGCGTTCAAGTACGGGACGACCCGGGCGTGGGTGACGGGAATCGAGGCCGTGATCCCGCCGGGCGAGATCGTGACGGCCGGCGGGCCGATGCGGAAGAACGTCGCCGGGTACGACCTGACCGGCGTGCTCACGGGCTCGGAGGGCACGCTGGGGATCGTCACGGCGGCCTGGCTGCGGCTCATCCCCGCCGTCGAGGCGGCGCTCCCGATCGCCGCGCTCTTTGCAGGCGTGGAGGCCGGCTGCGCGGGCATCGAGGCGCTGATGGGAAGCGGGGTCGTCCCCGCATGCATCGAGTACGTCGACGAGCCGGCCCTGGCCGCGACGGGGCGCGACTTCCCTGGCGGTGCGCCCGGCCGCGGCTTCCTCGTCATCGCCGAGGCCGACGGGTCAGCGGCCGAGGCCGCCGCCGGCCGCGAGGCGCTGCGCGAGGCGCTGGCCGGCGCCGGGGCGGCGTGGATCGGGGCGCCCGACGGGGCCGACATCCCCGCCCTCTGGCGCTGGCGCGAGTCGATCTCGCCTCGCGTGACCGCCGTCCGCGGCGGCAAGCTCGCCGAGGACATCGCCGTCCCCGTCGACCGGCTGGCCGACGCCATCCGCGGGTCGGCCGAGATCGGGGCCCGGCACGGCCTCGAGACGATGAGCTGGGGGCACGCCGGCGACGGGAACCTGCACACGAGCTTCCTCGTCGCGCCCGAGAGCCGGGACGAGCACCTCCGCGCGGAGGCGGCGTGCGAGGAGCTCTTCGACCTCGCGCTCCGGCTCGGCGGCACGGTCACGGGCGAGCACGGCGTCGGGCTGCTCAAGCGGTCGCACCTCGCCGACCAGCTCGGCCCGGCGGGTCAGCGGCTGAACGCCGAGATCAAGCGGGCATTCGATCCGAAGGGCTTGCTCAACCCGGGCAAGGGCTAGGCCGGGTCGCGGCGCAGCTCCATTGTGGAGCAGTGGATCCCGCCGCCGTTCTTGTGAAGCTCGAAGTACGGGATCCGGACGACCTCGAGTCCGCGCCGCTCGAGCAGCTCGGCCGTGCGCGGCGAGTCGTCGGGCATGATCACGCGGCCCGGCCGGACGGTCAGGCAGTTGATCCCCCACTCCTCGCCGGGGTGGCACCAGATCGGCTCGATGCCGAGCTCGGCGAGCCGGTCGAGGAACCAGTGCGGGAGCCCGGGGGCGTCGACGAGCGCCTTGTCGACGTCGACCATCCCGAAGTGGGCGTCGATGTGGATCGAGAACCCGCCCATCGGCACGATGATCAGCTCGATGCCCATCCGTGCGAGCAGCTCGCGCAGCTGGTCGGCCGCCTCGGCGTTGCAGCGGATCGACGTCCCGAACGCGGCGACCCGCGGCGTCAGCTTGACGAACGTGCCGCCCTCGAGCATCCCGGTGCCGATGATCGTCTGGAGGATCGGGATGCCGAGCGCCGCGACCGCCCGGGTCACGCTCGCCTCCTCGCCGCGGCGCATGAGCGGCGCCATCCGCCCGATGACGACGCCGCCCGGAACGGACACGAGCGGATCGCGCGTGTAGATCGCCTTCGTGAATCGAGGCGGGAGCGGATCGGCGAAGTGGACGTCGACGCCCTCCGCCTCGAGCGCCTGCACCAGCCCGCGGTGCTGCGCGTGGACGACGTCGAGGTCGGGCGGCGTCGGGTCGGTCCAGTACCAGCCGCCCTCCGGGTCGACCAGCGCCTGGGCGCTCTCGTCCCACGCGTCCGCCCGCACCTGGGCCAGCTCGTCGCCCGGGCGGCGCATGAGCACATCCCGGAGCACGCCGACCTCGTCGTGCGACCCCCACTGCGCGCCCCAGACGCGCTCCAGCTCGCCCGGATCGTGGAATCCGGGCTCCGGCACGGGCGGGCACAGAACCTGGTGGTACTCGACCGGCGCCCGCGCTGCCTCGTCCCTGAGCATGCGGCGATGGTACAACCCGAGTCGAGATGCGCGCTGCCGTCCTTCACGAGCACCGCCGGCCGTTTGTGATCGAGGAGCTCGACCTGGCCCCGCCCGGGCCGGCCGAGGTCGAGGTGCGCCTCCAGGCGAGCGGGGTCTGCCGAAGCGACTGGAACACCGTGACCGGCGACACGCCGAGCCCGCTCCCGGCCGTCCTCGGGCACGAGGGCGCGGGCGTCGTCGAGCGTGTCGGCCCCGGCGTGTCGTCCGTGGCGCCCGGCGACCACGTCGTGCTCTCGTGGCTCCCGTCCTGCGGGCGCTGCGCGCGCTGCACGAGCGGCCGGCCGACGCTCTGCGAGGTGGCCGGCCCGGCGCTCCTCGCGGGCACGCTGCTCGACGGGACGACGAGGCTCTCCGCTGGACGGCCGGCCGGTGCACCACTACTCGTTCCTCTCGACCTTCGCCGAGCGCACGGTCGTCCCCGAGGCGAGCTGCGTCAGGATCCGCGACGACGCGCCGTTTCCTGTTGCCGCGCTCGTCGGATGCGCCGTCACGACCGGCGTCGGCGCGGTGCTGAACCGCGCGCGCGTGGCGGCGGGAAGCTCGGTCGTCGTGGTGGGCGCCGGCGGCGTGGGCCTGTCGGCGATCCTCGCCGCCCGGCTCGCGGGCGCGTCCACCGTCGTCGCGGTCGACCCGGCGGAGCCGCGACGCGCGCTGGCCCTCGAGCTGGGCGCCACCCACGCGGTCGACCCGGATGATGCCGCCGCCGCGGTGCGGGACCTGACCGACGGCGGCGCCGACTACGCGATCGAGTCGAGCGGCGCCGCCGGTGCGGTGCCGGCGGCCTATGCCGCGGTCCGGCGGGGCGGGACGCTGGTCTGTGTCGGCATTCCGCCGGAGGGCGCGACTGTCGAGCTGCCGGGAGCCTCGCTCGTGCGCGACGAGAAGGTCGTGACGGGAAGCCTTTACGGCTCGTGCCGCCCGCACACGGACATGCCCATGCTGCTCGACCTCTTCATGGCGGGCCGCCTGCCGCTCGACCGCCTCGTGGGGACGACCTACCCGCTCGACGAGATCGACCGCGCCTTCGCCGACATGCGCGAGGGCACCGGCGTGCGCACGGTGATCGACCTGTCGTAGCGTCCGCCTGCAACCCGGCCAGCTCGACCGGCGGGATGTGACAGCGGTAGCGGTGCCCGTCGCCGTCCTCTCTGCCACGGCGGCTCCTGCGTGCGGCAGACCTTCGCCCAGGAACCGCGGACAGCGGGTGTGGAACCGGCAGCCCCGACGGAGGGTCGACCGGGCTCGGCATCGGGCCGGTGAGCTTGATGCGCGGGCGGGCGTCGAGATCGAGCGTCGGGATGCTGAGAGGAGCGCCTCGGTGTACGGGTGGTGCGGCGCGGAGCAAGACCGACGCGGCCGGCCCGACGTTGACGAGCTGCCGAGGTACATGACACCGATCGTGTCGGCCGACATACCGGACGACAGCCAGGTCGTGGGAGATGAAGATGTACGAGACACCCTCCTCGCGCTGGAGATCGACGCACAGGTTCAGGATCGCGGCCTGCACCGAGACGTCGAGTGCCGACGTGGGCTCGTCGCAGAGAGACGAGCGCAGGCCGGCCGAAGAACGACCGGGCAATCGCCACCCGCTGCTTCAGGCCTCCGGAGAGCGCCGCCGGGCGAACGTCGAGGTGGCGCGGCTCGAGCCGGACGGAGCGCGCCAGCTTGAGCATCTCCTGCTCCTGCCGGTCGCGGCCCGACACGCCGGCGAGGAGCCGCAGCGACCGGCGCAGGATCGCGCGGACCGTGTGCCTCGGGTTGAGCGCGTCGTCGGGATTCTGGAAGATCATCTGAAGGCGCCGGCGGACGTCCCGGCTCCTGCGCTCGGCCGCACCGTCACGTCCTGGCCGTCGAACCGCACCGCGCCGTCGGTCGGCTCGACGAGCCCCGCGATGCACCGCGCGAGCGACGTCTTCCCGAGCCGGACTCGCCCACGAGCCCCAGCACCTCGCCGACCCGCAGCTCGAGGTCGACGCCGGCCACCGCGACCAGCTCCGTCCCGCCGAGCTTGTAGGCCTTGACGAGGCGGCCGACGTCGAGCAGGGCCTCACCCAGCTCCGACGCGGCGGTGGCGCCGGCAGCGGCGGCGTGCGGGATCGCGGGCACCTCGTCGGGGAAGAGGCAGGCAGCCAGGTGAGGGCCGCCCACGGACGCCAGGGGCGGCTGGGCCTCGTGGCACGCGTCGCGGGCCAGCGGGCAGCGGTCGGCGAAGACGCAGCCTGGGACGTCGGCACCGAGCGGCGGGAGCGAGCCGGGGATCGGGTCGAGCCGGTCGGCGTCCTTGCTCATGCCGAGCCGCGGCGCGCACCGCAGGAGCGCCGAGCGTGCACGGATGGCGCGGGTCGGTGAAGAGCTCGCGGGCCGGGCCCTGCTCCACAAGGCGGCCGGCGTAGAGGACCCCGACGCGCTCGCACACCCGCGCGACGACGCCCAGGTTGTGGCTGACGAAGAGGATCGCGGCGTCGAAGCCCTCGCGCAGCTGCTCGACCAGGTCGAGCACCTCGGCCTCGACGGTCGCGTCGAGCCCGGTCGTCGGCTCGTCGAGCACGAGCAGGTCGGGGTCGTTGCAAGCGCCATCGCGAACATCACCCGCTGCTGCTGGCCGCCCGAGAGCTCGTGCGGATAGCGTCGGAGCACGCGGCTGGATCGGAGATCTGCACGTCTCGAGCATGCTCGCGGCGGCGTCCATGGCCTCGCGCGCTTCATCCCGCGGTGGAGCTCGTCACCTCGGCGATCTGGCTCCCGATCCGGATCGATGGGTTGAGCGCGTGCCGGGATCCTGGTAGACCATCGCCATCCGGTCGCCGCGCCAGCGCGGCAGCGTCTCCGCCGGGGCGGCGAGCAGGTCGTCGCCGGCGAACCGGACTGGCCGCTCGACGACCGTGTTCGCGCGGCAGTAGCGCATGAGCGCCATCGCCACCGTCGTCCTGCCGCACCCGGATTCGCCGACGAGCCCAGCACGCTCGCCGGGACGGATCGTGAGCGAAGGTCGAGATCATGCGCAGCGCCGGCCCCGGCGGCAGCTGATGGTGGAGTCCGTCGATCCTGACGGCGGCTGCGGCCGTGACGGTCACTCCTCACCACCTGACGGAGCCGTCGGCCAGCAGGTTCACGCCGACGACGAGCGTGGCCAGCGCCAGCGCCGGGAAGACGACCGTCCACCACGCGACCTGGAGGAACGCGGCGCGGGCTGGCGATCGTGAGCCCCCAGTCGGGCGACGGCGGCTGGAGGCCGAGGCCGAAGAACGAGAGCGTCGCGACGGTGAAGATCGCGTACCCGAGTCGGATCGTCGACTCGACGAGGATCGGCCCCGTGACGTTCGGCAGGATCTCGGCGGCCATGATGTACGGCCGCGCTCGCCCCGCAGCCGGGCCGCCGACATGTACTCCCGCTCCCGCTCGACGAGCACCGCCGAGCGCACCGTGCGGCCGACGAGCGGGATGAAGATGAACGCGATCACGAGGATCACGTTCGGTGTCGCGGCCGAGCGACGCGAGCACGAGGACGGCGATGATGATGAGCGGGAACGAGAGCACCGCATCGACGAGCCGGCTCACGATGTCGTCGACGAGCCCGCGGTAGTAGCCGGCCACGAGCCCACGATCATGCCGCCGGTGACGCCGAGGAGGGTCGCCAGCGGCGCGACGGTCAGGACCGGCGACGCGCCGCGAGCACGCGCGAGAAGATGTCGCGGCCGACGTTGTCGGTGCCGAACCAGTGGGTCGCGTCGGGGGCCTTTAGCGTCGCCGACGCGGTGATGGCCTGCGGGTCGTGCGGCACGATGAAGCGCCACAGGAGGGCGTCAAGCACCGAGAAGCCGACGATGCCGGCGCCGACGAGGAACGTCCCCGACCGCAGCATCGGCCGCGCACGAGCTCGCGCCGGCGCTCCCGGCGGGCGACGCGCACACCGTCGGCCGTCGTGGCACTCACGTCGCCGCCAGCCTGACGCGCGGGTTCAGGACGGCGTAGAGCACGTTCGGCGACAGGTTCGCCGCCGTGTAGACGAGCGCGATCAGGAGCACCGCCGCCTCGAGCGTCGGCAGGTCGTGGCCGGTCGCCGCCGTGAGGATCAGCTGGCCGATCCCGGGGTAGCTGAAGAGCGACTCGACGACGACGAGGCCGCCGACCAGGTAGCCGATCTGGACGGCGACGACGGTGATGGTCGGGAGCAGGGCGTTTCGCAGCACGTGCCGCCAGACGACGGTGCGCCGCGGAAGGCCCTTCAGCACGGCCGTCCGCGCATAGTCGGACTGGAGCGCATCGACCGTGCCCGCCCGCGCCATCCGCGACACGTAGCCGAAGAGCACGAACATGAGCGGGAGCGACGGCAGGAGCAGCTGGCGGAACCAGTCGACGGGGTTCGTGCCGGGCACCTGCGAGATGACCGGGAACCAGCCCAGCTGGACGGCGAACACGACGATCAGGACGACGCCCGATCACGAACTCGGGGAGCGCGATCACCGAGAGCCCCGTGATCGTGATGACGCGGTCGAGCGCGCCTCGTAGTCGAGCGCCGCGACGACGCCGAGCCCGATCGAGAGCGGCACGATGAGGACGAGCGCGAACGCCGCCAGGATGAGCGAGTTCTTGAACCGGCCGAGGACATACGGCGCGCACCTCGGTGTTCTGGACGGGCGACGTCCCCCAGTCCGCCCTGCACGAAGTCCGTGGCCCAGTTCCAGTAGCGCACCGGGAGCGGCTGATCCACGCCGAGCTGGTGGTCGAGCGCGTCGACCTGGCCCTTCGTCGCGTACGGGCCGAGGATCGTCCGGGCCACATCGCCGGGGAGCACCTCGGCCGCCGGAACACCGTCATCGACACGATCACGAGCGTCGACCAGCGTCAGCCCGATCCGGCGGAGGATGAACCGCCCCATGATCGCCCTAGCGCCGCGTCACGGGATCACGAGAGCCAGACGCCGCTGGCGTCCACCTCCGACGTCGGCCCCTTCGCGAAGCCGTGGACGTTCTTGCGGATCGCCCGCAGCTCCGCGAGCCAGTACGCGATGACGTCGGGCACCTCGTCCTGCTGGATCTTCGCCGCCTGCACGGCCAGCGACCGGCGCTCGGTCTGGTCGACGCTCGCCTCGAACTGCTTCACGAGGCTGTCGAACTGGGTTGCACCAGTGGGCCGAGTTCCACGCACCGGCGGGTTCGAGAGATCCTTGTTCGGCACCGAGGTGCATGTGTAGGCCGGGTCGAGGATCTGGCCCGGCGTCCGCGCGCGGCCCATCGGCGATGCCGACCGGACACATGAAGCCATGGCTGGATCGAGCCCGTCCCGAAGAACGTCGTCTGCGGCTGCACCTCGAGCGAATGTTGATCCCGACGGCCTTGAGCCGCTCCTTCACGAACGTCGTGCAGTCGGGGATCCCGAGGTAGCCTCGTTCGTTGAGCCCGACGTTTGATCGACGAGCGCCCGTCGCGACTGGACGCAGCTCCTCTCGCCTTGTCGATGTCCTGGACGCGCTGGGGACGACGTCCGGTCGACGGGAGTCGGGGAAGGCGGGCGGAACGCGTGGTCGTTCCCGAGCACGGCCTTGCCGTTGAAGAGGCCCGTGATGAGGTCGGGCCGGTTGAGCCCATACGCGACCGCCTGGCGCAGCTCCTGGCCGAGAAGGGCTCTCGTCGGCGCGCATCTGCAGCGTGCCGGGTACCGCGTCGACGGGTTCTCGAGGATCGTGATGTCGGCGTCGGAGAAGTGCGCCTGCATCCCTGGTAGGGGCGTCTCGACCATCGCGTCGATCGCGCCGCCTGGAGCGCCGCAACCTCGGGGGCGTTCGTCCGAGAAGTACTTCATCACCAGGCCGTCGAGGTACGGCTTGCCCTTGTCCCAGTAGTCCGTGTTCTTCGTGTACGTCGCCTGCTGCCCGTTCTGGTAGCTCTTCAGGATGAAGGCGCCGGTTCCGTTCCCGCCCTTCGTGAACGTGCCGATCTCGTAGCTTCTTCGGCGTGATGAGCGAGTCGTAGGTGAACGCCGAGACGAGGTACGGGAAGTCGGCGTAGACCCGGTCCAGGTGGAACGTGACGGTCTGGTCGTCCTTGCGCTCGATGTTCCCGGCCGAGAGCACCCCGCGAACTGGGACAGTGCCGCGGACTTCGACTTGGGATCGGTCAGCCGGTCGAGCTCGCGACGGCGTCGTCGACCGTGAACGGCGTTCCGTCGTGCCACGGCACGCCCTGCGCGGATCGTGAAGTCCCAGGTCGACGCGTCGGCGCTGGGGGCCCACTTGGTCGCGAAGCTTCGGCTGGAGCACGGAGGTCGGGGTCGGGGTAGCAGAGGTACTCGAGCGCGATGTCGGCGGTCGCGATCGCGCCCTCGTTGAACATCGTCACGGGATCGACGTCCTGCGCCGGCACCGAGCACGCCCAGGCGCAGCGTGCCGCCGCGCTTGATCGCGCCGCCCGACGGCGTCGACGCGCTCTCGTCCGACGCGGACGTCCCGCAGGCAGCCAGGATCGCCCCCATCGCCGACGCTGAGATGCCGAGCACGACTGCCGCGAACGAGCAGCTGCTGCCGCGTCATGCGCCCGGTCCGTGCCTCCTCGTACAGGTGGTACTCGAGCTCGTCCACGACCCTCCTCGCCGATGCCGCCGGCGTCCTTCCGGCGGCAGTGAAGCGAGGACGGAACCGCCGATCGACCTCGGAATCAAGGATCCAGGCCCGCTCCGGCACGCGACTGCCGGCTCCGATACCGGCCCCCGGTGCCCGGCTTCGCGGACAACGTCGACGGCTCGTTCGGCGAGGCGGTGGTCCGGTGACGTACCCACGGCAGCCACGTGAACCTGGTCGTCGCGAGGCGCGGCTCGCCGACGGCGGCGCCGCCGCGTCGGCGTTCGCGAGCCCGGGGCCGGGCCATGCGCCGGTCATGGCCTGCCTGGGCGCAGGGAACGCTGTTCGCCCTGCGACGATCGTCCTCAACAAGGCGACCGTCGTGTCCGACCTCCATGGACGGATCACCTGGGGCGCCGCCCAGCTCGGCATCGCGGAGGGGTGATGGACGCCGTGGCCGACGGGGCGATCGACCCTGCCGATGCGGGCGAGCTCGTGCTCCTGGTCGCGGTCTGGGTCGACCCGGCGGCGAGCGACGAGACGGCGGTTCGGGCGGCGAACCGCGACGCGGCCCGCAGGGCGCTGGACGACGCCTTCCAGGGCGATCGAGCCGGGCGGATCGACGAGCTGCTCGCGCTCCGCGGCGAGCGCGACGAACGCGTTCTACTCCGCGCCGCTAGCGGTGCGCATCGCCGCATCGAGACGCGCACCTACCTGCTCCCGCTCGACCCGCCCGTGCGGCTGGCGTGGGATCCCGAGCCCCGGACAGCCCTGGAGGCGACGCTCACGATCGTCAGGGCCGACGACGGCTCACAGGCGTACGCGAGCGGTGCGCCGCCTGCCCGACCGGGCCCTCCTCGAGCGGCTCCTGGCCGGCGCTCGACCCGCAGACCGACGCGGTGCGCGAGATCTGCCGCACGGTCGACTTCCACGGCGGCCGCCCCTGGGCGGTGCGAGGTGGCCGTCTGGGACCTCGTCGGGCGAACTGCCGGCCGGCCGCTTCGGGAGCTGCTCGGCGGCCGGAGCGAGCGGATCACGGCGTACGCATCGACCTGCGAGGCCGTCTCGCGCGAGGAGCGCGTCCGCCGCTGCGCGGCGCTGCGCGACGCGCTGGCGGGCCGTCAAGCTGCGCCTCGGCGTGGACTGGCGCGACGGTGTCGAGACGGTCGCGGCGGTCCGCGACGCCATGGGCGGCGACATGACGATCATGGTTGACGCGAACCAGGGATGGCGGATGCCGGGCGACCGGACGCCGGCCTGGGACGTGGCCGAGGCGGCGGCGCTGCGCCCGCGAGCTCGAGCCGCTCGGCGTCCACTGGCTCGAGGAGCCGCTCCCCTGCGTCGAACGTCCAGGGCTATGCCGACCTCCGCGATCTCACCGATCTGCGCATCGCCGCCGGCGAGATGGTGCGAAGCGAGGAGGAGGCGATCGACCTGATCGTCCGCGGCGGGGTCGACGTGATCCAGGCCGACGTCGTCCTGGCCGGCGGGATCGGCGGCTGCCACCGCGTGGCCGAGGTCGCCGAGGCGCACGGCCGGATGTGGTCCCCGCACACGTGGTCGCACGGGCATGGCCTCCTGGCCAACCTGCACCTCGCGCTGGCCGTCTCGACGTGCCCGTTCATCGAGGTGCCGTACGACCCGCCCGGGTGGACGCCGGAGCGGCGCGACTTCCCGATCGCACCCGTGGAGGTCGGCGCGGACGGGACGCTGGAGGCGCCGCCGGGACCGGGCCTCGGGGCCGAGCCCGACCTGCACGCGCTCGAAGCGCTGGCGGGTCGCGTGAGCGCCGCCGCGCCGCTCGTCGTGACCGGCCAGGCGCTCTCGGCCGCCGACGTCGTCGAGGTGGCCCGCGGGAACCGGCGGGTCGAGCTGGCACCAGGCGCGATCGAGCGCATGGCGCGCGGCTGGGAGGTCGTGCAGGAGGCCGTGCGGGCGAACGAGCAGGTGTACGGCCTGACGACGGGCGTCGGTGCTCACAAGATCGTGTCGATGCGCGGCGAGGAGCTCGAGCGCTTCAACCTGCTCCTGCTCCGAGCCACCGGGTCGGCCAGGGCCCGTACGCTCCGCGGACGTCGTGCGGGCGGCGCTCCTGCGGCTCGTGAACGGGTTCGCGCTCGGCATCACCGGCGTGCGGCCGGAGCTGGCCCAGCGGCTGGTCGACACCCTGAACGAGGGCACGACGCCGGGCGTCAGGATGCTCGGCTCGCTCGGGCAGGCCGACCTGGCGCCGATGGCCGACCTGGCGCACGAGGTGCTGGGCGACTACCGGCTGACGGGCACCGAGACGCTGTCGCTCGTGAACTCGAACGCCTTCTCGACGGCGATCGCGACGCTCGCGCTGGCCGACTGCCACCTCCTGCTCGACACGGCCGATGTCGCGGGCGCGCTCGACCTGGAGGTGTTCGCCGCCAACCTCAGCGTCCTGCACCCGGCGGTCGCGCGCGTGCGGCCGTACCCGGGCCTGGTGTCGTCGCTCGCGCGCCTCCGGCATCTGCTCGCGGGGAGCTACCTGTGGGACGAGGGCGCGGCGCGGAATCTGCAGGACCCACTCACGTTCCGGAATATCGCGCAGGTGCACGGGGCGTGCCGCGACGCGCTCGGCCACGCCGACGACATGCTCGCGATCGAGCTGAACGCATCGCAGGGCAACCCCCTGCTCGTGCTCGAGGAGCGCCGGTTCGTCTCGGTCGCGAACTACGACGTGCTGCCGCTGGCGGCCGCGCTCGACCGGTGCGGATCTCGCTCGCGCCCGTCGTGACCTCGGCGGCCAGCGCGCCCTCAAGCTGCTCACCCGGCACTTCTCCGGGCGCGACCGTGGGGCCGCTCGGCCGATCCCGACTCCCGGAGAGCGCCCTGTCCGAGTTCGGGGTGGCCGTGGTGGCCCTGGCCGCCGAGGCGCGGCTGCTGGCCCAGCCCGTCTCGTTCGAGCTTGCCTCCCTCGAGCGTCGCCGAGGGCATCGAGGATCGCATGACCATGGCGCCCCTGGGTGCCCGCCGGCTCGACGAGATGGTCGGCCTCGGCGAGCGCATCACGGCCATCGAGCTGATCGTCGCGGCGCAGGCGATCGACCTGCGCGCCCCCCGGCGCTCGGAGAGGCGACGGGCCAGCTCCACAAGCTCATCCGAAACGCCATCCCCTTCACCGCCGCCGGCGACATCCCGCCGCAGGATCTCGTCCCCATCCTCACGCTGATCCGGTCAGGGGCGGTGGCGGCGTGTGGCGCAGAGAACGACGGCGCTCGCGGTGCATAGCCCGACTACCCACGTCGTGCGCGAGCCGCAACCCGGCGAAGATCTGGCGGCGGATGGGAAGGTCCCAGTTTCGGAACGTGTGCCGGCCGACCTTGCCGTGCGTGGCCCACGAACCGCCCCGGAGCACCCGGTAGCGGCCGGTGCCGAAGAACACCTTCGAGTACCCGTCGTACGGGAACGCGTGGAAGCCCTGGTACGGCTCGAAGCTCGAGGACGTCCACTCCCATACCTGGCCGACGTACGAGAGGTGCGGAACCGCCCGCTCCCACTCGGCCTCGGTCGGAAGCCGCGCACCCGCCCAGCGCGCATACGCCTCGGCCTCGTGGAACGAGATGTGCTGCACGGGCTCGTCGTCCGGCAGCGCCTCGACGCGCCCGAACCGCACGCGCGCGACCATCCGCCCGCCTTGCGCCGCCAGTACATCGGCGGCTCGGCGCCTTCGGCGACGAACCGCACGTACTCGCCGTTCGTCACCGGGTGCGAGTCGATGGCGTACGCGCCGACGCGGCGCACGTGAGCCGGCTGCTCGTTGTCGTAGGCCCAGCCGACGTCGTCGCTCCCCATCGTGAACTCGCCGGCGTCGAGCCTGACCGCGGCCGCCCTCCCCTCGATCCGCGCCGGCCGCCACAGCTCGGCGAGCGGATGGACGAGGTCCTCACGGATCTGGAACGCCTGGAGCATCGTCTCGTTGTGCTGATGCTCGTGCTGGATGACCATGTGGTAGACGTACCCGCCGCGGCGCAGCGGCTCCTCGTCGGGAAAGCGCTCGCCGGGCAGCCGCCGGAAAACGCGCTCGCGGACATGGGCGACGTACTCGTAGGCCGTCGGCCGGCTCGAGCAGCCCGAGCTCCGACCGCTCCGACCGCTCGTGCTCACAGGCGTTGTAGATGTCGTCGAACCGGCGTTCGGTGGGCCGCTCGTCGTGGAGCGTTCGCAGGAGCCACAGCTCCTCCTGGTGGCCGATGTGGGCCAGATCCCACACGAGCGGCGAGAGGATCGGCGTCGGCTGCATCGTCAGATCCTCGTGCGAGAGCGGGGCCAGCGCCCGCAGCGTGCGGTCCCTCGCAGCCTCGAGCGCGAAGCCGATCCGGAGCGAAAGAGCGCTGGTGTGAAGGCCGGTCGGCATCCGCGGAAGTATCACAGAGCGGCCATACCCGATCGGAGGGCCCTGGCTACACTCGCGGCCGTGATCACGGCCCACACCGATGTCGTCGGGAGCCTCCTGCGACCGCCCGAGCTGCTCGAGGTGCGAGAGCGGTTCGATCGAGGCGACGCCACGCCGGCCGAGCTCAAGCGGGCAGAGGACCTGGCCGTCGACGATGCCGTCCGGCTGCAGGAGGAGGCGGGCATGCAGATGGTGACCGACGGCGAGATGCGCCGCCTCTCGTTCCAGAGCGGCCTCCCCGACGCCGTCGACGGATTCGGCGAGGTGCCGCTCGAGGCGTACCTGTGGGGCGACTGGCACGGCGAGGAGGTCGGCGACCGGTCGACCGAGCGCCCCGCCGGCCTCGGGGTGCGCGAGCCGCTCCGCCGCCGCAGGCACATCGCGGCCGAGGACTTCACCTACCTCCGCGGCCGGGCGACCGCGATCGCGAAGGTGACGCTCACCAGCCCCAGCCTCTACGCCAACCTGTGGTCGCCGACCCACTCGCGCGACGCCTACCCCACGCTCGATGCCTTCCTCGAGGACGTCGCCGAGATCACGCGCGACGAGATCGACGAGCTCGCCCGCCTCGGCTGCACGTACGTCCAGCTCGACGCGCCCCACTATCCGCTCCTGATCGACGCCCGCACCCGGGCCTTCTACGAGGCCCAGGGATGGTCGGCCGACCGGTGGCTCGACCGCGGCATCGAGCTCGACAACTGGGTGATGCGCGGCCACCCGGGCGTGACGTTCGGCTTTCACCTCTGCCGCGGGAACCAGGGCAGCCGGTGGCTCGCGACCGGCGGGTACGAGCCCATCGCGCGCCGGGTGTTCGCGGGTGTCGAGGCCCATCGCCTCCTGCTCGAGTACGACGACGAGCGGTCGGGCTCGTTCCAGCCCCTCGCCCACGTGCCCGACGACCGGATGGTGGTGCTCGGCCTCGTCACGACGAAGTCCGGCCGGCGCGAGACCCCCGCCGAGCTCGAGGGCCGCATCCGCGACGCCGCCGCCCACGTCGACCTCGAACGGCTCGCTATCAGCCCCCAGTGCGGGTTCGCCACCTCGATCGTCGGGAACGCCCTGACGTTCGACGACCAGCGGGCGAAGCTCGAGACCCTCGCGCAAACCGCCGAGCGCATCTGGGCGTAGAAACGCGTCGTGGGGGGAATCATGGCCCCCAACCCGCGAGTACGTCACAATCCTGCCGGTGCCTCCCTCCGACGACATCCCGAGCGTCCTCGTCCTCTGCCCCGGGCGGCGCGACCGCCTGAACCTGGCGGACGAGCGCATCATGGAGCGCTTCGCCGTCCAGCTGGCCGGCGAGCCGATCGGCCCCGGGTTCGATCCAACGGCGTTCGTCGAGCACATGGCCCGGTTCGGCCCGGCCGTCGACGGCGTAATGGGGTCGAGCGACGCCACCGGCCACCTCGCCGCGGTCCTGGCCGAGCGCCTCGGGCTGCCGGGCCCCGGGCGAGCGGCGTTCATGCGCTGCCACGACAAGCTCGAGTCGCGCAGGATCCAGGCCGAGGCCGTGCCCGAGGCCACGCCGGAGTTCGCCGCGGTCGACCTCGACGACCCCGACCCGCCGGCGCCGCTTCGGTACCCCTTCTTCCTGAAGCCGGTGACGGCGCACCTCTCCCAGCTGGCATACCGATGCGACGGGCCGGCCGACTACGCCGCAGCCCTGGCCGAGGCGCGCGCCCACATCGACGCGGTGACGGCGTACGACACCGCCCTCGAGGGGCGGAGCTTCAGGATGCTCGTCGCCGAGGAGCTGCTCGACGGAGCTCTCGTGACCTTCGAGGGCTTCATGTGCGACGGCCTCTTGACGCCGATCGGCGTGACCGACGCGGTCATGCACCCGAACGGGATCAGCTTCCTGCGGTTCGAGTATCCGAGCGCGCTCGGCCCCGAGGTGCAGGCGAGCATGGCGCGCGTCGCGGAACGGCTGATGCCGGCGCTCGGGTTCGACCGGTCGCTCTTCAACATCGAGTTCTTCGTCCGTCCGGACGGCACAATCACGATCGTCGAGGTCAACGGCCGGATGGCGTCGCAGTTCGCGCCGCTCGTCAAGGCCGTCCACGGCGTGTCCTCCTACGAGCTCCAGCTCGCGCTGGCCGCCGGCGGGACGCCCGAGCTGCCTCCGGCGCACGACGACATGGTCGCGGCGAGCTTCCTCATGCGGACCTACGAGGACGCCGTCGTCCGCTCCGTGCCCGACCCGACCGCGGTGCTCGAGCGGTTCGGCCACGCCCACGTCGAGGTCCTCGTCCGACCCGGACATCGGCTCTCGGAGAACGACGACGACGTCGTGAGCCACCGGCTCGCGGTCATCGCGCTCGCCGCGCCGGACCGGGCGTCCGTGCTGCGGCGATACGACGAGGCGGTCGCGTTGATGCCGTTCGAGCTCGACCCCATCCCGGCACGCGTCTGGTAGCCCCGCTCCGCGCCCGCCGACCGGCGGGGTCAGGCGTGTCAGCCGTGGCCGTCGAAGCCGACCGAGAGGACGTGCCCGTCCTCCACGACGGTCGGCACCGTCCGCGTCCCGTCGGTGAAGCGGATCAGGTCGGCGCGCGCGGCCGGGTCGGCCTGTGCGTCGATCTCCTCCCACTCGACACCCTGCGAGCGGAACCGGTCGCGCTGTTCCTCGCACCACGGGCAGCCAGGCTTCATGTACATGACGAGCGTCATGCCGGGAGCCCCGCGCTTCGCTTGGGAAGGCGCGCGACCGCGCTCACGTCCTCGTCGCCGTGGCCGGTCTCGACGAGCTCATCCTCCTGTGCGGCGACGGCGGAGCTGACCGCCAGCGGCAGCCCCTCGCGGGCCGCCTCGTCGAGCGCGATCCCGAGATCCTTGCGGTGGAGCGCCAGCTTGAAGCCGAGCGGATAGGTGTCGTCGATCATGTTGCCGGCGCGGTTCGAGAGCACCCACGAGGCGGCCGCGCCGGCCGAAAGCGCCTCGAGCAGCTCCGGCATCGGGAGGCCGGCGGCCTGTGCGAGCGCGATCCCCTCGCCGACGCTGGCGTAGGTGCCGGCGATCATCACCTGGTTCACGGCCTTGGCCATCTGGCCGGCGCCGCTCGGCCCGAGGTGCGTGATGCGGCTGCCGAAGGCGTGCAGGATCTCGCCCGCGCAGGCGAAGTCGGCCTCGCTGCCGCCGCAGAAGATGGTGAGCGTGCCCTTCTCGGCCCCCTCCGACCCGCCCGAGACGGGCGCGTCGACCATGCCGACACCGCGCTCGGCGAGGCGGGCGGCGATGTCGGCGGTCGCCGACGGCGAGACCGTCGAGCAGTCGACGACGAGCCCGCCGCTCGCGAGGCCCTCGGCGGCGCCGCCGGGCCCGAGCAGCACCTGCTCGAGGTCGGGCGTGTCGGAGACGCAGGTGAGAACCGCGTCGGCGCCGTTCGCAGCCTCGGCGGGCGATGCGGCCCGCGCAGCCCCGAGCGCGGCCAGCGGCTCCTCGCGTTCGCGCGTGCGGTTGTGCACCGTCACCTCATGGCCCGCGGCGATGAGATGCCGCGCCATCGGCGCGCCCATCGTCCCGAGCCCGATCACGGCGACACGCATGCCCGGAGCCTAGCCCGACGAAAAATCGGTGTCAGGCACCAGTTTTTCACCGCGCATAATCCGCCGGTGCGACTCACTCCCGAGATCGTGACGGCCATGCAGCAGCTCGCGCTCGAGCAGCGGGGCTTGCTCGGCCCACGCACCCAGTGGCACGTCGGCGACCTCGCGTGGAACCTCCGTCAGCGTGAGGACCGCGAGGATGACTGGGATATCCGCCTGTGGACGGACGAGGGACGCCTCGTCGCATGGTCGTGGCTGCAGGCCGACGGCAACAACCGGCTCGAGCACGACGTCCATCCGGACCGCTTGCACGTGCTTGACGAGATCCTCGCCAACCCGGCGGCGCGGGCGGCGCTCGCGTTCGCCGACGACGGGGAGCGCCGGACCGCGCTCGCGCGCCATGGCTTCATGCAGCCCGGCGAGGCGATGCAGTACCTGATCCGCGATGTCCCCGAACCGCTCGAGCCGCCGCCGCTGCCGACCGGGTTCCGGTACCGGACGGTCGGCCGGAACGACGTCGCAGAGCGCGTCTCGATCCATCGCGAGGTCTGGGCGCCTTCACGCCTCACCGAGCCGGGCTACGCACAGGTGCGCGCCCAGTGGCCGTACCGCGAGTCGCTCGACTGCATCATCGAGGCGCCGGACGGACGGTTCGCCGCCTACTGCCTCTGCTGGCCCGACGACGCACACCGCGTCACCGAGTTCGAGCCCGTCGGCGTGCGGGCGGAGTTCCGCCGGCGCGGGCTGGGCGCGGCCGTCTGCACCTTTGCCCTCAGACGCCTCTACGACGAGGGCGGCCGGCAGGCGATCGTGTATTGCGCCACCGAGCCGGCCTGCGCGCTCTACCGATCGCTCGGCTTCCGCGTTCACACCTCGCTCGTCGAGTACTCCCGGCACTAGCCGCAACATTGGGGTCTGACCCCGTTGTTGCGCGAGTGAAAATTGGGGTCTGACCCCGTTCTTGCGGGCGCTACTCGCCTGCGAGCTCGCGCCGCTCCTGCTCCATCGCGCGGCGCAGGATGCTCGACCGTGTCACGCGGTCGAGATCGTCGAACGCGAGCGTCGCGATATGCGAGCCGCGGCGGTCGCGCAGCACCTCGGCCACATTCGCGTCGGCGTCGAGGCGGAAGCCGAGCCCCGCGTCGTCCATCGCCACCCGCATCCGCTCGCCGACCGAGAGGGAGCGGCGGGTGATGATCTGCAGGTCGTCGGCCGAGAGCTGAAGCGCGTGCGCCGGGAAGGTCGAGGGCTCGCCGTCGACCCGGCACGTCACCGGCTCCCAGACCGACATGCGGACGTGGGCGTGGCGGCCCGCGTTCACCTGCTCCTGCTCGAACACCGCCTTGAACATGCGCTGCTCGGTCGCCAGGTCGAGGTCTGCGAACTCGAGGCCGTACCGGCGCATCCCGTCCCGCAGCCGCTCGGCATGGGCGACGTGGCCCTCGAGCTTGAACGGCGTGCCGTCGGCGACCTCGAAGGCGAGCCGCACCCCGTCGCCCTTCTCGAGCGACCGGTCGGTGACCACGCAGACGCCGCCGGCCGAAAGGTCGACCGACCGCACCATCATGAGGCTCGCCGATCCGTCGGGCGCCACCGCCAGGCAGCGCACCGGCAGCCGGACCATCACCCGGAAGAACTCGCGCCGTTCCTCGTCCACCCCCTACTCATCGGCCTTCGGGCCGAGGCGGTTGAGATCCGGCTACTCCTCGCTCATGAACGGATAGCGGTAGTCGGTCGGCGGCACGAACGTCTCCTTGATCGTCCGCGGGCTACCCACCGGATCAGGTTCCACATCGAGCCCGCCTTGTCGTTCGTCCCGGAGGCCCGCGCGCCGCCGAACGGCTGCTGGCCGACGACCGCGCCGGTCGGCTTGTCGTTCACGTAGAAGTTGCCGGCCGCGTTTCGAAGCGCGCTGGCCGCGTGCTCGATCGCGCGCCGGTCGGTGGCGAAGACGGCGCCGGTCAGCGCGTACGGCGACGTCGAGTCGACCAGGCCGAGCGTCTCGTCGACCCGCTTCTCGTCGTAGACGTAGGCCGTGACGACGGGGCCGAACAGCTCGCGCCGCATGAGGTCGAAGCCGGGGTCCGAGGTCTCGACGACGGTCGGCGAGACGAACCACCCCTTGGAATCGTCGGTCTCGCCGCCGACGACCACGCTGGCGTCGGCCGCCCCGGTGCCAGCTCGACCGCCTCCTTCTGGGTCGTGAACGACGGCTTGTCGATCACCGCGCCCATGAAGTTGCGGAAGTCGCGCACGTCGCCCATCCTGATCTCGGACACCTGCTCGGCCAGCGCCTCGCGCATCTCGGGCCACAGGTTCGAGGGCGCGTAGACCCGCGATGCGGCCGAGCACTTCTGCCCCTGGTACTCGAATCCG
This sequence comes from uncultured Actinomycetes bacterium, assembly GCA_963821535.1. Taxonomy (GTDB): domain Bacteria; phylum Actinomycetota; class Thermoleophilia; order Gaiellales; family JAICJC01; genus JAICJC01. The sequence continues at coordinate 1,808 of CAWGEC010000009.1, read as the reverse complement.
CCGCGGACGACCGCGGTGACGACGGCGGCCGGGTCGGCGGAGGGGTGCGCGAAGATGAAGTCCTTGCCGCCTGTCTCGCCGACGAGCCGCGGGTATGTGCGGTAGCTGTCGATGTTCTGGGCCGACCGTCTTCCACATCCCCTGGAAGACGTCCGTCGAGCCGGTGAAATGGATGCCGGCGAGGTCGGGATGCGCGATCACCGGGTCGCCGATCGCGCGGCCCGAGCCGAGCACCATGTTGATGACGCCCGGCGGAAGCCCCGCCTCCTCGTAGATCTTCATGAGGAAGTGGGCCGAGTAGACGGCCGTCGACGCCGGCTTGAAGACGACGGTGTTTCCCATCAGGGCCGGCGCCGTCGGCAGGTTCCCGGCGATCGCCGTGAAGTTGAACGGCGAGACGGCGAAGACGAAGCCCTCGAGCGGGCGGTACTCGATCCTGTTCCAGATGCCCGGCGAGGAGATCGGCTGCTCGCTCATCAGCCGGTGCATGTAGGAGACGTTGCAGCGCCAGAAGTCGGTCAGCTCGCAGGCCGCGTCGATCTCGGCCTGGAACGCCGTCTTCGACTGGCCGAGCATCGTGGCGGCGTTCATCGTGTCGCGCCACGGCCCGGCGAGCAGCTCGGCCGCCCGCAGGAAGACCGACGCGCGCGCCTCCCACGAGAGCGCCGCCCACTCGCGGCGGGCCTCGGCGGCCGCGGCGATCGCCCGCGCGACCTCCTGCTCTCCGCCCTGGTGGTACGTCCCGAGGACGTGCTGGTGGTCGTGGGGCATGACGACGTCGACGGTGCGCCCCGTGCGCACCTCCTCGCCGCCGATCACCATCGGGATCTCGACCTGCCGGCCGGCCATCTCGTCCAGGCGGGCCTTGAGGCTGGCCCGCTCCGGCGAGCCGGGCGGGTAAGTCGCGAACCGGCTCGTTGACCGGCTGGGGAAGGTGGAAGACTCCTGTGCTCATACCGCGGAGCCTAACGGAGCCCGGCTACGCCCCCGCAGGGGTTTCGGACGGCAGCCGCAGGAGATCGCGGATCGAGACGATGCCGACCAGCTTGCCGGCGTCCACGACCGGGACGTGGCGGTAGCCGCCGTGCACCATCATCGCGGCCGACATGCCGATCGTGGCGTCCGGCGCGACGGTGTCCGGGTCGGCCGTCATCCACTCCGAGACGGTGCCCTCGATGGTGCCGCGGCCGGCTGCGCGCAGGACGTCGCGCTCCGTGAGGATGCCGACGAGTCGGTCGCCCTCGACGACGAGGATGGCGCCGACCCGGCGGTCGGCCATCCGGTGGGCCGCGTCGACCAGTGTGTCCGAGGGGCCCGTGGTGAGCAGTATCCCCGACATCACGGCCGACACGAGCTCGTTCTCGGACCGGCTGTAGGGCATGGGGCGACGATCTTACCCACTACCATCCGGCCATGCCCGCTCAGGCCTACAGGGGGAAGCCATGCGTGTGCCAGCACCGGCTCGAGCTGTGCGACCAGCGCTGCGTGGCCGACATGCTCGACACGACGTTCTACATCGCCTGCCTGAAGCTCACCGGGCGGCGGTGCCTGGTCGTCGGGGCCGGAGATGTCGGGCTCGAGAAGGCCGAGGGCCTTTTGGCCTGCGACGCCGCCGTCCACGTGATCGCGCCGGAGCCTCGACGAGATCCGTGCGCTCGCAGCTGCGGGCGACCTCGAGTGGACGGAGCGGCCCTTCGCCCCGGGCGACCTCGAGGGCCACTTCCTCGCGATCGCCGCGACCTCGAACACCGACGTCAACATCGCTGTCTTCGAGGAGGCCGAGCGGCGATCGATGCTGTGCAACGTCG
>CAWGEC010000008.1:0-259897 GCA_963821535.1 uncultured Actinomycetes bacterium | reverse complement strand
GCCGGTAAAGATGGACCCCCGGTGCGACGCGCTTGCCGTGCTTCAAAGCGTTCTGCAAGACGGCTGCGTACATATCCATGTCGGCCATCTTGCCGCCGGTGCATGAACCACCGTAGGCCGCATCAATCGTCACTTCTTCTGCCAGTTCATCGATCGGAATGCCGTTGCGCGGATCGCCCGGCAGCGCGACCATCGGGCGAATCTCGTCCAGATCGATTTCAAACGTCGCCGCGTACTCCGCGTCCGGATCGCTGAAGACGAATCCTTTGCGAACTTCGTCCGCATCGAGCCCGCGAGTTCTTTACGATGTATTCGAGCGTCTGTTCATCCGGCTCGATGATGCCGGTTGTGCCGCCGGCTTCGACCGCCATGTTCGTCAAAGTGGCGCGTTCATCCATCGACCAATTCTTCAGATCTTCGCCGGCAAACTCGAGGACCTTGCCGATGCCCTGACTCGTCTTCATGTATTCGCTTGCAAGGATGACGAGCATCACGTCCTTGGCGGCGACGTCGGCACGCTTCTTTCCCTTCAACACGTAACGCACAGTTTCGGGAACGCGAATGCGAATGTCTTTCGTGAACCAGGCGTTGGCCATGTCGGTTGAACCGACACCGAACGCAAAACAACCGAGCACGCCGGCCATGCAGGTATGCGAGTCGGTGCCGATCACGATTTGCCCGGGCAGCGCGAGATCTTCAACCACGGCGTTGTGACAAATTGCTTCCGAACCACCTTCCGGATTCTCACCGTAAAGTTTTATGCCCTGCTTATCGGTAAAGCTCTCCTGCGTCGTCGCCAGGCCTTCAGCTTTTTCGAGCAAGCCCATCTCGCGATGCTTCGGCGACATCACTTTGCCGAGGAAAGTCAGGTGATCGCGAAACGCGAAAACGGATTGCGGTTCGGTGACCTTAGCGTCATCGCCCAAGCGCTTGATTGAAAAGTGAAGCGGCCATCGGCGTGACGTATTCGTGTGAGAAGCGCACGTCGGCCACGGCGAATAACGCGTCGCCCGGCTTGACTGACTCAACGCCGATCTGTCCCGGCTTTGACGAATGCATGGCGCGCGATGATCTTTTCGACGATGTTCATTGGACGAGCGTCGATTGCGTTGATCCATCCGCTGACGCGGTGGTTCTGACAAGGCAGGCGGCGCGACCTCGCCGGCCAGACGCGCCTTGTTGTAATTGAACAGGCCGCCGTACTCGACGATGTCTTTCGAGATTGGATCCAGACCTTTGGTAAATTCATCAAGCGGAATCTCTTCGCCGCGACGAATGCGTTCGATCAAACCGAAGTCGGTCGACGTCAGCAACCCTATGTTCTGCGAATTCTGTCCGTAAATCTTTTCGATGCTCTTCGCTATGACCAGTTGAATTCCGGCCCACTTCTCGGCATACGGCGCCGTTTCGCGTGACGAGCCGCAGCCTTTGGACAAGCCTGAGACGACCACGGCAAACCCGCCGTTCTTTACCTCATCCTTTTTGACCGCGCCGTCGCGCATGCCGACGTAGACGTATTGGCCCAAGGTCTCGTCGTAGTAGAAACAAACCCAACCCGGCGTGATCTCATCGGTGGAGATGTTGCTCATCAAAGGCAAATCATCCGTAGCCAGACGCTGCGCCAATTCGTCTTCAAGCCTGACTGCTTCGTCCCCGGATGCTTCCAGTTGACGCCGAATGAGTGAAGTATCTTCAGTAAGAAAAAGAATCCGGCCGTGCATTCTTACTTTATTAGGTTGTTTGGATATCGCTTCTGTCATTGAAACCTGGACAAGTAAACCTTTCTGAGTACTAATTCGTACAAGACGCTTCTATTCATCCATTATAAACTGAGATTTCGGAAAAAGCCGCTGACGACAACTAATGCCATTTGAAAATTCGTTCGTAATTGAAACCGAGAGACTGCGTCTGAGGATGATTCGTGATTCAGATCTTGATGACCTGGCCGCTTTATTTGCCGACCCGGATGTGATGCGTTACGTCGGAACCGGCCAACCCACTGATAGAGCCGAAGCGCAGAAGGCGCTCACCAGTATAGTCGCCCACTGGAACCGTCATGGGTTCGGGCGCTGGGCGATCGAAGACAAAAATACCAAAGAGTTCATTGGGTTCGGCGGCCTGCGATCTTTGTTTGGGACGCCGGAAGTCGTCTATCACTTTGCCAGGCAGCACTGGGGCAAGGGCCTCGCCACGGAAATGGCGCGCGCCTCCCTGAATTTTGGCTTCAATGTAAAAGGATTTGACCGCATCGTGGCCATCGCCAAGCCTGCCAACACAGCCTCAATTCACGTAATGGAAAAGATTGGAATGCACTTCGAGAAGCAAACGAGTTACTACAACATCGAAGTGGTCGAATACGCGATTACTAAGGAACAATTCAGCAATCAAAAGCTGTCGGGTTCCTAGAATTCAAACTTCATAGACAGTCTGACTGTACGCGCCCCTCCCGGATAGTAGCTCGAACCAAAGCTGCTACCGGCGAATCCCAGAGAACTGCGGGCAGCGTTGGTTACCGATTGTCCGAAAGTTGAATTCAGTTGCAGCGGCGCGGCCGGAGCGAATCGAGTTCCGAGACTGGCCTCGTTACCGCCGGGCGCCGCAAAGTTCGGATGATTGAAAAGATTCATTGCCTCCACACCCAGGATCAATCGCGCGTTTTCGGAAAAGTTGAACCGACGTCGCAAGCCGAGATTGAACTCAGAAAGCGAAAAACCACGCAGGGAATTACGGCCCAGCGTTCCCTGTCGCAGCTCGGAAGGAACTGTGAACGCATTCGGATTGATTCGTTTGCCGCCTGGCGCCAACGGATCGGTTATATAAAGCGGCGCACCTCCGATGACGTCAGGTCTGAGTTCGAGAGATCCGAAAGTGGTCGGCACCGCATAAACGACATTGAGCGGCGCAGCCGAGTGAACATTGAAGACTGAGTCAATCGACCAGTTACGAAACAAAGTATTGCCGAAGCCCTGATCAACGAGTTCGGGAATATCATACGAAACAAACCCTGACAGTGCGTGACGCACGTCAAAGTCCGACAACCCACGTTCAAGTCTTGAGTCAGAAGCACGAAAGAGGGCCCGTGCCGCGACGTCGTCTGAGAAGTTATCTGTTGATTTGCCCCATGTGTAACTGACCAGGGCGGCGAGGTTGTTTGCAAATCTGCGGTTGAATTGAAACTGCAGCGCGCGATAGTTAGACCGGCCACCGTTGTCGGTCGCACGCAGCAGACTGAAGGTCGGGTTCGGATCCAGAATGGTGCTGGTGAGCAAGAGACGCCGATTTGCCGAGGCGACATATGACGCGGATATCGTGTTCCGAGCGCCAATTTCGCGTTCGACCGAAGCACTCCATTGAATTGAATAAGGCAGTTTCAAATGCGGGTCGAAGATGTAGAACGGCGCCGCCAACGGGACTTGAGGAGTCGCGGGCAATTGTGAAAATGAGAAGGCCGAATTAAACGACGAATTCCCGCTGACGATTGGATAGGAATCAGCGAAGGCGTCTCCGGCAGCGCTGTTTGCGGCATCGTAGAGCAGACCCAGGCCACCGCGAATGACGAAAGTCCCGTCACGGTTAAGTTGATAAGCAAAACCGACTCTGGGTGCGAAGTTCGCAAAGGTTGTTTCCCACAGCCGCGAGCCTTTCGCAGCCAGAGTCAGCGGTGGAAGAAGATCGCCGGGGCTCGTGAATACGAATTCAGGGCGGCGATCCGAGGCGCGGGGTGCAGGATTCAATTCCCATCTCAGGCCATAGGTTAAAGTCAGCCGCGGTGAGTTGCGCCACGTGTCCTGAGCATAGGCCGAGAAGATTGTTGAAGACTGGTCGTTGTGGCTGAGTGCGCGTAAAAGAACTGATCCGCGCGGCTTCTCCGGTTGAGGCCTGCGACACGCCTGCGAACAAGGCGCTCAATTCATGCTCGCGCAAACCAATAACCGGAAACATTCGCCGGTAGTCAGCGCCAAACTTGAACGTATGGGTGCCTGAAAGGAAGGTGACGGCACCCAGCGTGTTGAGCTGTCGTTGGGTGCTGGCGACGTCCGAGCCGGACATCAGAACTGTGTTCAGCCCGTTGAGATCGGATTGAAACGAAGAGTTGTTGGCGAACAGCGCCGCTTGTGAGAACAGCGGATTTGGCGGCAAGATTGCGCCGCCGAAATTATCGAGTCGATACGAACTGCGCGAAGCGAAGTGACTGTAATTGACTTTGATTTCGCCAGTCACCCGCGAGGTGGGAGTAAAGGACGCGCTGCCGGTCACCGATTGAGCGCGATTGAAGATGCTCGCCAGTGTGTTCAGCGAGAAACGGCCGGCGCCGCGTTCATCAGCGGCTCGAGTCGGTGAAATCATAGTAAGCGCCAAGCGTCAATCGGTTACCGATCTTACTGGTCCAGGCGCAAACTCGCGCTGTCATGACGACCCTGATTAACGAAGCTGGCGGCGAACCCTGCGAAACCGTCACCTCGCTCAGGGCCATTTGGCAAGGGATACAGGTTCAGCAGTGGCTTTATGCTCGTCACCGCGGTACTTCTCGCCGTCAGAGAAGGTACATCACTCAGCGCAGTCACCGGTTGTTGCAAACGCAGGCCTTCGTAGGACGCGAAGAAGAAAGAGCGATCGCGCCGGATCGGTCCGCCGAGCGTTCCGCCGAATTCGTGCGTCGTTTGCCCCGGCTTTGCCAGGGCACGGCTGTTGGCAAACCAGTCGTTGGCGTTCAAGCCCTGGTTGTTGAAGAACTCAAAGGCTGAGCCGTGAAAGGCGTTTGTGCCCGACTTCGTCACGACTGAAATCAGACCACCTGAATTCCGACCGTATTCTGCGGGATTGGAATGCGTTTGAATCGAGACCTCCTGGATCGCACTCAACGAAGCGAGGGGAGTCGTGGCGCCGGCGGCGGTCAACGCCGGAGCGCTGCCCGATGCTGAAGCACCCGGACTGTTGCCGCCCTGAGCTACGGCAAAGTTACCGCTGACGCCGTCCAGCATAAATTGGTTAGAGGTCGGCCGTTGTCCGTTAACAGAAACGTTGAAGCGAACATTCGAGACCGGATCGCCAGGCACCGGCGCAATGCTCCCGGGAGCCATCAAAACGTAGTTTGTTAAGCCTCGTCCGTTGACGGGCAAATCCACAATCGCTCGGGTCACAACCGAGAGGGAAGCCGACTCGGAATTAATGACCGGACTCTCGGCAGTGACTTGAACCGTTGCGGATATACCAGAGGAGACCGCCGTGCCGGGCGCCATCAATCGGGCAGGTGGGAGCGCACCACTCACAGTCACCAAATTGTCAGCAGCTTCAACGGGAACATCCACGCGCCGCGGAGCGATGCCATCAATTACGGACTTACCATCAACGGCCACGAATGAAGTGAACTGCGTCATCATGCCGGTAAGCCAGACCGAGTTTGGTGATCTCTTCTTTCGACTTCAATCTTCATCGGTGCCATTTTGCAGATCAGACATGGCCTGGCCCATTAAGTCGTCAACTTTGCTCCTTGCCCAAAGCGTTGCCAGCACCTCGTGTCCCGGTCTCTTGTTCGGGAAGTTCTACCGGAATCTCGCGGACGAATTCCTGACCCGACATCATTCCTTTCAGACGGATCACCCCTTTGCCACTGCCCGTGAAGCGTCCCGAAAAAGACACCGGTTTGGCGCTGAACAAATCGGGACTCCGTTTGGGATAAACATCGGTAACCGGCAAGCCGCCCCAGTCGATCGAAATATCGGTCAGCAGCGGGTTGCGCACCCGCTCATGAAAGCGCTTCGCTACGCCTTTCGTGCTTCTTCCTTGTCAGTCCAACGTATTCGACTTCGCCGCGCCCGTACTCGGTCATCTTGTCCAGCAGAAACCGGTTTGGGGAATTGCCGAACCCCATTGCGAAGACCCGCGCGTTCGGATGCTTTTGTACTTCGGCGATGATCTCCATGTCGTTGCCGACCTGCCCGTCAGTCATAAAACAAGCGATGCGAACATGGTCCTGAGCATCTGACGGCTCGAGTGCCGCTCGAATGGCTTTCATCATCTCCGTGCCGCCGTCTCCCTGCGCGCTGCCGAAGAACTTCTTCGCCTTGCTGATATTTTCCGGCGTGGCCGGCTGCGGGATCAGAGAAAAGAATTTTCGTGTCGCCGGAAAAAAGTAATCAGGTTGAAAGTGTCCTGCGGATATAGTCCATCGAGAGCCAGCATCATCGTCTCTTTGGCTTTTTTGATCGGGAAGCCCTCCATCGAGCCTGAGGTGTCGAGAACAAAAACCAGTTCCTTTGGCATCACATCTTCGGCCGTTACTCGCTGGGGTGGCTGAAGAATAAAGGTGAAGAAGCCATCAGCGCCGTCACGATGCATCAGCAGGGCGTCTTCGATTTGACTGCCCGCTACGTCGTACTTCAGCACGAAATCCTTGTTGGGGATCGCGAATTGATCCTTGAGATAAGCCAGCGCTTTTCCGGCTGCAGGCTGTAATGCTTCAATTTCATGAGTTGAGGAGTGAACAGCGACCAGCGGCACACCCGCGTCGATATTCACTTCGATCGAAATGTCGTGACCGGCACGCTTGCCCTTCGGCATTACCGGAGGGTTGATGTTTTCGGCATTAGGCATGCGCTCGCTCGCATTGGTCGCCTGCTCATCCGTTTGTTCAGGTGCGATTGAAGACTGCCTGGCTATTTTTGAACCGGGGATGTATCGCTTACCCACGACCATCGGAAATGACCATTCGTAGGATCCGGCTTCATATTTGAGCGTTTCAACGTAGCTGATCGTGACTTTGATCCTTTGGCCGGGAAGGATATTGGCGACTGACTGGGTGAAGATGTTGGGCCGCTCCTGATCGAGGAGCGCGGCTGTTTGGCCCTTCGCGCGCGCCGCGTCGTAAGTAGCCTGCGCTTCTTCGCGTCGCATGATCTTTCCTTTCACCGTGCGGTTTCCCATAACGATGGTCATGTCATCAACCGCCGCTGCCGGCGGCAAGGGAAAGGTGTAGACAGCTTCAATCTTGTCAGGAAAAGGGTTTTCGAACTCCTGCGTTACTGTGACGCGCGCGATGAAACCGCTGATGTCAGCTTTGACGTCCGTGTGTTTTAACGGGCAAGGTTCGGCAGCTTTTCCATTGGCGACAGCGAACAGTGAACCTTCAGTGGCGGTTTGCGCCATTATTTTTCGGGCGCTGGAGCCGGCGACGAGCAAGCAGACACACGCCGACGTAATCAATCCCAGGAGAGGGTTGCGTTTCATGGGCTTCCTCCGCAATAAGCAGACTGCAACCTGACGTAGTCCGGATTCTGTCGGAACTACGTGAGAAGTATTTAGTTGTTAGTTAAGGGAGACTCGCAGAAACCGATTCTAATAATGCTTTGGTATAGCTACTAAAACGAAAATGATGATGTCCTATTGATGCGATTGGAGTTGTATCGGTGGCCTTAAATCTAAATTAATTTTCCAATTCCCGGATTGCCGCTACTTACGGCGCAGGTGTGGTGAGCAGGTAGACGGCAAACGATGCCAGCCAGTGTTCGCCTTCATAGTTGCCGCTGGTGACGTAAGGCAGGGCCGCCTCGGCATGAGCAGCCGCAGAGCGCGCCAGGATTCGGCGGGCGGGATCGGTTTGCGGCAAGGCGCCGGCAATATTCCTCATGCACCACGCGCGACTGAGATTCAAGCCATCAAGATGTACGAGTTTAGGATCGGTGCGATCAGTAACGATGGCCGATCGCAGCAAAGCTGCCGGTTGATTGCGGGCCAGCCCCGGAAGAAATCGATGAAACCAGATTGCGAACTCGCCCTGCGGCATTACCCGGCGCATCAGGTCGGCTTCCATCAGGCTCGGTGAAAAGAAGTCTTCGCCGCCCGGCTCCCAGGCCGCGGGATAGTTCACGTCCTTGCCAAAGTACGTCCGGCTGCGTTCCACGATCAGCGCCTCTAATTTTTTGTCGCCCACGCCCCGCGCGTAATCGAGCGCGAACGCCAAACCAAAAGCGGTGTTGGGATGAACGCCGGTGCGAATCGGATAATTCTGCTTGGGAAGAAACGCGAGATACTTTTCGACCAGCGCGTCGGCCAGCGGCTGAAGATTTGCCGACCAGCGTTTGCCGTCCGCATCGTTCCAGCCGTGCAGCTCTTCCGCCAGTTTCAGCAGCCAGGCCCAGCCATAGGTCCGTTCAAACGAAGCGCGGTTCGGCCTGCTTGAAATAGGCCACCTCGGCCGGCGATGTTTTTGTCGCTGAGATTCTGGCCCAGGGCGGCGCGAATTGCGGGCGCCTCGGGCATGTCGGGGAAAAGCTTGAGCAGTGCACCAGCATCCAGTGGCCGTGGACGGTCGAGTGCCAGTCAAAGCATCCGTAGAACGCCGGGTGCATTGCGCGCGGGCTGCGCACGTCATCGGCGTCGTTATTCACGTGATCGAGCTTGTTGGGAAATTCTTTCTGCACGCACTTCATGGCGAGGGCGGCGAAGTGGGAAGCCTGGAGTTGAGTCAGTGACGTTGGACTCACTTGCCGGGTGTGAGCATTGGCATTCACGGAAAGCGAACGAAGAGAACAGCGTAATGGGCGATTGGTCTTTTTTGGAATCTGGATCTTGCTTCTGAACATTCGTTTGGTCATTCGAGAATCGCTTGCCACTCAAGAGGCTCGCAAGACGTCGATCATAACCTCAGGCAATCCTGTAGCTCGACGTCTCTCTGCTTGTCCTTAGTCGGTCATGGTCTTTTATTCGCCTTCGGCGTAGCAGAGATTCCCACGGACTGAAGAAGTCAACGCCAAATCACGGCAAGCGAAGCGACGGTGCCGGGTTTCGGTTCGATGGCAGCAGCGCTCGGCTTCGGTGATTCGACGTGTCCAGCGAGTCTAACAGAATCGATTACGAGATAAGATGCACGAAGCGTAAGTAATGTCACAGCGAGGTTCGATTGCCGACTGCATAGCAAGTGTCGATCAGGTATGCCAGACCTTCGCAAACATCGCGGCGCGCATCCTGAAGATCGAAAGCTGTTCGGCGATGATCAATTGCCCGCTTTGCGCACGGCAGTCAGCGAACTGTCGTGGCTCCTGACGCGCGACTACTCGATGAAAAGCGCGTTGAAGCTGGTCGGTGATCGACATGCATTGACTGATCGTCAAAGGTTGGCGATTTCACGCGGCGCCTGTTCGGATCAGAGTAAGGCGCGACGCGCGAGTACCCGGGTTGCGATCGAAGAGCTGGAAAGCGCGGACGTAATCATCGACGGCTTTAACTTGATCATTACGATCGAGGCAGCGCTTGGCGGTGGAGTCCTTTTCCTCTGCCGCGACGGCTGCATTCGCGATCTTTCCAGCGTGCATGGGTCATACCGTTCGGTGGATGAGACCGAAGTCGCGATTCAATTGATTGGTCAGTCGCTCGCGGCGCTTAAAACAAAATCAGTGCATTGGCTTCTGGACCGCCCGGTTTCAAACAGTGGCCGTTTGGCGAAACGTGTTCGCGTTTGCGCCGAACAGAACGGTTGGCCCTGGACGGTCGAGACGGCTTTCAATCCCGATCGCGAAATTGTCGCTTCAGACCGAATTGCCATAACGTCAGATGGGCCATTGCTCGATCAGGTTAGGCGTTGGACGAACTTCAATCGCCACTTGATTGAGAAAAGACTGGATGCGCCATGGTTGGTTGATTTAAGCTTTGAGTCAAGTCGGCACAGACTTCAGTCTGACAGGATTTACATGATTAACAAGATTGCCGAACAATCATGTCAATCTGTTAATCATGTCTAATTCTGGCTCTGTGCGTTTCAGCGTTATGAGATTTTCAGTCATCATTCCTGCTTACAACGAAGAGCGTTATCTGCCGCGGCTGCTGAACTCGATCGAGGTTGCGCGCAGGAAATTTTGCCGGCGGCCGCGACGAAATTGAAGTGATTGTCGCTGACAACGACTCGACCGATGCAACCGCAGAGACTGCGGCCGCGCATGGCGCCCGAGTCGTCCACGTTGCGAAGCGCCGGATTGGTGCGGCGCGCAACGGCGCCGCTCAATTGGCCCGGGGAGAAATTCTTTGCTTCATCGATGCGGACTCAGCGGTGCATCCGCAAACCTTTAACGCGATCGACGAGCGGATGAAAAGTGATCGTTATGTTTGGGGTGTCACCGGAGCCCGTCTGGATCGAAAATCCTTCGCCATAGTGGTCACGCATTACATGTTCATGCCGATGGTCTGGATCACCGGCCTGGACATCGGTTTGTCGTTTTGCCGCCGCGAAGATTTCGAAGCTGTCGGCGGCTACGACGAGAATCGCTTCTACGCCGAAGACGTGCTCTTTCCGCTGGCGTTGCGCCGTCTCGGCCGCAGCCGGGGGCAACGGTTGACCCGTGTGCCTGAGGTGAAGGCGCTCCAGTGCACGCGCAAGTTCGACCAGTTCGGCGAGTGGCATTATTTCTGGATGCTGGGCCACGTCATCAAAAGTCTGATCACCTCAAACTGGCACGATGAAAAGCTGGCGGAGAGATATTGGTACAACCCGGGACGGTAGGGTTGCAGTTTTGCGTAGTAGGTAATCGATGCCCTCGAAAATTTCGATCCCATGTTCGCCCTTCTAATAGTCCTTCCGTGACGTTTTTTCCAGACCCCACCCCATTGTTTGAAGAGAATGGAACCCCGCATTGATGCATTGGTTTCGAATTGATATGACCCATTCCTCATTCATCTGCCGAGCACCCGGGCCAGATTCACCACCAACAATTACCCAATCAATACCGTCGAATGTACGCTTTTCAGTGGGCCGAGCAGCGGTTCGAGCGACGAGAAACTTGATGGCCGCGCCGTGTTCTTCAAATGGTCAATCCGATCTGTGTAGGAATCGCTCTCCACGCTTACACCCATCCAAATGTTTGGGGCCAAGGTAGATCCCTACTCATTTTCGATAGTCGTCTGCACGCTTAGTTAGATTTGATACCGATGCCAGTCGGCTCTGCGCGTCACATCAAAAGCTCGCCGGATGAAGTCTGTCGGCACTCTTTGGTGAAACATATCACTCATCGAATTAACGAATATTGTTTGAGGTCGTTTCCATCTAGAGGAAGTTCCTAGGCTGCTTCGTGAAGGGTTAGGGTGAAGCCATTTACATAATTTGGTTGACCCATCGCCCGGAGTCTCAGCGCCATTCGTTCGGCGTAACAATGCTTCAGCCGGGGCTAAATCTTCTTGCCGCCCGTCAGTGGATTCCAAGTGGATTCTGTCCATTCGATTTACGCCTTTTGGCCCATTACGTAATGCCTCTGGCTTTCGATACTTTTCGAAGATGTATTCCACAATACCGGCTCCGGTTTTGTTAGGTGAGGCAAAAAACAGGTAGGTAAACAACCGCTCCTTTGTTGTTGCGCATAGGCATTGGATCGGGCACGTATTTGAAGCCAGCAACCTTCTTAAGACGAGTTTTGAAGGCGTCTGCAATTGCTTGATTGCTGGACTTCTCTTCGATTTCACCAAATAGGCCAGGTTCTTTTCGTGTAGGCAGCGTCTCTCCATCTGCGATCTCCCCAAACCCTATCCATTCGGCATCAACTGATCAGCCATCTACTTTGTCGGGATTACGCCAAAGAATGTTCATGTTGGCGTCCATGATCATGAAGTTGTAGAAGATTTCAATGTGATTCCATCGGTGCCGGCTTTCTCAATCAACTTCCAATCGACCGAAAGCGCGTACGGATCCAGTAAACATAGTGCGCGGTGAAACTCTTCGTACCGGCAACGCGGAAACACTTGCTCTAGAAGAACTTGAGTTAGCTTCGCCTGTGTGGTCAAACACATCTTGCCGTGAGCCGACAGTCGTTTCGGCAGTTGATCGGCCTTGGTCCCATCGACGATCGATCTAGGTGAACTTCAGGAACAGGTGGCGCGTGAGCCACGAGAGGGCATTCTAAAGGACTACCTGCGACAAACTCCCGCTGTTCGCCTGGAAATATGTTGGTCAGAGCCCGCACAAGGCGTCAATTAGATGTGTTTCCGAATGTATTTTTGAGCGGTAATGATCTTCGAATACTCAGCAGCATAGCGCCGAACGATATCGAGATTGACTTCAGACCAGTATGATGATGTCATGCTTGAGAGTTTTCACATTGAGGTCTCCGTTGTCCAGTTCTCCTCTTCTGATTTGATCCTCACAGTTCGAATTGTGAACGTAATCATTATAACTGAATTGAACCGGAGAGTGTAGCTGTAAAGCATCTTGTAAGCGCGTTTCGGCGAACTTCGCATATAATCTTTCCCTCTCAATTAGTCAAGCCGTAGACTCTTGGCCTGCGAGATGGCCAAAAAACTAGTTCCGACAAAACCCAATGCTGACCTTCGCGAACGACTGTGGCGCGCGCGCCGGTTAATCGACGAATGCTACGATCGCCCTCTTGATCTTGACCGAGATTTCCAGAGAGGCTTGCCTGTCGCGTTATCACTTTCTGCGCTCGTTTCGCGATACCTTCGAGACGACTCCGCACCAATACCTGATTAAGAAGCGAATTGAGAAAGCCAAGTGGTTGCTGCGCGCCCGCAGCCTGAGCGTGACCGACATTTGTTTCGAAGTCGGGTTTGAGAGTCTCGGTTCGTTCAGTTCGCTCTTTCGCAAGTGCGTTGGCGATGCGCCCAACAACTACCGGCGGCGCGAGCGAGAATCGCTGAAAAAGGTTCCGGGCTGCTTTATTCAAATGTTTGGCCTGTGTCCGAACCGGGAACAGTAGAAACCGCGTCACAAAACCTCAGTGTCGATCCCGTCGCTAGCGCTCCGGGTTCTGATACAAATCCGACAAAAGCAATTTTCGAGAAGCGCGCTGGGAGCGAAATTCTTATGCTCACTCCCGAATCGGGAGAAGGAGGGAAAGACAACATGATTACACGCATGTCACACGTTCTCGTTTGGGTTAAGAACCAGCAGGAAGCGCTCGAGTTTTATCGCGATAAGTTGGGCTTCGAAGTCGACACTGACGCCATGATCGGCGAAGACTTTCGCTGGCTGACGATGAGAATTAAAAGCCAGCCAGGTTTTGAAATCATCCTGATGGAGCCAAAGGCCGGCATGATGCTGGATGAAGAATCGGCCGCGCAATTGCGAGCGCTGATTGACAAAGGCGTGCTGGGGGGCGGAGTTTTCGAGGCGGACGATATTTACAAAACCTACGACGAGCTAAAAGGTCGCGGCGTTCAGATGAAGGGACCGCCGACCGTGCAATCCTGGGGCACGGCCACAGTGATGATGGACAACTCCGGCAGCAATACGCAACCGAACCAGTAGATCAGCAGGAACAGAACCAGTATTGCTCTTCCGACCCGCTCGGAGAGCTCGTCTCGGAGGTCGAGCAGGTCCCGCGTCGGACAGCGCCCCCTGAATGGAGGCGATCAGGCAGTCACCCTGCTTGAGAATCGGAACTGGCATCCACGACCTCCGGCACCTCGTCGCCGTCGACGACGACCCTGTATCCCATGATCCGGTCAGCGAACTCGATGCCGCCCTGGAGATCGCCCACGGCGTTCAGCTTCGTGAGGTCGACACCGAGGGTCACCAGCGCCTGCGCGACGTTCGACGAGAGGCCGGTGACGATCACCTGCGCTCCCATGAGCCGCGAGGCCTCGACCGTCTGAAGAAGATGGTTCGCGACGGCCGAGTCGACCGCCGGGACGCCGGTGACGTCGAGGATCACGACCTTCGCACGGCTCTCGCGGATGCTCGCCAGGAGCCCTTCCGTCAGCTTCTGCGCCCGGGTCGTGTCGAGGATCCCGATGATGGGGAGCACCAGCAGCCGATCGCGCAGCCTGAGCACCGGCGTCGAGAGCTCGCGGATCGCCTCCTGCTGGTTCGCGATCGTCCGCTCCCGCTGATAGATGTAGGTGTCCATCGCCAGTCCGACGTCGAAGAAGAGCAGCTTCGTCAACGAGTGGAAGGCATCGAATGCCCGCTTCGGATCGCCCGGATGCTCGTCGAGGAGCAGCGCCGCGATCTCTCGGAAGTAGAGCGCGTACATCCCGAGGAAGGAACGGACCGGGAGCCCGATCTTCTCGTGGACGCTCGCGAGCCTGAGCCGATCGTCGACATACTCCTGCTCGTAGTCGCCCTGCGTGAGCCGGATGAAGTACTCCTTCTGCCGGCCCTTGACGTACTCCAGCTTGCGCGGGTCGCGGAAGAACGCGGCGGTCTCCGGGAAGCTCATGAGGTGCTCGTAGAACGCCTCGATCACCGAGTCGACATGCTCGAGCGTGACGTCGTACATGTCTTCGAGCCGACGGACGTCGCCGTCGTCGAACTCGAGGAACCTCTTGCGCATCGCGAGCTCGTCGGGCCCGAGCCCTATTGCCTCGGCCAACCCCTCCTCGCGAACCCGTGGCCGCGCTCTGACCGCCATGTTCGCTCCTTTCGCCGGCCCGCGCTGGACGCTAGCGCGCCGCCGTCGCCGGTGAATCCCCGATTTGCGGTATGCGGGCCCGGCCGTAACAGGTCTAGCATCACCTGTGCGGTCCCAGCTTGGGCAGATGACGGATGCCACGCCCATACCCGCCTATCTCTCCGCGCTGTCGTCGTATCTGCGTGGGGCCGAAGAGAGCGCGCTTCTCTGGGCGTACGAGTACGGGCGGGAGGCACTCGAGGCCGGCGACGGCGTGCTCGAGATCGGCGCCGTTCACCGCGACGCCGTCGCCACGCTGCTCGAAGACGTCTCCGATCCGGCAGAGGCCGCCCGGATCCATCGCGAGGCGTGGGCGTTCTTCGCCGAGGCGGTCGCCCCGGTCGAGATGTGCCTGCGCGGCTACCAGCAGTCGAACGACTCGCTGCGCGCGCTGGCGGCGACGCTCGACGAGCAGGTCAGGGAGCGGACCCACGACCTCGACGAGAGCCTCGAGGAGCTGAGGCAGGCAGACCAGGCTCGGAGGCTGCTCCTCGAGCGGCTCATGTCGGCGCAGGAGGACGAGCGCCGCCGGATCGCCGGCGACATCCACGACGATTCCATCCAGGTCATCACGGCGGCCTACCTCCGCGTCGAGCTCATCCGTCAGGCGCTCGGCGACGATCCGCACGCCGAGACGCTCGGGAAGCTCGACGAGGCGCTCCGGGCCTCGATCGATCGGCTGCGGCACATGATCTTCGAGCTGCGGCCGGCGATGCTCGACACGGCGGGCCTTGCCGCGACCATTCACGAGCATCTCGACCAGTGGACGCGCCAGACCGGCTCGACCTACACGCTCGCCAATCGGCTCAGCGCGGAGCCGGAGCCGTTGGCGCGCACAACGCTCTACCGGATCGCGGCCGAGGCGCTCGCGAACGTCCGCAAGCACGCGCGGGCGCGGCACGTCAGCGTCGACCTGGCGCACGAGGCGAGCGGATACCTGCTGCGCGTCGCCGACGACGGCGTCGGCCTCGGCGGCGAACGCGAGATCGGTCCCAACGAGCACTTCGGCGTCTCGATGATGACCGAGCGGGCGTCGATGGCCGGCGGATGGTGCCGCGTGGAGAGCAACGAGCCGGAGCCCGGCACCACCGTCGTCGCATGGACGCCCGCCAGCCGCGGCGAGCAGGAGACCGTGGTCGAAGGCGATCCAGTCGAGCACGAGCGAGGAGCACGCGATGCCGCCGATTCGCGTCCTGATCGCTGACGACGAGCCGCTGCTGCTCCAGGCGCTCGGCGAGGTCATCGGATCGTCTCCCCACTTCGAGATCGTCGCGACCGCGGCGAACGCGGCGGACGCCACGCGCCTGGCCGCCGACCTTCGCCCGCACGTCGCGCTGCTCGACGTGCGGATGCCGGAGGGCGGCGGGATCGCGGCCGCCGAGGGGATCCGGACATCGTCGCCGGCGACCCGTGTCGTCGCCCTCTCGGCGTACGAGGACGAGGCGCGGATGGAGGCGATGCGCGGGGCGGGGGCCGTCGCGTACGTGGTCAAGGGCGCCCCCGCAAACGACATCCTGGGAGCGCTTCACGACGCCGCCGGCGCATGAGGTCCGCCCCCGCACGCGGCGGCGGGCTGCGACGCAGGTACCATCCGTCAGATGCCGGGCGACAGCCGGGGCATCCGGGCGGTCGATGTGCGGGGGTGGGAAGTGGCGCGGCGTGCTCTGGTGTTGAGATGACAGGGCGGCGCTTCGAACCGCCTGATGGCCTGTTCGCGGCGGCGCTCGACGCGGCGCCGAGCGGGATCGTCCTCTGCGACCGCGACCTTCGCATCGTGGGCGCAAACCGCGCCGCGGAGCGGATCCCGACGATGCGGCCCGCCCGGGTCGGCGCGACGCTCACAGACGCTCTTCCGGACGTCCCCAGGAGCGTCACCGAAGCCATCGAGCGGGCGTTCGAGACCGGGGAGACTTCAGATGATCTCGAGATCCGCAAGCGCACGGGCGGCCGCGGACTGACGGTGCGTGTGTTTGCCGTAGGCCCGAGGGGTGGGCCGGTCGAGGTCGTCGGCTGCCTGCTCGCCGACGCCTCCGACCATCCCCCGACGGACCACGAGGCCCGTGAGCTCTCGGCGATCGTCGCATCCTCGCAGGACGCCATCGTCTCCAAGGGCCTTGACGGCATGATCCGCTCGTGGAACGCCGCGGCCGAGCGCCTGTACGGGTACTCGGCGGCGGAGGCGGTCGGGCGCAGTATCGCTCTGATCGTGCCCGATGAGCTCGCCAGCGAGGTCGGCGAGATCCTCCTCGAGGTCGCCGCCAACCGGCGGATCGAGCACTACGAGACACGGCGGCGCCGCAAGGACGGCACGCTCGTCCACGTGTCGCTCTCGGTCTCCCCCGTGCACGACACCCAGGGCAGGGTGGTCGCCGCCTCGGTCATCGCGCGCGACGTCAGCGGACGGCGCGCCATGGAGGATGCGCTCCAGGAGAGCGAGCGCCGCCGGCTTGAGATCCTTGCGAACATGCTCCGGGCCGAGGAGGCGGAGCGGAGCCGTATCGCCACCGAGCTTCATGACGACACCGTGCAGGTCATGACCGCCTCGCTGTTCGCACTCGACCGCGTGGCGCTTATCGCCCGCCGATCCGAGAACCACCAGATCGAGTCGGCGGTGACGCTCACCCGCGCCACGCTCGAGGAGGCGACGGCCCGCACCCGCCGGCTGATGTTCGAGCTGAGGCCGGCCATCCTGCACGAGCACGGGCTGGTGGCGGCCGTCAACGTGCTTGCCGATCAGACACGACGGGAGACAGGCGCGCGGACGACGGTGTCGGGGTCGGCCGGCCGCTACGGCCACTATGTCGAGGAGCTGGCGTACCGGTCGATCCAGGAGGCGCTCTCAAACGTGCGAAAACACGCGGGCGCGACGGAGGTCGTGATCACGCTCGAGGACGAGGGAGCGGCGCTCCTGTGCGAGGTTGCCGACGACGGGCGTGGCTTCGATCCGGACACCGTCCGGGACCGGCCCGGCGCGGCGCTTCACGCCGGCCTCGACACGATGGTCGAGCGGATCCGTGCGGCGGGCGGCGAGACGGCGGTCGACACCGCACGGGGGAACGGCACGCGTGTGCGCGTGCGCATCCCCATCGCGCCGGGCCCGGCCACCTGATCGACGGCACGGGAAGATCCCCGCTGCCGCGGACGTCTCGTTGGGCATGTCCCAACCGGCCGCCGAGGTCGAGCGCCGCCGTTCCGAGCACTCCAAGCTCCGGCGCGAGCTCGGCCGGATCGACGCAATCTGCTTCCTGATCGCCGCGATCGTCGTCCTGGACACGCTGGGCGCCGTCGCTCGTGGCGGCGCGCAGACCGTCGTCTGGCTGGCGTTCGTGAGCGCGCTCTTCTTCGTGCCCGCCGGGCTCGTGATCTCCGAGCTCGGGACGGCGTTCCCCTACGAGGGCGGCCCGTACGTGTGGGCGCGGATGGCATTCGGGCGCCTCGCAGGGTCGCTCGTGGCCCTCATCTACTGGATCGAGACGCCCGTGTGGATCGGCGGATCGCTCGCGATCACGGGCACGGCCGCCGTCGACCGGCTGATCGTGCCCGTCGACGGCGCGTGGCGGCTCGCATTCGTCTTCGCGTTCATCTGGCTCACGATCGCGCTCGCGTCCGCCCCGCTTCACATCGGAAAGTGGATCCCGGCGACGTGCGCGGTCGTGCAGGTCGTGCTGCTCGCGTTCTTCACGCTGACGGTGGGCATCTACGCCGCCGAGCACGGCGTCCACGGCGTCGGGACGGGTGACCTCGCTCCCAGCTGGGCTGTGTTCATCGTGGCCGCCCCCGTGCTCGTCTACAACTTCATCGGGTTCGAGCTCCCGTCGACGGCCGCCGAGGAGATGCGCGACCCGCAGCGCGACATCCCCGCGGCGATCGCCAGGGCGGGCGCGCTCACGGCCGTCCTCTACTGCATCCCGATCCTCGCGATCGTCCTCGTGCTGCCGGCCGGCGACATCACGAGCCTCACCGGGTTCATCGACGCTCTGGCGAGCGTGTTCGTCGTCTACGGGCCGGCTGCCGACGCCGTCGGGGCGGCCGCCGCCGCGGCGTTCGTCCTGGTGCTCTTCACGAACGGGCTCACGTGGGTGATCGGTTCGTCGCGCACCCAGGTCGCCGCCAGCCTCGACGGCGCGGCGCCTCCCGCGTTGGGAGCGATCTCCGCGCGGACGGGCACGCCGGTCCGGGCGACTGTCGTGGCGGGCATCGTCTCGACCCTCACCGCGGCCGCGGCGTTCACCGTGGCCGGCGACTCGAACGCGAAGTACTTCAGCGTCGTGCTCACGCTCTCGATCGCCCTGCTCGCACTCGCGAGCCTGCCGGTGTTCGCGGCGCTCGTACGGCTCCGTCTCTCACACCCCAGCGTTCACCGGCCGTTCCGGGTGCCCGGCGGCCACGCCGGCGCCTGGATCGCAAGCGCGCTCGCAACCGGCTGGTGTGGGCTGGCCTTCGCTGCGATCCTGTGGCCCGGCCTGGGGGCCGCGAACTCGGACGCATACCTGCCCGAGGGATTCGCCGGGAACCGGTTCGGGTTCTTCGTCGTCGAGCTCGTCCCGATCGCCGCGATCCTGATCGGCGCGGTGGCGTTCGCCGGGCTCGGGCGGCGCGGGGAGCGCCGCACCGAGCCGGCGACCGCCTAGATGATTGATCGATAGCTCCGTGATGTCCAGCGGCAAGCCGGTCGGCTTGCCGCGGTCGTGAGCGGGTTGCGAGGCCAGCAGCGCAAGGACGCAGGGAGGGTCAATATCGGGAATATTGACCCGACCGAGGACGCCGCGATGCGAAGGCTCGCAGCCGCAGCGCCGCCACGGTGCGCCCTCCAGCCCGTCGGGCGTCCAGGCGCGCGGGAGTTATCGATCAATCATCTAAATCGAGGCGGTGTGGCCGCGGTTGCCGACCACGACGCGGTAGATCGCGAGCAGGATGATCGAGCCGAAGATCGCGGTCAGCCACGTGCTGATGTCGAAGAAGTCGTCCAGCGGATGGGCACCGAACACGGCAGCGGCGAGGAAGCCGCCCACCAGCGCTCCGACGACGCCGATGACCGTGGTGACGATGATGCCGCCCGGATCCTCCCCCGGCATGATCGCCTTGGCGATCCCTCCAGCGAGAAGTCCGAGGATGAGAAACGCGATGATTCCCATGATTGCTCCAGTGGTTGAGGACGCGGTAGTGGTACCCCGATCGACGGCCGGCCAATCGGGGCCGATCAGTAGCCTTCCGCTCCGATGCCGAGCCCGCCCGTGCTCTCCACGCTCCGGCTCAACCGGGCGCTCGTCGCCAGGCAGCTCCTCCTGCGCCGGCGCCGGATCTCGGCGTTCGACGCCGTCGAGCATTTGGTCGGCATGCAGTCGCAGGCCCCTCGGGCCGCGTACGTCGGGTTGTGGACGCGGGTCGCGGGGTTCAGGCCGGAGGCGCTCGAGCGGCTCATGCTGGAGCGGTCGGTCGTGCGGGTGGCTCTGATGCGCTCGACGATCCACCTCGTCTCGGCGCGGGACTGCCTGGCGCTTCGTGACCTCGTCCAGCCGGCGATCGCCCGCCCGTCGCGGCATTCGGCCGCACGCCGGGCTGCGGGCGTGGAAGACGACGAGCTCGCACGCGCGGGCCGCGCGCTCCTCGACGCGCAGCCGCGGACGTTTCGTGAGCTCGGCGCGCTCCTCAGCGAGCGCTGGCCGGCGTGCGACGCCGATGCGCTCGCGATGGGCGTGCGCGAGACCGTGCCCCTCGTCCAGATCCCCCCGCGCGGGCTCTGGCATCGCGGCGGCGTTCCCTCCCACGCCGCTGCCGAGACATGGCTCAGCGGCACCGACGCGAGACGGATCTCGATGGCCGATCTCGTGCGCCGCTACCTCGCGGCGTACGGCCCCGCGAGCGTCCTCGACGCTCAGACGTTCACGGGCCTCACGGGCCTGCGCGAGCTGTTCGACGCCCTCCGCCCGGAGCTCGAGACGTTCCGCGACGAGGCCGGCGGGGAGCTGTTCGACCTCGCCGACGCACCGCGCCCGATGGGACGCACCCGCGCTCCCGTGCGGTTCCTGCCCGAGTTCGACAACATCCTGCTCTCGCACGCGCGCCGCGTGCGCATCCTCCCGGACGGCGCGATGTCGCTCCTGTCGCTCGGGAACGGCCTGAAGCCCGCGTTCCTCGTGGACGGCTTCGTGGCGGGGACGTGGAGACTCCGTACCGCGCGCCGATCGGCGGAGCTCGAGGTCACGCCGTTCGAACCGCTCCCGGCTGCCGCCCGGCGCGAGCTCGAGGACGAGGGCCGCCGGCTCCTGGCGTTCGCAGCACGGGGCGCCGAGCGGACGATGATCACGATCGGCTGATCGGCTCAGTCGGCGGCGCTGACGTGGTTGTGCGCAATCGCTACGGGTGGTGAATGGCGGCCCGGTTCGGCCGCTGGAGGCGGCTTCGACCTCGCAGGGCCACGATGAACACGAAGCAGTCGAGCACGCCTCCGGCTGCCGCGGTCACCACCGCCAGCGGTGCCACACCCGCCCAGCCACCAACCAGCCCGGCGATGAGCGGCTGCAGGCCGAAGAAGGCCCAGAGCGGCGATACGATCGCCGTCGCGGTCACTCTCCCGGATGTCGCCGAGCGCAATGCCAGCCCGAACAGCAGTTGCGGCAGTACGTAGAGGACCAGCACCATGGCCAGTCCCAGCGCCGCGCCGAGCCACAGACCCCAGCCCGTTGCCGTGTCGCTCTCGGCGAACTCGTGGGGAGACACGATCATGGCGGCCGTCGCGAGCGCGGCCATCAGCGGCGCGGCCACCAGAGCCGTCGTGATCACCCGTCTCTCGAACGGTGTCCAACTGACGTGATCCATGAGCCAGCTCCAGAAGCGGGTCGAGCTCTCACACAGCCGTCCGCGGTGGGCTTTCCGCAACGGCCCCTCGTTCGCTCTCCAGCAGCGTCAGGATCCGGTCCGTGTTCCGCCGGATGGCGCTGATGTTTCTGAACATCCACTTGGGCGGGGCGTTCTCCGGCATCCGCTCGATCATCTGCTCGAAGTCGAACCCGCCGCACCCGCGGCGGGCAAGATGCCGAGCGCCCAAGGCGGCGCCGACGATGCCAACACCAATCAGAATCGACCGCCTCATCTCACACCTCCTTCCATTGCCGGGTCACTGCGCTGTCAGGCGCGGTGGTGGCGTGACGGCGTGTCGCAGCGTTGCTCCGGCCCACAGGGCGACCACCAGGACGGCGAGCGCCAGGAGCGCGGACTGCTCCGCCGTGGCGATGGCGAGAACGGCGACCACGAACGCCGCGAAGCCGAGCACGCCGAGCCCGACGATCGCCGGCGAGGTCAGCTTCTCGCCCTCGATCCTTGCCCCCAGTGGGCAGCCGATCACACCGATCGCCAGCATCGTCACCGCGGCCGAGCGGTTGCTGCCGAGGTACCACCAGTCCTGGACGTTCGCCGCGTAGACGAGCACGACGAGTCCCGCGACGATCGTTCCTGCCAGATCTCTCCGTGTCAGGAACATCTCGGCCTCCTTCCTCTTACCGGGAGCGCCAACCCACGCGCGCTCTACCGGCCTCCTCTCTGAAGCCACTTCAAGCTTCTCGCGACCGTTGCGCCACCGCATCGGTAACGGCGCTGATCCGTCGTTGTGGTTAACGCGTAGAAGCGGAGCCGATCCGACCACGGCGGCGAACAGGTCGGCGCGGGCGGTGGCTCAACTTGTGTCGGGCTTCGAACGTTAGGTGGATACCCCGACGCCCGTTCAGTAGCTTCCCCGATGCCGGCTGGGCGGCATGGGGCGAGTCTGCCCGGCAACAGGGCAGTAGCAGACGATTGAAAGGGGGCACATTATGCGTCTGCTTCGATGGTTTGGCGGGCTGGTCGCCGTTGGGGTACTTGGCCTGGCGGTGATGATCCCAGGTGCGCTGGCGCAGGTACACCACGACCTGCGCGCACAGTTGCAGGGCACGCCGGCGCATTCAACAGCGCGGGGCTTCTCGACGTACGACCGCGGAGGCGGTCAGCGCGAGGTCTTGGTGGTCGTGCGCAACATTCCGGAGTTGGCGAGGCACCGAGTGGTGTTCTTCGTCGCCGGCCAGCAGATCGGTAGCCGGCGGGTCTCCGCCGACGGGGTTGCGCGCTTCCAAGCCGAGACGATCCACGGTCAGATCGTCCCGTTCGCCCGCGCTGGTGACAGGGTCGCGGTGAAGACGACGACGGGTACCCGGGTCGCACTCGGCACGTACCACCTCGTCTCGTAGTGTGGTTTGGGCGCCCGCCTCACCCGAGGCGGGCGCCCAACACGCCCATGACGTTCGGTTTCGGGCCGGGACTCGCAGATTGATCCAGCGCACCGCCCGGACACGCTCCACTAGCGGGGCGGCGAGCGACCTCCGCGATCCTTGGTGGGCCACCGCACTACGCGGCCATGCCGGATTCCGCCTGGTTGACCCAGCAGGGGTGGCAGGACTTGAACCCGCGACCTACGGTTTTGGAGACCGCCGCTCTACCAACTGAGCTACACCCCTTCGCAGCCCGATTCTACCCCCGACCGGGCTGCCCGGCCGCGCGGATGGCCAGGTAGCGCCCGGCCTCGTCGCGCCCGATCCAGCCGTCCAGCTCGAGCCGGGAGAGCGCGGCGGCCAGCTCGTGGGCCGGCCTGCGCGAGCCGGTCGGCCAGCTCCTCGATGTGGGCCGGGCCTGCCGCAGCGGCCTCGACCAGCGCCGCGTCCTCGGCCGGCGGCACCGCCTTCGCCGGCGGGTCGAGCCCGAGCCAGGCCGCGAGGTCGTCCTCGTTCTCGATCATCCCGGCGCCCGCCTTCAGAAGCCCGTTGGTGCCCGCCGCCGCCGGCGATCCGGCCCACCCCGGGACGGCGAGCACGTCGCGGCCGAGGTCGAGCGCGTGGTCGGCCGTGATGAGCGCGCCGGAGCGGGCCCGTGCCTCGACGACCAGGACCGCATCGGCGAGCGCCGCGATGAGGCGGTTTCGGGCCGGGAACCGCCATGGGGCGGGCGGCGTGCCCGGCGGATACTCCGAGATCACGAGCCCGGTCTCGAGGATGCGGCGGTGAAGGCCCGCATTCGTGCGCGGATACGCGACGTCGGGCCCGCATCCCAGCACGGCCACGGTGGCGCCGCCCGCATCGAGCGCGCCGAGATGGCCCGGCCGCGTCGACGCCGAGCGCCAAGCCCGCTCACGACGGGTATTCCGGCACCGGCCGCGAAGGCCGCCAGCCGGCGGGCGAGCGCGAGCGCCGGCGCTCCGGCCCGGCGCGCGCCCACGATCGCGAGCGCCCGGCCCGGGACGACCGGCGGCGGTCCGGCCCCGGCGCCCATCGCGAACACGGCGAGGGGCGGATCGGCCAGCTCGCGCAGCGGCGCGGGATACGCCGGGTCGGAGCGCGCCACGCACACGATCCCGCGCCCGGCGAGCTCGGCGGTGTACTCGGCCACATCGGCGGCCCGCGCTGCGGCCAGCTCGCGGGCCAGCCCCGGCACCACGCCGAGCGCGTCGAGCCGCTTGGCGGACGCCCGCAGAAGCCGGTCGGCGCCGCCCGCCCGCCGGACCAGCGCGCCGGCATCGATTCCGGCCCGGGCCGCCGCCGCGATCACCCGGAGCTCCGACTCGGCGCTCACCCCGCGGCTCCGCGGAACGAGAGCGCCTCGGCCATGTGCTCCTCGGCCACCCGGTCGAGCCCGGCGAGCGCCGCGATGGTGGCCGCCACCCGCCGCGCACGGTCGGCGCCGCGCCCCGACAGGAAGAGCCGGCGACGGCGCGGTCGAGGAGCGCGCTCGCGGACGGATCGATCGCCGGCGGGCCGGCTGCGAGCACCTCCCGAGCGGCGGCGACGCGCCCGGCCACCGCCGCCGACGGCTCGCCGAGAGCAGCGTGTGCCGCAGCCCGGGGCGCCTCGACCCGCAGGTCGAACCGGTCGAGGAGCGGGCCGCTCAGCCGCGCGGCGTAGGCGGCGCGCCGCACCGCCGAGCACGTGCACTCGCGATCCGGATCGCCCGCCATGCCGCACGGGCAGGGGTTCATCGCCGCGACGACGATGCAGTCGGCGGGCAGCGTGACGGCGCCGTGCGCGCGGGCCAGGTGGACGCGGCGCTCCTCGAGCGGCATCCTCAGGCCCTCGAGCGCAGGGCGCGTGAACTCGGGGAGCTCGTCCATGAAGAGCACGCCGCCGTGGGCCAGGCTCACCTCGCCGGGGCGGAGCCGGGCGTTTCCGATCAGCGCGGCCGCCGAGGCGCTGTGATGCGGCGCGCGAAACGGCCGCGAGCGCACCAGCGTGCCCGGCGCGAGCAGGCCCGCGGCGGAGTGGATGCGGGTGATCTCGAGCGACTCGCTCGGCTCCGGCGGCGGCAGGATCCCCGGGAGGCGCCGCGCCAGCATCGTCTTGCCCGACCCGGGCGGGCCGGTGAGGAGCAGGTTGTGGCGCCCGGCAGCGGCGACCTCGAGCGCCCTCCGGGCCCGCGGCTGTCCCCGCACCTCGGCCAGGTCGGGGCCGGCCCGCTCCTCCCACACCGGCGGCTCGGGCACCGGCGAGGGCTCGGCCCGGCCGCACAGGATCTCGACCGCGTGCCGGAGATCGCGGGCGGCGATGACCTCGATGCCGCCGCTCAGGCCCGCCTCAGCCGCGCTCTCAGCGGCCACGATGAGCGCCTCGACGCCCGCCCTGCCGCGCGGCCTCGGCCATCGCGAGCGCCCCGCGTATCGGCCGCAGGCGCCCGTCGAGGCCGAGCTCCGCCGCCGCCGCGACGCGGGCCACGCGCTCGACGGGCGCCTGGCGCGACACGGCCAGGACGGCAAGGGCGATCGCGAGATCGAACCCCGACCCCTCCTTGCGCTCCTGCGCCGGTGCCAGGTTGACCGTGAGGCGCGTGCCCGGGAAGCGGTACTCGGCCGACGTGATGCCGCTTCGCACGCGCTGCCGGGCCTCCTGAACGGCCCGGTCGGCAAGGCCGACGACGACGAAGCTGGGAACGCCGTCGACCAGGTGCGCCTCGACCTCGACGCGCCGCGCCGTGATCCCCATGAGCCAGAAGGTGAGCGCCCGCGCAACCACACGACCGAGCGTACGCATCGAATTGCAACAGCGCTGCGCCGAGCCGTCACGATCCCGGCCCGGATGGGCTCAGAAGGCCGCCGGGATGTGCCTGATGCGAAGGCCGTCGACCGTGATCAGGTCGAACCGCAGCCGCTCTGCCCCCGGATGGGAGGCGAGCAGCATCTCGCCCGCCTCGGCGAGCCGGCGCATCTTGCGCGGGTCGACCGCCTCGGCCGGAGCGCCCCGGCTTCCGCTCCGGCGGGCCTTCACCTCGCACACGACGAGCGTCGTTCCGCGCTGGGCGACCACGTCGACCTCGCGCCCGGCGACGCGGACGTTCCGGCCCACGATGCGGTAGCCGCGCAGGCGGAGCCACGTGGCGGCCATCGTCTCGGCGAGGCGGCCGTACTCAGAGGCCGAGATCGAGCTGCGCATAGGCGATCGCCTCGAACGACCGCCGGTGAAGCGGCGTCGGGCCGAGCGCCCGGACCGCGCGGGTGTGCTCGGGCGTGATGTAGCCGACGTGCTGCTCGAACCCGAACCCAGGGTACCGCGGGGCGATGCGCCGCATGAACCGGTCGCGCGTGACCTTGGCGATGATGGACGCCGCGGCGATCGCGGCACTGCGGCCGTCGCCGCCCGACCAGGTGGCGGTGCCGGCGTGCGCACCCGGGAACGGGGAAGCCGTCGGTGAGGCAGATGTCGGGCTCGGGATCGAGCGCGCAGAGCGCCTGCCCGAGCGCGTGCAGGTTCGACCGGTGCAGGCCGCGGCGATCGATCTCGGACGCCGGTACGACGCACACGGCGACCTGCGATGCGCACGAGACCACCGCGTCGAACAGCTCCTCCCGGCGGGCCTCGGTGTGGCGCTTGGAGTCGTCGAGCATGCCGAGGGGCGCGCAGCGCGCGCCGCGCAGGCGGTCGAGGTCGAGGCAGACCGCGGCGGCCACCAGCGGGCCGGCGAGCGAGCCCCGGCCGGCCTCGTCGGCGCCCGCGACGAGACGCGCGCCCAGGCCGCGATCGTGCGCGAGCAGGCGCCGCCCCGGCCGGGTGCGCGTTCGGCGGGAGCGGCGGGCGACGGTCACGGCCATGCGGTCACCCTACAGCGGCGCGCGGACGCGCGGCCATGGCGAACGTCGCAGAAGCGTGCCGGAAGCGTCGCCGGCGTCAGCGCGACTTCTGGCGCACGCGGGCGGCCTTGCCGACCTTGCCGCGGAGGTAGTACAGCTTCGCGCGGTTCACGTCGCCGATCGAGACGACGTCGATCTTCTCGATCTTGGGCGTGTGGACCGGGAACGTGCGCTCGACGCCGACCCCGAACGACTGCTTGCGCACCGTGAAGGTCTCGCGGGCGCCGGCGCCCTGGCGCTTGATGCAGATCCCCTCGAACACCTGCACCCGCTGCCGCTGGCCCTCGATGACCTTGAAGTGCACGCGCACGGTGTCGCCCGCCTTGAACTCGGGCAGCTCGCGCAGCTGGCGCTTCTCGATGTCTTCGATGACTGTCATGGCAGGGTGAATCGGCGGAAGAGCCGGCGTATGGTACCCGACCCCCGCCGAGGGTCACAAATGCGACCCGGCCCGGCGGCGCGACTCCTGCTCGCGCCACCGCGCCACCTCGCCGTGATCGCCCGAGAGGAGCACCGGAGGAACCGACCATCCCCGAAACTCCTCCGGCCGGGTGTAGTGCGGATACTCCGGGCGGCCCTCGAGCGCCTCCGAGAAGGAGTCCTCGCGATGGCTCTCGTCGCGGCCGAGCGCGCCGGGCAGCTTGCGGGTGACGGCGTCCAGGACCGCCATCGCCGCCACCTCTCCCCCCGAGAGGACGTAGGGGCCGATCGAGATGGCGTCGTTTGCGAGGTGGTCGTGCACGCGCTGGTCGAACCCCTCGTACCGCCCGCACAGGAGTGTCAGGTGCTCGAGGCCGGCGAGCTCCGTCACCACCTCGTCCGTGAGCTGGCGCCCGACCGGGGTCAGCACGGCGACGCGCCGCTCGTCGAGGACGCGGTCGACCGGCGCCCCGTAGATCCCCTCCAGGGCTGCGCAGACGACGTCGACGCGGATCACCATCCCGGCTCCGCCTCCATACGGGGCGTCATCCACCTGCCGGTGGCGGCCCGGCGCGTGGTCGCGGAGGTCGAGCACGCGCAGCCGAAGCGACCCCGCAGCGATGGCGTTCGCCACCGGGCGCGACTCGCGCACCCAGTCGAACTGCGCCGGAAAGAGCGTGACGATGTCGAGCTCGAGCGTCACAGGAAGTCCTCGCGGATCGTGACGACCCGCTCCGACACGTCGACGGCGGTCACGATGTCCTCGGCGAAGGGGATGAGGAGCGGCTCCGACCCGTCGCCGGGCCGGACATCGAGGATGTCGTTCGCAGGGTAGGCGAGCACGTCGTGCACCGTGCCGAGCTCGCGGCCGCCGGAGCGCACCGAGCAGCCGATCAGGTCGACGTGGAAGAACTCGTCGCCCTCGGTCTCGGGGAGCGTCGCCGACGGGACGCTCAGCTCCCGCCCCCGCAGCGCCTCGGCGCCGTCGCGGTCGCTCGCCAGGTCGAGGCGCAGGATCGGGCGCTCGGCCGTGCCTCGCCGCTCCAGGATCACCGCGGGCCGCACGCCGACCTCGAGCTGGGTACCGGCCTTGAGCGGCACGACGCCGCCGTGGCCGTCGACATGGATGGAGCCGTCGAGCCCGTGCGGCCGCCCGACTCTTCCGACGACGATCCGCTCAGGGCGCCAGGGCGTCTCAGCCGGCGATCTCGACATGCACGCGGCGGCCTGTCCTGACCGCCGACGCCCGGACGATCGTCCGAAGCGCGCGGGCGACGTTGCCCTGCTTGCCGATCACCTTGCCGACGTCGTCCCCCGCGACGAAGAGCTCCAGCACCACATCGGGCCCGGCGTCGCGGCGTTCGACCCGGACCTCGTCCGGGTTGTCGACGAGCTCGCGCGCCAGATACGCCAGGAGGTCATCCATCCCCAACGCCCTACACGCCCGCGATGGTGAGCAGCTTCCGCACGGTGGCGGTCGGCTGCGCGCCCCGGGAGAGCCACTCGCGTGCCCGGTCGGCGTCGATCTCGACCAGGGACGGCTGGGTCTGGGGGTTGTAGCGGCCGATCTCCTCGATCGTCCGGCCGTCGCGGGGCACGCGCGAGTCGGCGACGACGACCCGATAGATCGGGTTCTTCTTGGATCCATGCCGCGCGAGGCGGATCTTGACAGCCACTCGACCTCCGTCGGGACGTTTCGCGGCGGCAGTGTAGCGGGTAGCGCGCTGCCAGAACGCCGAAGGGCCGCCCGGCGGGGCGGCCCTTCTTGGCGAGGATCGGGCATCGAGCCCGAGCGTTTAGTGGTGGTGGTGGAGCAGGTACAGCAGGTCTTGCAGGATGTTGTGGCCGTGGTTGTTCTTCGGCCCCTTGCCGTACTGATCCTTGAACGGCGAGTGGTGGCTTGAGTGCAACGGGTTCAGGTGGAACCCGAAGTTCGCATACCCCACACCGCCGAACGCGCTCATCGCGCCGAGCGTGCCTACGCTCAGGATCACTGCAAGACTCATCCGGCGCCCACCGCCGGACCGCCCGCTCCCGATCCTCCCGCAGATGGCGCTCTCGACGTCCCCGCCCAAGCGTGGCCGTTCGGAGCGCAGGGCCGCTTCGACCTGGCCAAGCTCGTCGTGGTTCGAGAAATCCATTCTGCGCTGCCTCCCCCTCCGCGTTTGTGCCGTACGTTGATGAATACGGCCGAGAACCCGTAAACCCTTACACGCCGTTCGGCTGTTGACGGCGTCGTCGAGCACTGGGTGCGCGGCTTGGGCGCAGCTTCGGCCTCGAGCTCGGCCCGCAGCCGGCGAAGCGCCCGGTGGAGCGCGACCTCGACGGCGTTCGGGCTCAGTTCGAGCAGCTCGCCGATCTGGGCGGCGGTGAGGTCGGCGCCGTAGCGAAGGGCCACGAGCTCGCGGTCGCGCTCGCCGAGCGCCGCGACGGCGGTCTGCATCGTCACCCGGTTCACCGAGTCGTCCTCGAGCGTGCCCGGCGCCGCGACGTCCGGGACCTCCGCGACGGTCAGCCGATCGTCGGTCGCCCGTTCCGCGAGGACGCGCCGGGCGATGCCAAGTAGCCAGGCGATCGGCGTCCCCTTGGAGCCGTCGTACTTCGACCTATAGCGCAGTGCCCGCGCGAAGACCTCGCTCGTGGCGTCCTCGGCGTCCGGGCCCGCGCCGATGCGGTACGCGACATAGGCGTACACGCTCTGCGTCAGGCGCTCCGGGTGCGCCAGGGGGTCGGGGGTGCGACGTCCCACCCCTTGAGGCTACGGGTGAGACGGCCTCTTGGGAAGGCCGAGATCGGACGCTAGCGGGCGCTCAACCCGGGCAATTGCGGCATCTTTCCGCGCCCGATCTGTCGCATCATCTTCTGCACCTGCTTGAACTGCCCGAGGAGCTGGTTCACCTGCTGCACCGACGAGCCGCTGCCGGCGGCGATGCGGCGACGGCGGCTGCCGTCGATGATCCGCGGATTTCGCCGCTCCGCCGGCGTCATCGAGAGGATGATGGCCTCGACGCGGTCGACCTGGCGCTCGTCGACCTTCATGTTCTTCACCTGGCGCCCGACGCCCGGCAGCATGCCGAGGAGCCCGGCGAGGCCCTGCCCGGCGGTCATCTTGCGCACCTGGCGGAGCTGGTCGAGGAAGTCGTCGAGTGTGAACTCCGCCTTGCGGAGCTTGGCCTCCATCTCCTTCGCGTCGCGCTCGGAGATCTGCTCCTGCGCCCGCTCGATCAGCGACATCACGTCGCCCATCCCGAGGATCCGTGAGGCGAGGCGGTCGGGATGGAACGGCTCGAGCTGGTCGAGCTTCTCGCCCACCGACACGAACTTGATCGGCTTGCCGGTGACCGACCGCACGGCCAGGGCGGCGCCGCCGCGGGCGTCGCCGTCGAGCTTCGTCAGGATCACGCCGTCGTAGTCGACCGCCTCGGAGAACCGCTCGGCGACCGAGACGGCGTCCTGGCCGGTCATCGCGTCGAGAACCAGGAGGACGTTGTGGGGCTTCACGGCCTCCTTGATCTTCACGAGCTGGCCCATCAGCTCCTCGTCGACGTGCAGCCGGCCCGCGGTGTCGACGATCACGACGTCGCGGCCCTGCGCGCGGGCCTGCTCGACCCCCCATGCGGCCACCTTCACCGGGTCGGCGTCGACCCCCTGGTCGAAAACCGGCACCTGGAGAGAGCGGCCGAGCGTCTGGAGCTGCTGGACGGCGGCCGGGCGCTGGAGGTCGCAGGCCACCATCGCGGGGCTGCGCTTCTGCTTCGCCAGCAGGCGCGCCAGCTTGCCGCAGGCGGTGGTCTTGCCCGATCCCTGGAGACCCGCCATCAGGATGACCGTCGGCGGCCGGCTCGCGAACGAGAGCCCCGACCCGGCCGTCCCCATGAGCGCCGTCAGCTCCTCGTGGACGATCTTGATGACCTGCTGGCCGGGGGTGAGGCTCTGCATCACGTCCGCGCCCAGCGCCCGCTCCTTGACCGCCGCGACGAACTCCTTGACGACGCCGAAATTCACGTCGGCCTCGAGCAGCGCGAGGCGGATCTCGCGCATCGCGCGGTTGATGTCGTCCTCGCTCAGGCGGCCCTGGCCGCGCAGGCCGTCGAGCGTGGCGCCGAGGCGGTCGGAAAGGGAGTCGAACATCAGAAGAAGCCTAGATGGTCGTGGGATACGGAGCGCGAATCGCGGGGGAGCCCTGGGTTCCCCCGCGTTACGAGAAGAGTGCGCGGGCGAAGTCGTTCGGGTCGAACGGGCGCAGGTCCTCGATGCCCTCCCCCACGCCCACCAGCTTCACCGGGATTCCCAGCTCGTGGGCGATCGCGAGCACGATCCCGCCCTTGGCCGTGCCGTCGAGCTTCGTGAGGACGATGCCGGTCACGGCCACCGCCTCTGCGAAGAGGCGCGCCTGCTGGAGCCCGTTCTGGCCGGTCGTCGCGTCGATCGTGAGGAGCACCTCGTGGGGCGCCCCGGCGATGCGCTGCCCGATCACGCGGTGGATCTTTCGCAGCTCGTCCATCAGGTGGCTCTGCGTGTGCAGGCGGCCGGCGGTGTCGATGATCACCACGTCGCGGCCGCGGGCCTGGGCGGCGGCGACGGCGTCGAAGGCGACCGCGGCGGGATCGGCGCCCGACTGCGAGCCGACGAAGTCCGCGCCGGCCCGCTCCGCCCACGTCTCGAGCTGCTCCCCGGCCGCGGCCCGGAATGTGTCGGCCGCGCCGATCACGCATGTGCGGCCGGCCTCCCTCAGGTGCCAGGCGACCTTGCCGATGCTCGTCGTCTTGCCGGTGCCGTTGACGCCGCTCACGAGCAGCACCGACGGCGCGTGCGACACGTCGATCCGCGTGTCCTCGGCGGGCGTCATCAGCTCGGCGATGACCTCGCGGAGCCGGGTCGTGAGCTGCTCGGCGGTGGCAAGCGTCCCCGCCCCGGCCTCGGCCTCGAGCCGCTCGATGACCGTCACGGTGGCCGGGACGCCGCAGTCGGCCTGGATCAGCGCCTCCTCGAGCCGCTCCCACACCTCGTCGTCGGACGGGTCGAGCACGGCCGCCGCGAGCTGCTGCGCCATCGCGCGCCGGCTGCGCGAGATCGAGTCGCGCAGGCGCGCGAAGAGGCCGCTCGGCTCGTCGGCCGCAGGCGCGGGCGCCGGGTCGTCCTCGCCGGTGCGGAACATCTCCTGCCAGGTGCGGGCCACGGCCGGGCATCGTACCGAGGGTGAGGTGGTACGGTCGCTGGGTGGCCGAGGTACGCATGGACGAGCTGCGCGCGGCGGTCGATGAGCGGCTGCGCGGCCTCGGCTTCGACGCGCGGGCCGCGGAGCTGATCGGCGAGCACTACCTCGACGCCGAGCTCCGCGGCGCGGCCGGCCATGGCCTGGAGCGCCTGCGGTGGCTCGCCGGACGGCCGGACCTCGACCCGCGGGCGCGCCCCGTGCTCGCCGGACGCGCCGACGGCCTCGCGCGCTGGGACGCGGCCGGCGCCGTCGGCTATGTGGCGCTGGCCGAGGCGCTCAGCGCCGAGTGCGCCGTGCCCCTCGCGGGCGCGCGGCTCGTCGTCGTGGAGGGCTGCTTCCCCACGGGCCGGCTCGGCTGGTTTGCCGAGCGTGTCGCCGCCGAGGGTCTCCTGTGTTTCCTCACGGCGACGTCGCCGGCGCGAATCGCGCATCCCGACGGCGGCCCGCCGGTGCTCGCGACGAGCCCGATCTGCCTGGCGGTGCCGGGCCGGCCGCCGGCGGTCGTGGACGTGTCGATGGGCCGCATCACCTTCGGAGACGTCCTCGCGGCGGCCGCGGCGGACGAGCCGCTCCCCGCCGGGGCGGGCGTCCGCCCCGACGGCTCGCCGGAGGACGACCCGGCCGAGATCGCTACCGACCGGGCCGGCATCCGGCCGTTCGGCGGCGACCAGGCGCACAAGGGATTCGCGCTCGCGGTGCTGGTCGAGCTCCTGGTGGCAGCCGTCTCCTCCCCTGCGGGGTTCGCGGCGGTCGCCCTCATCGCCGCGCCGGCCTCCGACGCGGCCGGACGCGTCCGCGCGGCGGTCGGCGGCGGCCGGTTCCCGGGCGACGCGAGCCGGGCCCGGCGCGACGCCGCGCCGGCGCGCGGGTCGATCGACGTGCCCGACGACCTGTGGGACTGGATCAGGCGCTGACGGCGTGCGGGCCGTCGGCCGGCACCCGCCGCGACAGCACGCGCGACTCGCCGTCGCCGGCCATCGTCACCCCGTAGAGCACGTCGGCGACCTCCATCGTGCGCCGCTGGTGGGTGACGACGATGAACTGCGCCCGATCCTGATAGGCCCGCAGGAGATCGAGGAAGCGCTCGATGTTCGCGTCGTCGAGGGCGGCCTCGACCTCGTCGAGCAGGTAGAACGGCGACGGCTTCGTCAGGAGCAGCGAGAACAGGAACGCGATCGCCGTGAGCGCCTTCTCGCCGCCCGAGAGCAGCGAGAGCGCCTCGATGCGCTTGCCCGCCGGGCGCACCTCGAGCTCGATGCCGGGCTCCGGCCGCGGCTGGTCGGGGACGTCGGCCTCGTCGTCGTCGGCTGCGACCGGCGCAGCCGAGACGACATCGTCCTCGGTCATGCGCAGCCGGCCCGACCCGCCCGGAAAGAGCGTCGAGATGACCTCGCCGAAGTTCTTGGCCACCGCCGAGAACGTCTCGGCGAACCGGCGGTCGATGGTCTGGGTGAGGTCGCGGATGAGCCCGCGGAGCTCCTTGAGCGACCGCTCGAGGTCGGCGCACTGGTCCGACAGCTCGTCGGCCCGCCCCTTGGCGTCCTCGTACTCCTCGGCGGCCAGCGGGTTGACGGCGCCGAGGCTCTCGCGCCTGCGCTCCAGCCGCTCGAGGCGGGCCGCGGCCGCCGCCGCGTCGTCGGGCTCGAGCGGCGCAGGCATCTGGGGCGTCTCCAGCGCGTACTCGGCAGTGAGGGCCGCCCGGCGGCGCTCGATCTCGTCGATCCGCTCGCCGCTTCGGGCCAGCGAGACCTCGATCTCGGTGAGGGCCGCCGACACCTCGCGGGCATGCCCCTGGCCGGCGGCCTCGTCGGCCGCACATGCCTGGAGCTCGGCCGAGAGCTCGGCCGCCCGCCGCTCGATCTCGTCGATGCCCGCACGCGCCGGCGCGCGCAGGCGCTCGGCGGACGCGGCGGCCGCAGACGCCGCCGCGAGCGCCGCCCCCGCCGGCCCGTCGTGGGCCTCGGCTTCGGCGGCAAGCCGGAGTGCGCGGTCGGCGGCCTCGGACGCCCGGGCCGCGGCGGCACCCGCCCGCTCGGAGTCGGCCGAGTGGCGCTCGGCCCGCTCGGCGAGCGACGCCATACGAGCCGCACGGGCGCTGGCCTCGTCGGCGAGCGCCCGCCGGCGGGCCTCGAGACCGGCATGGCGCTCGTCGGCAGCCTCCGCCTCGGCGCGCCTCCGCGCGACGACGTCCTCGAGGCTCGCCACCGCCGCCTCCAGATCGACCCGCCGCCGCTCCTCGACCTCGAGATCGTGTGCGGCCATGTCGGCGGCCGCATCACCGCGGGCGAGCTCGTCTGCCAGCGCGTCACGGAGACCGGCGGCCTCCCGGGCCTGTTGCTGCGCGCTCGCCCACGCCGTCTGGGCGGCTGCGAGCTCGGCCCGCGCGGCGGCCTCGGCCGCGGCGGTGGTCGCCGCCTGGGCGGCGGCCTCGGCGGCGTGGGCATCGGCCTCGCCGGCGGCATGCTCGTCGGCGGCAAGCGTCGCGGCCAGCCGGTCGCGCTCGGCCCGGGCGGCCATCCATGCCGCCTCGCCGGCCTCGGCTGCGCGCCACAGCTCTCCCCGCTCGGCGTCGATCCCGGCACCGTCGGATGTGACGGCGACGCCGTGCTCGACCGCGCCCAGGTCGTCGACGAGCCAGACGCCGTCGATGAGCCGCGCGACGGCGGGATCGCGGACGTCGGCCACCTCGCTGAGCGGGCGCGCCCCCGGAGCGGGGGGCAGCGTGGGCTCGAGCGGCCTGGCCTCGCGCAGGACGACCGCCACCTCGCCCTCGGCCCGGCCGAGGAGGTCGAGCGCATCGCCGATCCGCTCGGCCACCACCGCGCCGGCGCGCCAGCCGAGCGCCGCCGCCACGGCCCGCTCGTACCCCGGGTGCGCCTCGATGCCGGCGGCCACGAGCTCGGCGCCGGCGGCCTTGAGCGCGCGCGCCGCGGGCGAGAGCCCCTCGCCGCGCTCGATCGCCGCGTCGAGGGCGTCGACGCGGGTGCGGTGGACGTCGAGCAGGCTGCGCGCGTCGGCCGCGGCTGCGCGCGCGTCGCGCTCGGCGACGGCGGCGGCGTCGGCAGCGACCCGGGCCCCGGATGCGCTGCGGTCGCGCTCGCCGACGGCCGCCTCGGCCTCGGCCACTGCCGCGGCCGCCGTGTGGGCGGCTGCCTCGGCCGCCGTCAGGGCCGAGCGGCGCTCCTCACGGCTCGCCTGGAGCTCGTCGACCCGCGTGCGCAGCTCACCCGAGCGGCGGGCCGACGCCTCGGCCTCGCGTCCGGCGGTCGCCGCCTGCCCCTGCGCTTCGGCCAGGCCGCGGCGGGCCTCCATCATCGCCCCCAGCGCCGCCTCGGCGGTGGCCGCGGCCTCGGCGGCTTCGCCCGTGTCGGCGGCGGCGAGATCACGCGCCTCGAGCGCGGCGCTCTCGGCCGCCGCCGCGGCCTGCTCGCGCTCGCCCTCGAGCCGCGTCACGTCTTCGCGCAGGCGGGCTGCAGACGCCGTGCGCCGGGCGGCGGCACGCGCCAGCGCGCTTCGGGCACGCCCCAGGCCGCCGGCGGCGAGCCCCAGCCGCTCGCGGGCCGTCTCGAACGCGTAGAACGCATGCCCGGCGCGCTCCTGGGCGGTCGCGAGCCCGGTCAGCTCGGCCTCGGCCTTCGCGCGGCGCGCCGCGAGCTCTGCCAGACGCCCCTCGGCCCGTGTGCGGTCCGCCGTGGCGGCCTCGAGCCGGCTCGTGTCCCTGGCCACCCGCGCCCCCTCGACCAGTGCGTCGGACGTGAGCAGCGTGATCCGGCCCGCCGCGATCTCGGCCCCCAGCTTCGCGGCTCGCTCGGCGGCCGTCGCCTGGAGCGCCAGGGGCCGCAGGCGCCCCTTGACCTCGCGCTCGAGGTCGCGGGCCCGGTCGAGCTCGGACGCCACGCGGGCCAGCTTGGACTCGGCCCGGACCCGGCGGCGCTGGTACTTCCCGAGGCCGGCGGCCTCCTCGACGAACCGGCGCCGCTCGTGCGGCTTCGACAGGAGGATCTCCTCGACCTTGCCCTGGCCGATCACGGAGTGCATCTCGCGCCCGAGGCCCGTGTCGGACAGGAGCTCGAGAACGTCGAGCCGGCGGACGCGCGCCCGGTTGACCAGGTACTCGCTCTCGCCGCCGCGGTCGAGCCGGCGCATGACGGACACCTCGCTGAACTCGAGCGGCAGCGTCCCGCACTCGTTGTCGAGGACGAGCTCGACCTCGCAGACGCCGGCCGGGGGACGGCCGTCGGAGCCGGCGAAGAGCACATCCTGCCCGGTCGGCGCGCGCAGCTGGACGGGCGAGGAGACGGCCATCGCCCACTGGAGGGCGTCGGCGATGTTGGACTTGCCGGAGCCGTTCGGGCCGACCACGACCGCGATGCCGTGGTCGAAGCGCAGCTCGACGCTCCCGGGAAAGGACTTGAACCCCCGCATCCGCAGCGCCTTCAGGTACATCGGCCTCGCCTTCGCTTCACTGATTCGGGCTACGACTCGCGGAGGGCTTCGAGCGCCTCCCGGGCCGCGCGCTGCTCCGACGCCTTCTTGCTCGAGCCGGAGCCGCGTCCGAGCTCGTGCCCTCCCACCATCGCCACCGACGTGTACGCGCGCTGGTGAGGCGGGCCCGAGGTCTCGGCAACGACATACGTTACCGACCGGTCCAGACGTGCGAGCGCCTCCTGGAGGACGGTCTTGTAATCGACGTGCTCGACGAGGGCGTAGTCCACCCGCCCGCTGAACGCCTCGACGACCGCGTCGGCGACCAGCTCGAAGCCATGCTCGATGTAGCAGCCGCCGATCGCCGCCTCGACGAGCGCCGCCCGCACGGCCTGCGACTCCATGACGGCCCCCGCGTCGGTCGCGCCGAGCGCCGCGGCCCGGGCCGCGAGGTCGCCGGCCAGGCCGAGATCGTCGGCGACCGCCGCGCAGCTCTCGCGCGAGACCACGTGCGCCCGCACCCGCGCCAGCTCGCCCTCAGCCTGGTCGGGCAGGCGCCGGAACAGGTGGTGGGCGATCGCCAGCCCGAGGACGCCGTCTCCCAGGAACTCCAGCCGCTCGTACGATCGCGACCGCTCCGGGAGCCAGGAGGAATGCGTGAACACGGCCTCCCGGACGCCGGCCGGAAGGCCGTCGATCAGCGCGCGGAGCTTGCTCGTCGGCGCGGCCGCGTCAGCTATGGGACACGACGTATTCGACCGCCTGTCCCACGGTCGCGATCTGCTGTGCATCCTCGTCGGAGATCTTGAGGCCGAACTGGTCCTCGAGCTCCATGATCAGTTCAACGAGGTCGAGCGAGTCCGCATCGAGGTCTGCCTGGAATGACGCGTCCTCCGTTACCTGCTCCTCGTCCACGCCGAGCTGCTCCACCAGGATGCCGCGAACGCGCTCGAGTGCCTCCTCACGATTCATGCGCTTGGATCTCCAGTCTCGGGGGATGCGACGCCGGAGACTGTATTGGCCTGGGGGTCCGCCTGCAAGTCGGATCCCGGAGCGGCGGCTGACGCCCGCCGGCCTACGCGCCCGACCACGTCGGCGTCGAGGCCGCGGGCGGCGTACCTGATGGCGTTCGCGATGCCGCGGCGGCCGACGTTCCCGTGGGCGATCACCGCCAGCCCCCGGACGCCCAGGAGATACGCACCGCCGTAGGCCTCCGGGTCGGTCCGCTCGCGGAGCCCGACCAGGGCCGGACGCAGCAGGAGCCCCCCCACCTTCGCCCGCAGGCTGGTCGAGGCGGCCCGCTTCACCTCCGAGAACATCGAGACCGCGGCCCCCTCGAGGCCCTTCAGAAGGACGTTTCCCGCGAAGCCGTCGGCGACGACGACCTGAAACGCGCCCGTGAGCACGTCGCGGCCCTCGCAGTTCCCCGCGAACTCGAGGCCGGGTGCCGCCGAGAGCAGCGCGTGCGCCTCGACCGTCCGCTGGTTGCCCTTGGACGCCTCCTCGCCGATCGAGAGCAGCCCCACCTTCGGGTGCTCCACGCCGAGCACGTCCGACGCGAACTCGGCCCCCATCGCCCCGAATTGGGCCAGGTGCTCCGGCCGCGCGTCGGGGTTCGCTCCGGCGTCGATCAGCACGCAGGGCGCGCCGAGCGCCGGCAGCGGGACGGCGATCCCGGGCCGGAGGATCCCCGGCTGGCGGCCGATGTGGACCAGCGACGCGGCGAGCATCGCCCCCGTCGGACCGGCCGAGACGACCGCGCCGGCGGCGCCCTCGCGCACAAGCCGGCACGCGCGCACCATCGACGCGTCGGGCCGGGAGCGCACGGCGGCCGCCGGCTCGTCGGACGAGCCGATCACGTCCCCGGCGGCGACGACCTCGATCTGCGCCGAGGGATGCCGTGCTAGCTCGGGCTCGAGCTCCTCCGGGCGGCCCACGAGCAGGACGCGGACGTCCCCGCGCGCCGCCTCGACGGCCCCGGCGACCACCTCGGCCGGAGCGCGATCGCCGCCCATGGCGTCGACGGCCACCGTCGCCAACGGACGATCCTAGGGAGCTTCCTCGCGGAGCGGCTCGACCTCGCGCCCCCGATAGTGACCGCACTCCCGGCAGGCGTGGTGCGGCCGCACCGGCTTATGGCACTGCGGGCACAGCGTCAGCGCCGGCGCCGAGATCGCATGCGTCGCCCGGCGCTTGTCACGGCGGGCCTTCGACGTCTTCTTCTTGGGGACGGCCATCGCCGGGGGACTATACCCCTGACTCTCGCCAGCTTCGCAGCTTCTCCCAGCGCGGATCCGCCTCCTCCTCGCCGCAGAGGTGCTCGACTCCCTGCTCGAGGCGCACCCCGCACCGCGCGCACAGGCCCGCGCACTCCGGCCGGCACAGGATCTTCTGGGGAAGGGCGAACACCAGCGCATCGCGGGCCCATCGCTCGGCGTCGAGCTCGTCCGCCTCGACGTAGTCGGAGCCGAGCTCCTCGCCGCCCGCCGGCTCGTGGTACTCGGACGCGGCGATCGAGACGTGGACGACGGCGTCCTCGAGGCAGCGGTAGCACGGGCCGCGCACGTCGGCCTCGAAGCGCAGCTTCAGGTAGACGCCGCCAGGGACGCCCTGAAGCTCGATCGAGGCGTGGGGCGTCGCCGGCTCGACGACGTACGTCTGGCCGCCCATCTCGAGGGGCTGCTGAGGCAGATCGAGCTCGGCCCGGCGAACCTCTCCAGGGCGCAGATCGAGTGCGCGCAGATCAAGCACGGGCGCACCTCCGGGTTACTGGAGCTGGGGTTCTTCGTGATCGACCGTTGCAGCTCCGTCGCGGTCGTCCGACTTCGAAGCGAGCTGCGCACGGCCGCGCTCGAGGGCATCCATGATCTTGCCCAGGTTGTGGTGCAGGTTCTCGAGGATGCCGTCGGCGTAGTCCTCAGCGCCGTGACGGATCGACCGGTCCTGCCGCCTGGCCTCTGCCAGGACGTCCTCGGCCTGGCGTTCCGCGAGCTTCACGACCTCCTGCTGCGACGCCTCGCGGGCGGCCTGCTCACGCGCCTCGGCGATCAGGCGCTCGGCCTCGCGCTTGGCCTCGGCCAGCATCTCCTGCCGCTCCTTCACGATCCAGCGGGCCTGCTTGATCTCCTCGGGGATCGTCGAGCGCATCTGGTCGATGATCTCCCAGATCTCCTCGCGGTCCACGCGGACCTGATCCTGGGACAGCGGCACGCCCTTGGCGTTCTGCACCAGCTCGTCGAGCTTATCGATCAACACGAGGACATCCAACGCAGTACTCCCTCCGTGTGGCTACATCTCGCCTGCTGCGTGGAGCTCCGCGAGCCGGCGGGCGACGGGCTCGGGCACATACTTCGCGACCGAGCCGCCGAACGCCGCGATCTCGCGAACGCCGCGGGACGAGAGGAAACTGTACTCCGGCGAAGCCATCAGGTACATCGTCTCGATCTCCGGAGCCATCCCCCGGTTCAGGTTGTTCATCTGAAACTCCCACTCGAAGTCCGACACCGCTCGCAGGCCTTTCACGATCGAGCGGGCGCCGCGCTCGCGTGCGAACTCGACGACGAGCGTCGCAAATCCTTCCACGGTGACGTTCGGCGTGCCTCCCAAGGACTCCTCGATGAACGCGATCCGGTCTTCGAGGCTGAACATCGTGCGCTTGTGCTGAGGCGCACGAACGACGCCCACGATGACGCGGTCGAAGATCGCCGCCGCCCGCCGGATGATGTCGAGATGGCCCGATGTGACGGGGTCGTACGTCCCCGGGCAGACGGCGACGGACTCAGGCACGCCGCCACACCGTGACCGCGGTGCCTCCATACGCCCGGTCGGCCACGAGGTCGAGCTCCGGCGCCGGCGCCGCATCGCGGGCCGCGCGCTCGAGCACGGCCCTCCCGCCCGGCGCCAGGATGGCCGGCAGGTCGGCTTCGAGGTGGTCCGTCAGGTCCGCGAGCATCGTGTAGGGCGGGTCGAGCAGCACCAGGTCGTACGTGACACCGGCGGCACGATCCGCTGCCAGGCGGCGCCGGGCGTCCTGCCTGCGGATCGCGCACCGGTCAGCGTACCGGAGCCGGCGCGCGTTCTCGCGCACCGCTGCCAGCGCCGCCGCGTCGACGTCGCAGAACGCGACGGTCGCGGCGCCCCGCGACAGCGCCTCGAAACCGAGGGCGCCGGAGCCCGCGAACGCGTCCAGCACGTCTGCACCCTCGATGTCGCCGAGCATGGCGAAGAGCGATTCGCGGACCCGGTCGGACGTCGGCCGCGCGCCACGGCCGCGAGGCGCCGCGAGATGCGTGCCCTTGCGCTCTCCGGCCACGATCCGCACCCGCGCAATCTATTGCGGCGCGAGCCAGTCGACATCGGCGCCGAACGCCCGCCGGGTGGCCTCGGCGATGACCGCGGCCGCCGGGCCCGACATGTCCGGATCGGCCGCGAGGACGGCCCTGGCATCCGTGCGCGCCTGGGCGGCGAGGCGGCGCTGGCGCGCCAGGCGGGCGTGGCGCAGGTCGGGGACGCCGCTCTGGCGCAGGCCGAGGAGCGCGCCCTCCCCGCGCAGCTCGAGGTCGACGTCGGCGAGCTCGAAGCCGTCCGAGATCCGCGCCATCGCGTCGAGTCGGGCCCGGGCCTCGTCGGTCGCCGGGTCCGCGAGCAGCATGCAGTAGCTCTCGTGGGCGCCGCGCCCCACCCGTCCGCGGAGCTGATGCAGCTGCGCCAGGCCGAACAGGTCGGCCTGCTCGATCACCATCACCGTCGCGTTCGGGACGTCGACGCCCACCTCGATCACGGTCGTCGCCACGAGCACCTGCACCTCGCCCCTTCGGAAGCCGTCCATGATCCGGCGCCGCTCGGGGACGGGAAGCTGGCCGTGGATGCACTCCAGGCGGTATCCCTGGAGCTCGCCCACGCCGAGCCGGGCGGCCTCCGACTCGGCCGCAGCCGCGGCCCGGGCGTCGTCCGCCTCGGTCACGAGCGGGCAGACGACGTAGGCCTGGCGGCCGTCGTCGAGCAGCCTGCGCATGCGCGCGAACACGTCGTCGCGGCGGTCGAGGCCGAGGACGCGGGTCACCACCGGCGCCCGCCCGGCCGGCAGCTCGTCCAGCACCGACACCTCGAGGTCGCCGTAGACGGAGAGCGCGAGCGTCCGCGGGATCGGCGTCGCGGTC
This sequence comes from uncultured Actinomycetes bacterium, assembly GCA_963821535.1. Lineage (GTDB taxonomy): Bacteria > Actinomycetota > Thermoleophilia > Gaiellales > JAICJC01 > JAICJC01. The sequence goes on along the minus strand of CAWGEC010000008.1, from coordinate 218,152 downwards.
ATGTGCAGCACGTGCGGCGACGGCCCCTCCCGGGCCTTCTCCTCGAGCGCCCGCCGCTGCTCGACGCCGAAGCGGTGCTGCTCGTCGACGACCGCGACGCGCAGCGCTCCGTAGTCGACGCCGGCCTGGATCAGGGCATGCGTCCCGACCGCCACCGCGGGTTCGCCGGACCGGAGGAGGCCCTCGGCGGCCCGCCGCTCGCGCGCGGCCATCCCCTGCATCAGCCCGACGACGCGCACGCCGAGCGGCTCGCACAGGGCCGCAAGTCCGATCAGATGCTGGGTGGCGAGCGTCTCCGTCGGCGCCATCAGCGCCCCCTGGCCGCCGGCCTCGACCGCCCGCATGAGGGCGTATGCCGCGACGGCCGTCTTGCCCGAGCCGACGTCACCCTGGAGCAGGCGCCGCATCGGCACGGCCCGTTCCAGGTCGACATCGATCTCTCCGACCGCCCGGCTCTGGGCGCCGGTGAGGTCGAACGGCAGGGCGGCCACGAACGCTGCCGCCAGCTCGCCTGGAGGCGCGAGCGGGCGGGCGCTGGCCTCGGCCTCGAACCGCGCCCGGCGCCGCAGGAGGCCGAGCTGGAGCAGGTGCAGCTCGTCGTAGGCCAGGCGCCTGCCGGCGGCCCGGGCCTCAGCCAGGTCGCGCGGTTGGTGGCTCGCATGCAGCGCGTCGCGGCGCAGCGGCAGTGCGCGGCGGGCCTTCACGCCGTCGGGCAGCGGGTCGACCTCGTCCCCGGTGTGCGCGAGCGCGTCGGCCACGAGCTCCACGAGCCGGCGGCTCGACACCCGCTCGGACGCCGGGTAGACGGGCACCAGCCCCGACGTGTGCAGGGCCTCGCCGTCGTCGGCAGCCCGCTCGTGGCTCTTGACGACGATCTCGGCTCCGATCGTGGGGCGCCGCTCGCCGCGGAGCGAGAGCCGCATCCCGGGCTTCAGGTTCTTGGCGAGGTAGCGCTGGTTGAACCAGATCGCAACGCCGGGACCGGACTCGTCGCGGATCGCCGCCTCGACGATCGCCAGGTTTCGCCGCCGCGTCGGGCGCAGCCGCACGCGCTCGACCGTGCACACGACCGTCGCCTCCTCACCGGGGCCGATCTCGGCCAGGAGGCTCGCGGAGCGGAAGTCCTCGTGCCGAAACGGCACGTGCTCGAGCAGGTCGCCCACCGTCTCGACGGGGCGCGGCCGGAGAGCGGAAAGCGCGTCGGCGAGCGCCCGCCGGGAGGTCGCCGGCAGGTCGAGGTGCGCCGGGCTCGGGGCCGACCGCGGCCGCGGAAACCCGGTCTCGGGCGCCGGGGCGCCGCCGAACGCCCGCGTCATTCGCCGGCCAGCACGAGCATTCCGAGCGTCCCGGGGCCGCCGTGGGTGCCGACGACGGCGCCGATCTCGCAGACCCGGTCGATCGATGCGTCGGGCCGCGACCGGTGGACGATCTCGCGCAGGCGCTCGAGGCCGGCGGCGTCGTCGGCGTGCGCGAGGCCGACCCGCGCGGCGCGCCCGTCCGGCGCCGCCGTGCAGAGGAACCGGTCGAACTCGCGCATCGCGGCGGCCCGCCCGAGCGCCCGCTTGTAGGGCTCGATCTTGCCCTCCCGGAGCGTGAGCAGCGGCCGCACGCCGAGCGCGCCGCCGACCATCTCCGAGGCCCGCCCGATCCGTCCGCCGCGGCGCAGGTACTCGAGCGTGTCCACGTAGATCAGCACCGACACCCGCTCGCGGGCCGCCGTGAACCACGACGTGATCTCGTCCATGTCCGTGCCGGCGTCGAGGAGGCGCTGGACGCCCTGCGCCAGGAGCACGGTGCCGGCCGAGACCGTGAGCCCGTCGAGGACGGTCACGCGGCCGCCCGCCTCGGCCGTGTCGGCCGCGATCCGGGCGGCCTGGGCCGACGCGGACACCTGTGACGACACCGGCAGGACGAGGATGTGGGCGAAGTCGGCGAGCTCCTCGAAGGCGACGGCGTAGGCGCCCGGGGACGGCGCTGCGGTCGAGGGGTGCGCGCCCCCGGCCCGCAGGCGGTCGTAGAACGCCGCGGCGTCGATGTCGATACCGTCGCGGAACTGCTCGTCGCCGAAGCGGACCGTGAGCGGCACCGACCGCCACGTCGGCTGCTCCGCGGCCGGATCCGGCATGTCGGCGGTCGAGTCGAGCACGATCGCCGTGTTCTCGGCGGTCATCCGGCCGTCGCTCGAGCGCCCCCCCGGGATCGCGGTCAGGTGCCGCTCCCCGGCCAGCCGGCGCTCACGCTCCTCCGTCTGGACGTGCATGTTGGCGATGGCGACCCGGTCGATTGCACCCATCACGACCGCGACCGAGATCGCCTGCCCCGGGTCGTCGGTGTGGACGTGGACCTTCACGAGCGGCGCCTCACCGACCACGAGGAGGCAGTCGCCCATCTCGAGCAGCGCCAGCTCGAGCCCCTCCCGGTCGACCTCGTCTCCCTCGACCAGAAACGCCGTGCAGTAGCGGTACCGGGACTGCTCCAGGTGCACCGCCTCGAGCCCGATCGGCCCGGCGATCGCCTCGATGGGTGCCTCGACCTCCTCGCCGCGCAGCCCCGCAAACGCGCCGCGGGCGAACTCGAGGAGGCCGGCGGCGCCGGCGTCGACAACCCCCGCGTCGCGCAGCACGTCGAGCATCCCCTGGGTGCGAACCACCGACGCCTCCCCCTCGGCGAGGATCGCCGCAACGGCTTCCTCGAGCGGCCGGTCGGCGACGCGCTCGGCGGCGTCGGCCATCTCGCGGATGACCGTCAGCATCGTCCCCTCGATGGGCTGCTGCACGGGCTTGTAGGCCGCTTCGGTCGCCGACCGAAGTGCGAGGGCGAGCGTCTTCGAGTCGATCCCGCGCGACGCTCCCACGATGCCGGCGAAGCCGCCCACGATCTGGCTCAGGATGGCGCCCGAGTTGCCGCTCGCGCCGCGCAGCGCCGCCCGAGTGGCGGCTGCGGCCAGCGCCGGCCGCGTGTCCGCCGGGTCGGCCTCGAGCCCGAGCGCGAGCTCGCGGGCGGTCTCGGCAAGGTTCGTGCCCGTGTCGCCGTCAGGGACCGGGTAGACGTTCAGGTCGTTCAGGCGCCCGCGGCTCGCCTCGACCGCGGCCGCGCCCCCCCTCGCCATCGCAAGGGCGATGCGGCGGGCCTCGGTCACGGCGTCCGCTTGACGCCCTGGATGTGGATCTGGAGCGAGTGAACCGGCATCTGCGTGAGCTTCTCTACCTGATACTGCACCCTCGAGCGGACGTTTGCCGCGATGTCGGCCAGGTTCAGGCCGAACTCGACCACGACGTAGAGGTCGATCGACAGGCCGCCGCCGTTGCGGCGCACGCTCACGCCCTGGGTCAGGCGGTCGCGCGTGAGAAGGCGGGCCACGCCCTGCGTGAGGCTGGTGGCCGCCATTCCGACGACGCCGTAGCACTCGAGCACCGTGAGGCCGACGACGTGCGCGATGGCCTCGTTCGTCACCGTGACGGCCCCGCCCACGGCCGCCGCGCCGCGTGCGTGCGCATGCCCCATTGGCTGTCAGACGTCCTGCACAGGGCGGAGGTTGCGGGAGAACGCGGGGGAACCCATGGTTCCCCCGCGGGCCCCCTCCTTTGGACACCACGCAACCTGGCGGCGCGTCGGCGAGAACGCGGTCTCGCCGTCGCCACGAAACCCGATGGGGCCAGGCCCCGTCCGGGGCCTGGCCCCGGTGGTTCGGCCGACCGCCACGTCGTAGGGGCCGGGACCGCCCGCCAGCGTTGCACCTGCGCTTCGCGCTGCGGTGCAACGCGGGCTCCGTGGCGGCAGGGCGGCGGTGCCGGCCCTGCGGGCCGGGTTGCGCCGCTGTGCGGCGCAACAACGGGGTCAGACCCCTGGGGCTGACCGGCGCGGGGGTCAGGGCTATACTTCGCCGCTGTGTCCAGAGTGTGCGTGATCTGCAGCAAGCATCCCGGTTCGGGGAACAACCGCAGCCACTCGATGGTGGCCACCAAGCGCCGCTTCGACGTGAACCTGCAGAGGATCCGCATCCTCATGAACGGCGCGCCGGTTCGCGCCTACGTCTGCACCCGCTGCCTCAAGAGCGGCCGGGTGCAGAAGGCCGTGTGACGGCGCTCCGGCGCTCGGATCTCGACCCGGACCCGGTGCGGCAGCTCGACCGCTGGCGTTTTGACGCGATCGAAGCCGGGATCGACACCAGCGTCGCGGCCCTCGCGACCGCCGCGCCCGGCGGGCAGCCGTCGGTGCGGATGGTGCTCGTGAAGGGCGTGGAGGGCGGCGAGCTCCGCTTCTTCACGAACTACGAGAGCCGCAAGGCGGCCGAGCTCGCGGCGAACCCGCTCGCGGCGCTGCTCTTCCACTGGCCCGGACGCCAGGCCCGGATCGAGGGGACCGTTGAGCGCCTGTCAGGGCCCGACTCCGATGCCTACTTCGACGCCCGCCCGCCGGAGAGCCGGCTGAGCGCGGCGGTGTCGCCGCAGAGCCGGCCGGTCGACTCGCGGGCAGAGCTCGAGGCGGCGGTCGAGCGCCTGCGCGAGCAGTACCCCGAGGGCGACGTCCCGCGCCCCGCCACCTGGGGCGGATACCGGCTCGTGCCGCACATGTACGAGCTCTGGCAGCACGACCGCCACCGGATGCACGACCGCTTCCGCTACACGAGCGCCGACGGGGCCTGGGCCCTCGAACGGCTCGGGCCCTGAAGCACCTCGCGCACGCCTCGTAGGCGCGTCGCGAGCAGCGAGCGGGCGAGCCCGCAATCGAGCCGGCAGTCGAGCGGCCGCCGCGACCCGATGGCCGCCGACGGGGTGCCGCGGACGAGCGCCGGGTCACGGCCGTTTGCCGCCGCGACGAGCTGCGCGAGCTCGTAGCGCGACACGACATCGGCGCCGGCCACGTGCAGCGGCCCCGAGAGCTCCCGGTCGGCAAGCTCGAGGATCGCCTCCGCCAGGTCTGCGACGGCGACGGGGCAGCGGAGCTCGTCGGTGAAGAACGCCATGTCGATCACGCCGTCGACCGCGTCGACCACGGTGCGCTCGTGTCCTGAGAGGGCCTCTCCGCCGTAGATGAGCGACGTCCGCACCACCGCCGCGGCCGGGTGGGCCTCACGCACCGCCGCCTCGGCCGCGGCCTTCGCGCGTCCGTAGCCTGTCACCGGCGCCGGCGGATCGGCCTCGACGTAGGGCCGGCCCGCGTCGCCGGCGAAGACGACGTCGGTCGAGAGGTGGATCAGGCGCGCCCCCACGGCGGCCGCGGCCGCCGCGACGTTTCGGGCCCCGTCGACGTTGGTCGCCCATGCCGCGCCGCCGTCGCGGGCGTACGCGGTATGGATCACGCACCGGGGGCGGACGCGCGCGAAGAGCGCGGCGACGGCGCTCGCGTCTCGCACGTCCAGCCGCAGGTCTCCGGCGGCCCTGTGGACCGTGCCGACGGCGTCGGGCCGCCGGCGGAGGAGCTCGCCGCCCAGGTACCCCGATCCGCCGGTGACGAGCAGCATCTGCGTTAACGCCGGCTGCCGCGCGGAAGTGCCCGCAGGAGACCCGCCATCTCGAGCGCGGCGTCGGCGGCGTCGGCGCCCTTGTTGCCGGACTCGCCGCCGGCCCGCGCGAGCGCCTGCTCCATCGTGTCGCACGTCAGAAGCCCGAAGCTGACCGGGACGCCCGTGTCGAGCGCCGCCTGGATGACGCCCCGTGAGGCCTCGTTGCAGACGTACTCGAAGTGCGGGGTCCCGCCGCGGATCACGCAGCCGAGCGCGACGACGGCCTGATGGCTCCCCGCCTCGGCCAGGCGCCGGCACGCAAGCGGCAGCTCCCAGGCCCCGGGGACGAGCACGACCGTGATCCGGTCGGCGCCGATGCCGCGCTCCACGAGCCTCGCGACCGCGCCGTCGAGGAGCCGCTGGACGACGTCGGAGTTGTACCGGGAGGCGACGACCGCGACGTCCTGGTTCAGGACCGGGCCGTCGACGGCATGGCAGCCGTCGGGAACGGTCAGCGTGCCGGGGCCCTCGTCGCTCACGACTCGTCCAGCCGCAGGCCCTGATGGCGGATCGTGTGGCCCATCCGCTCGCGCTTCGTGCGCAGGTAGGCCTCGTTCTCGGGGGTCGGCTCGGCCTCGATCGGAAGCTGCTCGGTGATCACCAGCCCGTAGCCCTCGAGCCCGAGGATCTTCTTGGGGTTGTTGGTGAGGACGCGGAGCGACGTCAGGCCCAGGTCGGCCAGGATCTGGTACCCCACGCCGTAGTCGCGTGAGTCGACCGGCAGCCCGAGCGCCAGGTTTGCGTCGACGGTGTCGAGCCCCTGCTCCTGGAGCTCGTACGCGCGGAGCTTGTTGAGCAGGCCGATGCCGCGTCCCTCCTGGGACAGGTAGAGGAGGACGCCGCTGCCCTCGGCCGCGATCTGGCGGATCGCGCTCTCGAGCTGCTCGCCGCAGTCGCACCGAAGCGAATGGAACACGTCGCCGGTAAGGCACTCCGAGTGCACGCGCACCAGCACGTCGGACGCCCCGTCGACGTCGCCCATGACGAGCGCGACGTGCTGCTGGCCGTCGATCATCGACCGGTATCCGTGGGCGACGAACTCGCCGAACCGGGTCGGCATCGCGGCCGATGCGATCCGCTCGACCAGCTTCTCGTTGCGGCGCCGGTAGGCGACGAGATCGGCGACCGTGACCATCGAGAGGCCGTGCCGCGCGCAGTACCCGACGAGGTCGGGCACCCGGGCCATGCTGCCGTCGTCGTTCATGATCTCGCAGATCACGCCGGCCGGCTGGAGGCCGGCCAGCCGCGCGAGGTCGACCGAGGCCTCGGTCTGGCCGGTGCGCTCGAGCACGCCGAACGGGCGGGCCCGGAGCGGGAAGACGTGCCCCGGGTGAACCAGGTCACCGGGCTCGGCTGACGGGTTGATGGCCACCTGGATCGTGTGCGCCCGGTCGGCCGCCGAGACTCCTGTCGAGACGCCCTCGCGGGCCTCGATCGAGACGGTGAACGCTGTGCGGAGCGGCGCCTCGTTGTGGCGTGCCATCTGCTCGAGGCCCAGCTCCTCGATCCGCTCCGGCGTCAGGGAGAGGCAGATGATCCCGCGCCCATGGGTCGCCATGAAGTTGATCGCCTCGGGCGTGACGTGCTGGGCGGCCATCACCAGATCGCCCTCGTTCTCGCGATCCGGCGAGTCGACGACGACGACCATCCGGCCCTCGCGAATGTCCTCGATCGCCTGCTCGATCGTGGCAAACGGCCACTCCCCGCCGAGCTCGGGATACGCGTCGAGATACTCTGCGCGGCTGCTCATGGGGTCGCGGCCGATCGTAGCAGAGCCCCTGGAAATGCCAGCTTTTCGACGTATTTCGCGAGCACATCCGCCTCGAGGTTGACGCGATCGCCCGGGCCGAGCGCGCCGAGCGTGGTGACCGCGAGGGTGTGCGGCACGAGCGAGACCGAGAAGCTCGTCTCGTCGAGGCCCGTGATCGTGAGCCCGACGCCGGCCACGCACACGGAGCCCTTCTCGATGGCGTACCGCATGATCTCGGGCGGCGCCGCGAACGTGAAGTTGCGCGCGTCCCCCTCGGGCTCGATGCGGGCGACCTCGCCGACGCCGTCCACGTGACCCTGCACCCAGTGGCCGCCCATCGGGTCGCCGACGCGGAGGGCGGGCTCCAGGTTCACCCGATCGCCGGCCGCGAGCCCGCCGAGCGTCGTGCGCCGAAGCGTCTCGGCGACCGCATTGAACTCGAGGATCCGGCCATCGCGGCGGGCCACGGTGAGACAGCACCCGTCGACCGCCACGGAGTCGCCGATGCGGGCGCCGGCCGCGATCCCCGGCGCCTCGACGGCCAGGTCGACGCCGCCGCCGGACGGCTCACACGACCGTACCTGCCCTGACTCGATGACGATGCCCGTGAAGATCTACGGCTCCTGGATCTCGAAGATCCTCAGCATATCCGGGCCGACGCGCCGCTCCTCCACCGCCGCCGGCAGCTCGACATCGCGGGTGAAGAGGCCGGGGCCCGGGCCGATCTCGATGGGCGCGTGAAAGACCGCCAGACGATCCACGAGGCCTCGGTCGAGCAGGGCCGTGGCGACCGTCGCGCCTCCCTCGAGCAGGACCCACGCGATCCGGCGGCGGCCCAGCTCCGCGAACGCCTCGACCGGATCGGCGCACGTGAGCACCTCGACGTACGGCGCCGACATCCCGCCGGCGCCCGGAGCGCGGACGACGAGCACGGGCGCATCCGGCGACGCGGTCTGGACGAGGCGCGACGTTGCCGGGAGCCGGCCCCGCCGGTCGAGCACGACCCGCAGCGGCTGGCGCTCGGCCGGCGGATCGACGTCACGCGCGGTCAGGAGCGGGTCGTCGGCGATCGCCGTGCCGCTTCCGACCATCACAGCGCCGGCCTGGGCTCGCATCTCGTGCACGATGGCGCGGCTCTCCTCCGAGCTGATCCACCTCGGACCGTCGCCTGCGGCCGCCGTCCGGCCGTCGGCGCTGACGGCCGCCTTGTAGGTCACGTGCGGGCGGCCGCAAAGCGAGAGGGTGAGCCACCCGGCGTTCACGCGCCGGGCGAGGCGCTCCCCGTCGCCCTCCGCGATGTCGACGACGACTCCGGCGTCGCGCAGGCGGGCGGCGCCGGCGCCGTCGACCTTCTCGGTGGGGTCGATCATCGCCGCGACCACCCGGCTCACGCCCGCGTCGATGAGCGCATCGGCGCACGGGGGCGTCCGCCCGTGGTGGCTGCACGGCTCCAGGTTCGTGTAGACGGTGGCGCCGGCGGCGTCGCCCGCGGCGCGGAGGGCGACGATCTCGGCATGAGGGCCGCCCGGCCGCTCGTGCCACCCCTCGCCGAGCACCCTGCCGTCGCGCACGACGACCGCGCCGACGACGGGGTTCGGGGCCGTCGTCCGGCGGCCGCGCTCGGCCAGCTCGAGGCAGCGGGCGAGGTGTGCGCGGTCGGCGTCGGTCAGCGCCACGCGACGGCGCCCGCGCCGGCGACCACGTCGACGAGCTCGGTGTACGCGTCGGCCGGGCTCTCGGAGTCGAACACGGCCGAGCCCGCCACGAGGATATTCGCGCCGGCCCGGTAGACGCCCGCCGCCGTGTCCCTGGCGACGCCGCCGTCCACCTCGACCGCGACGCCCGGGCCCGCGAGGTCGCGCAGGCGCGGCAGGCGGTCGAGCGTCGCCGGGATGAACGACTGCCCGCCCCAGCCCGGGTTCACGCTCATGCACAGGAGGACGTCGGCGTACTGCGCCGCCTCGGAGACCGCCTCGACGGGCGTCGCGGGGTTGAGCGTGAGGCCGGCGCGGCAGCCGAGGTCGTTGATCTGGTGCAGCGTGTAGTGCAGGTGCGGGCAGGTCTCGACGTGGACGGTGATGCTGTCGGCTCCGGCATCGGCGAACTGGGAGATGTGCCGCTCGGGCTGCTCGATCATCAGGTGCACGTCGGCGAAGCCGTCGTGGGCGTGGATGAGCTCCGCGATGTCCGCCACCATCTTCGGCCCGAACGTGATGACCGGCACGAAATGGCCGTCCATCACGTCGATGTGGATGACCCGGGCGCCGGCGGCGAGGACCTCCGCCACCTGCTCTCGGACCCGGCCGAAATCGGCTGAGAGAATCGACGGCGCGACCTCGACGGTGGTGGGCCATTCCCGCATCGCCGCCACTGTAATGGATGGGGCGCCGCCGCCCGCCGGGCCTCCTAGCTCTCGCTCCTCGCGTCGAGCGACGCCATGTAGAACCCGTCAGTGCCGTCACGGTGGGGCAGCGTCTGCCTCCCACCCGGCAGCACGCCCTCTCCCTCGCTCCGCCGGATCGTGCACACCGAATAGACGAGGCGGCCGCCGGGCGCGAGCAGCGTCTCCGCGTGGGCCAGCATCCGCCGCTGGCCGTCGGCCATCCGGTCGGCCGACGCCTCGTCCGCGCGCCAGCGGGCGTCGGGCCGCGCCGCCAGCACGCCGAGGCCGGAGCAGGGCGGATCGATCAGGATGCGATCGAACGTGCCGTCCGAGAACTCGAGCGCATCGGCGACGACGACCCGGGCGCACGACGCGCCGAACCGGTCGAGCGTCGCGTGCAGGGCCCGGGCGCGGCCGGCGTGGCGCTCGACGCATACCAGCTCGCCCCGATCGGCCATGAGGGCCGCCAGCTGGCCGGCCTTCCCGCCCGGCGCGGCGCACAGGTCGAGCACCCGCATCCCCGGCTCGGGCGCGAGCATTCGGCCGGGGAGCATCGCCGCCCGCGACTGCGGCCAGATGATCCCAGCGGCGAGCTCGGCGCTCGCCGACACGTCGAACTGCCCGTCGATGACGATCGCCTCGGGCAGGTCCGGGTCGCCGTGCACCGGCACGCCCAGGTCGACGGCATCGGCGCGCAGACCGTTCAGACGCACCGACAGCTCGGGCGGCTCGTTCTGGGCCACCATCACCGCCTCGGCGTCGGCCTCGCCGAGCATCTCGATCCACTCGCGGACGATCCAGTCCGGATACGAGTGCCGCAGCGCGACGGGCAGGCCCGCGACCCAGTCCTCCCCCGCGCCGGCGATGCGGCGCAGCACGGCGTTTGCCAGCCCGGCGGTGTGGACCCCGGCGACGCGCTTGCACAGCTCGACCGTCTCGTTCACGGCCGCGTGCGCGGGGACCCCCTCTGCGAAGAGGAGCTGGTAGGCGCCGACGCGCAGCGCCGCGCGCAGCGTCGGCTGGAGCTCGTCGGTCGGCCGCCCCGCGAGCGTCTCGAGCGCATGATCGAGCGTCCGCACCCGCTGCACGGTTCCGAACGCAAGCCGCATCGCGAGCCGCCGGTCGCGGTCGTCGAGCTCCGCGCGCTCGGCCTCGGCGCGAAACGCGCGGTCGGTGTAGGCGTCCTCCTCGAACGTGCGCCGCACGACCTCGCAGGCGACGGCGCGCGCGCTCACGCCGCCCACTCCGGGGCATGCCGGAGCCCGCGCAGGTAGTCGTCCACGGCCATCCGCCGCCGGCCTGCGGGCTGGAGCTCGAGCACCTCGAGCACCCCCTCGCCGCATTCCACGCGGAGGGGCGGAGCGACCGCTCCCGGCTCGCCACCGCCGGGGCCGGCTCGGGCCCGCCACACGGTGACCGGCCCACCGTCGAGCTCGCAGCGCGCGCCGATGTGCGGCGAGAGCGCACGCACGAGGTTGGCGGCCTCGGCGGCGTTCCCCGTCCAGTCGATCCGGCGGTCCTGAGGCTCGATCTTGTGGGCGTAGGTGACGCCCTCGGCGGGCTGCTCCTCCCCGTGCGTCCGACCGCGGAGCGCCTCCGCCAGAAGCGGTGTCCCGAGCTCGAGCGCCCGCGCCCGCACCGAGCCGGCGTCGTCGTCGGGGCCGACATCGAATCGGGCGCAGCCGTGGATGGGCCCGGCGTCGAGCTCGGCCGTGAGCTCGATTGCGCACACGCCGGCCTCGGCGTCCCCCGCCATCAGCGCCCGCTCGACGGGCGCCGCCCCGCGCCAGCGGGGAAGGAGCGACGGGTGCAGGTTGTAGAGCGGATATGCGCCGAGGAGCGGCGGCCGCACCATCTGCCCGAAGGCGACGACCGCGCCGACATCCGCCTCCACGGGATCGGCGGACGCCCGCTCGGTCTGCACCAGGCGCAGGCCGAGCTCGCGGGCCGCGTCGGCGACCGGCGGCGACCCGGGCCGCTGCCCCCGCCCCGACGGCCGGTCGGGCTGCGTCACGACGGCCACGATGTCGAGCTCCCGCTCCCCGGTCAGGCGGCGCAGAGCGTCGGCCCCGAACAGCCGACGTCCCCAGGAAGACGACTCGGGGCATGGGAGCTACGCCCTGAGGCGCAGGTCTCTGAGGGCGGCCTTCCGGTCGTCCTTGCTCGCCCGGTCGACGATCAGCACGCCGTCCAGGTGGTCGATCTCGTGCTGGATCACGCGGGCCTCCAGGCCCTCGGCGTCCACCTCGACCGGCTCGCCGTCGGCGTCGACGCCCGCGACGACGATGCGCACGTGGCGCTCGACCGGCACCTGCAGGTCGCCGCCCAGGAGCGACAGGCACCCCTCGGTCTCCGACTGGGTCTCGTCGGAGCGCTCGCGCAGCTCGGGGTTGATCAGGACGTGGACGTCGCCGTCGGACGAGACCCGGTAGACGAGGACGCGGCGGAGGATGCCGAGCTGCGGCGCGGCGAGGCCGACGCCGTGGGACTGGCGCATGACGTCGGTCATCCGCTCGACGAGCCGCTTCACGTCGCCGTTCACCTCCTCGACCACATCGGCGGGGACGCGCAGGACCGGATCGGGGTACTGGCGCACCAGCATCATCGCGGCGGCGTGGTGGGCGCGGCGCTCCTCGTCGCTCGTGGTCGTCTCGACCTGGCCCTCGGCGATCTCCTGATTCTCCATCGTCATGCGCTCACGAGGTCGGCGGCCGGCCCGACGGTGGCGTACCCGTCGGCAAGTGCGGCGAGGAAGGCGGCGTGCACGTCGGCGGCGGCGACCCGGCGGTCACCGAACTCGAGCGCCATCGTCGCGCAGGCGTCGTGGGCCACCGCCACGTCGTACCCGAGGTCGACTGCCGCGCGGACGGTGGCGTCGACGCACATCGCGGTCATCATCCCGCAGACGAGGAGGTTGTCGACCCCCGCATCCTTCAGCTGAGCGTCGAGGGGCGTCTCGAGGAAGGCGTTGGGGAACGCCTTCTCGACGACGGCCTCGCCCGGCTCCGGCCGCACGGCGTCGTTGATCTCGCCGCCCGGCGTCCCCGGGCGCAGGTAGAGCGCATCGGGCGCATCCCAGACGTGCTTCACGTGCACGATCGGCTCGCCGGAGGCCCGAAACGAATCGAGCAGGCTCCTGGCCTTGCCGGCGGCGGCCTCGGGGCCGTCGAGCGGGTTGGCGCCGCCGGGGAAGTAGTCGTTCTGGATATCGACGACGACGAGGGCTCGGGTCATGGCCGAAAGGCTACCGGCTCACGAGAGCGACTGCGGATCCACGTCGACCACCGCCGTCGCGGACGCCCGGCGCAGGTCGCCGGCGAGGTCGCGCACGACCCCGCGCAGGAGGGCGGCCGCACGGAGGGGCTGCTCGCGTCTTGATCAGGACGTGGCTCCGCCACCGGTCGCGCAGCCGAAAGAGCGGCGCGGGGCCGAGCAGGATGTCGCCCTCCAGCGCCGGCTCGACCGCCGACCGGACGGCCGCCGCCACCCCGTCGGCGACGTCTCCCGAGGGCGCCGAGGCGAGCACCCGGACCAGCCGGCGGAACGGCGGATAGCCGAGCGCGCGGCGGCGTTCGAGCTCGCCGTCCAGGAACTCGGCCACCGCGTGCCGGGCGGCGAGCACGACCGGGCGAAGCTCGGGATCCCACGCCTGGACGATCACGCGCCCGCGCGGGTCGCCGGGACGGCCCGGGCCGGCCCGAGAGCTGGGTGAGGAGGGCGAAGGCCCGCTCCTCGGCGCGGAAGTCCGGGACGGCCAGCGCCTGGTCGGCGTCGATCACGGCGGCCAGCTTCACGCCGGGGACGTCGTGGCCCTTGGCGACGAGCTGCGTCCCGACGAGCACCGCGGCGTCGGCGCGCCGGAACCGGCGCAGCGTCGCCTCCGGCTCTCCGGCCTGGGCGGCGACATCCGCGTCGAGCCGCACGACCTCGAGCCGCGGGAAGTGCCGCTGGAGCTCGGCCTCGACCCGCGTCGTCCCGGCCCCGATCTGCGCGAGGTCGACCGACCCGCACCTCGGGCACGCCTTCGGCATCGGCTCGGACGCGCCGCAGTGGTGGCAGCGCAGGCGGCGGCCGTGCAGGGTGAGCGCGACGTCGCAGCGGCCGCATCGCCACGTCTGCGCGCACGTGCGGCAGTGGAGCGCCGCGGCGGCCCCGCGCCGGTTCTGCAGGACGATCGCGCGCCCGCCTCCGTCCTCGATCTCGCCGAGCGCGTCGAGCAGCGGCCGCGTCAGCGGGTAGCCGCCGTCGAGGCGCAGGTCGACGATCTCGACCGTGGGCAGGCGCCCGCCGACCCGGGCCGGCAGGCTCAGCCGGCGCGCAACCCCGTGCCAGACCTCGGGCCGCGGCGTCGCGCTCCCGTACACCGTGACGGCGCCCTCGAGCCGGGCCCGCTTGGCCGCGACCCGGCGGGCGTCGTACCGCGGGTCGGCCTCGTGCTTGTACGAGGCGTCGTGCTCCTCGTCGACGACGATCACGCCGAGGTCGGGGACCGCCGCGAACACCGCGGATCGCGCGCCGACGACCACACGGGCCTCGCGGGCGGCGACGCGGCGGTGCTCGGAGCCCCGCCGGCCCCGGCTGAGGCCGCTGTGCAGGACGGCGACGGTCGCCCCGAACCGGGCCGTGAAGCGCGAGGCGACCTGCGGCGTGAGCGCGATCTCGGGGACGAGCACGATCGCTCCCCGCCCGAGCTCGAGCGCGTGCTCGATGAGGCGCAGGTAGACCTCGGTCTTGCCCGACCCGGTGACGCCGTGGACGAGCACGTCGCCGCCGCCCGCCTCCAGCAGCTCCACGCACGCCGCGACGGCGGCCTCCTGCGCGGCGGTCAGCTCGACGCGGACGTCGGTTCGGGGTGCCGGGGGCATCGCCTCGAGCGCGACCAGGCCGCGCTCCTGCATCCGCCTGACGGTGGCCCGCGTCGTCCCGGCGGCGGCGACCAGGTCGGAGAGCGGCAGCGGCGCAAGCCCGGCGTGGGCCAGGATCTCGGCCTGGCGGGCGGTCGCCCCCTCGCCGCTCAGCACGCGCACCCACGGCTCCGGCGGACGGGCCTCGGCGTCGGGCGGCGTCACGAGTGCCAGCGCCCGGGCAAGGGTCGACGCGTACGTGGCGGCGATCCACTCCGCGAGGTCGAGCAGCGGGAGGGGCACGTGGCCGGCGACGCCGAGCACCGGCTTCAGCGCCGAGACGTCGCCGGGGCCCGGCGAGCGCGGTCACGACGCCGCGCACGCTGCCGGTTCCCGAGCTCGACCTCGACGATCGAGCCGCGCTGGATCGCGCCGTCGAGCTCCGGAGGGACGGCGTAGTCGAACGGCCGGTCGACCGCGCGCGCCGTCACGAGCGGGGCGACGGCTGCGACCGGGGCGATGTCAGACCCGGACGGGCTCACCCAGGCCGCACGCCGCGCGCAGCTCCGCGACGCGATCGGTGCGCTCCCAGGGGAAGTCCTCGTCGGTGCGGCCGAAATGGCCGCCGGCGGCAGTCCGCTGGTAGATCGGGCGGAGCAGGTCGAGCTCGCGGATGATCGCGGCCGGGCGCAGGTCGAAGACCGACGCGATGGCCATCTCGATGGTCTCGCGCGGCACCGTCTCCGTGTCGAACGTCTCGACCGTGACCGACACCGGGCGCGCCACGCCGATTGCGTACGCGACCTGCACCTCCACGCGGGCCGCGAGCCCCGCCGCGACCACGTTCTTGGCCACCCAGCGCATCGCATACGCGCCCGAGCGGTCGACCTTGGAGGGATCCTTCCCGGAGAACGCGCCGCCGCCGTGCCGGGCCGCGCCGCCGTACGTATCGACGATGATCTTGCGCCCGGTGACGCCCGTGTCACCCATCGGCCCACCGGTCACGAACCGGCCGGTCGGGTTCACGAGCACGAACTCGAGGTCGGAGAGCCGCTCATGGGGGCACAGCTCGGCGGGGATGACGGCCGGCAGCACGTGCTCGACGAGGCCGCGGCGGATCGTCTCCTCGTCCACGTCGGGGTCGTGCTGCGTCGAGACCAGCAGCCGCTCGAGCGCGATCGGCGTGAGCCGCCCGTCGGTCTGCCGGTAGCGCACGGTCACCTGCGACTTGCCGTCGGGACGAAGGTGCGCCAGGGTGCCGTCCTTCCGCACCTCCGCCATGCGGCGGCTGATGCGGTGGGCGAGCATGATCGGAAGCGGCATCAGCTCCGGCGTCTCGTCGCACGCGTAGCCGAACATCATCCCCTGGTCGCCCGCGCCCTGGCTGTCGACGTCCGCCTCGGCCCGGTGGCGCTGCTCCTCGTATGAGGTGTCGATCCCCATGCCGATGTCGGGCGACTGCTCGTCGATCGCGACGACGACCCCGCACGTCAGGAAGTCGAACCCGAAGGCCGCGTCGGTGTAGCCGATGTCGCGCACCGTGTCGCGCACGACCCGCGGGATGTCGACATAGGCATCGGTCGTGATCTCGCCCGCGACCACGACAAGGCCGGTCGTGACGAGCACCTCGCACGCGACCCGCCCCCGCGGGTCGCGCCGGAGAACCTCGTCGAGGACGCCGTCGGAGATCTGGTCGGCGATCTTGTCCGGGTGGCCCTCCGTGACCGACTCGGACGTGAACAGGAACTCGCGGTCGCCGTGCAAAGTCATCGGCGGATCGTAGTGGATCGGCCGGAAACCCCGTGGGGCCAGGACGAGTCCTGGCCCCGAGTTGGCACCGTTCCGTGACCGTGCGCGGCTGGATTGCGGACGCCCGGGCGGTACTACGCCGGCCGCTCAGGCATCCCAGGTTCCACACCCCGTGGGGCCAGGCCCCGTCCGGGGCCTGGCCCCGGTGGTCATGACCGTTCACGCCCTCGATGGCCGGCGGCCGCTCAGTCCGGACGGCTGGGGGGTGCCAGACTGAAGTCTGGCACCGCGGAGGAATGATCCCGTCGAGGGATCATTCCTCCACCGGCTCCCGCGCCATCAGCTCGGCAAGCGCGTCCAGCGGCGCCACGCCGCCGAACGCCACATCACAGACGGCCTCGGTGATCGGAAGCTCGATCCCGCGCTCGCGCGCGACGTCGCGCAGGATCGGAGCGGCCGTGAGCCCCTCGGCCACCTCGCCGATCTCCTGCTCGATCCACTGGGTCGGGACGCCGGTCGCGATCATCTGCCCCGCCCGCCGGTTCCGCGAGTGGATCGACGTGCAGGTGGCCACGAGATCGCCCATGCCGGCCATGCCCATGTACGTGCGCGGCAGCGCGCCGAACCCCTCGCCCAGCCGAGACATCTCGGCCATCCCGCGGGTGATGATCGCCGCCTTCGCGTTGTCGCCGTAGCCGAGCCCGTCCGACACGCCCGCGGCGATCGCGATCACGTTCTTCGAGGCCGCGCACAGCTCGACGCCCGCCACGTCGCGGGACGCGTAGACGCGCATCGTCCGCCCCGACAGCTCCCGCTGGAGAGTTCGGGCCAGCTCCGCGTTCTCGCTCGCCACGACCGACGCGGTCGGCTGGTCGCGCGCGACCTCCTCGGCGTGGTTCGGGCCGGAGAGGACGGCGACGCGGTCGGCGGTGCCCGCGAGCTCGCCCAGGATCTCCGAGAGCCGCCGGCGGCTCCCCGGGTCGAGCCCCTTCGTCATCGAAAGGAAGGCCGGCCCGGCTCCGGCTCTGGGGACGACGGCGGCGGCCACCTCGGCGAACGCGCGGCTCGGCACCGCGATCGCAACCAGGTCGGCACTCGAGAGGTCGGCGCCGTCGAGCGCGCACGCGCCGAGGCCCTCCGGCAGCACGACGTCGAACAGGTGACGCGGATTCCGCCGGTGGCGCACGATCGCATCGGCCTGGGCCGCGTCGCGGCAGACGAGCGTCGGCGTGTGGCCCTGGAGGACGAGCAGCCGGGCGAACGCCGTTCCCCAGCTTCCGCAGCCGACGATCGCGACCCTCATTCGCGGCTCCTGAAGTCGATGATCACGGGGCACCCCTCCAGGGCCAGCCGGCGGCGAAGCTGATTCTCGACGAAGTAGGCGTAGTCACGGGTCACGAGCGCCTTGTCCGAGACGACGATACGGAACCGCGGCGGCCGGGTGCGGTACTGGGTCGCGTAGAGGACGTTCAGCCGCTTGCGCCCCTTGCGCGGCGTCTCGCGGGCCGCGCCGATCTCGGCCATGGCGCGGTTGAGCGCTCCCGTACCGACGCGCGAGGTGTAGCGGTCGAAGAGCTCCTCGACGGTGTCGAGCATGCGATCGACATGCCGGCCGGTCAGCGCGGAGGTCGTCACGATCGCGGGCCGCTGGCGAAGCTTGCCGGCGAGCCGCTCTGCGACATCGTCCACCTCGACCGTCGTGATGTCCCACTTCGAAAGGACGACCAGCGTGGCGCAACCGGCCTTGCGCGCCTCGTCGGCCACCGACAGGTCGCCCTCGGCCGGGCCCTTCGGAGGAGTCGACCAGGACGAGCGCGATGTCCGCCCGCTGCGCGGCCTCGAGCGCCCGCACCTCGCTCCAGTACTCGATCCCCTGGCGGTGGCGGCGCTTGCGGCGAAGGCCGGCCGTGTCGATCAGCCGAAACCGGCGCTCGCCCCGTTCGAAGATCGTGTCGATCGCGTCGCGGGTCGTGCCCGGCGTCGGGGCGACGATCACGCGCGGCCGGCCGAGGATGGCGTTCACGAGCGACGACTTGCCGACGTTCGGGCGGCCGAGGATGGCGACCCGGATCTCGTCGTCGGCCTCGGCGCCCTCGCCCTCCTCGCCTTCGACTTCCGGCGGCGGGAGCCGCTCGACGATCGCGTCCAGCAGGTCTCCCGTCCCGCGGCCGTGCAGCGCCGACACGCTGATCGGGTCTCCCAGGCCGAGCCCGTGCAGCTCGAGCGCCCCCGCCTCGTGGGCCGTGTCGTCCACCTTGTTCGCGAGCACGAGCACCGGCCGGCGAGACCGGCGCAGGATGTCGGCCAGCTCCTCGTCGCCGGCGACCAGGCCGGCGCGCGCGTCGATGACGAGCAGCACCAGGTCGGCCTCCTCGACGGCCTGGCGAGCCTGGTCGGCGACCTGCGACTGCATGTGCGAGGGGTCGGCGGCATCGACGCCTCCCGTGTCGACGAGGACGAACTCGCGGCCGTTCCAGTCGCACGGCATCTCGTTTCGGTCGCGCGTCACGCCCGGCGTCTCGTCGACGACCGCCTTGCGCGAGCCGGTCAGCCGGTTGACGAGGGTCGACTTCCCGGCGTTCGGATAGCCGACCACCGCCACCATCGGCATGCGCCCGCTCACCCGGCGGACTCGTAGAGGCGCCGGATCTCCGCCATCAGCTCGTCGGCGGTCTCGCGAGAGGCCTCGCCGGTCCGGCGGTCGCCGCGCTCGTAGGTGCGGGGCTCGCCGAAGACGATGTCGATCCGCCTGCCGGGCCGCCACCGCCGCGTCCCCCGGATCGCCGCCGGCACGA
The DNA here is from genome assembly GCA_963821535.1 of uncultured Actinomycetes bacterium. Taxonomy (GTDB): domain Bacteria; phylum Actinomycetota; class Thermoleophilia; order Gaiellales; family JAICJC01; genus JAICJC01. Next base: position 199,125 of record CAWGEC010000008.1, on the reverse strand, counting down.
CGGGCACGTCCTCGACGACGGCGCAGCGGCCGGCGCCCGCCTTGGCGCCCTCGAGCTCCGCCTGCCGGTGGCCCTGGATGAAGATGCCGACCGCCCCGCCACCCTCGACCGTCTCGTGCACGATCCGCAGCGCATCGCGGTCGGGCTCGCCGCGCCGCACGGGAAACGCGCCGCCCCAGCGCAGAAGCCACGCGATCGTGATGTAGCCCCAGAGCTCGCGCTTTGCCATGTAGCGGATCGACCGCGGCTGCGACCAGCCGAGCGCGGGGATGTCCCACCAGGACTCGTGGTTCGACACGATGAGGACGGGGCCGGCGACCGGCACGTTCCGGCGCCCGGCGACCCGCGGCCGCAGGAGCAACCAGACGAGCGGCCCGACCGTCCGCCGCAGGACGCGCCAGGCGCGGTCGTATCCGGCGAGCTGGGCGTTCATACCCCGGCCTCCCGCGCGAGCTCGAGCACGCGCTCGATCACCTGCTCGACGTCGAGCCCCGTCGTGTCGACCGTGTGCGCATCGGCGGCCGGGGCGAGCTGGGCCGCGTCGCGGCGATCCCGCTCCGCGATCGCGAGCTCGATCCCCCCCGCCGGGACGCCCAGCTCCGATGCCCGCCGGCGGGCGCGCTCGGCCACGGACGCCGTCAGGTACACCTTGACCTCGGCATCCGGGCAGACGCGCGTCCCGGTGTCGCGGCCCTCGAGCACCGCGTCCCGGGCCAGGTCTCGCTGGCGCTGCCGCATCCGCTCGCGCACCGGCTCGTGGCGCGACACCGCGCTCACGTGGGCCGAGATCTGCTCGGACCGCAGATCGACAGCGGCGGCCGGGCTCGTGCCGACGAGGGCTGCGAGCGCCGCCGCGTCGTCGAGGTCGACGCCGCGCTCGAGGGCAACCGCAGTCAGCTCCCGGTACATCTCGCCGGTGTCGACATGCCGGTAGCCGAGCCGCTCGGCCACGGCCCGGGCGACGGTGCTCTTGCCCGCCCCCGCGGGACCGTCGATCGTCACGACACCATGACGTCAGGCGCTCACCGCGGCGAGGCGGTCGGCGAAATCGGGGAAGCTGACGCCGAGCACATCGGCACCGTGCACCTCGACGCCCTCCTGCGAGCACACGCCGGCGACGGCGCCCAGCATCGCGACCCGGTGATCGCCGGCCGCGTCGACGCTCCCGCCGCGAAGCCGGGTCGGGACGCCGCGGATCCGGAAGCCGTCCTCGAGCGGCTCGACGTGGCCGCCGACGGCGTTCAGGGCGTCCGCGGTCGCCGTGATCCGGTCGGACTCCTTGACGCGGAGCTCCGCGGCGCCGCGGATGGTCGTGACGCCGTGGGCGAAGCAGGCCAGGAGCGCCACCAGCGGCAGCTCGTCGACGAGCAGCGGCACCAGCTCGGGCTCCACGTCGGCTGCCACCAGCTCAGCGGGGCGCACCTCGATGTCGGCGACGGGCTCGCCGCTCGCCAGCCGCCTGCGGAAGACGCCGACCCTGGCTCCCATCCGCTCCATCACCGTGAGCAGGCCGGTCCGGGTCGGGTTCACGCCGACGTCGCGGAGCGTCAGGTTCGAGCCCGAGAGCGCCGTCGCCGCCACGATGAACGGCGCGGCCGACGAGAAGTCGCCGGGCACGTCGACCTCGCCGAGCCGGAGCTCCTGAACCGGCGAGACGGCGACCCGCCCGGACGTTCGATCCACCGGAACGCCGGCGGCCCGCAGCATGCGCTCGGTGTGATCGCGGGTCGGGATCGGCTCGCGCACCTCGGTGACGCCGCGCTCCGTATAGAGGCCGGCCAGAAGCACGCACGACTTGACCTGCGCCGACGCCACGGGCAGCTCGTAGGTGATCGCATCGGTCCGGCCCGTGCCCGCGATGCGAATCGGCGGCCGTCCCTCCGTCGTCTCGATCGCGACGCCCATCTGCCGGAGCGGCTCGGCGATCCGCTCCATGGGACGGGAGCGGATGCTGGCGTCGCCGGTCAGCTCGAACGAGCCGACCTGCCCGGCCAGGATGCCGGGGAGGAGCCGGATGAGAGTCCCGGCGTTTCCGACGTCGACCGGCTCCGAGGGGGCCCGAAGCCCGCGCAGGCCGGCACCGTGCACGACGAGGTCGGTCTCGCCGGCCCGCTCGACCTCGACGCCGAGCGCCTCGACGGCGGCGACGGTCGACAGCGTGTCGGCCGAGGCGCCGAACCCGCGGACGTGCACCGGCTCGGACGAGATCGCCCCGAGCAGGACCGCGCGGTGGCTGACGGACTTGTCGCCGGGCACGGCGAGCTCGCCCGTGAGGCCGCCCGCCGGCCCGATTCGGAGGCCGTCGTCGCTCATGCCTCGACCGCCGGCGTCGCGACAGCGCCGTAGCCCTGGGCGTCGAGCAGGTCGACCGCGCGCCGGGCCTCGCCCTCGCCCGCCACCACGATCACCGCCGTTCCACCGGCGTCCGCCGACATGTGGTGCAGCTCGAAGTCCTCGATGTTGATCCCCTCTGCGCCCAGCGCCTGGGTGATGCCGGAGAGCACCCCGGGCCGGTCGAGGACGCGCACGCGGACGCGGTAGAGCTCCTCGGGCACCGTCTCGTAGGCCGCCTCGAGCAGGCGCCTGCGGTTGCCGGCCGCCTCCCCGATCCAGCGGGCCAGAAAGCCCGCGTCCTCGCGCTCGAGCGCCCGCGCGAGCTCCTCGACGCGGCGGCCGTGCTCGCGCAGGCCGTCGAGCAGCGCCTGGCGGTTGTCGAGGAAGATGTCGACCCAGATCCGCGGATTGGCGCCGGCGACGCGGGTCATGTCGCGGAACGACCCGCCGACGGCGCCCAGCGGGTCGTGGCCGTCGACGCGGCCCGCGCCCGCCTGGTTTGCAAGGACGTTCGCGACCGCGTGCGGCAGGTGGCTCGTGATGGCCACGAGCCGGTCGTGCGCATCGGGGTCGATCGCGACCGGCCGTGCGCCGAGCCCGGCGGCGAATCCGTGCACCGTGCGATGGTGGGCCGGGTCGGTGGCCGCGGTCGGCGTCAGGAACCACGTCGCGCCCTGGAAGAGGTCGGCGCGGGCGTTCTCGACGCCGCGGGCCTCCGACCCGCACACCGGGTGGCCGCCCACGAAGCGCGGGCTCGATGCGACGGCCGCCACCAGCCGCGATTTCGTCGAGCCGACGTCCGTCACCGCGCAGCGGTCGTCGGACACGGCCACGGTCTGCTCAACGAGCGCTGGCAGGTGGACGACGGGCCCGCACACAACTGCCACGTCGGCGCCGGCCACGGCGCCCTCGAGCGTCTCCTCGACCCGGGTCGCCGCGCCGCGCTCGAGGCCGGCCGCGCGGGCGCCCGGATCCGGGTCGAACGCGACGACCTCGTCGCCGCGCGCTGCGGCCGCGAGCCCGATCGACCCGCCGATGAGGCCGAGCCCGACGATCGCCAGGCGCACCGCCTACCCCTCCCGCGCGGCGGTGTCGTGCGCCGCCCGCATCAGCTCCGCGAGGCGGAACGCCAGGTCGAGCGACTGGCGGGCGTTCAGGCGGGGGTCGCACAGCGTCCGGTAGCGCACCGAGAGCTGGTCCTCGCGCACCTCCTCGGCCCCGCCGAGGCACTCGGTCACGTCCTCGCCCGTGAACTCGAGGTGGACGCCGCCGGGCCACGCCGCCTCCGAGCGGCAGGCGACGAAGAAGCCGGAGATCTCCGACATGATGTCCTCGAACCGGCGCGTCTTGTACCCCGACGACGTGCGAAACGCGTTGGCGTGCATGGGGTCGCAGGCCCAGACGACCGGGTGGCCCGCCTCGCGCACCGCCCTGATGAGCGGCGGCAGCTCGTCCTCGACCCGGCCCGCGCCCATGCGGGCGATCAGCGTCAGGCGGCCGGGCGTCCGGTGCGGGTCGAGCCGTTCGCAGGTGTCGACGAGCTCGTCGGCGGTCGCCGTCGGGCCGACCTTGAGGCCCAGCGGGTTCTGGACGCCGGCGAAGAACTCGACGTGCGCGCCGTCGGCCTGGCGCGTGCGGTCGCCGACCCAGAGCATGTGGGCCGAGCAGTCGTACCACTCGCCGGTCAGCGAGTCGCGCCGGGTGAGCCCCTCCTCGTAGTCGAGGAGCAGCCCCTCGTGGCTCGTCCACACGTCGACCTCGTGCAGCCGCCGCTCCGACATGAGGTCGATCCCGCACGCCGCCATGAACCGCAGCGCGCGCTCGATCTCGGTGGCGATCGCCTCGTACCGGCGCCCCTCGGGCGAGGTCGCGACGAACTCCTGGTTCCAGCTGTGCACGCGGGTCAGGTCGGCGAAGCCGCCCTTCGTGAACGCCCGCAGGAGGTTCAGGGTGGCGGCCGACTGGTGGTAGGCCTGCACCATCCGGTCGGCATCCGGGATGCGGGCGGCGGCGGTCGGGGCGTCGTCGTGCACCATGTGCCCGCGGAACGCGGGGAGCTCGACCCCGTCGATGGTCTCGGTGGGCGCCGACCGGGGCTTCGCGAACTGGCCGGCGATCCGGCCCAGCTTGATGACCGGGAGCGTGCCGGCGTAGGTCATGACCGCGGCCATCTGCAGAATGATCTTGAGCTTCTCGCGGATCGTGATCGCCGAGAAGTCGGCGAACGACTCGGCGCAGTCGCCGGCCTGAAGCAGGAACGCACGGCCCTCGGCGACGCCGGCAAGGGCGGCGGTCAGGTCGCGCGCCTCGCCCGCGAACACGAGCGGCGGCAGCTGCTTCAGGCGCTCGGTCGCTGCGGCCAGGCCGGCCTCGTCGGGCCAGTCGGGCTGCTGCTGGGCGGGGTACGCGCGCCAGGACGCGGGCGACCAGGTGTCGGCGGGGGCAACCATCGGATGGATCCTACCGAGGGGTTGATGGTTAGGATCCGGCCTCGCCATGACGCGCGTGTTCTCGGGAATCCAGCCAACCGGACAGAAGCACCTCGGCAACTACATCGGCGCGATCCGTCACTGGCCCGCCTACCAGGACCTCGGCGAGGCGATCTACTGCGTCGTCGACCTGCACTCGATCAGCGTCCCCTACGACGTCTCCGGGCTGCGTGAGAACACGCTCGACACGGCCGCGACCCTCATGGCGGCCGGCCTCGATCCGGACCGGTGCACGATCTTCGCCCAGAGCGCTGTCCCTGAGCACTCCGAGGCGACATGGCTCCTCGGAGCGCTCGCCACGTTCGGGGAGCTGCGCCGCATGACGCAGTTCAAGGAGAAGAGCGAGGGCCAGGACTCAGTCTCGGTCGACCTCTTCACCTACCCAGTGCTCATGGCGGCCGACATCCTGCTCTACGACACCGACAAGGTGCCGGTCGGCGACGACCAGCGTCAGCACCTCGAGTTGGCCCGCGACATCGCCCAGCGCTTCAACAGCCGCTACGGCGAGCTCCTGAAGGTGCCGGAGGCCGCGATCCCGGGCACCGGCGGGCGGGTCATGGACCTCCAGGACCCGACCCGGAAGATGTCCACCACCAGCGGGACGCCGCAGGGCACGCTCCTGCTCACCGACCCGACCGACGTCGTGGTGCGCAAGATCCGCTCGGCCGTCACCGACTCGGGCCGCGACGTGCGCCGCGAGGGCGAGGGCAAGGAGGGGATCGCGAACCTGATCGAGATCATGGCAACCGCGACCGACCGCACACCCGAGGCGATCGAGTCCTCGTACGACGGCGCCGGCTACGGCCAGTTCAAGTCCGACGTCGCCGAGGCCGTCGAGGCCATGATCGGCCCGGTGAGGAGCCGATACCTCGAGCTGCGCGCCGACGAGGGCCACCTGCTCGAGGTGCTCGCCGCCGGCGCCGGAGAGGCGCAGGCGCTCGCCGCGCCGAAACTCGCCGAGATGAAACAGCGGATGGGCTTCGTGTGATCAGCCGGCCGCGCCGACCTCGGCCGCGGCCCGCTCCCCCGCCCTGACGGCGCCCTCCATGAAGCTCGGGAGCTCGGACGCCTCAGCGCCGGCGAAGTGGACGGGACCGGCCGGGTCGGCCAGGTGCGCTCCCCAGCCGCGGAGCTCGCCGGGCCCGAAGATGAGGTAGCTCCGCGGGTAGGCCACCCGCGTGATCCTCGCGACGCGCACGCCGAAGCAGCGCCGCACCGCCTCGGCGACGGCGGCGTCGGCCCGCCTTCGGCCCGCGGCCAGGAGCCACGCGGCCGGGGTCGAGCCGACGAAGCTCCCGAGGCTCCTCGCGTCGCGCCGGTAGGCGTACCCCAGCGCCGTGTCGGTGAGGACGGCGGTCGGGCCCTCCGGCAGGTCGCCGGCCAGCTCGATGAGCGACTTCGCGGCGACGCCATAGGAGCCCTCCGCGACGGCAGGGAGCCCCGCGATCCGGCGCCGCGCATGCAGGGGCACGGCGACGATCGCGCGGCGCGCACGGAGCCGGGACGAGCCGACCTCGACCTCGACGGCGCCCGACCGCGCGCGCACGGCCGAGGCGGCCGAGCGGAGCCGGACGCGACCCGCGAGGCCGGTCGCCAGCGTCTCGGCGAACCCGCCCGCGCCGTCGGTGAACCGCAGCTCGGCGCCGTCGCCGGCGCCGCTTCTGGCGGCGCTCTTGACCGCCAGCGCGTGGAGCGACATGCGCTTGACCGGCATCGTCGCGGACGTCACCGAGACCGCGGTCTCGGCCACGGCGAGGTCGAACATCCCGGACCCGTCCCTGGCCATCCACTCGGCGACGGTGAAGCGGTCGTCGGCCTCCGGGCTCGCGCCCCGGCGGGCGACCTCGGCGAGCAGGCGGCGATAGCCCGGCGCGTCCGGAACACCGGTGCGCCCAGCCACGTGCCACTCGACGGGCGCCGGGCCGTGGTCGCCCCAGCCCACCTCCGATTGCCGCAGGCCTGCGCCGACCTCCTCGGCCAGCGCCCGCAGGCGAGCGTTGGCGAGGTCAACGGCCTCGCCGCCCGCCTCCCAGCGCCCGCCGGGGCCCGCCGGGCTCCACACGCGGCCGCCGACCCTCGCCGTCGCCTCGAGGACGACGACGTCCGCCCCGTCGGCCGCGAGCCGGTGGGCGGCCGTGAGGCCCGAGATCCCCGCGCCGACGACGACGGCGTCATGCATCGCGGAGCGCCTCGACCTCCTCGGGGGTGAGGGGGCGCCACTCCCCCGGCGCAAGGCGCCCGGCCGTGATGCCGGCGTACGCCGTCCGGTGAAGATGAATCACGGGGTGCCCGACGGCGGCGCACATCCGCCGCACCTGGCGGTTTCGGCCCTCGTGGATGGTGATGTCGATGACGCTCGCCCCGCGGCTTCGGACCTCAGCGGGGGCCGTCGGCCCGTCGTCGAGCTCGATGCCCGCCCGCAGGCGCTCGAGCGCGTCATCGCTGGGCTCCCCCTTCACGCGCGCACGATACGACTTGGGGACGCCGTGGCGGGGATGCATCAGCCGGTCGGCCAGGCCGCCGTCGTTGGTGAGGAGCAGGACGCCCGTCGTGTCGCGGTCGAGGCGGCCGACCGGGAAGAGGCGTGCGCCCGTCTCGACGAGGCCCGTCACGGTCGGCCGGCCCTGCGGGTCGTGGGCCGTCGTCACCACTCCGCGCGGCTTGTTGAGGACGACCGCGACGACTGCCTCGGGCTCGACGGCCTGGCCGTCGACCCGGACGTCATCGCCCTCGGCCACGCGGGTCGCGAGATCCGCCACCTCCCCGTTCACGGTGACACGGCCCGCGCGGACGAGCTCCTCGACCGCCCGCCTCGAGCCGAGGCCCGTGGACGCGAGGTACCGGTTAACCCTGACCGGCACGGGCGTCGGCGACGAGGTGCAGCCGCGCCCGAAGGGCCTCGTGATCGGCCTCGGGCAGGTCGAACTCGCCGAGGGAGGGCAGGCTCGACAACCCCTCCTCGAGCCCGAACATCCGCTCGAACAGCGTGGTGGTCTTGTACAGCACGGGCTGCCCGGGGGTCTCGCCGCGGCCGGACTCCTCGATCAGGCCCCGCTCCAGGAGCCCGGCGACCGCCGAGTCGGCGGCGACGCCGCGGATGCGGGCCACCTCGGGCCGCGCGACCGGCCCCAGATAGGCCACGATCGCGAGCGTCTCGAGGGCGGCCTGGCTGAGCGCCCGGGAGGTCGGCCGGTTGACGAGGCGGGCGCAGGCGGCGGCCGTCTCGCGCGACGCGCGGAAGCCGTAGCCGCCGGCGACGCGCTCGAGCACGACGCCCGAGCGCTCCTCGCAGTAGTGGTCGCGGAGGGCGTCGAGGGCCCGCTCGACCCGGGCCGGCGGAGCCTCGGCCAGCGTCGCGATCTCGGCCACGCTGAGCGGCTCGGACGCGACGAAGAGGAGCGCCTCGACGGTGTGCGTGAGCTCGCTCATGCGATGGCCCGCTCGTCGGACTCGGCGCGCGCCCGGCCGCGCCGGGCGATGCGGATGGTCCCGAACACCTCGCCCTGCTCGGCCTGCACCTCGCCCTGCTTCCACATCTCGAGGATGGCCAGGAACGCCGCGGCGTGCGACAGCCGGTCGAGGCCGGCCACGGCCTCGTCGAAGGTGAATGCCCGCCGCTCGCGCAGAACGGCCCGGAATCGGGCCAGGAACTCGCTCACCGGCACGAGGCGGCGGCGGACGGCCGACAGGTCGATCTCGGGCGGGGGCACGAGCAGGCGCCCGACGGCCGCCTGGAGCTGCCATGGATCCTCCGAGAACGCCTCGACGACGGGCTCCGGCCGGGGGGCGAGCGGCGCGGGGCCGGACCGGAAGATCCGCCGCTCCGACGCACCTGCAGCGGCCAGCCAGGCGGCTGCGGCCGCGTAGCGCTTGTACTCGATCAGACGGGCGAGCAGCTCGGCCTCGGCCTGCTCGGCCGTCATGCCGTCGATGTCCTCCTCGTCCTCGCCCGGGAACAGCATGCGCACCTTGATCTCGAGCAGCGCCGCGATCAGGACGAGGAACTCGCTCGCGGACTCGAGGTCGAGCTCGCCGTCGTCATAGGCCCGCTCGACGTAGGCGACGACGATCTCGGCGATCGGGACCTCGGCCAGCTCGATCTCCTCGCGCATGACGAGCGCGAGGAGCAGGTCGAACGGCCCCTGGAACACGTCCAGGTCGAGATCGAGCTGCGTGAGGTTCACGAAGACCGGATTCTACGGCCGTGCGCGGACGCGGCGGGGCCGGCGAACGCCATTCGGCCCGGCGAACCCCATGGGCCAGACCCCGAACGGGGTCTGGCCCCGGTTGTTCGATGGGCCTCCGCGTGTGCTTGCGTCACAAGTCTGCATCGCCTCTGTTCCACCGTGCGTTCAGGCACTGTCCCCGGCGACTGCGTCTCTCATGGGGCCAGACCCCGGACGGGGTCTGGCCCCGGTTGTCCGGTCTCTGCGACGTGCTACGCCAGCACGGCCTCGCCGAGCAGCGCGCGCGCCTCGGCCATGAAGTCGCCGTCGGGCCGGACGCGGTAGCCGGCGCCGAACCGCAGCACCTTGGGCCCGTCGGACGTCTTGATCTCGAGCTCGACCGGGGCATCGCCCGGGTACTCGCCGATCAGGAGGCGCAGCTCGTCGACCACGCTCGCGAGCGCCGCGCGGGCGTCGATGCGGAGCTTCACGATCCCCTGGTCCTCGACGGCCTCGAACGGCGCCACCTCGAGCGCGATCAGCTTCACCTCCGACTCCGACCGGCGGTCGGCACGAGCCTTCACGAGGACGATGGCATCGGGTAGGAGCACGCTCCGGCACGTCTCCCATGTGCTCGCGAAGACGACGATCTCGGCCGAGTCGGTGATGTCGTCGAGCTCGCAGAACGCCATCTGGTCGCCGCGCTTGGTCACCATCGGGCGCAGCGAGGCGACGATGCCGCCGACCGTCACCACCTGGCCGTCGCGCAGGTCCTGGAGAGCCCGAAGCGGCGTGTCGGTCTTGCGCTCGAGCTGGTCGCGGAGCGGGGCCAGCGGGTGGCTCGAGACGTACATCCCGAGCGCCTCCTTCTCGCGCCGCAGGAGCTCCTCGCGGGGCCACTCCTCGGGCGGCACGGGCGGCCGTCCCCGGCTCGACGGCGCCGCGCCGTTCCCGTCCCCGTCGCCGAGGTCGAAGATCGAGCCCTGCCCGACGAGCGCGTCGGACTGCGTCCGCTGGCCGGCCGAGATGGCCTGCTCGAGCACGTCGAACATGCCCCGCCGGGTCGCCCCCGTGGAGTCGAGCGCTCCGCAGGCGATCAGGCTCTCGACCATCCCCCGGTTCAGGACGGCCATGTCGACCCGCTCGCAGAAGTCCCAGATCGAGTCGAACGGCCGCTCGCTGCGGGCGGCGATGATCGCGCGCACCGCTCCCTCGCCGACGCGCTTCACGGCGGCGAGCCCGAAGCGGATGCGGCCCTCGACGACGGCGAAGTCGGACTGGCTCGAGTTCACGTCGGGCGGCAGCACCTCGACGCCCATGTCCGCGCACTCGCCGACGTAGAACGGCACCCGGTCCTTGGTGGACATCACCGACGAGATCAGCGCCGCCATGTACTCGGCGGGGTAGTTGGCGCGCAGGTAGGCGGTGCGATAGGCGATCAGCCCGTAGCAGGCCGCGTGGGCCTTGTTGAAGCTGTAGTCGGCCGCCAGCTCGACCTTGGCCCACAGGGCGTGCGCGGTCGCGGCCGAAACGCCGTTCGCCTCGCACCCGGCCGTGAACTTGTCCTTGAGCGACGCCATGAGGCTCGCGATCTTCTTGCCAATCGCCTTTCTGAGATCGTCCGCCTCGGCCGGGCTGAAGCCGGCGAGGGACTTGGCGATCTCCATGTACTGCTCCTGGTAGATGCAGATCCCGTGGGTTGTCTCGAGGATCGGGCCGAGCCGGGCGTCCTCGTAGGCGATCCGGCTGGGATCGGCCTTGTTCTTGGCGTAGTCGGGGATGAACTGCATCGGCCCCGGCCGGTACAGGGCGACCAGGGCGACGATGTCCTCGAACTCGGTCGGCTTCACCTGGCGGAGGGCGTCGCGCATGCCCGTCGACTCGAACTGGAAGACGCCCGTGGAGTCGCCGCGGGCCATCATCTCGTAGGTCTTCCGGTCGTCGAGCGGCACCGCGTCCATGTCGAGCCGGGTGCCGACCGACTCCTCGATGATCTCGACCGCCCGGTCGATGACGTCGAGGTTGCGCAGGCCGAGGAAGTCCATCTTGAGCAGGCCCAGCGCGTCGACGTCGTTCATCGAGAACTGCGTGACGACCTCGGAGTCGGCGCCCTTCTGCTGGAGCGGCAGGTACTCGGTCAGCGGCCGGTCGCCGATCACGACCGCCGCGGCATGGATCGAGTCGTTCCGGACGACGCCCTCGAGCGGCATCGCCATGTCGACGATCGAGCGCGTCGTCTCGTCGGTGTCGTAGCTCCGGCGCAGCTCGGCGCCGGCCTTCATGCACGCCTCGAACGAGATCTTCGGCCCCTCCGGCACGAGCTTGGCGATGCGGTCGACGACGCCGTAGGGGATGCCCATCACGCGGCCCGCGTCCTTGATCGCGGCCTTGGGCTGCATCTTGCCGAACGTGATGATCTGGGCGACGTTGCGGCGGCCGTACTTCTCGGCGACGTAGTTGATCACGCGCTCGCGGCCGGCGACGGCGAAGTCGATGTCGATGTCGGGGAGGGACTTCCGGCCCGGGTTCAGGAACCGCTCGAAGAGCAGCGAGTAACGGATCGGGTCGAGGTCGGTGATCCGCAGGCAGTAGGCCACGAGCGACCCGGCCGCCGAGCCGCGGCCGGGGCCGACCGAGACGCCGTCCTGGCGGGCGAAGCGGATGAAGTCCCAGACGATCAGGAAGTAGTCGGCGTAGCCCATCTCCTCGATCGTGCGGAGCTCGAACTCGAGCCGCTCGCGGAGCTCGGGCGTCTCGGCCCCGTAGCGCTCGCGCAGGCCGGACTCGGCGAGCTCGCGCAGGTACTGCGGCGCCGTCTTGCCCTCGGGAACGTCGAAGCGCGGCAGGTGCAGCGTGTCGAGGTCGAGGCGGGCGTCGCAGCGCTCGGCGATCTCGACGGTGCGGGCCAGCATGTCGACGCCCCACGGCTCGGCCATGAGCGCGTACATCTCGTCGGGCGACTTCAGATAGAAGCCGTGGTTCGAGAACTTGAACCGGTCGGGGTTGTCGAGCGTGTCGCCGGTCTGGATGCAGAGCATCGCCTCGTGCGGGATCGCGTCGGCCGCCGTCAGGTAGTGGACGTCGCCCGTGCCCACGAGCGGCAGGCCGGCATCCCGCGCGAGCCCGGCGAGGACCGGGTTGATGGCCGTCTGCACGTCGATCCCGCCGTCCTGGAGCTCGACGTAGACGTTGTCGCGGCCGAAGATCTGGACGAGCCGGTCGATCTCGCCCCGCGCGCCGCGCTCGTCGCCGTCGACGAGCGCCTTGCACACCCGCCCGGAGAGACAGCCGGAGAGGGCGATGATGCCCTTGGAGTGGGCGGCGAGCTGCTCGAGATCGACCCGCGGCCGGTACCAGTAGCCGTCGAGGTAGCCCGCGGAGACGAGCCGGACGAGGTTGTGGTAGCCCTCGCTCGTCTCGGCCAGCAGGGTGAGGTGGCAGCGGCGCTCCTTCTGCGGCCGGGCGGCGTGGTCGTCGACCACGTACATCTCGCAGCCCAGCACCGGCCGCAGGCCGGCCCGGGTCGCGGCTCGCGTGAGCTCGACCGCCCCGGCCATCGAGCCGTGGTCGGTGAGGCCGATCGCGGGCATCCCCAGCTCGGCCGCGCGGGCGACCAGCGGTTCGATACGGCACGCCCCATCGAGGATGGAGTACTCGCTGTGGACGTGGAGATGGACGTACTGCTGGCCGCTGGGCACGGACGTCCATCCTACTGACCGGCGCCGACGGAGCCGGTACAGGTCGGGAACTGTTGACGCGACCGGCTACCAGGACGATCCTCCGGGTATGACCGGACTGATCGTCGCATACCCCGAGCTCGTGATCGGGATCGTCGCGGGTTTGGTCGCGGCGTCGCGCGGATGGCCCATCACACCCATCGTGCTCGCGGGGCGGCGATCGCGTTGGTCATCGTCGTGAGCGACGCCAACCTCACCGACGTCTGCGCGGGCCACGGCGAGTGCACCCGGCCGACCAGGTCGAGTGGACGTTCGTCGCTCTCGCCAACGCCGGCGGGTGGGCGTTCGGCGTGGCAACCGGTGCCGCGCTCGTGTGGTCGCGCCGCCGTCGGCTCAGCTGAGGGCCGAATCACGCGCAGCGGCCGTCCGGGGACAGTCCCCGACGCTTCCCGGCACACAACAGGCACAGGCTCGTGACGCCGTCATGGCCGAACCACCGGGGCCAGACCCGTCGGGTCGGCCCCCCCTCAACGGTCGCGGCGCGGCGAAGAACTGAGCGCCGGTCCGCGTGCAGGCCGGGAGGATCAGCTCGTTCAGGATCTGCTGGTGGCCGGCGTCGGCGGAATAGCGGCGGAAGGCGTCGGCGTCGTCCATGTCGACGACGAGCGCCATGTCGGCGTTCCCCTCTCGGAGCCCGGCGTCACGGCCCAGGGACCAGGCCCGCACCATGTCGAGCCGGTCGAGCATCGCGCGTAGCTCAGCCTCGACGCGGTCGACGTGCGCGGGCTCGGTGCCCTCGTTCCAGCGGAAGAGGACGACGTGCCGGAGCACCGTCAGTCGGGATCGTGCGAGCCGTTGCGGCGGCGGTGATGGGCGATCACCGCGGCACCGGCGACGGCGGCCGCGGCGCCGCCGACGAGCGGAAGCCGCGTGCGGCGGGGCCGCATGGCGTCGCCCATCCGCGTCCGCATCGAGCGCCGGGCGCGGCGCCGGCCGACGACCGTGCGCGCAACGCGTCCCGCAACGACGTAGGTGGCATACCCGATGGCTGCCTTGCGCTTGTTCATGATCACTCCCGCACTGTACCCGATGGGTTCGGACGAAATACCCCACTCAGGGGACTAATCACGGTCTCAAAATGGGCGACTACTTGGTACATGAACGAGAACGACATCACCGCACGCGAGCCCTCTGTCGACGAGCGCTTCATGGGCGACTGGGTCGCGTTCGGGATGTCCGAGCTCCAGGCCTATCTGACGAAGCACGCCCGCTTCGCAGCCTTCTGCGACGAGCTCGACACCGCCGACGAAGACCTGGCGGCCTAGACCCCGCTCACAGCCACGGGAAGGCGAAGCCGCCGGATCGGCCGCTCGGGCCGCACCATCCCGGCCGCGATCCAGGCGTCGATCTCGCTGAAGAGCTCGTCCACGAGCGCCGCCTGGGGCACCCGCCGCAGCACCTCGCCGTGCGCGTAGATATGGCCGGCGTCCCGGCCGCCGGCGATCCCGAAGTCGGCGTCTCCGGCCTCGCCGGGCCCGTTCACCGCGCAGCCCATCACGGCCACGTGGAAGACCTGGTCGTAGCCGGCCAGGCGCCGCTCGACGGCCTCGGCCAGCTCGAGCACGTCGACGTTCGTGCGCCCGCACGACGGGCAGGCGATCATGACCGGCCCCTTGTGGCGAAGGCCGAGCACCCGCAGGATCTCCCAGGCGACCTTGACCTCCTCGACCGGATCGGCCGTCAGCGAGACGCGGAGCGTGTCGCCGATCCCGTCGGCGAGCAGCGACCCGATCCCGATCGCGCTCTTCACGGTGCCGGTGAAGGCGGGGCCGGCCTCGGTCACGCCCAGGTGGAGCGGGTACGGCACCTGCTCGGAGAGGCGGCGGTAGGCCTGGATCATGACGGGCACCGACGAGCTCTTGACCGAGATCTTGAAGTCGCGGAACTCGAGCCGCTCGAGCAGCCGCACCTCCTCGAGCGCCGCCTCCACGAGCGCGCCTGCGGGGTCGTTGGTCGCGAACTGGCGCAGGTGGTCGGGCAGCGAGCCCGAGTTGGCGCCGATCCGCATCGGGATGCCCGCCGCGCGGGCGGCCGTGACGACCTGCTCGACGCGGTCGGGGCCGCCGATGTTGCCGGGGTTGATGCGCACGGCCGCGACGCCGGCGTCGATCGCCCTGAGCGCGAGGGAGGCGTTGAAGTGGATGTCGGCGATCACCGGGAGCGGCGAGCCGGCCACGATCGCCGGCAGCGCGTCCGCGTCCGGGCGCCCGGGAACGGCCACGCGGACGATCTCGCAGCCCGCCTCGTCGAGCCGGGCGATCTGGGCCAGCGTCGCGGCGACATCGCTCGTCTCGGTGAGGGTCATCGACTGCACCGCCACCGGCGCGCCGGCGCCGATGGGGACGCCGCCGACGGTGATCCGCTGGGTCGAGGCCATCAGCCCGGAGGATACCGGCCGGCCCCACCGAGCTCGGCGGTCACGCGGGCGATCAGGGCGGCCACCGAGGCCGGATCGATGGGCCTCTCCGGCCCGCCGCGCTGGATCTCGAGGGCCGCCGCGATGGCAGCATCGTCCACCCCGCGCCCGAGCGCCCACTCGCCGCCTGCGACCTTCGAGCAGAGCTCCCGCTCCATCGCGAAGCGCCAGGCCCGGCAGGCGTTCAGCACCTGATAGGCGGGCGAGGCGTTCGCGGCCGCCCAGGCCAGCTCGCCGGCGAAGGTCGCGTCGAGCAGCGCTGCCGGCGCCTGGGCGAACACGTCGGCCGGCGGCAAGCCCGCGAGGGCGAGGCCATGAGCGCGGCACACGGCAAAGTGCATCAGGTAGTCGGCGTGCCCGGCCCGGTCGTGGCCCAGCGTCACCTTGTCGCCGTCTGCGGCCGAGGTCGTGAAGTCGAGCTCGAACCGCGGCTCCGCGCACGGCTCGGCGGCGCTCACGTTGGTCACGAGGCCGAACTCCAGACCGCTGTCGACGGGGCAGGGAAGGGAGCGGATCGAGAGCGCGCCGGCCAGCTCGGCCAGGGCATGCGCATCGACCGGGGCCGCGCACACCGCGAGCACGTCGACGTCGGAGCGCTCCGGGTGCCAGCCGCCGAGCACCGCCGATCCGTGCAGGTAGGCGCCGACGAGGCCGGCGCCGAGTCGTTCGTCGAGGACGCGGACGAGCGCCGCCAGGTAGGCCTCGACGGCCGGTGTCACCGCGCCGGGGGCGAGAGGATGCCTGCCAGGTCGTTCTGCAGGCCGATCAGGAAGACCAGCACCATGAGCGCGATCCCGAGCACCGAGACGCGCTCGAACACGGCCCGCGACACCATCCGCCCGCGCACCCGCTCGAGCACGATCATGAACACGTGGCCGCCGTCGAGCGGCAGGAACGGGAGCAGGTTGAAGATGGCCAGCGAGAGCGAGATGTAGGCGAGCAGGGTGAGGTAGAAGGGCGTCCCGGCGTCGGCCGCATCCGCCGAGTAGCGGACGATCCCGACCGTCGAGTGGAGCTGGGACCGGCCCTGCGGCGTGACGACGTCCGCCAGCGCCGATGCCGTGCCGGTGGTGAGATCCCACATGAACGAGGCCGACGCCACCGGCGCCTCGAGGAACGAGTACTTCTTGAGCCCGGCCTGGAAGCTGAACCCGAGCCGGTAGCTGCCGTCGATCACCTTCGTGTGCACCGGGCGGAGCACGATCCGGCGGCCGTGGCGGTCGACGGTGACGGTGATGAGGGCGCCGTGGCTCTGCTCGATCGCGTCGCGCACCTTGAGCGGCGGGAGCGCCTTGCCGTCGACCGCGACCAGCCGGTCGCCGGGGCGCAGGCCGGCGTTGTCGGCGGGGCTCTTCGCGATGACCGCCGCGACGTCGCGCGAGAGCACCGACCCGTCGGGCCGGCCGTGGAGCGCAACCCCCCAGAGGATGAGGAAGCAAACGATGACGTTGGCCGCCGGGCCCGCCGTGATGACCGCGAGCCGCCGGCCGCGGGAGCAGCGCCAGTAGGCGCGCGGGTCGAGGTTCTCCTCCAGCCGGTCCATGGAGCGCGTGACGCGCCGCCGCTCGCCCTCGGACAGCGACGGCTCGGCGCGCTCGACAGCCGCGCGCAGCTTCGGCAGCGCCGCCAGCGCGTCGTCGTAGCGGCCCTGGGAGAGGTGACGGCGGACCTCGTCGAGCGCGACGCCGATGGCCGTCGCCTGGTCGTCGTCGAGGTTCTCCGACCGGTCGAGCAGGTCGTCGACGTCGTAGAGGTCGCCCGGCTCGGGCCGCAGCATGCCCGGGATCTTCACGAAGCCGCCGAGCGGGATGGCGCCGATCCCGTACTCCGTGCCGCCGTATTGGCGCTTCACGACCGCCGGCGGGAACCCCAGGTAGAAGCGCAGCGCGCGCATGCCGGTCATCTTGGCCACGGTGAAGTGGCCGAGCTCGTGCACGGCGACGAGCAGGAGCAGGCCCCCGATGGCGATGAAGACGCTCATGCGGCGGCTCCCGCCCCGGCCGCGGCCGTCCGGGCGCGGCGGTCGGCATCCAGCACCTGCTCCAGCGACACGACGGGCTCCGTCGGGACCTGCACGAGCGCCTCCTCGACGACCGCCGCGATGTCGAGGAAGCCGATGCGGCCGTCCAGAAACGCGCGAACGGCGACCTCGTTGGCGGCGTTCAGGACGCACGGTGCGGTGCCGCCGGCCGTTCCGGCCTCGCGGGCCAGAGCGAGGCAGCGGAACGTCGAGACGTCGGCCGGCTCGAACTCGAGGCTGAGCGGCGCCGACAGGTCGAGCGGCTCGACCGGCGTCGGCCCCCGATGCGGATGGGTCAGCGCCCACGAGATCGGCACGCGCATGTCGGGCAGGCCGGCGTGGGCCAGGAGCGCCCCGTCGCGGAAGCGGACCATCCCGTGGACGATCGACTGCGGGTGGACGACCACTTCGATCGCGTCGTAGGGGATGCCGAACAGGAGATGCGCCTCGATCACCTCGAGGCCCTTGTTCATCAGCGTGGCTGAGTCGATCGTGATCTTCTCCCCCATGCTCCAGGTCGGGTGGGCGAGCGCCTCGGCCGCGGTCACGTCCGCGAGCTCGTCGCGGCGACGGCCGCGAAACGGGCCGCCCGAGGCGGTGATGACGATCCCGGTCACCGCTTCAGGAGCGGCGCCCTCGAGGCACTGCGCGAGCGCGGAGTGCTCGCTGTCTACCGGCAGGAGCCGCCTCCCGCTCGCCGCTGCTGCGGCGAGCACGAGCTCCCCGCCGGCCACGAGGCTCTCCTTGTTCGCGAGGGCGACGTCGGCGCCCGCCGCGAACGCGGCCAGCGTCGCCCGCAGGCCCGCGGCGCCGACGATCGCGTTCAGCACGAGGTCGGCGCCGCTCGCCGCGATCAGCTCCTCGACGCCCGCCTCACCCCGCAGCACGGTCGCGCCGTCGAGGGCGCGGGCGGCAGTTTCCGGCGGCATCCGGGTCGACGAGCGCGACGTGTCGCACTCCCGTGGCGCGCGCATGCGGCGACCAGCCCGTCCGCGTCGCGGTTCGCCGAGAGCCCGCACACGCGGAGCTCCGGGCTCCCTGCGATCACGTCGAGGGCCTGCCTGCCGATGGAGCCGGTCGCTCCGAGGACGGCCACGGATCTCATGCGGCCAGTCTAGTTGCGGCCGGTTGGGGCGCCGTTACGCCAGCGCCGAGATGTCGGAAGGCAGGTCGCGACGGCGCTCCAGCGGCAGCTCGCGCAAGACGTGGCCGGCCACGACGTCGATGACGAACCCACGGCCCTCGTCGAGCCCCGCATCCGGGTCGGCCACGTAGCCGAGCGCGTGGTAGCGGCCGCGGTTGTCGCCCGAGAGCCGGTTCCCGAACCATGCGACGTCGATCTCCGCCAGGCCCGGGTGCCGCGCGCACACGGCCGCGACCGCCGCCTGCATCCGCTCGTCGGCCATCTGCTTCTCGA
The DNA here is from genome assembly GCA_963821535.1 of uncultured Actinomycetes bacterium. Lineage (GTDB taxonomy): Bacteria > Actinomycetota > Thermoleophilia > Gaiellales > JAICJC01 > JAICJC01. The sequence continues at coordinate 180,546 of CAWGEC010000008.1, read as the reverse complement.
CGCGCAGGAACGGCAGGAGCCGCGATGCGGTCGATCGTCGCTCGGTCATGCGGCCAATTCTAGGCGACCCATGGGCCAGGCCCCGGCTGGTACGTCGGCGGACCCCGTGGGGCCAGGCCCCGTCCGGGGCCTGGCCCCGGTTGTTACGCCCGCCCAATGGCAAGCGCCAGGAAGTAGGCGGCGGGGGCAGCGAGCAGCAGGGCATCCACGCGGTCGAGCATCCCGCCGTGGCCACCCAGGATGCTCCCCGTGTCCTTCACGCCCATGTCGCGCTTGATGTAGCTCTCGAACAGGTCGCCGATCGGCGCGGCGAGCGCGATCACCACGCCGAACTCGAGCGCGTGGAGCGTCGAGATCGGCAGGCCGTGCGGCTCCCGGTAGAGGGTGAAGAAGACGGTCGCGGTCCCCGCCACGAGCCCGGCCAGGAACCCCTCGACCGTCTTCGCGGGCGAGATCTCCGCCGCGAGCAGGCGACGGCCGAACAGGCGCCCGATCGCGAACGCGGCGACGTCGGAGGCCCACACGCCGAGGAGCACGGCGAGCAGCAGATCCCTGCCGAGGCCGTGCTCGCCGGGCAGGTCGCGCACCGCGACCATGAACGTGAACCCGAGCCCGATCCAGACGGCACCGAAGACCGTCGCCGCGAACTGGACGACCGCCGGCTGGCGCACCTCCGCCACGGCCGACATCCAAAAGACGATGACGAGCATCCCCACGAGCGGCCCGGCGGCCCAGGCAACACCGCCGTGGTGCACCGCCGCCAGCCCCGCCACGACCGCAGCAAATCCGGCCGGCACGAGGGGCCTGAGCTCGCGCACCATGGCGTAGAACTCGTGCAGGGCGATCAGGGCCGCCACCGACGCCACGGCGACGAGGAGCCAGCCGCCGTGGAGCGCGGCGTAGATCGTGGCCGCGCCCAGCGGAACGGCGACGAGGATGCGGGAGACGAGATTGCTCACCGCACCCCGAAGCGGCGGCGGCGGTGCGCGTAAGCCTCAAGCGCCGCGGCGAGCTCGTCGCGGCCGAAGTCGGGCCACAGCGTTGGCACGAACTCCAGCTCCGCGTAGGCCGACTGCCAGAGGAGGAAGTTCGAGATGCGCACCTCGCCCGACGTCCGGATGACCAGATCGGGGTCGGGCATCTCGGGAGCGTACAGGTGCGCGCGCACCGCGTCCTCGTCGATGGCGGCGGGCTCCGTCCCGGCCTCGACGAGCGCCCTGACGGCGCCCACGATCTCGTCGCGCGATCCGTAGTCGAACGCGACCCACAGGTCGAGACGGGTGTTCGCGGCGGTGCGGGTCTCCATGTCGTCCATGAGCGCCCGCAGGCTCTCCGGGCACCGGTCGCGGCGGCCGACGAACCGCACCCTGACCCCCTGGCGGTGCAGATCGGGAAACTCGCGCTCGATCGTGTCGGCGAAGAGGTTCATGAGCCCCTCCACCTCGTCGGGCGGCCGGCCCCAGTTCTCGGTCGAGAAGGCGTAGACGGCGAGGCTCCGCACGCCGAGGTCGGGCGCTGCCTCGACGGTCCGCCGGAGCGCGCGAGTGCCGGCGGCATGGCCGGCGAGGAGCGGCAGCCCGCGCCGCGAGGCCCATCGGCCGTTGCCGTCCATGATGATCGCCACGTTCCGGGCGGACTCGGCGGGGACGGGCTCGGCACCGGGGGACGTCCGCCGCAGGCGCGCGTGCGCACGGAGGAGCCCGACGTACCGGCGCAATCAGACTTCCATGATCTCGGCCTCTTTGGCCTTGAGCGCAGCGTCGATCCGCTGCACGTGCTCGTCGGTGACCTTCTGGAGCCGGTCCTCCGCGCGGTGCACGTCGTCGGCGCCCTCATCGCCGTCCTGCTCGAGCTTCTTCAGGTGGTGCACCGCGTCGCGGCGCACGTTCCGAGCGGCCACGCGGCCCTCCTCGGCCATGTGCCGCACCTGCTTCACGAGCTCCTTGCGCCGCTCCTCGGTGAGCTGCGGGATCGGGAGCCGGATGATCTGGCCGTCGTTGGACGGCGTGAGGCCGAGATCTGACTCCTGGATCGCCCGCTCGATGTCCTTCATGATGCTCTTGTCGAAGGGCGTGATGGTGAGCAGGCGCGGCTCCGGCACCGAGATCGTCGCGAGCTGATTCACCGGCATCTTGGTGCCGTAGGTGCTCACCTGGACCCGGTCCAGGAGCGCGGCGGACGCCCGGCCCGTGCGGATGGTCGTGAACTCGTGCTTCGCCGCCTCGACGCTCTTGTCCATACGCCGCGCGGCGTCGGTCAGCACGTCGTCGATCATCTCGCCACCTCCGCTGGCACCTGGGCCTGGATCACCGTGCCGATGCGCTCGCCGCGCACGACCCGCTCGATGTTGGACTCGTCGTCGAGGTTGAACACATGCAGTGGAAGGCGATTATCCATGCACAGCGAGAGCGCCGTCGTGTCCATCACCTTGAGACCCCGCTCGATCGCCTCGAGGTGCGTCAGCTCCGGGATGAGGCGCGCGTCGGGCGTCGTGCGCGGATCGGCGTCCAGCACGCCCTCCACGCCGTTCTTGCCCATCAGGATCGCCTCGGCGCCGATCTCGAGCGCTCGCAGCGCCGCGGCGGTGTCGGTGGTGAAGAACGGGTTGCCGGTGCCCGCCGCGAAGATGACGACTCGCCCCTTCTCGAGGTGGCGGATCGCCCGGCGGCGGATGTACGGCTCCGCCACCTGCGAGACGGTGATCGCCGAGAGCACCCGCGTCGGCAGGTCGAGCTGCTCGAGCGCGTCGGACACGGTGAGCGCGTTCAGGAGCGTCGCGAGCATGCCCGCGTAGTCGGCGGTCGCGCGATCCATCCCCCGGGCGGCCTCGCTGGTGCCCCGCAGGATGTTCCCGCCGCCGACGACGATCGCCTGCTGCGTGCCGAGCTCGTGGACGTCGCGCACGGCGCGGGCGACGGCCGCGATGCGGCCCGGGTCCTGGCCGTACTCGCGCTCGCCCATGAGGGCCTCGCCGGAGAGCTTGAGCAGGACGCGCCGGAAGGCGGCACCGCCCTCGCCGGGAGTCACTCGGCGCCCACCTCGAAGCGCGCGAACCGCTTGACCTCGATGTTCTCGCCGATCGTCCCCGAGAGCTCGGCCCGGAGGGTCTCGATGGTCTTGCCATCGTCCTCGGGCCTGATCGAGGGCTGGTTCAGGAGCACGTAGTCCGTGAGGGACTTCTTCCACATGCCCTGGGAGATCTGGTCGAGCATCTTCTCCGGCTTGCCCTCGGCCGCGGCCTTGGCGCGGAAGATCTCGAGCTCGCCGGCCTTGAACTCGTCCGAGATCTCGTCCTCGGACACGAACCGCAGGTCGCGGCCGGCGGCGATCTGGAGCGCCACCTTGCGCGCGAACCCGCGGAAGTTGTCGTTCCGGGCCACGAAGTCGGTCTCGCACCCGATCTCGACCATCGCGGCGATCTTGCCGCCGGCGTGGACGTAGGTCTCGATGATCCCCTCACCGGTCCCGCGCCCGGCGCGCTTTCCGGCCTGGGCGATCCCCTTCTCGCGCAGGAGCCTGACGGCGGCGTCCATGTCGCCCCCGGTCTCCTCGAGGGCCCGCTTGCAGTCCATCATGCCGGCCTGGGTGGTCTCGCGGAGCTGCTTCACCTCCGCGGCGGTCGGGATGTACGTGACGTCACTCATCCTTTGCCTCGCTCGCGGTTGCCTCCTCCGCGGCCGGAGCCGCAGGAGCGTCCTCGGCGGCAGGAGCGCCTTCGGCCGCCGGGGCAGCGGCTTCGCCGCCGGCATCCTCGGCCGGCGTCTCGCCTTCGGGAGCCTCACCCTCCGCGGCCTCGCCGTTCTCGGACACGAAGTCCGACACCTTGACGCCGCGGTTTCGGCCCTGGGCGACCCCATCGGCCAGCACCCGCATGATGAGCGCCGACGAGCGGATGGCGTCGTCGTTGCCGGGGATGACGAAATCGGCGTCGTCAGGGTCGCAGTTCGTGTCGACGAGGCCGATCACGGGGATGTTCAGGCGGCGCGCCTCGCGGACGGCGAGCGCCTCCTTCTTCATGTCGATCACGACGACCGCGTCGGGCAGCTTGCGGGTGTCGGCCACGCCGCCCAGGTTGGCCTCGAGCTTCTCGAGCTCGGCGAGCGTCGACTGGCGCTCCTTCGGGGGCAGAAGCTCGAGCTGGCCGTCGTTCTTCTGCCGGCGCAGCTCGTGCAGCACCCCGATCCGCTCCTGGATGGTGCGGTAGTTGGTGAGCAGGCCGCCCAGCCAGCGATGGTTCACATACGGCATCGAGACACGCCGGGCGTGCTCCTCGACGGCGTCCTGGCACTGCTTCTTCGTCCCCACGAAGAGCACGGTGCCGTTCCGCTCGCCGATGTTGGACAGATACTGGTGGGCGCCGTTCAAAAGCTCCATCGTCTGCTGGAGATCGATGATGTAGATGCCGCCGCGCTCGCCGAAGATGAACCGCCGCATCTTGGGGTTCCAGCGGCGGGTCTGGTGGCCGAAGTGGACGCCGGCCTCCAGCAGCTCGCGCATGGTGACTGCGGACACGCGCAATCCTCCTGATCGGTTGGGGTTGAACGTCCGACGGAGGCGCTCCGGAGCCCCGCGGTTGCGGGACACCGCCGGCGCGCCGCATTCGCCGCCGGGTAGAGGGTGGTCGGAAACCGCCCGGGATGATAGCTGCTAGGCGCGTGCGGGCCAGCCGGAGGGCGGCTTCGAGGTCGGGCGGGAGCGGTGCCGAGACCTCGATCGGCTCGCCGGTCATCGGGTGCGCGAACGCGAGCTCGGCGGCATGGAGAAACTGCCGGTCGAGGCCGAGCTCGGCGCCGTGGCCGTAGACCCGGTCGCCGACGACGGGGTGGCCGATCGCCGCCATGTGGACGCGGATCTGGTGCGTCCGGCCCGTCTCGAGCGTCACCCGAAGGAGCGACCGCCCCGGGAGGGCCTCGACGAGCTCGAAGTGCGTGACCGCATCGCGGGGACGGTCGCTGTCGAGCGACTGGCGGGTCGGGTCGCGCCGGTCGCGCCCGATCGCGGCCTCGATCCTCCCGGTCCGCGACGGCGGCCGCCCGCGCACGAGCGCCACGTAGGCGCGCCGGATCCGGCGCCGGCGGAGCTGGCCCTGGAGGCGGCGGAGCGTCTCCTCGTCGCGCGCCACGAGCAGGAGGCCGGACGTGTCGCGGTCGAGGCGGTGGACGATGCCGGCCCGGTCCGGCGGCCCACCCCCCGCCTTGCCGGCGAGCGCCGCCGCGAGCGTCGGGCCGGAGTAGCCCGGCACGCCGTGCACGAGCAGGCCGGCCGGCTTCATGACGACCAGGAGGTGGTCGTCGGCGTAGACGACCTCGACATCCTCGGACGGGAGCGCCGCTGTGACGGGCTCGGGGACGGTGAGCTCGACGACCGCACCGGCGGCCACCCGGTGGGCACGCGGCCGCACCTGCCCGTCCACGCGCACCGACCCGGCGTCGATCAGGCGGGCGGCCGCGGCGCGCGAGCCGAGCTCGGCATGCTCGGCGAGGAACCGGTCGAGCCTCGCGCCGCCGGCGTCCTTGGGGACGACCAGCTCGACGGTCACGCCCCGGGATCGGCCCCCGCCGGCGGCGGGGGTGCGGGCGGCCGAGGCTGCTCGATCCGCATGAGCGCGAGCGCCAGCAGGAGCACGCCCACGACGATGAACGAGTCGGCGAGGTTGAACGTCGGCCAGTGCGTGATGTGAATGAAGTCGGTCACGTGGCCCTGCCGGACGCGATCGAAGAGGTTCGAGACGCTCCCGCCCACGAGCAGCCCCAGGGCCACCGGGAAGATCGTGTGCCGCGCGCCGGAGCGGGCGAAGTGGACGAGCATCCACACCACCGCCGCCGCCGTGAGGAGCGACACGATCCCGAGCCTCCCGGGAAGGACCCCGAACGCGATGCCGGTGTTCTGGACGTGGGTGATCGAGAGGCCCGGGACCACGGAATGGCTCTCGTTGAGCGCGATCCGCTCCTCGATGACCCGCTTCGTCAGCTGGTCGGCCAGCGCCGCCGCCACGGCGACCGCCGCGAAACCCGCCCACTGAAGCGACCCCGCCCGGTGGGCAGGCTCCGGCCCCGCGTGGACGTGAATCAGCCCCGCTCCTCGAGCCTCTTGCACTCGATGCACTTGGTCGCCCAGGGCAGCGCTTCGAGCCGGTCGGGCGCGATCGCCTCGCCGCAGCGCTCGCACTTCCCGTACGTCTCGTCCGCGACGCGCGCCAGCGCCGCGTCGATCGATTCGAGCAGGCGCTCGGCGTTGTCGCCGATCGAGAGCTCCAGCTCGCGGTCGAGCGTCTCGGTGGCGCTGTCGGCCATGTGGCTGTCGTTGCCGTCCTCGTCGACCGCGTCCTCCATCGACCGCGAGGTGTCGTCGATCAGGTGCTGGCGGGCCTCGACGACACGGGCACGCTCGGATTCGAGTCGGCGGCGCGCAGCTTCGATGTCGACGACGGCCAATGCCCTTCCTCCCGGCAAACGGAATCCCCAGCCTGCCGATGAGTATACCCAGGCGACCCCGGCCGCCCGGCGCCGTTCGGTCAGTCGCCCCCGGTGTAGTCGCCGGGCTCGACGGGCGGCATGAGCTGCGTGTGCTCGCCCTCCTGGCGGGCCCTGCCCGTGGCGTCTGCGAGCCGCTGCTCGTGGTCGCGAACGGCCTCGAGCGTGGCCCCGAGGAGCGCACGCAGCCGCAGCCTGAACTCGGCCTCCTCGGCGAGCAGGCGCGACGTCTCGCGGCGGACGCGCTCGCGCTCTGCGTAGGCGCCGTGCACCAGATCGCGCGCCTTGGACTCGGCGTCGCGAATGATCAGCTCGGCCTGCCGCGATGCAGCGGCGCGGAGCTCGTCGGCGGCGCGCTCGGCGCTCACGAGGGCGCTGCGCATCGCCTCTTCGGTCTCCCGGTGGCGGGCGAGCTCGGTCTCGAGCTCGTGGACGCGGTCGTCGAGGTCGGCCCGCTCGCGCCAGACGACCTCGTAGGCGTCGGTCGCGCTCTCGAGCAGATGCTCGACATCGGCCTTGCGGTAGCCGAAGGGCCGCATACGCGGCCGTTCGTGGCGCAGCTCGACTGGCGAAAGTCCCATGCCGGGGTGATTCGGCGTCTGCATCGCGAGTCCTCCTGCCCTGGGTGACCGGTCCGCCGGTTGGCGACTCTACAGATTATCGCGCGGCACGAAGCCCTGACCCGGCGTGCCGCCCACCATGATCAGCACGAGCCCGTCGGGGCCGGCGATCGGCATGCGCGTGTGGACGGGGTCGACCCGCAGCCAGCGGCCGGGCACCAGCTCGACGTCCTCGCCGTCGATCCGCATCGCGCCCGACCCCGACAGGACGATGTAGACCTCCTCCTGGCCGCCCTCGGCCTCGTCGTGCTCGCGTCCGGACGCACCGGGCGGGAGCTCGACCTGATTGATGCCGAAGCCGCTCGCTCCGAGCGCGATCCGCATCTTGCGAAACACGCCGAAGCTCGGCTCCACGTCGGCGGCGTCGATCACCGTGTGGCTCATCCGGCCCCTCCTTCCGTCATTTGAACCCGTCGAGGATGGCGAACGCGATCTGGAGCAGGATGCGCAGGCCGAAGATCGCGATCATCGGGCTCAGGTCGAGCCCTCCCATCGGCGGCAGGAGGCCGCGCAGCGGGCGCAGCACGGGCTCGACCGTGTCGTAGAGGAACGTCCGCAGGGCGCCCACCCAGCGGTTCGGCGGAAGCTGGAGCCACGACGTGAGGATGTAGAGCCCGATGACGAGGGAGTAGACGAGCCAGAGCGAGTAGAGGAACTGCTCGATCGTCGAGATGTTCACCCGAGCTCGCCCGCCCTGTGCCTCGCCGCGCTCACGCCGTCGATGATCGCGCCGCGGACGCCGCGCCGCTCCATCTCGGCGAGGCCGGCTGCCGCCGTCCCTCCGGGCGACGTGACCATCCGGCGCAGATCGGCGCAGGCGAGGTCCTCGGCCGCGAGCAGCTCAGCCGTCCCGCGGACGGTCGAGAGGATGAGCCGGCGGGCGCTCTCGTGGGTGAGGCCCGAGACGATGCCGGCATCCTCGAACGCCTCCACGATGAGGCCGAGGAACGCCGGCCCCGAGCCCGAGAGCGCCGTGGCCGCGTCGAAGAGCCGCTCCTCGAGCGGCACGACCTCGCCGAGCAGCGAGAAGCACGCGAGCACGGCCTCCTCGGCGGCGGTGTTCGTGAACCGCCCGGTCGAGAACGCGAGCGTCCCCGCGCCGACCCGCACGCCGACGTTCGGCATGAAGCGGAAGACCGGCGCGTCGACGTCGAGGATCGTCTCGAGCGTCGCGGTGCCCACGCCGGCGGCGACCGAGGCGACCATCTTCTTGGGCGTGATCAGGTCGGACACCTCGCGCAGCACCCGCTCGACGTCGATCGGCTTCACGCACAGGACGACGATGTCGGCCTCGCGGACCAGGTCGGCGTTCGCATCGACGTGGCGGACGCCGAGGCGCTCGGCCAGGGCGGCCGCACGGCCGGAGCCCCGGTCGGTGACGAGGATCCGCTGGGCCATCGCCTCGTCGGCGCGAACCCAGCCGGACACCATCGCGGAGGCCATGTTGCCCGCCCCGAGCAGGCCGATGATTGGCGCGCGCTCGCTCATGGACGCGAAAGCGTATCGGGAACGGGCGGGGCGAGGCGTGGCCTCATCGCGCATGGAACTTTCCGCGGGGCCGGCACGACTAAGAGGGCATGGGACTCGCGCTCGGGACTCGCATCGTGCAGGCCGGGATCGGCATCGTCGCAACGGTTGCCGCGGCAGGCTGCGGACAGGGTGTCACGGGCACCTCGCATGGGACCGGCACAGCCCCGTTCGGGACGCCCGCCGTCTCGCTTCTCGCCACCGGCGGAGGACATGCGCGCGTGGTCGGTGGGACCCCGGGGATGCGCGCCCGAGCCCGCGAGATCCTGAACGGGATGGGCCACGTCGCGATCACCGAGGTCCGATTCGGCCGGCCGCCGGAGTCCTCCGGCCGGTTCCGGCGCCTGGACGGCCCGATCTGGCTCTCGACCACTGTGGCGGCGGACGGCAGCCCGTCCTCCGGCACGCTCCGATCCCAGCTCGCCGCCGACGGCCCCCTCTGGCAGGCATCGGTCTTCGACAATGCGTACCTGGCCAGCCAGCCGGTTGGCGAGCCCCGCGTCCGCGGAACGTCGGAGGCGCTCTCGTTCGCCGGCCGTGTGCAGCCGTTCTCGAGCGAGACCGGGCCCGCGGATCCGTACGCCGGCGCGGCCGAGCCGGACTCCGCCGTCCGGCACCTCGTCGCACATGCGGCGGCACGGGCGCGGTTCCGGGTCGTCTCGATCACCCTCATGCACCCCAACCGCCAGGCGGCCACGATCGTCGTGCGCGCCTTGCGCCGGGCGTCCTTCGCGCGGCGCTACGGCGCCTTTCAGGCCGGTCTCGCAGCGTTGAACGGCCGGCTCGACGGCCTGCAATGGGAGGTCATCGATGCGTGTGGGTATCCCGTCGCCGTCGAGTCGACGGGCATCTGGACGAGCCCGCGCTGGCTGTGCCCGAACCCTTACGTCCCCGGCTACCAGATGACCCGGGCCAGCTGCCGCAAGCTCCCCCGCGGCTTCCCGCCCTGCTCTAGTACTGGTTGAAGAAGCCGCGCTCCATGAGGAGCGCCTTGTCCTCGGCCGACACCGAGATCGAGTGCGGCGTGAGCAGGAACACGCGGTCGGCGACCCGCTGCATGCTGCCGTCCAGGGCGTAGGTGAGGCCGCTCGAGAAGTCGACCAGCCGCTTCGCAAGGTCGGCGTCGGCGCCCTGGAAGTTGATGATGACCGGCACGTCGGCCTTGAGCTTGTCGGCGACGGTCTGGGCGTCGTTGAAGCTCTTGGGCACGACCAGCGAGACCTGCTGCGCCGCTCGGTGGCCGTTCTGGGCGGCGCCGCCGTCCGGCGGGCGCCGGCGCGCCGAGACGGCCCGCTGCGGCTCCTCGTCGGAGAAGATGTCGTCGTAGTCGCCGCCCCGGCCGCGGCGCGGCTTCAGCCGGCGGACGTTGGGGCGCTCGCTGTACGTCCGCTCGAGATCCTCGTTGGCAGCCGCACCGTCGTCGTCGTACTCCTCGTCCCAATCGTCCTCGCGCACGCCGAAGTACACGAGCGTGGAGTGCCACAGGTCTCGCATCGGCATGGAAAGAGTCTAGCCCCGGTAAAGGACGGTGCCGACCCGCACGATCGTCGCTCCCTCCGCGGCGGCAACGGCGTAGTCCTGGCTCGTGCCCATGCTCAGGTGGCGGAATTCGTGCCGGCCCTCCCACTCCGGCGCCAGCCGGCCACGCAGATCGCGGAGGGCGGCGAACCACGGCCGGGCCTCCTCCGGGTCCTCCGCGAGCGGCGGCATCGTCATGAGGCCGCACAGCCGCACCCGGCCGAGCGGCTCGACCTCGCCCAGGAACGCGTCGACCTCCGCGACGGGCACGCCCGACTTGGTGTCCTCGCCCGCCACGTTGACCTGGAGGAGGCACTCGACCGGCTCGCTCGCGCGGGCCTCGATCTGGCCGGCGGCACTCAGCGAGTCGAGCGCGTGGATCAGCCGCACCCGGCCGATCAGGTCGCGCACCTTGCGGCTCTGGACGTGGCCGATGAAGTCCCACGTGAAGGCGTCGCCGAACCGCTCCTGCTTCGCGAGGAGCGCGTCGGTCCGGTTCTCGCCGACGAGCGTCACGCCGCCCTCCCGGAGCGCCTCCAGGTCGTCGGCCTCGACGTACTTGGTCGCGGCCAGGATCTCGACGTCCGGCCCGACCTCGGCCCGAACGCGGGCGAGGTTCGCCGCGATGACGGCCGGGTCAAGCACGGAGCACCCCGACCACTCCCTGGCGGCCGGTCGTCCCCCGGTCGCGCCGGTGCGAGAAGTACCGCTCGCCGCCGCAGATCGTGCACTCGCCCGCGACGTCGACATCGGCCACGCCGGCGGCCTCGAGCGCCCGCCGCGCGGCCAGCCACAGGTCGGCCCTCCCGTCGCGAACGACATCGTCGCCGAACCGCCCCCGGAGCACGTCTGCAACGTCATCGCCCACCTCGTAGCAGCACGGCCCCGCGCCCGGCCCGACGGCGGCGGCCGCGCCGTCGCCGACTGCCGCGACGCCGCGCTCGACGATCCCGGCGACGAGCCCTCGCCAGCCCGCGTGAAGCAGGGCCAGCCGGCGCCCGTCCGGGCGTGCGATGGCGATCGGAAGGCAGTCGGCCGTGAGGAGCACGAGCGGCCGACCGGGCAGGCTCGTGGCCAGGCCGTCCGACTTCGGGAACGCCTCGACTCCGGGCTCCAGGAACCTCCCCGGGGCCGGCCGCTCGTCGACCTCCCGCACATCGGCGCCGTGCACCTGCCACGCCATCGTGGCGGCCGTGCCGTCGCCGCCCGCCGCCGAAACCGCCCGGCGCCGGTTCTCGGCGACGTTCGCGGCGTCGTCGGCGGTCAGAGCGCCCAGGTTGAGCGAGCGGAACGGGCCGCTCGACACGCCCCCGGTCCGCGACGTGAATGCGACGTCGACCCCGCGCGGAGCCCCGGTCCAGCGCAGAAGGGGCACCTCGCCGTCGTCCCATTCGAGCCCCGTCACCGGCCGGCCCTCGCGACCAGCTCGCGTGCCGCCGCGAGTTCCGCGTCCCGGCTCGCGAGCTCGCCGTTTCGCTTGCGCCGCAGGAGCTCGCGGAGCACCTCCCCCACCCGCGGCGACTCCGCAAGGCCCAGCTCCTCGCGGAGCACGCTGCCGTCGATCGAGAGCCGCACGCCGCGCAGGTGGTCGAGGTAGACCGTCGCGACGGCGCTCCCCGCGGCCGCGGCGAGCAGGGCGGCCTCGACGGGGCGCGACGCGAAGATCTCGGCGACGGCGGCCGGGGTCGCGTCCTCATCCGGAAACGGCGTCGACACGGCCGCGCGCAGCATCGCGGCATCGCGGCGGCGCAGCACCAGCCGGTGTGCGAGCACCGGGAGGTCGGCGTCGGGAAGGCGGCGGGCGAGCACGACCAGCGCCATGCGCCAGGCCGGCGTCCGCGACGCGTAGCGCTGGCGGAGCGGCTCGACCCGGGCGAGCAGCGCCTGGGCATCGGCGCCGCAGTCGAGCCCCGGCCAGACCGCCCGGCATGCGCCGAGCATTCCCAGCCGCGCGACCGCGTCGGGCGCGACCGGCTCGCACAGGACTGCCACGACATCCGAGCGCAGGCGCGAGCCGGAGAGATGCCCGACGAGGCCCTCCTGCACCGCCGCGCGGGCCAGCTCATCGGTGTCGGAGTCGAGCTCGAAGCCGAGCCGGGCCGCGTAGCGCACGGCCCGGAAGATCCGGGTCGGGTCGTCGCGGAACGACCCCCGGTGCAGCACGCGGATCACGCGGCGCTCGAGGTCGCCGCGGCCGCCGGCCGGATCGAGCAGGCTGTCGCCGTTTCCCAGACGAAGCGCCATCGCGTTCACCGTGAAGTCCCTGCGGAGCAGATCGGCCTCGATCCCGGCCGGCTCGACCGCAGGCAGCGAGCCCGGGCGGGCATAGCTCTCCGACCGGGTGCGCGCGATGTCGACGCGCATGTCCTCCCAGCGGACGGTCGACGTGCCGAAGGCGGTGTGGACGGTCACCCGGGCCGCGGCGCCCAGGCGGCGGGCAAGGCGCCGCGCGACCGGGGCGGCGTCGCCGTCCACCGCCAGGTCGATATCGGTGATGTCGGCCTCGCCGCGCAGGAGGTCGCGGATCGCACCGCCGACCAGATACAGCGGGAGGCCGGCGGACGCATCCAGCGCGGCGTCGAGCGTGCTCGCCGCGCGGTCGGGAATTGGGACGGCGGCATGGCGGTGAGGCATCGCGGCATGCATGATACGGACGGGCACTTTCGGAGCCGGTCCTATGTCCTCTCAGCGCGTCCGCGTCGCACACCTGACCTCCCTCGGGGCGATCCTCGTCGCAGCGGCATGCTCGTCGGGCGGATCGGGCGGATCGGGCGGCTACGACAACGGCGTCCGCGACCGGTTCGTGGCCGCGTGCACCCAGACGTCATCGGGCCAGACGGAGGCCTGCCAGGCGGCGTACGAGTGCGTGAGCCACCGCCTGGCGTTCGCCGACTTCAAGGCCGCCGACGAGGCCATCCGCGCCGGACGGCCTGTCGACCCCGCGACGTCGCGCGTGCTCGTGCAGTGCGCCACTGCGAGCGCGCCGCCCGGCTGAGCCGAGCTCAGTCGCCCGGCGTCGCCGGCGCCGCGTCGGCCGGGACCGAGGCGCGGACCTCGCCGGAGCGGGCGTGATCGACGAAGCCCTCCGCACGGGCCAGCGCGGCCAGCGGAGCCGCCAGGGCCGCCGAGGCCTCGGCCGAGAGCTCGACCACCTCCTGCGTGCGCAGGAACGCCGCGGGCGAGAGGCCCGACGAGAACCGGCTGTGCCCGCCGGTCGGCAGGATGTGGTTCGAGCCGGCGATGTAGTCGCCGTACGCGGTCCCGCTGTGCGGTCCGACGAAGATCGCCCCGGCGTGATGCACGGCTGCCAGGGCCTCCTCGGGGTCGGCGACCATCAGCTGGAGATGCTCGGGCGCATAGGCGTTCACGAACGCGAGCGCCGTCTCGAGGGTGTCCGCCTCGACGACGATCACGCCGCTCTCCGGCGGGAGGAGCGGCTCGATCGCAGCGAGGACATCCGGATCCGGCGACACGATCACCGACTGCGATCCCGGCCCGTGCTCGACCTGCGCGAGGAGATCCAGCGCGGCGGCGTCGGCCGGCGCGGAGGCGTCGGCCACGATGACGAGCTCGGTGGGGCCCGCCAGCGACTCGATCCCGACCTCGCCGAAGAGCCGCCGCTTGGCCTCCTCGACGTAGGCGTTTCCCGGGCCGACGACCATGTCGACGGCGGGGATGGACGCCGTTCCGATGGCGAGGGCCGCCACCGCCTGGGCGCCGCCGACCGCGTAGACCTCCTCCACGCCCAGAAGGGCGCAGACGGCGAGTGCACCGGAGTGCGGAAGCCCCGACGGCCCGGGCGGCGAGCAGGCGGCGATCTCGGGCACGCCCGCGACCTGCGCCGGCACGATCGCCATGACGGCGCTCGACGGATACGCGGCGAGGCCTCCCGGGACGTAGACGCCGACCCGGCGAACCGGCACCTGCCGGGTCGAGACGACCTGGCCGTGGCGCAACGTCACCCGGGTCGGCCGCGGCATCTTGTCGGCCGCGACGGTGCGCAGGTTCTCGGCCAGGAGCTCGAGGGCGGCGCGGACGTCCGGATCGAGGTCGTCGAGCGCCTGGCGCATCATGCTGGGCGCGACCCGCGGGCGCTCGATGTCCACGCCGTCGAGCCGCGACGTCAGCCGCCTCACGGCCTCGTCGCCGCCGTCCCTGACCATGTCGACGATGTCGGCGACGGTGGAACGCACGTCTTCGCGGAGCTCCTTGGACGGCCGCAGCCCCCGGACAAGCTCGCCGACCTCCGCCGCCGCGACGCGTCTGCGCTCCCTCACCCCGCGAAGCGTACCGTCCCGCGGCTATCTAGGCCTGGACGCGCTCGATGTGGGCGCCGAGCTCGCGCAGACGGGTGTCGATCCGCTCGTAGCCGCGGTCGATCTCGCCGACGTTGCCGATCCGGCTCTCGCCCTCGGCGGCGAGCGCAGCGATCACCATCGCCATCCCGGCCCGGATGTCCGGGCTCGCCATCCGCTCGCCGTAGAGCTTCGCCGGGCCGGTCACGACCGCCCGGTGCGGATCGCACAGGATGATCCGGGCACCCATCGACACCAGCTTGTCGGTGAAGAACAGCCGGTTCTCGAACATCTTCTCGAAGATGATCACCGTCCCGGCGGCCTGCGTCGCGACCGCGACGGCGATCGACGTCAGGTCAGCCGGGAACATCGGCCACGGCCCGTCCTCGATCTTGGGGATCTGCGCGTGGACGTCGTCGACGATCCGAAGCGACTGGCGGGCGGGCACGCGCACTGCGTCGCCCTCGATCTCGATCTCGACTCCGAGGCGCGCGAAGGTGTGCTTGATCGAGCGCAGGTGCTCGACCGCCGCGTCCTCGATCAGGATCTCGCCGCCGGTCACGGCGGCCAGGCCGATGAACGACGCCACCTCGATGTGGTCCGCGCCGACCCGGTGCGATGCGCCGTGCAGCGACTCGACGCCGTGCACGATGAGGACGTTCGAGCCGATGCCGTCGATGGTGGCGCCCATCGAGCACAGCAGGTTGCACAGATCCTGGACGTGCGGCTCGCAGGCCGCGTTTCGAATGATGGTCGTGCCGCTGGCCAGCACCGCCGCCATCACGGCGTTCTCGGTGCCGGTCACCGACGCCTCGTCGAGGTAGATGTCGTCGCCCTTCAGGCCCGACGGCGCCGACAGGCGATATTCCCGGTCGGCCGCGACGTCGGCCCCGAGCCCCGCGAAGGCCATGAGGTGCGTGTCGACCCGGCGGCGGCCGATGACATCGCCGCCCGGCGGCGGGATGTCGGCGGCGCCGAACCTTGCAAGGAGCGGGCCGGCGAAGAGGATCGACGCCCGGATCCGCGAGCACAGCTCCGCGTTCAGGCGGGTCTTTCGGACGTCTGCCGCCCAGACCCGCAGGCGGTTCGGTCCCAGCCACTCGACCTCGACCCCGATATCGACGAGGAGGTCGATCATCGCCTCGACGTCGCGGATGCGCGGGACGTTGTCGAGCGTGACCGGATCACCCGTGAGGACGCACGCCGCGAGGATCGGCAGGGCGGCGTTCTTGTTGCCGGCGGGGCGGACGGTGCCCGAGAGCGGCACTCCCCCCTCGATGAGGAAGGTCTCGATGGTGGTGTCCCGTGTCGCGACTGCCATGGTCTGAGGGTAGCCGGATTCGCTGTGAGAGCAACAGGTTCCTGCCTGCCCGTCCCTCGCCGCCGGCACGATAGTGTCCGCGGCCATGCCGGATCTGGTGCACGACCGCGACGCCGCGTGGGCGCTTCTCACCGAGTGGACGAAGGGCGAGGCGCTCCTCCGCCACTGCCTCGCGGTCGAAGCGTCGGTGCGGGCGTACGCCCGCGAATGGGGCGAGGACGAGGAGGCTTGGGGCAACGTCGCGCTCCTGCACGACTTCGACTACGAGCGGCATCCCACCCTCGACCAGCACCCCCAGGACGGCGCGCCCGTGCTGCGCGAGCGCGGCTATCCGGAGTGGTTCGTGCGCGCGATCCAGTCCCACGGGAGCCACACCGGCGTCGCGCGCGAGTCGCGCCTCGAGCACACCCTCTTCGCCTGCGACGAGGTGTCGGGCTTCGTGCACGCCTGCGGGCTCGTCCGCCCCGACGGGATCGCGACGCTCGAGCCGCGCTCGGTCCGCAAGAAGCTGAAGCAGCCGAGCTTCGCCCGCGGCGTGAACCGCGAGGAGGTCGTCGAGGGCGCGGCCGAGATCGGCGTCGACCTCGACGAGCACATTGCGTTCGTGATCGCCGCGCTCCGGCCCATCTCGGCCGAGCTCGGCCTGCGAAGCTGATCGCGGGGGAACCCATGGTTCCCCCGCGGGCCCCCTCCTTCAGGCACCGCGCAACGTGATGGGCGCGTCGGCGAGAACGCGGTCTCGCCGACGCCACGGAACCCCATGGGGCCAGGCCCCGTCCGGGGCCTGGCCCCGGTGGTCAGGCGTGAAACATCGGCGACAGGCGCCGGTGTTTCACAACGGGGGTCGGCGCCGTCGCGGGAGCACCTGAAGCCAGCTCAGGAGCGCCCACGCGAAAAGCGCAATCAGCGCCAGGCCGATCACCGTCGCAAGGATCATCCCCGGGGAGAGCGCGATCGTCGTCGTCGTCTGGCCGGCCACTGCGGCAATTGTCCCATAACCCGTCAAGCGTGAAACATTGGTACCAGGTACGGATGTTTCAGTCGCCGGCGCGGACGGCCTCGAGGCCCTCGATCAGGGCGTCCAGGTCGGCGTCGCTCGTCCACGCACCGACCGAGAGCCGCAGGTAGGGCGTGTCGGGGATGTAGCGCAGGAGCACCGAGCGCTCGGCGAGCGCCGGCACCACGTCGGTGGGGTCGTGCCCGGGGAGCTCGAACGCCACGAGGCCGGTCGAGCCTCCCGGCGGATCGACCGCGGGGATGCCGGCGGCGGCGAGCCTGGCCCGGGCCGTCGCGACCCGCTCGCCGGCCAGCGCGAGCCATGCCGGCCAGCCGCCCTCCAGGCCGTCCACCCATGCGACCGCGGCCGCCAGGCCGGCCAGCGAGGCGAGATCGAGCGTCCCGGGATCGAAGCGAGTCGCGCCCGGGCGCATGTTCCCGACGATGCCGTCGGCATAGGTCAGATAACTCGGGAGCGCCGGCCGGAGGCGATCGTGGTGGCGCGGGTGCACCCAGAGCGCCCCCGTGCCGTTCGGGCCGAGCAGCCACTTCTGGCCGGAGATCGCGTAGAAGTCCGATCCCGTCTCCTCGACGTGCAGATCGAGCTGGCCGGCCGACTGGGCGCCGTCGACGAGGACCAGCGCCCCGGCGGCGTGGGCGGCGTCCGCGATCTCGGCGAGCGGCAGGATGCGGCCCGTCGTCCACAGCACGTGGGAGATCGCCACCATCCGGGTCGTCGGCCCGATCGCCGCGATGAGGTCGTCGGCCGCGACGAAGCGGATGACCGCGCCGTGGCGGACGCGCAGCTCGTCGAGCGGCCCGAGCACCCCGGGGTGCTCCTCGGTGGTCGTCACGATCTCGTCGCCGAATTCCCACTCGAGGCCCGCGGTGACGAGCCCGATCCCCTGGCTGGTCGAGGGCGTCACGGCCACCTCCTCGGCCGGCGCGCCGAGCCTCGAGGCGGCTGCCTCCCGCGCCCGGCCCCGCACCTCCCAGAACCGCTCGAAGGCGCGCGCCCCGATCCGAGGCGAACGAAACGCGGCCTCGATCTCGGCGGCCATCGCGTCGGCGGCGGCCCGCGGCAGCGGCCCGTTCGTGCCCGCGTTCAGGTAGGCGCAGCCGCCGACACACGCGAGGTCGGCCCGGTCAAGCAAGCGCCACCACCGCATCGACGGGATCGTGGTCCGAGAGCCGAAGCGGCAGCGACCCGTTCAGGCGCAGGTCGCGGCGCTGCGGGAGCCAGCGGGTCGCCGGCCACTCGAGCTCGGCGCCGCGCACGAGCAGATGGTCGATGCCGACCTCGGCGGCATCCTCGACCCAGCCCCGGCCCACGAGCGAGCGCAGGCCGGCCGAGTGCATGCCCGCATTCAGGTCGCCGCCCAGGATCATGGGCGCGCCGCGGGCGAATCGCTCGAGCACGAAGCCGGCCTTCTCGAGCTGCACCGGCGCCCCGCGCGGATCGGCGTGCACGTTCCCGACGGCGAGCTCGACGCCGAGCTTGCGGTGGCGCAGGCGCACGAGCTGGGCGATCCGAGGCTCGCCGCGAAGCCACCGGTGCTCGTTCAGCTGCACGCGGCGGGTCGAGACGAGCAGCAGGTCCGGGCCGTAGAGGAGCGCATGCCCCTGCCCCTCGAACTGGGTGCGCACGAGGTCCGGCAGGGCCCGCCCGAGGGCCGCCCCAGCGGCGAGTGGGAGCGGCACGTGCACGAACGGCACGTGGGCGCCGTAGGCGTCCGCCAGCGTGACGCCCATCCCGGTGTGCTCGCGCAGGAGCGGGCCGGCCCAGATGGGCACCTCCTGGAGCAGGACGATGTCGGGGTCGTCCTCCACGAGGACGGCGCACATCTCGGCCAGGTGCTTGCGGCGCGCATGCCCGTAGCCCGGCCCGGGAGGCACATCGCGCCCGTGGGCGATGTTCCAGGTGCGCACGAGGAGCGATCGCGTCTGGGCCATGCGGCGGTCACCTTAGCGTCCGGAAGGATGCGCCGTGCGCCGTCGATACCATGCCCGCGTGAGGATCCCGGGCCGCCCGCGCTTCGCCGACGTCATCCGCCGCCAGCTCGAGCTCTTCGAGGCCGAGAGCGCCGATCTGCTCGCGCGGATCGGCGAGGCCAAGCAGGCCTACGACCGGGCGGGAGCGGGCGACTCCGAGGAGGCCTACGGCGACTACATGGACCTCGTCGAGGAGGCCGAGGACGAGCTGCTCGACCTCCGCGACCGCTACGCCGAGACGATGGCCGCGCGCGACCGGCGCGCGTACGAGCGCGAGTTCTGGCGCGCCGCCGAGAAGCGGCTGCCCACGCTCCAGGGCCGGCGGCTCTACCTCCGGGCCGTCGATCCCGACTCGACCACCTGACGGCGGCTACGCCTCCGGCGCCTCGCCGTGCCAGTAGCCGACGCCGCTCGACCTCTCGACGATGAGATCGTCGTCGGTGTTCCCGGTCCAGACGCCGACCTTGCCGCTGTCGGGGTAGACGCACGCGGCCGGCTCGCTTCGGTTCGAGAACATGAGCACCCGCACCGTCTCGCCGGCATCGTTCCTGACCGCATGCGCGCCCTCGGGGCCGGTCGGGAAGCAGACGATGTCGCCTTCCTCGAGCTGGTCGGTGCCCTCCGGGTGGCGCAGCGTCGGCCGGCCGGAGAGCACGAGCAGCCACTCCTCCTCGCCGTACTCGTAGTGGTACGGGCAGATGGACTGCCCGGGCGGCAGCTCGTACACGGTCGCGCCCGTCCTGATCGCGCCGAGCAGCGGGCCGAGCCGGGCGCCGCCCGACCTGAAGCCCTCGGGATCGGTCTCGTCGTAGGAGATGTCAACGGCCTGGATGTTGAGTCGCTTTGGCATGCACGAGAGCATAGCTTGTCGACCGAACGTATGTTCGGTATGCTGGACGGCCCGGATGCCACGCCGCCGCTCCCTGATCGTCTGCGCGCTCGTCCCCCGCTTCGCGTTGCGGGTGGCGGCCGGCCTGGGGGGCGCGCTCCCCGACGAGCCGGTGGCGCTCGGCCCCGAGCCTGGTGGGCCGCCGCTCCTCGGCGAGGCCAATGCGGCCGCCGCCGCGTTCGGCGTGTGCGCGGGCATGCGCGTCGCCGAGGGGATCGCCCGCTGCCCGCGCCTGCGGCTCGTCACCCCCGACCCGGGAGCGGTCGCCGACGCCGCCGAGCTCCTGCTCTCGCGGCTGGAGGACCTGGGCGCCGCGGTCGAGCCGCTCGCGCCCGGGCGGGCCCTCTTCAGCGCCGACGGGCTCGTGCGGCTCCACGGCGGCGCGAGCCGTCTCTTGGCCGAGACGGCCATGGCCGCCGGGGCCGGGGCCAGGGTCGGCGCCGGGCCGGGCCGGTTCGTGGCCCAGGCGGCTGCCGTACGGTCGCGGCCGCGCCGGCCGCACCTGGTCGAAGAGGGAGCGGCGACGTCCTTCCTGGCCCCGATGCCGGTGGGCAGGCTGCCGCTCGACCCGGAGACGGTCTCCACGCTCGAGGCGCTCGGCGTGCGCACGGCCGGCGAGCTGGCGGCGCTCCCCCTGCCCGCGGTCGCCGACCGCTTCGGGCGCCCGGGGATCGCCGCCTGGCGGCTCGCACAGGGCGAGGACGACGCGTACGTGGCGCCGCGCACGCCGCCTGAGCCGCTGCGGGAGTGGATCACGTTCCCCGAGCCGGCGGGCGACCTCCTCGTGCTGCGCGGAGCCCTGGCCGTCCTGATCGACCGGCTGCTCGCCCACCCCCGTCGCGCCGGCCGTCCTCCGCGCACGCTGGTGGTGTCGGCGCGGCTGGCTGCGGGCGGCTCCTTCCGGCGGCCGGTGACCCTGCGTGAGCCGACCGGCGACCCGCGCAGGCTGCGCGACGCCCTTCAACCCCACCTGACGGAGCTTCCGGGAGCGGTCGACGAGCTCCAGCTCGAGATCTCGGCGCTGGCGGCGCACGGCGACCGCCAGCTGGCGCTCCTCCGGCCGGCATCGGAGGTCCTGCGCGAACGCGCCGCCGAGGCTGCCCGCCAGGTCACGGCGGGGCTGGGAGAAGGGCACCTGTGGCGGGTGGTCGAGGTGGCGCCGTGGTCGCGGCTGCCCGAGGGGCGCCACCTGCTCGTCCCCTTCGACGGCTGACAGGCGCATCCAGGTGCCTGAAAGGGGGCGCCAACCACGCCGCGCCTAGACTCCGAGCGTGTTCCGCATCGCCGCCGTGTTCCTGATCGCCAGCATCCACGTCCCCGCCAACCTCGGCTACCTGGCGCTCTTCCTCATCGTGGCCGGTGAGTCCGCAGGCCTTCCGATCCCCGGCGAGACGAGCATCCTGATCGGCGGGGCGCTCTCGGCGCGCGGCGAGCTCGACCTGCCGCTCGTGTGGCTGTTCGCGGCGTCGGGAGCGATCATCGGCGACAACATCGGCTATCTGATCGGGCGGTTCCTGCTCCGCAAGATCCTGACCGGCACCGGCCGCCTGGCCCACCGGCTGGAGCGGTCGGTCGAGCGCAGCGAGGTCTTCTTCCGCCGCCACGGCGGAAAGACCGTCTTCTTCGGACGCTGGCTGCCGGTGCTCCGCGTGACGGCGGCCTGGATGGCCGGAGCGAGCCACATGGAGTGGCGCAAGTTTGCGATCTTCAACGCCCTCGGCGGTATCGGATGGGCGGTCACCATCAGCTCGCTCGGCTACGTGGCGGGGAGGTCGGCCGACAGCGTCGTCGGCGTCCTCGGCATCCTGGCCCTCATCATCGTGACGCTCGCCCTGTTCTCGCACTGGTGGCTTCGCCGGTTGGGGCGCGACGCGAGCGAGGAGGGCGTCTAGGACTCGCGGCGTTCGATCGGGCGGGGCTACGATCGTCGGCGATGACCGACCTCGCGCGCAGGATCGCCGTCGCCCGCGGCGACGAGCCGGCCGATCTCGTCATCTCGGGCGGGCGGGTGCTCTCGGTCTTCACCCGTGAGTGGCTCGAGTGCGACGTCGCCGTCGTCGACGGCTGGATCGCCGGCCTCGGGAGCTACCACGGCCGGGAGCGAATCGACGCGGCGGGGCGCTACGTCGTCCCCGGCTTCATCGATGCCCACGTGCACCTCGAGTCCTCGCGCCTCCTGGCGGGCGAGTTCGCCCGGCTCGTGCTGCCGCTCGGAACGACGACCGTCGTGGCCGACCCGCACGAGATCGCAAACGTGCTCGGCACCGACGGCGTGCACTGGCTGCTCGACGCGACGGAGGGGATGCCGCTCGACGTGCGGTTCACCGCCTCGTCATGCGTGCCCGCGTCGAAGTTCGAGTCGCCCCGCCGCGCGCTGACGGAGGGTGACCTCGAGGGTCTCCTGCGGCGCCGGCGGGTGGTCGGGCTCGCCGAGATGATGAACTTCCCGGGAGTGATCGCCGGCGACCCGGCGGAGCTCGCGAAGCTGGCGCTGGCCGGCGCCGAGCGCGCCGACGGGCACGCACCCGGGGTGCGCGGGGCGGCGCTTCAGGCCTACGCCGCGGCCGGCATCGGCTCCGACCACGAGTCGACGACGATCGAGGAGGGCCGCGAGCGCCTGCGGGCCGGCATGTGGCTCCTCATCCGCGAGGCGACCGGCGCCCGCAACCTGCCCGCTCTGATCCCGCTGGCCCGGGAGCTCGGCCCGCACAGGATCGCGCTCTGCACCGACGACCGCGACCCGCAGCACATCGCCGCCGACGGGCATGTGAACGCGCTCGTCCGCGACGCGGTCGCCGAGGGCGTCGACCCGGCCGATGCGCTGGTGATGGCGACCCTGAACGCGGCGACGTGGCACGGGCTCGCCGGCCTCGGCGCCGTGGCGCCGGCCCACCGCGCCGACCTGCTCGTGCTGCCCGATCTCGAGCGGTTCGTCCCCGACGTCGTCCTGACCGCCGGGCGGCCGCCGGGCGAGATCCCGCCGGCGCCGGTGCCCGAATGGGTGCGCCACACCGTGCGGGTCGCGCCGATCACGCTCGGCGACCTGCGGATCCCGTGGCGGGAGGGCGACGTCGCCCGCGTCATCGGCATCGTGCCGGACCAGATCGTGACCGAGTCGCTCACCGAGACGCCGACCGTCGCCGCCGGTGCGGCCGTCGCCGACCCCGAGCGCGACCTGGCCAAGATCGCCGTCGTCGAGCGCCACCTCGGCACCGGCCGGATCGGCCTCGGCCTCGTACGCGGGCTCGGTCTGCGCCACGGCGCCATCGCCTCCACGATCGCGCACGACGCCCACAACATCGTCTGCGTCGGCGTCGACGACGGCGACATGGCGCGGGCCGTCCAGCGCCTGGCGGAGCTCGGCGGCGGGATGGTGGTCGTCCGCGACCGCGGGATCCGGGCTGAGCTCCCGCTGCCCGTGGCGGGCCTGCTGTCGGACGCGCCGCTCGAGGAAGTGCTCGAGCAGACGTCCGCGGTTTCCACTGCGACGCGTGAGCTGGGGACGTCGGTCGAGGAGCCGTTCCATGCGATCGGGTTCCTCTCGCTCTCGGTTATCCCCGAGCTCAAGATCACCGACCGCGGCCTCATCGACGTGGGCCGCTTCGAGATCGTTCCGCTCGCGGTCTGATGATTGATTCCACGCCCTCGTGATGTCCAAGCGGCAAGCCGAACGGCTAGCCGCGGTCATTGGTGACCTGCTACCCAGCAGGTCACCAATGGGCGAGAACCGAGCGTCGCCAGGACGCAGGGAGGCCCGATAGTGGAACCTATCGGCCGACCGAGGACGCCGCGAGGCGACGGTTCGCAGCCGCAGCGCCACCAGAGCGCGACAACTAGCCGCCGATGGACGTCCAGGCGCGCGTGGGCGTGGAATCAATCATCTAGCTTTCGGGCTCTGCGACCGGCAGCCCCGCCGCCTTCCACGCCTCGAAGCCGCCGATCATGTCGGTGGCGTCGGCGACGCCGATGTCGATGAGGGTCGCGGCCGCGAGGCTCGACGCGTACCCCTCCTGGCACATGACGATGACCGGGCCGGTGCGGGCGACGACCTCGGGATCCTCCCAGCCAGACGTCGGATCGACCCGCCACTCGATGATGTTCCGCGACATCACGATCGCGCCGGGGATGACGCCGTACTCGTGGCGCTGCTCGTACGTGCGCGTGTCGAGGATGACGGCGCCGGCAGCCTGGGCGTCGTGCGCCTCCGCGGGCGTCACGCGCCGGAGGCGGGCCCGGGCGGCGTCGAGCAGGTCGTCGATCCTCCCCATTGCCCGAACCCTAAACGGTCGCTACTTCGGATACCACTCGAGCCGCAGGCTGCCCAGCCGGAGCACCCGGCGCCGGCCGCGGCGATCGAGGCCGATCCCCGACTCGTCGCGGTACAGGTCGACCCGGTAGCCGCGCGTCCGCTTGCCCACGAGCGTGACCGATTTGAGGGGCTGCGCGCTGTCGACTCCTGCCATCCCACGAGCGTACGGGTCGGGGTCGCGCGTGACAACCGCCGGGAAGGTCGCCGTCGTCGCGCCCGCGTCCTCGAAGAGCGGGTGGAGCGGCAGCGACGGCAGCTCCGGGAGGACGCCGCGCCAGGGCGGCTCCGAGGTGGCGGGCTCGAGCCGGCCGAACCACAGGCGAAGGACGTCGCCGTCGGCGGCGGCTGCGGTCTCATAGCGCGCGCGGGTGTGCCCCTCGGCCTCGTCGCGGGCCGCGAGCAGGACGTCGACGACAGCCTCGACGGCCTCCGCGCCGTCGCCGAAGGGCCGAACGGGAATGACCATGCTCCGCGCGTCACCGGCATACAGGACGACGGCATCGCGCTCGGCGCGCGGCTCGAGCCCCGGCGGAAGCGCAGCCGACAGCCGATCTGCGATCGCGCCCGCCAGGCGCTCCGCCCCTGCCCTCTCGTCCATGCTTCCAGCATATGGGTTTTCTTGGGCCGGCGCAGCCCCGTTGAAAGGCGAACGTGTGTTCGATATCATCGCATCATGCGCACGGTCGCCGCTCCCCGCATCCTCGGCGCACCCAGGAGCGTACGCGTCGGGGCAGACGGCACCGGCGCGCCGCGATCGCTGGATGGAAAGCCGGTCGCCACCGTGCGCGACGAGTGGCGTGTGGACGAGGGCTGGTGGACCGGCCGGCCGGTGCGGCGGCGGTACTTCGACGTGGTCATGGCCGACGGGAGAAACGCGGTCGTCTTCTGCGATCGGCGCACAGGACGCTGGTTCACCCAACGAGGGTAGATCCCGCCAGACGGGATTCCTAACGTCTTCTCCAAAACTACTTGACCTGTTATCCCAAAAGTTGTAATACTTTTCTTCCCCACGCCGGTGGCGTGGCGGGGAATCGTGAGGGGGGAGATCACATGGCGAGCTCGCCGATGGCGGTGCTCGCGTCCTCGCCTGTCGTCGAGGCCGCGTCGCCGTACACGTATCAGGTCTACGTGCGGCCCTACCCGGGCTGGTGGCGGCGATGGCACGGGCGGGTGATCACGCGCGACTGCGGCGGCCGGCATCGGTTCTGGCCGTGGCGGTTCGCGCGCGACCGCGAGGAGCTCGTGCAGAGCCTCTGGGCGGAGGTGCACCGCGACATCGAGTGGCGCCGCGGCGGAGCCGCGGTGGAGCTGCTCGAGGTCACGTCAACGCTGCGCTGAGCGCTCTGGCGGGGACTGGCACGCTGATCGGCGGGGGGGTATGCTGATGAGCCTATCGAACATACGTTCGGTGCTGCCAGATGAGCTACCCCGAGCTTCACGCCCACTCCTCGTTCTCGTTCCTGGACGGCGCCTCCCAGCCCGATGAGCTGGCGGCCCGGGCGGCGGCGCTCGGCTACGACGCGTTCGCCCTGACGGATCACGACGGCCTCTCGGGCTCCCTGGCCTTCGCCCACGCGGCCCGCGAGGTGGGCGTGCGGCCGATCACGGGCTGCGAGATCACCCTCGAGGGAGGCGCGCACCTGACCCTGCTGTGCGAGGACCGGCACGGCTACGCCAACCTGTGCCGGCTCATCACCGCCGCCCACGTCCGCGACCGCCGAAAGCCCGAGGCGACGCTCGAGCAGGTGGTCCGGCACGCGGACGGCCTGCACTGCCTCTCGGGCTGCGCGCGCCACGGCGCGGTCGCGCGGCTCGTCTCCGCGGGCCGGCTCGGAGAGGCCGAGGCCATGGCGCGGCGGCTGCGCGACGCCTTCGGCCGCGATCGGTTCTCGATCGAGATCATGCGCCCTTACATGCGCGGCGACGCGCGCCGGAACCGGCTTCTCGGGGAGCTGGCGGACCGGCTGCGCCTCGCGACGGTGGCGACCGGCGACGTGCACGCCCATACGCCCCGGCGCGCCCTTCTCCAGGACGCCCTGGTCGCGATCCGCACCTGCACCACCCTCGAGGGATGCGAGGCCGAGCGGCGCGGAAACCACGAGTCGGTGCTGCGTGCGCCCTCCGAGACCGCCGCCCGGTTCCCCGCAGAGGCGGTGCGGGCGGCGACGGCCGTCGCCGACCGCTGCCGCTTCGACCTGACGCAGGACCTGGGGTACGCCTACCCCGACTTCTCCGACACCGGCGAGCCCGCCCAGGCCGCCCTCACGCGCATCTGCCGGGCCGAGCTCGAGTGCCGCTACCGCGGCTCCCCCCACTGGCACGAGGCCCACGCGCGGCTCGACGAGGAGCTGGGGCTGATCGCCCACCACGGCCTCGCCGGCTTCTTCCTCCTCCACCGCGACATCCTCGAGATGGCGCGCGACGTGGCGGTGCGGGTGCGCGGGGCGAGCGCCGGCCGCCGCCTGCTCCCGCCGGGCCGCGGAAGGGGCTCGAGCGTCGGCTCGATCGTGTGCTACCTGGTCGGCCTCTCGCACGTCGACCCGGTGGCCACGCGCCTCTTCCTGGGCCGGTTCCTGTCGAGAGACCTCGCGAGCGTGCCCGACATCGACCTCGACTTCCCCCGCGACGTGCGCGAGGGCCTGATGCTCGACATCGTCGATCGGTACGGGCCCGAGCACGCCGCGCTGGTGGCCGCCTTCCCCACCTACCGCACCCGGGGGGCGATCCGCGATCTCGGCAAGGCGCTCGCGCTGCCGCAGGGGGAGGTCGAGCGGATGGCGCGGCTGGCGGACGAGTGGGGCGCGGTGCCCGAGGATCGGATCGACCAGCTCCGCGACCGCATGGGCTCGGCGCGCTGGCGCGCGTTCGCCTTCCTGATGGAGGAGATCCGCGGCCTGCCCCGCCACATCTCCCAGCACTCGGGCGGCATGGTGATCTCGACCCGGCCGCTCGTCGAGCTCGTGCCCGTGATCCCCGCGGCGATGGAGGGCCGCCAGATCTGCCAGTGGGACAAGGACTCCTGCTCCGACGCCGGGTTCCTCAAGATCGACCTCCTCGGGCTGGGCATGCTCTCGGCGGTCGAGGAGTGCGTCGACCTGATCGCCGAGACGCGCGGATCGCCCATCGACCTCTCCCGGGTGGGGTTCTCCGATCCGGAGGTCTACGCCGAGATCCAGGCCGCCGACACGATCGGGGTGTTCCAGATCGAGAGCAGGGCGCAGATGCAGTCGCTGCGCCAGACGCTGCCCGAGAACCTCGACGACCTAACCGTCCAGGTCGCGCTTGTCCGGCCCGGGCCGATCGTGGGAGACGCGGTCAACCCGTACATCGCCCATCGCCGCAGCCTGCGCCACGATCCCGAGTTCCGCCCGCCCTACGACCATCCCCTGCTCGAGCAGGTGCTGGCCGACACGCTCGGCGTCGTCGTCTTCCAGGACCAGGTGCTCGAGGTCGCCATCGCCCTGGCCGGGTTCACCACCGGCGAGGCGGAGAGCCTGCGCCGGGCGATGAGCCGCAAGCGCAGCCGCGAGGCGCTCGAGAGCCACTGGCAGCGGTTCCAGGAGGGAGCGGCGAGCCGGGGCGTCGACGCGGAGACCGCCGAGCGGGTCTTCCAGAAGATCGTCGCCTTCTCGGAGTTCGGCTTCCCCAAGAGCCACGCCGCCGCCTTCGCGATCCTCGCCTACCAGTCGGCGTGGCTTCACCGCGCATACCCGGCGGAGTTCCTGTGCTCGCTCCTGAACGCGCAGCCAATGGGCTTCTACCCCCCGGCGACGCTGCTCCGCGACGGCGAGCGGCGCGGCGTCGAGATGCGCCCGCCGGACGTGAACCGAAGCGGCGCCGGGTGCACCGTGGAGGGTGCCGGTGACGCCGTCAGGATCGGCCTCGGCTACGTCAAGGGCGTCGGCACGCGCGCCGAGGGCCTCGTGGCGGAGCGCGCAGACGGCGGCGTGTTCTCCGACCTGGGCGACCTGGTGCGGCGCGCGCCGCTCGACATCTCGCAGCTCGAGGCGCTGGTGCGGGCGGGCGCGTGCGATGAGTTCCACCCGAACCGGCGCCGCCTGCTCTGGGAGCTTCCGATCCACCGCGCGCCGGCCGGGCCGGAGGGCGCGCGCCAGCTCTCGCTCGCGCTGGACGGCTCCCCCACCCCCGCCCTCCCCGGCCTCACGGCGTGGGAGCGCATGGTCGCCGACCACGAGGCGATGAGCCTCACGACGGGCCCGCATCCCATGGCGCTCCTGCGGGAGGGGCTCGATCCCGCGCTTCGCACCTCGGCGGATCTGCGCACCGACGCGATGGGGCGGACGACCACCGCGGGCATCGTCATCGCCCGCCAGCGTCCGGGGACAGCCAAGGGGATCGTCTTCCTGCTCCTCGAGGACGAGCACGGGATGACCAACGTGATCATCCCGCCGGCCGTGTACGAGCGCGACCGGATCATGGTGCGGGCCGAGCCGCTCCTGCAGGTGTGGGGCCGGCTCGAGCGGCGAAACGGCGCGGTCAACGTGATCGCAGACCGCGTCGCGGGGCTGTCGCACGCGGCCCGCCCCGAGGTCGCCCGGGCCGCGGCTCGCGCAGCCGGGACGGGCGCCGGACAGGGCGGCCACGTTGCCGACCTCCGCCGGCTGCGGGCGGCCGCGCCGGCGGCCAACAGCTTCGGCCGCGGGCGGCGGTAGGGCGAGCGCCCTATTGGTTCCCCGTGAGGCCGAGCCGCACGCGATCCTTGTGACCCAGCGACCGCCGGGTGGCCTTCGGGTTGAGCTTGGCCGCCATCTGGAGGGCGTGGAACCGCTCCGGGTCGGTCGTGTGGTCAGCCAGCCGGCGCCATGCGATCCAGTCGACGGGATCCTTGCGGGTGGCGGTCCGGAGGGCGGCCGCGGCCTCGTCGGTGCGGCCCTGACCGGCGAGCGCCGTCGCGAGGTCGATCCAGCCCTGATCCGACCACGGCGCCCACGACATCGCCCGGCGGGCTTGGGACTCGGCCGTGCCGTAGTCGCCGCGCGCCGACGCGTCCGCGCTCGAGGCGAGCGCCTCGTTTCCGACCCCGCCGACGAACGCGACCGCGCCCATCGCCAGGGCCGCGGCGACGAGCACCGCCCGCCAGCGGTTGGTGAGGGTCACCACGGCCTCCTCACGAGCCGACACCACGATCGCGGTCGCTGCCACGAGCGCCAGGCTCGTGACCGCGGGCATCTCCCAGTCCCAGTCGAAGGCGGCGTGGGCGGTGAACGCGACCACGGCCCCCACAGCGGTCAGCACGACCGGATCGCGCCGGAACCGAACCGCGAGGACGATCGGGTAGAGGACGAGGGCCAGGATCAGCGCGAGCCCGACCGGGCCCTGCTCGGCGAGCCGCTCCAGGTACAGGCTGTGGGCGTCCTTGGCGACGTAGTTTCGCGGCCGGTGCTCGTTCCAGTACTGCTCGAAGGTGCCCGCGCCCGAGCCGAGCAGCGGATGGTCGCCGACGTCGGCGAGGGCCGAGCGCCAGAGCATGGGGCGGCCGTTCAGCGACAGCGTCTCGAGGCGGAGGTTCTGGTCGGAGTTGAGCGCCGGCGGCTTGGCCTCGAGTGCGTGCCGCACGCGCGAGATCATGTGCGGCGGCGATCCATAGGTCGCCACCGCGCCGACCAGCATGACGACAGCCGCCAGCCCGAGCGCGGCCAGATATGCGCGGCGCACGACGGTTCCGATGACGACCCGCTGCTCGATGATGCCGAACGCAGCCATGGTGGCGGCGGAGGCCGCCGCACACACCGCGATCAGCACGAGCAGCGGCCGCCCCTGAGTGGAAGCGGCATGGACACCGGCGCCGCCGTGGGCGAGGGCGCCGCGCCGGTGGGCATCGACGAGCACGAGCGCAACCCACGGCGTGAGGGCCAAGGCGACTGCGAGGGAGCGCAGCCGGTCGCGATCGAGCACGAGGCCGAAGCCGAGCCCGATGACGACCGCCATCATCGACCCGCGGCTAAACGTGAAGAAGAGCGTCGACGCGACGGGCGGCAGCGCCCCGGCGGCGGCGATCCGAATCCACCGCGTCCGCGACCGCATCGCCGCGCCCATGCAAATGACCAGCGTCATCGCGGCGAAGATCCCGAGCGCGTTCCAGTAGCCGATCGGCTGGTACAGGCGGCCGTGGGCCACCGGGTCATCGTAGAGGCCGAAGACGTCCGGCCGCAGGCGCGTGACGAGCGCAAACCCGGAGACGAACACCCCGGCAAGCGCGGCCCCGGCCAGCATCGGCCCCGCCCCGCCTCGGCGCGCGGTGACGAGCAGCGTTCCCACCAGCGCGACGTAGACGAGCGTCCGCTCGACTTCGAGCACGGGCGCCTGCACCGCGGCGGCCCAGACCGCAGAGATGCCTGTCCACACCGCCACCGCCGCGACGATGCCGAGGAACGCCACATCGCGCGCTCCGAGCGCCGCACGCTTGCCGATCACGAGCGCGAACGCCGCCACCCATGCCAGCCCGACCGCGCTCCAGCCCCACTCCGGCGGGAAGTAGCCCCCATCGTTGGATGCGAGCACGAGGATCGCCGCGAAAGCGACGAGCGCCGCGGGCACGTGGTCCAGCGCAGCGCGCCCGCGGATCCCCGCGAGCGCGCCCAGCCGTTCGACGGCCGACGACGCGGCCGTCACAGTCGTGTCCTCGCGACTAGTTGCGGCGGAGCCGGTCCGAAGCCGCCCGGAGCCCGAACCCCGAGGCGATCAGACCGGATCCAGCACCCAGCACCAGCAGGAGGTTGAGCCCCGTGAATGGGAGCCCACCCGTGCCGCCACCGGACTGCTCGCCCAGCACGTCCCCACCGCCGCCACCCTGCGACCCGCCGTACTGCTCGTCGGCAGGCGTGACCTGCGCCGCCTGGTGGTGGTTGCGGGAAGCGGCTGCGGCCGACGCCGCGCCGGTGCCGAGCACCAGCACGCTCGCCGAAGCCGCGAGCAACACCTTGAACTTCTTTCCGTACATCTGCAGCGGTACCTCCTGGACTGTCGTCCTCCCCGCGGCACGGTATCGCATCAGCCGGACGGACGCCAACCGACAATGCTCGGAAATTGGGGCAAACCATGGCTACGTGCCCTTCCCAAGGAATTTCCGCAGCGCCGGGATGTGCGGACAGGCGATGCTGGAATCTGTCGACCACTGCGTCCAGGGCACGATTCTCACCTCGATGCACGAGCCGGCCGAAGCCCCTGGGCCGAGGCAGGCCCACCGCACCTTCCGCGTCGGGATCTTCGCGCACCGCGAGACGTCTTGGCTGAGCTGCGACCTGATATCCGCGGCGACTGCGCTCGCGGTGAGGCTCGCCGGGAGCAGGGCCGTCAGCTCGGGCTGGTGGGCGCACAGATCGGCTTCGGGGTTCGTCGTCCAGTCGCCGACGGGGTTCACGTTCGCGATGAGGCAGACAGACTCGGCCCGGTAGACGAGCCCGCACGCCCACACGGCGCCGTTCGACTGCTGCTCGATGCATTTGATGGCGTTCGGATGCTCGCGGCCCCCGACATCGCGCTCGATGGTGGCCTCGCCGATGCGCTGGTGCATGCGCAGGCCCCAATACGCCGTGCCGGCGGCCCCGGCGAGCACGACGACGATCACGACGAGCCAGAGATGCGAGTGGACGGCCGCCCAGAACGGCGACCGGGCGGGGCGGCGGGGTCCGCGCACCGGCGGTGCGGACACGACGTCCGGCTCGGTGCCGGTCCTCGCGTAGGGAACGTGCACCGGGGCCGGTCTGACGGAGGGCGCGTCATCAGGCATGCCCTGATCCTCCGCCATGGCGGTCACAGCTCGCCGCATCGGCGGCTCGGGGGCCCTGGCTCGCACCCGGGGCCCGTCAGGGGCCGGCGCAGCCTCGCGAAACGGCGGATTCACGCCCTGCTCCCACGGCCCACGCGGCCGCAACGAGCCCATGGTGCCCATAGCGATGCGCGCGGCGCGGCGCGCGGGGCCGAGAAGTGCGGGTCGGCGCACACACCCGAGTGTACGCCGCAGATCGGATTCTGACTATGAGAAGAGCCCGGCGACCAGCGTCATCACATAGATGACGCCGAACCAGATGGTGACAGCCGCAGCCACGGCCAGCACCACGTGATCCTGTGCCCACTGGAGCACGGAGCCACGATTTTCATACGCCCACGGCTCTTCGCCGTCGAGCAGCCTGCGAACCATTGGAAGACCCCCATCGCGGTTGCCTCCAAAGCATCGGTGCCCGGCGGCGTTGCGGCAACCCCCGAGCGGGTGAACTCCAGGGCGGCCCCGCGGGCGGTGGTGGCGGGCCTTCGGGGTCAGACCCACCGGCGGCCCACTCAAGTCGCTGGCGGTGGGCGGCGGGTGTGGTGGTTGGGTGGGCCACCGGGGCCAGGCCCCGGATGGGGCCTGGCCCCTTGGGTCCGGGGGCTGGCGGTGAATATTCGGGCCCGGCCCTGCAGGCCGCTCGGGTCGCTGGTGGTGCGGCGGGGTGTGGCGGTTGGGTGGACCACCGGGGCCAGGCCCCGGATGGGGCCTGGCCCCTTGGGGTCCGCCGGGCTGGCGGCGAATATTCGGGCCCGGCCCTGCAGGCCGCTCGGGTCGCTGGTGGTGCGGCGGGGTGTGGCGGTTGGGTGGACCACCGGGGCCAGGCCCCGGATGGGGCCTGGCCCCTTGGGGTCCGCGGGGCTGGCGGCGGGCCTTCGGGACCGCCCGCCCGCGTTGCACCTGCGCTCCGCGCAGCGGTGCAACGCGCGCTCCGCGGCGGCAGGGCGGCGGTGCCGGCCCTGCGGGCCGGGTTGCACCGCGGTGCGGTGCAACAACGGGGTCAGACCCCAGTGGTGGCGTTATGAGGTGATGAGCGCGACGCCGGCGTCGACGTCCTCGACCCTCGGGACGACGTCGAAGGCGCCCTCGCGAGCACAGGCACGCAGATCCTCGGCGAGGCCGGCCGCGCGCAGCTTCGCGGCGCTGGTCGACGCCCCCAGTGCCTCGGCCGACGACGGAAACGCGTCGGAAAGCACCTCGGCCGCCATGGCGGCGTCGGTCGTGCTCCACTCCGCGAGCCACACGCGGAGCTCTGCGACGAAGCGACCGGCGACGTAGGCGTCGTCGAGGGCGAACGCCCCCTCGACCCCGGCGCATTGCACGAGCACGTCGCGCTCGCCGTCGCGGGCGATCCGCGCGGCCGCCGCCGCGCAGGCCGTGAGGTTCGCGAGGCTTCCGATCAGCACCGCCTCCGCATCGACGGCCGCGCCCACGATCGCCCGTGTCCCGTTCGTCGTCGCCAGGACGAGCGTCTCGCCCAGCGGCGGGCCGGAGGCGTACTCGGCCGGGGAGTTCCCGAGGTCGAAGCCTTCAGGCTTCACGCACTCCCGCTCGCCCGCGAGCACGGCACCGTTCCCCAGCCGCCTGTGGAGGTCGCGCGCCCGGTCGATGTCTCCGCAGGCCAGCACGCGGGTGTAGCCCTGGCCCACCGCATGCGCGATGGTCGTCGTCGCGCGGATCACGTCCACGACCACGGTCACCGGCGCGGCCGGCATGACGC
The DNA here is from genome assembly GCA_963821535.1 of uncultured Actinomycetes bacterium. Classification (GTDB taxonomy): domain Bacteria; phylum Actinomycetota; class Thermoleophilia; order Gaiellales; family JAICJC01; genus JAICJC01. Next base: position 147,100 of record CAWGEC010000008.1, on the reverse strand, counting down.
CGGGCGCGAAGGCGACGTCGATCCTCACCGGTGTGCGAGCTCGGCCTGTGCAGCAGCCAGCCGTGCGGTGGGCACGCGAAACGGCGAGCACGAGACGTAGTCGAGCCCGACGCTGTTACAGAACTCCACCGACTCGGGGTCGCCGCCGTGCTCCCCGCAGATGCCGAGCTTGATGCCCGGCTTGACCCCGCGCGCGCCCTCGACAGTGCGCGCGATGAGCTCACGCACGCCGTCGTCGAGCGTCTCGAACGGGTTCTTCGACAGAACGTCGTCTTCGAGATAGCGCGTCAGGAACTTGCCCTCGGCGTCGTCGCGGCTGAACGCGAGCGTCGTCTGCGTGAGGTCGTTCGTCCCGAAGCTCATGAAGTCGGCGTACGGCGCGATCCGGTCGGACAGAAGCGCGGCTCGCGGCACCTCGATCATCGTCCCGATCAGGATCCCGAGCTTGCCGCCGCCCTCCTCCTCGATCACCGCCTCCGTCAGCGCCCGCAGCCGGCGAAGCTCGGTGGCGAAGGCCACCAGCGGATGCATGATCTCGGCCGTCGATCCCTCCACCGCGAGCGCGGCCCGCACGATCGCGCGCACCTGCATCTCGTAGATCTCAGGGTGCAGGATCCCGAGGCGGCAGCCGCGGGTGCCCAGCATCGGATTCACCTCGCGCAGGGCCTTGATGCGCGTCCGCAGGCGCTCGTCGGACTCGTCCACGTCGTCGAGATCGGGCAGGAACTCGTGCAGCGGCGGGTCGAGCAGCCGGATCGTCACCGGCTGGCCCTCCATCGCCTCCAGGATGCCCTCGAAGTCGGACTGCTGGAACGGCAGGAGCTTGTCGAGCGCGGCCCGGCGGCCCGTCTCGTCGCGCGCCAGGATCATCTCGCGCATCACCGGCAGGCGATCCTCGCCGAAGAACATGTGCTCCGTCCGGCAGAGGCCGATGCCCTGGGCGCCGAACTCGCGCGCCCGCCGGGCGTCCTCCGGCGTGTCGGCGTTCGCGCGCACGCCGAGGCGGCGGGCGTCGTCGGCCCATGCCGTGACCGCCGCGAAGTCGTCGGTCATCTGCGGGGGCACGAGTGGCACCGCCCCGTGGATGACCAGGCCGCGGCTGCCGTCGATCGAGATCTCGTCGCCCTCGGACACGGTCGTCCCGTTCACGGCGAACCGGCGGGCCGAGGCGTCGATGTGAATTGACTCCACGCCGCACACGCACGGCTTCCCCATGCCGCGCGCGACGACCGCGGCGTGCGATGTCATGCCGCCGTGGGCCGTCAGCACGCCCTGCGCCTGGATCAGGCCGTGGATATCGTCAGGGGTCGTCTCCCACCGCACCAGGATCACGGGCTCGCCTGCCCGGCCGCGCGCCTCGGCGGTGTCGGCGTCGAACACGACCCGGCCGACGGCCGCTCCCGGCGACGCGTTCAGGCCCTTGGCAAGCACCTCGTAGTTCGCGGCCGGGTCGATCGCCGGGTGCATCAGCTGGTCGAGCTGGCGCGCGTCGATCCGCTGCACGGCCTCGTCGCGCTCGATCACTCCCTCGTCGACCAGCTCGCGCGCGACCCGCACCGCCGCCTGCGCGGTCCGCTTGCCGGCGCGGGTCTGGAGGATGTAGAGCTTCCCGCGCTCGATCGTGAATTCGACGTCCTGGAGGTCGCGGTAATGCGTCTCGAGCGTCGCCATCGCCGCCTCCATCTCGCCGTACGCCGAGCCGGTCTCGCCCTTCAGCTCGAGGATCGGCCGCGGCGTGCGGATCCCCGCGACGACGTCCTCGCCCTGTGCGTTCACGAGGAACTCGCCGAACAGGTCGCGCTCGCCGGTGGAGGGGTTCCGGGTGAAGACGACGCCGGTGGCCGAGTCGTCCCCGAGGTTCCCGTAGACCATCTGCTGGATGTTGACCGCGGTGCCGAGGCTGTCGGAGATGCCCTCGTGGCGGCGATACGTCCGGGCGCGCGGCGTGTTCCACGACGCGAACACGGCGGTGATCGCGCCGTCGAGCTGCTCCCGCGGATCCTCCGGGAAGTCGCGGCCGGTGTGCTCTCGGCTGATCTTCAGGAACTCCTGGATGAGCTCCTCGAGCGCGGCCGCGTCGAGATCGACGTCGGAGGCGACGCCGCGGGCGCTCTTGGCGCGCGTCAGCGCGTCCTCGAACACGTCGCTCGGGACGCCGAGCACGACGTTGGCGTACATCTGCACGAAGCGGCGGTGCGAGTCGGCGGCGAAGCGCGGATTGCCGGACGCGTTGGCGAGCCCGCGCGCCGAGCTCGGGTTCAATCCGAGGTTCAGGATCGTGTCCATCATCCCCGGCATCGACACCGGTGAGCCCGAGCGGACCGAGACCAGGAGCGGATCGTCGGCGTCGCCGAGGCGCTTGCCGCAGCGCTCCTCCAGCGCGGCGAGGTGCTTCGACACCTCCTCGTCCAGCCCGTCCGGCCACGTCGCGCCGACGTCCAGGTAGGCGCGACACGCCTCGGTCGTGACCGTGAAGCCGTCCGGCACGGGAAGGCCGATCGCCGTCATCTCGGCGAGCTCCGCGCCCTTCCCTCCGAGCAGGTCGCGCATCTCGCTCGAGCCGTCCTCAAAGGCATAGACGTAGGCGGCCATCGGCCGCGAAGCGTAGCCGCAAATTCGCGAACTTCGCATCTCATGGAAGAAAGGTGGAGATCGCCCCGTCCTTTAGAGAACGCCATGACGATTCAGATGGGACAGCGGAACCTCGCGCACGCCGCCGAACGGCTCGCGCGGCAGCGTCCAAAGGCCGCGCTGTCTTGAGAACGGGCTCAGCGGAAGGGCCCATGCGCGGGCGGCTCCCGACGGGGCCGCCCGCGACACACCCCGGGTAGGCTGAGGACATGCCGCTGACCCTGATCGGCTGTGAGTGCGGACGGGCCGACTGCGTCGAGCGCATCGGCGTGGACGAGGACGAGTGGAGCCGCCTGCACGCCGACGGGTCGCGGGCGATCGCGCCCGGCCACATCTCGGGCGCGGCCGACGAGGTCGTCGTGGCCCGCCGCAGCGGCTTCTGGATCGTCAGCGGAGCCGACGCCGTGGACGAGGCGTCGCGAGAGTCGTTCCCCGCCTCCGACCCTCCGCCGGGCCCGCTTTAGGAGCGTTAGGCGCGGGCGCCCTCGAGGGCCGCGCGGCGCCGGGCCTCGACGAGCTCCGCCACGCGTGCCGCGGTCTCCTCGATCGCAAGGCCCGTCACGTCGATCACCGGGCACCCGAGCCGCTTGTGCAGGGCGGCCGTCAGCTCGAGCTCCTCGTAGATCTCCTCCAGGTCGGCATAGCGGGCGCCGGCGCCGGCGGCCAGCGCGCGCACGCGCCGGCGGCGGATCTCCGAGAGCCGCTCGGCGTCGATCGTCAGCCCGACCAGCTTCCAGTGGTCGATCTGGAAGAGCGTCGGCGGCGGGTCGACGCCGCGCACGATCGGGATGTTCGCCGCCATGTAGCCCATGTAGCCGAGGTGCATCGACGTCGGCGTCTTGGACGTGCGCGAGACGCCGATCAGCACCACGTCGGCCTGGCTCAGGTCGTCGGCGCCGCGGCCGTCGTCGTGCTTCACCGCGAACTCGATCGCCGCGATCCGGCGAAAGTACTGGGCGTCTAGCGGCGCCGTCCGGCCCGGGACCATGGTCGCCTCGCGACCCGAGGCGGTCGCCACGGCGTTCAGGGCCGGGCCCAGCACGTCCTGGACGACGAGCCGGTGCTCACGGGCCAGCTCCACCACGGCCTCGCGCAGGCCGGCGTCGACCAGGGTGTAGAAGACGGCCGCCCTACGGCCGGCGGCCGACTCCAGCGCCCGGGCGAGCTGCTCGCGCGTGTGCACCCGGGCGTGGCGCACCATCTCGATCTCGGTGTCCTCGAACTGGCTCTGGGCCGCTCGCGCGACGCGGGCCCCCGTGTCGCCGGTGGAGTCGCTGACGATGTGGATCTCGAGCCGGTCGCCCATCCGAGGCCATCCTAGATGGCTAACCGGGAAGTTGCGCAAAATCGCCGAGGCGGCGAAGCCGGTCGCGGACGTCGGCGACGAGCGTGAGCCGATTGCGGCGGACGGCGTCGTCGTCGGCCATGACGAGCACCTCCTCGAAGAACCGCTCGACGACGGGTGCAAGGCCGGCCGCCGAGTCGAGCGTGGCACCGCCGCCGGACGAGAGGGCTTCGGCGAGCGCCTGCTCGGCCGGATCCGACAGGAGCGCCTCGTCGACGGGGCCGGCGGCCGTGTCGCCGGCGATGCGGGCGCACCGCCCGTACGCGTCGCGCACCGCATCGCGGCGCGGTCCGGCGAAGGCATGGAGATCGCGCGCGCGCCGGGCCACCTCGACGGGCTCCGTCTCGCCGGAGCCGCGTGCGGCGCGGAGCTCCTCGATCGTCACGCCCTCCTCGAGGAGCACGGGCTCGAGCCGGTCGAGCACGAATGCGACGGCCCGCTCGCCGGCGAGCTCGGGGAGGTCGACGCGCCAACCGCGGTCGAGCGCGATCGCCGCGACCCCGGCCGCGGCCCGCCGAAGGCCGTAGGGGTCGCGGCTGCCGGTGGGCTCGAGGCCGGCCGCGAATGCGACCTGAAGCGTGTCGCCCTTGTCCGCCACGGAGACGGCGGCCCCGGCGGCGTTGGCGGGCAGCTCGCCGCCCGCCTCCTCGGGCTTGTGGTGCTCGGCGATCGCCGCGCAGACGTCGTCGGGCTCTCCCGCCGCCGCGGCGTACACCGAGCCGGCATAGCCCTGGAGCGCCGAGAACTCGCCGACGAGCCTCGAGACGAGGTCGGCCTTGCTGAGCTCGGCGGCCCGGAGCGCCGCGGCGCGGACGTCGCCGCCGAGCTCGTTTCGGTCGCACAGGCGCTCGATCAGCGGCCCGAGGCGGGCCGTCTTCTCGGCCAGCGACCCGCCGCCCTCGAGGAAGCTGACCCGGTCGAGCTCGGCGACCATCGCAGCGAAGCCGTGCTCCTGGTCGCGGGAGTACGCGAACCGGGCGTCGTCGAGCCGCCCGACGAGCACCTCCTCGTTCCCGCGCCGCACGACGTCGTCGTCGCCGCCGTTCGCGACGACCAGGAACCGTGGCTCGAGCTCGCCGCCCGCCCCGCGGACCGGGAAGTACCGCTGGTGCGACTGCATCGCCGTGATCGGGATCCGCTCCGGCAGGTCGAGATAGCCGGCCGCGAACTCGCCCGCAAGCACCCGCGGCCGCTCGACGAGGTAGACGACCTCCTCGAGCTTCCCCATCGGGTCGGTCCAGCCGCCGGCGGCATCGAGCCCCGCCAGGATCGCCGCGCGCCGCTCGGCCGCGTCGACGAGCACCCCGTGCGCGCGCAGGTCGTCGAGATACGTCGCCGCCGATCCGATCGGCACCGGCTCGCGGCCAGGCCGCGGGCCGCGGCTCTCGCCCGAGGCGTGGACGCCCGCCACCTCCGCGGCGACGACCTCGCCGTCGAGCTTCGCCACGAGCCAGCGGATGGGCCGCGAGAAGCGGCCGCCGGGCCAGCGCATCGTGCGCGGAAGCTGGAGCGCGGCCACGGCGGATGCGATGGCGGCCGGGAGCAGCTCGGCCGCCGGCGCCGGCGCCTCCTCGGAGATCGCCCAGACGAACCCGTCGCGCTCCTCGAGCGCCGCGGCATCCGTCCCATGGTTTCGCGCGAACCCCGCCCGGGCCTGCTCGGGGGCGTCGGCGCGCGGTCCGCGCACCTCCCGCCGCTCGGCCTCGCGCTGCTCGGGGATGCCCGCCGCCACGATCGCGAGCCGCCGCGGGGCAACGTGGATGCCGACGCGCTCGGCGGGGAGGCCGGCCCGCTCGAGCTCGGCGGCGAAGAGGCCGGGAAGGGCGTCCTCCGCGATCCGGCAGTGCGCCGCGGGCAGCTCCTCGCAGCCGATCTCGACGAGCAGGTCAGGCATCGCCCGCGCCTTCGGCCGAGGCGAGATGGGCGGCCGCCACCGCCTGCGTCAGCCGCCGCATGCGAAGGATGTACGCGGCCCGGTCCGTGACCGCGATCGCCCGGCGCGAGTCGAGCAGGTTGAAGGCGTGGGAGCACTTGAGCACGTGGTCGTAGGCGACGAGCGGCAGCCCGGCCTCGAGGCACCGGCCCGCCTCGGCCTCGTGGTCGTCGAAATGCCGGGCCAGCATGCCGGTGTCGGCCAGCTCGTAGTTGTAGGCCGAGAACTGCCGCTCCCCCGCCTCGCGCACCTGGGCCCACGTGACGCCGGCGGACCACTCCATGTCGTGGGCCCGGCGCACGTTCTGGAGGTGCATCGAAAGCCGCTCGAGGCCGTAGGTGATCTCGGCCGACACCGGGTCGAGCTCGATCCCGCCGGCCTGCTGGAAGTAGGTGAACTGGGTGATCTCCATCCCGTCCATCCACACCTCCCACCCGAGCCCCCACGCGCCGAGGCTCGGGCTCTCCCAGTTGTCCTCGACGAACCGCACGTCGTGCTGCTCGATCGGGATCCCGATCGCCCGCAGCGAGTCGAGATACATGTCCTGCACGTCGTCGGGCGCGGGCTTCAGGATGACCTGGTACTGGTAGTGCTCCTGGAAGCGGTACGGGTTCTCGGCATAGCGGCCGTCGTCGGGCCGGATGGACGGCTCGACGTAGGCCGCCCGCCACGGCTCGGGGCCGAGCACGCGAAGCAGCGTCGCCGGATTCGACGTGCCCGCGCCGACCTCGGTGTGGTACGGCTGGACGATCACGCATCCCTGCTCCTCCCAGAAGGCCTGAAGGGCCGAGATCATCCCCTGGAAGGTCGCCGCCATCGGAGGCGCAAGCTATCAGCCGCACGATGCGCGGGACGGCTGGTTGCGGCGTACACTCGTCCCATGGAGGCCCACGCGGGATCGGCTTGGCACCTGCCGCGCAGGCGTCCCACGATCGCGTGGCTCGCCGCCCTCGGGGTGGCGGCCGCCGTTCTGGGCCTCTACGCGGTCCATCGGAGCACCACGCCGTATGACCCGCTCGCAGCGCCGCAGGGGGTCGCGGTCGTCTACGACGGGCTCAAGCCGGGCCAGGTCGCGACGGCGATCACCCGCATCAACTCGTCGGGCGGCGAGCGGCTGGTGATCCTCGAGGCGACCGCAACGCGGGCGACGGGCGCCCGGGTGCTCGGGATCCGCGGCCTCACGAACGCATCGGGGCTCACGCTCTGGCCCGGCGGCCCGCGGGTGGCTGTGTCCCATCTGTCGTCGGCAGGCGCCCTGCGCCCTCTGGCCGGGCTCAGGTTCCTCCCACCCACGGCCGCGAGGCCGCAGGCGCATGCCTGGATCGCCGTCACCGTCCGCATCGAGCACACAGGGTGCTTCGCATTCCCCCCGCTCCGACTTCGATACGCCGTCGGGTCGACGCAGTTCACCCGGCTCGTGGACGTGCCGGTCGGCATCTCGACGGCTGGGAACGACCACCAGTTCTGCGCGAACACGCTCCTCGGCTGACGCCGTCGCAGCGCTACGCGTGCAACGTGCGCAGGCGGAAGCCGCCGTGGTACGCATAGGTCGCCTCGACCACCCTGACGGCGTCCGCCGCCGGGCCTGACGGGAGCGACCCGGCCGCGAGCGGGCGGTCGACGAGCGATGCGATGGCGCCCAGGCTCGCAGAGCTCAGATGGAACGCCCCTTCCTCGGTCGCGCACGGGCCGCACACGGCGCCGCCGGCGGCGGCCGAATAGCCCACAAGCGCGCCGGCCGACCCGCAGCCCGCGCACGAGTCAAGGTGCGGGAGGTAGCCGGCGAGGGCCAGGAGCTTCAGCTGAAAACCGAGCCCGACGCCGTCGCGTACCGGGTCCGGGCCGTCGTCGATGCCGCGATCGAGCAGGTCGAGGAACCGCACCAGGCCGTCGAACACGCGCGGGTGCGGCTCGGGCTCGGGGAAGAGCTTGAGCACCGCCTCGGAGCCGATCTGCGCGACCGCCAGGGCGTACGGCTGCTCGCGCACACCGGCATGTGAGGCGACGATGTCGGCCCCCGACACGGTGTGAAGCTCGCCCCGGCCCTCGTGCAGCAGGAGCTGCGCCCGCGTCAGCGGCTCGAGGCGCGCGCCGAACCGCGACGTTGTCTTGCGGACGCCCTTGGCGATGGCGTTCACGCGCCCCCGCTCGGCGGTATAGAGGTGCAGCACACGGTCGGCCTCGCCGAAGCGCAGCGAGCGCAGGACGATCGCGTCGGCCTTGTAGGTGCGCCCCACGACCCTCAGTGTAGGGTGCCGCGATGTCGGCGGACGTGGTGGTACGGCCGGTCGAGCCGCAGGAGTACGGGGCGGTCGGCGACGTCACCGTGGCGGCGTATGGGACGATCGCCGGCTACTCGCCGGGTGAGGGATACGAGACCGAACTGCGCGACGTCGCTGGGCGCGCCGAGACCGCTGAGGTGATCGTCGCCGTCGACGGAGCAGGCCGCGTGGTCGGCGGCGTCACGTTCGTCGCTGACTTCGGGCCGCTCGCCGAGTTCGAGGGCACCGACGAGTCGGGGATGCGCATGCTGGCCGTCGACCCGGCGGCGCAGGGGCGCGGCGTCGGCCGGCTCCTGGCGCAAGCCTGCATCGACCGGGCGCGGGAGGACGGCCGGGCGCGACTCGTCCTCCACACGACGCGTGCGATGACCGCCGCGCATCGCCTCTATCGCGGCCTGGGGTTCAGGCGGGTGCCCGAGCGCGACTTCCGCACCCCCGGCGGGCTCGCGCTCGAGGCGTACGTCCTCGAGCTCGGGCGCTGCTAGCCGCGGCCGGTGTGCTCGGCGATCGCCGCGGCGAGCGGCTCCCAGTCGGCCGGCTCGACGCCGTGCCCGGCCCCGTCCAGGAGGAGCAGCCGTGCGTCCGGAATCGCGCGCGCCAGCGCCTCGCCGTGCTCGACCGGAAACAGCGGATCGGCGGTGCCGTGGACGACGAGCGTCGGCACGGAGACGGCGGACAGCCTGCCCCGGGGCTCGGCGCCCTCGATCAGCTCGTGGTTCTGGACGGACGGGTAGTTCCGGGCCCGCTCCACGTCGCGGCGGACGATGTCACGTGCGTACCCCTCGTCGAACGGGCGCCGCCCGCCGGCGAGCACGCGCTGGTACGCCGCCAGGTAGTCGACGACCGCGCTGTTGTCTGTCCAGGCCGGCGGCGGCGTCTCCCAGAAGCGGCTGAGCTCGTCCGACGGGCCTGGAAGGCCCGTCCGGTCGTCCCCGATGACCGGGGACGTGCTGATCAGGACGAGCGACAGCACCCGGTCCGGGCGGTCGAGGGCCAGCACCTGCGCGAGCGCGCCGCCCGCCGACACGCCGACGACGTGCGCCGCCGGGACGGCGTACCCGTTGAGCACACGGGCCGCGTCGGCGACCAGGTCCGCGCCCGTGTAGCCGGGCCGGCCCACGTCGTACGTGACCGACCTGCCGGTGTCGCGCTGGTCGTAGCGGATCACGAACCGCCCGCGGGCGGCGAGCATCGCGCAGAAGGCCTCGTCCCACCAGATCATCGAGCCGGCGAGGCCCATCATGAGAAGCACCGGCGGGTCGCCGGGGCTGCCGAAGGATTCGGTGCAGATCTCGACCCCGTCGGCATCGATGAACCGCTCGCCGGCCACGGTCATCAGGCGGTGACGACGCGCACGTCGGCGCCGGGGATGGCCTCGATCAGCCGCTCCGTCCCGACCTCGAAGACGGCCCGGGGCGTTCCCGCGGCGCACCACACAGTTGCGAACCGGCGCAGCGACTCGTCGACCACGGTCCGCACCGGCCGCTCGTGCCCGAGCGGCGGCACGCCGCCGATCGCGAAGCCGGTCGCCTCGCGCACCTCGTCGGGCGTCGCCCGGCGCACGTCCTCCCCGACGAGATCCGTGTCGACCCGGCGGTCGCCGGCGCACAGCACGAGCACCGGCCCCGAGGCGTCGGCGAAGACGAGCGACTTCACGATCTGGCCGAGCTCGCAGCCCGCCGCAGCGGCAGCCTCCTCGGCCGTACGCGTCGACGCGTCGAGCTCCTGCACGTCGACGTCGAGGCCGGCGGCACGGAGCCGCTCGGCCACCTTCAGGGCTGTCGGGTGCACCGCGGGCACAGATGGGTTCCTCGTTGGGCGACGCGGATCTTCTCGATCGGAGTGCCGCAGCGCGGGCACGGCTCGCCGTCTCGGTCGTAGGCGTTGAATCGCTCCTGCATGGAGCCGGGCTCGCCGTCGGGGCCGCGGTAGTTCGGATGCTGGCGCCCTGCGATGCGATCCCGCGCTCGAGCGTCTCGACGACCGCGGCGTGCAGCCGCCTCACCTCGGCCGCCGTCAGCTCGCCGCCCGGGCGGAGCGGATGGATGCGGGCCTGCCACAGCGCCTCGTCGGCGTAGATGTTGCCGACGCCCGCGACGACGCCCTGATGGAGCAGGAGCGCCTTCACCGACGCGCGCCGCCCGGCGAGGTCGCCCCGGAACCGGCGCGGCGTCCACTCGGCCGACAGCGGCTCCGGCCCTGCCCGCGGCCGGAGGTAGTCCTCGAGGCCGCCGGGCGCGATGAGCCTCCACGTCCCGAACCGGCGCTGGTCGGCGTAGACGAGCGACGCCCCGTCGTCGAGACGGAGGACGGCGCGGACGTGCGTGAGCTCCTCCCCCGGCTCGGCGCGGTGGTGAAACCAGCCGGTCATCCGCAGGTGGACGACGAGCGTCCGGGCCGAGTCGAGCTCGAAGAGCAGGTACTTGCCACGCCGGCCCACGCCCGTGAACGACTCGCCGAGAAGCTCGGCGCCGACGACGACCGGGTCCTCCGGCGCGGTCAGGCGGCCGTCCATGATGTCGGCCTCCTCGATGGCCCGCCCGCGAAGCAGCGGATCGAGGCCGCGCCGGACGGTTTCGACCTCCGGCAACTCAGGCATGGGCCCCACTTCTCATGCGCGTATTGTCGCGGATGCGCCCGACGGGCGGCTCAGACGACGGACGTGCCGGGAAGGTCGTCGGGGCCCGCTCCCGTGAGCACTCGCAGCGCGGTGGCGCCGACGTCGGCGAACGTGTCACCGTCGTGGCGGTGGCCGAGGAGCGGCGCCCCAGGGATATGCGCGACGAGGAGGCCGTGCTCGCGCGAATGGTCGGTCGAGGGCGTCGTCGGGTCGCAGCCGTGGTCCGAGGTCAGGACGAGGAGGTCGCCGTGGCGCATCGCGGCCAGGATCCCGGGGAGGCCGGCGTCGAACTCCTCGAGCGCGTCCGCGAACCCGCGCGGGTCGTTGCGATGGCCCCACAGCATGTCGGTCTCGACCAGGTTCGTGAACACGAGGCTGCCGTCGGCGACGGTCCGCATCAGCTCCTCGATTGTCGCGATTCCCTGGGCATTTGAGGTCGTCGGATGGCTCGTGTCGATGTCCTGGCCGGCGAAGATGTCGCCGATCTTCCCCACGCCGTGCACCGTTATCCCCCGGTTTCGGAGCTGCTGGAGGTGGTTCGGGCGCGGCGGCTCGAGCGAGAAGTCATGCCGCCGCGGCGTCCGCCGGTAGGCGCCGTCGGATCCCTCGAACGGGCGCGCGATCACCCTGCCGACGGCGTGCTCTCCGCGCAGGATCCGGCGAGCGGTCCGGCAGGCCTCATACAGCTCCTCGAGCGGCACGACCGCCTCGTGGGCGGCGATCTGGAACACGCTGTCGGCCGACGTGTAGACGATCCAGCTCCCGGTGCGCTCGTGCTCGGCGCCCAGGCGCTCGATGATCTCGGTGCCCGACGCCGCGACGTTTCCGATCACGCCGCGTCCCGTCGCAGCCGCGAACTCGTCGATGATCTCGTCCGGGAACCCGTCCGGGTAGGTCGGGAACGGCCGCTCGGTGACGATGCCCATCATCTCCCAGTGGCCGGTTGTGGTGTCCATCCCCAGCGAGCGCTCGTGCAGCCGGCCCCACACCGCCGGCGCATCCGGCCGCGGCGGGCAACCCTGGACGGGCATGACGTTGCCGAGCCCGAGCGCCTGCATCGCGGGCACTTCGAGGCCGCCGACGGCCTCAGCGACGTGGGCGAGGGTCGACGATCCCGCCGTGCCGAAGTCGCCGGCGTCGGGCAGGTCCCCCACCCCGACCGCGTCGAGGACGATGACACACGCGCGGGGCATTAGTTCAGTGGAAGGCCGAAGCGGGCCGTCGTCCCGCCGCCCGGGTGGCTCTCGATCGAGAAGTCGCCACCGGCGAGCCGCAGGCGCTCCGCCACCGCCTGAAGCCCGAGGTGAAGCCGCATCACGCTGCGGTCGCGCGCACGCGTCGTGTCGAAGCCGCATCCATCGTCGCCGACCATACCCTCGAGGCGGCGGTCCGATGCCGTGAGCGACACCTCGAGCCGGGTCGCGCGGGCGTGCTTGCGCGCGTTCGCGACGAGCTCCTGCACCGTGCGGTAGACGAGCGACTCGACGCTCGGCGAGAGCCGGCCGACGGAGATCGTGACGGCGACCTGGAACCCCATGTCGCGCCGCGTCTGGTCGAGCAGCTCGCCCACAGCGTGCCCGAGCCCGTGCGACTCGAGGAGCGGCGGCCGGAGCTCGAACATCAGGCGCCGGGTGCGATCGAGCGTCGACCCGAGAAGGACGCGGGCGTCGGTCAGGGCCGTGGGGACGCCCGTCCCGCTCGCCCGCGCGGCCCGAAGGACGCGGTCGATCGAGAGCAGGCTGCCCGTGAGCACCTGGATGGTGTCGTCGTGCAGGTCGGCCGCGATGCGGGCGCGCTCCTCGTCCTCGGCGCGGAGCATGCGGGCCAGGACGTCGACGCGCTTTCGCTCGCTCTCGCGCAGCGCCTCGCGGGCCCGCTCACGCTCGATCGCGAGCCGGGCGATCGACACGGCCAGCTCGACCACGCGGATGTCGGCGTCGAACGGCGCGCGCGGCTCGCGAAAGTAGAGGGCGATCGTGGCCGGAACCGTGCCGTCCGCGGCGAGCACCGGCGCCGACCAGCAGGCGCGCAGCTCGTGCCTCAGCGCAAGCTCCGCGAAGCCCGCCCACAGCGGATCCGTTGCGATGTCGACCACGTACACGGGCTCGCGGCGGTGCACCGCCGTCCCGCACGACCCCACCCGCGCTCCGACCGCGACGCCGTCGATCGCGGCGAGATACTCCACGGGCAGGCTCGGCGCGGCGAGCGGGTGCAGGTGAGCCCCGTCGTCGGAGACGCGCATGATCCCGCACACGGCCCCCTCGCAGTGATCCTCGACCAGCAGGGCGAGCCGTCGCAGGATGGCCGGAAGCGGCGTCTCTGTCGCGACCATCTCGAGCAGCCGCATCTCCGAGCTCGCCAGCCGCTCGGCCGTGCGGCGCTCGGTGACATCGGTGAACGAAAGCGCGACCCCGTGCGGCCGGGTCTCGCCCGGGCCGAGGAGCGGCTGCGAGTTGAGCGAGAGCCAGACCATCCGCCCGTCCGGGTCGCGGACCCCGCGGATCACGCCCTGGTGGGCGCGGCCGGTCCGCAGCGTGTCGATGGCCGGGAGCTCATCCGACGGGGCGGGCGTCCCGTCCTCGCGCACGGCCGCCCAGCGGCTGTCGTCAAGCCTCCGCCCGATGATTGCGTCGTGGTCGAGCCCCAGGATGCGCTCGGCGCTCGCGTTGCACGCGGTGATGCGCGCCTCGGCGTCGACCAGGATGACGCCCTCCGCCATCGCCGAGACCACCGACTGGTAGCGCGCCTCGCTGGCGTTCAGAGCGTGGTAGGCGGTCGCATCGGCGACGACGATCCAGAGGCCGTCGGAGGGGGCGCCGTTCGCGGCCGGAAGCGGGTGGTAGTCGATGCGGAGCGCCCGCCCGCCGGCGGCGGCGAACATGCCGACGATCGGCGTTCGCGTCTCCATCACGCGGCGGCACAGGCTGGGCGTGTCGGGCGCCAGACCGGCGAACACATCCGTCACCTGCGCACCCAGAAGCTCCCAGCTCGAGCGGCCCGTGAGCGCGGCGAGCGCCCCGTTGACACGGGTCAGCCGCAGGTCGCGGTCCACGACGGCACATCCGACCGGCACGCTCTCGAGAATCGATTCGAGGAGCTTGACGGGCGCCGCTGCCGCCGGCGTGTGGGATTGCACCGTTTCCAGGGGGTCCTCCTGGCTCGGGGCGGGCAGTGTACCGGGCGCGGTGCGTGTCTGCAGACGGGCGGGCGGCTCAGGCGCGCGGGTGCGCCTTGAAGTACGCCTTGCGCACGTGCTCGGCGGAGACGTGCGTGTACACCTGGGTCGTCTCGATCGACGCGTGCCCGAGCATCTCCTGGACGCTTCGCAGGTCGCAGCCGCCCTCGATCAGGTGGGTCGCGAACGAGTGCCGCAGCGTGTGCGGGGTGACGTCGCTCGAGACGCCTGCGCGGCGGGCGTGGTCGCGCACGAGCTGGAACACCGCCTGGCGGGTGATCCCGCGCCCGCGGTGATTCAGGAAGAGGACGTCGCCGCGCTGGGTGCGGCCGAGGTACGGCCGGCCGCGCTCGAGATACGCCCGGGCGGCGTCGATCGCGCCCTTCCCCATCGGCACGACCCGCTGCTTCGCGCCCTTGCCCATGCAGCGCACGAGGCCCTCGTCGAGGTCGACGTCCGAGACGCGCAGCGACACGAGCTCCGAGACCCGAAGGCCGGCGCCGTAGAGGAGCTCCAGCATCGCCCGGTCGCGCAGGCCGCGCGGAGAGCCGTCCGGCGCGGTCACGATCGCCTCGGCCTCTGCCTTGGTGAGCGGCTTGGGCAGCGACCTCCCGAGCCGCGGAAGCGGCACGGTGCGGCCCGCGTCGCCGCGCCCACCCTCCCGTGCGCGGTGCTTCAAGAACGCGCGCACGGCGGCGAGACGGCGGCGGACGGTGGCGGGCGAGAGGCCCCGGTCGCGCAGCGCCACGGCGTACTCGTCGAGGACGCCGACTGCGATCGTGTCCGGATCCTCATGCTCGACGAAGTCGCCGAGGTCGATCAGGTCGCGGCGGTAGGCCTCGACGGTGTGCGGCGACGCTCCGCGTTCGAGCTGGAGGTGGGTCAGAAAATCCGCGAGCTTCCGGTCGTAGTCGCGCACCGCGCAGGGATTCGCCGCATGTGCGGGGATTCCTGCCCTTGCCGGGGGCTACGCAGCCTGGAGCGGGAGCACCTGGGAGAGCGGCGTGTATTCCATGCCGACCGCCTCGGCGACGGGCTCGCAGGTGATCCGGCCATCGGCCACGTTGACCCCGAGCGCAAGCGCCGGGTCGGAGGCCAGCGCACGCTGGAGGCCCTTCTCGGCGATCGCCTCGATGTACGGCAGCGTGACGTTCGTGAGGCCCCATGTCGAGGTGATCGGAACGGCGCCGGGCATGTTCGCGACGCAGTAGTGCACGATGTCGTCGACGACGTAGGTCGGGTCGGAGTGGGTCGTCGGGCGCGACGTCTCGAAGCAGCCGCCCTGGTCGATGGCCACGTCGACCAGCACCGACCCCGGCTTCATCGAGCCGAGCATGTCGCGCGTCACGAGATGCGGCGCCTTGGCGCCGTGCACGAGGACGCCGCCGATGACGAGGTCGGCGTCGGGCAGCGACTCCTCGACAGAGTGGCGGCTCGACATCTGGAGGAGCACGGTGCGGCCGAGGCTCACGTCCAGCTCGCGCATGCGGTCGACCGACCGCTCGAAGACCGTCACGTCGGCCTGCATGCCCTGGGCGATGAGCGCAGCGTTGTAGCCCACGATCCCGCCGCCGAGCACGAGCACCTTGGCGGGGAGGACGCCCGGGACGCCGCCGATCAGCCGGCCGCGGCCGCCGAACGGCTTCAGCAGGTGGTGGGCGCCGACCTGGGCCGAGAGGCGCCCGGCCACCTCGCTCATTGGGGCCAGCAGCGGAAGCCGCCGGTCGGGCGTCTCGACCGTCTCGTAGGCGATGCACGTCGCGCCGGACTCGGCCAGGCCGCGGGTGAGCTCGGGGGCCGCGGCGAGGTGCAGATACGTGAAGAGCACCTGCCCCGGCGAGAGCCGCTGGTACTCGCCGTCGAGCGGCTCCTTCACCTTGAGCACCATCTCGGCCTCGCCCCACACGGTGTCGACGTCGACGATGGCGGCACCCGCCGCGCGGTAGTCGTCGTCGGTCATGGCGCTGCCGTCGCCGGCGGTCGTCTCGATCAGGACGTCGTGCCCGCGCCGGACGAGCTCGGTGACCCCGGCCGTCGTCAGCGCGACGCGGTACTCGTCGGGCTTGATCTCCTTGGCGACGCCGATCTTCATGCGGTGGCGATTGTAGATGGTTGCAGGGGATTCCGAGCGGCGTCGATCAGCGCCAGGGTGATGTCGAGCATCGCGTCGAGATCGGCGGCGGCGATGTGCTCGGACGCGGTGTGGATCTCGGCCATGCCGTTGCACAGGTTCACGCACTCGAGCCCGCGGGCGTTCCAGACGTTGGCGTCGGCGCCGCCCCCCGACTCGATGTAGACCGGCTCGCGCCCGCAGGCCTCGAGCGCCCTGGCGGCCAGCCGCACGGCCGGGTCGGACCGCGAGAACCGGTAGCCGTCGTACTCCGGCTCGATGCGGCTCTCGAGCTCGCACTCGGCCAGGTTCGCGGCGAAGGTGGCCGCGTCGAGCATCGCCTGCACCTGCTCGCGCAGGCGCACCGGGTCGCGGCTTCGCGCCTCGGACTCGACCAGGCACTCGGGCGGGACGATGTTGCCGGCGATGCCGCCGGAGATCAGGCCGACGTTCGCGGTCGTCTCCGCATCGATCCGCCCGAGCGGCATGTCGGCGATCGCCCGGGCCGCCGCGACGACCGCGCTTCGCCCCTCCTCGGGCGCGATGCCGGCGTGCGCCGCCCGGCCGACGAACCGAAACCGCAGCGTGCGCTGGGTGGGCGCGGCGAGCACCACGTTCCCGATCGGGGCGGCGTGGTCGTAGCAGTACCCCACCCTCGCCCTGAGGCGCGAGATGTCGAAGGCCTTGGCCCCCTTCAGCCCGACCTCCTCCATCGGCGTCAGCACGAGCTCGACGCCGGCGTGCGGCCGGCCGGTGCGGACGAGGTCGGCGACGGCGGCCAGCATGACGACCACGGCGGCCTTGTTGTCGGCGCCCAGGATCGTGTCGTGCCGGTTCACGACGACCCCGTTTCGCACCTCGGGATCGATCGGCCCCGTGGGCGGCACGGTGTCGAGATGGGCGTTCAGGAAGATCGGCACGCCGTCGACGCCGTCGGACGGCGGGAGCGCGACGTGGATGTTCCCCATGTCGGAGCCGATCTCGGCGCCGGCGTCGTCCTCGGTCGGGTCGAGCCCGAGGTCGCGCAGGTAGGCGAGCGTGCGATCGGCCACCGGCCGCTCGCGCCCGGACGGGCTCGGGATCGCGGCCAGCTCGCGGAAGAGGTCGAGGACCGGGCTCGCGGTGGCCGCCATCTATCCGGCCCGGCTCACGCCGTAGAGCTCGCCGTACTTCCCCCACAGGTAGGCCGTGAACGGCTCGTGCGTGAGGCCCGAGCCCGTGACGCGCCTGATCAGGTCCTCGCCCTCCTCCAGGTACCCGGGCCGGTGGATCCGGTCGCGAAGCCAGTCGAGGAGGGGCGCGAAGTCGCCGGCCTCGATCCGAGCCTCGACGTCGGGGATGTCGGCCAGGATCGTGTTCCAGAGCAGGGCCGAGTAGAGGTTCCCGATCGTGTACGTCGGGAAGTAGCCGAACGCGCCCGACGACCAGTGCACGTCCTGGAGCACGCCCTCGCCGTCGTTTGCGGGCGCGACGCCGAGGCGGCGGCGGTAGGCGTCGTTCCAGGCGGCCGGCAGGTCGGCAGCCGCGAGCTCGTCGCGAAGCAGGGCCAGCTCGAGCTCGAACCGCACGAGGATGTGCATGTTGTAGGTGACCTCGTCGGCGTCGACGCGGATCAGCGACGGGGTGACGCGGTTCACCTGGCGATGGATGTCCTCTGCGGTCGCTCCCCGCATGGTGTCGCCGAAGACGTCGTGCATGACGGGCGTGTAGCGGCGCCAGAACGGGAGGCTGCGGCCGACGAGGTTCTCCCAGAGGCGCGACTGCGACTCGTGCAGACCCAGCGACGGCGCCTGCGCGATCGGCGTGTCCTCGTACTCGGGATCGAACCCCTGGTCGTAGAGCCCGTGGCCGGCCTCGTGGAGCGTCGACGAGAGCGCCGAGAACGGGTCGGCCTCGTCGATACGCGTCGTGAGCCGGATGTCGTGCAGGGCGATCGTCGTCGTGAACGGGTGGGCCGAGCGATCCTGCCGGCCGGCGTCGAAGTCGAAGCCGATGTCGGCGAGCATGCGGAGCGTCAGATCCCACTGGAGCGGGTCGGCGAACCGCTGGCCCGCAAAGGGCGGGTCCGGCAGCGGAGGTGCGGCCGCGATCGCACCGATGAGCTCGCTCAGCTCGGCCGCGAGGGGCGAGAACACGCGCTCGACGCGCTCGGTCTTCATCCCGGGCTCGTACAGGTCGAGCAGCGCGTCGTAGCGCTCACCGCCGTGGCCGAGCAGGTCGGCCTGCTCGCGCTTCAGCTGCACCATCTCCTCGACGCACGGCCGGAAGGACGCCCAGTCGTCGTCCCGGCGGGCCGCCTGCCACACGGCCTGGCCGCGCGACGCGGCGAGCGCGAGCCGGCGCACGAGGTCGTCCGGCAGGCGCACCGACTGGTCGCGCTCGCGCCGCAGCACGCGCACCATCGCCGCCCGGGGCGGGTCGAGGCTGTCGGCGGCCGCCTCGTCGAGGAGCTCGCCGAGCGCCGGATCCACGAGCTTCTGGTGGCTGAGCACCCGGAGGGTGGCGGTGGCCCGTGCGCGGCCCTCGGCGCCGCGCGGGGGCATCATCGTCTGCTGATCCCACGAGAGCAGGGCGGACGTCCGCCACAGGTCCGCCAGCTCGCGCATGCGCGCCTCGAGCGTCTGCCACGAACCGGGGTTCACGCCGGGAGGTTCTCGGCCGGCTCCGCGGGCGCTGCGGCGGCGCCGGTGCGCGCGACCGCGGCGCCGACGAAATCGCGGAAGAGCGGCTGCGGCCGGTTGGGCCGCGACTTGAACTCGGGATGGAACTGGCTCGCGCAGAACCACGGGTGGTCGCGCAGCTCGATGACCTCGACCAGCCGCTCGTCGGGCGACGTGCCCGAGACGACCAATCCCTTGGCGACCAGGCGCGGGCGGAGGCTGTTGTTCACCTCGTAGCGGTGCCGGTGGCGCTCGTAGACGACCGACTCGCCGTAGGCCGCGCGGGCCAGCGAGCCGTCCGCGAGCGTGACCGGGTCGGATCCGAGCCGCATCGTCCCGCCCATGTCCGACACGCCCTTCTGCTCGGGGAGCAGGTCGATGACCGGATACGGCGTGGCGGGGTCGAACTCGCTCGAGTTGGCGCCTTCGAGCCCCACGATGGTGCGGGCGAACTCGACGACGGCGACCTGCATCCCGAGGCAGATCCCGAGGAACGGCACGCCGTTCTCGCGCGCGAACCGGGCCGCGGCGATCTTGCCCTCGATCCCGCGGATGCCGAACCCGCCGGGGATGAGGATGCCGTCGGCCTGCGCCAGGCGCCGCTCGGCCTCCTCGACCGACAGCGTCTCGGCGTCGACCCAGACGACCTCGAGCCGGGTGCCGTGGTGGATGGCCGCATGGTTCAGGGCCTCGACGACGGACAGGTAGGCGTCCTGGAGCTGGACGTACTTGCCGACGAGGGCGATCCGGACGCTGCCCTCGGCCGACCTGATCCGTTCGACCATCGCCTCCCATTCGCGCATATCGGGCGGCCCGGTGACGAGGCCGAGCCGTTCGCAGGCGAGCCGGTCGAGTCCCTCGGCCTGCATCGTGAGCGGGATGGCGTAGATGTTGTCGGCGTCCGGCGCCGAGATGACCGCGTCGACAGGCACGTCGGCGAAGAGCGCGATCTTCTCGCGGATGTCGCGCGAGAGCGGCCGCTTCGACCGGCACACCACGACGTCGGGCGAGATACCGATGCGGCGCAGCTCCTGGACGGAGTGCTGCGTCGGCTTGGTCTTGAGCTCGCCGGCCACGTCGATGTACGGCACGAGCGTGCAGTGGATGTACATGACGTTGTCGCGGCCGACCTGGTTTCGGAACTGGCGCAGCGCCTCGAGGAACGGCAGGCTCTCGATGTCGCCCACCGTGCCGCCGATCTCGGTGATGACCACGTCGACGTCGGACGAGTCGGCGGCCAGCGTGACGCGGCGCTTGATCTCGTCGGTGACGTGCGGGATCACCTGCACCGTCGAGCCGAGGTACTCGCCCTTGCGCTCGCGGCGGATGATCTCGTTGTAGACCGAGCCGGTCGTGTGGTTCGAGTTCCGCGACAGGAACTCGTCGACGAAGCGCTCGTAGTGGCCGAGGTCGAGGTCGGTCTCGGCGCCGTCCTCGGTCACGTAGACCTCGCCGTGCTGGAACGGGCTCATCGTCCCGGGGTCGACGTTGATGTAGGGGTCGAACTTCTGGAGCGAGACGCGGAGCCCCCGCGCCTTCAGAAGCCGCCCGAGCGACGCCGCGGTGATTCCCTTCCCCAGCGACGAGACGACGCCCCCGGTCACGAACACGTACTTGACCTGCCTGCTCACGCGCGCCCCTTCCCGAGTGGTGACCGGTTACGGGATACGGATCATACGCGACGGGCCCGACGGTCCGCCTATCTGAGCGCGCGGCAGGCCTCGGCGCAGGCCCGGCAGGCCTGTGCGCAGGCCGCCATGCCCTCGCCTGTGCGCTCGCACGAGGCGGCGCAGCGATCGCAGACCTCGGCCGTCAGAGCCGCGGCCTGGTGGGCGAAGTCCGAGCTCCGGAGCATCATGTCGCGCGCCGCGTCGCACATCTGCGCGCAGTCGAGCAGCAGCCGCGCATGGAGCAGGTGGGCGGGCTCGCCCCGCGCCTGGAGCCCCCACGAGAGCGCCTCGATGCACGCCTGGTGGCAGTCGGTCGCCGCGGCGATCGCGACCGCGAACCGCTCGCCGGCCCGCGTCGTCGTCAGGTGCTCGGTCATCCCCCGCTCCTTCCCCTCTACACTGCTCCGCCGTGCCCGCACCCCCATTCTGCCAGGCCGGACGCCGGAGGGCATCCTGAGCGTCCTCCCGATCGAGACGGAGCGCCTCCGGATCCGGGCGCTCGAGGAGTCCGACGCCGACGGCGCCCACCGCGTCTACGGCGACCCCGAGGTCATGCGCTACGTCGGCGCCGACGGCAAGGCGCGCACGCGCGAAGCAGAGCGCGGCGGGCGTGGCGCGGATGATCGACGGCCAGCGGTGCAACGGCTTCAGCCTCTGGGCGGTCGAGCTGCGCGAGACCGGCGAGATGATCGGCGTCTGCGGGGTCGTCCACGTCGACGGCACCGGCCCCGACGTCGAGCTGGTCTACGAGTTCCAGCGGTCGGCCTGGGGCCGGGGCTACGCGACCGAGGCCGCCCGCGCCTGCCTCGACGCCGCCCTCGGGCCGCTCGGCCTGAAGCGCGTCGTCGCGCTCGCCTACCCCGAGAACGCGCAGTCGATCCGGATCATGCAGAAGCTCGGCATGCGCGACACCGGCACTGATCGAGGCGTACGGCCACGCAGCTCGTCTGCTACGAGGCGCTGGCCAGCGAGCGGCCAGCCGCTGGGCCGCCGGACACCCATGGGGCCAGGCCCCGGACGGGGCCTGGCCCCGGGGTTCGCGACTACACGCCGGGCGGCACCGATTATGGCCCGACCGCCACGCCCAGCCTACGACCTGAGCGCCTCGGCGTGCTTGAGCGCGGCCTCGTCGTCGGGGTCGCCGCCCAGCATCCGCGCCAGCTCCTCCACCACCTCCGCCTCGCCGCAGCCGGACGACCGTCGCCGCCCCCGCGTCTTCGGGCTTCTCGACCACGAAGTGCGCGTCGGCGGCGCGGGCGATCTGGGGCAGGTGCGTGATGACGAGGAGCTGGGCGCCTTCGGCGAGAGCGGCCAGCTTGTCGGCGACCGCGCGCGCCGTGCGCCCGCCGATGCCGGCGTCGACCTCGTCGAGGAGCAGGATCCCCGGCCCGCCGCCCGCCCGCGCCGCTACCCGGATCGCGAGCGCGATGCGCGAGAGCTCGCCGCCCGACGCCGTCTCGGCCACCGGTCCGGCCGCAAGCGTCGGGGTCGCCGCCAGCTCGAGCACGGCGCGGTCGGCGCCCCTCGGGCCGATGTCGGCCGGCTCGACCCGGACGGTGAAGACGGCCTGGGCCATGCCGAGGTCGGCCAGCTCGGCCTCGACCGCGCGCGCGAACGGCTCGGCGGCCGCGGCGCGCGCAGCGGTCAGGCGCTCGGCGCAGTCCCGGGCCGCCTCGGCGGCCGCCTCCGGCCTCGGCCTCGAGCCGGGCGAGCTCCTCGGTGGAGCTCTCGAGCCGCTCGAGCGCCCTGCGGGCGGCACCCGCCGACTCGACCACCTCGCCGAGCGGCGCCGCATACCGGCGCTCGAGCTGGGCGAAGGCCTCGAGCCGGGCCTCGACATGCTCGAGCCGGGCCGGGTCGGCCTCGAGCCCGGCCAGGTGGCCGCGGAGCTCTGCCGACGCGTCCTGGATGCGCAGCGCGATCTCGTCGAGGGCCGCGGCGACATCCGCCAGCTCGGGCGCGAACGCGGTGACGCCGGCGACCTCCTGGGCCGCGCTCGCCGTGAGCTCGCGGGCCCCCTGGCCGTCGGCGGGGCTCAGGAGCTCGGCGGCGGCGCCCGCGGCAGCCGCCAGCTCGTCGAGATGGCGCAGCCGCTCGCGCTCGGCCCGCAGCGCCTCGGGCTCGCCGGCGGCGGGGGCGAGCTGGTCGACCCGCGCGACGAGATCCTCGAGGTCGAGCCGGCGCCGGGCGGCGTCGGCAGCCTCGCCCCGCGCCGACTCGAAGGCGGCCTGGGCGACGCGAAGCGCGCGCCAGGCCGCCGCCATCTCGGCCGCCAGCTCGCCGGTGCCGGCGTGCGCGTCGAGCAGCTCGAGCTGGCGCGCCGGCCGCGCCAGCCTGCGGGCCTCGTGCTGGGACGACATCTCGATGAGCCGCTCGCCGATCGCCTCGAGGTCGGCTCGGGCGCAGCCCCGTCCCCAGACGAACGCCCGGCTGCGGCCGTTCGCCGTGAGGCGCCGCGCCACGATGAGCGTCTCCTCGCCGTCGGGCCGAAGGCCGGCCACCGCCGCGAGCGCCGGGTCGTCGAAGAGCTCGGGCGGCGCGTCGAACTCGGCCTCGACGTAGGCCTCGTCGCCGTGCGGCCCGACCATGCCGGCGACCGGCTGAGCCCCGGTGAGAAGGCCGATCGCCTGGGCGAGCATCGTCTTCCCGGCCCCGGTCTCGCCCGTGAGGACGTTGAGCCCCGGCCCGAGCTCGAGCTCCGCGCGCTCGATCAGCGCCAGGTTGTGGATGTGGAGCCGGGCGAGCATCAGTGCGAGAACGCCTCCAGGTAGCGCGTGAAGAACGACGTGCCGCTGACCCGCGCCAGCGCCGCGGAGGCGTCGCCCATGCGCACCTCGAGCGCCTCACCCGGCTCGAGGACGGCGACGACGTGGCCGTCGACGATCATCTGCACCGGCACGTCGGCGGCGCTGTTTCGGAAGCGTCACCGCGTGCGACCGCCCGAGCACCATCGAGCGGACGTGCAGCGAGTGCGGCGAGACGAACGTGACCACGTAGCCGTCGGTGCCCGGGACCAGGACCGGGCCCGCCGGCCGAGAGGTTGTACGCGGTCGAGCCCGTCGGGCTGGCGGCGATCACCCCGTCGCATCCGAGCTCGCCCAGCGACTGGCCGTCGACGCCCCACTCCACGATCGCCATCCGGCCCGGCGTGGCGCTGGTCAGCACGATGTCGTTGACGGCGGTGTGCGCCCCGCCGCCCGCGCCGCCGACCAGCGTCGGGCAGGTCGAGCACCTCGTACCCGCCGGCGAACGCGCGCTCGAGCCCCGCATCGAGGTCGCTTCGCCGGGATGCTCGTCAGGAACCCCACCCGGCCGAAGTTCATGCCGAGGCAGGGGATGCCCGTGCCGAGCCATCGCTGGAGCGCCCGCAGCATCGTGCCGTCGCCGCCCAGCACGACGACGATGTCGGGATCGTCCTCGTCGACGACCTCGACGCCGCAGCGGGCGGCGACCGCGCGGAGCGCTCCAGCGCGTCGCCGATGACCTCGGGCCGGCCGTGGGTCAGGAAGGCCGCGCGCGCCACCGCCACGCCGTCACGGTGCGGCGAGCGCACGTTCGATCTGGTCTGCGACATCGGCGGTCTGGTCCTCCTGCACGGGGTGCGCGTGCGACGCGAGGTACACAAGGTACTCGCGATTTCCGGCCGGGCCCGGGACACAAGAATCGCACACGCCGAGGACGGCCCAGCCGCTCGAGGTCGCAAACTCGGTGAAATCCTGCAACACCCTCCGGCGCACGCCCGGGTCGCGGACGACGCCCCGCCGAACTTCGGCGCGGCCCGCCTCGAACTGGGGCTTCACGAGCACGAGCGCCCGCCAGCGGATCGGCGGCGCACGCCAGCACGGCCGGGAGCACCAGGCGGAGCGAGATGAACGAGACGTCGGCCGTGACGAGGCCCGGCCGGAACGGCAGCGCCCCGCAGTCCAGCGAGCGCGCGTTCGTCCCGTCGACGACAGTCACCCGCGGGTCGGCGCGAAGGCGTTCGTGGAGCTGGTTTCGGCCCGACGTCGAGCGCGACGACGGCGGTCGCGCCGTGCTGGAGGAGGCAGTCGGTGAACCCGCCCGTCGATGCTCCCGACGTCGAGGCACCGCTCGCCGGCGACATCGACGCCGAACGCGGCGAGCGCCGTCTCGAGCTTCTCCCCGCCGCGCGACACGAACCGCGGCGGCGCGATCAGCTCGACGGCCGCGTCGCTCGCCCGTCGGCGTGCCCGCCTTCGTCACCGGCGCGCCGTTCGACGTGCACGCGGCCGGCCATGATGAGCGCCTGCGCGCGGCTTCGCGTCTCGACCAGGCCGCGCTCGACGAGCAGCGCGTCAAGCCGTCGCTTCGTCGCCATCCTCGGCCACCGCCGAAGCGAAACAGGACGAGCTCGGCCGGACGGAGGCCGCGGCGCTCGTAGAGGCGCAGCGCGTCGGCGTTCCCGGCCATGACCGCCACCTGGAGATCCGGCACCTCCGCGCGCGGCCAGCTCCGCGTCCACCGCGTCGAGCAGGCGCGGTCCCGACGCCCGCGCCGCGCTCCTCGGGACAGACCGAGAGCGACACGACCTCGCCCCAGCGCTCATCCGACCGGCCACGTGTCGTCGGGCCCGTGGTGCATGTGCACGAACGCGTAGCCGACCGCACGCCCGGCCCGCTCGGCGATCAGCACGAGTCCTCGCCACCGGCCAGCATGTCGAGATACCACGCCCGCCGCCGCGCCCACGACGCATCGTCGTCGGCGACGACCGGCGCCGCTGAGACGCGCCCGGTGATGGTGGTGGAGCGCCAGCCACAGCGGCTCGAGCTCGTCGACGCGCTCCGGCCCCGGCGACGGCGATCTCGATGCTCACGCCGCCCGGTCCGCCACCTCGGCCACGATCGCCTCGAGCTCGTCTGTCGTGCCTTCGCAGCTCGCGAGCAGCTCGAGCGTCCCGGCCCGCGTCTCCTCGGCCAGGCGGCGCGCGCCGTCGAGCCCGTGGCTGCGCACGTACCCCCACTCGTCGGTGGCCGCGTCGAGGATGTCGTCGACGATCTGGAACAGGAGCCCGAGCTCCGCGGCGAACGCCCGATACGGCCGCTGGGCGTCGTCGTCGAGCCCGGCGATGTGGAGGCCGCAGCCGACGGCGGCCGTGATGAGCGAGCCCGTCTTGAGCCGGTGCAGCCGGACGAGCCCCTCGGCATCGGGCTCCGGGCCCGGCGACGTCGAGGTACTGGCCGTCGATCATTCCGGCGACTCCTGCCGCCAGCTCGGCAGACGACCCGGAGGCGCACCTTCGGCGGCGCCTTGAGCTGCTCGCTCGCGAGCCGGAAGGCGGCGTTCAGAAGCCCGTCGCCGGCCAGGATCGCGACGGCCTCGCCGTGGGCGATGTGAAGCGACGGGCGGCCCCGGCGCTCGTCGTCGTCGTCGAGGGCCGGCAGGTCGTCGTGGACGAGCGAGAAGGTGTGGATCAGCTCGATCGGCCGCCGCCGCGGGGAGCGCGGCCGCGGGATCGGCACCGCCCGCGCGGGCCGCGGCGAGGCACAGCCGTGGCCGGATCCGCTTTCCGCCTCCGGCGAGGGGATAGCGCATCGCGACGTCGAGGCCGGGCTCCCGTGCCAGCCGGAGCTCGATCGAGATACGGCTCGATCATTGCGGCTCTCCCTCGTCCTCGAGGCTCTCGGCCCGCGCCTCGAGCGCCTCGACCGCCTCGTGCACGACGACGGTCATGCGCTCGAGCAGCTCGACGGCCTGCTCGGGCGTCAGGTCGTCGCGCTCGAGGTCGGCGCGAAGCCGCTCGAGCTCGGCGGCAACCTCCTGCAATCTGGTCTGGTCTATCGTCCCGATCCCTTGCTCGCGGGCGATCTTGCCGAGAACGCCGTTGACCAGCGTAGCGGCCTCGGGCGATGCGTACCGCTTCGCGAGCGACACGGCCTCGTCGATCGCGACCGCGACCGGCACCTCCCCGCGCCCGATCTCCCACACGGCGAGGCGCAGGATGTTGCGCTCGAGCACCGCCATCCGCTCGGCGCTCCACCCCTCGGCGGCCGCGTCGATGCTCGCTGTCGAGGCGGTCGCGATCGGCCCACGCCCCCTCGGCCTGCGCGCGGACGAACTCGGTGACGTGCTCGCCGTTGTCGCGCTCGTAGGCGTCGAAGAGCGACGCGAAGTCGCCGCCGGTCAGATCCTTCTGGTAGAGCAGAAACGCCGCCCCGCGCCGCTCCGCGCGCCTGCTCGGGCTCACCGCTCGGCGCCCTCGTGACGCGCGACCTCCTGACGGTGACGTCGACGGAGCGGACCTCGAGGCCCGTCATCCGCGCGACGTGGCTCGGCGACCGCGTCGCGAACGGCCACGGCCAGCTCCGGCAGCACGCGACCGTACGCCGCCGAGATGTCGACGTCGAACGCGATCGACGAGCGCTCGACCTGCCACTCCACCGGCCCTCGCCGGCCCGGCAGGACGCGCGCGACGCGACCGGGGGCGTCCAGGCGGGCGCCGGAGACGCTTGCAACCGCGCCCCGGACGATCGTCTCGAGGGCCTCGTCGGCGACGGTCGCGGTGCCGAGGCGGAGGGGCATCAGGCAGCCGCCATCTCGGGCGCGAGCGATCGCAGCCGGTCGCGCGCGTCGTCGAGGTAGGCCGTCGTGTAGGCGCCCGACCGGAACACCGGCTCCTGGACGACCTCGGCGAAGAGCGGCGCCGTCGTGGCGACCCCTTCGATCTCGAGCTCGGCGAGCGCCCGCCGCGACCGGTCGAGCGCCTGGGCGCGATCCTCGCCCCAGACGATCAGCTTCGCCAGGAGCGAGTCGTAGAAGGGCGGCACGCGGTAGCCCTCGTACGCGTGCGTGTCGACCCGCACGCCCGGCGCCGAGCGGCGCCCGAAACCGGCTGATCGTCCCGGCCGCCGGACGGAAGTCGTGGGCGGGGTCCTCGCAGTTGATCCGGAACTCGATCGCGTGGCCGCGGAGATCGGCGAGGCCGGTCGCGTCGAGCGGCTCGCCGCCGGCGATGCGAAGCTGCCAGGTGGCGAGGTCGCGCCCGGTCACGAGCTCGGACACGGGGTGCTCGACCTGGAGCCGGGTGTTCATCTCGATGAAGTAGAACGACCCGTCCTGGTCGAGCAGGAACTCGACCGTGCCGGCGTTCCGGTAGCCGCAGCCGGTGCACGCCAGCGTGGCCGCGTCGGCCATGCTGACGCGGGTGGCCTCGTCGAGCGCCGGCGACGGCCCCTCCTCGATCAGCTTCTGGTGGCGCCGCTGCACGGAGCAGTCGCGCTCGCCGAGGACGAGCACGCCGCCGTCGTCGGCGAGCACCTGCATCTCGACATGGCGCGCGCCGACGACGGCCCGCTCGAGGTACATCCCGCCGTCTCCGAACGACGTCAGCGCCTCGGCCGAGGCGACGCCGTAGGCGTCCTCGATGTCGGCCGGATCGGTGACGAGCCGCATGCCGCGCCCGCCGCCCTCCGGCCGCGGCCTTGAGCAGGACCGGATAGCCGATCTCGGCCGCCATCGCCCGCGCGTGATCCGCTCCGCCCAGGCGGTCGAGCGAGCCCGGGACGAGCGGCACGCCGGCCGAGCGCATGGCCTCGCGGGCGCGGCTCTTGTCGCCCATCACCTCCATCGCCGCGGCCGGCGGGCCGACGAACACCAGGTCGTTCTCGGCGCAGACGCCCACGAATGCCGCGTTCTCGGCCAGGAACCCCCAGCCGGGGTGCAGGGCGTCGCAGCCGGTGGTCTCGGCTGCCCCGATCAGGTTCCGCACGTTCAGGTAGCTCTCCGCCGGGCTGGTGCGGGCCGATGCACACCGCCCGGTCGGCCAGCTCCACCCAGAGGCCGTCGCGATCGGCCGTCGAGTAGACGGCGACCGCCTCGATCCCGAGGTCGTGGCAGGCCCGCACGATCCTGCACCGCGCACTCGCCCCGATTCGCCACCAGCACCCTGCTCAGCACGTCGACCCCTGGGTCAGACCCCGGTGGAGCGCCCCAGGCACCGCGCTGGCATCCCCTGGGGCCAGGCCCCGTCCGGGGTCTGGCCCCGGTGGTCCAGGCCCGCCATCACGCCGGCTCGAGCTCGAACAGCGGCTGGCCGTACTCCACAGGCTCGGCGTTCGCCACCAGGATCCTGCGGATCACGCCCGCGTGCTCGGCCTTGAACTCGTTGAACAGCTTCATCGCCTCGAGGATGCAGAGCGTCTGGCCGATCTCGACGCGGTCGCCCTCGTCGACGAACGCCGGCTGGCTGGGCGACGGCGACCGGTAGAACGTCCCGACCATCGGCGACTCGAGCCGGATCGCCGAGGACACGGCCGGCTCGTCGGCCGGCCAGCGGCGCCGCCGGCGCCGCGGCCGGCGCGGGCGGGCGCTCGTCGTGGCGGCGGACGGTGATGCGCACCGGCCCGTCCTGGAGCGTCAGCTCGCCGACGTCGGAGTCCTCGACCATCCGGATCAGCTCCCGGATCCGCTCGGACTGCGACGGCTCGAGCGCGTCGGAGTCGCGGTCGGACACGGCTCCCCTGCCGCGCAGCGCCTCGATCAGCCGCGCCGCGTCGTCGCCGAAGAGCGCGAGCAGCAGGAGATCCTCCTCGCTCGGCGCGCCGCCGGCGCGCGCCTTCAGGTCGTCCATGTCGGGCGGCTCCTCGGCGGGCCCGTCGTAGTCGGCGAACGCGGCCGCCTCCGGCACGACGTCCATCGGCGGCGAGCCGTATCCGCCGCCGAGGAGCCTGCGCATCTCGGTCGACGCATCCGCCCACCTGCGCGCCGAGAGCACGTGCCGCACGGCCTGCCCGGCGAGGATGCCGCCGATGGGCTGCGCGAGCGGCGGCATGCCGCAGTCGTCGCGCACGCGGCGCCAGCTCGTCGAGGACCTCGTCCAGGCGGTCGGTCGCGTCGGCCGCGCGAAGCCGGGCGTCGACCTCGGCCACGAGCCCGACCGGGATCCGGTTGACGCCGTCCGCAGGGCGATCCGCGGCGGGATCGGAAGCGCCGGCATCTGCGAGGTGACGTGGTCGTCGATGAACCGCGACGCCGCCCACACGCGGGCGGTGTCCACGCCGTGCTCGATCCCGAGCCCCGTGAGCGCGTCGCACAGGAACTCGGCCGCGACCCGGTTCAGCGAGGCGGCGACGGGGTAGGCCGCGGCGGCGATCGGCTCGGCCCCGGCCCGGGACGCCTCGACGGCCATCGCGAGCGCGTTCCCGCCCGTGCCCTGGCAGTAGAGCCCGACCGGCACGCCCGACGCCTCGGCGAGCCGCGCGACCACCTGGCCGCACGTCCCCGGGTCGAGCGCGCCGGCCGGGTCGTGGAGCAGCACGTGGTCGGCCCCGATCTCCGCCAGGCGGCGCGCCTTCTCGACGACCCGCTCGAGGTTGGACATCTTGCCCGAGAACGCGAGGCCCGCGTACAGCCGCCCGCCGGCCTCGCGCACCGCGGCCGCCGCCGCGGCGAGGTTCTCGACGTCGTTCATCGGGTCGTGCAGGCGGAAGATGTCGATGCCGCTCTCGGCCGCCGACAGGATGAACCGCCGGATCAGGTCGTCGGAGACCGGGCGCGGGCCGACCAGGAACCGGCCGCGAAGCGCGATCTGAAGCGGCGTCTTCGAGCAGCGGGCGCGAAGGCCGCGGATCCGCTCCCACGGGCTCTCGACGCCGCGCCGCACGGCCGCGTCGAAGCAGCCGCCGCCCGAGACCTCGAGGGCGGCGAAGCCGGCGCCGTCGAGGATCTCCGCCACCTCGAGCACGCGCGCGGTCGAGATCGTGCCCGTGAGCGGCTGCTGCGACAGGAGCCGGATGGTGGTGTCGACGATTCGGGTCACGCCCGGGAGATGTAGCGCGCCTCGCGCGTGTCCACCCTGATGCGCTCGCCGACGTTCACGAAGAGCGGCACGGCGACCACGGCCCCGGTCTCGAGCGTTGCGGGCTTGGTGACGTTGGAGACGGTGTCGCCCTTCACGCCCGGCTCGGTGTCGACGACGGCGAGCTCGACCGCCGCCGGCAGCTGCACGCGCCGACGGGCTGCCGTCGACGAGCAGGAGCTGGATCGTGTCGTTCTCGCGCATGAAGCGCAGCTCCTCGGTCATGGACTCCGCCGGGAGCGCGATCTGGTCGAACGTCTCGGTGTCCATCAGGTGGACGTCGGCGCCGTCGTTGTACAGGTAGGTGACGTTCTTGACCTCGGTGCGGACGCGCGGCATCTTCTCGCCCGCGCGGAACGTCTTGTCGACGACCGCCCCGCTCTCGAGCGCCTTCAGCTTCGTGCGCACGAACGCCCCGCCCTTGCCGGGCTTGACGTGCTGGAACTCGACGATCCGGTAGACCGTGCCGTCGACGTCGATGTGCATGCCGTTCTTGAACTGGTTGGTCGAGATCATCGCGCCTACCCGAGCGTGGTCAGCTCTTTAGGGTAGCCCGTGAGGCGCTCGCAGCCGTCCTCGGTCACGATGACCAGATCCTCGATGCGAACACCGCCGAGCCCGGGCAGATAGATGCCCGGCTCCACTGTGACGACCATGCCCGGGCTCGAGGGTTGCGGCCGACATCGGCGGAGAGCCGCGGGTCCTCGTGGATCTCGAGGCCCGACGCCGTGCCCGAGCGGGTGGCCGAAGTGCTCGCCGAAGCCCGGCCGCGGTCGATGATGTCGCGCGCGACGGCGTCGGCGTCCTTGCCGGCGAGGCCCGGCCGGATGCCCTCCATCGCGGCCAGCTGCGCCTCGAGGCAGACGTCGTACGCCTCACGGAGCCGCTGCCGGCACGGAGCCGGTCGCGAACGTCCGGGTGCAATCCGAGCAGTAGCCGTCGAGCACGCAGCCGAGGTCGATCGTGACGAACGTGTCCGGGCCGATGACGTCGGTGCCCGGCTCGGCGTGCGGCTGGGCGCCGTGCTCGTGCGCCGCGACGATCGACGGGAAGCTCAGCCCTTCGGCGCCCAGCGCGTGGAACGCCTCCTGGATGCTCCACGCCACGTCGCGCTCGCTCCGGCCCACGAGGCCCGCGCGCGGCGACCCGCTCGAGCACGGGCTCGATGAGCGCCGCCGAGCGCCTGACCGCCTCCTGCTCGTCGGCGTCCTTCACCTCGCGCAGCCGCTCCACCGCGCCGGTCGTCGCGACCGGCGGAGCCGGCGCGGCGGCGGCGAGGCGGTCGTGCTGGGCCACCGTCATATGGGCGCTCTCGAAGCCGATCGCGCTGCGCGCCGGGCGCGAGCTCGGCGAGGTGCGCGCAGGCGGCCTTCATCACGTCGCGCTCGACCTGGCGCACCTCCATGTACGCCTCGAGCGGAGCGGCCCGCTCGGTGTAGCGGAAGTCGGTGAGGAAGGTCGCGCCGTCGGGGCGGACGAGGACGACGCCGTTCGTCCCCCCGAACCCCGTCAGGTAGCGGATGTTGGCCCGCGACGTGACGAGGAGGGCGTCGACGCCGAGCGAGTCGAGCCGCTCACCGAGCGCGGCCAGGCGGACGGCGTGGCTCACCGCGTGGCCGCCAGGCGCTCGAGGGCCTCGTGGTAGCCGTCGGCGCCGTGTCCGAGGATCCGGTGGGAGACGACGTCGGCGATGACCGAGCGACGCCGCCACTCCTCGCGCTCCTCGATGTTCGAGAGGTGCACCTCGACGACCGGCCCCGGGAAGATCTCGAGCGCGTCGCGGATCGCGTAGGAGTAATGCGTCCAGGCGCCCGGGTTGACGATGAGGCCGTCGGCGCCGGCGCACGCCTCGTGGATCATGTCGATGTAGTCGCCCTCGCTGTTCGTCTGCCAGCAGCGGACGGTGAGGTTCAGATCCTTCGCCCACTCGTAGATCATCGTCTCGAGCTGCGACAGCGTCACCGTCCCGTACACGGCCGGATCGCGCTTGCCGAGCATGCTCAGATTGACCCCGTTCAGGACGACGACCTGCATCGAGCGGGGAGGTTACTTGACCCGCGCTGGCCGCACATCGCGCGGTTCGGTAGTGTCCGCGCGGTGTTTGCACGCCGGGCAATCGCGCTTGCTGGTGGTCGCTGGGGCTCCTGTGCCGGCTCCGGCGGGGCTGCGCGCGCCGACTCGCACGGCCCGAAGCCGCATGCCTCCACGACGCATCAGCGTGTGGTTCAAGCGCTCGGCGCGGCTCTGGCACACGAAGCGCACGGCGCACGGCCGCGAGCTTCCCCGTTGAGGACCGCGGTGCGCGCGCTCCTCGCCGGCCCGAACGCCGCCGAGTCGGCCGCGGGCGTCAAGACCGCCGTGGCCCGCCGGCACGAAGCTCCTCAGCACGTCGCAGACGCGGCGGCGTCGCGACGATCAATCTGACCGTCAGTCGTTCGCCTTCGCCGGCCCCGAAGAAGCGGATTCGCATGCGCCTTGCGCAGGCTCACGTTCACCGCGACGCAGTTCCCAACGTCCACGCGGTCTCACCTCGAGATCGCGGGAGCCGGGTCACGTCGATCGGTGGAGTGCACGGTGCCGGCCCAGATGACCCGCGCCGACTTCGCCCGCCTCCTGCCGGCGATCGTCGTCCACAACCCGGCGATCGGCGCCCACCTCTCGCCGATCGGTGCGCGTGACGGGCACGTCCGACGTCTTCGAGGCCGCGATGGTCGTCAAGGTCCTGAACTCCGGCGGCCACCTGATCGCGAAGAAGTTCTTCATGGCGAGCTGCGGCACCGGCTGCCGCGGCCACTTCGCCGTGACGATCCCCTACCACGTCGGAAACGCCCAGACCGGGTCGATCGTCGTCACCGACACCTCGGCGCCGCGGCGGCCCGCCGCCGAACATCGTGCGCATCCCCGTCCGGCTCTCGCCCTAGCGTCTGCCGCGCAACCGCTCGGGCGACCGCCGCCTCGACCAGCTCGTCGCCGGGGTCGATCCCCCACACCGGCTTCCCGATCGCCCTCGAGCAGCGCGAAGCGGACGCGCCCCTCGCGGGCCTTCTTGTCGTGGGCCATGGCATCGATCACGGCGGCCGGCGCTGACGTTCCGGGCGACGACGGGCAGCCCCTGGCGGCGAAGCAGCTCGCGCACCTCCTCCTCGACGGCCGCGTCCAGCCCGGCGCACTGCGCCGAGAGCCACAGGGCGGCGAGCAGCCCGACGGAGACGGCCTCGCCGTGCGAGAACGCCTTGTAGCCGGTCGCCGCCTCGATCGCGTGGCCGACGGAGTGCCCGAGGTTGAGCACCGCCCGCTGCCCGCGCTCCTCGGGGTCGGCGGCGACGATCCGAGCCTTGTACGCCGCGCAGCGGCGGATCAGCTCGAGCCGGTCGTCGGGCGATCCCCTGCCGGGCTCCCACTCGCGAACGAGATCCCACAGCCGCCCGCCCGCCAGGAGGCCGGTCTTCACCACCTCGGCGAACCCGGACGACCACTCCCGCAGCGGCAGCGTCTCGACCGTCGCCGGGTCGCACACCACCCACTCCGGCTGGTGGAACGCGCCGACGGCGTTCTTGGCCTGCGGCAGGTCGACGGCCGTCTTCCCGCCGATGCCGGCGTCCACCATCCCCGTGAGCGACGTCGGGACGGAGATCCACGGGATGCCGCGCAGGTAGGTCGCTGCCACGAACCCCGCCACGTCCGTCGCCGCACCGCCGCCGAGGCCGACGACGACGTCGCCGCGCTCGACGCCGAGGTCGGCCAGGCGCGTCCACGCCTGGCGAGCGACGGCCACGGTCTTGGCGGCCTCCCCGACGGGAAGCCGGACGGTCACGAGCGGGTCGATCGGCGGCCCGAGCACGCGCAGCACCGCCCGGTCGGCGATGAGCGCCGCCCGCCGCGCGCCCGACGAGCCGGGGCAGCTCGGCCAGGGCCGCCGGCCGCGCGAGCGGCGCCAGGAGCGCCTCCTCGCCCTGGAGATCCTCGGCGTCGACGAACGCGTCGCAGGCGGCGTGGTAGAGCGGGCGGCGGCGCTCGTAGAGCTCGGCGAACCCCTGCGCCTCGCCGGCGAGCGGGCGGTCGCCTGCCTGGGCCTCGATGCGCCGCCAGGCCGTCTGCGGCGAGACGTCGAGAAGGACGGTGAAGCTCCCGTCGCGGAGCCGCTCGCGCGTGACCGGCGAGAGGATCGAGCCGCCGCCCAGCGCCAGCACCGTGTTCGACTCCCGCAGCAGGCGCCCGACCACCCGCTCCTCGAGCGAGCGGAACGCGGGCTCGCCGTCCTCCTCGAAGATCGCGGCGATCGTCCGGCCGGCCTCCCGCTCGATCTCGCGATCGGCATCCAGGAACGACCAGCCGAGGCGCGCGGCCAGCGCCTCCCCCGCGCTCGTCTTGCCCGCGCCCATGAAGCCGATCAGCGCGAGGTTGCGGAAGGGGCCCGGGATCATGCCCGGGCGATGCGCTCGACGTAGGCGGCGTGTGCGGCGGTGAAGTCGCCGATCGCATCGCCGCCGAACTTCTCGTGCGCCGCCCGCGCCAGCTCCCACGCCACCGCGGCCTCGGCGACGACCGCCGCCGCCGGGAGCACGGTGACGTCCGAGCGCTCGACGTGCGCCTCGCGCGGCTCGTGCGATCCCAGCTCGGCCGACCGCAGAGGGCGCATCAGCGTCGGCAGCGGCTTCCAGATCGTGCGCACGACCACCTCGGCGCCGTTCGTCATCCCGCCCTCGATGCCTCCGGCCCGGTCCGTCTGGCGGTGCCAGCCCTTCTCGGCCGTGTGGAAGATCTCGTCGTGGACGCTCGACCCCCGGCGCGCCGAGGACGCGATCGCGTCGCCGATCTCGACGCCCTTGGCCGACTGAATCGAGAGCATCGCCGCGGCGATCCTCCCGTCGATCCGGGCCTCAGCGGCGACGTAGGAGCCCAGGCCGGCGGGCACGCCGTACGCCCGCACCTCGGTCACGCCGCCGAGCGTGTCGCGGTCGCGCTTGGCCGCCTCGATCTCGGCGATCATCGCCGCCTCGGCGTCGGGATCGATGCACCGCACGGGGGAGCGCTCGGCCCGGTCGAGGTCGGAGGCCGAGAGCCACGCGGGCGGCGTCGCGCGCACCGAGCCGACCTGCAGCACGTGCGAGCGAACCTCGATCCCGATCGTGCGGATGAGCGCCTTCGCGACGGCGCCCGCCGCCACCCGACCGGCCGTCTCGCGGGCGCTGGCCCGCTCGAGCACGTTTCGCACGTCCTCGTGGCCGTACTTCAGCGTGCCCGGCGAGGTCGGCGTGCCCGGGCCGCGGGAGCGTCACCGGCTTCCCCCGCCAGCCGTACTCCTCGAGCGCCTCGTCGGCGACGGGCCAGGCGCTCATCGGCGCCGTCCAGTTCTTGTGGTCGCGGTTCTGGATGAAGAACGCGAGCGGGCTGCCCAGCGTGCGGCCGTGGCGCAGGCCGCCGCGCGGGTCGACGTCGTCCTGCTCGAGCTGCTGGCGCGGGCTGCGCCCGTAGCCGGCCTGGCGCCGCGCGAGGTCGCCCTGGATCAGCTCGTGGTCGAGCTCGAGGCCCGCCGGAAGGCCGCTGATGACGACGGTCAGGCCGGGCCCGTGAGATTCCCCGGCCGTGACGTAGGAGAGCGGCATCCGGCCAGGGAGCCTAACCCGCGCCGCCGCCTATCCGAGCATGTACCAGTTCCAGATCTGCTCGCCCCACATGAGGCCGACCACCGCGCCGAACGCGAGGAAGGGGCCGAAGGGGAAGCCGATCTTGCGTGCCCGCAGGCCCTTCACGAGCAGCAGCGCCGAGCGAGGGGATGAGCGAGAGCGTGAACGCGGCGAAGAGCGCCACGCCGATGTACTTGCCGAGCGCAAGGCCGATCATCAGCACCATCTTGACGTCGCCGAGCCCCATCCCCTTGGGCGAGACGACCCAGGCGGCTCCCAGGAAGACGAGCCCCGCGAGCCCGCCGACCAGGAGCTCGGCCCAGCGGTCGGGCTGGGCGGCCACCGCCGTGGCGTAGACGAGGACGGCTCCGGGGATGTTGATGGCGTCCGGGATGATGCGGTGCTTCAGGTCGATCGCCGCGGCCGGGACGACGAGCGCCGTGAGGAGCAGCGCGGGCGCGAGCTCCGGATGCAGGCCGATGTGCAGCGTGAGCGCCGCGAAGAGGGCCGCCGTGATGCCGGCCACGATCCACTTGCGGCGCGCCGATGGGGCCGTGCCCTCCCCGGTGGGGAAGCGCTGGATGACCCATTCCATCGGCCAGCCCAGGGCGAAGCCGGCACCGGCAAACGGGAGAACGAATTCCATGCCCCGACTATCGGCCGGTTCGAGCTCGGGCTGTAGGCTCCGCGGCGCATGCCGGACGCGATCGTGATCGGCGGAGGGGTGATCGGCACGACCGCGGCGTGGCAGATCGCCGCCGCGGGAGCCGAGGTGGTGCTCGTCGAGCGCGGCGCGCTGGCGTCCGGGGCAACCGGACGCAGCCAGGGCCTCGTCCTCCCGCCCGACCACGAGGAGCTCGTGCCGCTGTGGCGCCAGAGCATCGAGCTCTACGGGAAGCTCGCCGACGAGCGCGAGTTTGCCTTCGACCGCGAGCCGATCGGGACGCTCCTCCTCGCGACCGACGAGGCCCAGCTCGCCGCCCTGGACGACGTGCCGCACGCCGGCGAGCGGCTGGACGCGGCCGGCGTCGCCGCGGAGGAGCCGGGGCTTGCGCCCGGCATGGCGGGCGGGCTCCTGCTTGCCGAGGGGCGGCGGTCCGATCCGGGCGCGCTGGCGGCCGCGGCGGCGGCAGCGGCCCGGGCTGCGGGGGCCGAGATCCGCTCCCACGTCGAGGTGAAGCGGCTGCGACCTGGGGCCGTCATCACCGACGCGGGCCGGATCGACGCGCCGATGATCGTCCTCGCGGCCGGCGCCTGGTCGCGCCCGCTCGCGCGGATGCTGGGGCACGAGCTCGAGGTGCGGCCGGTGCGCGGCTGGATCGCGCTCGTGGCCCCGGGGCCCCAGGTGCTGCGCCACGCCGTCTACGAGGCCGAGTACACGGCGCCGGAGCCGCCCGTCGCCGGCGGCCCGGTGACGCTGGCAGACCTCGGCGAGGGCGAGCTCGTGGAGCGCGGTGCGCCGGCCGTCCACGCCCTCGGCATCCACCAGAACGCCGACGGGACGGTCGTCGTCGGGGCGTCGCGGTCGGCCGCCCTCCACGACGGCGCCGAGAGCCTGGCGGGCCTGCGCGGGAACGCCCGCCGGGCCTGCGCGATGGTGCCCGGCATCGCGGACCGCGAGGTCGCGGCGACGTGGACCGGCCTGCGACCCTTCTCGCACGACGGGCTCCCCTACATCGGCCGCCTCGACGAGGGCGTCGTCGTGTGCGCCGGACACGGCAGCGAGGGCATCCTCACCGGCGCGGGGTCGGGCCGCCTCGCCGCCGAGCTCGCCCTGGGCCGCGAGCCCTACACCGACCCGGCGCCGTTTCGCGCCGGACCGTTAGGCGGCGCGGGCGCCGCGGCGCATCGCCTCGACCGGCGCCGGCCGGCCGGTGAGGAGCTCGAAGGCGTAGATCCCCTGGCCGATCAGCACCTCGAGCCCGTCGACGACGCGCGCGCCCCGCTCCCGCGCGAGCGCGCAGAGCGCCGTCTCGGCGCCGTCGCCGCGGTAGGCGAGGTCGACGACGGTCACGCCCAGTCCGAGCGCGGTCGTGTCGATCGGCACTGAAACATTGGCGACAGGCGCCGGTGTTTCATGCTGGCCGAGGGGGGTGGCGTTCACGATGAGCGATGCCGCCGCGATCCGGCGGCCAGGGGACGACCTCGGCGCCAAGCTCGGCGGCGGCCTCCGGCCGGCGGGCGCTCACCGCGACGCGCCAGCCCGCGTCGCGCAGGGCGGCGACCGCGGCCCGGGCGGCGCCGCCGGCGCCGAGCACGAGGGCGTCGGCCGGCGCGGTGTCCCCGAGCGCCCACAGGAGCCCGCGGCCGTCGGTGCTGTGGCCGTGGAGCTCGCCGTCGCGCACGAGGAGCGTGTTCACGGAGCCGGCCGCGCGAGCCTCCGGAGCGATCTCGGCGCACATCGGGATCACGGCCAGCTTGTGCGGGATGGTGACGTTCACGCCCGCGAAGCCGGCGCCCTCGAGGCCGGCGACGAACTCGACGAGCCGGGCGGGCGGCACGTCGATCGCCACGTACTCCCAGTCCATCCCGAGCTCGGCGTAGGCGGCGGCGTGCATCGCCGGCGAGCGCGAGTGGGCGATCGGATGGCCGATCACCCCCGCGCGGCGCGGCTCAGCCGCCATGCGCCTTGAAGTCGGCGTAGCTCGCCGTGAAGTACTGGGCGTCCTGGCCCGGCACGGCGATGTAGTAGAGGTAGTTCACGTGCGCCGGGTGCGCGGCGGCCTCGATCGAGGCGAGCCCCGGGTTGCAGATCGGCGTCGGCGGAAGGCCGAGGTTCTGGCGCGTGTTGTAGGGCTCATGGCTGTCGATGTCGGACTGGTGGATCGTGGCCGACCACGATCCCAGGTGGTAGAGGATCGTGGCGTCGATGCCCAGCTTCATCCCGCGATGCAGGCGGTTGTAGATCACGGCCGCGACCTTCGCGCGGTCGCCCGGGGCGCGCGCCTCGCGCTCGATCATCGACGCGATGGTGAGGACGTCGTACGGCGTCAGGTTCTTCGACTTGCGCGTAGCTCATGTCGACCTTGGCGACGTTGTCGCGGAACGCCGCGAGCTGCTGCGCCACGAGCGCTGCCGGCCGCTCGCCGGGGCGGATCGTGTAGGTGGCCGGGAACATGAACCCCTCCATGTTCACGTGATGGCCGAAGCCGGGCGGCGACGGCGCCGCGCGGACGACGCGGGCGTACGCCTTCTTCGAGATCCCGACCGAGCCGAGGCGGGCTTCGATCTCCGAGATCCGGAATCCCTCCGGAACGACCAGCGTCTTCACGACCGCCACCGGCCCGTGGTCGAGCATGCGGATCAGCGCGTCGTAGCCCGTCCCGGCCTTGATCGCGTACGTGCCCGCCTTGAACTCCGACCCCTCCCCCGCGTCCTTGGCGTACTCGCGGAACCGGCCGCCGTCGTCGATGACACCCTGCTTCTCGAGGATCGCGCCGATCTCCGAGGCGTCGGCAGCCCGCCGGGATCAGGACCGGGATCGGCTTCCCGTGCGGATCCGGCGCGGGCGCGGTCGTGCTCGCACCGAGATCCGAGACGACCCACTGGGCGCCGCGCAGCACGCCCACGACGGCGGCGACCAGCACCGCCAGGAGGGCTAGCCGGCGAGCCGTGTCAGATACCCCTGGAGAAGGTGAGCGGCGGCCACGGCGTCCTCGTCCGGCCGCCCTCCGGGGGCGGCGGCGAGCGCCGTCGTGAACCGCTCGTCGTAGGTGTCGACCGGCACCGCGCAGCGCGCCGTGAGCTCCTGAACGAACTCGAGCGTCTCGGCCGCCTGGGCGCCGTGCTCGCCGCGCAGCGTGAGCGGAAGGCCGACCACGATGCGCTCGGGGTCGAGACCGCCGATCGTCGCGACGAGCTCGGCCATCCCCGCGGGACGGCGGACGTGGCGCACCACGCCCACCGGGCGGGCGAGCGTGCCGGTCTCGTCGCTGACGGCCACGCCCGTGCGGGCGCTGCCGTAGTCGAGCGCCACGACCTTCACGAGCGCAGGCGCTCCCGGATCGCGTCCTCGGCCGCCTGGACGGCCTCGGCGAGCTGGGCCGGGTTCGAGCCGCCGGCGCGAGCCATCGCGGCGCGGCCGCCGCCGCCCCCGTCGACGATCGGGGCCACGGCGCGGATCACGTCGACGGCCGAGAGGCCGCGCTCCTGCGCGCCGCCGTCGAAGCTCGCCACGAGATGCGCCTTGCCGCCCGCATCGCCGCCCAGGACGACCGCGGCGGGCGAGAGCTTCGAGCGGATGCGGTCGGACATCTGGAGCAGCTGGTCGCCGTCGGCGTCGGCGACGACGGCCGCGACGATCCGCACGCCGTTCTCCTCGGACGCCCCGTCGATCAGGCCGCCCACGCTGCCGTTCTCGGCGCGCGGGCGGTGCCGACCGGGCGGCCTGCTTGACCGCGGACTCGAGCTCGGCGACCCGGCCCCGCAGCGCCTGCGCCTCGCCGGCCTCGGCCCGCAGGTGGGCCAGGGCGGCGCCGGCCGTGATCGCCTCGATCCGCCGGATCCCCTGCGAGGAGCTCGTCTCGCGCGTGACGACGAAGGGGCCGATCTCGGCCGTCGAGCGGACGTGGGTGCCTCCGCACAGCTCGCGGCTCACCTCGGGCACCTCCACCACGCGCACGTGGTCGCCGTACTTCTCGCCGAAGAGCATCATCGCGCCGAGCTCGCCGGCGTGGTCGCGCGACGTGACGAAGACGTGCAGCGGATGGTTGGCGATGACGTGCTCGTTGACCGTCCGCTCGATGTCGGCCAGCTCGTCCGGCGTGAGCGGGCCCGAGTGGCGGAAGTCGAACCGCAGCTTGTCGGGCCCGACGTAGGAGCCGGCCTGCGTCACGTGGTCGCCGAGCCGGCCGCGGAGCGCGGCGTGCAGGAGGTGCGTCGCGGTGTGGTTGGCCATGGTCGGGCGGCGAGCCTCGAGGTCGACGTGCGCGCGGACGCGCTCGCCGGGATGCAGCTCGCCGTGCTCGAGCCGGGCGACGATCACCTGGTCATCCTCGACGCGGACGACGTCCTCGACGGCGGCGCGGGCCGCGTCGGACTCGATCCAGCCGCTGTCGGCGACCTGGCCTCCGCCCTTGGGATAGAACGGCGACTCGCGCAGCTTCACGAGCAGCGTGCCGTCGCCCTGGTCGTGGATCGCGCCCACCTGCGTCGTCACGTCGAGCCGCTCGTAGCCCACGAACTCCGTCTGGAAGCCGGACTCGAGCTCGGCCACCTCGACGCGGGCGCCGGCCGTGGCCGCCCTGGCGCGGTTTCGCTGCTCGTCCATCAGCGTCGCGAACCCGGCCTCGTCGACGCGCTTTCCGTGTTCGCCGGCGATCTCCATCGTGAGCTCGATCGGGAAGCCGTAGGTGTCGTGAAGCCGGAACGCGTCGTCGGCAGACACCTCGTCCCCG
The DNA here is from genome assembly GCA_963821535.1 of uncultured Actinomycetes bacterium. GTDB lineage: Bacteria > Actinomycetota > Thermoleophilia > Gaiellales > JAICJC01 > JAICJC01. Next base: position 105,837 of record CAWGEC010000008.1, on the reverse strand, counting down.
GAGCCGGCGAGGACGTCGTCGAGCAGCTTCCCGCCGGTCTCGAGCGTTCGCGAAAACCGCTCCTCCTCGGCGGCGAGCAGCTCCGCGACCCGCGCCTCCTCATGGCCGAGCTCGGGATGGGCGTCACGGAGCAGCTCCACCACCCGGCCGTGCAGGCGGACGAGGAACGCGTCCTCGAGCCCGATGCGGCGGCCGAACAGGATCGCCCTCCGGATGACCCGGCGAAGCACATAGCCGCGGCCCTCGTTCCCCGGCTCGATCCCGTCGCTCGCGAGGAAGCTCATGGCCCGGCCGTGGTCCGCCAGCACCTTGAGCGCCTTCGTCTCGCCCGGCGTGTGCCCGTAGCGGGCGCCGCTCCAGCCCTCGATCACCTGGATGACGTCGCCGAAGGCGTCGGTGAGGTACGCGCTGTCGACGCCCTGAGCCAGCATCGTCACCCGCTCGAGCCCCGCCCCGGTGTCGATGCTGGGCCGCGGCAGCGGCTCGAGGGAGCCGTCGTCGAGCATGTTGTACTGCATGAACACGAGGTTCCAGAACTCGATGAACCGGTCGCAGTCGCAGTCGGGGCCGCACTCGGCCCGGCCGCAGCCGACGTCCTCCCCGCGGTCGTAGTGGAGCTCGGAGCACGGCCCGCACGGCCCGACGGGGCCGGCCTGCCAGAAGTTGTCGCCGCCGAGGCGCAGGATTCGCTCGGGCGGCACGCCGACCTCGAGCCAGAGGGCGATCGCCTCCTCGTCGGCCGGCACGTCGCCGTCGCCGCGGTAGACCGTCGCCCAGAGCCGGTCCGGATCGAAGCCGAACCCGTCCGGCGAGGTGACGAGCTCCCATGCCTGCTCGACCGCGAACCGCTTGAAGTAGTCGCCGATCGAGAAGTTGCCGAGCATCTCGAAGAACGTCAGGTGATGGGCGGTGCGGCCAACCTCGTCGATGTCGACGGTGCGGAAGCACTTCTGCACCGTCATGAGGCGCGCCTGCGGCGGCTCTTCGAGGCCCAGGAAGTAGCGCTTGAGCGGCTGCATCCCGGCCGTCGTGATGAGCACGCTGCGGTCCCAGTCCGGCGGCACGAGCGACCCGCTGGGGAGCTGCGCGTGGCCGCTCGCGGCGAAGTGGTCCAGGAAGCGGCGGCGAATCTCGTGGGAGCGCATGGGGCGCAATTCTATCCGCGGCTCTCTTGCGGCCCGCCGCGCCGCGTCCGCTCTCAGCGCCTGAGGTAGCCTTTCACCATGCACGGGGACGACACGCTCTCGCGCTTCGAGCGCTCCCAGAGCGGCTCCGGCGGCATCGAGCCGCTCGACGGCTTCGTCCTGCTCGAGCCGGTCGACGACGAGACCGAGACGAACGCCGGCCTGATCATCCCTGCCAGCGCCGAGTCCTCGTGCCAGTCGGGCGTGGTCATGGCGGTTGGGGACGATGTGCACGGCGTCTCGCCCGGCGACAAGGTGCTCTTCCCGCGCGGCGCGGGCTACGAGCTGCGGCTGAGCGGCGAGCCGAAGCGGCTGGTCGACCGGCGCGAGCTGATCGCCCGCATCGCGGACTGATCAGCCGGCGGCGTCGACGCTGTCAGCCGAGCGGTGGGCGGCGGCTGCGCCCTCCTCGGCGGCGGAGCGCAGATCGTCGGGGATCGTCTCGAGGTCGTGCCACAGCCGGCGCGGAAGGTCGGTGACCACGTCGGCGAGCGGCCGCTCCTCCTCCTCGGCGATCTCCTGGGCGCGGCGGTAGAGCGCGACGGCGGCCGAGGCCACCACGCCGATCAGCAGCAGCCGCCTCACAGCACGCCTCCGCGCCGGTCGCGCTTGGCGCGGAACGTCTCGAACGCGTGCGACACGCCGTCGGTGAACCCGGCCGCGGCCTTCGCGGGCTTCTGGACGGCGTCGGATACGGCGCGCACAGCCGAGTCGACCTTGTCCGTCGCATCGACGGCGCTGTCGGTGATGTGCCCGACCTTCTCGAGCTCGTCGTTCACGTGGTCGAGCGACACCGACACCTTGCCGAGCATGGGCACGACCTCGGCGACCACGCCGTCGAGGGCCGTGTTGATGCGCTGGAGCGTCCCTGAGAAGCGCAGGAGCACGATCACCAGGCCGATCGCCGTGAGGATGAGGAACACGGCGAGGGCGTACTGCCATGCGTCCGATGCCGTCGCGAGCAGAATCAGCTGGACTGCCACGGGCGCATCCTATGCGATCGTCCCGGCGCCGACGACAGCATCTCCGTCGTAGACCACCGCCGCCTGGCCGGGGGCGACCCCCTCGACGGGCTCATCGAGCTCCAGCGCGAAGCCTCCGCCCGCCACGGGGGTCACGGTCGCCCAGACCGCGCTCTGGCGGTACCGCAGCTTCGCCTTCACCCGCTGAGCCGGCACGTACATGCGGCCGGGGCTCACCCTGACCGACGTCCGCGCCAGCTCCGGGCGGCTCCCCACGACCACGCGCCCGGTGGCGGGCTCCGTACGGAGGACGTAGGCGGCCTCGCCGCCGCCGAGGCCGAGGCCCCTGCGCTGGCCCGGCGTGAACCGGTGCAGGCCGGCGTGCCTGCCGAGCACGCGCCCCGTGGAGTCGACGATCTCGCCGGGGCGGCCCGCCCCTCCCATGCGCTCGACGAGCGCGCGGTGATCGCCGCCGCCGACGAAGCACACCTCCTGGCTCTCGGCGGCGCCCGCTGCGGCCAGCCCCGCGGCCCGCGCCTGGGCCCGGGTCTCGAGCTTCGTCTGCTCCCCGAGCGGGAACCAGCACCGCGCGAGGATCTCGGACGGCACCGATGCGAGCATGTAGGACTGGTCCTTCGCCGGGTCGGCGCCGCGCGCGACGAGCGTCGTCTCGTCCCGGCGCTCGATCCGGGCGTAGTGGCCGGTCGCGATCCGCTCCGCCCCGATCCGATCCGCCACCTCCGCGATCGCCGAGAACCGAAACGCGCCGTTGCAGCGCATGCACGGATTGGGCGTGCGGCCCTCGGCGTGGGCCGCCACGAAGTCGTCGACCACCGTCCGCCGGAATTCCTCCCGGAGGTCGATCGCCAGATGGGGAACGCCGAGCCCGTGGCAGGTCTCGCGGGCGGCCCGCACGGCCTGGGGAGAGCAGCACGCCCGCTCGCCGTGGGGCGCCTCGGGATCGACCCACAGCCGCAGAGTCACGCCGACGGGGCTCATCCCGGCGTCGATCGCCTTGGTGAGCGCGACGGCCGAGTCGACGCCGCCGCTCATGGCGACGACGATGCGGCCCGGGACCCCCTCCAGCCGTGCGCTCCCGGCCGCGGCGGCCAGCGCCGAGTGCAGGGCGTCGACGGCGAGGGCCGTGCACGCCCGGGCGGCCTGCGGCGGCTCGATCCGCTCGTCGAGGTCGCGCCTCCCGACGCGGGCGGCGTCGAGCAGGTCGCGCCCCTCGGCCAGCCGGCAGGCCAGCTCCGCCGCCGCCGTCGCATGCGGGCAGGCGAACGTCCGGTGGCGGGCCGCGGCGATGCGGCCGGCGTCGAGCCGGATCCCGATCCGGACGGCGTCGCCGCATGCCGGGTTCCCGGCGGCGCCGTGGACGGCACCGGGGCCCGCGTCGCCGGCCCGGGCGTGCGAGAGTGCGAGGTCGACGCAGGCCGCGGAGTACACCGGGCCGAAGGCTAGATGATCGATTCCACGTCCCCGCGCGCCTGGACGTGCATCGGTAGCGAGTTGTCGCGTTGTGGCGGGGCTCGCCTGCGTGCTGCGACACTCGTTCGGCCCAGGACATCACGAGGACGTGAAACCGACCATCAAGTCACGACAGCGTGCCGATGTAGGCGATCAGCTGGTTCACCTGTGCATCGGTCAGGATGCTGCCCCAGTGCGGCATGCTCACGATCGGGGCCTTCCCGAGGACGCTGCCCGAGACGATGATGTCGCGGATCTTGGCCGGCGTGTTGAACTCCGCGGTGAAGTCCTCCCCCGAGAGCGGCGGGATGGCCTTGTCCGCGGACAGCGGGTTCGGCACCCCGCCGAGCCCGTTCGGGCCGTGGCAGTTCACGCAGCCCAGGTTCGTGTAGAGGATCGACCCGGCGACGATGTCGCCCTGGTCGGTCGGCACCGGGATCGGCGCCGCGCCGTCGACGGCGGGGAGGCCGTCGTTCAGGTAGGCCACGATGTCGCTGATCTGGCCCTTCGAGATGATGCCGTGCCAGACCGGCATATACGGCTTCTTGGGGTCGGACGACGAGCCGAGGCCGTGCTCGATGATGTCGGTCATCTGCGCCACGGTGAACGTCTTGCCGACGGCCGTCAGCGTTGGCACGTCCGGCGACACGCCGCCGGCACCCTGCTCCCCATGGCACTGGTTGCAGCCGAAGCGGACGAAGTCGTGGGCCCCGGCTGCCACCGCGGCGCTCACCGGCGTGCCCGCAGCCGGCTGCGACCCGGCGTTCGTCACCGTGACGGTGGTCGTGCCCGCGTGGTTCTCGCCGCCGTACCAGCTTGCGAGCGCGATGCCGACCATGGTCACGACCAGCGCCGCGACCACCAGCATCACCGCTCCGATCCGGGAGTCGCCTCCCGTCCCCTGCGCCCCGGGCTCGTCAGCCATCGCGGGAACCCTACGCCTCCGGGGACTCCGGCGCCAGGGGTTAAGCGCTCGACGTGCCCGCGGGTTTCCCGAAGGTCACGCGGCGGGCAGGATGCCCTGCCGCAGCGTCCCGATCGTGCGATCGAGCGCGGCCGTGAACCCGTCGATCTCGTCCGCCGTCGTCCCGGCTCCGACCGACACCCGGATCACGCTGCGTGCGTCCTCGGCGGACATGCCCTGGGCGACGAGCACGTGGCTCGGCTTGCCGTCGCCCGCCGAGCACGCCGAGCCGGCGGCGACGGCGAACCCCTCCCGGTCGAGCGCCAGAACGAGGAGCTCCGCCCGGACGCCCGCGATCCGGAGCAGGCTGTGGCCGGGCAGGCGGTCCGCGCCTGCGCACACGACGTCGACGCCGCCGGGCAGGGCCCCCTCCAGGCGGCCGCGCATCCGGAGGCGATGGTCGGCCGAGGAGCGCGCAGCCGCGAGCGCCGCCGCGAAGCCCACGCAGCCGGCGATGTTCTCGGTCCCGGAGCGGTGGCCGCGCTCCTGACCGCCGCCGAGGACGAGCGGCCGCAGCCGTCCGGGATCGCGCGCGACGAGGCAGCCGACGCCCTTCGGGCCGTGCAGCTTGTGCGCCGAGATCGCCATCGAGTCGACGCCCGAGCCGGCGAAGCTGACGCGCAGCGACGCCGCGGCCTGCACCGCGTCGCAGTGAAACGGGACGCCGCGCTCACGGGCGATGCCCGCGAGCTCCTCGACCGGCTGCACGACGCCCGTCACATTGTTGGCCCACATCACGGCGGCGACCCGGTCGCCCGGGCGCACCGCGGCCGCGAACGCCTCAACGTCGACCGTCCCGCCGCCGTCCACGGGCACCCAGGCGACCTCGAATCCCTGCCGTTCGAGCTCGAGCGCGGGCTCCCGGACGGCCGGGTGCTCGATCATGCTCACGACCAGCCGGCCCAGCGGCCGGCCGCAGAAGCCGAACACGGCCTGGTTGTCGGCCTCGGAGCCTCCCGACGTGAAGACGACCTGGCCCGGCTCGCAGTCGAGGAGCTCGGCCACGGTGCGGCGGGCGCCTTCGAGCGCCGCCCGCGCCTCGCGCCCGTAGGCGTGCGGCTCGGACGCGTTCCCGAACTTCTCGGAGAGGTACGGCTCCATGGCCGCGCGCGCCTCCGGCCCGACCGGCGTCGTCGCAGCGTGGTCGAGATAGACGGACGTCACCTGGGACCGGGCCGGCGCCTGAGGCGGGACGGGCGGCCACTTTCAGGATGCTTCGACCGCTCTGACCACCGCCTCGGCGCTGGGAATGTTCGCACGACGGTAGTGAGGTGCGCGATGCTCAATGGCGCCGGCTTGATCACACCTTAGCGTCTCCTCCAGGTTCCGCAACCACCCGAATGCCGTACTGCCGAAGCTCGGCTGCGGTCGCCGGAGAGGGCGCTCCGGTGAGCGGGTCGGCGCCGCCCTGGCCCTTCGGAAACGCGGTCACGTCGCGGATCGACTGGGCATCGGCGAGGAGCATCGCCAGCCGGTCGATGCCGAAGGCGATCCCGCCGTGCGGAGGCGCTCCCATCCGCAGCGCCCGAAGCAGGAACGAGAACTTCACCTCGGCCTCGTCCTCGGTCATCCCGAGCATCTTGAAGATGCGGCCCTGCACCTCGGCGCGGTGGTTTCGGATCGATCCGCCGCCGACCTCGTTGCCGTTCAGCACGAGGTCGTACTGGCGGGCCCGGGCCTCGCGCGGCCGGTCCTCGAAGTCGGCCTCGTCCTCGGGCTCGGGAGCCGAGAACGGGTTGTGGCTGGCCTTCCAGCGCCCGTCCTCGGGCAGCCACTCGAACATCGGAAAACCGGTCACCCACAGGAAGCTCCACCCCTCCTGGACCAGCCCGAGACGCTCGCCCAGGTGCAGGCGAAGCGGCCCCAGCACCCGCACCGCGGCGTCCTCGGCGTCCGCCACCAGGAGCACGGTGTCGCCCTCGGCCGCGCCCACTCCCGTCGTGACGGCGTCGAGCTCCGCGGGCGGAGAGGAACTTGGCGATCGGCGAGCGGATCTCGCCGCCCTGGAGCTGGAGCCAGGCCACGCCCTTCCCGCCCCACGTCTTTGCGAACTCGACCAGGCCGTCGAAGTCCTTGCGCGAGAATTCGAGCGCCCCGGGTACGGCGAAGCCGCGGACGACACCGCCGGCGTCGATCACGCCGCGGAACGCCTTGAACTCGGTGTCGCGCAGCGCATCGGTCACGTCGGCGATCTCGCAGCCGAAGCGGGTGTCCGGCTTGTCGGAGGCGAAGCGGAGCATGGCGTCCGCGTGGGTCAGGCGCGGGAACGGCGTCTCGATCTCGATCCCGGCGACCTCCCGCCACACCGTCTGGAAGAGGCCCTCCATGAGCGCGTGCAGCTCGTCCGGCTCGACGAACGCCATCTCGAGGTCGAGCTGCGTGAACTCGGCGGTGCGGTCGGCCCGGGTCGCCTCGTCGCGGAAGCAGCGGGCGATCTGGTAGTAGCGCTCGAAGCCGGAGATGACGTAGAGCTGCTTGTAGGTCTGCGGCGACTGCGGAAGGGCATAGAACTTGCCGGGGTGCGAGGACGTCGGCACCAGGAACTCGCGCGCTCCCTCGGGCGTCGACTTGTAGAGGATCGGCGTCTCGAGCTCCCAGAACCCGCGCTCCTCCAGATAGCGGCGGATGGTCTGGGTGAGCGCGAACCGGACGCGGACGTTGTGGCGCATCGAGTCGCGCCGCAGGTCGAGGTAGCGGTGGTGCAGCCGCAGCGTCTCGTCCACCCCGTCGTCGTCGAGCTGGAACGGCAGCACCGGCGCGGTGTTCAGGACGCTCAGGCGCTCGACATGCACCTCCACCTCGCCGGTTGCGAGCCGCGGGTTCACCGTCTCGGCCGCCCGGCGGCGGACGACTCCTTCGGCCTGCACGACGAACTCCGCGCGCAGGGCGTGCGAGCCGGCATGCGCCTCCGGCTGATCCTCGGGGTTGAACACGAGCTGGAGCAGCCCGGCCTGGTCGCGGAGGTCGACGAACACGAGCCCGCCGTGATCGCGGCGGCGAGCGACCCAGCCCGCGACCGTCACGCGCTCGCCCTCGTCGGTTCCCCGCAGATCGCCGCCCATGTGCGTCCGGTAGGTCACCGTCGAAGCTCCTCCGCCAGCCGGTCGAGCGCCACCCGGCGCTGGTCACCGGTAGTCATATCGCGCACGGTCGCCTCGCCGGCCGCCCACTCGTCGTCGCCGACGATGACGACGGTCGGGATGCCACGCCGGTCGGCCAGCTCGAGCGCCCGCTTCAGGCGTCTGCCGCCGTACGCCGCATCGCAGCGAACCCCGGCCGCCCTGACGTCGTCCATCGCGGCGTGCACCCTCGGGCGGGCGGCGTCGGCGAGCACCGCGAAGAGTGCGTCGAGCGAGCGTCCCGAGGGGCGGCCCCGCCCCCGTCTCCTCGAGCGTTAGGACGAGCCGCTCGACCCCCGCGCCGAAGCCGACGCCGGGCGTCGGCCGGCCGCCGAGCTGCTCGGCCAGGCCGTCGTAGCGCCCGCCTCCCGACAGCGCGTCCGCCGCGCCGAGCTCGGGCCACTGCCACTCCCACGCGGTGCGCGTGTAGTAGTCGAGCCCCCGCACGAGGCCCGGATCGACGGCGTAGGAGACGTCGCGCGCGTCGAGGTGCGCGCGGACGTCGGCGAAGTGGGCCGCGCACTCGTCGCACAGGTGGTCGGTGATCTTGGGCGCCGAGGCCATGATCGCGCGGCAGCCCTTCTCCTTGCAGTCGAACGTCCGCAGCGGATTCACGTCGCGGCGCTCGCGGCACTCGTCGCACAGCTCGTCCGCATGCTCGTCGAGGAACCTGACCAGGAGCTCGAGGTACGCCGGCCGGCAGTTGCCGTCGCCGATCGAGTTCACGAGCAGCCGCAGCCCGCTCACGCCGACGCCCTCGTACCAGCGCCGCTGGAGCCCGATCAGCTCGGCGTCGACGGCGGGGTCGTCGGAGCCGATCGCCTCGGCGCCGAACTGGTAGTGCTCGCGGTAGCGGCCCTTCTGGACGGCGGCGTAGCGGAACATCGGGACCTCGTACCAGACCTTCACGGGCTGCGGCAGCCGGGTCATGTGCTCGAGGTAGGCCCGCATCACGCCGGCCGTGCCCTCCGGCCGCAGCGTGAGCGGCCGGCCGCTGCGATCCGTGAAGCTGTACATCTCCTTGCGCACGACGTCGGAGCCCTCGCCCGAGGTGCGGGCGAAGACGCCGGTGTCCTCGAACGTCGGCGTCACGGCCTGGCTGTAGCCCGCCGCCTCGAACACCTCGCGGGCCGCATCCAGCACGGCGCGGCGGAGCGCGGCCCGGGCTCCGTACCAGTCCAGCGTGCCCCTCGGCGCCTGGAACTCCTGGCTCATGCCCGGAGCGGCCCGAGGAACGGATTTCGGTCGCGCTCCTCGCCGAGCGTCGTGACCGGGCCGTGCCCTGGAAGCACGATCGTCTCGGGCGGGTAGGCGCGCATGAGCGTCGCGATGCTCTCGAGGAGCGTCTCCATGTCACCGCCGGCCAGGTCCGTGCGGCCGACGGAGCCGGCGAAGAGGACGTCCCCGACGAACAGGTGGCCGTCTGCGTGGTAGGCGACCGACGCCGGCGAGTGGCCCGGGACGAGCGTGACCGCGAACTCGATGCCCGCCACCGTCACCGTCTCGCCGCCGTTCGAGCAGGTGCTCGGGCGCGTGCGGCGCGTGCGGGTGCTCCCGGAGCAGGTCGGCCTCCCCGGCCGGCATCCACACGTCGACGCCGGCTTCGCGCGCGACCGCGGCGACGCCGCCCAGGTGGTCGATGTGGCCGTGCGTCACGAGCACGCCGGCCGCGGTCCAGCCGCGCTCGCGTCGAGGTGGTCCGCGACGAGCTCCGGCGTGTCGCCGGGGTCGATGACGGCCGCCTCCGCACCACCCTGCCTGGCCACGAGATAGCAGTTGGCCTGATAGGCGCCGAGCGGGAGCTGGACGATGTCGAGGCCGGCAGGCCCGTTCACGCCGCGGGGCCGCCCTGTTTCTTCTGGTGGCGGCGCCAGACGAAGTTCTCGACCATCCACCCCATCGACCAGAAGAGGACGAACATCACGGCCGTGTTGGCCAGCTTGACCGCGGGGCTCACGCCCTTCGACGTGAAGGTGATGACCAGGTAGAACAGCGTCGCGAAGAGGATCGCCCGCTTCGCCGTGCGCCGGGCCGACGGTGGCTCGGGCGTGCCGCGCTGGCCCCGCGCCGCGCGCGCAGCCTGCTTTCGCTCAGGCTTTCGCTCCTCGTGCTCGGCCTCGTCGCCGTCAAGGTGCCGCGCGTGCGCGACGGCACGCTGGTACTTCCGCCGCTGCTGCTTGCGCGTCGCCATGCCGTCAGTTTACCGAGGCGCGACGCGATCGCCATCGCCGTCCGACCGCGATCTGCACGCCGGGCCGACAAGACCGCCACGCCCCCCGCCACATCCTCGCAACATGCCACGGCTCGCGACGCCGATGTCACGAACCACCGCCGCCGCGTCACGCCCTCGCACGAGACCGGCCCCGTTCGTGCCAATCCGCGGGGTGGGGTCTGACCCCGGCCCGTCACGCGAGTGTGCCGATGCGTCGTGCATCTGCGTCAAGTCGACCCAGACCAGGGGTGCGATACCTGGTCCCCCCGGCTACCAACGACCCGCGATCCTCACGCCGCGGGCGTAGACGGCGGCGATGTCGCGGCCGGCCAGGTGGTAGGCAGACGTGCCGCCAGTCCGGGGCGTCGAGGAGGACGATGTCGGCGTCGTAGCCCGGAGCCAGGCGGCCGGCGCGATCCGCCCGCCCGAGCACCCAGGCGGCGTTCACCGTGCAGGCGGCCAGCGCCTCGCCCGGTGTCATCCCGAGCGCTGTGCACGCCAGCGTCATCACGACCGGGAGCGAGTCGCAGAACGCGCTCCCCGGGTTGAAGTCGGTCGCAAGCGCGACGATCGCGCCCTGGTCGACGAGCGCCCTGGCCGGCGGCTGAGAGCGGCGCAGGTAGAGGGCCGCGACGGGCAGAAGCACCCCGGCGACGTCGCTTCCCGCGAGCGCCGCCACACCGGCCGGGCCGGTGGCCTCCAGGTGGTCGACTGAGCGCGCGCCGAGCTCGATCGCAAGCGGGATCGCACCCGACTCGGTGAACTGGTCGCCGTGCAGCCGGGCGACCAGGCCGTGGCCCATCGCGGCGCGCAGGTACCGGTCCGCCTGCTCCGCCGAGAACGCGCCGCGCTCGAGGAAGACGTCGGCGTGCTCGGCGTGCTGCGCGGCCTCCGGCAGCACCTCGGCGATCGCATAGTCGAGGTAGTCGTCGGCGGAGCCGAACTCGGGCGGGACCGAGTGCGCGCCGAGGTAGGTCGGCACCGTCGCGATGGGATGCGGCCCCGCTATGGCTGCAAGGCTCGCGAGCTCGGTCTCGCGGTCGAGGCCGTACCCCGACTTCCCCTCCGCCGTCGTCGTGCCGTTGGCCGCCATCCACCCCAGGTGCCGTGGCCACGGCCGCCCGCAGGCCCTCCGCCCCGAGGCGGCGGGTCGCCTCGACGGTCGAGCGGATCCCGCCGCCGGACGCGTGGATGCGCTCGTAGTCGGCGCCCTGGGCGCGCAGGTCGAACTCGGCCGCCCGGTCGCCGCCGAACGCCGGGTGAGTGTGGCAGTCGACGAGGCCCGGGATGGCGACCGCGCCGCGGCAGTCGACCGCCTCGAGATCGCCGTGCGAGCGCAGCACGTCGTCGGGCGGCCCGACCGCGGCGATGCGGCCGTCGACGATCGCGATCGCGGCCGGCGCGCACACCTCGACCTGGCCGAGCTCCGGCCCCCGAAGCGGCGCCGCGGCGCCCGCCGGCGACGCCGCTGCGCCGAGGCCGGCGAGGACGAGGCTCGGCCCGGGCTCAGGCGCGGCCATACGCCGGGATCAGCCCTCCCGAGAGGGGCGCCGACGCGTCGGTGCAGAGCCACTCCACGACCTCGGCCAGCTCCTCGCCGGTCGTCCAGCGGGAGTGGTCGGCGTCGGGGTTCTCGGCCCGATTCCGGGGCGTGTCGACGATCTTGACGACGATGGCGTTGGCCCGGATCCCCGCCGTGCGGAACTCGACGTCCACGCAGCGCATCAGCCCGCCCAGGGCCACCTTCGAGACGATGTAGCCCGAGGCGCCGGAGAACGGCGTGAGCATCGCCGACGTCCCGATGTAGACGATCGAGCCGCGGCCGGCCTCCCGCATCGGCCGGAGCGCGGCGCGGGTCATGAAGTAGGCCGTGTCGAGGTTGATCGCCATCTGGCTTCGCCACACGTCGACGGGCTGCTCGTCGATCGTCCCGGCGGCCGCGAAGCCGCCCGCGATGTGGGCGAGCGCGTCGACGCCGCCGAACCGCTCGACGCCGGCATCGACGACGGCGAGGGCGGCCTCCGGGTCGGACAGGTCGGCCCGCACGGCGGCGACCGCCGGCGGCAGGTCGCCCGGCAGCTGCTCCTCGCGGTAGGTCGCGACGACGTTCCAGCCCTCGGCGAGGAAGCGGTCGAGCACCGCCCGCCCCCACCCGCCGGTCACGCCCGTCAGCACCGCGGTCCGGTCGGCCATGCCTATCCCTCCATGGGCAGGTCGATGCCCCCGGCATGGGCCGCGTCGATCGCCTCGGGGTAGCCCGCGTCGGCGTGCCTCGCGACGCCGATCCCCGGGTCGTTCGTGAGCACGCGCGTCAGCCGCTCGTCCATCTCGTCGGTGCCGTCGGCGACGACGACCAGCCCGGCGTGAATCGAGTTGCCGATCCCGACGCCCCCGCCGTGATGCACCGAGACCCATGACGCCCCGGAGGCCGTCGAGAGGAGCGCGTTCAGGATCGGCCAGTCGGCGATGGCGTCGGAGCCGTCGCGCATCGCCTCGGTCTCGCGAAACGGCGAGGCCACCGACCCGGTGTCGAGGTGGTCGCGGCCGATCGCGATGGGCGCAGAGACCTCGCCGCGGCGGACGAGGTTGTTGAAGATGAGGCCCGCCTTGGCCCGGTCGCCGTACCCCAGCCAGCAGATCCGGGCCGGCAGGCCCTGGAACGCGATGCGCTCGGGCGCGACGCGGAGCCACCGCTGGAGGAGCACGTCGTCGGGGAAGGCCTCGAGGAGCGCCGTGTCGATGCGGTGGATGTCGGCCGGGTCGCCCGAGAGCGCCGCCCAGCGAAACGGCCCGGCGCCCCGGCAGAAGAGCGGCCGGACGTACGCCGGGACGAACCCGGGGAAGTCGAAGGCGTGCTCGAGGCCGGCGTCGCGGGCCTCGGTGCGCAGGTTGTTGCCGTAGTCGAAGACGTGGCTCCCCGCACGCTGGAGGTCGAGCATCGCCTGCACGTGCCGGACAGCCGTCTCCCGGGCCCTGCGCACGTACTCGTCGGGGTCGGACTCGCGCAGCGCCAGCGCGTCGGCGAGCTCGATCCCGGCCGGCACGTACCCGTTCAGCATGTCGTGCGCCGAGGTCTGGTCGGTGACGAGGTCGAAGTCCGCGCCGCGGCGGGCGATCTCGGCGAAGACGTCGGCGGCGTTTCCGAGGATGCCGACCGACACGCCCCGCCCGTCGGCCGCGTAGCGCCGCACCCGGTCGATCGCGTCGTCCAGGTCATCGGCGACCTCATCGAGGTAGCGCGTCTCGAGGCGCCGCTCGATGCGGTGCGGGTCGACCTCGACGGTCAGGCTGGCGGCTCCGGCCAGCGACGCCGCGAGCGGCTGGGCGCCGCCCATCCCGCCCAACCCCGCGGTGAGGACGGTCCGCCCGGCCAGGTCGGGCGAGCCCCAGTGGGCCTCGCCGGCGGCCGCGAACGTCTGGTAGGTGCCCTGGAGAATCCCCTGGGTTCCGATGTAGATCCACGAACCGGCCGTCATCTGCCCGAACATCGTGAGCCCCTCGGCCTCGAGCCTTCGGAACTCGTCCCACGTGGCGAAGCGGGGCACGAGCAGCGAGTTGGCGATGAGGACGCGCGGGGCGCCGGCGTGGGTGCGGAAGACGGCCACGGGCTTGCCGCTCTGGACGAGCAGCGTCTCGTCGTCTCCGAGCTCGAGCAGGGCGGCGACGATCGCCTTCAGGGCCTCGTGGCTCCGCGCGGCCCGTCCCGACCCGCCGTAGACGACGAGCCTCTGGGGATCCTCGGCCACGTCGGGATCGAGGTTGTTGCAGAGCATCCTGAGGGCCGCCTCCTGGTGCCAGCCCCTGCACTCCCGCTCGGTGCCCCTGGGCGCGCGCACCGCGCCGAGATCTCCCACCAGCGACTCGACGCGCGACGCGATGGCGGTGGCGGCCATGACCGAAACCGTACCAGCCCCGGGGTAGCATGCGGCCCGTGCTGAGACGGGTGGGGATCGATGGCGGCCGCCGTTGCTGCGCTCCTGGCGTTCATGGCGCCGGGCGCGCATGCGGCATCGCTGCGCCCGGTCATGTCGGGTCTCGGCCAACCCACCTACGTGCTCGGCCACAGCGGCAACCTCTACGTCGTGCTGCGGAACGGCAAGATCCGGGTTCGCAGCCACGGCCGGTTGCTGGCCCGGCCGTTCCTCGACATCTCGGCGAACGTCACGACCGCGGGCGGCGAGCAGGGGCTCCTCTCGATGGCGCTCGCGCCGCGCTTCGACCAGAACGGCCGGGTCTACGTCGACTTCACGAACCGAAACGGCGACACCCGGGTCGTGCAGTACCGCACGTTCGCGACCAACCGCCACCGGGTGAACCCGGCCACGAAACGGGTGCTGCTCAAGGTGCACCAGCCGTTTGCGAACCACAACGGCGGCCAGCTCCAGATCGGCCCCGACGGCATGCTCTACATCTCGCTCGGCGACGGCGGCTCCGAGGACGACCCCAACCTCGAGGGCCAGAGCAAGGGCCCGCTGTCAACGATCCTCAGGCTCGACCCGCGCAAGCGCCATCCGAGCGCGGCCATGTACGCGTACGGGCTGCGGAACCCCTGGCGGTTCTCGTTCGACAAGAAGACCGGCGGGATGTGGATCGGCGACGTCGGCCAGGACACGTTCGAGGAGGTCGACCACCTCCGCCACGGCGCGGCCGCCGGCAGCAACTTCGGCTGGAGCTTCTACGAGGGCCGGAGCGTGTTCAAGAACCAGCCGATCGATCGCTCGAGGCTGCGGTTCCCGGTCGCCGTCTACCGCCACAGCGTCGCCGGCGCCGCCAACTGCTCGATCACCGGCGGCTATGTGTACCGCGGGAGCGCCATCCCGCGCCTGCGCGGCCAGTACCTCTATGCCGACTTCTGCTCGGGCCGGATCTGGAAGATCCCGTCGCAGGGCGGGCGGCCGCGGCTCACGAACATGAGCTTCCACGCGAGCAGCATCTCCTCCTTCGGCGAGGGGTCGAAAGGCGAGCTCTACGTCGCCTCGCTCGGCGGGACGATCTACAAGATCGTGCCCTGAACTCAGCGCAACTTGCCAGCCGCCGCCTCGACCTCGTCGAGCAGCGAGCCGTCGCGCACCGCGGCGGCCAGCGCGTCGATCTCGGCCGCGAGCGACCTGTCATGCTCGAGCCGGGGAGAGCGGTCGCGCACGGCCCGGTGGAGCACGGCCACGGCCGGCCCGGGCTGGAGCGGCTCGAGGAAGTCGAGCCCCTGGGCGCCGCACAGGAGCTCGACCGCGAGGATGCGCTCGACGTTGGCGCAGACGTGCCACAGGTGGACGGCTGCGGTCGCGCCCATCGAGACGTGATCCTCCTGCCCAGCGCTCGTCGGGATCGAGTCGACGCTGGCCGGATGGGCGAGCACGCGGTTCTCGGCAACGAGGCTCGCGGCCACGTACTGCGTGATCATGAACCCGGAGTTGAGCCCGCTCTCGTGGGCCAGGAACGGCGGCAGGCCGTTCGACATCGTCGGGTTCAGCATCCGCTCGATCCGCCGCTCTGAGATCGACCCCAGCTCCGCGAGCCCGATCTTGAGCGTGTCGAGCGGAATCGCCACCGGCTCGCCGTGGAAGTTGCCGTTCGAGACGACCTCGTCCCGGTCCGCCAGGACGAGCGGGTTGTCGGTGGCGGCGTTCAACTCGATGGCGATCGCCCGTTCGGCATAGTCGACCGCGTCGCGCACGGCGCCGTGCACCTGCGGCGAGCAGCGGAGCGAGTACGCGTCCTGCACACGGCCGCACCAGCGGTGTGAGGCGACGATCGCGGAGTCGTCGAGGAGCCCGTACAGGTTGGCGGCCGAGGCGACCTGGCCGGGATGTGGACGGAGCGCCTGGAGCTCGGGCGAGAAGGGCGTCCGCGAGCCCCGGACGGCCTCGATCGTCTGGGCGGCAGCCAGGTCGGCCAGCTTCCCGAGCCGGTGCGCCCGGCACACGACGAGCGCGCCGATCGCCGCCATGAACTGCGTCCCATTGATGAGCGAGAGGCCCTCCTTCGCGGCAAGCTCGATCGGCGCGAGGCCGGCCTGCGCAAGTGCGTCGGCGCCGGGCAGCGTCTCGCCGCCGACGCGGGCGTGGCCTTCGCCGACGAGGACGAGCGCGAGGTGCGCGAGCGGTGCGAGATCGCCGCTCGCACCCAGCGACCCACGCGACGGCACGACCGGCAGCACGCCGGCCGCGAGCATGTCGACCAGAAGCTGCACGAGCTCGCGGCGCACGCCGGATGTCCCCTTGGCCAGCGCATTCGCGCGCAGCGCGATCGCCGCCCGCACGACCTCGTCAGGGAACGGAGCGCCGACGCCGCAGGCGTGGCTGCGCACGAGGTTCAGCTGGAGCTCGGCGGCCTGGCCGGCGTCGATGTGCACGTCGACGAGCCGGCCGAACCCGGTGTTCACGCCGTAGGTCGGCCGCTCCTCGCGGACGACTCGCTCGATGAGGGCGCGGGACTCGTCGATCTGCCGCAGCGCCTCGGGCGCGAGGGCGACCGAGTGGCGGCCCAGCGCGACTCCCTCGACATCGTCGACGGTCAGGTCGTGCCCGGTGAGCTTGATCGCCGCCACGTGCGCCGCCGAAGGCTACCGGTCTCCCCGTCCGAACTCGCCCGCGGCCGCGATCTCGAGCACGCGATCCGGCCCCAGCTCCGGCAGGTGCAGGGCCGCGCCCGCGGCCGGCGCGGCCACCGAGGCCGGCATCAGCCCGACAAGCTCGCCGCCCGCAAGCGCAGCCCCGTGCTCGGCGGCCAGGCGCTCGACCTCGCGCACGACCCGGTGAAGCGGGGTGGCGGCGATGTCGATCAGGTTCATCGAGACCTGCGCGCGGCCGGTGCGCGCCAGCCGCAGCCCGAGCGCCTGCACGCCCGGGAGGCCGCCGTCGCGGGCCCTGACGCCGGCGGCGACCGCCCGCGCGACGTCGATGTCGCCCGTGTCGAGCTCGAGGTTGAACGCGACGAGCGGCGGGCGCACGCCGAGGAGGACGGCGCCGGCCGTCGGGTGGAGCTGCGCGGGGCCGAAGAGCGGCTCCACCTCCCCGGACTCGAGCCGGGCGGCGAGCGCGTCCACCCCGCCGGCCGGAAGAACGCCGGGCGGCGGCCGCCGCCGAGGTCGCCGTATCCGAGCACCGGGATGCCAAGCGCGCCCACGCGCTCCCCCAGCAGGCGGGCCGCATGCTCGGGCTCGGGATCGCCGGCCTGAAAGCGGACGAACGGCACGACGTCGGCGGCGCCCACCCGCGGGTGCACGCCCTCGTGCCCGCGCAGGTCGATCCGCTCCGCGGCGACCGCGATCGCCGCGGCGAGGCCCTCCACGAGCTCGGAGGCCGTCCCGATGCAGGTGAACACCGACCGGTTGTGGTCGGCGTCGGCGTGCACGTCGAGCACACGAGCCTGCGCACCCAGCGCACGCCTGATCGCGTCGAGCGTGGCAGCGTCGCGGCCCTCGGAGAAATTCGGAACAGACTCGAGCAGGCCGCGCATCGGGCGCACAGTATCCGTCACGCCAGAACGCCTCGAGCGGGCCTCTGGATGGAGGCCCGCCGGAGGGGACATAACGGCGTTCGGGGGGGAACGCGTTACAAGGTCTGGCCGCGTCGATAAACGTACCCGGGAGGAAGCCGGAACTGCCAGACGCATACAGTCTCGACGATCCTGCGCCGTCGTGCATGCCCCTTCGGAGTGATTCTGGCTGGCAACGCCTACCAGCGGATACCCCAAAGTGGTGATCGAACTCCGCCCATTCGAGCGACGCCGCCGCAGCGGTGCTCGACGATCATTCGTATACGGATCGAAAAGGCAAACTCGCTGCGAGGCGAGCACGCAAAGCTAGAGGTCTCAGCGATGAGACAGCTCGGCTGCCGAACCCGGGCCCCCTCGAAGTGCGACGTCCGAACCCGCAAATCACGCGGGGACGAACCTCGCGAGGAGGCTCCCAGCGACGAACATCGTCGCGCCGCGCACGCGGGGCATAGGCACCCCACTGCGCACCTCGATCCGAAACGACACGGAGCGGACGGTGGGCACCTGCGGGGGGCAGAGCCACACCAGGTGGCGATGAGGCTCACCGTCCGCCCCGTCACCTTGCCCGCGTGGCCGTTAGCATCGAGCCGGGATGCTGGACAGCCTCTTCTCTCCGCTCGCGCTCGGGCCGGTCACGATCCCGAACCGGGTGGTCTCGACGTCGCACCAGACGTCGCTCGTCCATGACCACCTCCCGACCGACGACCTGATCGCCTACCACCGCGCCCGGGCGGCCGGCGGTGCGGGCCTGATCGTCGTCGAGGCCACCGCCGTCCACCCCACCGGCCTTCTCACCGCGCACACCGTCGGCGGGTACCTGCCCGAGATCGTGCCTGTGTGGCGGCGGATGAGCGAGGCCGTCCAGGACCACGGAACACGGCTCGTGTGCCAGCTCTTCCACGGCGGGCGGGAGATGATCGCCTCGGGCACCCGGCCTCCGGCCGTCGCGCCGAGCTCGATCCCGTCGGCCCGCTTCAAGACCGAGCCGCGCGCGCTCACCCGAGCCGAGATCGCCGAGATGCTCGAGGGCTACCGCCAGGCCGCGGCCTACGCGGCGGAGGGCGGCCTGGACGGGGTCGAGGTGTGCGCCGGGTTCGGCTACCTGCCGACGCAGTTCCTCTCGCGCCACGCCAACCACCGCACCGACGAGTACGGCGGGAGCTTCGAGAACCGGTTCCGGTTCCTGCGCGAGGTGCTCGTGGCGATGCGCGAGGGGTTCGGCCCGGGCGGGACGATCGGCTGCCGCCTGACCGACGAGAGCACCTCGGCGGTGGGCACCGATCCCGAGGACGTCCTCTCCGCGGCGGCGGCCGTCGGCGACGACGGGCTCGCCGACTACCTGTCCGTCACGCTCGGCTCCTCGCCGACGTACCGCGGCTCGACGTGGATCGTGCCGCCGTCGCCGGCGGCCAGGAACGCCGTCGAGGGGTTCGCGCGGGCCGTGAGGGAGCGGACGCGCCTGCCGCTGATCGCCACCGGGCGGGTGCTCGATCCCGCCGACGCCGACCGCTTGATCGCCGACGGCGCGTGCGACGCGGTCGGGATGACCCGCGCCCAGATCGCCGATCCCAACCTGGCGCGACGTGCGCGCGCCGGCGAGCCGGTCACGCGCTGCATCGGGTGCAACCAGGGGTGCATCGGCCACTACCACGCCGGCGTCCCGATCGCCTGCACCGTGAACCCATGGGCCGGGTACGAGCGCACCCTCCCGCCGCCGGACCCGGCCGACCGGCCCGGGACGGTGGTCGTGGTGGGCGCCGGCCCCGCCGGCTGCGCCGCCGCCGCCTCCGCCGCCGCATGTGGGCACCGGGTGGTGGTCTTCGAGCGCTCGGCGGCGCCCGGGGGCCAGATGCGGCTCGCGCTCGCCGCCCCCGGGCACGCCGAGGTCGCCGAGGGGCTGCTCGAGATCCTGGGCGGCTGGCTCGCGGCGGCGGACGTCCGCTACGGCGCTGAGGCGTCGTCGGAGGATGTCCTGGCCGAGCGGCCGGACCGGGTCGTCGTCGCCACCGGGGCCGATGCGTACGTCCCGGCGATCGGCGGCGACGGGGTCGCCGTCGTCGACGCCTGGGCGGCGCTCGCGGGCGCTCCGGTCGGCGAGCGCGTGGTGGTGAGCGACTGGGGCGGCGACTGGACCGGGCTCGACGCGGCCGAGGCGCTCGCGGCGCGCGGCGCGAAGGTGCGGCTCGTGACCTCGGCGGTCGCCTTCGGCGAGGGCGTCCACCAGTACCAGCGAAACCTCTATCTCGCCCGCCTCGACGACGCCGGCATCGAGCTCCGCCACCACCTGCGCCCCGTCGCCGTGGGGCCCGGGACGGCGACGTTCGAGAACGTCTTCTCGGGGCGCGAGGTCGAGATCGGCGACCTCGACACGCTCGTGGTGAGCGCGGGCCGGACGGCCGGCGACGCCCTCTACCTCGAGCTGGCGGAGGCCGGCGTGGCGGTCGAGCGGGCCGGAGACTGCCAGGGCCCGCGGTCGTTCGAGGAGGCGATCCGCGAGGGCACGCTGGCCGGCCTCAGACGTGAAACAGGTCGATGCCAATGTTTCATCAGATGAAACATTGGTACCTGGCACCGGTTTTCAGCCGGTCTCGACCTGGCGCGGGCGGGCGGCGCCGAGGTCGATCGGCTCGATCGGCGTCCACACGGCCTCCTCGCCGCACCCCGGGCAGTAGCGGGGCTCCTCCGGATAGTGGTCGGGCTGCGCGAACGCCTCGCGGACGAGCCGCGTCTCGACGTCGAACGCCGCCTGGCCGGTGGTGCGGGCGATGGCCGTCGCCCGCTCGTGCAGCCCCTCGGCGTCGTAGCCGAGGGCGATCCGCGTGCCGCAGTAGGCGCAGAGCGACATGCGGGCGGCCGGAGGGGCCGAGGCGGGCCGGTCCTCGTCGAATTTGCGAAACGCGATCCAGAGCGCGGCGAGTATGCCCAACAGCGGCAGCTTGAGGACGAGCGCGAGGAAGATCACCACCCAGACGTCGCCCGAGAAGACGCTCAGGACCGCCACGGGGACACCTTAGCCGACGCCCGCTTCAGGAATCGTGCGCCGCGGCCGATTGACGAGGCGAACCCCATGTCGAAGCTCACGCGCCAGGAGATGCTCACGCTTGCCCTCGGCGTCCTCCCGCCACCCCCGGCTGACGTCGAGGTGCTGTCGGAGGACGGAGGCGCATTCGTGCTCAAGATCGTCGAGCAGGAGGGCGAGCTGCTCCACGCGTTCGCCCCGCGACAGCAGGTTCGCAAGGAGCTCCACCTGCTCGCCCGCGTCACCGACGAGCAGCGCGGCCGCTACGAGGTCGAGTTCGAGATCGACGAGGCCTACTTCCACAGCGGCGCCGAGGCGCTCGTGCACGCCGCGGTCTCGGGCGTGCGCCACCGCAAGATGCGCCGGTCGGCCCCGCGCATCCCCATCACCGAGCGCACGAGGGCTCGCGTCCTCTTCTGCCGCACGCTGCCCCGGCACGAGACGCTCGACGTCCGGCTGAGCGACGTCTCGACGACGGGGATCGGCTTCACCTCCGCCAAGCAGCTCCACGCCGGCGACATGCTGGTCGTCGCGGCGACGCTGGCCGGCAAGATCGTCGACATCGAGACCCGTGTCGTCAGGGTCGATCCGGCCCCCTACGGGCGGGTGCGGATCGGCGGCGAGATCACCGAGCTCGCCGAGAAGGACCGCCGCCTGATCGCCGACATGGCCCAGCGGATGCCCGAGGCCGGGTCGGAGGCGGAGCGGCGCAAGCGGCGCCGCGGCCGCCCGCGCGCCCCGGTAGGGCCGATACCGCTGACGGGGGATTCCCACCGCGCCCGAAACCATGCCGATACTTGAAGTGCGGGCGTGTACGCACGCCGCGCGACGGATTTCGGAAGGGGGTCTTTCGGTGCGCGTCTTCACCAACCAACAGGGCAGCGTCGCCTCGGAGCTGAGCTTCGGCGCAATGGTCGTCGGCATCCTCGTGCTGGGCGGGCTGTACATGGTCGCGCAGATCGAGGGCGTCTCCTTCTCGATGCTCCTGCAGCAGCTCCGCAGCGGCTGACAACTCGGCGATTCACCGCCCGCTAACCTGAGCGGGTGACGTTCCGGCGGCTGCTCGGTTTCCTGCGCCCGTACAGGGGCCAGGTGATCGCTTCGACGCTGCTCGCCGTCGGCGCCCAGGCCGCAGGCCTGACGGTGCCGTACCTGACGGGCCGCGTGATCGACACCGTCTCCTCGGCGGCCCACTGCGACCGCGACCTCTTCACCTACGCCGCGCTCGTCGTCGTCGCGGGCGCGATCAAGGGCGTCCTCATGCTCTTCCGGCGCTGGCTGGCCGGCCGGCTCTCGCTCGCGGTCGAGTACGACCTGCGAAACGCGATGTACGCCCACCTCCAGCGGCTGTCGTTCGGGTTCTTCGACACCCACCAGACGGGCCAGCTCATGTCGCGGGTGACCGTCGACCTCCAGTCGGTGCGGTTCTTCCTCGGCTACGGCCTCATCTTCTTCACCCAGAACCTGATCACGATCGCGATCGTGGCGATCGCCGCTCGTCCTGGATCGACTGGCAGCTCGCCCTGATCTCGTTCGCGATCGCGCCCGTGCTCTCGATCGCCGCGTTTCGCTACTCCCGCGCCAGCCACCCGGTGCTGAAGGAGGTGCAGCAGCGCGTCGCCGACGTGACGACCCAGGCCGAGGAGAACATCGTCGGCGTGCGCGTCGTGAAGGCGTTCGCGCAGGAGCCGCGCCAGCTCGCGGAGCTTCTCCGCCGGGACCGAGCGCATCTTCGACCAGGCGCATCCTCGCGGCCCGGCTCCAGGCCAAGTACGTGCCCTTCATGTCGTCGCTCCCCAACCTCGCGATGGCGGCCGTCGTGCTCGCCGGCGGCTACCGCGTCGTCCACGGCGACCTCACCCTGGGTCAGCTTCTTCGACGTGAACGGCTACCTGCTCCTCCTCGTCGTCCCGCTGCGCTCGATCGGGATGTGGGTGGGGCAGTACCAGCGCGCGATCGCCTCGGGCGAGCGGATCTTCGAGGTGCTCGACTACGACCGCGACATCCTCGACCGGCCCGATGCGCAGGCGCTCGCAGCCGGGGCCGGGCGCGATCCACATGGCGGGCGTCCGCTTCGGGTACGACCCCGACTCGCCCGTGCTGGACGGCATCGACATCGACGTCCGGGCGGGCTCGACGGTCGCCCTGATCGGCCCGACGGGATGCGGCAAGACGACGCTCACGACGCTGATCCCGCGCTTCTACGACATCCAGGCCGGGTCGATCGAGCTCGACGGGCAGGATGTCCGCGACTCACCCTGCGCTCGCTGCGCGCCGCCGTCGGGATCGTCAGCCAGGACACCTTCCTCTTCTCGACGACCGTCGCCGAGAACATCGCCTTCGGCACGCCCGAGGCGACGCCGGCGGAGATCGTGACGGCGGCCCGCCAGGCCCAGGCCCACGAGTTCATCTGCGACCTCCCGGACGGATACGAGACGGTCGTCGGAGAGCGCGGCCTCTCGCTGTCGGGCGGCCAGCGGCAGCGGATCGCGATCGCCCGGGCGCTGCTCATGAACCCGCGCGTCCTCATCCTCGACGACGCGACGGCATCGGTCGACGCCTCGACGGAGGCCCGGATCAAGCTGGCGCTGCGCGAGGTGATGAAGGGCCGGACGACCGTGATCATCGCGCACCGGCTCTCGACGATCTCGCTGGCCGACGAGATCGTCGTCCTGGACAGGGGCCGGATCGTCGCGCGCGGCACCCACGACGAGCTCGTGCAGACGAGCCCGGTCTACCGCGAGATCCACGACCATGGCCTGGTCGAGCGCCGGTTCGTGCGATCTCGACCCCGACGGCGCGCCGATCGAGAAGGAGGGCGACATGCCCGCCCGCCGGGCCTCGGGAGGGCGGCTGCCGTGAGCATGTTCGGCAGCCACGTCGGCCGCATGGGCGCCGAACCGGCGGGCCTCGGCGCCCGCGGCGTCGCTCCGGCGCGTCAAGGCCCTCTGGGCGTACAACTGGCCGTACCGCAGCCGCAGCGCGGTCGCACTGGTGATGATGCTCGCGGCCACCGCGACGGCCATCGCCGGCCCGCTCGCGATCAAGGCCGCGATCGACCGCGGGATCGCCGCCTCGCCACCCGACTTCGGCCAGGTCGAGCTCTGGGTCGCCGTCTTCGCGGCGTTGACCGTGGCCAACTGGGGCGACGGCGTCGGCGCAGACGTACCTGACCTCCTGGGTCGGCACGCGGATCCTGGCCGACCTGCGAATCGGGCTCTTCGCGCACCTCCAGCAGCTCGACCTGGGCTTCTTCGAGCGAAACCGGGCGGGCGTCGTGATCTCGCGGCTCACGAACGACATCGAGGCCCTCGTCAACGCCGTCGTCGACGGCCCGACGACGCTCGTCCAGAACACCCTCGTCCTGGCCGGTTCGGCGGCCGTCCTCTTCTACGTCAACTGGCACCTCGCGATCGCCACGCTGACGGTGTTCCCGGGCATGGCGATCGGGACGGCCGTCTTCCGCTACTACTCGGGCCGCGCGTACCGTGAGACTCGCCGCCGCCTTGCCGAGGTCACCGGGCAGCTCCAGGAGGACATCTCGGGCGTGCGGGTCGTCCAGGCCTTCCGGCGCGAGGGCACCAACTACGAGCGGTTCGTCGACATCAACGGCCGCTACCGGGCCGCCAACGTGACGACGGTGAACGCCTCGGCGATCTACTTCCCGTACGTCGACCTGCTCTCGGCGCTCGCGATGGCCGTGGTGCTCGGCTACGGCGGCACGCTGGTCTTCAACGGCGACCTGACGCCGGGCGGCCTCTTCGTCTTCATCGGGCTCCTGTCGAACTTCTTCGACCCGGTGCAGCAGCTCTCGCAGTTCTACCAGACGTTCCTGGCGGCGACGGCGGCGCTCGACAACATCTTCACGGTGCTCGACACGAAGGCCACGCTCACCGATGCCCCCGACGCGCGCGACCTGCCGCAGATCCACGGGGACGTGGCGTTCGAGGACGTGCACTTCTCGTATGCGCCCGGCGGCACGGAGGTGCTGCACGGCGTCTCGTTCGCCGTGCCGGCGGGCTCGACGATCGCGCTCGTCGGGCACACGGGCGCGGGCAAGTCGACCATCGTGAAGCTGCTCGCGCGGTTCTACGACCCGACGGGCGGGCGCATCACGATCGACGGGCACGACCTGCGCGACGTCGCGACGTCGACGCCTCCGCCGGCAGCTCGGGATCGTGCCTCAGGAGGGCTTCCTGTTCTCGGGCTCCGTGCGCGACAACATCGCGTTCGCCCGGCCCGGCGCGACCGACGACCAGATCCACGCCGCGGCCGAGGCGGTCGGCGCCGACGAGTTCATCCGGGCGCTCCCCGACGGCTACGACACCGACGTGCAGGAGCGCGGCTCGCGGCTCTCCATCGGGCAGCGCCAGCTCGTCGCGTTCGCCCGCGCGCTCCTGGCCGACCCGCGGATCCTGATCCTCGACGAGGCGACCTCGTCGGTCGACATCCCGACCGAGGCCCGCATCGAGGAGGCCCTCGAGACGCTGCTCCGCGACCGCACGGCCTTCGTCGTCGCGCACCGCCTCTCGACCATCCGCCGGGCCGACATGATCGTCGTGCTCGAGCACGGCGAGGTGATCGAGGCCGGGCACCCACGCCGAGCTGATCGAGCGCCAGGGCCGATACTTCTCGCTCTACGATGACTGGGTCGAGGCCGTTGCCTGACCTGACGCCATAAACGGCAGGGCGGCAAACAGTTTCCTAACTAAAGCCGGGGGTGCAAGCGGTCGATTATCAGAGTGTGAGGGGTCGCTCCACCTTCCTTCGCGGCTGCCGTTGTGGCGCTGCTCTGCTTCGCGCCGCCGGCGCTTGCATCGGGCGGGTTCACCGACGTACCCAAGGGCTTCTGGGCGAGGCCGCAGATCCGGTGGGCCGCCGGCAACGCGTGGATCGCTCCACGCACCGCCACGACGTTCGCGCCGCACCACACGGTGAGCCGCGTGAACGCCAGCATCGTCCTTGTACGCATCGCGTTCCAGCTGAAGGGCATCCCCCAGGGCGCCGACCCGTTCGTGCAGGCGGTCGACGCCGGCTGGATTCCCGAGGGCGCCGGACCGACCGACACGATCACCCAGCTCGAGTTCGACCGCGGCCTCGTCCGCATCCTCGGCCTGGCGCACTCCGCCAAGGCGCTCAACCACCTGCAGACGGCCGACGGGTGGGCGCCGAAGCTCGCCGACGGCTTCGGAGTCGAGCAGGAGGTGCGCGCGATCGGCGTCCGCACGAACGTGCCCGACGGCTCCGACTCGTGGGAGCTCTCGCCGTCCGACCTGCTTCGCCGCGCCAACCTGGCCGCGGAGGCCTACCAGGTGATGCACATGTCGCCGTGGGCGATCGCCGCCGGGCAGTCGAAGGTCGCCGTCGCGACGCAGCTTCCGGCCTGGTCGCCGCTCAAGCGCAAGGTGCTCGGGCTCGCGCTCCGCTATGCGGGCAGGCCGTACATCTGGGGAGGCACGTCGCCGAATCCGCAGTCGCCGCTCGGCTCGCCGGTCGCGGGCGGCTTCGACTGCTCCGGGTTCGTGTGGTGGGTGATGAAGCTCCACTCCTACACCGTCGCGAGCCACACCTGGTCCGGGAACGCCGCGATCCAGGCCCGCTCGACCTACGACATGGCGGCCCGCTGCCGGTCAGGCAAGCGCATCCACCGCCGCGATCTCAAGCCCGGCGACATCCTCTTCTGGAGCCTCAAGCCGAACGGCGTCAGGACGAAGTCCTCGACGGTCTACCACGCCGGGATCTACCTCGGAAACGGCTGGGCGATCAACAGCCACGGCTCCGGCGACGGCGTCACGCTCGACTACATGGGCAAGGGCGCCGGATGGTTCCACGACGCGTTCGCCTTCGGCTGGCGCGTCATGCCGCGGCTCCCGCTCACCGCCGGACGGCACGCCGCGGGCGGCCTTCGAGCGCTGGCTGTTTCGCTCCGACGCGGAGAGCACCGCCCGGCGAAGGCGGATGTCCGCCGGCGTCACCTCCACGCACTCCCCCTCCTGGATGTACTCGATCGCCTGGTCGAGGCTGAGCGTCCGCGGCGGGTTGAGGCGCACCAGGACGTCGGCGTTCGAGCGGACGTTCGTCATCTGCTTCGCCTTGGTGATGTTCACGTCGAGGTCGCCGGAGCGGCTGTTCTCGCCGACGATCATGCCCTCGTAGACGTCGGTGCCGGGCCCGACGAAGAGCGAGCCCCGCTCCTGGAGGCTCTGGATCGAGTACCCGGTCGCCTGGCCGGAGCGGTCGGCGATCAGCGACCCGTTCGGGCGGCTCTTGATGTCGCCCGCCCAGCGCTCGTAGCCCTCGAAGACGTGGTGCAGCTGCCCGGAGCCGCGCGTCTCGGTCTGGAACTCCGACCGGAAGCCCAGGAGGCCGCGGGCGGGGACCAGGTGCTCGAGGCGCACCCAGCCCGTGCCGTGGTTGGTCATCGACTCCATCCGCCCCTTGCGGAGCGCGAGCGACTGGATGACGACGCCGGTGTACTCCTCCGGCACGTCGATCGAGACCCGCTCGACCGGCTCGTGGAGCTTGCCGTCGACCTCGCGGGTGACGACGCGCGGCTTGCCGATGGTGAGCTCGAAGCCCTCGCGGCGCATCATCTCGGCCAGGATCGCGAACTGCATCTCGCCCCGGCCCTGCACCTCCCACGTGTCGGGCCGGTCGGTGTCGAGGACGCGCAGCGAGACGTTGGCCACGAGCTCGCGGTCGAGCCGGTCCCGGATCATGCGCGCCGTCAGCTTCGTGCCGCTGCGGCCGGCCATCGGGCTGGTGTTGGTCGCGACGGTGACCGACAGGCTGGGCTCGTCGATCGACGATCAGCGGCAGCGCCCGCGGATCGTCGGGGTCGGCGATCGTCTCGCCGATCATGATCTCCTCGATCCCGGCGACCGCGATGATGTCGCCGGGGCCGGCCGAGTCGGCCGCGACCCGGTCCAGCCCCTCGGCGACCAGGAGCTCGGTCAGCCGCAGCGCGTGACACGGTGCCGTCGGCGCGGCACCAGGCGACGGTCGCGCCGCGGGCGATCTCGCCCTCGCGGACGCGGCAGATCGCGAGCCGGCCCAGGTACGGCGACCCGTCCAGGTTCGCGACCTGGGCCTGGAACGGATGGCCGGCGGTGTAGGTCGGCGCCGGGATGTGCTCCACGATCAGGTCGAGCAGCGGCTTGATGCTCTCGCCCGGCGTCGCCTGGTCGAGCGTCGCGGTGCCGAGCTTCGCGTTGGTGTAGACGATCGGGAACTCGATCTGCGACTCGTCGGCGTCCTCGTCGAGGAAGAGCTCGTACACCTCGTCGACCACCTCCGCGATCCGCGCGTCGCCCCGGTCGATCTTGTTGATGACGAGGATCACCGGCAGCCGCCCCGCCAGCGCCTTTCGCAGGACGAACCGCGTCTGCGGCAGCGGCCCCTCCGAGGCGTCGACCAGGAGCAGCACGCCGTCGACCATCGCCAGGCCGCGCTCCACCTCGCCGCCGAAGTCGGCATGGCCGGGCGTGTCGATGATGTTGATCTTGGTCTCGCCGTAGCGGACGGCGGTGTTCTTGGCCAGGATCGTGATGCCGCGCTCGCGCTCGAGGCCGGCATCCATCACCCGGTCGACCCGCTCCTCGTGCGCGGCGAACGTGCCCGACTGGCGCAGGAGCGCATCCACGAGCGTCGTCTTCCCGTGGTCGACGTGGGCGATGATGGCGATGTTGCGGATGTCTCCGCGTGTCTCTTTGGAGTCGGGCATACGGTGTTCTCAGTTCGAGGCGCTTTTCGAAGAAGACCCGGGCGAAGCCGCTCTCGGCCCGCCGCTCGGTCTCGCGGTAGCCGAGCCGCGGATACCACGCGATGTTCTCGACCATGTGCTCGTTGGTGTAGAGGCGGAGCTCCGAAAGCCCTCGCGCGCGGGCCTCGTGCTCGGCGTGGGCCATGAGCCGCCGCCCGATCCCAGTGCCTTGCGCGGCGGGATCGACGGCGACGTTCTCGACCAGCATGTGGTCGGCCATCGGGACGAGCACGATCGCCCCGACAACGGCCCCGTCACGGTCGGCGACGGTCACGAGACCGTCGCCGATGAGCGCAGCGTAGTCGGCATCCATCGGCGCCGGCCGCCGGCCGATCCGCTCGACGTAGATCCCGTAGGCCACCTCGACGGTGTGCTCGATCGCCTCGCGGTCCCCTGGCTCTGCCGGTCGCAGGATCTCCGCTCGCCATGCCCCGATCGTAATAGGCTCCCGCCCATGACCGCCGAGCCTGACACGCCGGAGCCGGAGGAGGTCCCCGCCGGCGCAGAGCCGGAGCTCGGGACGTCGATCAGCGTCCGCGCAGAGCGCGGCGCGCGGATGACGCCCTCCGAGGCGGTGCGCGACATGCGGATCACGCTGCCCGCCCGCGGCAACCGCAAGCTCCGCGACCTGATCGAGCGCGTGAACCGCGACACCGAGTTGAAGGCGCTCTGGCACGCGGCCAACGTGAACGCCGTCACGCGCCTTCAGATCAACGACCACTCGTGGGTGCACATCCAGATCGTCACGAACATCGGCCTCAAGCTCCTGCGCGAGCTGCGCCGGGCGGGCGTCGAGCCGGGCATGGTGGCCGACTACGGCATGACGAAGGAGGACGCCGAGGTGGTCGTCGTCCTCGGCTGCCTCACCCACTGCCTCGGCATGGCGATCCACCGCACCGGGCACGAGGACATGAGCCTGTTCCTCGCCGCCGACCGGATGCCGCGGCTGCTGGCGGGCATCTACGAGGAGCCGGAGCTCACGATCGTGCAGGCCGAGGTGCTCCAGACGATCATCTGCCACCGCTCCGATGGCGTGCCGCTCTCGATCGAGGCGGGCGTCGTGCGCGTGGCGGACGCGCTCGACATGGCCAAGGGCCGCTCGCGGATCCCGTTCGAGTCCGGCCGCGTTTCGATCCACTCGCTGTCGGCCGCCGCCATCGAGGAGGTGCGGATCAAGGGCATCGACGGGACGGTCAAGATCGAGATCGAGATGAACAACTCGGCCGGCCTCTACCAGGTCGACAACCTGCTGCGGTCGAAGCTCCGCGGATCGGGCCTGGAGGAGCGGATCGAGGTCGAGGCGACCATCTCCGGAGAGTCCGAGAAGCGGCTCCTGCCGCCGTTTCGGCTGTAGCGCGCGCGGAAGGGGCCGATAACCCCTCTGGTAAGGTTTCACCGGCCTTTGCGGGGTCGTCTAATGGTAGGACGCCTGACTCTGGATCAGGTAGTCGGGGTTCGAGTCCCTGCCCCGCAGCTGATGGGAAACACCTGGAAAGCGGCATGTTCTCACGCCCCCGCCCCAGGCTCGGCAGCAGCCGTGAACCAGTCGTGAACCACTCCTGGCGTCCACTCGACGGTGGGCAGGTCATCACTGGTCAGCTGCGTGTAGAGGGCCAGGGTGATGTGCGGGTCTTCGTGGCCGAGCCAGGTCTGCACCTGGTTGGGCAGGAACCCGTGCTCGGTCACCAGGAGCGTGGCGCAGGTGCGCCGCAGGGTGTGCCAGCTGACCCAGGGCAGCCCAGCGCGGCGAGCGGCGGGCTTCAACAGGCGGGAGTAGAGGTTGCTGTAGTCGCGGGGCTCACCGATCGCGTTCGGCCAGACCAGGTCGGTGTCAGCGACCCACTGGGAGCGGCCTCGATGCTGCCACAGGGCCCGCGCCATCGCGGAGCCGATGGGCACCGCCCTGGTGCCCGCCTCGGTCTTGGGATCACCCATCCGCCCCTTGCGGTGGCGGCGGTGGATGAGGGCACGGCCCCCAGCCACATCACACCAGCGCAAGGCCACCGCCTCCGAGACACGGAGGCCCGTTTCAGCGACGAAAAGGATCAGCAGCCGGTCACCAGGGTCGGGGATCGCGCCGAGCAGGCGGGTCAGCTGGGCACGGGTCAGGGCCCGCTCCTCCCGGCGGTGCTTGATTCGCGCCCCCCGGATGCGGATGCCTGCCGAGGGGTCGCGGTCGATCAAGCCATCCTCGACGGCCTGGGCGAACACCAGCTTCACCGGGCACATCGCCAGCCTGATCGTGTTGCGGCTCAGGCCCCGGTCGGTGAGACCAGCGACGAACCGGCGCAGGATGGTGGCGTCGATCCGGTCGAGCCGCTGCGAGCCGAGCACCGGCATCGCGTACCGCTCCAGGTTCTCGCAGTAGTCGGCGAGGGTCTCAGCTCGCACGCCGCGCCCCGTCCGGCCCTGGTAGGTGCCGCGCCACGCATCGACGTACTCGCGGAACGAAACTTGGCCAGCGACCGGCGTCGGCCTCGTGGTCATCATCTTCGCCCGAGCGGCGTTCGCCTCCCGCGCCGTGGCGAAGCCCCGTCTCGTGCCCCCTGCCCAGCGGGCCAGGTAGGTGCCCCGCTCGGTGTCACGGAACACTCCTGGGTAGCGGGTGGCCTCGCGGCCGGGTGCAGACTTTCGAGATGGCATCGTCAGACCTCCAGTGTCTGATGGTGTCTGGCCGGGGGCGTGTTGCTGCACGCTCCCGGCCTCTGATCTTCTGCCCAGTCTACCCTGACCCGTTGGCAGCACAGAGAACGCACTAGGTCAGGCCCCGCTCGATCAGGGCATCCAACTCGTGCCGGTCGATCAGCACCCGGCCACCGTCGCCGGTCTTCGAGAGGCGGCCCTTGGCACGCAGGTCATAGATCCGCTGCCGCTTCGCGCCGACGTAGTCCGCCGCCTGGTCGATCGTGAGCCAGCGCCCCTGCTGGGGCTGCTGCTGGCCGGCCAGGATGGCAGCCACCCGCTCCGCGATCAGGTCAACCTGCTCGGCGCTCAGGGTCAGCGTCACCTGGAGCGGCCCGGTCACCACACCAGCTCCGAGGCCGTGGCTAGGCTCACCCGCCCCGCCCACGAGAGGAGGTGAGCATGAGCACCCAACACCCACACACGAGCGTCGAGAAGCGCAGCGTGTCCGAGGTTCTGATCGCAACCTGCGCCGTGGCTAGCGGCGTCAGCGCCACGGTCGGCGGCGTCAAGAGCGCCATCGACATAGCGAAGGACATCAAGAAGCGCCCGCCGAAGAAGTAGCGCCCGCCGTTGGGTGACGCTCCTGGCCCTGAGAGGAGTCCATCGAGAAGCCGGGAGCGCCACCCGCCAAGAGGGCGTAGGATCGGTGGCGATGGGGAACTCCCCCGAGCAGGTGGATGACCGATATTCAGTGGTCAGGCAGTACTCGCTCGCTGAGATCATTGGGGTGTGGGCGGCAGCGGCCGTTCCGATGGGTGTTCTCGCGTGGGTGGTCGCTCCCTGGCTCAGGGATCAACTGGGGGGCCGTGACCCGTTCATCGAGGCGCTCTTGATCTGCTTCAACTTAGGGCTCGTGTACCAACTCGGACTGGTGCTGATCCTGGTTAGGCGGGAGCAGGGCAGCCTTGAATGGTCGCGTGTGCGTGACGCCCTGTGGCTGCGGGCACCGAAGGATCCGAAAACGCAACGTGTGGGCGGCAAGGTCTGGTGGTGGGTGCTCCCCTTCCTCCTCCTGTCTGCTGCCATAGAAGCGCTACCGATCTATCCCACGGGGCCGTCACCCAGAGATCTCCCTAATCTCTTGGGCAGCGACCGCGCCGAGCACTTCTTCCGCGGCGCGTGGGGCTGGTTCGCGCTGCTTGTGTCGGTGGCCATATTGGCCCCAGTGGTTGAGGAACTGCTGTTCCGGGGGCTGCTGCTGCCGCGAATGCGAGCTGCCGTCGGCAGGGGCGATTGGGCGGTAAACGGCGCTCTGTTCGGGGTCTACCACTTGCACCAGCCGTGGAGCATTCCATCCAGCGTGCTTGACGGCATGTTCGGTCAGGCCTATCCCACGCGGCGGTTCCAGAGCATATGGATCGCGATCATCACGCACACGGCTCCGAGCTTCGTGATCATCGGTGTCGTCCTCAGCCTCGTCCTCTGAGACAGCGGCACCACCCCGTTCGCGACGACGACTACGCACTCCATCAGCGTGGTTCCGAGCAACCGGGAGCGCCACCCGTCAAGTGGGCGACACCCCGACTCCCCTCACCCTGGGATTGGAGCCGGAGCGCCGCCCACGCTTAGGGTCAGGTTACGGCAGTGTCGCCACCGCGATGGCTGCGGGTTGCGGTACCACCAGGGCGAACCGGCCCTCGCCGCGAGCCGCGATCTGGTTCTTCTCGAACGAGGCCTGTGCCGCGCCGCTTGTGGTGGAGGTGGTGCCCCACACCACGGTCGGCACCTCCCGCTCGTACAACTCGACCTGGCTGCGGAGGTTCGCGACGATGGCCGTCTTCGCCACGATCGCGGGGGTGGTGACGATGCTGACGCCGAGCAGGCTCGGGGCTGCTCCAGCAGCCGGAAGCGTCGGGTACTGGTACTCGCCCGACCCGCTGGCCTTCATCAGCGCGATCCCAGCCCAGTCGCCAGGGTTCATGACCGCCGTGTAGGGGCCGGGGTAGCCCGCGTTCTCCAACGCGACGGTGGCGGCCATGATCGTGGCTGGGGCGTCCCCAGCAGCTGCGACCGGCGTCGATCCGGTCAGGTGGAGGAGGCCGGTCAGGGCAGGTTCCGGCCCGGCCGCGTTCACGACCGCTGACTCCAACGCCCTGCTGATGCCGTAGACCAGTTCGCTCTGCACCCACCTGTCGAGGCCTTCGAAGTCGGCCAGGTCGGCCGTGTTGATCGGGGCGGCGAGGTGGGCGATCGTGGCCGCGTCGGCCTGCACGAGCACGGTAGTGAAGTCGGAGACCGGCTTGGTGCCGGATGTCCAGATCGCGGCGGCGTTGGTGCGGACGGTCTGGCGCAGGTACTGCACCGAGCGTCCGCCCGTGGCCGGCCAGCCACGAAGGCCGATTGCCTGCACCAGCGCGGCGGGAACCTGGCCCAGGCTGAACGGGACGGTAGCGAGCGGCGTCAGCGGCACGCTCCCCGAGGGCATGGCGAAGGCCTTGACGCCGTGGGTGGCGCAGGTCTTCTCGATGGCAACGGCCCACGGGTGTGGAGTCGTCGAGGCCTTGAGGCCGAGGGCTCCGGTGCCGCCCTCGCCCTTGAGGCCCGCCTCGATAATCCTGTCCAACTCGTCGGCGCTCATGCCGACGCGGTGCTGCTCGATCTCGGCGTACTTGGCCTTGGCCTGGGAGACGAGGCTGGCCAGCTGGGCCTGCTCGGCCTGGGTCAGCGGGCGATCCTGCTTGGCGGCCTGCTCGGGGATGGCCAGCGCCTTGGCCCTGAGGTCTGCGTACTCCTTCTTCGCGGTCACGGTGTCCACGATGTCTCCTCCCGAATCGGGGTCGGTTGCGTCACGACTGCGTCCGGTGGTGGTGGACGCCCGCCTGGGTGCCAGGGTGGCGGCAGCTGGGCGGTGCTCGATCCGGCGAAGCACTCGGGACTGGCGACCGCCGATGTCTCGGCGACTCGCGGGCCTGGAGCCCGTGCCGTATGTCCGGCCCTCCTCACGCGGCTACGCGAGGCGACCTTGGTCGGACTCTACACCCCGCCGCCGTGCGCCAGCTGGGACGGGCTAGACTCGAAACGATGACGCGAACGGGCTTCTTCCGCGAGATCGCGATCTACGTGGATCGTCACGCGGTCTACCACTCGTCGTATGAGTGCGGCGACTACCCTCAGCCAGCCGAGTCATGGGTAGCGTGGCCGTTCTTCCAGAAGCCGATATGACTGCAAGGCACGAACTACGTGCCGTGCGCACGTTGCTTCCCTGACGGCCCTCCTCCTGGCGCACCCGAAGACCCGCGCACCCAGACTCAGACCTGACTGCTCCTCGCTTTCACGCCCACGGCTCGTCGCGCTCCTCCGTGTGCGGTGGCAGGTACGGCTGAGGCCGACCCGGCTCGTACCGTTGGCTTCGCATCGAACGCGGGTCGCGATGGTCGAGCACCTGCACCGCGCCGGTGTCCGATTCGACGTGGTACTCGACCAGGCCGTCGGCCATCACCAGCGCCAGGTCACCGGCCCGCAGCTGGAGCTTGTCCTCGCGGTCACCCGCCAGCCACCTGCTGATCGGCTCCTCGGCCGGGAGGCGGGCGGCCACGACCAGCGTCAGCAGCGCGTCATCAAGCTCGACCATCCCCCCAGTCTACGACCCGCTCGCGACGACCTGCCAGGAGCCCCGGCTCCCATTTCGACCGGGAGCGCGGGGCCTTCTTGTCGTTGTGGGCAAGATTGCGGCCTCAGAGACCAGCTAGCTGGTTACTCCGCCGTTCGGAGCGAGCGGTAGGCGGTGAGCACGGTGACCGCCGTCAGCCACGCGGCGAGGAGGGAGAATCCCCACCAGGACGCGTAGACGAGCGGCCGCGCCAGATCGGTCGTCAGCCAAAGCGTGAAAAGCGCGCCCATCGCGGCCACGACCATTGCCACCGTCCGACCGCGCACGATGCGGGCCGCTGCGCGACGAGGAATAGGCTTCGGACGAGGGGCTGTGGCGAGCCGCCGAACAGCCTTCCGGAACGGACGGGCGATGAGATACACCGCTGCGGCAGCTGCGACGCCGAACAGCGTGATCCCGACCGGCCCATTGGGGTCGACGACAGTGCCTGTCACGCCCGCCGCCAGCAGCGCGGAAGCGACGATGGTGCCTCGGTTGAGGTTGGAGAGTTGGGTCATTGTGTTCCTTCGTGGGGTTAGACCAGAAGGATGTCGGCACCGTTACGGCATCGACACGGGGCAGGCAGGGGTCTGTGGGTGCGGATAACCCCGCGCGGCGGGACGGGCGAGTGGCCCACTGCTTGAAGGCGCGACGAAGGCCCTGGCCAGGGGGTCGGGGGAGGGCTGGGAGCGGCTGGGAGGCCCTGGCCAGGCTCATCACCTGCCCCGAGAGGACGGGACGCTAAGAGGTGGTTCTGGAGGCCTGCCGTGAACCAGTTGTGAACCAGTGAACCACCAGAACCGCCTAGAACCGCGGCCGATGCCGGGGCACGCCGACCCCCGGTTTCTGGAACACCCCCTCTACACACTCAACCATGCCAGTTGGCGTCGGCTCCCTCTAGAGGCTCCTAAACCGCCGGGCTAATCTCTGGATCAGGTAGTCGGGGTTCGAGTCCCTGCCCCGCAGCTCGACGAGAAAGCCCAGCAAACCAGTCACTTCTGACTAACGACTCTCCCGATCGAGCGGTCTGCGAAGGGGCTTGGGGCAACCGATGGGGCAACGTGAGGGTCGGCGAGAGCCGGTGACTTTCAGGCTGAACCCATCCTGCGTGGGTCGCTGGGCGCGGGGCGAACTCTCGCGCCCGGCGACCACCGGCGCACTGCCGCGTGGCTTACCATCCACCGCCTCCTCCAGCGCGACGTGGGCGTCCGCGAGGTTCGC
Organism: uncultured Actinomycetes bacterium; assembly: GCA_963821535.1. Lineage (GTDB taxonomy): Bacteria > Actinomycetota > Thermoleophilia > Gaiellales > JAICJC01 > JAICJC01. The sequence continues at coordinate 70,153 of CAWGEC010000008.1, read as the reverse complement.
CGAGCACGAGGAGCAGGCATGGGCTGCTTCAAGATCGGCGAGCGCTGGTAGAACCACTCCCCCGCTCGGCCGCGAACCTGGCCACTCCGACCGCCGCTGCCGGGTTCACCGAACATGGCACGCTGACCGACCGCAGACCTGGCAAGGAACTCCGGGGCTTCATGGACGAGCTCGAACGGCGACACGTAAGGCGGGCGGCCGCCTGAGCGACCCACTACGTTAGGCGGTCGATCAGCCCATCCACCGGCGCGGCGAGCTTCAGCTCGACGGCACGAAACCCCCAACGCTCGTACACGGAACGCGCGCGGTCGTTCGAGGCGAGGACGTCGAGCTCGAGCAGTTTCAGGTCTCGCTCCGCGAACCGCGTCGCCACCTCTCTCAGCAGCGCGGCAGCGACGCCCGAGCGTCGGGCGCCGGGACGCACAAACAGAATGTGCAGGTACCCGACCTGGTCGTCCCTCAGCTCGGCGACCGCCACACCGACCGGTTCGCCCTTCCGTTCGGCAAGAAGGACGAGATCCGTCCCGATCGCCGCCGCAAGAGCGCGCACATGGTCCTCAGAGTTATAGGCGCGCCACGATGGCCCTGGCTTCTCCTCGCTGAACTCACGCCAAAGGCAGGTCACGGAGTCGCGATCAGAACGGGTCGCGTCACGGATGTGGAACCGCCCACGGCTCATGGTTCCATATGCGCGTCGAATCGGTGCTCGAAATGGATCGCGTCGCGAACGGGTATGCCCTCGGCGGTGAGGCCGGGCGGATACCCCCCATTCGGAGTGAATGCGTCTCGGGTGATGCCGACCGCGCGAAATCCGGAGCGCTGATAGAACCGGAGATTGCCGATGTCCGCGGTTGCGGTGCTGAGAGTCACTACGCTCGCTCGTTTCGCTCGGCAGATGTCAAGCGCGCGCGCCACGAGGGCACGGCCGACGCCTCGGCGCCGATATGCCTCGGCCACGGCCAGGCTGCCGATCTCCACGCGGCCTTCCCGGCCGGTCGAGATGAGCTGGAGGTGCCCCACACGTTCGTTGTCAAAATGGGCGATGAGTACTCGACCGAGCTCGATCGTCCGGTCGACGGCGCGGGAGGAATCTTCTGCGAGCTCGAAGAACCGGCGCAGGGCATCACGCGGCCCTTCGTACCAGGCTATGCGAAGTCGCTGTGTGTCGCCTGCGGCCGGCGAACGCGACCCATTCAAGTCGGTCGGAAGCAGCGAGTAGAACGCCGCGTCAACTCGCCGATCGCGGAAGAGCGCGTATGAGCGGAGCAGACCCTCGAAGGTGTACCCGGCACGCTCGGCTACCCGGCGCGACGCCGCGTTTTCCGCATCGACCCACAGCTCGCACCGCTCGCAGGCCGTCTCCTCCAGCAGGTGAGCCGACAAGAGCCGCAGCGCGCGCGTTGCCAGGCCGCGGCCGCGGCCCTCAGGAAGCAACCAGTAACCCATGCCTGCACGAAGATCCGCGTCGGTCGAGGTCGCGACGCCGCCCAGGGGCGCGTCATCTGCCGTCTCGCAGACGGCAAAGAACAGGATCGATCCGGTGCGCCTACCTTCATCCGCCCAGCGGAGGAAGTCCTCCGCCGGCCGCGGGAGAATGGACATCCACCGGTTGATCGTTTCATCCGTTCGCACCCGCTCGATCATGGGGGCATCCGCAGCGACGAACGGTCGGAGACGCATCTCGCCGTCGGTGAGTATCGCGGGCTGAACGTTGAGCAGAAACGGCGAGTCCATCAGCTGGTCGGATCGTGTGGTCGCTCGTCGGGATTCGCCCGACCCGGGTTTGATGCAGGCGTCACGGCCTCCGACCGCTGCGCCGTCGTTCCAGAGCGCATGGCGCGAACAAAGAGGCTTCCGACCGCTTGCGGAAGCGACCGTGCTCGCACGCGTACCTGCCTCCCACCCCGCACGGCGCTCAACGCCGTGCCACCGCTGGACGCTCGGATGGTCCAGCCGCAAAGGGCGAGCAGGTGCAGCAGCTCGGTGCCGTCGTAGCGCGCCGCGAGGTCGTCCTCATTCATGACGCAATCGTGCCGGACGCATCTGAGGGGCCGCTGAGCGCGGGCTGAGTGCCGTGACGGATCCGTTGCCAGCCCTGCCACGAGGTGATCCCAACCTGTGGTCGGGGCGAGTCGTCCCACCCCACGTACGCACAAATCGGTGGCGGCTAGCGTGCTCATATCCGGAAGCGTGGCGTGCCATCCTGGGCGCCGGCGGTGCAGCGGCCAGCCGGAAGATGCATACCGGCCAGTACCAACTTTCGCATCGCCGACACGTCCGCGCATGGACGGCGAACGTCGCGGCGATGTCGTTAGCCTCTTCGATCGGCCCAGACTGACCAGGTCGTGATCCCGGCCTCGGGCCGCGGCGGTTCGTCGAGCATCGCGAGGTACTCGAGCATGTGGCCATCTGGGTCGCGGAAGTAGACCGCCGCCGCCGGCATCCATCCGATCACACTCGGCTCGTTCGTCTTGTCGCCGAAGAACGACAGCGGCCTCACTCCGGCAGCTGTCAGCGCCGAAGGTGCTGACAGCAGCTCATCGAGCTTGACTGCAAACGCGACATGGAGCCGCATCCCCATCGGCGCGGTCCCGAGCGACCACAGGCCCAGCATGGCGCCGCCGGGCTCGCCGATCCAGAGGAAGGCCGCGCCACGGTCCGGAACCTCGTACGCGAGTTCCAGGCCGACGATGTCGCTGTAGAAGCGGACGGCACGCGGGATGTCTTCCACGGGCAGGTGCGCCTCGAACAGTCCGCGGACTGCCGGTGTCTTGGTGGTGACCACTACAGCTCTCCTTTCAGTGCCCGTCGCGGCCGGGACGTGTCATGCGGCGGTCGCGGCGTGCGAACGGGTCGCAAGCTCGGAGGCGATCGTGCGCAGCTCGGCGACGACCATCGGGTTCCTGATCTCGCCGCAGGCGTCGCGATCGGCGTCGGCAACCGGCACGGAGCGAAAGATCGCGTCGGCGCCGATCGCGGTGAGAACGTGGGCGAGTGCCTCGCGCACGCGGGTTCCGCGGCTTGGAGGGGCAACGCTCAGCACCGTCACCGGCTTGCGATAGAGGGCGCTCGTCCCGACGGTCCAGTCGAGCGCGTTCTTGAACGCTCCCGGGATTCCGAACGCATACTCGGGAACCGCCAGCAGCACGCCGTCCGCACGCTCGCAGGCCTCACGAAAGCGCAGCACCGTGTCGGGCGGCGCGCTTTCGAGGTCAGGGTCGAAATGAGGGAGCGTCCGGATGGGGGCGTCGATCGTGACGACGATGCCCCCTTGCGCTGCGGCCTCTGCGGCTGCACGGAGCGCTGCGCTGTTCGTGGAGTTCTGTCTCAGGCTTCCGGAGATCGCCAAGATGTTGGTGGGGTTCACGGTCAAGATTGTCCTTGTCGGGTGGGACGGCGGGCCCGGTTCGGGCCCGCCGTCCCAATGCCTCTCCTAACGAGGCGGGAACTGCGAGTGGGGAACGGGCTGGGCGAGATTGGCCGTGGGGGCCTTCGCCGTGAACCCGATCACCGCGCAGTTGATGTCGACGCCGACGGAGCCGTATGGAGCCGGCTTGCCGGTCGCCGGGTCGATGCCCGTGAGCAGGTCGGGGCGAGTGGCCGCGAGGTTGAACACCTGCACCTCGTCGATCTGGCGCGTGTTGAGACCCTGCTGGACGGCCTTCTCGGTCCATAGCCCGAGCTGGGCGTCCCATAGCGGGCTGTACGCCTGGGCGTGTCGCGGATCCTTCTCGGTCGGGAAGTCGCCGAACACGTTCAGCAGGTCGCCGCCGTTGCGAAGCGCGTTGATCAGCCCGGTGTTTCCTGCGCTGGCGTCCTCGGAGGCGTGGCCGTCCTTGACGAGATGGACGAAGCCCTGCGACTCGGGATTGTTCGAGCCGGTCTGTCCGTTGACGAACCCGAACAGCCGCTCACGAGCGGAGCCGAGGAAGTCATCGCCGCCGTTGTATGCGGCCCTGTCGAGCGCGGGGACGTACGTCGAGCGCTCCAGCACCGCGCTCAGCGGCTGGCCGGCGTCGGTCGAGATGTAGACGATCGGCTGGCCGGCGTCGAAGCCCTTCACGAAGAGCAGATCGACCCACGACTCCGCGTACTGACCCGGAGCGGCCTTTCCGGCGATGTGGATGCCGAGCACCCGGTCTCCGGTGTTCGTGTGGTGGACGACGTCGAACGACCCGTCGCCGGTGGCGACGATCGGCGCGCTGTAGACGGTCTGCGAGCCGGCGATCCGGATGAACGGGCTGTAGCCCGGCCCGGCGACGGCACCCGGCTGGAACTTCGCCAGCGGGAACCCGGTGGGGCCGGGCTGCGCGATGCGGGTGGGGCTGAAGTCCGGCGCGCCCTGGAAGTTGACGACGGCTTGCCCGAACTTGTTCTGGTCAGGCGTCGGCGAGTCGAGCGTCACGGTCTGGACGCAGGCCGGGCAGCCGATGCCGATGTTGCTGAGCTTCGGCGCGTAGTTGACGCCGAGATCGTGCGCGATCCCGGGATCCGACGCGTCGAGCAGGACGTACCACACGGTCTTTCCACCGGCCGTGCCCCTGTATAGCGGCAGGCGCACCGACTCCTTGCTCAGGTTCACCTGGATCGCACTCTCCTCGGTGAGGTGATCGCGAGGCAGGAGCCCGCTCTGCTGACCGAGCCCGGGACGGCTGACCGCAGCCGAGGCGTTGTTCGAGCCGCCGAGGACCTGGATTCCCGCTGCGACCGCTGCTGCGGCGACGACGATGACTGCCGCGAGCAGCGCCCGTGTTGAAAGCACCTTCATTCGATGCTCCTTTCTTCCGGCGAGCGCCGGGTGTTTGGATGCCGCGACGGTAGGTGGACGCGATCAGCAGGAGCTGAGCCCCGCGTCAGTCGGTCCCGCGCTCAGCCGTCAGACAGGCGCCACAGAGCGCGGGATGCGAGGGTCATCCCGACATGGGAGTGATCGTTCCATTCGAACGGAAGACCGCCGCGCGTGTAACGGAACGCGTGCGAGCCGCGACCAAGCCCGTATGCGCATCCTGGTCCCACGGCTCGGAGGCCTCCGCTGCATAGGGACGCCGATCACCAACATCGGCCGGTGATCCGGCTGTTCGGGCCGCTCGCGATCGAGGACGATGAGCGCAGCCTCGGCCCGCGCGATCTCGGCGGGGCTCGGCCCAAGCAGGTGCTCCAGATCCTGCTCGCCGCGCGCGGACATCGCGTCCCGACCGACCGGCTTGCGGAGCTCATCTGGGAGGGCGACCGGCCGCGCAATGCCGCCGGATCGCTTCAAACCTTCATCTCGATGCTCCGTCGCCATCTCACACCGGACCGCGAACGGGCGCGGGAGCTCGTGGTCACCGAGCTCGAGGCGTACCGCTTCGCGACCGATCTCGTCACGCTCGATCTCGACCGCTTCGACACGCTCCTCGAGCGCTCCGGGAGCGAGCCCACGAACCTCGCCCGCGCGTCGCTCGAGGAGGCTCTCGCGCTCGTGCGCGGTGAGGTGCTGGAGGACGAGCCGTACGCCACCTGGGCCCTGGATCTGCGCAACACGTATGAGGGTCGGATCCTCGGCGCCCACCTCGACGCCGCGGACGCGGCGCTCGCCGAGGTGGACTTCGGCCCCGCGCTCGCTCACGCCGAAGCGGCAACTCGTCTCGACGCCTTCAGCGAGCGCGCACACCGCATCGCGATGCTCGCCCTGCACGCGCTGGGACGCTCGCAGGAGGCCCTCGGCCGGTATCGCACGTTCCGGACCCGGTTGGGCGAGGAATTGGGCCTCGAGCCGGCGGCCGACACGCGGGCGCTCGAATCGGCGATCATCCGCCAGGAGGACGTCCGGTCGCTGCTACCCCGCCCCATCCGGCGGGCGCCGACGACCTCTCACGGCCGATCCGGAATTCCGGCTGCTCGGCCGCGCCGACGAGCTCGATGGGCTCGTCCGCGCGGTGGGTGACGCAGTCGACGGCCGTCTCACGCTGATCCAGATCGAGGCCGACGCCGGCCTTGGGAAGACGCGCATGCTCGACGAGCTGCACCGATCGCTCGAGGACGTCCGCGCCGGCCGCGCCGAGTGCTCGGAGCTCGAACGTCACCTGCCCTATGTGCCGCTGGCAACGGCGCTCCGGATGGCGCTGGCCGGCATCGACCTCGACACCCAGCGGCTGCCAGCGCTCGGGCAGATCCTGCCGGAGCTCACGCTCGGCGCGCCGACGCGGCAGGTCGAGGAGGTCGAGGTGCTCGAGGCGCTCGTCGCGGTCGTCGCGGACCACGGCCCGCTCGTGCTCCTCATCGACGACCTCCAGTGGGCCGACGGACGGACCCTGGCGGCGCTCGCCTATCTCCGTCGACGCGCCGCCGACCTCCCGCTCGCACTCGTAACGACCGCACCGGCGATCGAGACGTCACCGGGTCGGCCGCTCGGCAGCCTGACGCCGGACCTGATCGTCCGGCTCGATCCGCTGTCGCCGGCCGACCTGGCACCGCTCGGGATACCCGATCTGCACGAGGCCACCGGCGGCAGCCCGCGCTTCGTCTCGGAGGCGCTCGCCAACGATCACCAGGCCGGGCGCGCGCGGACCCTCACCGAGGCGCTGATCGCGCAATGCCGTGCCGAGGGCGCATGGGCGTACCGCGTGCTCGTCGCCGCCTCGATGATCGAGCAGCCGTTCGACCCGGAGCCCCTCGCCGACGCCCTCGGAGCCGACGGCGGCGAGCTCATCGAGGAGCTCGAGCGGCTCTGCGAGCAACGGATTCTGCGCGTCGACGGGCTCCGGTTCCGGTTTCGCTACGACCTCGTCCGCCTGGCGCTGGTCGACGGCACGTCGCCCGCCCGGCAGCGGCTCCTGCGCCGGCAGCTCGCCCATTCCGTGGCAGACCGCGTCTCGTTCTCGACCGGCAGCGAGATCGAGTCGGAGGCGGCTGGATGAGCCACAGGACGCTGCCCGAGCGCGACCTCATGTCCGGCACCTTCTTCGAGCACTCCCCCGAGCCGGCGTACGTCATGGACCCGGAGACCGATCGGATCCTGGCCGCCAACGACGCGGGTTGCCGGCTCCTGGGGTACTCCCGGCAGGAACTGCTCGAGACCCCGGTGTGGCGCATCCACCCATGCGAGATGCCGGAGCTCCGCGAGCTCCTGAAGCGAGTCCTCCGCAATGGGCGGTCCTCCACCATCGCGCTCACCTGCCGGACGAAGCTCGGTACGTTCCTTCCGACCGAGATCTCGCTCCATGCGTTGGACATCAACGGGACGGACCCGCATCCTCGGGCTCGTGCAGGATCGAAGCGAGCACCGTCAACCATCTCTTGACTAGCCACGAAGGGAGTACCACATGGTTACCACCGGCCTGATCGTCCGGCTCGAGGCGCGGGCTGGCAAGGAAGACGCCGTCGCGGAGTTCCTGCGGAGCGCGGTGCCGCTCGTCGAGGGCGAGCCGCAGACCATCGCCTGGTTCGCGGTCAGGCTCGGCCCGTCGTCATTCGCGATCGTCGACGTCTTCCCCGACGACAGCGGCCGCCAGGCGCACCTGGAGGGGCCCGTCGCGGCGGCGCTCATGGCGAACGCGGATGAATTGCTTTCCGAGTCGCCGGACATCCAGCCCGTCGACGTGCTCGCGGAGAAGCTGCCCTAGCCTCGCGGGAAGCGGCTTGTCTCAGGCGGCGCGTTGCGCCGCCTGAGACACGAGGTCGCCCACGATCGAGCTCAGGGCCGCCGCGAGCCTCGGGTCACGCAGGCGTCCGTCGGCGGTGAACGCCTCGTGCGCCTGAGCGATGGGGAGATCGCGCTCCTCGACCCGTGCGCCGATCGTCTTCAGGATCCTCCGGAGGTCAGCCTGCGCCCAGACGGCCCCGAAGAGCCCCGGGCTGGCACCGATCACCGCGACCGGCTTGTCTCGCAGCACGTTCTCCGCGTACGGCCTGGACGCCCAGTCGAGCGCGTTCTTCAGCGCACCGGGCACCGACGCGTTGTACTCGGGCGTTGCGATCAGAACCGCATCGGCGCGCGCGATCTCGCTTCGGAGCTGGGCCACCGGTGGCGGCACGGCGTCGATGTCCTCGTCGAAGGCGGGGACCTCGGCGAGGCCGCGCCACGACGACGAACTCCGCGATCGATCCGTGGTCGATCGCCGCGGCGTCGAGGAGGGCGGTGTTGTAGGAGCCGTCGCGGAGGCTCCCACTGATCGCCAGCAGGCGCATCACGCCGCCTTGATCAGCTCGAGCTGGGCCGTGATCTCGACGTCCCAGCCAAGCGCGTCTCCGCCGTCGGGGAGCGGGGCCTGCCAGTCCATCGCCCAGCTACTGCGATCGATGGTCGCCCGCAGGTCGAGACCTGTGCGAACGTTCCCGAACGGGTCCTCGCGGGGAGGTTCGTACGTCCCCCGGGCGGTCACCGTCTGCGAGGTCTCCCGGATGGTGAGCTCGCCCACAAGCGTCACCGCCCCGTCGTCGCCGAACTCCGCGCTCGTCGAGCGGAACGTGATGACGGGAAACGCGTCCGCGTCGAAGAAGTCGGCCCCGCGCACGACGTGCTCGCGGAACTCCGGCGGGTCGACGATCGAGACCGACTCCACGCCGACGCGGCCTTCGAGCGCGATCCCGTCGTCGTCAACGGTGAGGCGGGCGTCCACGTCCGCGAAGGACGCGCGGAACGTCGACACGCCGACGTGCTTGACCGCGAACTGCACGGTCGAATGGGCTCGATCGAGCTCGTACGTGCCGATCAGCGTCTTGGCTACTGTGGCCATCTTGGAACTCCTCTCGAAAGACGTTAGGAGCCCTGAGCTTGCCGCTCCCCGCTGAGCGCGGACCGAGTGCCGGCTGAGTGGCGCGCCCATCGCTCCCGACTCAGTGTTCGCTCAGACGGGGCTGACCGGCATGTGGCAGAACCCGGTGATAGCGAGCAAGGAGCAATGATGAGAGTGCTGTCTGTCAACGTGGGTCGCCCGCGCCGGGTGTCATGGAGAGGCACGCCGGTATCGACCGGCATCTACAAGGAGCCGGTCGCCGGCGCTGTCCGCGTTCGGACGCTGAACCTCGATGGTGATCGCCAGGCCGATCTGAGCGTGCACGGAGGCTGGGACAAGGCCGTGTACGCCTACCCGTCGGAGTTCTACGAGGTGTGGCGAGACGAGCGGCCCGAGCTGGACTTCCCCTGGGGCCTGTTCGGCGAGAACCTGACCACCGAGGGACTGCTCGACTGCGATGTGAGCGTCGGCGACCGGTTCCGGGTCGGGACCGCAGAGCTGATCGTGACCCAGCCGCGGCTTCCCTGCTTCAAGCTCGGTATCAGGATGGGTCGTGACGAGTTCGTGGTCGAATTCCTCGAGCGCCGCCTGCTCGGGTTCTACTTCGCCGTCGCCCGAGAGGGAGACGTCGAGGCCGGCGATCCGATCATCGAGCTGAGCCGGCACCCGGCCGGGTTCGGCGTGACCGAGATCACCCGTCTCTACGCGCACGATCGCGACGACGCTGAGGGGCTCAGGCGGGCGGTAGAGCTCGACCCTCTCCCCGAGGGCTGGCGCAACTATTTCCGCAAGCGCCTCTCCGACCTTGAACGCAGACGCGCACGCCGCCTTCTGCCAGCCCCCGCGCCACCCGCCTGGCACGACTTCCGCCCCTTCGCCATCCGCGACAAGGTCATCGAGAGTGAGGACGTCTGCTCGTTGTACCTCCGCCCGACCGACGGCGCACCCCTTCCCCCATATCGGCCGGGTCAGTACCTGACCCTCCGCGTTCCGACGCCCGGAAACGAGGCCGCCTCGATCCGCTCCTACTCGCTCTCAGACAGCCCGAAGCCCGGCCACTACCGGCTGACGGTCAAGCGCATCGCCGAAGGGCTCACCACTCCCACGGGCGGACTCGTCTCGAACGTCCTCCACGACGAGATCCAGGTCGGCGACGTGCTCGAGGCGAAGGCACCCGCGGGCCTTTTCACCATCGACCCGGCCGAGAGCTACCGGCCCGTGGTCCTCATCGCAGGAGGGATCGGGATCACCCCTATCCTCGCCATGCTCAACAGCATCGCCGCGCACGGCCGAGAACGGGAGACATGGCTCTTCTACGGGGTGCGCAACCATCGCGACCACCTGATGCGGCAGCACCTTGACGAGCTTGCGGCGCGCCACGCTGTCCGCCTGCACGTGGCGTACTCGCAGCCCATGCCGGACGACGGGCCGATTGGCCAGTTCCACCATCGAGGCCGGATCTCACTCGAGCTGCTCAAAGACGTGCTTCCCGCCAGCTACTACGACTACTTCCTCTGCGGCCCAGGGCCGATGATGCAGTCGCTCGCCGAAGGACTGCGAGCGTGGGGCGTCCCAGACGACCGCATCCATACGGAGGCGTTCGGCCCGGCCGCGATCAAGGCTGGCGTCGAGCCGAGCGGCAGAGGCGACTGCGGTGCCCAGGTCACGTTCGCCCGGTCACAGGCGACGGCAGCTTGGAGTCGCTGCGACTCGCCCCTCCTCGAGCTCGCCGAAGACGCCGGCATCCGCATCCCGTTCGGCTGCCGATCCGGAAGCTGCGGCACCTGCGCGACGAAGGTGCTCTCGGGCGACTTCTCCTATCTCCACGAACCCGGAGCCCCAGTTGCGGATGGAGAGACGCTCCCCTGCGTCGCCGTCCCCGAGACGGACATGGTTCTCGATGTTTGAGCTGTTCGCACTCGCAGAAGCCGAGCGACAGCGCGCGCGGTGTGCGCAAGAACACGAACCGGGCCAGACGAGCGTGGAATGCGACGCAAACGGACGCCCCGAATGTCGCCGCTGTGAAGGCGTCGCCGCAGACCCGGACGGCCAGGATGATTCCCTGATACCCCCCGGCCACGTAAATCGGGGGACGTGGCCGTCGCGCGACTCGGGTCTCGCGAGTGACGATCCCACCTGTCGCGGTACGAACCAGACCGCGTTCCCAGTCTGATCGGCCGAGCTCAAGCGCGGCCTCGAGCACGTCCGCCGTGCGCGTCAGCTCCAAGCCGCCGGGCCGCAACGTCATCGCCGAAGGGCGAGCCCGTTCAAGGTATGGCCGCCGCCGTGACCGAGGGCGGCCGACGTGCTGCGGAGCGGATTCGCCCAGGGGGTAGTCCGAACTCGCGTCTGAACGCCTTCGAGAGCGACGATTCGTCCTTGTAGCGCGTGAGGTGAGCGATCTCGTGGATGCTTCTCGCCGAGCATCTGAGCCAGTTCCTGGTGCTTCCACTCCATCGCCTGGACGGGTGTCGGCTTGCTCCGACGTGGGCGAGCGGGCCGTTCGATAGGTGCACGACGTGCTGCCATCTGCCGCTGCTTCAGCTTGCGTTTCCGTTGCCGACGATTGGCCACGCAGAACACGTATCCACAGGATCGAGTGGGTCTACGCCCAGACGGGTTCGAACGCCCAGCAAGCCATCGACCGGCGAACTTGCGGGTCGCGGCCGGCATCAATCTGCACCGAGACCGGGCGACGTCGCCCGCCAGAGAGCAGAGCTAGACCGACCGTTCGGTCGCGAGTAGTCAGGTCCTCGGCAGTCGAGGGCTGCGCGCGTACCAGACCGCGCGGATCGCGCCTAACGATTGGCCTGGGTCCGCCCTCGAAGTCGACGTCTGATCCGCCCGTCTTGATGGTCGCGGGCAGATCGAGAAGGGCGCGTGCCGCGGGACCGGTCATCCCGGCTGCGCCGTTCATGAGCGCGCCGCGCGCGTGATAGGAGACAATTGGCGGGGCCACTAGAGCGCCCGAGAACAGCCGAAACCGACGCTTAGGCGCGCAGGCACACGTCCCGTAGCAGAGCCGAGAAACCATGCCTACGGCTGTTCCCCAGGGGGATCGTCCTGAGCAGGCTTTGACGGCTGCCACTCCAAGGCCGTGAAACCCGCGGAGTGGACTCCGACCGCAACGAGGGAGCTTCCGAGGACCACCGCGCCGGCGATCCAATCGAAGTGCCAGAATCCGGCGACCAGTCCCAGGAAGGCCGCGCCCTGAGCGATGGCTCTCGCACCGGCCACGATGCGTGAGCTGGTCCGACGGCGCCGGAACTGTTCCTGGCGGTTGACCATGATCAGCGCGGCGAGGAGCGGGATCGCGACGGCGAAGGCGAGGACGCAGGTCATCGCGGAGGTATCCAGGGGATACGGGAGCAGCGCCTGCACCATGACGATGCCGATCCCGATCAGCCCCCCGTAGATCAGGTTGTCCTGGCGAAGCCACTCCTCTCCGAGCTCAGGATCCTGCGTGAGGCTCCGCGCGAGCCGTTCGGATTCCTGCGCGAGCCGTTCGGATTCCTGCTCCGCGGCTCTCCTGAACGCTGCTGCGTCGTGCGCTGGGTCCTCGTTCACGGTCACCGTCCGCGCAGGGCTCGCCCCCGCTCCGGGTCGGCTGGCGGGGAGCTACACGTCGTTGCCTCCGATCACCTTGACCCTAGACCATATGGCCCGGCGAACGCCCGACCGAGCGGATACTCATTTGGTCGGTACCCCGCTATCGAGCGGATCGCGTAGACAGGGCGCGCCGCCCACCGTGGGCCGCTCAGTCAACCTAGCGCCGGCCGCCAAACTCCCAATGGTGGATCTCGACCTCCTGGAACGCGTCGACGCCGGTCCGCCCGTCCTCGAGGAACGCGGCGACGGCCTCCCGGTCCGGGGCCTGAACGGCCAGCGCGACACCGACCGGCTCGGCATCGTCGAGTGTGCTCAGGGCGCCGTAGAGGATCAGCCGCTCACGCAGCTCAGCGGGGAGACGCTCTTGCGGGATCGGACGGCTGGTCCGTCCGGTGGTGCGATCGCGATCCGAACGGGCGATGATCAGGAATCTCGGCTCGTCGGCCACACTCGAGAACGCCCACATGTTGCGTCCGAGCAGGTTCTCGAAGCGCCAGATGATGTGGTCCGCATAGACGCCCGCGCGATTGTTCGGCTCGCGTGCGACGAAGTCCCGCGCGGCATCGACGCTCGGCAGCCCGAGAACGTGAAGGCTGCCGGTCGCGGTCTCACGGTCAGCGGCGAGCGTTGGCCCGCGAGCAATCATCGCCTCCGCGAATGCGTCCGTGTACGACCAATGCGCCTCCAGGAGCTCGTTGTCGTCCCGGAGGGTCGTTCCGACGGCGTCGCGGCTGTAGACGAAGAAGTCCATGCCCGCCAAGCGTAGGCTTTCCGCATGACAAGACCACCGCCGGACCCAGCGCGAGGTGCGGCAGCGGCCCGGAAGCTCAAGGCCTTGGGCGTGAAGGGCATCCTCATCGAAGCTGCAGAGCTCGGTTACATCACGCAGGTGGCATGCAGGATGCCCGAGTGCTTCTGTCCCGAAGAGTTGGGCGGTGCGTGTTACTTCGAACCGGTCACTGACGAGCTGACCGACTGGATGCCGACCCACGAGCACTTCCCACGCCCAAAGCGAGAAGGGGGCCACAGAAGTCTCGACAACACCGTCCTCGCCCACCGCCTCTGCAACAGGATCGACTATTCGATCTCCGCTGGGAGGTCATACGCGAAGGATCTCGAGCGGGTCAGAAGAGCCCGCGAGTCGGCCACCGGGAGCTAGTGCGCGAGCACCGCAACCGTGTCTACGGCGACGCCGGAACGGGACCGGACAGGATCGGCGCAGCCGCCCTGAAGCCCCAGACGATCGGGTAGATCCCGAGCAACAGCTCCCAGAGGGCTTCGGGGAACGTCGCGAGACCCTGCAACGTCCCGCCCGGCTGGTCGACGCCGAACAGGACGAGGACGCCCGAGATGCAGATCAGCGTCCCGCCGACCAGCCCGAGCATTGCCATTCGCCTCGGCACCAGCTCCGAGCGGTACATGAGGTAGCCGAGCAGGAGCCCGTTCCCGACACCGACCACGAACCCAGGCCCCAGCAGGAACGTCCAGTCCTTGATCGCGGCCAGCGTGTATGCGATCGAGCCGAGCGTCGGCTCGTCTCCCGCCGACGGGTTCTGCTGCAGGCTCACCACCGCAAGGACGCTCACGATCCCGACCAGGATGAACGTGCTCTCGACGAGACGAGCGGTCACGTAGCCGATCGCGCAGATCTCGTTGGCGCGCTTCAGCAGCGGATAGACCACGACCGCAGTCCCGATGTTGGCGATGATCAGGAGCAGCTCCAGGAACGCCGCAAGGAAGATGCGATTGTCGTGACCCGCACCTGCGACGTAGCCGGCGGGATCATCCAGAACCGGCTGGAAGAGCCACAGCGCGGGGATCGAGGTGGCGAAGGTGATGAGGTACAGCACCCCGAACGTCAGCGAGATCCGGCGCGATTCCTCCGGCGAAACCGGGCGGTCGTAGTTCACGGTGTCCTCCGTTCGACGACTCAGGCGCCGCACGCGCCCGAACGGATTGGACTGCCCCGTTGCCCGTTCGGGCAAACCACGCAGGCCGACGGCGCGTCAGTCCTTGGGCTTGCGCTCGACGGATCCGATGTCGCACGCACCGGCCTGTGGGCGTGCGATCCCGCGCTGATCCGTGGTGCCCGAGGACGGGCATAGGCCGCCGGAGCTGCCGATCGGGATGGCGTTCACGGCGGGGCTGGCGGGTCGCGGGACCATCGTCTGTGTCGGGCCACCGTAGCTCCCGAGCACCTTGAGCATCGGGTCGAGCGGCTGCTCGAAGGTTCCGACGAGGTCCGTCGACTGTGTCGCTCCGCAGGGCGTCCCGAACAGGTTGTAGCCGTTGGAGGTGTACCCGACCCCGGCGCAGTCCTGTGGCTCATCCCCACCGTCGGCGACGTTGCCTGGCGAGAATGGTCGCCACGAGGGTGACCGAACCGTCGTTGACGATGCCTCCACCCATCTCGTCGGCCACGTTGCCGGAGATCGTCGATTCCACCACGGTGAGCGTCCCGGTGTTCCCGATGCCTCCGCCCCCCGCGTTGTCCGAGGAGTTATTGGCGATCGTGGAGCGCATGATCAGGGCCGTCCCGTCGTTCACGATCCCGGCCCCGTAGACGGAGTCTTCGTGGTTTTCGCTCACCGTGGAGTCGGTGAGCGTGAGCGTGGCGGACGGACCGTTTCGGATCCCGGCGCCCCGGGTGATCGTGCTCTTCTCGATCGTGGCCGTGCCCAGGTTCAGGATCCCGCCGGTGTCGCCGCCGAAGTTGTGTGTGATCACCGACCGCTGGACGAGAAGCGTGCCTTGGTTGCGGATACCTGCACAGTCGGCTCCGCTCTCATTTCCCTGCACGGTCACGCGCACGAGGGTGAGCGAGCCCGAGTTCTGGATGCCTCCGGCGCCGTCCTCGTTCAGGCCCCCGGTGACGGTCAGATGCGTCACGCGTACCTTGCCCGCGGACACCGTCAGCGTCGTGCCAACACCCTGTGCATCCAGCACCGCCGCCGACACGCCCTTCAGCACGAGGTTCTTGCCGACGGTGAAGGTGCCATGACACGTGCCCGAGATCGCGAGGATTGTGCCCGGCTTGGCCGCGTTGATCGCCGCCTGCAGGCTCGCACCGGCACCACAGTCGACCGACATCTGCGTCGCTGCCAGGCTCGGCGCCGAAGCGACCAACGACGCTGCCACGACGCCCGCTGCAGCCAGCCACCGACCACCGCCTCGACCCTGCATCCCCCACCTCCGATCGATCCCAACCACAGTACGCCCGATCGAGAGAACCTGTCAACCTGGGAGGGGCCCGGAAGGAAGGCCGGCCGGAGCCCATGGGGATTCGGAGATACCGGGCCCCGACCAGCCGCGCAGCTGGATGACGGCACCGGACCAGGCCCGCGAGGACCTCGAGGATGCCCCCCTCCTCACCTCCGAACACCGCACCCTCGCCGCCGATCGTTACACCGCGGCAGCCAGGGCTGTTCGCGCACCTTGGCAGGCCGTCCGTTTCGTGGGACGATAGGCCCGCAGAGGAAAGGCGAAGCATGGGCGCTGATCGCCGCGGCTCCTCGAAGGAGCCGCCCACACGAGCGGGGTCGTCGCAGTCCGGGCCGCCATGGGCGGAGCTTCTGGAGGCGCTGCCCGCCGCGTTCTACCTCGATCGGCCCGACGGCACGTCGGTCTGGGTGAGCCCACACCTCGAATCGATCATCGGCCTCACCGAGCAGGAATGGGCGAGCGGCTACGACCGGTGGCTGGAGCGGGTCCACCCCGACGACCGTGAGCGGGTCGTCGCCGGCAATCGCCGCTTCCTCGAGGGCGATCCGCGCGAGTCGCAGAGCGACGAGTACCGCGTCGTCCTGCCGGACGGCCGGGTGCGCTGGATCCACGAACGGGCGCTGCTCATCGCCGACGCCGACACCGGCGAGGTGCTGGTGCACGGCGTCCTGGTCGACGTGACCGAGGAGCGGACATCCCTCGAGGTGGCCGAGCGCGTGGGCCGCCTCTTCAGGACGCTGATCGAGCACTCCCGCGAGGCGGTCACGATCGTGGACGAGAGGGGCACCGTCCTCTACCAGAACCCGTCGATGGGGCGGGTCGTCGGGCGGCCGCCCGAGTGGTTCGAGGGCAAGACCCCGCTCGACCTGATGCCACCCGAGGACGCCGCGAAAGGCCGCGAGGTGCTCGCGCAGCTTCACAACCGGCCGGGCGCTCAGCTTCCGGGCGAGTTCCGGCTGCGCCACAAGGACGGCTCATGGCGCGTCGTCGAAGGGGTTGCCACGAACCTCCTGCACGATCCCGCGGTGGGCGGCATCGTCCTCAACTACCGCGACGTCACTGTGGAGCGCGAGCGGGAGCGGCAGCTGCGCGACATCGAGCAACGCCGGCAGACCCTCCTCGAGGACATCATCAACGCCGAGGCCGAGCAGCGATCGCGGATCGCCGAGGAGCTCCACGACGACACGATCCAGGTCATGGCCGCGGCGCTGATGGAGCTCGACCGCATCGACCGCCACCTGCGAACGATGGACATCGACGCCGCCCGCGTCGCGATCACCAGCGCTCGCGGCGCCCTGACCAAGGCGACCGACCGGACGCGCCGGCTGACGTTCGAGCTGCGTCCGCAGCTGCTCGAGGCCGCCGGCCTCGCCGCGGCCGTCCGCGATCTCGCCGACGCCCTTCGCCGTGACACCGGCGCCGACGTGAAGGTGCGGACGAGGCTCGGCCGCTACCCGGTCGACATCGAGACCCTCGTCTACCGCACGATCCGCGAGGTCCTGATCAACGTGCGCAAGCACGCCCGGGCCGCGAACGTCTCGATCAGCCTCGTCGAGCGGCAGGGCGGCCTGCACGGAACCATCCGCGACGACGGCCGCGGGTTCCGCACGAGGCGCAGCCCGTCGCACCGGTCGACCCACATCGGGATGGATACGGCGCGGGAGCGCATCCGGGCGATGACCGGCAGCTTCGACGTCACCTCGGCGGTCGGCGAGGGCACCACCGTCGAATTCCAGCTGCCGCTGCCGGACGTCACCTCCGACCCGGTCTCCAAGCGCCGCGGCCCGACGCGGGCCTGACCAGCGGCCGCACTACTCGTGCGTCGCGACGATGCCCGGCCAGACCTGGGCAAGCGTGCCGCGGAGCGTGCAGCGCGCAATCGGCTCGCCTCCCTCGTCGCTGTCGTCCGCCGCGGAGATGCGGGCGACGACGCGATACCCGCTGCAGAAATGGGCGGCGCGCTGCGAGTAGCCGACCACGACCGCCTGCCGTCCGGCCACCCGCGGGCGCCAGTAACGCATCGTCACATCGGCCGACGCGACCGGCGGGAGGCCGCGGCCAAAGAGCTCGAGCGCGCCCGCCTCACCGTAGTTGTCCGCCACGATCAGGTCGGCGCCCGCCGCGTGCCGCTCCACCAGGCGCGCGTAGGCGGGCCAGCCGACCTCGGACTGATAGTCGCTCCGCGCCTTCACGACGCCGAGCCGGACGGCCGTATGCAGCGGCAGCACCGGCAGGAGGATCGGGAGGATCAGAAGGCCGGTCGCCGCGAACGCGGCGCCGGCCACGCGCAGCCGGCGGCGCGTTGCCCAGTGCTCGAGCGGAACCGCGCCGGCGGCGAGGGCGAACACCACCACCGGCAGCGCGTAGTACGACTTCCCGCCGAGCACGAAGTACGTGACGACGGTGCCGACGACCGTCCAGCCCAACGGGCGGAGCGCGCGGTCACGGACGAGCGACCGGACGCCGGCGACTGCGACCGGGAACCCAACTCCCGCGATCAGGATCATGTCGACGAGGAACTGCGGCCGCGTCTCGTCGCTCGCGCTCGGCGGCGCGTCGAGGAACCAGTGCACGCTCGCCCAGCCGTGGCCCGCCTCCCAGACGAGGTTCGGGACGAGGAGCGCGGCCGCGATGACGGCCGCCAGTGGAAAGCCCCAAGAACGCAGGACGTCGCGGCGCCAGACGACGAACGTCGCGACGAGCAGGACGAGGACGACGGCAATCGTGTACTTCGTCTCGAGACCGATGCCGGCGGCGACGCCGAGCAGCGGCCAGGAGCCGCGCCCGAGCGCGAGCCGAAGTGCGAGCCACAGAACGACCATCGTCGTGAGCTGGTCGAGCGCGACCGGCTGGAAGAGCAGGTTGGTCGCGAGCATCCCGGGCGAGAATCCGATCACGACGGCGGCGAGCGTCTGCCCGCGGCGCGACGCCCCGAGCTCGCGGGCGACGAGGGCGCCCACAACGACGGTTCCGAACGCGGCGAGGATCGTGATCGCGTGGAAGCCGACGAGCGACCAGCCGAAGAGCTCGCGGGCGAGCGCCGCGAAGAGCGCCGTCACGGGCGGGAACTCGACATAGCCGCCCTGCAGGTGCAGGCCAGAAACGGCGTAGTAGAGCTCGTCGCGGTGCCAGCCGTAGCGTCCGGCGACGGCGAGCTCGAGCGCACACTTGAGCGCGACGACGGCGAGCACAGGGCCGGTGGCGAATCGGACCGCCGACGCCTCTCTGGGCCTGAACGACACGGCCCGGCAGATTAGATCGACGTCAGCCCGGCAGGACGTGCCGGACCGTGGTCACGCCCTTCAGCCAGATCGCGAGCCGGCGGCGGCGCCGGGCTCGCGCCCGCCGCATGGCCGAGATGCCGTCGCGTGCGGTTGTCCTCCGGATTGAGACTCCGTGGCTGCCCATTTGGAACCGCTCCCCCTGTGTGACATTTGAAACGTGTATCTAGGAGACGCGGCCCAGAGCGCGGATCTTCCGCGTCCGCCCGAGCTCGGCTCAGCCGTTCTCGACCGTGCCGCCCCAGCGCTCCTCGATCCGCGCCTTCTTCCACACGGCGATCGAGACGGCCCACGTCAGCGCGAACGCGGCCACGATCCCGTAGCCGATCCGGCCGAAGTCGAGGTGAATGCGCTCGGCGGCGCCATGATCGGACCCTACGCCGTCAGCCGCGCTGCGATCGCGGCCTGGCCGTAAGAGATCCCGCCGTCGTTCACCGGTAGCCGCTCGGGCACGAGCACCCGCAGGCCGGCCGTCTGTAGGCCCGCCGAAACCCGTTCGATCAGGCGCCGGTTCTGGAACACGCCGCCCGAGAGCACGACCCGATCGGTGCCACGGGCCAGGGCCGCGCGCGAGCAGGCCTCGACGGTGACGGCGGCCATCGTCGTGTGGAAGCGGCTCGCGACGTCCCCTGGGGCGGCGCCCGCCTCCACATCGGCCGCCACGGCGCGGATCGTCTCGCGCGGATCGATGACCAGGGTCGGCCCGTCGGACTCGAGCCCGATCGGATAGCTGCCCCGCTCGCCCGGGTCACACGCCGCCTCGAGCTCGACCGCCGCCTGGCCCTCGAAATTGACGCGCTGGCGCAGCCCGCACAGCGCCGAGACCGCGTCGAACAGGCGGCCCATGCTGGTCGTCACGGGCGACGCGACGCCCGTACGGGTGAGCTCTGCGACCTGGCGCCACGCCACCTCGTCGACGTCGTCGCCCATCGAGCGCGGGATCGGCGGGGGCTCGGCGCCGTCCCCGTTCCCGTCGCCCGCGGCGACGAGCCAGGCGCACGCCATCCGCCACGGCTGGCGGATCGCCTGCGCGCCGCCCGGAAGCCGCACGGGGAAGAGCCTCCCCACGCGCTCGAAGCCGTCGAGGCCGCCGTACAGGAGCTCCCCTCCCCAGATGGTGCCGTCCGTGCCGTACCCGCTCCCGTCGAAGATCGCGCCGACTGCGTCCGGCTCGCCGTGCTCGGCGAGCGCCGCCGCGAGGTGGGCGTGGTGGTGCTGGACGCCGACGAGCCGGACGCCGTCGCGCTCGAGCGCGTACTTGGTCGAGAGGTACTCGGGGTGGAGGTCGTGGGCGACGACCTCGGGCGTTACCGCGAACAGGCGCTCGAAGTGCTCCACCCCCTCCACGAAGGACTCGAGCGTCTCGTAGTTCTCGAGATCGCCGACGTGATGCCCCACCCAGGCGCGCGTGCCCCGCGCGACGCAGAAGGTGTTCTTGAGCTCGGCACCGCAGGCCAGGATCGGGCGCCGGGCCGCGTCCGGAAGCGAGAGCCCGGCCGGGACGTATCCGCGCGAGCGCCGCAGGACGACCCGGCGGGGGCCGTCGGGCGCGTCCACGACCCGCATCACCGAATCGTCGGTCCGGGTCTGGATGGGCCGGTCGTGCACGAGCACGAGGTCGGCGATGCCCCCGAGGCGGGCCAGCGCGTCGGGGTCGCGGTAGGCGATCGGCTCGTCCGAGACGTTCCCGCTCGTCATCACGAGCGCGGGCGCCGGAGCTGTCATCGCCAGGGCGAGATCCGCGAGCAGCAGGTGGTGAAGCGGGGAGTACGGCAGCATGACGCCGAGCTCCGGCGCGCCCGGAGCGACGGCAGGCGCCACCGCCGCGCCGTCGAGGCGGCGGGCGAGCACGATCGGGCGGGCCGGGCTGGTGAGGAGCGCGCGCTCGTCGGGGCCCACGTCGATCAGCGTGCTCGCCGCGTCGAGCGAGGCCGCCATCAGCGCGAACGGCCGGTCCTCGCGGTGCTTCCGGCGCCGCAGCGCCGACACGGCCATGTCGTCGTCGGCCCGGCACGCGAGGTGGTATCCACCGATGCCCTTCACCGCCACGATCAGGCCGCGGCGGAGCGCGGTGGCGGCCGCCCGGATCGCGTCGGCCTCCGGGCCGATCGGCATCGTGGAGCCGTCCGGGCCGAGGAGCGACACCGAGGGCCCGCACTCGGGGCAGGCGTTCGGCTGGGCGTGGAAGCGGCGGTTCGCCGGATCGTCGTACTCGGCCCGGCACCGCGTGCACATCCGAAAGCCCGACATCGTGGTGAGCGGGCGGTCGTACGGGACACCCTGGACGATCGTGAACCGCGGCCCGCAGTTGGTGCAGTTCGTGAACGGGTAGCGGAAACGGCGGTCGCCGGGGTCGAAGAGCTCGTCCAGGCAGTCCGGGCAGGTCGCGGTGTCGGGCGTGACCTGCGCCTCGGGCACGCCCCCCTCCCGGCTCTCGACGATCTCGAACCCGTGGTGCCCGACCGGCTCGCGATCCTCCGCCACCACGCGCTCGATCGATGCCAGCGGCGGCGCGTCTCGATCGAGCCGGGCGAGGAACCGCTCGACGGCGGCATCCTCGCCCTCGACTTCGAGCAGCACCCCGCGGGCGTCGTTCAGGACGAATCCCGCCAGCCCCAGGTCGCCCGCGAGCCGGTACACGTACGGGCGGAAGCCGACGCCCTGGACCGTCCCCTCGACGCGCACGCGGGCCCGCCGCCTGGTCGGCGCAATCACCCGCCGCCCTCCGAGCCGGGCGCCGGCTCGACGAGCTCTCGCAGCACGTGGTAGGCGCTGGCCTGCGCCTCCTGGATGCGCGGGATGTGCTCGGACGAGGTCACGACCACGTGGTCGGCGAGCCGCTCGGACGCGACCCGCCCCCCGCCGTAGCCCACCATCGCGATCGTGACGAGCTCCCTGCGGCGCGCCTCTGCGAGCGCCTCGATGACGTTCGGCGAGCCCCCGGACGTCGAGAGGGCGAGCAGCACGTCGCCGCGCATGCCGTGGGCGATCACCTGGCGCGAGAACATCGCCTCGGTGCCGATGTCGTTCGCGATCGCGGTCAGGATCGCGGAGTCCTCGGTGAGGTCGATCGCCGGCCACGCGTTCCCGGACCGGCCCGGCCGGCGGAAGTCGGCGACCGCGTCCATCGCGTCCGTCGCCGACCCGCCGTTTCCGAACGCGAGCAGCTTGCCGCCCGCCTCGAAGCTGGCCCGAAGCGCCGCCGCCGCCGCGAGCAGGACATCGCGGTTCTCGGTCAGGGTCTGGGCTCGCAGCCGGCCGATCTCGTCGGCCTTCATGAGCGCCGAGCGGCGGACGTCGTCCACGACCGCCTCGAGGTCGTCCTCGCGCTCGCCGAGGAACGGGTAGAGGAAGCTCGACGCGCCCGCGTCGTGCACGCGGCGCGCGTCGCGGCCCTCGAGCAGGCCGCGATGGTCGAAGAACACGTGCACGAGCTCCCACAGCACGTGGTAGAGCGTCTCGACAAGCTCCTGGCGGACGGCCGGGTCGTCGGTCGGCGGGTCGAAGCACCACTCGGCCTCCGACGGGGCGAACGCGATCGTGAGGCAGCCGCGGGCCCGGGCGGCCGTCAGCGCCCGCGCGGCCTCCCCTCCGGCCTCGTCGATCCCGAAGGCGATGGCGATGTCGTCCGGGCGGACGAGCAGCTCGACCTGCTCGGCCAGGTCGCCGCCCTCGCCGGCGAGGCCCAGCGCCGGCAGCGCCCGCTTGCCCACGATCACGGGATGGACGAACTCGACCGCGACGTGGCGCGCATCGGAGCGGGCCGCGGGCGAGCTCCCGAACGCGACCAGCCGGCCGCCGCGGGCGAAGCGCTCCGCCATCAGGTGGCACAGGCGGGCCAGCCGCTCGGCCTCGGCGGCGAAGAACGCGCGGTTGGCCTCGGTGCGCCGGTCGAGCAGCTCGTCCAGCCGCGCGGTCGCGGCTCCCGCGACGGCCGCCTTCACGCAAGCGCCTCCTCGCGGGCCGCGACCGCCGTGAGCCAGGCGCGCCAGGCGTCGATGCCCTCCCCCGTGCGTGCGCTCACGAGCATGTGCTCCACGTCCGGGTGCACCTGGTCGAGGTTCGACAGGAACTTGTCGAGGTCGTAGTCGAGGTGCGGCAGGAGGTCGACCTTGTTCACGAGGACGAGGTCGCACGTCCGGAACATGAGCGGGTACTTGAGCGGCTTGTCCTCGCCCTCCGTCACCGACGACACCATGACGCGCCGGTCCTCGCCGACACGGAACTCGGCCGGGCAGACGAGGTTCCCGACGTTCTCGATGACGAGCAGGTCGATCTCGCCGAGCGGCAGGTCGCCGAGCGCCGAGCGCACCATGTTCGCGTCGAGGTGGCACTCCCCGCCGAAGCCCGGATCCGTGTTGAGCTGGGTCACCGGGACGTGGAGGCTCGCCAAGCGGTCGGCGTCCAGCGACCCCTGCACGTCGCCTTCGAGCACGCCGACCCGGACGCCGGGCAGGCTCCGGACGACGTGCTCGAGGAGCGACGTCTTCCCCGCCCCCGGGGCGCTCATGAAGTTGACGACCGTCACCCCGGCGCGGTCGAAGTCTTCGCGGTTGGCCCGGGCGATCGTGTTGTTGGCGTCGAGCGCCTCCTCGACGATCTTCACCTTGGTGCGATGCATTCGGCCTCCTCGACCTCGATCGACTCCACCTGGAGCTCGTCTCCGCCGGCCACCGCGACGTCGCTCGTGCCGCACGCCGGGCACCGGAAGGCAGGGACATCCAGCAGCCACTCGTGCGCGCAGGCGCTGCAGCGCAGGCTCGCCCTGACGAGCTCCTGCTCGAGCCGCGCGCCCTCGCACACCGTGCCGCGCGCGACGAGCTCGAAGGAGAACGCGAGCGTGTCGGGGACGACCTGGCGCAGGCCCCCCACCCGCAGGTTGACGACCGTGACCCGCCGCCCCTCCGCGTGCCTCTCGACGGTCTTCACGATCGCGGCGCTCAGGGACAGCTCGTGCACGCCCGCTCCTGCCTCAACAGATCCTCGGCAGCGGGTCGCCGACGAGCTGGTCCATCACTCGCCGTCCGCCGAAGCTCGTCTCCACCAGCACCATCGCCGGCGGCTCGGTGCGCACCTCGCCGATCTCGGCCGCCTCCTCGCAGCCCGGCACGGCCCGCAGGGCCGCCAGCGCGGCCTCGGCCGCCTCGGGTGCGACGAACGCGACCAGCCTGCCCTCGTTGGCCACGTACATCGGGTCGATCCCCAGGATCTCCGCCGCCCCGGCCACCGCCGGCTTCACGGGGACGGCGCTCTCGCGCACCACCATCGCGACGGCCGACGCTCTCGCCAGCTCGTTCAGCACCGACGCAACGCCGCCCCGGGTCGCGTCGCGGATGCAGCGCAGCTCGGGGCCGGCGGCCTCGAGGAGGGCGTCGACGGCGGGCCACAGCGAGCACGTGTCGGACTCGATCTCCGCGTCCAGCTCGAACTCGTTCCGCGCGAGCATGATCGCCGTCCCGTGCTCGCCGATGCTCCCCGAGAGGATGACGCGGTCGCCGGGACGAAGCGCCGCCGGCGAGAGCGTGGCGCGCGGATCGCGCCGGCCGATCCCGGCCGTGCACACGTACATCCCGTCGGCGTGGCCGCGCTCGACGACCTTGGTGTCCCCGGCGACGATCTCGACCCCGGCCGCGGCCGCGGCCTCGGCGATCGCCGCCACCTCGGCTCGCAGCACGTCCGCGTCGAGCCCCTCCTCGAGCACCAGCGAGAGGCTGAGCGCCAGCGGCCGCGCTCCCGAGACGGCCAGGTCGTTCACGGTCCCGTTCACCGCCAGCTCGCCGATCGACCCGCCCGGGAACCGCAGCGGCTTCACGACGTAGGAGTCGGTCGTGAACGCGAGCGCGAGGCCGTCGACGAGGAGCTCGCCCGCATCCGCCATCTGGCTCAGGGCCTCGCCGCCGAACGCCGGCACGAAGAGCCCCTCGATGAGGCCCTGGGTCGCCTTCCCGCCGGCGCCGTGGGCCATGGTGATCTGGGCGTCGCGGAACTTGGCGCGCCGGCCGCGGACGTTCTCGATCAGCCCGAGGACGTGCTGCTCCCGGTCGGAGACCGCCGCCCGGTCTCCCATCACACCACCTCCCGCTCGCGCGCGAAGCGGCCGAAGTTGTAGTACGCCGCGCACGCTCCCTCCGACGACACCATGCACGTGCCGATCGGGCGCTCGGGCGTGCAGGCCGTGCCGAACACCTTGCACTCCCACGGCTTGATCACGCCCTTCAGCACCTCGCCGCACTGGCATGCCTTGGGGTCGGCCACGCGCACCCCGGGAACGCTGAAGCGGCGCTCGGCGTCGAGGTCGGCGTAGGCCTCCGACAGCTTGAGGCCGCTGTGGGAGATGAAGCCGAGCCCCCGCCACTCGAAGTGCGGCCGGAGCTCGAACACCTCGGCCATGACCTCGAGCGCCCGCAGGTTGCCCTCGTAGGGGACGACGCGCCTGTACTGGTTCTCGACCTCGCAGCGGCCCTCCGCCAGCTGGCGCAGGATCATCGCGATGGACTGGAGGATGTCGAGGGGCTCGAAGCCCGAGATCACGACCGGCTTCGCGTAGTCCGCGGGGATGAACTCGAACGGCCGGGCGCCGACGACGGTCGACACGTGGCCGGGGCCGATGAACCCGTCGAGCCGCAGGTCGGGCGACTCGAGCAGGGCCCGCAGCGGCGGCACGATCGTCACGTGGCTGCACATGCACGAGAAGTTCGTGACGCCCTCGGCGCGGGCGCGCTTCAGTGTCAGCGCGGTCGACGGGGCCGTGGTCTCGAATCCGATCGCGTAGAACACGACCTCGCGCTCGGGGTTCTCCTTGGCGATCCGCAGCGCATCGAGCGGCGAGTAGACCATCCGCACGTCGGCGCCCGCGGCCTTGGCGTCGAGCAGCGTGCCGTTCGACCCGGGCACGCGCATCATGTCGCCAAAGCAGGTGAAGATCACGCCCTCGGCGTGGGCCACCGCGATCCCGTCGTCGACGCGCCCCATCGGGATCACGCACACCGGGCAGCCGGGCCCGTGCACGAGCTCGACGTTCGTCGGCAGGAGGTCGTCGACGCCGTACTTGTAGATCGAGTGGGTGTGCCCGCCGCACACCTCCATCACCTTGTAGTGGCGGCCCGGCTCGACGAGCGAGAGGATCTCGGCGGCCACGGCCCGGCCCAGCGCCGCGTCGCGGAACTCGTCGACGAACTTCACGTCGCCGCCTCGAGCGGCGCGATCGCGGTCCCGGCGTGCACGAGCACGCGGTCGCCCTCGCCGACCGGCCCGACCAGCGAGATCTCGACCGTCGTCTCCGCCCCCGCGTCATCGGCACAGACCGCGAGCCCCTTCGCCGCGTCAACCCGAACCACGTTCATGGGGATGCCGTCGTCACCGCACGTGATGCAGTGGTCGGTGCCGCAATCGGCGGGCTGTGACGCAGGCTCGGTCACTCGATCTCACGTCTCCGGCCGGGTCGCCTCGGGTGAGGGCGATCACCATGGCCTCGCTCACGTGCTCGCCGCCGATCGTCCGGTACGACGGCGGAAAGGAGTCTAGATCGTTGCGGCGAGAACCATCCCGCGCGCCCGCGCGCCGACGCCTACGGCAGGAGCGCCTCGGCCTCCTCCATCGCGTCGGCCAGCGTCCCCACCACGTGGAGGCTCCTGAAGTCGATCCCAAGGCCGACGAGCGTCCGCGCATTCGCGGTGGAGAGCCCGGCGAGGATGCCGGTCGCACCCATCAGGCGCGCCGCCTCGACGGCGTGCATCAGATGGCTGGCCACCGCGGTGTCGATCGCGGGAACACCGGTGACGTCGATGATGACGACCGTGCTGCGCCGGGCCGTGATCGCAGCCAGGAGCTGCTCGGTCAGGCTGTCGGCGCGCTCGGTGTCGATCAGGCCGACCAGCGCCAGCAGCAGAAGGCCCGGACGCGGCTCGAGCACAGGCGTCGAGAGCTCGCGGATCGCCTCCTCCTGGGTGCGGATGATCCGTTCCTTCGCCTCGAGATACGCGCCGCCGATGGTGACCATGGCCACGTCGACGAAGATCGCCGCACCCCGCACCGCCTCACCCAGCCGTTCAGGCTCGGAGCGGAGCGCGTCGACGATCATCGGGATGATCGTCACCCTGAGCGCCCTGCCGGCCCCGAACCAGGTGCCGAAGCTCAGGCCGGCCTGTGCGTAGCGGGCTCCGGCCTCGTAGATCCCCGCCTGGTAGGCGCCCCAGTCGTCGTCCACGATCGCGCTTCGGATCTGCTCACGCCGCTCGGACCGCCCGGCGGGCCCGGTCGCACCCACGAATGCCGCCAGCTCGGGATGTCCGCGCGCATCCTCCTCGACGGCGTCGGTGACCTCGTCGAAGTGCTCCTCGTAGACGCCCCAGAACTCGGCCAGCGCCTCCCGTTCGGAGATGCTGAGGTCAGGCTGCTCGAGCTCGGGCAGCCGAGGACTCGCGGTCACCACCACGCGACCGACGGTAGTCCGCCCGCCTGCGGCCCGCCCTCCCCGAAACGGGGTAATGGGGCCGTCGGACGGCGGCCCCATTACCGATCCGTTGCTACGCCCGTGGCTGCGGCGTCTTCGGCCGGCAGTAGTAAAGCGGCGCCGCCAGGGCGGCGATCGCGAGGGCCCAGATGGCCCCGATCACGAGAACCCACGGGTCCCAGCTCCCCGGCTGACTGTTGCTGCTCCACCGCTCGAAGGCTCCGTTGTCCTGCCACTCGATCAGCAGGTTGATCGGCGTCAGCACGACCATCCCCAGAGCCCACGCCGAGACGTGGAACCTCAGGCGCCGCGCGCCCTCGAGCCGCCACCGGATGCCGTCTCGCAGCTCGTCGGCCGTCCCATATCGGGCCGCCGTTCGCGGATCGGCCCGTGCGACGGCGCGATCGACCTCGGCCGCTGCCACCGGCCGCTCGAAATGCACCCGCAGCGCCATGATCCCGACGACGAGGCCCCACAGGCCGACCACAACCGCCCAGAGCGTCGGGTTCCATTCGCCCGGGTTGCCCTCGTGGCCGAACCGCTCGAACGCGCCGTTCGCCTGCCACTCGGCGACCACCCAGAGCGCCGTGACAGCGGTCGTCCCTGCGATCCACGCGGCGACGTTGACCTTCAGCCTGCGGACGCGCGTTGCCTGGGCATCATGCAACCGCGGAGGGCCGGGAGAGGGCGCCTCGGGCTTGCCCTTCGTGAGGGTGTTGGTGGGCACAATCACCACCTCCTTCCGAAGCACCTCAACTCTCGCGCCGCGCGCGGCCGCCGCCGCATCGGGGAGCACGCCGAACCCATCCCGGAGAACTACGCAATCCGGCGGCAACGCAGCCCGGCGGGCCAGGCGGAGCTGGTCGCGACGGGCCCCGATCAGCTGGTGGAGCGCGCGCTCTCCGGCAACGAGCGAGTCGAGCCCAGCCCCTCTGTGCGTGACTGACGGCGCAGCGGAATGTCGCGCAGCCACCACGTGAGCACGAAGGCGATGAGCGCGATGCCGCTCGCGACCAGGAAGACCGGCTGGAGCGAGGCCGCGAAGGCCTCGACGAACGCGGTGTGGAGCGCTGGCGGCAGATCGCGGATCACCGCCGGGTTGGCGACGGTCGGCACGTGCACCCCGGGAGGCAGCCGGGCGGCCAGCTCGTCTCCCAGCCGGTTGGCGAAGATCGCACCGAACGCCGCGACGCCGATCGAGCCGCCGACCTGCCGGAAGAGGGTCGAGCCCGAGGTGGCGACGCCCAGGAGGCGGTAGTCGACGGCGTTCTGGACGGCGAGGACGAGCACCTGCATCACCATCCCGAGGCCCAGCCCGAGCACCACCATGCACGCGGCCGCGACCCAGGTCGGCGTGCTCACCTCGAGGCGCGAGAGCAGGAAGACGGCCACGGTCATGATCGCCGTGCCGGCGATCGGGAACGGCCGGTAGCGGCCGGTGCGCGAGATGACGTTTCCGCTCAGGATCGACGTCACGAGCAGGCCGCCCATGAGCGGCGTGAGCTGGAGCCCGGACTGGGTCGGGCTGTTTCCCTTCACGATCTGAAGGTAGAGCGGCAGGTACGTGATCGTGCCGAAGAGGGCGAGCCCGACGATGAAGCCGATGGCGCTCGTGAGCGCGAAGGTCTGGTTCCGGAAGAGCTCGAGCGGGAGGATCGGCTCTGCCGCCCGGGCCTCGACGAAGGGGAACAGCACCAGGAGGACGCCGCCCAGGACCATCATCGAGAGGATGGCCGGCGAGTCCCAGGCGTACGTCGTCCCGCCGAGGCTCGTGAAGAGCACGATCGACGACAGAGCGCCCGCCAGGACAACCGCACCGAGGTAGTCGATGGTCGGCCGCCCCTGGGTGCTGCGGGCCCGGAAGACCGCCCCGATGACGATGAACGCGGCGGCGCCGATCGGCAGGTTGACGTAGAAGATCCACCGCCACGACAGGTTGTCGACGAAGAACCCGCCGAGCAGCGGCCCGATGACGGTCGACACGCCGAAGACGGCACCGAAGAACCCCTGGTAGCGGCCGCGGTCGCGCGGCGGGATGATGTCGCCGACGACCGCGATCGTCGTCACCATGAGGCCGCCGGCACCGAGCCCCTGGAGCGCCCGAAAGCCGATCAGCTCGGTCATGTTCTGACTCGTGCCGCAGAGCGCCGAGCCGGCCAGGAAGATCACGATCGCCGTCTGGAGCACGATCTTGCGGCCGTAGAGGTCGCCCAGCTTGCCGTAGACGGGGCCGGTGACGGTCGCCGCCAGCAGGTAGGCGGTGACCACCCACGACAGGTGCTCGATCCCGCCGAGATCGCCGACGATCGTCGGCAGCGCCGTCGAGACGATCGTCTGGTCGAGCGACGCGAGCAGGAGCACGAGCATGAGCGCCCCGAAGATCAGCCGGACGCGCTCACGCTGCACGACCTCGGGCGGCCCGGAGCCGTCGACCGGTCCCGCGGCGCCGCTCATGCCGCCTCGGCGATCCCCTCGTCCGAGCCGCGGGCGCGGGCGCCGGGACCCGCAGGGCGACGAAGACGCCCACCGCCAGCGCGGCGGCGGCCACGAGGAAGGCGATCGTGAACCCGCGCTCGGTGGGCAGGCCGGAGGCGGCAAGGGTCGCGGTCACGATCCCGGCCGAGACCTGGCTCCCGATCGCCCCTCCGATGCTGCGCACGATCGTGTTCATGCCGGTCGCCACGCCGGTCTGCTGGGCCGGCACCGACTCGATGATGAGGTTCGCCATCGAGCCGAACGCGAAGCCGATCCCGACGCCCATCACGAGCATCGCGACGTAGATCTCCCAGCTCGAGCTGTGGGCCACGGCGAGCATCACGAAGGCCACACACGAGGTGAGGGCACCCAGGACGAGCGGCACCTTCGATCCGACCGTTGCCGAGAGCCGCCCGGAGATGGGGCCGACGAGCAGCATCCCGACCGTCGCCGGGACCATGTAGAGGCCGGCCTGGGTCACCGAGGCGCCGAAGCCGAAGCCCGTCGACGTCGGCAGCTCGACGAACTGCGGGACGAGGATGAACGACGCGAACATCCCAAAGCCGATCACGAGGGCGGCGAGGTTGGTCGTCCACACGGGCCGAAGGCGCATCATCCGCATGTCGACGAGCGGCGCGTCGCTTCGGGACTCCGCCCAGATCCAGGTCGGGAAGACGACCGCCGCGATCGCGAACAGGCCGAGCGTCCGGGCCGACAGCCAGCCCCAGGTGGGCCCCTCGCTGATGGGCACGAGGAACGCCACGAGCCATCCGGCGAGGAGCAGGGCGCCGACCGGATCGACCCGCCCCGGGGTCCGGATCGGCGACTCGGGCACGAAGGCGACGATGCCGGCGGTGGCAACGAGGACGGCGACGAGCGGCAGCCAGAAGAGCCAGTGGTAGGAGAGGTGCTGCACGATCGGGCCCGCCAGCACGATCCCGAGCCCGCCGCCGATCCCCAGGATGGCCGAGATCAGCGCGATGCCGTGCGGGACGCGCTTGCGGGGGAATTCGTCGCGGATGATCGAGAACGAGAGCGGGAACACGGCCCCGCCGGCGCCCTGGATGACGCGGGCCGTGATCATGACCCCGATCGACGTTGCGAGCGCCGCGAGGGCCGTGCCGGCGGCGAGGATCAAGAGGACGATGACCATCGTGCGCTTCTTGCCGAACATGTCGCCGAGCCGCCCGGCGATCGGCGTGCACACGGATGCGCTCAGGAGATAGGCCGTGAGGATCCACGCCGCCCCGGCCGGCGTCGTGTTCAGGTCGTGCTGGATCTCGAGGAGCGCTGGGGCGACCAGCGACTGCAGGAGCGCGTACGCGACCGCGGCGACGGCGAGCAGCGTGAACGTAACGTTGTAGTGCTGCCGGTGAGCGGAGGTCGCCGCCTCGGAGCCGCGCGGAGCGCTCTCGCGATCCTCGACCTGCATCAGAAGCCAAAGTAGCAGAAGGCCGCCGCCGGCCTGGCTGCTGCCTACGGGCGCAACCGCCCGCGTTCAGTCCTAGGTCGCGAAGTTCGGGATCGCGCCGTGCGGATCGACCGCCCGGCCCTTCGGCTCCTCCCACTCCTCCTGGCGGCCCAGGGCCGTCTGGTCGAGGAAGTAGTACGAGCCGCCGGTCGCCTCGGCGCCGCGCGCATAGACCGAGTAGGTGTGGAAGACCTGATCGCCGTCGCGCAGGAAGCAGCTCTCGCCGGGCTGCTCGATCGGCTGCTCGCCCTCGACGTACCCCGTCGTGCCGGCCGCCTCGTGCTCGGCCTTCGTGCGGTAGTTGTACTCGACTGGCGCGACCGACTCGTCGAGCGTCACGTGGAAGTCGTAGTTGAAGTCGCTCCCGTGGGACGAGTAGAACGGAAACGTCCAGCCCCGCTCGGCCTTGTACCTCCCGATCTTCTCGAGCGGCGCCCGTGCGACGACGACAAGCGTGGTCTCACGCGCGTGCAGGTGGCGCAGCAGCCCGTCCGAGAGCTCGTCGGCGCCCGCGGTGCAGCTCGGACAGCCGGTGTCCCAGGTCGGCCCGAACATGAAATGCCGGACGATCAGCTGGCGGCGGCCTTCGAAGAGATCGAGCAGGCTCGCGTCTCCCTCCGGGCCGTGGAAGACGTAGTCCTTCTCGATCCTGACCATCGGCAGCATGCGCCGCCGCGCGTTCAGCTCGTCGCGGGCCCGCGTCATCGCCTTCTCGTCGGCCAGAAGCTCCTTGCGCGCGGTCAGCCACTCCTCGCGGGACACAACTCGAGGGAGACTCATGCCGTGCTCCTCCTTGTGGTCGGGTGCTCTCGAATCAGAGACTCCGAGACCACCCGGAACTCATCGGCCACGAGCTCAGAGAATCCGCAAGATGAGGATGACGATGAGGACGATGACGACGAGGCCGACGATTCCGACCGGCAATCCGAGTGCGAGAACTTCCAAGACGTTCCTCCAGTCGCTTCGGTGCGAACCACGTTCCCGGCCGCCTGAGTGGACAAACATCGTTCGCGTTGATATATTTCGCATAGCAAGTTTCGTACGCGAAAGGCTTTTACGCGAATCATGTCCGCACGAACGATCTCAAAGCGCGAGCTGGCAGCCGACGTCGGTCGGCTCTGGGGCGACCTGGCCGTGCAGGCCAAGCGCTCGATCAGGCCGCTGCTCGAGGCCGAGGGAGTCACCATGCCCCAGGCCATCGTGCTGCAGACGCTTCGTGCGGCAGGCGGGCGGCAGCCCGCCCGCGACCTCGGCCGCGAGTGCCACATGCTCGCGTCGACCGTCACGGGCGTGATCGACCGGCTCGAGCTGGCCGGCCACGTGCGCCGCGAGCGCGATTCGCGCGACCGCCGGGTCGTATGGGTGATCCTGACCGAGGAGGGAGAGCAGCTCGTCGAGCGCATCCCATCGTTCTTCGAACACCTCGGGAAGGCGTTTACGGTGCTCCCCGCGCGGGAGCTCGAGCAGATGCGGGAGTCGCTCCGCCGAGTGCTGGCTGCCGACGAGGACGAAGGGAAGCGCTGAATGCCGATTCTGACCGAGGCCAACCGCAAGTGGTGGACGCTGGGGGCGATGTGCTTCGCCCTCTTCATGGTGATGCTCGACAACACCGTCGTGAACATCGCCCTGCCCGCGATCAAGTCCGACTTCGGGGCGTCCATCTCCGGCCTCTCGTGGGCGGTCAACGCCTACACGCTGAGCTTCGCGGTGCTGCTCGTGACGGGCGGCCGCCTGGGCGACGTCTTCGGCCGCAAGCGCATGTTCCTCGCCGGGCTCATCGCCTTCACGCTCGCGTCGATCGGCGCCGGGCTCTCGCAGTCCATCGGCCAGCTCATCTTCTGGCGCGCCGCCCAGGGCGCCGGCGCGGCCTTCCTCATGCCGGGATCGCTGTCGATCCTGACCGACGCCTTCCACGGCCGTGAGCGCGGCCGCGCACTCGGCCTGTGGGCCGGCATCTCGGGCATGGCGCTCGGGATGGGGCCGGTGCTGGGCGGGCTGCTCGTCGAGAAGGCGGGCTGGGAGTGGATCTTCTTCCTGAACGTCCCGGTGGCGCTGGTCGCCGTGCCGGTGACCCTCTACGCCGTTCGTGAGTCACGCGATCCGTCGGCGGTGCGCCGCATCGACTGGGCCGGCATCGGCACGCTGTCGCTCGGGATGGGGCTCGTCGTGCTGGCGCTCGTGCAGGGGAACGACGTCGGCTGGACGTCGACCCGCACGCTCGTCGAGCTCGCCGTCGGCGCGGTCGGCCTCATCGCCTTCGGCTGGCTCCAGATCGCCGGCGACGACCCGATGGTCGACCTCGGCTTCTTCAAGAACCGCACGTTCTCGGCCGGGAACCTGGTCGCGTTCCTCGTCACGTACTCGATGTTCGCGACGTTCTTCTTCATCACGCTCTACATGCAGGACATCCTGCGCCTGTCACCGCTCGAGACCGGCGTCAGGTTCCTGCCCATGACGCTCCTGATCATCGTGACGGCCCCGATCGCCGGCAAGCTCTCGGACCGGTTCGGGAGCCGGTGGCTCCTGGCGGGCGGCATGGCACTGGTGGCCGCTTCGCTGGGCCTCGAGTCGCGCATCACCGACACGAGCGGCTACATGACGCTCCTGCCCGCGTTCATCGTGGGCGGCATCGGGATGGGCATGACGATGTCGCCGATGACCGCGGCCGTCATGGGGTCGGTCGATCGCACCAAGGCCGGGGCCGCGTCGGGCGTGCTCTCGATGATGCGGATGATCGGCGGCGTCTTCGGCGTCGCGACGCTCACGGCGCTCTTCCAGCACCTCGCGGCCGGCCGGGCCGCGGCGGGCCACTCGAAGAGCGACGTCTTCATCTACTCGCTCTCGCACAGCCTGCGCCTCTCGGCCGTGATCGCGATCGTCGGGTCGCTCGTGGCGGCGGCGTTCATCCGCAGCCATCACGCGGACGAGGACGAGACCCAGGCGGTCCCGCAGCAGGCGGAGCCTGCGCTCGACGTCGCCTGAGCGCGTCAGCGCTCGACCGGGACCTCGGCGACCATCGCGCCCCAGCGATCCTCGATCCGGCGGAGCTTCCAGACGGCCACCGACGTCGCCCACATCAGGACGAACAGGCCGACGATCGCGTAGCCGAGCGTCTCGAAGTCGAGCGCGTTCAGGGTGTCCCACACGCCGCCCGAGAGCCCGAGCTTCATCGAGGCCACCTGGAAGAGCTCGACGGTGCCGATCGCGAGGGCGACGACGACGGACAGCATCGTGACCGTGATGTTGTAGTAGATCTTGCGGATCGGGTTCGAGAACGCCCACCCGTAGGCCTGGCTCATGAACGCCCCGTCGAGCGTGTCCATGAGGCTCATGCCGGCGGCGAACAGGATCGGCAGCGCCAGGATCGCGAGGATCGGGACGGCGTGCGTCGCGACCCCGGCGGCCAGCGCCAGGAGCCCGACCTCGGTGGCCGTGTCGAAGCCCAGCCCGAACAGGAGCCCGAGCGGGTACATCTGCCAGCTGTGGTCGATCAGGCGGAAGAAGCGGCCGAAGAAGCGGCCCATCAGGCCGCGCTCGTAGAGGCGCTGCTCGAGCCGCTCGCCGTCATACGTCGCCGGTCTTCATCTCGCGGAAGATCCGCAGGATGTCGACGAGCACGATCAGGTTCAGGATGCCGATGATCCACAGGAACGTGCCCGAGACCGAGGCGCCGATGTAGCTCGCCGTACTCGTGCAGCGCCGGGATCCCGGAGTTGACCGTGCGCGCGCCCAGCGCGAGGGCCATGACGAGCGTGAAGACGATCGTGGAGTGGCCGAGCGAGAAGAAGAACCCGACGCCGACCGGCCGCTTGCCCTCGGCGAGGAGCTTGCGGGTGGTGTTGTCGATCGCCGCGATGTGGTCGGCATCGAACGCGTGGCGAAGGCCGAACAGGTAGGCGGTCAGCCCGAGACCGACGAGCGGGCGGTAGTGGCCCGAGTAGTAGAGGAAGAGTCCCCAGCCGACGACGTGGAGCGCCAGCACCGCCGCGCCGAAGCCGGACAGCCGCAACCATTCGTCGCGCGAGACTCCGCGCGTCCACCTCGCCAGCATCGGTCTACCTCCTGAGTCGGGACATGAGCTGCGACCTATTCGCAGCTCTCGCACGATCCGGTTCGGAGCGGTCCGTGCAAGCGAGGCGCGGCCCCGTCAGAGCCGGCGGGTGGCTCGGACGGGGCCTTGGGACGAACGCGGGTCAGCCGTTGATGCGGCTGGTGCCCTTGGCCAGGTCAGCGGTGATGGCGTCGAAGACGCCCACCAGCTGGGTCGGCTGGGGCTGGTAGAAGTAGTTGCCGGGCGTGGCGATCTGCTGCATCGCCTGGTTGGCCAGGATCCCAGGCGACTCGTTTGCGCCGGTATCGGCCTTGCAGGCCTCGGCGCCCGAGACGTCGAGGTCGTACGCGATCGAGTAGACGAGCACCTTCTTCGCCTTCGACGCCGCCGCGATCCCGATGGCCGTGTCCGACACGGCTGGGTCGCGGTACGGCGACGTGGTCGGGAGGTAGCCCGGGCCGGTGTTCGCCGCGCCGTCGGAGAGGAAGATGATCACGTCTTGCACTCCGGGCCGGCCGTGCGCGTCGAGCTCCGCCTGGGCCGCGTCGAGCGCGTTGGCATAGGCCGTCTGGCCGCCCGCCTGGACGCAGTTCAGTGTCGAGACGAGATCCGACGAGCTGTTGAGGTTCCCGGGCGTGCTGGCGTAGTCGTTGCTCAGCGGCACGACCAGGTATGCCGCGTTCGTCAGGTTGTAGTTCGAGGTCGGCGCGCTGCCGCACTTCGCCCCGAGGCTTGCCGCCGGCGGCAGCACGACCAGGCCGACATTGTCGAGCGCCGGATCGAGGTCGTCGAGGAACGACGTGACGCCCTGCTTGGCGTTCACGAGCTTCTGGCCCGTCATCGATCCCGTGCGGTCGAGCACCATCACGATGTCGAGCGGGAGCGCGCCGCACGGCGAGCAGGCCTGCGAGTGCACGGTCACCGTCACGTGGTCGATGCCGACCAGGTGGAGGAAGTACGTGGGCACGTTCGCCGACTCGGTCACCTGGACCGTGTTCGCCGGGTTGCAGAACTTCGGGCCCGTCACGCAGTTCGCGGTCGCCTGAAGCGAGACCGGGCCGGAGCCCGGGATCGGGTTCTTGCCGCCCGACTCCGAGCCGAACGAGTTCGCCGCGGCGATGGCCGCGCCGGGGCTCGGCAGGTTGCCCGCGCCCGCGGCGGAGGCCGCGTCGGCCGACGCCTGGAGCGACTGCTTCACGCGGTACGCGTTTCCGATGTCGATGCGTGAGCCCGGCCGCAAGCAGCAGGCTCATCATGAAGATCACCACGAGCGGCAGCGTCTGCCCGACTGCGCCGCCACCCCGCTCCGTCCAATGCTTCCCGCTCATTTTCCCGCCTCCCTCTGCGCCTCGCCCGCGCGGGCATGCATGCATGCAGCGGCACGCCCCGCAGACGTCTGTCCATGTGGTCGAACTCCCGCCGGTCGAGCCCCGGGCCGTCAGGTGGACGGGCGACTCGAACGATCTGGATCCAAGGTACGAGCGCCCCCGCGCGCCGATATCCCTCCAAGGGGGGATTTTCCAGATGCTGACAAGTGATGCCCGGCGCGCCGCCACCGGGCGCCGGCGGAGTACCCTGAGAGCCGCGATGCGCCGCCTCCGAACGCCCGCCGCCGTCCTGCTCGCCCTCGCCGCCGTCGCGGCGGCATCGGCGTGCGGCTCACAGAGCGCCAGCGGGGGGTCGCCCGCCGCCTCGCAGGCCCGATCCGCCGCCTGCCCCGAGGACTGGGCGGCAGGCTGGCAGCGGCTCGCGAACCGGGCCGGCTCGCCGGTCTACTGCCCGCAGTGGGTGCCGTCGCCGCTCAGCGGCCAGATCGTCGGCGCGTATCCCGGCCAGGGCTCGCGGTCGGTGACGGTCAACAAGGACGGCTCCTATCTCGTGAGCCTCATCTGGTCGGACGCGTCGGGCGAGGTGCACGTGAACCTCGGCGGGTACATGCACCGCACGGCCGTGCCGCGCTGCGACGACGTCGAGACCACGAACGGCACCAGCGTCCGGACGAAGGTGCCGTGCTTCAGCGACCCGTCGGGGACGTTCCGCGCCGGCCCGATCACGGCGACGCTCTACACGGTGAACCGCGGTCCGGACCAATGGCACCTGCTCTACGCCTGGAAGTACCGCGGGTCGCTCTACACGGTCTCCCAGCACGTGGCCGCGCCGCTGACCTACAGCCAGGTCGCAGGCGACCTCAAGCGCATGCTGAACGAGCTCGTGCTCGTCAATCCCGGCGGCTGACATGCCGCTGACGCGCAGGCAGGTCATCGCCGGCACGGCGGCGGCCGCTCTGGCAGGCGGCGGCGTCTACGAGCTCGTCGAGCGGATGACGGGCGGCTCGACCCGGGCGGGAGCGGCCACCGTCGCGCCGGCGCGAGCAGCACCTGCTCGACGGCCTGCGGATCGTCCGGGACAACGACGTCGAGGTCGTCGTCCCGCCGCTCCACATGCAGGTCGTCACGCTCGAGCTCACAACCGGCGACCGCCGCGCCGACCTCCGGGCGGCCCGCGACGCGCTCGAGGACGCGATCGCCTCGATCGAGCGCCGCTTCCCCCCCACGC
Source organism: uncultured Actinomycetes bacterium (assembly GCA_963821535.1). Classification (GTDB taxonomy): domain Bacteria; phylum Actinomycetota; class Thermoleophilia; order Gaiellales; family JAICJC01; genus JAICJC01. Next base: position 32,319 of record CAWGEC010000008.1, on the reverse strand, counting down.
CCGCCGGGATCGGCATCACCGTGGCCTGGGGCCTTCCCTACTTCGCCCGGGTCGTCCCGGATCTCGCGGCGACCCACCTGCCGGTCGACCGGCGGGCGTCGCGGGCCGCCGGCCACGAGGTGCGGGCCGTGCTCGACGCGGTCCGCTTCCCGAGCGACCCCGACGAGACAATCCTCGAGGGAAACGACGCCGCGCTCCTCTTCCGGAGCGACAGCCTCGAGACGATCGCCGATGCTGCCCGCGAGCTCGTGAGCGGGCTCGACATCTGGCGCCCCACAAGCATCCGGCGGGGGTTCGCAGGCGGCGGGTTCGACGGGGGCGCGGGACTGCCGCGGCAGCTCGCGCTCGCGGCGGGCGTCCCGGGCGCCCAGCTCATCCCGGAGGGAGCGGAGCTCTTCCTGGGCTTCACCTCGACACAGCGCGCCGGCCTCGGCCCGGGGAAGATCGCCAACCTCGAGACGCTCGGATACGCCGACGGCGGCCCGCGGGGCTACTTCACCGGCGGCACGACCATGCACCTCTCGCACATCTTCGAGGACCTCGAGGCGTGGTATCTGGGCTTCGACTTCGACCAGCGGGTCCAGACCCTCTTCCGCCCCGACCAGAAGACGCCGCCGGGCACGCTCACGGTCGCCCAGGACCGCGACGACGTCGCCACGGTGGCCCAGAACCGGCGCGACTACGACCGCTTCCGCGCGATCGGGCACAGCGCCTCGATCCAGACGTCCTCACGCCTGATCGAGGATGTGCGCGGCGCCGACGGCACGCTCTACCGCGCGGGCACGGCCGTGCCCCAGCGGGCCGACGCGAACACGCTCGACAACCCCTTCTTCTGGAGCGCGCGGCCCGAGGTCGACAGGATGGCGCCCGGGGCGGCCGCGGGCGTCCACTTCGTGGTCTTCCACCCGACGAGCGACGACTTCACCCGCACGCGCCGGGCGATGGACGGGGCGTTCGCTGACGGCACGCGCGTGCCGCTCTCGCGCGGCGATCCCGGCCAGGGGATCAACTCGGTGCTCAAGACGACCCACCGCCAGAACTTCCTCGTGCCGCCCCGCCCCCACCGGGCGCTGCCGCTCGTCGACCTGATCCGCTGAACAGCAGGCAGTAGCTGTGGTCGTAGCCGTACCCATACGTCGGCTCCCAGTGGACGACGATCTCGCCGGCGAAGGGCAGGATCTCGCCCACGGCGCGGGCGATGTCCCACGCGAGCATCGTCACCCGGCCCGGCTCGCGGATGTTCGACACCTCGATGACCGCCCAGCCGTCCGGCGTCAGGAGCTCGGCCACCTTGCGATAGACCTCCTGGAGGCCGGCGAGATACGCGTCGTAGCCGGGGTTCGGGCCCCGATATGCGGCAAGCGCCTCGGATGGCTCGCCCGGAGACGAGTACGGCGGCGAGGCGATCGAGAGCTTCACCGGCGGGATCGGAAGCGCGTCCAGCGCTCGCGAATCGGCCTCGAAGATGCGCTCGGGAGCCTGCTACCCGGGCCCGGACATACGCCGCCCGCTCGCCGTCGAGCTCGACACCCCAGCCCTCGCGCCCCAGGCGCTCCGCGACGACGACGGTCGTGCCGAAGCCGACGAACGGATCGAGAACGACGTCGCCGGGCGCCGTAAGTCGCTCGACGAGCACGGCGACCAGCTTCTCCGAGAATCGAACATCGATCCGGCGCGAACTTCTCCGGAAGCGGCGGGTCGTCTCGCAGCGGGAGCCGCAGGACAGTCGGCAACCCGTGCCGGCCAGCCACGGGGAGTCGCCATGGCGGATCTATGCAGCCGCGCGGGCCTCGACGCCGGCCAGGAACTCCTCCACGGTCGCGGCGTAGGCCTCGGGCTCCTCGAGGTGGGCGACGTGCGCGCTCTCCTCGAACACCACCATCCGGGCGTCGGGGATTCCCGCGACGATCGCCTCGGAGCAGCTCGGGGTGATCTCGTCGTAGCGCCCGCAGGTGACGAGCGTCGGCACGTCGATCCGGCCCAGGTCGGCGATCCGGTCCCAGGTGCGCAGGGTCCCGATCACGTCGAACTCCGTCGGGCCGTTCATCGTCGCGTAGACCTGGTTCCCCTCCATCTGGGTGGAGCTGCGCACGAGCGCATCGGGCCACGGGTCGAGCCGGCACAGGTGGCGGCGGTAGAACTCCTGCTCGCCCGCCCGGTAGTCGGGGTCGTCGTACTCGCCACGCGCCCCGAGCTCGGTGAGCGCCGTGCGGTGCGGCTCCGGCAGCTCGTCGATGAGCCCCCGGGCGCCGGCGACGAACTGCGCGATGCTGGCCGACGTGCTCGCCAGCACGAGGCCGGCGATGCCGGCCGGCCCGCGGGCCATGTAGTCGATCGCGAGCCATCCTCCCCACGACTGGCCGAGCAGGTGACACCGATCGAGGCCGAGCGCCGCCCGCATCTGATCGACCTCGGCAACAAACCGGTCGACGGTCCAGAGCGAGGTGTCGTCTGGCCTGTCCGAGCGGCCGCACCCGAGCTGGTCGTAGACGATCGCCGGCCGGTGCTCGGCGAGCCGCTCGGCCAGCGGGAGCATGTAGTCGTGAGCGGCGCCGGGGCCGCCGTGCAGGAGCAGAACGGGCAGCGCGGCATCGCCGCCCAGCCGCCGGTACCACACGCGGCCGCCCTCGACTTCGACGTATCCCTCGCCTGCCATCGCTCCCCCTCCGGTCGGTGTCCGGCGGGGATCATGCCAGGGATGCCTCGGCCGGGGGAGCGTGAAGTTCATGCCCCGAACGGGTGGTCAGCGCTCCGACGCCGTTGACGATCTTCAACATGCAGGTTTCTTCTGCGTCGTCTTCAATTTGAGGTGGCAATGACCCCGTACGCTCCCACGGACCGCGCACGCTCGCTGCGCGGCGCACGTATTGCGTCCATCGTCGTCGCAGCCGCTGCCGTCCTGGCGGCCTCGGTCGTCCCGGCCGGCGCGGCGACGTACTCGATCACTCCCCGGCGGCCCCAGGTGCCCGTCACGGTCACCTCCGCAGGCGGCAGCTCGCGCGCGAACTTCAGCGGCACCGCCGGCCAGCGCGTCGCGGTCCGCGCCACCAACACGTCGATCCTGGCGGGCAAGATCCGGCTCCAGGACTCTTCCGGGAACATCCTTCGCTCGTCGGGCCTCAACACGGGCGGTGCGTGGCTCGACATGGTCACGCTTCCGGCCGACGACACGTATTCGATCGTCGTCGACGCGAACAGCCACCTACACCGGCTCGACGACGCTCACGCTCTACAACGTGCCCGCCGATCCGACGGCGGCGCTCACCTCGGGTAACCCGGGAACCCTCACCACCACGACCCCGGGCCAGAACGCGTCGTTCACGTTCAACGGCACGGCCGGCTGGAACCTCAGCCTGCGGTTGTCGAGCGTCTCGACGCCGGTTCTCAACATCATCGTCAAGAACCCCGACGGCACCACGCTGATGCCGGCACTCGGCGTCGTGGGCAGCAAGTGGATCGAGCCGCTCGACCTGGCGCAGACCGGGACGTACACGATCAAGATCGACCCGCAGTCGTTCGCGAAGGGCTCGCAGACGCTGACCGCGTGGACGTTCCATGGCGACCAGACGGCGAACACCGCCGCCGACGGCTCGACCCACACGTTCAACCTGGCGACGCCGGGCCAGAACGCCTCGCTCTATGTGTCCGCCTCGAGCGGCGACAACCTGTCGTTCACGTTCACCGGGGTCGGCGGCGCTCCGGGCAAGATGTGGATCAAGAATCCCGACGGCACGGTGCTCGTGCCGACGCAGACCGTCTCGGGGAGCGGCATCATGGTCGAGCCCCTGGTGGTCGGACAGACCGGCGACTACCGCGTCTTCCTGAACCCCACCGCAGACGCCACCGGCTCGGTCACGGTGCGCGCCTACACGGTGCCGGCGGACATCGTCCACGACGTGGCCGTCGACGGCACACCCGACTCGATGGTGTTCACGATCCCCGGCCAGAACGGGAAGTTCCGGTTCGCGGGCAGCGCCGGCCAGGAGGTCAGCATCAACCTGGGCTCCTCCGTCGCAGACACCGACTACCAGATCCTGAAGCCGAACGGCAGCGTGCTCGACACGGGCTCGTTCGGCACGTCGGGCGAGTTCATCGATCCGTTCACGCTTCCCGTGGACGGGCTGTACAAGCTCGTGCTCGACCCGCAGAGCTTCTGGATCGGAACCGTCACCGCCACGGTGTATGACGTGCCGGCCGACGCGACCGCGGCGGGAGCGCTCGGCTCGACGACCGTCAACACCGTCGGCACGCCCGGCCAGAACGCTCAGATGACCTTCGCCGGCACGGCCGGACAGCGCGTCAGCCTGACCGCGTCCGTGGTGAGCATCCCGAGCAGCATCGTGTGGATCGAGCGGCCGAACGGCGCGACCCATCGCGCAGTTCACGACGGGCACGAGCGGGCACTTCATGAGCCCGGTCACGCTCCCGCAGGACGGGACGTACATCGTCCACATCGACCCGCAGGGGTCGGGCACCGGGCACATGTCGCTCGATCCCGAGGTCGTGCCGGGCGATCCCGTGTACCCGATCCTCGCGAACGGCGTCGTGGTCGGCGGGACGAACGGCGGGGCCGGCCAGAACATGCTGCTTCACGTTCACCGGCTCGGCGAACCAGAAGATCAGCCTGGTCGTCTCCAACTCGACGATGGGCTCGGCCAACGTGTCGATCCTGAAGCCGGACGGCTCGACGCTCGTCTCGAACTTCTCGATCTCCTCGGGCGGCGGGTACGTCGACACGACGACGCTCCCGGTGAACGGGCACGTACACGATCAAGGCCGACCCGTCGGGCACGAACGTCGGATCGGCGGACTTCCAGCTCTACACGGTGCCCGCCGCGGCGACCGGCACGATCGCGCCGAACGGCCCGACCGCCAACATCGCCACGACGGCCCCGGGCCAGAGCGCGAAGCTCACCTTCACCGGGAACGCGGGCTGGGCCGCCGTGCTCAAGATGACGGCGGGCTCGGCCTGCCCGACGATGGTGTCGATCACGGCGCCGAACGGCTCGACCAAGCTCGCGTCGACGCCGCTCTCGCCCTCGGGCCAGGTGTCCGCGTCGCTCACGGCCAACGGCACCTACACGATCACGATCGACCCGCAGGGCAGCTGCTTCGGCACGCACGCCCTGACGCTGACGCACTAGCCGATCACCGTTGCGATGATGCGGGGGTGGCGCTTGCCACCCCCGCATTCGTCGATCTCTCCCCCACGCTCGACGGCCGCCTCGTCCGCATCGAGCCGCTCGCGGCCCGCCATGAGGAGGGCCTGCGGGACGCCGCCGCGGATCCCCGCACATGGCGCTGGATGCCCGTCGTCCCCACGGCAGACGCCGAGTCGTTCCACGGCTGGATGACCGATGCGCTGGCCAAGTCGGCGGAGGGGATCGAGGCGGCCTTCTGCGTCCTCGACGCCGGCAGCGGCCGGCCGCTCGGAAGCACCCGCTACCTCGCGCTTCGGCCCGAGCATCGCAGCCTCGAGATCGGCTGGACGTGGCTCTCGCCTGCCGCCTGGGGCACGGGCGCGAACGCCGAGGCGAAGCTCCTCCTCTTGGAGCACGCCTTCGAGCGTCTGGGCTGCATGCGGGTCGAGTTCAAGACCGACGCCCTGAACGAGCGCTCGCGCGCCGCGCTCGAGGCCATCGGCGCCCGCTTCGAGGGCATCCATCGAAAGCACATGCTGGTGCGCGGCGGCGAGCTGCGCGACTCGGCCTGGTACAGCGTGATCGACGACGACTGGCCCGCGACGAAGGCGGCGCTCGCCGAGCGCGTGGCCCGGAAGGAGGCCGGATGAGCGAGCGGCGGCACCATTCCAGCGGCACCGAGTGGGAGGCGCGCATCGGCTACGCCCGCGCGATCCGGGTGGGCGACACGATCCACGTGTCGGGCACCCTCGGCGTCGGGCCCGACGGGCGCCCGCCCGACGGCGCCTACGCGCAGTCCGTGGCGGCGCTCGAGCGGATCGGCGGCGCGCTCGAGGCGCTCGGGTCATCGCTGGCCGACGTCGTCCGCACGCGCATGTTCGTCGTCGACGTGGAGCGAAACCAGCTCGACGTGGGCCGCGCGCACAGCGAGTTCTTCGCCGACGTCCGCCCGGCCTCGACCATGCTCGGCGTGGCCGGCTTCGTCGGCCCCGAGTACCTGGTCGAGATCGAGGCCGAGGCGATCGCCTCGTCCGGCGGCTGACCCCATGGGGCCTGGCCCCGAACGGGGCCAGGCCCCGGTGGTTCGGCTAAACTCCTGCCCGCCTTTGGGCGCGCGCCGCATTCGTCTAGGGGCCTAGGACGCCGCCCTCTCACGGCGGTAACACCGGTTCGAATCCGGTATGCGGTACCTCTCCGAAAACCTCTGCTCGCGCAGGGGTTTTCGGCGCTCGGTCATCCCGCCGTCGGCCGACCTATCATGGATGGGATGGAGCGCCGTCCCCCCAAGCGGCCCTCGCGGTGGCAGCGCCTGCTGGCGCGCCTTCGCATCCGGCCGCTCCCGCAGGAGCCGGAGCCGCCCGAGGATCCGCACGACTACGCGATGGTCCCGTCCGGCACGCCGCGTCCGCCCCGGCCCGCCGGCGCGGAGGCGCTCCCGCTCCCCGAGGACGAGCCGCCGCCGGCCGATGCCGTGGGACGCGAGGAGTAGCCGTGGCCGGCTACGCGGTCTCGACGCTCGCCGACATGCCCGACGTCCCGACCCTGTCGGATCCGGGCGATCCGGCCTGGAAGCCGATCCAGCACTACCTCGGCGTCACCGCGTTCGGCATCAACGCGTTCACGGCCCGGGCCGCCGGCGACGTGATCGCGACGCCGCACGACGAGGAGGACTTCGGCCAGGAGGAGGTCTACGTCGTCGTCGCCGGCCATGCTCGCGTGACGGTCGGCGACGACGAGATGGACGCGCCCGTCGGCACCGTGGTCGCCGTGCTCGACCCGGCACTGATCCGGTCGGTCGTTGCCGTCGACGCCGGGACGACCGTGCTGGCCGTCGGATGCGCGCCGGGCTGCTTCCGGACGAGCTGGCGGCCCGACCACTTCGAGGGGCTGGCGCGGCACCCCGCAGTCGAGACCTAGCCGGACGGGGGTCAGACCCCGCATCGGCCGAAGGCGCACATTCGTTGCAGAGCCGTGTCGAGGATGCCTAGTTCAGGTCCTGCGAGACCGCGGCCACCGCCTGGAGCACGACGACGGCCGCCGCGGCGCGAGGAGCAACGCCGCCGAGCGAGCCGCGCCGACGCGCCCTCCCACCACAGGCAGCGGCGGACGACGGCCGACGCGGCCCAGGCGGCGTAGACGACCACGTGGGAGTCGCGCCGCGACCACCTCGAGACGTCGCCGTCCACGTACGGGTCGCCCGAGAAGACGAACCACGCCAGAAGCACGGCGCCGCCCGCGACGAGCACGGCACCGGCCCTCGGAATCAGCGTGTATGCCCGGCCGTCCGGCCCACAGCGACGGCGATCCCACCGGCCAGGAGCACAGCCGCCAGCACGAGCAGGATTCCGAGACGCCATCGGTTCGGCGGCGAGTCTACGCCGCGTTCGCGACCGCAGCGCGGAGCGCGGCGGGATCGGGCGGGACGACGAGCCGGGCCCGCGTCGGCCGGTACCCGTTCGCGCAGATCATGGCGTCGGCGGCCAGCTCGAGGGCCTCGGTGACCGTGGCGCTGCGGTCGGCGATGCAGATGTCCGCCAGGCCCTCCAGGTCGTAGCCGCCCGCCTCCAGCTCGGCGCTCGCGAGCGCGAGGGCCTCGGCCTCGTCGAGCGTCGGCAGGACGAGCGTGGTGTCGTCGCCGGCCTTGAAGGCCTCGGCGTAGGCTCGCAGCGGCCCGGCCCACGTCTCGCGCTCGGCCCAGTCGGCCGGGACGACGAAGACGAACCCGCGCCGGTCGGGCACCGCGGTGGGCGCGATCGACCGGATCGGCCGGCGATCGCGCAGCGCCTCGATCCGCGCAGCTGCCTCTCGCCCGGCGCGCTCCCATGTGAAGCGCTCGGCCTGGGCCCGGGCGTGCGCAGCCCGCGCCGACCGCTCGACCGGGTCGGCGGCGGCCCGGAGCGCGGCGACCAGCGCCTCGTGATCGGGCTCGAGCAGGAACCCCTCCCCCGCGAGCTCATAGCCCGGCGGCAGCGCGCCCGCCGGGAGCGGCACCCGCCGGGACGGAACCCGCCAGCCGCACTCGGCCGGCACGAAGTCGTCGGTCGATCCGCCGTCGGTCACGATCACCGGCCGGCCGCAGGCCAGCGCCTCGAGCGCCGGCAGGCAGAAGCCCTCGCCGCGGTACGGCTGCACGAGGACGTCGCAGGCCCGGTAGAGGGCCGGGATCTCGTCGAACGCCAGGTCGTCGTCGATCAGCACGAGCTCGGGCGAGCCGGGGACGGCCTGGAACGCACGCACGGCCTCGTCGGCCGTCTGGCCGCGGTAGAAGGTGCGCGAGCCGAACGACTTCAGCACCAGGCAGATGTCGTCGTCGCTCGTGAAGGCGCGGCCGTAGGCCTCGAGCAGGAGGTCGATGCCCTTGCGGTAGGTCATGCCGCCGACGAACAGAAGGACGGTCGACTTCCGAGTCGGGAGCGCCCGGGCCGGCCCCTCCGGCGTGAAGTGGCCCGGGTCGATGCCGTTCGGGACGACGTGCACCAGGTCCGGCGCGACGCCCGAGGCGACGAACGCCTCGCGGGCGGCCTGCGACGGCGCCCACACCTCGTCGACGCCTCGCCTGACCTCCTCGACCCAGCGCTTCGGCACGCGGCCGAACTCCCACGGCTGGTAGAGCACGAACGGGCCCGCGCTCGGCGGGTCGAAGCTCGGCGGCCAGTGCTGGGCAACCCCCACCGACGCGGTCGGGGACGATCCGATCTCCTGGATCGTCCGCTCGACCACGCCGCCTCCCCCCTCTATCGCGCTGATCAGCGCGTCGTTCACAACAGCAAGCGAATGGCCCGAGCCGCCGTCGCCGCGCCAGACGCACGTCACCGGCCGCGAGCGGCGCTGGCGCCAGCGCTCGAGTGCGCCCTCCGTCAGCTCGGCGATCCGGCGGGCGATCGGCTCCGGCCCGAAGCGCTCGACCAGCCCGGCTCGCCCCGCGGCCGCCCTCGCCTCGACGTCCGGCCCGCCCCGGCGCACCTCGCGAAGCGCGGCGGCGAGTGCGTCCCGGTCGGGATGGAACCAGCGGTGGCCGCGGTAGAAGGGCGTGTGGCTCTGGGCGCTCTCGGCGACGTCGACGACCTCGCCGTCCACAAGCCACGAGCTCGCGTCGTCCATGAACATCGTCGTACCGCTCCAGCGGCTGCCGATCGTGGGGAGGCCCATGGCCATCGCCTCCATCCACGGCCGCCCCCAGCCCTCGCCGCGGCTCGCGAGCACGAACGCATCGGCGCCCGCGTACAGCCTCGGCATGTCAGCCGTCGGCAGGAAGCGGGTGTCGAGCAGGATCGGCGCCGCCGGGCGTCCGCCGAGATACGCGTCGATGCGCCCCCGGATCTCGCTCTCGGGGACGTGGAGCCCCAGGCACTTGAGGACGAGGCAGACGTCGTCGTCGGCGTCGAACGCGTCGCACCAGGCATCGAGCAGCACGTCCCAGCCCTTGCGATCGGTGAAGTCGAAGTTGGTGAGGAAGGTGAATCCGCGTGCGCCCTGGGCCGCGAGCGGCTCGGTCCGCTCGGGATCGAACAGGTCGAAGTCGATCGTCTCGGGGAGGACGCGCAGGCGGTCGCCCGGGAATCCTCCGCGCTGGAACGTCTCGAGGTTGAACTCGCACGGCACCCACACCTCGTCGCACTCGTAGAGGCGCGGAAGCCACGCGCGCGGGACGCTGTCAGTCTCGAACATCGTCCGGGCGACGTCGGGGCCCTCGGCATGCAGCGGCTGGTTCGGGCCCGGGATGCGGTGGTGGACGAGGACGAACTCGCCCTCCGGCGTGCGCGCGATCGCGGCGTCGACGGCCAGCTGGTGAGCCGACGGGAGCCGCACCCGGTCGTTCGTGAAGCGGATGTCGCGCGCCGCGGCCGGGCGGCCCGTCCGGTCGAGCGCGATCAGGTATGCGCGAGCCTCGTCCGCGTAGCCGAACGGGTCGAACAGCGAGCCCGTCCAGACGAGCGGCAGAGCTCCGGAGCTCACGCCGCCAGGCGCCCCCAGCGCCGCTCCGCGAGCAGCCGCAGGTCGGCGACGCGGCCGTCGTCGAAGTGGTCGAGGCTCGCGAAGGCACCGTCGCGGTTGCGCCGCGTGTAGGCCGCGTCGACCGCACCGGCGAGCGCGGCCTCACCCTCGCGGCCGCCGTCGGCGGCGACGACGAGCAGGTCGGGGCAGCCCGCCTCCTGGACCCCGGCCTGGCGCATGGCCTGGCCGAGCGCGCCTGCGATCTCGGCCGGCTGGCGGCCGGGCGCGTAGATGACGAGCGAGGCGTCGTCGCGGTCGCCGAACGTGTCGGTGTACGTGCGCAGGATCTCGGGATGGGCCACGAGCTCGTCGGCGAAGGCCAGCGCCGCGAACGACCGCACACCGTCAAGCGTGACCTGCGGGCGCTCGGGCTCCTGGCCGCCCCACGGCGGCGTCGCGAACTTGCCGTCCCAGCGCGACCGCAGGAGCCCCCAGCCGGTTCGCACCTGCTCGTCGCGGCGGGCCAGGTCGGTGACCGACGCCGACTCGAGATGCACGAGCAGGCTCTTGGGGCAGTAGACGACGCGCAGGCCGGCCTCCCATGCCCGCAGGCACAGGTCGACGTCCTCCACGTACATCTGGAACATCTCGTCGAAGCCGCCGAGCTGCTCGTAGACCTCGCGACGCAGGAGCATGCTGGCTCCCGTCACGGCCGGAAAGTCCCTCTGCACCAGCGCGGGCCCGAACTCAGCCGGCTCGTGGCGGTGGATGTGGTACGGCAGGCCCTGGGCGTTCAGGGCGATCCCGGCGTGCTGCAGGCGTCCGTCCGGATAGAGGAGGCGGCTGCCGACGATGCCGACCGTCTCGTCCACGGCAACCTCGAGCAGCGCCTCCAGCCAGCCCTCGCCCGGGATCGTGTCGTTGTTCAGGAGCACGATGCTCGAGCCGCGGGCGAGCGACGCGCCCAGGTTGCAGGCCTTGCCGAAGCCCAGGTTCTCGCCGTTGAACACGGCGCGCAGCATCCCGGCGGCCCGCGCCCGGCGCAGGAAGGCGGCGGTCTCGTCGGTCGAGCCGTTGTCGACGACGACGACCTCGTAGAGGTGTGACGGCGTCGAGGACGCGAGGGTCGCGAGGCACTGGCGGGTGAGGTCGACCCGGTTCATCACCGGGATCACGATCGTGGCTGCGGGAGCCTCGCCCGGAAGCGCGGCGTAGCGCTCGCGGGCCTCGTCGACGCGGCCCTGGTCGACCGCGGCGTGCGCGAGGCCGGTGCGAGCGGTCAGGTTCTCGGGATCGATCTCGAGCGCCCGCTCGAGCAGCGCCTCGGCGGCAGCGGCATCTCCAAGCGCGAGGCGGACGGTTCCGGCGGCCGCGAGCAGCGCGGCGTCGTCGGGCGCGAGCTCGAGCGCCCGCTCGAGCGCAGCCTGTGCGGGCTCGAGCGCCCCGGACGCGATCGCCTGCTCGGCGATCCGGCACACCGCGGCGGCCACCTCGGCCGGGGCCGGCGACCCGGCGTCGACGAGCTCCCGAAGGGCGGCGGGATCGGTGACCCGCCCGGCCGCGGACGGCCGTGTCATGGCGGCGAGCACGTGGAGCAGCTCGGGATGGTGGGCGAACGCCGGCGTGAGGGCGACCCCCATCGCGTAGGCGTCGCAGAAGCCCTCCGGCGCGCGGCCGGCATCTCCCAGCCCGCCGGGTGTGATGTAGGGATGCTGCGGCGAGACGGCCCAGCCGAAGTCGATCAGCACGGGCCGGCCGTCGCGAACCAGGATGTTGTCGGAGCGGATGTCGCGGTGCGTGATGCCGCGGGCCGCCAGCTCGGCGAGGATCTCGACGCACTCGAGCAGGAACGCGCGCGCCCCCTCGGGCGACGTCTCGGCCACGAACCGCTCGAGGTCGGACAGCGGGTAGCCGTCGACGCGCTCCATCTCGCACACGCTGCCGACGCCGTCGCGCCAGGTGGTGATCGGCTTCGGGAAGTGGTCGGAGTCGAGGAGCGAGAGCAGCGCGTGCTCGCGCTCGGCGAGCTCGAAGGTGGTCTGCTTGCGCACGATCGGGCGGCCGTCCTTCTCGACGAACGCGACCCGGCTCACGAACGGCCGGCCCTCCACCACGTCGAGGATGCGGCTCGAGACGACGCTGGCCGGCGGGTCGAGGTACGGCAGCTTGGGCAGCACCGAGCCGTCGCGCGGCTTCGAGATCTCGACGCCCTCCTCGGCGAAGATCCGCGCGGCCTCGCGGAAGTCGCCGATCCGGGCGAGGTCGGTGTCGATGCCCGCCTCGGCGGCCAGCCCGACCAGCCGGTGGGCGTAGTCGGGGCTCATGACGCCCTTGTGCGCGACCGCGTGGTAGAGCAGCGACACGAAGTAGTCACGAGGCGGAAGGACGTAGAACATCTTGTGCGGCACGCGCCGGGAGAGGAGCCGGTGGCACCAGTCCTCGGGCATGTAGCCGTCGTCGGTCGAGCGGACGTCGACCAGGATGTAGCTCTGCTCTCCGGACGGGCCGAGCACGGGCACCTTGCGCTGGACGCGGAAGTCCTCGGCGTGGGTGCGCTCGCCGCGCCACAGCTTGTCGACCTTCTCGACGTGCAGCGGATGCACGAGCAGGTCGAGGTCGGAGTGCGGGCCGACGGCGACGCTCTCGGGCAGCGCCTCCCAGTTCCGCAGCACCACGTAGACGATGTTCTCCTCGTCGAGCTGGCGGAACAGGTCCTCGAGCGGCCGGTAGGTGTGCGAGCGAAGCTTGGTGTGCGCCGCGGTCATCGTCTTGGAGAACGCCAGGAAGTCGGCGATCGGCATCTCTACGCGGAGGTCGCGGTAGTGGAAGTGGACGAAGGCCTCCTCGACCCAGAACTCGGCGTCGGCGCCGTGCGTCTCGCGCAGCGTCTTGTAGAGGTTCTCGCACAGCTCGGCGTTGGCCGTGGTCGGGTGGATGACCTCGCTCGTGTCCATCAGGAACTTGGCCAGCTCGAGATGCGGGTGCGAGCGCGGCGATCCGTGCGCGCGCCACTTGGCGATGCCGGACTCGAACGCCTCGACCAGCTGGATCCAGTTGTCCGCCGAGAGCTCGAGGCGGAGGTTTCGCCAGTGCAGGTGGAAATTCTCGCAGCACTCGATGACGAAGCGGCGATCGAAGATCGTCTTCTCGGACAGTTCGCCCTCGGAGAGCGGCAGGATCACCTTGCCCATGGCTTCGTCCTCCTCGAGTGGGGAGAGAGGCGCCGCCAGGCAACTGACGACACGGGGGACAGCATCGCCGGGGTAGTCGGCCTCGGCGGCCCCGGATTGAGGGCTAGTGGTTCGTCCGGTGACGTTGCTGGCGTCGATGGCGAGCGAAAAGCAAGCGATGCAAGGACGCAGGGCGCGCCAATAGTGGTTGAACTATTGGCGCGCCCGAGGACACGGCAGCGCGCCGCTTTGCAGCCGCCAGAACCCGGCGAACGTCGCCGGACGAGCCACTACTAGTTGGCGATCACTGGCTGGCCCGCTGGCCGCCCTCGATGAGGCGAGCGACCACGACCGCGAAGACCGCGGCCAGAGCGAGCAGGCCCATCTCGACGAGGAGCGCCGAGCGGGCCGAGGCGGAGCCGATGAGCCAGTAGTAGAGGGTCGAGCTCGAGGACGCGACGAGCACCGCCGAGCCCCCGACCAGAGCCAGGATCCGGGCGAGCCGGACCGCGGGCTCGCCGTCGAGCGACCCGATAGCAAACGCCGCTGCGATCACGCATCCGAGGAACGCGCCGTACGCCGTTGCGCCGGAGAGCTGGGCGAGCACATGCAGCATGGTGACCCCCACGGCCCGGAATCTACCTCTTCCGGCCCCGGATCGGGGCGCCGGGTGCAAAAGACCACCCAGACCGGCACCCGCACACCCCGCGCAGGTGGGTCAGTTTCCGGCCGCCTTCTTGCCGGCCTTTTGGTCGGTCTGGGCGGCGGTGTAGCCGGCGCTGTACCCGGCGGTGTGGCCGCGCTGGTAGCCGACGACCTGGCCCTTCTTGAAGCCCTTCTTGTAGCCGCGCCGGTAGCCCTTCTGCTCGCCCGCGGAGTAGCCCTTGCGCTGGCCGGCGGCCTTGCCGTGCTCGCGACCGCGCCGGAGGCCCGCCGCGAGCCCGTCCCGGTAGGCCGTGCTCTGGAGCGCCGCGACCCGCTCTGCGGTGTACCCGCCGGTGGTGCCGAGCGACCACGCGGCGACCCCCACGGCTGTCGCGACGGCGGCGCTCAGCCCGAACGCGAGCAGGAGGCCGGCCACGCTGAGGCGCGGCAATGTTGCAGGGATGCGAATTGACCCAAACACGGCAAGAGCAACGCTTATCCGTTGCAGTCGATAATCCTGCAACTCGCGGCAATTTGCAAGCGAATTCCAACCGATCGTGCGAACGTCAGCCCGACAGCCGGGCGAGCGCCGCGTCGATCCGCGCCAGCGACTCCTCGCGGCCGAGCAGCTCGAGGCTCTCGTAGAGCCCCGGGGCGACGGTCCTTCCGGTCAGCGCCACCCGCACCGGCATGTAGAGCACTCGCGGCTTCGTGCCCTCCTTCTCGCATGCGGCGGCCAGCGCCGCATGGATCTCCTCGGCCCCCCACGCCGCCACCCCGGCGAGCGCCTCACGCGCCGCGGCCAGCCATCGCGAGGCGGCGGAGTCGGCCTCGACCCGCGCCCATGCGTCGGGGTCGGGCCCGTCGGGCCGCCGGAAGAGGAAGCCGGCGAACCCCTCGAACTGGCCGAGCGTCCGGAGCTTCTCCTGGACGATTGGAGCCACCTCGGCCACCCGCTCCGACTGCTCCGAAAGCGCGGAGCCCGATACCTCGAGGTAGCGCTGGAGCGCCGCGCCGAACTCGGCCGGCGGGAGCGCCCGCAGGTGCTCGCCGTTCAGCCACTCGAGCTTCTCCGGATCGAACACGCCCGGGCTCGAGTTCACGCGCTCGAGCGAAAACCGCTCGACGAGCTCCGGGACGGTCATGATCGTCGTGTGGTCATCGAAGCTCCAGCCGACGAGCGCCAGGTAGTTGACAAGCGCCTGCGGCAAGATGCCCTTGTCGCGGAACTCCTCGACCGAGATCGCGCCGTGACGCTTGGAGAGCTTCTTCTTGTCGGTGCCGAGCACCATCGGCAGGTGGGCGTACGTCGGAGGTGCGGCATCCAGGGCCGCGTAGACGGCGAGCTGCCTCGGCGTCGACGGCAGCAGGTCCTCGCCCCGGATCACGTACGTGATCCCCATGCGGATGTCGTCGAACGGGTTGGCGAAGAGGTACGTCGGCGTCCCGTCGGAGCGGAAGATGACGTGGTCGCCCTGGAGCGCGTTCTCCCACTCGACGTGGCCGCGCACGACGTCGTCGATGGCGGTCGTGCCCTCGGCCGGCATCGCGAGCCGGATGACGCTGGGGAGCCCGGCCGCCTCACGGGTCGCCCGCTCCTCGGCGGAAAGGCCGCGGCAGCGGCCCGAGTAGATGAGCGGCAGGCCGGCGGCTTGGCGCCGCTCCCGCTCGGCCGTGAGCTCGTCGGCCGTGCAGTAGCAGGGGTAGGCGGCCCCGCGCTCGACGAGGTCGGCAGCCGCGGACGCGTAGAGGTCAAGCCGCTCTGTCTGGCGATGCGGCCCCTCGTCCCAGTCGATCCCGAGCCAGCGCAGGACGTCCTCGGCCTGGCGGATCGCCTCCTCGGTCGACCTGACCCTGTCGGTGTCCTCGAACCGCAGGACGACCCGGCCGCCCGTGTGCCGGGCGTAGAGCCAGTTGAAGAGCATGGTGCGCGCGTTCCCGACGTGGAACCACCCGGTCGGGCTGGGCGGCATGCGGACGACGGGAGGAGGCACGGCGGCCCAGTCTAGCCGCGCCCTGCTGCGGCCCCGAGCCGGGCCGCCGCCACTACCATCGGGCGGTGGAATTCGGAGCCCATCTCAAGACGGCCGGCGGCGCACACAAGGCCGCGACTCGGGCCGGCGAGATCGGCGCGACGGCGCTCCAGATCTTCACGCAGAGCCCGCGGATGTGGCGGCATCCGGACCTCGACCCGGACGCGGCCGAGCAGTTCCGCGCCGCCCGCGAGGAGAACGGCATCGGCACCGTCACGTGCCATGCCACGTACCTCATCAACCTCGGCGCGACCGACGACACCGTCTACTCGCGAAGCGTCGAGGCGCTCCGGAAGACGATGCTCACGGCGCAGGCCTATGAGGCAGACGGCGTCGTCTTCCACCTCGGAAGCCACCTCGGGCGCGGCCTCGACGCCGCGCTGCACCAGGTGATCCCGGCGATGCAGGTCACGCTCGGCGAGGGCAAGAAGCGCTCGCGGACCCGGCTCGTGATCGAGAACTCGGCCGGCGCCGGGAACACGATGGGCCTCACGATCGAGGACATCGCCCGCGTCATCGACGAGCTCGGCCGCCCGAAGCGAGTCGGCGTCTGCCTCGACACCTGCCACCTCTGGGCGACCGGGATCGATATCCGCGACCCGGTCCGGGTCGACGAGCTCGTGAGCGAGGTCGACGAGCGGATCGGGCTCGACCGGCTCGTGTGCCTGCACGTGAATGACGCGGCGCTTCCGCTCGGGGCGCGCCGCGACCGGCACGCGGATCCCGGAGACGGGCTGATCGGGAGCAAGCTCGGCCTGATCCTGGGCCACCCGAAGCTCCAGCACGTGGCGGCGATCACGGAGTCGCCCGGACCGGGCCCCGATGGCCCTGACAAGTCGACCATGAGCGCGCTGCGCCGCCTGCAGCGAGCCGGCGTCCGCCGGTATGCCCGTGCTTGACATCGGCGCAGCCGCTCCGCTCAGCGAGGACGAGCTGACGTTCCGCTACACGCGAAGCGGCGGGCCCGGCGGACAGCACGTGAACACGAGCGCGACCCGCGTCGAGCTGGTCTTCGACGTCGCCGGGAGTCCCGCGCTCACCGACGCGGAGCGCAACCTCGCCCGCCGGCGCCTGCGATCGCGGCTCGACTCCGAGGGAAGGCTCCGCATCGTCGCCCAGGACGAGCGCAGCCGGGCGCGCAACCGGGCGATCGCCGTCGATCGGTTCTGCGCGGTGATGCGGGAGGCTCTGCGGCCGCCGCCGCCTCCGCGCCGCCCGACCCGGCCCACCCGCGCGGCCCGTGAGGAGCGGCTCGACGAGAAGCGCCTGCGCGGCACCCGGAAGCGGCTGCGCAGGCCGCCGCCGGCTTCTGACGACTAGCGGCGGCCGCCGCTATTCTGCGGGCATGACGTTGCTGCGGCCCCGCGTGAATGAGCTCCTGCCGGTTCCGGCGGTTGCCCCGCGGCCGCCGTTCGTGCACGTCCCGGCGTAGGCGCTCCCGCCGCTTCGGCCCGGAGCGCCGCAACTGCCTCGTCCGCCGGTAGACGTCCACGAAGGAGCACACGATGTTCACTGAAGCCCTGCTCGCGGGAGCGTCCCGATGAGCGCCACGCCTCTCCCCACGCAGTCGAGCGACTTCCCCGCGTGGTACGGCGAGGCCGTGCGCCGCGCCGGCCTCGCGGAGAACTCGCCCGTTCGCGGCGCGATGGTGATCAAGCCGTACGGCTACGCGATCTGGGAGGCGATCCAGCGCGAGCTCGACGACCGGATCAAGGCGACCGGGCACGAGAACCTCTACTTCCCTCTGCTCGTGCCCGCCTCCGTGCTGGCCCAGGAGGGACAGCTCGTGGAAGGGTTCGCACCCGAGGTCGCCCTCGTGACCGAGGCCGGCGGAAGACGCTCGAGGAACCGCTCGCCGTTCGTCCCACCTCGGAGGCGCTGATCTGGTCGACGTATGCCCGTTGGATCCAGTCGTACCGCGATCTGCCGCTGCTCTACAACCAGTGGGCAAACTGCGTCCGCTGGGAGCTGCGGCCGCGCCTCTTCCTCCGAACGACCGAGTTCCTCTGGCAGGAGGGGCACACGGCGCACGAGACCGAGGAGGAGGCGGTCGCCGAGACGCTCACGATCCTCCACGACGTCTACGCCGACACGATCGAGAACGTCCTCGCGATCCCCGTGCTGCGGGGCAAGAAGAGCGAGAGCGAGCGGTTCCCGGGCGCCGTCGACACCTACACGCTGGAGGCGATGATGCGCGACGGAAAGGCGCTCCAGGCCGCGACGTCGCACTACCTGGGGCAGGGCTTTGCGCGCGCATACGATGTCCGCTACACCGGCCGCGACGGCAGCGACCAGCACCCGTACGCGACCTCGTGGGGCGCGACCACGCGGCTGGTCGGCGGCCTCGTGATGGCGCACGGGGACGACCGCGGGCTGCGGCTGCCGCCTCGCGTCGCGCCCCAGCAGGTCGTCATCGTGCCGATCTTCCGCGAGGACGAGAGCACGGAGGTGCTCGGGGCCGCGGCCGCCGTCGCCGCCGAGCTGCGGGCCGCGGGTGTCCGCGTCCGTGTCGACGACCGGCCCGAGCACCGTCCCGGCTTCAAGTTCAACGAGTGGGAGCTGAAGGGCGTGCCGCTCCGTATCGAGATCGGCGGCCGCGACCTCGCGGCGGAAGCCGTCACCGTCGTGCGCCGCGATACCGGCGAAAAGCGGCAGATCCCGCTTCCCCGCGCGGCCGCCACGATCGACGAGCTGCTGAGGGACGTCCAGACGTCGCTCTTCCAGACCGCCCACGATGAACGGGAACGGCGGACGCTCCGGGACCCACGCCGCTACGACGAGATGATCGAGTACCTCCGCGAGCCCGGTGGATTCGTCGCGTCACGGTGGTGCGGCAGCGCCGACTGCGAGGCGCGCGTCAAGGAGGACAGCTCGGCGACGATCCGGTGCCTGCCGCTCGCAGACGCACGAGCCCCGGTCGGGGGCCTGCATCTGCTGCGGGAGGTCAGAGGCGGCCGCAGCCGTGTGGGCGCAGGCGTACTAGATGATCGATGTCAGCCGCCCGGCGGAGGTTCCCAGAGCTCGAACCGGGTGCCTTCGGGATCGACCGCCCATCCGAAGCGGCCGAACTCCGACTCCTCCTGCGCCTCGATCACCTCGACTCCGGCCGAGCGCAGCTGGGCCAGCATCGCGTCCAGATCGGCGACACGGAAGTTCACCATGAACGCCTGCTCCGGCCGTCCGAAGTACTCGGTGTCATGATCGAAGACCGCCCAGGTCGTGGAACCGCCCGGCGTCCACTCGAATTGCTTCATGCCCCACTCGGAGATGTCGATGCCGAGATGCTCGGCGTACCAGTCCCGAAGGCTCCCGGCCTGTCCGGCACGCTGAAACACCCCGCCGATTCCGGTGACCCGCTCCATGATCCGGCTACCGGCGGCGTTCGGCGATGACGCGGATGCTGCGGTGGTCGCCGGGCAGCTCGTGGAACTCGGGGTTCACGCAGCCCATCGGATCCTCGCGGTTCTCGTAGGCCCGCTCGACCTCGACGGGGCAGACGGCGAGAGGCTCGCGCACCGCGCGGACGCCGCCGAACCCGTTCCGCCTTCGGCGTCGACCGGCGCAGGATCTCGAGGTCGATGTCGGCCGCGAAGATCTCCTGTGTGCAACCGACGTATGTGCGCCCGAACGCCTCGTACGCATAGAGGAAGGGACACGACTGCTCGAGGCAGCGCGAGGGGTGCACAACCTTCTGGCAAACGACGCCGCAGCGACGGCATTCGACCTGCTCGGTGCTCTCGACCACCGGGAGCGGTTGGCGGATGCGGGCCATGCTCAGAGTTTACCCGGGCCGTCCGAGGCCAGAATCCGGTCGACGGTCGCGAGCACCTCCATCGGGGCGGCGGCGACATGGTCCGCCAGGGCGTGGTCGCCGTCGTCGACGCGGAAGTACGTGACGAGGCAGGTTCGCATCCCGAGTGCCGCCGGCCCCTGGACGTCCTCGCGCACCCGATCGCCCACGAAGAGGGCGTTCGCCGGCTCGACGCCGACGGCGTCAAGCGCCGCGCGGTAGATCTCGGGGGCCGGCTTCCGCCGTCCGATCTCCGACGAGAAGACGACGGCGTCGACGCGCTCGGTGACGCCCTCTGCGGCGAGATCCGCGTGGAGCAGGTCGGGCGGGTCGAACGTGTTCGACACGATGCCGATCACGAAGGCCGCGCGACCGCACCTCCTCGAGCAGCCGGTGGGCGTCGGGGTGGAGGTGGCGGGCGCTCGCCCAGCCGCGGTGCTCGGCCTCGATTGCCGCCCGCACGAGGTCGGGCCCCACCGGGGTGCCGCACGCCGCGAGCGCCTCGGCGACGACCTCCTCGTAGACCAGCTCGGCGTGATCGTTGGGATCGGACGAGAGGGCGTCGAAGCGGCTGCGCAGCTCCTCGCGCAGGTCGGCCGCCCGGTCGGGCGGGCCGCCCGCCGCGGCGAGCATGTCCCGCAACGCTCCCAGCCACACGTCCTCGTCGAACCGGAACTCGAGCAGCGTGTCGCCGTAGTCGAAGAGGACAGCCTCGAGCATCGCTATTCCGAGGTCGGGTGGTCCTCGAACAGATAGCGGACGGTCAGCCGCTTGGCGGCCTCCGCCTCGTCCAGCCGGCGCACCGGCCGCGTGTGCGGCGCGTCCTTCAGCTGCTGGGGATCGTCGGCCGCCTCCTGCGCGATCGCCAGCATCGCCTCGCAGAACGCATCGAGCGTCTCGAGCGCCTCGGTCTCGGTCGGCTCGATCATGAGCGCCTCCGAGACGATCAGCGGGAAGTAGATCGTCGGCGGGTGGAAGCCGTGGTCCATCAGCCGCTTCGCGACGTCGAGCGCGGTCACGCCGTGCTCGCGCCGGAGCGTCCGCGCCGACAGCACGAACTCGTGCATGCAGAGGCGGTCGACCGGCAGGTCGTAGGCGTCCTTCAGCCGGGCGAGGACGTAGTTGGCGTTGAGAACCGCGACCTCGGACATGTGCCGGAGCGCCCGGCCCCCACATCCGCATGAAGGCGTACGAGCGCACGAAGACGCCGAACGGGCCGGCGAACCCGCGCACCTTGCCGATCGACTTCGGCTCGTCCCAGTCGTAGCCGGAACCCGTCGTCGCTCGCGGATGATCACGCGGCACGGGCAGGAACGGCTCGAGCACGTCGCGCACCGCCACGGGCCCGCCGCCCGGCCCGCCGCCGCCGTGCGGCTGCGAGAACGTCTTGTGCAGGTTGAAGTGGACGACGTCGAACCCCATGTCGCCCGGCCGCGAGATCCCGCACACCGCGTTCAGGTTCGCGCCGTCGTAGTAGAGGAGCGCGCCGGCGTCGTGGAAGATGTCGGCGATCTCGGTGATGCGCTCCTCGAACAGCCCGAGGGTCGACGGGTTGGTGAGCATCAGCCCGGCCGTCTGCGGCCCCACCTTGCCCCGCAGGTCGTCGATGTCGATGTTCCCGCGCGGCGTCGGTCTTCACGCCGACGAGCGTGTAGCCGGCCATGGCAACGCTGGCCGGGTTCGTGCCGTGCGCGGTGTCGGGGATCACGACCTCGGTGCGGTCGCTCGCCGCGGTCGTCGAAGTAGGCGCGCATCAGCGTGAGGCCCGGTGAGCTCGCCCTGCGACCCGGCGGCGGGCTGCGAGCGTGACCGCGTCGAGCCCGACCACCTCCGCCAGCATCCGCTCGAGCCGCCACATCAGCTCGAGCGCGCCCTGCGCGCCCTCATCGTCCTGGTGCGGGTGCAGGTCGCGGAACCCGGGCGAGCGCCGACCGCGCGCTCGTTGACGCGCGGGTTGTACTTCATCGTGCACGAGCCGAGCGGGTAGAAGCCGGTGTCGATCCCGAACGTGCGCGTCGAGAGCTCGGTGAAGTGGCGGACGAGATCGGGCTCGGCGATCTCGGGCAGGCGCGGCGGCGCCGCGCGCCGGAGCTCCGCCGGGCACCTCCGCGCGCCGGGACGCCGGGATCGGGGACGCGGCCCGCGCGACGGCCCGGCCGGGAGCGCTCGTAGACCAGCTTCATGCCGCACCTCGCGAGCACCTCCGCCAGCCGCTCGATGTCGGCCCGCGTGCGCTTCTCGGTGACGGCCACGAGGAGCAGCGTTCTCCATGCCGGGGTAGTCGCGCCCGAGCGGGTAGCCGGGATGGACGCCCTGCTTTCGGGCCGCCCGCACGACTCCTCGCGCCGGCCGGCCGAGGTCGGAGCGCGAACTCCTTGAACGTCGGCCGGTCGAACGCCGCGCGGCAGGCCGACGGCCCGCTTGGCGCTCCTCGGCGAGCGCCAGGCAGGCCCGCCCGATGTCGCGCAGCCCCTCCGGCCCGAGCCAGCGACAGGTACGCCAGGCCCGCCAGCGCGAGCAGCGTCTGGTTGGTGGTGATGTTCGACGTCGCCTTCTCGCGGCGGATGTGCTGCTCGCGGGTCTGCAGCGTCAGCACGTACCCGCGCTCCCCCGTCAGGTCGTGCGGTCTCGCCCACGATCCGGCCGGGCAGCCGGCGGATGTGCTCGCACCTTCGCGGCCATGAAGCCGTAGTGCGGGCCGCCGTAGCGCAGAGTGGTTCCCGGCCGACTGGCCCTCGCCGATCGCAAGCGCGCACCCGTAGTCGCCGGGCGCCTCGAGCACGCCGAGCGACAGGAGGTCGACGTGGGCGACCGGCAGCGCTCCGGCCGCCGCCGCGGCCGCGGCGATGCCGGGCGCGGGCTCGAGGCAGCCGAAGAAGTTGGGCTGCTGGAAGATCACGCAGGCGGCGTCCTCGGCCGCGGCCGCGGATCGCCTCGGGATCGGTGGTGCCGCCGTCGTGTGCGGCACCTCGACGACCTCCATCCCGAACCCCGGCGCGAACGTGCGCACGACCTGGCGCACCTGCGGGTTGAGCGTCTCGGCCACGACGACCTTCGTCCGCCGCGTGGCGCCGCGGGCGACGTAGCAGGCGTCGGCGGCGACCGTCGAGCCGTCGTAGCCCGACGCGTTCGAGACGTCCATGCCCGGTCAGCTCGCAGATCGCGGTCTGATACTCGAAGATCGCCTGGAGCGTCCCCTGGCTCATCTCCGGCTGATACGGCGTGTAGGCGGTCAGCAGCTCGCCGCGCTGCATCACCGCGTCGCACGACCGCCGGCACGTAGTGGTCGTAGATGCCGGCGCCGAGGAACGACAGCTCGCGGCCGGTGTCGACGTTCCGCGCCGCCAGCTCGGCCAGGTGCGCCACCAGCTCGGCCTCGGTCAGCGCCGGCCCGACGTCGAGCTCGCGGCCGAGCCGGACGGCGTCGCGGGATGTCGTGCGAACAGCTCCTCGATCGACCCGACGCCGATCGGCGGCGAGCATCGCCTCGAGGTCGGCGTCGGTCAGCGAGGTGAAGCTCACAGCGCTGTCCACGAGCTCGCGGTAGGCGGCCGCGTCCATCAGCGAGTCGAGCTCGGACGGGATCGACTATCCGCACCTTGACCAGCCAGCCCCCGCCGTAGGGATCGTCGTTGACCGTGCTCTCGTTGCCGTCCAGCGCCTCGTTCACCGTCGACCACCTCGCCCGAGAGCGGAGCGACCAGCGCGACACGGCCTTGGTCGACTCCAGCTCGCCGTACTCGCCGTCCTTCGTGACCGTCGTCTCCGACCTCCGGCGGGCTGAAGTACACGACCTCGCCCAGCGTGTCCTGCGCGTACCAGGTGATGCCGAAGGTGGCGATGTCGCCCTCGACCCGGACCCAGTCGTGCGCCTCGTTGTAGTGCAGGTCGTCGGGGTAGCTCTCGTCGCTCATTTGAGCCTCTCCTTCACGTACAGGGGCTTCTTGGCAACGCGCGCGGCGACGGGGCCGGCCGCGCACGTCGATCTCGATCTCGGTGCCCGCGGCGGCGAGGTCGGCGGGGACGTAGCCCATGCCGATGCCGACGCCCGAGCGACGGCGACATCGTCCCGCTGGTCACCTCGCCGGCGGGCTCGATCGCCATCCCCTGGCGGGGGATGCCGCGCTCCGCCATCCGGAAGGCGACCAGCCGGTCGTAGCCGCCCGCGCTCGCGCTGGCGCGCAGCGCCGCGGCGCCGACGAAGTCCTTGCGTCGAGCGCGCACACCCAGCCCAGCCCCGCCTCGAGCGCCGTGCGGCTCGGCGACAGGTCGTTGCCGTACAGCGGATAGCACACCTCCGAGCCGGAGCGTGTCCCGGGCGCCGAGCCCGCCCGGCACGGCGCCGGCGGCCAGGAGCCCATCCCACAGCTCGCCGGCCTGCTCGGCAGCCACCATCATCTCGACCCCCGGCTCGCCCGTGTATCCGGTGCGAGCGACGATGCCGTCGCACGCCGCAGACCTCGGCGCGCGGCGAACGCGAACGGGGCGAGCTCCGGCAGGCCCACCAGGTCCAGGGCGGGCGGGCCCTGGAGCGCGAGCATCGCCACGCGGCCGAGCGGTCTCGCAGCTCCGCGCCGTCGCGGCCCGGGCCTGCGAGCCAGTCGCGGTCCGCGTCGATCCGCGAGGCGTTGACCACAGCAGCAGTGCTCGTCGTCGAACCGGTAGGCGATCAGGTCGTCGATCGGGCAGCCGCTCTCATCGAGCAGCAGCGTGTACTGCGCCTGGCCCGTGCCGATCCGGCTCGAGGTCGTTCGACAGCATCGTCTGGAGGTACGCGAGCGCCGCCGGGCCCCGCACCTCGAGCTGGCCCATGTGGCTCACGTCGAACACGCCGGCGTGCTCGCGCACCGCGAGGTGCTCGGGGATCACGCCTTCGTACTGCACGGGCATCTCCCAGCCCGCAAACGGAACCATCCGCGCCCCGGCTGCCAGGTGCCGGTCGTGGAGCGGAGTGCGGCGGAGGGCCTCGGACGCGTGCATCCGGAGGCGCAGTCTATACACGCCTTCCCCGGAGGGAGCATGTTCCGTCACAGACGGCGCGTGAACCGGCGCGGCGCCTCCTCGAACCCGAGCGCCCGATACGCGGCGTGGGCGTCCGTGCGCCGCTCGGCGCTCGACGCCTCCACGAGGTTGCAGCCCCGCTCGCGACCCCAGGTCTCGAGCTCGCCGATCAGGCTGCGGGCGACGCCGCGGCCGCGGTGAGACGGCATGACGGCGACGGCCGTGAGGCGGAGCCGCCTCGACCGGTCGTGAAAGAACGGGACGATCGCGCCGCTCGCGAAGCCGCAGACGGCGCCGTCGACGTCAGCTACGACCACGCCTCGTCCGGGCCGATCGCGGCGAGCGCACCGGCCGCGTCGGCCGCGGGTCGCTCATAGCCCAGGTCGGCGATCAGCACGGCAAGCGCCGGTCCATCCTTGGCCCGGGCATCGCGGATCCGGGTCGTGGCTACCCCGGGTGGATGGCCCGGCGGCCGGCCGGAGCGCGCCGATGCCGAGCAGTGCGACGAGCGCGATGCCGACGACGAGACCGAGCACCCCGACCCCGTCGTGCGTCACGAGGGCACGGCCCAAGGAGAACGCGGCGGCGGCGAGCAGGAGCGACCCAGATGAGCGGGCGAAGCTTCATGTGCTGATCTTATCGCGCTGCGACGGCCGGTAGCCTTGCGTCCGATGAACGCCGATGGCACGGACGACCCGGGCGGGCGTCCGCCGGCTACGACGAGGCGGCGGAGCGATACGCGGCGCTCGAGGCGCCGGAGGCGCCGTGGCCCCGGGCCGAGCGCCTGCGCGACCTACTTCGACATGTGCCGGACGGCGCGTCCGTCCTCGACGCGGGATGCGGGAACGGCATTCCGGCGCTCCGGCTCTTCTCCGAGCGTCACCAGGCGACGGGCGTCGAGACCTCGACGACCCAGGCGGCGCTCGCCCGCCGGAACGCGCCGCAGGCCCGGGTGATCCACGCGGGTCTCGCGGACGTCTCCTTCCCGGCCGGCACGTTCGCCGCGATCGCGGCGTTCTACGTGATCGACCACCTGCCACGGGAGGAGCACGGCGAGCTCTTCCGCCGGTTCGCCGAATGGCTCCAGCCCGGGGGACTCTCTACACGTCGAACCCTACGACGAGCCCGGCGATGTCCGCGAATGGAGGGCGTCCCCATGTTCTTCAGCCAGTTCGACCCGGAGGCGACGCTCCGCCTCGTCGAGGAGGCGGGATTCGCGGTGCTGTCACACGACGTCCGGGCGCAGCTCGAAGGTGGCCGGCCGGTCGAGTTCCTGTGGGTGCTCGCCCAGAAGGACTGAGGCGCTACTCCTCGCGCAGGAACGACGGGATCTCGAGCGGATCGGCCGCCGGGGCCGGGAACTCCCCGGTGTCTTCCTCCGCCGGCTTGGGGCGGCGCAGGAACCCACCCTCGCGCTGCTTGCTGCCGGCGGCGAAGACGGAGACCGGCCGCTCGCTCGAGCGGCGGTCGAACCCGGTCGCGATCACCGTCACGCGCACCTGGTCGCCGAGGCCTCGTCGATGACGGCGCCGAAGATGATGTTGGCGTCGGCGTCGGCGGCGCACGCCGACGATCTCGGCCGCCTCGTTCACCTCGAAGAGGCCAGGTCGGGCGCCGCCGGTGATGTTCAGCAGGATGCCGGTCGCGCCCTCGACGGAGGCCTCGAGCAGCGGCGAGGAGATCGCCGCCGCGGCCGCCTCGGCGGCGCGGTTCTCACCGGCGGCAACGCCGATGCCCATCAGCGCCGACCCGGCCTGGCGCATGATCGTGCGCACGTCGGCGAAGTCGAGGTTGATCAGGCCCGGGCACCGTGATCAGGTCGGTGATGCCCTGGACGCCCTGGCGGAGCACGTCGTCGGCGATGCGGAACGCGTCGACGATCGACGTGCGCTTCTCGACGACCTGGAGCAGCCGGTCGTTCGGGATGATGATCAGCGTGTCGACCTTGTCGCGCAGCTGCTTGATGCCCTGCTCGGCCTGGTCGGCGCGCTTGCGGCCCTCGAAGCCGAACGGCCGCGTGACCACGCCGACCGTGAGGGCGCCGAGCTCGCGCGAGATCTCGGCGATGACGGGCGCGGCGCCGGTGCCGGTGCCGCCGCCCTTGCCGGCGGTGACGAAGACCATGTCGGCGCCCTTCAGCGCCTCCTTCAGCTCGTCACGGCTCTCGGTCGCGGCCTCCTGCCCGATCGACGGGTCGGCGCCGGCGCCGAGGCCCCGGGTGATCTTCGAGCCGATGTGGATCTTCACGTCGGCGTCGCACATGAGCAGCGCCTGCGCGTCGGTGTTGACGGCGATGAACTCGACGCCCTTCAGGCCGGCGTCGACCATCCGGTTGACGGCGTTCGTGCCGCCGCCGCCGACTCCGACGACCTTGATCACTGCCAGGTAGTTCCCGCTCTGATCCCTCATATCGAGCTCCGCTCCTCGGGCTCACCCTCTACTTGAGGGTTGGATATCCAGTTCTTGCGCATCTCCGAACTCAGGCATGCGCGGCCCGGTCAGCGGAAAACGCGCGATCCGAGAGTACCGGCCTCGACCCTCTCTGTCAAGCGGAGCGTGAGAAGCGTCTACCATCACTCTCAGGTTGAAGTTGAGTGTTTGTACCCCAGCGCCGGCCGCCCGGGAACCGAGACGTCGACGTAACCGAGCGCCGACCGGGTCGCCGTTTGCATCGATCGCAGGACGCGAACCGCGACCCGCAGCTTGAGATCGAGCTGCGCGCTCGAGCCGAGCCTGGACCTGCAGTCCGCGGCCGATCACCGCGACGATGCCGGCGTCGCTCGTCATGAGCTTGTGGAGATGGCCCACGCGGTGAGTGAAGGCGTGCGGCAGCGCGCAGCACGTCGAGCGCGGCCACGATCCCGCCCGGCACGTGCGCGCCGGGCGTGAGCACGAGCCCATGCGCGACGCGGATCACGGCAGCCGGCTCTTCGCGGGATGCGCCGCGCTTATTCGCGGAGCGATCTCTGGTCTTACGCTGCTTCATGATTGAGCCTCACTTGTTGCCGGATTCAGTATGGCTCCGGTTTCGCCGTTCGTGTATGTTTGACATTTTCGGGCATTGAGTTCCCAAGATCGTTAAATAATTCCCGCCACTACCGCCCAGACTGCCAGGTGCCGCGGCTGCGCAGACGGCGAGGACTGCGGTGTCTCCTGCGACGTGCTCGGGCCGGCTCGCTCCTGCCAGCCTCCACCCTCTCGGAAGCTGCCGGAGGGAGGAGGATGCCCAGACTGCTGGCCGATTCGGAAGGGCGGCTTCACCGCACTTCTCCCCGGATCGCCGCATCTATCCGCCAGAGCGGAGCACCAGAGCGAATGAGATGCTGGATGAGCAGCTGCGGCTGCGCGGGGGTTGGCGAGGGGACTGGCGCTGGCTGCGAGACTCCGCTCGGCGGCTGATCCAGCCCGCTTGGATAGGCCTGCATAATAATGGGAGGGAGTGGCGGCGGCTGCCACGGCGGGGCTGCCTGCCCGCAGTACCCGAAGCATCCCTGCGGCCGAAAGCGGAGCTGCCGCTCGCGGCGGCGAGCAGTACCACGCTTGCGAGGTGTTTCATACCTCAAAATCTCCTCAGTGTAAGGCGATGTGCCCAGTCTTTTGAGATCATAGCACTCGATTAGATCGTCACCTGGGTTGCTGGTGAAGCTGACGAACTCCAGCATTCCGAGAACAAACGCGTAGATTTGTTTCATTCCTGTCTCCTAGTGAAAAGACCACGAACAGTTGCCTTCCCGCATTTCCTTCTTCAGGTCGGCAATTATAATATTCAGCCTTTCCGGCGTGAGCATGAGTCCCGCGTACTTCACGAGGACCGCTACGGATTATGAAGTCCTGCGTCGGGCGCTTCGTTTCCACGCTAAAATCCAAAGTCCGCCGAGGTTTCTACGTGGTCGCTCAGGGAGCAGCTCCGCCGCCGACCAAAGGTCGGCTGGAGCGCCTCGTGTATGCTGGCGTGTGGAACTTGCTCATGCCAAGGGGCTGCACGGTGAAGACGGGGCAGCCCGTGACTCGCTCCCACATCTCCCCGGAGGAGATGGCTCCCGCCGAGTCCTTCGCGGAGCAGGTCACCGTGCGAGGCTTGCCGTCTCGGATGTAGCAAGTCTAAATATTTGGTTCATGTTATTCCTTTGTGAGATGCTCAGATAAGTATCAGCATTTTCCAATAACAACTCTGGATTATCTTCTACCCACCAAGGCCAGTATTTACAGCCAACGCATAGTAGTCCTCTCACTTTACCTGTAATATGGTGCGACCTACCCCAGACTTTGTTTTGCCTTGCCGACTGGTTCGTTCCATAACGAAGTTTTGCAAATTGCACATGCGCCTGCTCAGCTACTACACGGTGTTTCGCCTCTAAGCGTTATTCCGTACTCTCTGTTTCAGCTAGTTATCTTTGTAATACTCTTCTTGAGCATATTATAGGCGTGTCGCCTCGCCTGTTTTTTCTCTGGCGTTGGTTTAGCGGCTTTTCGCGGCAACGGACCTTTTATCAGGCACTTCCTTTCCTGTTCTTGCCGCGTAAGCCTCTCGACTTGCGTTACGCATATACTCTTTATCCCTTTCTGCTCGATGCTTGTTGCCTGGTCATTAACTTTTCCTTTACCTCTGTCACGATGTTCGTGCCCTTTATTTATGAATAACCCGCGTGTTGATTGGACAACCGACTGCCCCGTTTAGTTCCACAGTAATGCGACAGAAGCGGGGCGGTCTCACGAATCCAGCACAATGCTCTGATCCTGGCGTGATGATCCTGTGCTGAAAGGCCATTCCAATATCCCTGTCGCATTGAAGTCAGAATCCCTTCCTCCCACCCCATCTGCTTCGCATACGCGGAGCTGATCTGATTGAAGGCGTCGGCCAGGACTGGGACAGCGTGGAGTCCGCCGCGACTGCCGTGCTTCTGCGCGTAGGGTCGCCAAGACTGCGTTGCCTGCGCACACATCCCCGCATCATAGACCAGGGCGAACATCTCCCGCCCGTACTTATCCGCTACGGGCCTGGAAAAGCACTCGGGGAGATCGGGGAACTTCTCCTCGGGCAACTCCTCGCCGAAGCTGGTATAATGCGCTCTTCACTGTTCATTCTTCCACCTCGTATTTGTCTGTGTGCTTGGTTTAGTGCGCCCATAACCGCCCTTAGCCTGTTCTGATGTTCCAGCCCTTTGTCACGAAGTAGGCGTTCTTCCATCTCCAGCTCTTGCTGAGTATCACAAGTCCTTGGATAATCTCTTTCATTCCCAAGATCTTTCTGAATGCTTTCACAATCTCGCTTAGTATCATGGCGCAGAGTTCTGTGCGCGTTTGATATTCGATCACCAGCTGTGTCTCATGCTGGGCCTGAAAGCACCTTGCGCACTGCTTGCAGCGGTGTTATTCATCCAGTCGGAACTCCTCCACGATCTTGCGCTTTATCGGACTTGATCTCCTCCAGCATCCTGATTCCCGTCCTTTCCGCTGCCTTGTCGGCGGCGAGAAGTCGCTGCAATTTTTCATAGAGGCCTTTGCTCCGGCGGCCAGCTCCTCCTCCGCTGCGTCGGATTCATCCTGGCTGTATTCCCAAGTCTCGCCGCGGACAGCACGGCGAATTGTCTCTGCCCGCTACGCCGTGGAACATTGCCTTGAGCTTCACGTTGAGGATTCCACGAGCGTAGAGATCGCGAAGGCGGCAAGCATCCTCTTCCGTGAGGAGCTTGCCTTTCCTTCTGAAGGACTGATGAAGCGGCTTGTTCATAGCTCAGACGCATCAAGTGGTAGCGCTGTTGAAGTTGAAGCTAATCTTCTGGCCATTGCCGCGTAGTATGCCTTTTTCAGCTCCAGCCCGTCGTCCATATCTGCATGTTTCCTCCTACCTTCTAGCCATTTGCAGCAGCGCCATAAGCGCGTCGTTTTCGTTTTCAAATATGCCGACAGGATTTACTCCTTGGCATACAACCAGCATTTGCTTGCTCATTCCATTCTTCCTCGTGTCGGCGGCCAGCTCATCTGCCCCACATCAATCCATTAAGACCGCGAACTGGAACTAAAGTTCAGAAGTAATTCGCCGAATCGTCGTCCTTTCCCGCGCAAACATCTCCACGGGGGGATACCCTCCCTTTCGTTCCCAGTTTAAATTCCGTCCAGTTTCCTGGTCTCTTTGGTTTTTCATAATAAAAAAATATATTACATAAGATCTAGGATTCTAAAGGCCAATTTCACCTAGAACATTTAACCGGGAATCCCACGAGGGAGGCACACCCCCTGTAGTGGTGGTGGTTGTAGTTGCACGACATCCCTCCTCACCCCAACATCCCCGCCACCCGCGCCAGCTTCGTCACTGCATCCCCTCCACCTCCACGCTGACACAACTTCCGTCCTGGGATTCGTCGTCCCTTCCCAGTCGTGGACTACTCCATCCACCAAGGCGAATGCGTGGCCGCGCTTGTGGAGGATGAACCTTCCGACAGGGTGCAGGAGGATGAAGTATCCCAGTTGCATCTTCGCAGGGACCTCCACCATCCCCAGCCACTTCTCAGACACCAGCCGGGAAGTATCCAGCGTCGTCCCCTGCTTCACATTCCGCCCCGCCGCGCTGAACACGACGCTCGCTTGCGCGTAGGTCGCCCCGGTCGCAGTCGCCAAGGCGCGGACGCTGCAGTCCCTCTTGCCCGATCAGGCCGCACCGCAGGCGTAGGATGTTAGTCTTTTTTCCACGTTGAGCATCCATCGGGGATCTAAGTCCCCTGTTCACTGGCTCAAGTTCGCCGTACTTTGCCCTTAATAAGCCTCCTGTCAAGCAGCCGTTTCGTTTGTCGATACGCGCATCTGGCCAACCAATCCTTGTCGTATATTCCTACAGCCGCACCTTCGCTCGCGATCGCTCCAGTTGACTGTTCTCGGACAGCAGTTGGCATCGATGAACGTTTAATTCATCACATCAGCCTCCATTGTGCTACATTACCGGGATACCATCAATGCCGACTGTCACTGGGCATTAGGGTATTCCTACGCCATATCCGCGAGGAACATCTCCTGAATTTTCGCCTGCGCCTGTTCGTAGGTGATCCCGTGCTTGTCGGCGATTTGCTGGACGAAGGGGTCTCGTGGGTGCCCGGCGCGCGGAGGGCTTCATGTCCCAGTCATCCCCTCCCGCCTGCATATGATCCGCCATCTCGATCACCGCCTCCCTCCGCATTGCCTCCGTCACCGTGAAGTTATTCTCCTTCGACTTCCTGAATCGCCGCGTTGTCCCCGCACCGATGGCCGATGCCGAACAGAGCCGCGTATTCCTTCATGTCGGGGACAGCCAGCCCCGTGGACCACGACCGGCGGCAGTCGCCGTCAAACTTGAACGTTACCGTTCCTGCTGCAAGATCAATTACCTTTTTCATGGTGAGCCTCCAATGTATCGGTCGCGTTATTGCTTCCGTACACATATGACAACCCGCCGCGCATTCAGTTCCAACTGTTACAAATTGACGAAATCCCGACAGCCTACCCGCATCGTTCGCCCGATCGCACCATGCTGGTGCATCGTCCCCCCTGCACCAATCCAGTGCCGATCCCCATGCGCCTGCATCGGGTATTCCAGCCGGGCGGGGGGCAAATTAATTCCTTGCGCGAAAAAC
>CAWGEC010000007.1:0-146015 GCA_963821535.1 uncultured Actinomycetes bacterium | reverse complement strand
AGAACCAGACGCTGACCCCGCCGGCAGGGACGAAGCCGGCCCCTCGGGGGCGTAGCTCAGGGGACAGAGCGAGAGCCTTCTAAGCTCGAGGTCGCAGGTTCGAATCCTGCCGCCCCCGTTCTGGATAGTTCCAGGTACCCGCAACCGCCTCTGCTTGCGGCTCTACCGGCCCTGACTTGTCGCCGCGCTCTTCCGGCCGGACATTGATCGCCGAATCGCTCTGCGCCGCTGTCGGCGAAGCCGGCGAGCGTCGCGGACGCGCTTGGGCATCTGGCTTCGGCGGGGCACCGACCCAGCATATCTCCGCGAGAAGCGTGTCTTCGCCGTCCGCGCACACCGGTAGCGTGGTCGACCGTGTCCAGCCGCACGCAGGCGGCGCTCTACGCCGAGATCGACCACGAGCTCTCCTGGTCGGAGCGCGACCTGCCTCAGCGCCTGCGGACGAAGCACGTGCACCGCCTGCACCCCTATCTCGGCAAGTTCGTGCCGCAGCTGGCCGAGACGCTCCTCCGCCGCAGCCTCGCGCCCGGCGCCGTCGTCTACGACCCGTTCGCCGGATCGGGGACGACGCTCGTCGAGGCGAACGCACTCGGGATCCACGCGATCGGCGCCGACGTGTCGGCGTTCAACTGCCTCCTGATGCGGGTGAAGGTCGAGCCCCACGACCTGGTCGCGCTCGACCGCGACCTCGAGCGCGCGCTCGCAGCCCCGCCGGCCGATCCGCCGACGTCGGAGTGGCTCGCGCACTGGTACGCGCCGGCCGCGCTTTGCGACCTCGCGGGCTTCTGCGGCGCCATCTCCGGCTCGTCCGAGGCCGAGGCGCTCGCCGTCGTCGCCTCCCGCGCGGCCCGGTCGGCCCGGCTCGCGGCCCATCACGACCTCGACATGCCGCGGGAGCCGGTGCGCGGCCCCTACGCCTGCCACAAGCACCGCCGCACGTGCCGGCCGGTCGAACGCGCCGATCACTTCCTGCGCAGGTACGCGGCCGACACAGCGCGGCGGCTGGTCGAGTTCGACGAGGTGCGAACGGCGGCCGACGTCGCGGTGATGCACGCCGACGCCCGCACGGTCGAGCTCCCGGAGCAGATCGACGGCATCGTCACGTCTCCCCCCTACCCCGGTCTCATCGACTACCACGAGCAGCACCGCTACGCCTACGAGCTGCTCGGCCTCGACGACCGCCGCGAGCTCGAGCTCGGCGCGGCGGTGTCGGGGACGGCGCGGCGGGCGATCGACGCCTACTGCGACGGCATCGCCGAGACGCTCGCCCGCACGCGCCGCTCACTCTCACCCGGTGCGAGCGTGGCGATCGTGGTCAACGACCGCCGCGACCTCTACGGCGAGATCGCGCGGCGGGCCGGCTACGCGATCGCGCACCGTGACGTGCGGCACGTGAACCGCCGCACCGGCCGCCGGGCCGGCGAGTACTTCGAGCAGATCCTCTGGCTCAGGCCGAGACGGGGAGCCCGGGCCGCCTGACGGCGCGCCCCGCTCGCGCGGCGAAGATCCGAAGCGTGCGCTGGTCGTGCTCGGAGAGCTCGCCGGTGCTCGCCATCAGGAGCACGCCCGCGACCCCGGTCGCGGAGAAGATCGGGATGGCCGTCGTTACCTCGCCGTTCTTGCGGGTCGCGCACGGTATGCGCCGCGCGAGCGCCGCGTCGGCCACGTGCTGCCAGGTGTCGTCGCCGTAGACGACCGGCGGAGCGCCGTCGTCGGACAGGTAGAGCGTGGCCCAGATCGCGTCGACCAGGTCCGGGATGGCGTAGGCGACAAGGTTCTCGGCCTGTGCCGGGGACGCGCACCTCCGCAGGCGCGAAAGGAGCGCCTCGAGGCCCTCGATCCGGCCCGCCGCCCTGGCGGATGCGAAGGTGGACATGGCGAAGATCATGTCAACCTCGACGGACGGATACATCACCCGGATTGGGGATACGGGCCGCCCAAATTGCGGTATTCATCGCCTTCGCCGGCTAGATGACGTAGTCGCCGGCGAGGGCGCGGAACTCGCGAGTGCGCCTGTAGTCGCGTGGGCGCGTCCGCATGAAGAGAAGCATGGGAACGGCGACCGCAGTCGCGATCACCGCCAGCCCTCCCAATGTCCGGTGCCTGCCCATGGTGTGCTCCAGGTCGGGGGTTCCCCCCGTCTATCGGCCGCCCTCCCCGGATCCTGAAGCGCCCGTTGCTCAAGAACGTGCATGCAAGTGCCGAATTGGATGGGAGCAATGGGTCGGGCAATCCTTGGGCTCGTGGCCGCCCTCGTCGCGGTCGCAACAGCTGCACCAGCATCCGCGCACCCCATCGGAGTGCACGTCGCGCCTCTGCGCCCGGCCACGCCGACGGTGCACCACACGACCTCGGTCCGGCGCCAGAGCGATGCCTTCACCCTGGTGGAGGCGCAGAACGGGGCCGTCGTCCGCTCGAGGCCGAACGGGCCGATCGCGGGCGAGCTCCCGGGCCGGACGCCGCTCGGGACGACCACCTGGCTCTGGGCCGTCAAGACCTCGCCGGACGGGCGCTGGGCGCAGGTCGTCCTCCCCTGGCGGCCGAACGGCCGCACCGGCTGGATCTCGCTGCGCGGGCGCCGGACGGTGAAGAGCTCGATCTGGGTCGAGGCGGACGTCTCGCGTCGGCGGGTGAACCTGATGCGCGGCAGCCAGGTGATGCGCTCGTTCGTCGCCGCGGTCGGAGCGCCGGCCACCCCCACGCCGGTCGGCCGGTTCAGCGTCACCGACCCGATCGCCACTGGCGACCCGGGCGGGCCATTCGGCTGGTACGCGTTCGGGCTCTCGGGCCATCAGCCCAACCTGCCGGCAGGCTGGTCGGGCGGCGACCAGCTCGCCATACACGGCACGAACGCGCCGTCGTCGCTCGGGACGGCCGCCTCCGCGGGCTGCCTGCGCGTCTCGTCAACCGCGCTCGGCACGCTCAGGCGCTACCTGCACGCGGGGACGCCCGTCATCATCGAGGCGTAGTCGCCCGCCGCGAGGTGGGTTACGCTTGCCTCACGGGACGTGGCGCAGCCTGGTAGCGCACCTGCTTTGGGAGCAGGGGGTCGCCAGTTCGAATCTGGCCGTCCCGACTAGCCGAAACGCTTTGGTTGAGCGGACTTCCCTCTCGGGCAGATCACCTTGCGCAACTTGACGAAAACCCTCATCGGAAACCTCCGGCAACAGAATCACCGTCCGCGCTCCGTCGTCTAGTTGGATCGAGCCGCCCCGACCTGTCACCCGACGCCGCTCTTGGAACACGTGCGTCACAAGGGACTTCAGCGCTTTCCACCCATCGGCACCGGCGGCCGTGGTAAGACCCGTCATGAACGTCACGAGCGGCACTTCGATCATCACCAGCCAGGGCAGGCTGCCAGCCGACCGGCGGGCGATGCTGGCCGTGACGACAGCGGGCGCTCCGGCATCATCAAACAGTCGGTGGATCGACCGAGCCTCGTCCGGGGCGGCATCGTCCTCAATCATCACCGTCGCGAGCACACGGTCATCACGCTCGGTGAACGTTGCTTCCGCCCAAGCGATCACCGCCTCTGCGTCTTCCGCCGGTAGGCGATCAACGGCCGAATCCAAGACCAGTTCCGGCGCGTCAGGGTGATCGTCTCGAAACGGTCGCCAGTTGACGACCCACCGACCAGGCTCGGGCTCGGCCACCGAGACAACGCCATCCCGCAAGTACAACCGCGTCACCATGAACGGAGCCTAGGCACGCGAGTGACCTCAGTCGCTTCGCACTCGGGCGTGTCTTCGGCGGCCCCACCCCGCCGCCGGTATTGGCGCCGATACGAGGCGGAGGCGGACGACGGCGTCGATCCCGCCTTTCGGCCGCCCGCCGCAGTTCGACCTCGCCGCCATCAGCCCGGACGAGCCGCGCGACGATCGCGAGTCCGATTCCCGAGCCGCCGCTCGTGCTGCCCTTGCGCCAGAACCGATCGAACGCCCGCGTGCGCTCCTCGTCGGTCAGGCCGGGGCCGGTGTCGATGATGTGAAGCTCCGTCCAGCCGCCGGCGGCCGAGGCCGCGATCGTGATCGTCCCGCCCGCCGGCGACGCGTCGACGGCGTTTTCGAGCAGATTGTCGATCACCTGTTCCAGCCGATCGGCGGTCACGAGCACCCACCACGGTCGGTTGATGTCGCTGGAGAGGGTGAGGTCGCGCTGGTGCGCCAGCGGTGACCAGAGCGCGACCCGCTCCTCGGCCAGGGCGCGCAGGTCAACCGCCTGGCGGGCGGGTGGTTCTCGGTCGGCTCGGGCGAGCGCCAGAAGACCGTTACAGTCCGCGATAAGCGGTCGACTTCGCGAAGCGCCGCCTCCAGATCGGCGGGATCGGCGACCTCGTACTCCAGGTTCTCAAGCGTCAGCCGGAGCGTCGCAAGCGGCGTGCGCAGTTGGTGGGAGGCGTCGGCCACGAACTCCTCCTGGGCGTGCATGAGGCTCTCGAGCTTGACGATCATGCCGTTGAAGCTCTCCGCGAGCGATCGCACCTCGGGCGGGCCGCCGACGGGCGCGCGGACTGCCAGGTCTCCCGCCCCGGCCGTGCCCGCGGCCCGCTCGACGTCTCGCAACGGCCGCGTGACGCGGCGGGCGAACTGCAATCCGACCAGTGCTGCTGCCGCGAGCGCGATGATCGCGATGCCGGCCAGGGTAAGCCAGTAGCGATGGATGCGCCCCTCCACCGACGACGTGGAGTACGTGAGGATGACGGCGCCGTTCACCTCACCGCCGGATGCGACCGGAACGACAACGAAGTGACCGCCCGGCGCCGTCGCACTCGACGGCAACCTGCCGCTGGCAATGCGCCCACCCAGTGCTGCGCGAACCTCGGGTTGGTCGTGGTATGACCGACCGATGGAGCTCGGCCGGGCGGTGTCGATCTGGGCGACACCGGCCTTGTCGAGCACGATCACGTGACCACCGGTCGCGCGGCCGTAGCGCCGCGCCGCCGTGGTCACGAGCGGGCTTGACACGGGAAGCGCGTTCTCGAGGTTGTCCTCCACCAGCGTCGCCACCGCGCCGGCGGCGCGTTCTGCTTGGGCGTTGAGGTCTTGGCGCTCGCTGTGGGCGTAGATGATCGCCAGCGGCACCTCCAGGCTCACAAGCACCAGCACCGTCAGCGAGATGTACGACAGCAGCAGGCGGCGGGTCATTCCGGGACGACCAGGCGGAATCCCACACCGCGCAGCGTCTCGATCCACCGCTGGTCGCCCAGCTTGCGCCGCAGCGACGCGACGTGGACGTCGATCGTCTTTGTGGGGCCATACCAGTCCGTCTGCCACACCTCGTGCAGGATGTGATTTCGCGTCAGCACCGCGCCGGCATCAGCCGCCAAGAGCGCGAGCAGGTCAAACTCCTTCGGGGTCAGGGCGAGTTCGCGGCCGTCAAGCGTCGTCCTGCGGGTGCGCACATCCACCACCAGCGACCCGACGACGAGCGGTTCGTGCTCCTCCCGCGGCTGCGCAGCTCGCCTCGTGACCGCCCGGATCCGCGCCACCACCTCGCGGAACCCGAACGGCTTGACGATGTAATCGTCCGCTCCCAACTCGAGGCCCACGACTCGGTCCGCCTCCTCGCCACGGGCGCTGACGATGATGATCGGAACCGCCGAACGCGCCCGCATCTCCCGGCACACATCCAGCCCGTCCATATCAGGCAGACGCAAGTCGAGCAGCACCACATCTGCCTGGTCATGCGCCAGGGCAGCCTCGCCTGTTGCGGCGCGGGTCACCTCGAACCCTTCCCGCGCGAGCCCTTTCAGCAGCGATTCGGCGAGCGCGTCCTCGTCCTCGACCACAAGCACCTTCACGGCCGAATCATCGCAGCGCTCGCGGCCCCGCGGCGATCGACTTGCGAGTTCTTCGCCCAACTTGGCCGAACCTTTGCAAAACAGGCCCCGAACGGCGGCCGACACCGACCCGCCCGCCGATTCCTTATCAAGCCCGGCCGAACTCTTACCACCCCGTAGCCCGCGCCGAACCCGGCGCGGCCTATCGTCGAGGCATCCATATCACCTCCCGCGACGCCAGGAGGACGGCCATGACGACATCCACCCCCACACCCAACTCTCCCAGGGAACTGGCCCACCGAAGCAGCGACGGGCTCGACGTCTCGCTGCTCTGGCACCCAGCCGACGATACGCCATACCTCTCCGTGGTCGACCTCCGCACCCACACCGCCATGCGGTTCTCCGTCGCCCGTGACGCCGCCCTCGACGCCTTCAACCACCCATTCGCATACGCACCTACTCCAGGCGAAGCGTGACCTGCCTGCTCACAATGTCGCCTCGAGGGTTAGTCGCCGAACGGCCCAGCGGGTTCGATTCCCGCACGGCGCTTACGCTCAACCTACCCTCTCGCTCGACTTGCGCCCCTATGGCGCGGGACAGGATCCGCAAATGACTTTGCAGGAGCAGACAACCATCCGCACGCGCATCGGTGCGGGCATCGCCACCGCTGCCGAGATTGCGGCCGTCGCGCTGCTTGATCGGATTGCGAGGGCCGGACGGTGACCCTCCTCGACGTCATCCCTTTTCTGTGCGTAGCGCAGCGTTGAGCCCCAGCCCGGTGCCGGGATAGCTCCCTGACGGCAGGCGGAACACCGTTGATCATCTCGGTCGCGATGTTCTGCCGTTTCCCCGCGGTGCCCAAGTCACCCGGTCGCGCACGCCGGCCGCATGGGTCGTGTCTGGGAGCATCATGAGACGGGCCGAATCATGGCGGAATCCTGGACATCCCTTGTCCCGCCCTTGGCAGTCGCGGACTTACCATCGATGGGACAGTCCACCAAGACCCCGGAGGCCATCATGAGGCACAAGCTCGCACTCACAACCCCCATCCTGGCAGCGGTGATGCTGCTGGCAATCGCCGTTCCTGCGTTCGCTGCCGTCAACTGGCAGATCACGCTCAAGCACACGGCCGCCTTCCCCCACGCCACCGGCAAGGCGCAGTATCAGTCCCAGCCCGGACAGCGTGAACTCCAACTCGAGGCCGAACACCTCAAGGCGTTGGCCGGCAAGCGCGTGATCTTCTACGCCAAGGGCTCGAAACTCGGCAGCGCCATCGTCACCAGCCGCGGCATCGCCCAGATCGACCGCAACACCGAACTCGGCCAGACCGTCCCCAAGATCGTCCACGGATCGCACGTCTCCGTCCGCACCGCCGCCGGCGCCGTGATCCTCCGCGGCACCTTCTAACCATCCACGCCACCCTCCCGTCCGCCGACCGGCCCGCCGGTCGGCGGACGCCTGCCAGGTCGGTTCAGCGGAACCACGAGAGATCGCCGACACCGAATGTCCAATCAGCTGTCGATTTCACGTCCATTCAAACTTCGCGGAGTGCCCGCTCCGAGGACAGTGGCCGCGGCCAGGCATGCGGTGGCGGCGACCTGTTGGCGGCGATGCGCACCGTTCAGGATCCGGATCGCCGAGCGGACGGGTGAAGGCGCTCGCCGAACTTCGCGCGATCGCGCGCGAGCACGGCGTGATTGGCGCAACACGGCCGGACTCATAGACCGACTGGTAACCCGTAGATCCGAGTGCCCTCGCATGTCGCGCACTTCGATGAGGCTCGTGCCCCCGGTGGCCGCGAGTACGTTCGTCCCGAAGCTGTGACCGAGGAGATGGCACCAAGTATCCACGCCAGCCAGCTCGCCTAGCCGCTTGACCTTGTCCCAGACGGCGTTGCGCGTGATCCTTCTCCCGGGTCTCGCGCCATACCGAAGAGATGGGGCCCACTGCCGGGCGGGTACGCCGCCGCCACCCGCCAGATTGCCGGGTCGGTCGGCACCGACCTCCGTTTCCGTCCCTTCCCCCGACGGACAATGATCTCCTCCTGAGTGACGTCACCGATGTCGAGGTCGCTGGCGAAGACGGCCATGCCGAGCGTGCGCCGATCTCGTCGCCTTCGACCGCCACGGGGTAACACCGAGGAGTCCCCGACGTTCCGCTCGACCATCGCCCGGTGCTGGAAGCGGCCGGCACGACGCCAGAGCGGCGTTCGTGACCGCAGATGGCCAGCCGGCGAAAAGGATCGAACGGGTGGGAGCGACGAGA
The DNA here is from genome assembly GCA_963821535.1 of uncultured Actinomycetes bacterium. Classification (GTDB taxonomy): domain Bacteria; phylum Actinomycetota; class Thermoleophilia; order Gaiellales; family JAICJC01; genus JAICJC01. Next base: position 137,971 of record CAWGEC010000007.1, on the reverse strand, counting down.
GGCATGGCCGCTCCGTCGGTCTAAGGTGTTCCCAGACAGCGGAGGCGCGCCCAGGCGCCGAACAGCGCTACGAGCCCGCACCCAGCCTTACGCGCTGGCGTCGCTCGTCGGGTCGGCGTGTCCTGTGTAGAGGTCGAGGCGAAGGAGCATCGGGATCAGCATGATGGGCATCATCAGGCCGTGCTCCATCAGCGCCAGATTCTCCTTGGGAAGGATCGTGAGCCATCCGAGTAGGAGCAGGCTGATGGCCCAGATGGCCATCGCGGCGGACATTTCGGCTGTTGCGCGGCGGGGCATGCCTCGGTAGAGCATGAACGCGGCCATCGGCGCGGTCATGTTGAACCCGACGACGAGCACGGACAGCATGGGCAGCTGTCTGAACGGGTTGGTGTACCCGGCGAGCCCGGCCGCCCAGTAGTAGACGAGATCGAGCACCGCGAACCCAACGCACATCGGCACGCACATCTCGAAGTAGTGCAGCATGAAGTGGCCGATCTGGCCACGCGTGCTGACTCGGGGGAGCGTCTGGGTGCTCATGGCGAGCTCCTTCCAGATGACAGCTGTCGCGGTAGCGGCCATCGCCGCTAGGGCGTGGCTTGTCTCATACCATGCCGGTGGGTCGGGCGAATCAGGGCATCCGCGGTTCCTTCGTCCGTGGTTCGCCGCAAACTCACACCGCGCCACCCTCCTGAGCGTCGGGCGGGTGGGGATCGAGCGTGGGACGTGGGCCGGCTGGGATCGAGCTCAGCGCACCCATTCCTTCACCCAGTGGCGATCAAGCAGATCCTCCCGGATGAAGGGGTCGTCGGCCACCAGTCGCTCGGCCTCCTCGGTGCTCTCACTCTCGAAGGTGATCAGCCCTCCCGACCTGTCCGCGAACGGGCCGCCGCCGTACCCGCGCAACTCGAGCTGCTTCCAGTAGTCGGCGTGTCTCGGCGCGACCGCTCGCGCCCGATCGGCCGAGTCCTTCATGAAGTAGAAGTACACGATTCGCATCGAACACTTAGCGTCGTGAGACCGCCGTCCGCTCGCCCTCGTTCCGTCGCCCGAGAGGTGGCCGCGATTATCGCTCACGAGCACCGGGCGCGCGAGGCCTCTGCGCCCGAGCACCGACGCGGACGGCGGAGGGCGACCGCTGACGGCCCTCTCGCAGGGCAGCACCCGGTCGTCGGACTCCCCGACTTCCTGGGCGCGGGGCTGATTATCGTGCTCGCACGGGCGTTCACTGGCGCGCTGCAAGGTTTCCATGCCGACAAGGGCGTGTTCATCACCACCAGCCGCTTCACAGACGACGCCCGCACCTACGCAGCCGGGATTCAAACCCGCGTCGTCCTGATCGACGGAGCAGAGTTGGCCGAACTGATGATCGACCACGGGGTCGGCGTCTAGCCCGCTCCTACGAACTCAAGCGACTCGACGAGGACTACTTCGACGCCGATCTGGCGGAGGCGTAGCCGGGTGGCGCGCCGAGATCGATGACCCGTTCTTGACACAGAAGCAGCGCGGCGCGGCAGGGCCAGCAGTGAATCCGCAGCCGCTGAGGATGGTCGAATCCGGCTTCTGAAGGACGATCCGTGATCTGCCGCGAACCGCCGCGAAGCGGTTAGAGATGCTTTGGGAGCAGGGGGTCGCCAGTTCGAATCTGGCCGTCCCGACTGGTCGTTCGCACGGACTCGATGCTCCAAGTCCTCACAGCTGCTATCCAAGGATGCTTGGATAGCCGAGCCAGACGACGCCTTGGCCGGCGGCAAGTTCCCCCGGGCTTGTCCGAGGCAGCGGTAGTTGGCTGATCCTTCGGCTCGTTGCATTGACGATGGTTAGGCGGTGTGCAAAGTTATCGAACATCCACAGCAGGCTGCCGCTGGCGACGATGTCGTCGACGTGGCCGGGGAGCCGGTGCTGCCAGATCACCGCGCGTCGCTGCGGAAACAGCGCAGGGTTGATCTCCGTGATGACATCGTCTTCGGTGATCCCGTCGGTGATCGTCCAGATGGCACCGTCAGCGACCGTGACGATGGAGGCATTCGTCGTGAACCCTCCCGTGGCCGTGTTCGTGCTTGGTGTGATCCGCCAGAGCTGATCATCGCGGATGAACCAGACGCCGCCGGCACCGACCGCCACCACGTGCTCCACCTTGGAGTGGTCAAACCCGAGGCGGTTCGGGGCAGGCCAACTCGCGACCCGGCGGCCACTGGCCGGGTTGATCCGCCAGAACATCCGACCGTCGCAGCAGTCAGCTTCTCCGGACGGCCATACCCAGATTGATCGGAAACTGGTGGCGATGAAGAACGCTCCCTGCGAGTGGTCCGGCTTGAACGGCTGCGTGGGGATCACCTTCTGGACGGTGGTCGGCTCCCCCGGGTCGATCACTTGAACGTTGTTGCTGCCATCGCCTCCACCGGTCACAAAGACGCGTCCCAGCCCGATCGCGAACGGAGCGCCGGGACACCTCGAACAACCGGTGAGACCCACGCTCGCATCGACGCGACCGGTCTTGGGATTCACCCGGGACAACCCCTGCGCGGTCGTGATCCAAAGCCGTCCAAACCCAAAGCCGAGATCGCCGAGACCTTGTGGAGTGGGTCGAATCGGCGAGACGGCCGTCTTGTCGCTCACCTCGGCTATCCGGACGACGCCAGACTTGGGGATGTCACCGGACGCGGTCGCCTGGTTCGACGATGAGGAGCGCACTTCTGCGATGACCGCGACGAAGAGCAGGGTCAGTGCGGCAGCGGCGGCGAGGTACCAGCGTCGTTTGCGGGCATGCCGCGAAGGGTCGTCTAGCCGGGGCAGCGGCGGAAGCGGCGTCTCCGGCTCGACGGCGGCGTATCGCATCGGCCGTTGGATGCCCTTCAGCGTGGCCGAGCGGCCTTCAATGAAGCGGATCCCTTCGATCCGGCTGGCGAGCGCGGTCACGGTTTCGGTGGCGAGAATCTCTCCCGGCTTCGCAGATGCGCACAACCGGGCGGCCTGGTTCAACGAGGCGCCGCGATACCCGCCGTGCGTCGGCACCGCCTCGCCGGCGTCCAACCCCATGCCCACGCCGATCGGGAATGCCGGCTCGTCATCCGTCTCGGTGCGCAGGCGCCGCTGGATCTCAACCGAGGCTCGCAGGGCCTGCCGCGCCGAGCGGAACACGCAGAGCGCCTCGTCGCCGCGCAACTCCAAGAGCTCGCCTTCGAACTCGGGCGCCGCGTCTCGCACCAGGTTGGCGAACCGGCCTGCGGCCGCCGCGGCCGCATCATCGCCCTGCTCCTGCGTGTACCGCGTCCAGCCGCGCATGTCCGCGAACAGGAACGTGCGGATATCCGCCCCAGAGACCAGGGGCGCCGCCGGGCCCGATCTCGGCTCCTCCGTCACGATCCACCAGTCTACGACACGGGCGAGCGGCGTATCAGCTGGGCTGGGGACGACGAACCCGCAGGTTTCCGAGTCGTGTAGGCGCGCTCGCTCGCGTCTGACCAACCCGAGGGACGGCCACCAATGGTGTCGTGGCTCGCAACCGGTGGTCATCCCTCACGACCAAGGAGGTGATCCAGAGTCGCGGATGTATGAATGTCCGGCGGCGGACCGAGAGCCAAGGGCGGTTCGACCGTCCGCCGCGGACAAGAAAAGCCCAAGCTGAGCATGGAACCTGCAAGCACCTCCCGCATCGGCATGTGACCGGCACGTACAGGAGCGCGACGCTCTCCGGCATCCCGACCAACTTCACCGAGCGGCGACGCCAGGCGGGCCTGGAACCGTGACAGCGGTGACACGTTCCTGACACAGAAGGAGCGCGAAACAGGGCGAGCGGCGGTGAGTCCGCAGTCGCTCAGAAGGGCCGAATCCGGCTTCTGAAGGACGATCCGCGATCCGCCGCGAACCGCCGGGAAGCTTTCGAGATGCTTTGGGAGCAGGGAGTCGCCAGTTCGAATCTCGCCGTCCCGATTGCCGGAGACCGCTTGGCTTGATGCCTGCGCGCGACTACCCGGCTCGGTTCTGAATCACGGATTCCGGTGGCCGAGACGTGGTGATTGGATCTGCGTGCCTGTGGACGACCTTCCAGACTCCGCCCTCCGGGCGAAGAACACTCGTCACCCGCAACGCTCCGGAGGCGAAGTCTTCCTGGCCTCCGACCTTCGCTCTGAACCGCTCCACCTCCACGATGTAGGCCATGTCCGGTGTCACAGAGGACGCCAACGTATCGAAGCCGGTCGCCCCGCCGTCGGCGTAGTTGGATGCGGCCCGTTCCATCGTCCCAACGACCTGCGTCCATCCAATCGCGACTGGCCCGAACGGATTCGCAAGGCTCGCGTCGTCCCGATGCGAGTACAGCACCTTCGCGGGCTCCGGATTCCCCCGAAAGAACTCGTCCAGTGCTTGGTGGTAGTTCCGAACGAACTCGTCGAAGTCCGGGGTCGCCACTCCGCCGAGCATACCGGCGGGGCGCCGCCACCGCCGGGGCCTACGGACACGGGCGGCTGATCCCGACACGGAAGCAGCGCGAGGCGTGACGTCATAAACACGGCGCGGATTCCCGCGGTTCCAGGACGCACTGGGGACGCACCAACCCTCGCATGTGACCACACGAGAACACCCTGCGACACGCCGAATCGGCTTGTTCTTGCCGCCTGACCCGCTCTCCTATGACCTCCTACGACTCCCGAATGTCCTTTGGGAGCAGGGGGTCGCCAGTTCGAATCTGGCCGTCCCGAATCGCCGCATCTGAATCCAGTAGAGGGATTCCGCCGCCGGGCGCGCAGATGACCATCCCGCCCGGCTTCCACCGCCTCCTAACGTCGCTTGTCGAGCAGCTTTTCACCGATTGAGCCGCGCTTCGATGCGGTCGAGTCGCGCGTTGAGCTCGCGCACCGCGTCGCCGGTGTGTCCGAGTACGTCGATGATGCGCTGCGTGTTCTCGGTCGCGACCCGCAGCGCCGCCTCCTGCTTCTCGGCCGCCCCACGCTCGATTGCAGTGCTCGTCACGGTGGCCGTGAGAAAGGCGATGAACGAGATCCCGAGGACCATCTCGAGCGAGCCGATGACCTTCCGACAGCGGTTGTGGGCACGACGTCGCCATAGCCAACGGTGGTCACCGTCTGAAGCGCCCACCAGATTGCCAGGCCGAATGAGGAAAAGTTCTTGGAGTCGACGAGCCACATGACGATCGCGCCCAGCATTGCGAGCAACACGAACGTGAACGCGAGTCCGAGCGTCATGTACCGCCGGCCCGCGATCTTGCGAGCGCGCCGCGCCACGAGCGTTCCAGGTTCGTGTCGTTTGCCTCCAGGTGGCGGCGTGGTCATGCGGTCTCGGTTCAAGGCTGCCGTGGCCGTTCCTGCCCGCCCGCGCCGCTGCTTGCGGTGGATCGCGGTTCGAGCCTGGCCGTGACGACGTGCGAGACGACGACGGCGACGATCACGATCGGCATGAGCGCAAGTCCATCGGCTTGGAGGAAGAGCGACGTAAGCAGGACCGAGGTGAGGGGCAACCGCAGCATCGCCACGGACAGCGCCCCGATGCCGATCGCTGCACCCGCAATCAGCGGCAGCCCCGGCAGGTGCGAGAGGGCAATGCCTCCGGCCGCCCCGACGAACATGCTGGGGAAGACCGGGCCGCCGCGAAAGGCGCTCAGCGACAGGCTGTAGGCGAGCCCTTTGCAGACCACCAGGAGCACGAGCGCTCCGACTGTCCACCCGCCTGCGCTGTGGATCAGCCCGGGCAGCGCGTCCTGCCCGGAGAAGAGCACCTGCGACGACTCGCGATCGGTGGCCTCTGCGAACACCACCGCAAGGCACCCGACCGCGAGGCCGACGGCGGGAGTCCACAGCATCCGCCGGCGTGCGACAACAGGCTGGAGCGTGAGCGCCGATCGCCGGATCGCGGTGCCGACGACCGCGCCGGCGATCCCAACGCCGATAGCCCAGAGGAACTCGGTGACATCTGGGGAGCCGAACGGCGGGATATGAGGGACGGCGAGTGAGAACGTGCCGAACCCTGTCCAACTGTCGAGGCCGACGAAGATCAGCGCGCCCACGCCGGCGGCCAGCAGGCCCGGTACCAGAACGACGCCGAGCATCGGGCCGCCCACTCCGGAGGCTTCCATCAGCAGGAACGCTCCCGTGAGCGGCGACCCCAGCAACGTGCTGACAGCAGCGAAGCTGCCAGCGACGCCGATCACCAGGCGGGCGGTATCGGGCACGTCGCGGCGTGTGAGGTTCACCGCGAGGACGCCGAGCCCGCCGCCCAGCGCGATCAGCGGCGCCTCCGGCCCAAGCACCGCGCCGCAGCTGAGCGTGGCCAGCGACGCGGCGAAAATGCCCGGAAGCGCGATCGGCTGCGTGGGCGCGGCCTTGAAGCCCTCGGCTGGCTCGTGCCCTCCGGTGCCTGGAAGCCGGGTGATCGCCGAGCGCGACGAGAAGCCCGCCCAGCGCGACCATCGGGATCGGCCACCACACCGGTGTCGGGTCGAAGCCGATGTCCCCTGGCAACGTCGTGAACACGTACTGCTGAAGCTCGCCGACCGCCTTCAGGAAGAAGTACGCGATCGCCGCGATCGGCACCCCGACCAGAGCGCCGAGCACGAGCATCGCCACGTAGTTCCGACTCCGCAACAGCTCCACCGGGTCCGGAGCCGGCGACGCCCCGACGGCTGACTTTCCCATGCTCACGTAAGCCGACCTTCGCGCATTCGGCGACGATGCCGCCCGGCCATGCGCCGTGCCTCGCCCAAATCGGGTGAACGGCCCGGCGGCCAGGACTCGCCGACCGTCTCTGGGCCGGCTGAGCAGCGCGGGGAAGCGCCGGTGAAGACTCGGCGGTGCTCGCTCGGCCTTATCGCCCGGCGCCGCGGAAGCTGGCGAGAAGGCTGGCCGCCCAGTGCCGGTAGTCCTCGCGCGGAAGCACCGCCAGATGCTCGACGTGATGCCGGCGCCGTGGAGGAGCCGGAGGCGGAGCCGATTGATGCACAGCCGGCGTGGGCGCAGTGGTCGGCTCCGCGTCGGGAGTGCGCACGGCCTTCGCCGCCACCTGCGCTTCGGCACCGGACCGCAGCACCGGCCGGCGATCGCTCCCGCGAACGATCCGGACGCTGACGATGCGGCCGCGCGGCGCGCGCAGGATCCGGCCGAAGCCGTCCCACGGGACAGCGGCCAGCGGCTCGATCTCGACGAGGGCGCCGTGATGCGGTGCGGCGATCACCCAGCCGCCGCCCGCGTACAGCCCGACGTGGTGGACGAGCCCCGCGCGCGCGCCGAGGAACACCAGGTCGCCGGGCCGCAGGTCGGCCGGGTCGAGCGGGACGGACATCGCCCAGAGCACATCCGCGGTCGGACGCCCGGGAAGCTGATAGCCGCCGCGCGCATAGGCATGGTCGACGAGGCCGGAGCAGTCGAACCCGCCCTCCGTGCGGCTCTCGCCGCCCCACACGTACGGCCAGCCCACCTGGGCCAGGGCCGCGCGCACGATCGCAGCGCGCGCTCCAGCGCCGTGGGCAGCGTGCAGCGGCGGCGTCACAGGATGAATGACGGGAGCCGGCGGCCGCGGCGCGTGACCGTGGTGCCGGCTTCCGTGCTTCCCCTGGCGCCCGCCGTGACGAGGCGCGGTCGGAGGCTGTCGTACCCCGCGGCCGTGCTTCCGCGGCGGGTTCACCTGACGGTCGGGCAGCGTGCCGGTCGTGCCGCTCCCGCTGGATCCGCCGGGGTCGCGAGCGGGCGCAGTCGCGAGTGCTCGAGGTCGGCGTGGACCCCGCCGAGGACGATGTCGGTCCCGGCGGGGAGTCCCGCGTGCGCCGAGGTCAGGTGCAGCCGCAGGCCGGCGAGCGTGTCGCCGGCGCTCGTCGAGTCCTCGCGCGCGACGGGGTCGTCCACAACCGCGTACCCCCAGCCTTTGACCCAGAGCTTCTTGCCCGGCACGAGCTCGATCGGGTCGCCGTCCAGACGGACGTGGACGAGGTGCGAGACGGACTCGTCTGCAACCGCGCCGTCGCTCGCTCGGAGCGACGCACGGGCGCGGACGACGTCGACCCGGAGCATGCCGCCGAAGAGCTCGACGGAGCGAAGGACGACCGAGCCGGTCGCCAACATCGCCTCGCCAGAGCCGCGCTCCGCCGAGGCCGTGACGCGGCCGATCTGAAGGAGCGAGCCGTCGTCGGGGAAGCGGTAGCCGCGCGTCGCGACGGGCGTCTCCCATGCGAACACCGTCGGGATACCGCCCGCCTCGCGCCCTGCAGGAGTCAGAATCGCGACGGCCGTCGCCGAGGCACGCTCGACCGGCGCAGCCGTCGCAGCGGCAGCGGGAGCAGCGAGCGGGCCGGCTCCGGCGGCAAGGATCGCCGACGCGCCGAGCGCTGCCTTCCAAGCTCCTATGACCTCGCCCCTCCTCGCGGCCAACCCACCTCCGATAGACACGGTACCGCAGCCCCCCGCCAGCCGCATGGATACCCGCCACATCCGCGACATGCCCCACCCGGCGCGGTCCGCACGAATCGGCACCGGACGTGGGCAACGCGGACATCCCTCTTCTGGGGGATGACCGACGCTGCGGCACTGGATAACGTGCCGGTTTCAGACGGTGCGTCCGCCGCCCCGGCTCCAGGTTCGCGGCGGGAGGACGATGCGATGGGTCCGCGTGGTGCTGTCCTGCGCGACGGCGCCTCGGCGTGGGCGTCTTCGATGACTGGGGGTGGTGGTCGTGCTTTGCCGTGCTTCCGTGAGTCGTAGTCGGCAGCTCGTGCTCGGCATCGTGCTGTGCGGGCTTGCACTCGCAACGGTGCTTGCGACGAGCGGCGTTGCGATCGCATCCACAACGCCGCCGCGGAAGGAGCTCCTGCGGGCGATCAACAGGGCCCGGGCCGCACACGGCGTCAAGAGGCTCATGGGCTCCTCGGCACTTCGAGCGGTGGCGCTCCGCCACTCCCAGGACATGGTGGCGCGCAGCTACTTCGCGCATACCAGCCCGAGCGGCTCGACCGTCACCCACCGCATTGAACACTCCGGGTTCGTCTACGGCTACTCGTGGACGGCAGGCGAGACGATCGCATGGGGAAGCGGATCGCATGCCGCCGCGAGCGCCACAATTGCGGCCTGGCTCAAGAGCCCGCCGCATCGCGCGATCCTGCTCTCCCGCGGCTTCCACTGGGTCGGGATCGGGCGGAACTGCGGCCGCTTCATCGGACATCCGGACGCCTGCGTCTGGACTGCCGACTTCGTCATGCGCCGGTAGCTTCGCGACGCACGTCCGCCGCGGCTTGACAGGCGCAGAGCCGCCTGGGAAGGTGATGCCTCGGGCAAGGAGGCGACGACATGCGGAGAGGGTCGAGGACGGTCCCGCGTTGGGGGGCATGGACGGCGCGGCTCGCCCTGGCGCTCGGCGCGGCGACGGGCATGGCGGCGTCGGCCGGCTCGGCGCAGGCGGCGACGCCGATCACCCACGTCGTGATCATCTACCAGGAGAATCACAGTTTCGACAACGTGCTCGGCTACTGGTGCGCCGTCAACAAGCGGTGCAACGGCACACGCCGCGGACGGCTGCCCAACGGCTCGACGGTGCCGCTCACCCAGCCGCCGGACATCGTCCCGAACGTGGCACACACGAACGCAGCGCAGCGGACTGCCGTCGACGGCGGGCGGATGGACGGCTTCGCCAAGGTCAGCGGCTGCGCGAAGTCGACGGGCTACGCCTGCTACTCGGAGTACCGACCGGGGCAGATCCCGAATCTGATCGCGCTCGCCGGCCGCTTCGCAGTCTCCGACCGGACGTTCGCCATGAACCCGGTGCCGAGCTTCGGGGCGCATGTGGAGCTCGTCGCTCAGACGCTGGACGGGTTTACCGGCGACAATCCCCACGTCGTCTCCGGAAATCCGACCGGGCCGGGCTGGGGTTGCGACAGCTTCATGGACGCGCCGTGGCGCGCTACGCCGACGTCCGGGATTGTGAATGTCCCCTCTTGCGTGCCCGCGAAGGACGGCTCGGGGCCGTACCGGCCATCGCCCGTGCCGTGGGTGCCAACGATCATGGACAGGCTGGCCGGCAACGGGCTGAGCTGGCTGCTCTACGCGGGCACCGGCGCCGGTGTGGAGCCCCACCAGCCGCGCGCGCCCGACATCTGGTCGATCTGCCCGCTGTTTGCCGACTGCCGATACACGGCGCAGTGGAACCGCGTCGTCCCACCGTCGCAGGTGCTGACTGACGCGGCGGCGGGCACGCTTCCGAACGTCTCCATTCTCCTGCCGTACGGTCCGGCGGGCGCCACGTCCCAACACAACTTCGAGTCGATGCGTCTGGGCGACAACTGGATCGGCCGGGCGGTGTCGGCGATCGAGAACGGGCCGGACTGGCGATCTACGGCGATCTTCATCACCTACGACGACTGCGGTTGCTTCTACGACCACGTCGCGCCGCCGGCTGGGCGGGGCATCCGCGTGCCAATGGTGATCGTCTCGCCCTACGCGCGCGCCGGCTTCACCGACTCGACGACCGCGACCTTCTCCAGCATGCTGGCCTACATCGAGCACACGTTCGGCCTCGCCGCCCTCGGCCCCGCGGACGCCAACGCCTACGACTTCCGAAATGTGTTCGACTACAGCCAAGCCCCGCTGCCGCCGATCCCGCTCGGGCGGACACCCGTATCGCGGTCGGAGCTGCGCCGGATCGCCGCACACCCCGCGGACGCCGACGACCCCACGTAACAGGCGCTTTCAACAAGGCCGGACACCAGCGGGACAGTCGGCAGCAGATTGACCCCGCCTGGCCGATTGGGGACACTTGCCGCGATGAGCTCCGAAGCGCTTACCCCTGCACCCGAACCGCCCGCGGCGTCGACCTGGGCGATCCGCCTCGTGGCGGGCTGCGGCGTCGTGTCGATGGCGCTCCTGGCCGTTGGCGCTGCTCTTCGCGCATCACTGGGGGACGCTCGCCGACGCGATCGTCACCGGCTGGGCGGTCGCCACGCTCACCTCCGCCGCCGGGGTCTGGTTCCTGGCTCATCGCCGGAGGCTCAGCGATCAAAGCTGGATCGCCGTGCGCATCGCCGGCGGCGCGATCCTGGCCACGCTCGTGGTGCTGCTCTTCGCCGGCGTCGTCTGGGCGGCCGGCGGCGACCCGGCCAGCTACTGTGGCGGCGGTTAGGAGGAACCAGGGCGGCGCGCCGCCGCACCCGCGGGTGCGTGAGAGTGGCGACGGAGCGGTGGGTGTGGCACAGTCTCGGTGCGCTTCAGAGAGGAGGCGCGCTGACGGGCGCCAAGGACATCGCGGTCTCGAGCCGCTTCAAGACGCACGAAGAGGCAGCGTGGAATCAGGCGCTGCTCGAGCGCTTCCTGGACGGGGCGCCGCTCGGCATCATCGTGCTCGACCCCGACTTCCGGTTCCTGCGAGTGAACTCGCGCGCCACGGCGATGCTCGGGATCGCGGAGGACGGACTCCGCGGCGACCGCTTCAAGGACGCCCTGCCGGCGATGTTCGACGAGCTGGAGGCGATCCTGACCGACGTGGTCGTTGGCGGCACGGCGCGACTGGCGGTGGAGACGTCCGCGCCGACGTTCCGCTCGCGCGACCAGCCGCGCCGCTACCTGGGGAGCTACTACCCGCTGAAGGAACCGGACGGCACGGTGATCGGGGTCGGCTGCATGTTCACGGATATCACCGAGCAACGCGCGGCCGAGCACGCACTCGCAGACAGCGAGGCGCAGCGAGACGCGATCCTCAGCGAGATGCTGCGCGCCGAGGAGGCGGAGCGCTCACGGCTCGCGCTCGGCCTCCACGACGACACGATCCAAGTGTTGTGTGCGCTGCTCCTGCTCTTGGACCAGACGATCCCGCTGGCGCTTCGACATGACCAGACCGAGATCGGCTTGCGGCTCAAAGCGGCGCGCGACGTGCTCGCCGGCGCGACCGACCGCGCCCGCCACCTGATGTTCGATCTCCACCCGTCACTGCTGCACCAGCGCGGCCTGAATGCTGCGGTGACTGCGCTCGCCGACGACATCGCGCGGCAGATCAACGCCACGTCGACGATCGACATTCCCGACACGCGCTATTCCTGGGAGCTCGAGGAGCTCACCTACCGCGTCGTGGGCGAAGCGCTCGCCAACGTTCGCAAGCACTCCCGGGCCAACCACTTCAGCGTCCACCTCTCCGAACATGCGCGGGAGCTGCAAGGCGTCGTCCGAGACGACGGGCGCGGCTTTGCCAGCGCACCCGCGAGAACTCCCCTGTCCCATCCGCTTCACCTCGGCCTGCACTCGATGACCGAACGGATCCGGCTCGCCGGAGGCGACCTCGCCCTCACGTCCGACGTCGGATCCGGCACCACGATCGAATTTCGCATCCCGCTCGACGAGCGCGCCGAGGGCTGGCACACCCCCGCACCGCGCTGACGTGGCCTATGCGGCCCGCCGCCAGCGGTCGAGGGTGACGGGCGTCTCGGTGCCGAGGAGGACGAGGCGACCGTCGATGCTGATCGGCACCGGATCGCCGGCGGTCAGCGCGACCGTGACGACATCGTGGTCGATCGTCACGCGGAGCCTCGATCCGCGGTAGCAGAGAGGGAAGCTGAGCCGGTGCCAGCCGGCGGGGAGCCTCGGTGCGAGATGAAGCGCGTCGCCGGCCGGGTAGACGCCGCCGCAGCCGATGACGACCGCCTGCCAGATCCCTCCGTGGGTCGCCAGGTGCAGGCCCTCGTCGGTGTTCTGATGGGTGTCTTGGAGGTCGATGCGGGTGGCCGCGTGCAGGTAGTGGTCGGCGTCCCGATTGAGGCCGGCGCGGCGCGCGACGAGCGAGTGCATCGCCTCTGACAACGACGACAGGTGGCGCGTGAGCGGCTCGTAGAGCGCATAGTGGACGCGGAGCGTGGCGGCGTCGTAGGCCTCCGGATGCATCGCGAACAGCATCAGCACGTCGGCCTGCTTGATCTGGCGAAGCGGCTCGTCCGGCTTCGGCTGGTGGTCGGGACCGGGCAGCGGGAGCGCGGAGAAGCCGTCGGATTCGTCGATCAGCCCGTCGGGCGTGCGAGGGATGACAAGCCCGTCTGCCACGGCCAGCAGGCGAGCGTGCTCGACGTCGGACACCGCGACCAGGCCGCGAGCGGCGAGGCGCAGGGCCAGCCGGATCGTCTCCGCGGCCATCATGTTCTGGTACGCGCTGTTGGAGACGTCCTCGTGCAGCTCGTCGGGGCTGATGACGTGGCGGATCTCCCAGCCCCGGTCGCTCTTGGTGGCGCGGCTGGTGTAGAAGCGCGCGATCGAGAGGATCATCGGCGCGGCATCGGCGAGCAGCTGCTCGTCGCCCGCGGCGCGGTGGTGGTAGGCACAGGCCCAGGCGACGTCCGCGCCGAGATGGATCTCGCGGGTGCCGCACCACACCGGCAACGGCGTGCCGTCGGGCCCGGGCAGCGTGCGCGGCGTCGTCTCAATCCCGGTGTCGGCCGATTCCCACGGATACCAGGCGCCGGCGTAGCCCTCCGCGGCGGCACGGGCCTCTGCCGCGGCGAGACGGCGGGTTCGATAGTGGAGCAGGTGCCGCGCGGAACGCGGCATGACGAGCGAGTAGAAGGGAAGCAGGAAGACCTCGTTGTCCCAGAACACGTGTCCCTTGTAGCCGGGGCCGCTGAGGCCCTTCGCGGCGATCGACGCGTCGACGCCCGGAGGCGGGCACACGGCGATCATCTGCATGGCGGCGTAGCGGACGCCGAGCTGTGCCTCCGGATCGCCGTCGATCTCGACGTCGGCCGTCTCCCAGGCCTCCGCCCACGCGGCCCGATGCTCGCGGATGACGTCGTCGAAGCCGAGCCGGTGCGCCTCCGCCGCGAGGCGAACAGCCGCGGCGGCCGGGTCGCTCGTCTCCTTCGACGAGAAGACTGCGGCGTGCATGGTCAGACCGAGCCCGCGGCGGGGCGTCACCCGGGCTGCGACGTGGAAGCCGGCGCTCGAGGAGTCGCTGCAGGCGGGTGCGGGGATGCTCTTCGTCCCGAGGCGCGCGGCGGCGCGTGATCGCCGCCTCCATCCGCACCCCGCGGCTCGTGCCGGCGGAGAGGACGGCGGTTCCGGCGACCGTCGCCGAGCCGACGTCGCGGCCGATCGGCAGCAGCGGATGAGGCCGGCGCGCCGTGGCGCCGACCCACACGGAGACGTTCGCGGCGGCACTCGTCTCGATGGCGAGCGCCCGCGTCGCGAGATGCCGTCGGGCGAAGCTCGCAACCCACGTCGAGCGCAGCGTCACTCGCAACCCGGCAGGAGACTCGAAGACGGCGCAGCGATCCAGCGTCTGGGCGCGCAGGTCGAGGCGGCGAGTGTGATCGACCAGCCGGAAGCCGGAGAGCGCTTCGCCGTCGACCAGGATCCGGGCGGTGGCGATGTCGGGCCCGATCACGAGATCCTCGCTGCCGGTCGGGCCCTCGTCGTATAGGCCCGCCATGAACAGCGCAGGCGTCGACTCGGCGGAGCCCTCGTCCCTGCTGGCGCGGAGTCCGAGGAAGCCGTTGGTGAGCGAGAAGACGCTCTCCTCGCTTCGCTCACGCGCGGTGTCGTACCCGTGGTGCTCGAGCGACCACCCGTCGGCACTCGGGATCGTGACGATGCCGGTGGACGGTGGGTCGGAGTGCGCGTGAGCGGTCATCCTCAGGCCATGTCATCGGCCCGCCTCGACCAACCTTGCATCGCACCTCGACCCACCGCCCCGGCGAGCCCTGCCTCTGCTACGCGACCTGAGCTTCGTTCGCGACGGTCTGCTGCGCCATGGTGGCGGCGACCCGAGCGAGCGCCTCGATCGAGAACCGGTCGCGAAGCGGCTCGAGCGCATCCCGAACGGCGTCGTCCTCCATGCGGCGGCACTCGGACTCGACCCGCTCCTGGAGGTACGCCCACAGCTCGTCGGTGTCCTGCGTCGTCGACATGGCCTTTGCGATCAGCGGCACGACATGCTCGACGAGCGGGTCGCGCCGGCCCTGAACCTGAGTCTCCTCTGTCATCGTCCTTCTCCTTCTACGGAAGCGTCCAACCTTCACCTGGGCTTCGTCTGCCACATCCCCTCCTTACCGCGAACGCCGACCGTGCCCTGCTGCCATTGCACACGCGACCTGCGGGCGCGTCAAGCGGTCGGCTGCCAGGAAGTGTCAGCGTGGAATGCCGCCGCGCCCCGTCACCAGGTGGGAAGGACGACGGCTGCTGCGGCCCAAGGTGCAGTTCCGACGGTCGATCTGGCTGACGAGACGCGGCGCGCTCGGCTCCGGTGTCGGCAAGTGGAGCCGAGCGAGCTTGACACGTTACAGGACGCCCGTCGTCCTGTCACCCCCGCGCCGCCGGGCGGCGCCGCTCACCCCGCCCGGCTGAGCCTGAGCGGCGTGCTGCCCTCGTCGAGCGTGCGGCGGCACGCCGAGGCGAATGCGTCGAGCCCGACCGTCACCCGGCCGACGAGCGAGCCGTGGACGCCCTCCTCCCAGAAATGGCGCAGGTCGACCTCTCCGTACATGAAGGCGAGCTCGTGCACGGCGCCGGACCCGCCGCTCAGCCTGTCCTCGGCCATGCACGCGAACTCGTTCGCGCCGGCGTAGAAGAACATCACGTCGCCCGGGTGGGGGCGCATCGTGCGGTTCTCGATGGGCGGCGCCTCGGGGAACGGCGGCAGGAAGCAGAAGACCTCGTGGCCGTCGAAGCACGCGTGCGCGGTCTCAGTCTCGAGCGGCACGGCCAACGCGTCGTAGATGGCCTGCGAAACCCGCGGCGCCGCCTGGGAAAGCAATGCCACCTCGGCCTCGACGCCCATCGCGGGCAGCTCGACGCGCAGCTTCACGCCCGATCCCACATGTTCGTCGGCAGGGCGTTCAGCACCTCGGCGCCGTCACTCGTCACCGCGATCATCTGCTCGATGATCACGGCGCCCTCGCCGGGCACGGTGATCCCGGGCTCGATGCAGAGCACCATCCCCTCGCGCAGGGGCATCTCGGGGTTGTCCTTGGCGTTCGGCGGCTCGTGCTGGCCGGCGCCGTTCCCGTGCGGCATGAAGGCGTCCCACCAGTTGTCGCCGTACCCCGACTCCTCGACCGACGCCGCCGCCACATCCCGGATCGCTCCGACCGTGACGCCGGGCCGGATGGCCGCGATGGCATTGCCGACCGCGGCCTCCACCGCCTCGAGCCGTCGCCGCTGCTCGGGCGACGGCTCGCCGACGACGACCGTGCGGCACATGTCGCCGTGGTAGCCGTGCAACCGAGCGCCGCAGTCGAGGACCGCGATCTCTCCCTCGGCGAGCCGCCGCTCCCCCGGCAGGAACGTGCCGAGCGCCGTTCGGGCGCCGCTCCCCATCTCGGTGACGAACGACGGCTCGGCCCCCGCGGCGCGAATCACCGCCTCGGCTGCGGCCGCCACCGCCGTCTCGGTCGCTCCGTCCTCGATCACGGCCAGGCCGGCGCGCATCGCGTCGTCGCTGATCCGCGAGGCCGCTCGCATCAGGTCGAGCTCCGCAGGGCTCTTCACGATCCGCAGCTCGGCGGTGAGGTCCGAGGCGTCGCTGAACATCGCCGACGGGAGCCGCTCCTTCAGGGCGAGATACGTGGGCGCCGGGAAGACCGGGAACCCGGCGATCCCAATTGTCGTGCCCTGGCCGCCCGCATCCGAGATGATGTCGGCGAGCGCGCCGCCCATGTCCCGGGCGTAGCGCATGTCATCCGCGAACGCCTCGGCCTGCGCGCGCTCAAGATCCCAGATCGCGTCGGTCAGAAGCGTCGTCGGGCCGGATGCGGGAACGAACAGCGCCGCCTGCTCCTCCTCGACGCAGTACCAGCGTGCCAGGTACCGGAGATCGGCCGGGTGGTAGTCGCGATGCGCTCCGTAGGCGATGAGCCCGTCGATCCCGCGTTCGGCGAGCCCGGCGCGGACGCGGTCGATGCGGGCCGCGTACTCGGAGTCGGATATCGGTGTGGGGCTCACTCGGGCGGGATCTCCTTGTAGGCGAGGTCGACATTCACGCCGCGGCCGCGCTGGACGGCCCGGATCACGTAGTAGAGCGGGAGCCCCACCAGGAAGATCCCGATCGCGTACGTCAGGTTGCGCGGGTTGGCGTCGATGCTCGTGCCCGAGTTGACGTCCTCGAGCAGCGCCCACTCGATCAACGCGAGCAGAGGGAGCGCGACGAGGCCGATGATCGTGATCGTCGGGATGCCGAAGGAGCGGCCGGCCGCCGGCGACGATCGCCATGCTTCGGCGTTCGTGTACGGGAACAGCACTCCGGCGATCGCGACGACGATCATCGACGCCGTGATGCCGACCGTGCCCGACAGGACGGACAGCTTCCCATAGGCGTAGAAGGCCGACGTCACGACCCCGAGCCCGAAGATCAGGATGAGCGCGGTCACGGGCGAGTGGTAGCGCTCGCTGACCTCCGCGAGCTTTGCGGGCGCGAGTCGGTCGAGCGACCACGCGAGCATGCTCCGGGTGACGAGGACGGTGTACGGCGCGATCCAGACGTACGACCAGAGCAGGAAGCCCACGAGGACGAGGAACGCGACGACCACGTTCCCGACCGCGTACCCGGAGACCTCCCCGAACGTTGGCGTGGTCGACAGGTTGTACGTCGCGGGATCCGCGTTCCCGAGGTTGGCCCAGAACGTGTTGCCGAAGAGGTGCAGCATCGCCCAGGTGGCCGCCATCGTCCATGCGCCGGCCCAGGCCAGCGCACCCATGATCCCCGCCACCTGCGTGCGGTCGGCGCGCTTCACCTCGCCGCCCATGTAGGTGGAGTAAATCGCGGAGTTGAAGGCCAGCCACGGCCAGATCGCGGCATAGATCGTCTGCCGCCACGAGAAGTCGTCGGATGCCGCGCCGCGGGCGAGGTCGGACATCGGCTTGCCGCCCAGGTTCGTGATCTGGTCGTCGAGGTTGCCGAGGGCGGTACCGCGCGAGACGAGGAACGCCCAGATGATCACGAACCCGAGCGCGGTCGACGCGATCAGGAAGTTGACCGCCTGGATGCGGAAGTAGAGCCGCAGGCCGCCGAAGATGAAGATCAGCGTGAAGATCGCGATGACCGAGACGGCCATGACGAACTTCCCGGTGTCCTCGGCAAACCAGTTTCCGGCGTCGGCGATCGTCGTGCTGCCCTCGTACGCGCCGACCACGCGCAGAAGCGGCGCGACCCCGTAGACGCCGAGGAAGACGCCCGAGACGCCGATGTAGAACGTCCCCCACACGCAGTAGGAGAAGTTGGACATGAACGCGATCGCCGGGTGGACGATCCTCGAGACGAAGACGTAGTCGCCTCCCGAGCGTGGATACGCGGCGGAGAGCTTGGCGTAGACGAGGCTGACGGGCACCGCCGCCACGAGCGCGACCAGCGTCGCGAGATAGATGTTCGCGCCCGGATAGAACGGCGGGATGAGGAGCAGCGAGAAGATCACGCCGATGACGACGTTCTGCATGTTCACGTTGAAGGCCAGGACGTCCCGGAGCGACGCCTCCCGAACGAGTCCGGTCGCGCTTCGACTGAACACCCTGGGACCGCCGCCCGCCTGCTGCTCGAACTCGCCAACGCTCATCGTGACCCCCCTTGGTCCGGTTCACCCATGCCATGCCCACGGCCCCGCGCACGCGCGCCCTCTGGATCCGTGCGGCCCGGCCGCGCGGCGTCCTCCTCTCGCAGCTCCCACTCGTATCCGAGCTTCGCCATCTCGAGCACGATCGACGTCTCGGTGCTCGTGATCCCGCCGACCGTCGGCAGCTCGCTCTCGAGGAACTGCAGCATCTCCTCCTGGGACAGGAACACCGCCTCGCAGATGACGTCGTACGCGCCCGTGCATGCGCCGACGTAGCGCACGGCGTGGCAGCCGGCGAGCTCCTCGGCCACCCTCCGAAACGCGCCGGGTTGGCACCGAACGCCGATCCAAGCATTCAGGCGGTACCCGAGCGTCGTCTGGTCGACGATCGGGAGGATGCGGACGGTGCCGGCCTCGACGAGCCTGGCCAGCCGGTTTCGCGCCGTGCCCTCGCTGACCCCCAACCGGCCCGCCAGCTCGGCGTAGCTCATCCGCCCGTCGAGCTTGAGCGAGGCGACCAGCTGTCGATCGAGGGCGTCCAGCGACATCCGCAGCGATCCTACGGGATCGCCGCGGAATCTGCAATACGATTACGCCTCGACTCTGGTTCTGTCCACTGGAGTGGGGATTACCCTGAGGAATCCCCACCCAGTAGCCGGGCGAACCTACTCAGCCTCGGTGAGCGGCTGTCCGGCCGGCGCGCCCTCGTGCTCGCCCGAGAACTGCGGGCCCGGGTTCAGCAGGACCGCGCCGAGCGCGGCGGCGGCGACAGCGAAGAGAGAGCCGAGCACGAACGCCGCGTGATACCCGCCGGTGAGCGCGGTCAGCGCGCCGTCGCCCGAGGCCCGCAGGCTGTCGGTGCGGGACTGGGCCAGGCTGGCCAGGACGGCGAGCCCGACCGCTCCGCCCATCATGAACGACGTGTTCACGACGCCCGAGGCGAGACCGGCCTCGCTGGGATCGACGTCGCTCATCGCCGCCAGCAGCACCGGGTTGAAGGCCGTGCCGGCGCCGAGCCCGAGCAGGATCATGCTCGGGAGGACGTCCGAGACGAAGTTCCCGTCGACCGGCGCGCGCACGAAGAGCGCCATGCCCACGGCGGCCACGAGCAGGCCGACCGAGAGCGGCAGCTTGATGCCGAAGCGCATGACGAGCTTGGCGGAGAGGCCGAGCGAGAACGCGCCCATGATCAGGTTGGCTGGCAGGAACGCCAGGCCCACCTCGAGCGGCGTGTAGCCCAGGACGAGCTGCATGTAGAGCGCCGAGAGGAAGAACCAGGCGAACATCGACGCCGCCCACAGGATGCCCACGACGTTCGACGTCGCCAGGTTCCGAAGCCGGAAGAGCCGTAGCGGCATGAGCGGCGAGTCGACGCGCGACTCGATCACGAGGAAGACGCCGAGGAGCACGGCCGACGCGCCCAGCAGGCCGAGCGTCTGGGCGGAGGTCCAGCCCGCCTGGTTGCCGTTCACGATCGCGTAGACGGCGAGCATCAGCGAGCTGGTCACCGTGATCGCGCCGGCGACGTCGAGCTTGACGCCCGCGCCCTCGATGCGAGCGGCGGGAAGCAGCCGGAGCGAGAGGGCGACGACGATCAGGCCGATCGGGAAGTTGACGAGGAAGATCCAGTGCCAGTCGAGCGAGTCCGTGAGGATGCCGCCGAGCGTGACGCCGATGCTGCCGCCGCCGGCGGCGACGAACCCGAAGACGCCCATGGCCTTGGCACGGTCGGCGGGCTCGGTGAAGAGCGTCATCATCAGCGAGAGCGACACGGCCGAGGCGATCGCGCCGCCGACACCCTGGACGGCGCGCGCTCCGAGCAGGAGCTCCTGGCTCGTCGAGAGCCCGCACACGAGCGACGCGAGCGTGAAGAGCGAGATCCCGGCGAGGAACAGCCGCCGGTGGCCGAAGAGATCCCCGAGGCGCCCGCCGAGGAGCAGGCAGCCGCCGTACGTGAGCAGGTAGGCGTTCACGACCCAGGCGAGCGACGTCTGCGAGAAGCCGAGGTCCTTCCGGATCGATGGCAGCGCGACGTTCACGATGGTCGCGTCGAGCACGATCATGAGGCTCGCGAGACACAGGACGTAGAGCGCGTACCAGCGGGTGCGGTCGTTCATCGTCATCGGAGAATCAGTCCTTTCGAGGTCGTTCTCGAAGGGGTAGACAGCGGCGACTGCCGAAACTCATCGGTCGCCCCGCGATGAGTTCCCAGCCTCCGCGGGGTCCAACCTCATAGATGCCGTCCGAACGGCCGACCAGCGTCGTCTTTGCCGTCGCCGGGCCCATTGCCCGTGCCGACCTGCCCGCGATCTGCGGGGCCGTCGCCGCGCTGCTCGAGGCGACGGGCGCGGATGTCGCGCTGTGCGACGTCGGAGCCCTTCGGGCCGATGCGGTCGCGATCGATGCGCTGGCGCGCATCCAGCTCGCCGCCCAGCGCATGGGCCGGCAGGTCGTGCTGCGCCACGCGGCCGACGACCTGTGCGACCTCTTGGCCTTCGTCGGGCTGACCGGCGTGCTACGGATCGAGCCGGGGGGGCAGGCCGAACAGCGGAAACAGGGTGTCGGTGTCGAGGAAGAACGTGAACTCGCCGATCCGCCCGCCTGACAGCTCGAGCACCTGGAGCGCCCACGGCTCGTGGCCGCCGTCCGGATCGGGCTTGTACTGCCCGAACGCCGGCGAGCCGCACGCGGCGGGCGCCGGGATGACGCGCGACCCCTGACAGCCGATCCCCGGCCCGAACCACCACGTGAGGATGTCGTCGCGCCCGCGCAGCCACATGTCGTAGGGCGGCATCGACTGGCTGGCGTCCTCCTGGATCAGCGACGTGAGGGCCGTCATGTCGTACTGCTCGAACGCCTGGACGTAGCGCGCCAGGAGCTCCCTGTCGGAATCGTCGAGAGGCGGCCGCGGATCGCCGGGCGCGGCATCGGCCGCGGCAAGCGTGGCGCGGGCCCGCTGGAGCGCGCTCGTGACCGAGGCGACGCTCGTGTCCAGAAGCTCTGCGACCTCGCTGGCCTTCCAGCGCAGGACGTCGCACAGGATGAGCGACGCCCGCTGCTTGGCGGGGAGGTGTTGAAGTGCGGCGATGAACGCCAGCTTGATGCTCTCGCGCGCGACGGCGACGTCGGCCGGGTCGCCCTCGGGGACGAGCAGGCCGTCCGGAGCCGGCTGGATCCAGGTGGCCTCGGACAGGACGTGCAGGTTGGCGGCATCGGGCTCGACCGCGGGGCCGAGGTCCATCGGCCGCGCCCGCCGTTCCCTCCCGCTCAGCATGTCGAGGCAGACGTTCGTCGCGATGCGGTAGAGCCACGAGCGAAGCGACGACCGGCCCTCGAACCGGTCGTGCGCGCGCCACGCGCGGATGAACGTCTCCTGGACGGCGTCCTCCGCCTCGAAGGGCGACGCCAGCATCCGATAGCAGTAGCCGGTGAGCTCCGCCCGGTGCTCCTCGAGCTCCCGTTCGACCGCCCCCGAGCCGGGTCGGTCGGTGATCGACGAGTCCTGCACGGGCGTTCATGGTAGGCGCTCGCCGCGAGGCGCGCGAAATCTGGGACCGTTGAAATCGGACTGTTAAGCCGCGGGCGCTCCTGGCCGATAGTGAAACGATGGGGGGTCACCGCTACGAATCCGTCGCCCTTGCGCTGGCCGCAAGCGACGCATATGAGAACGCCGACGAGAACCTCGAGGTCATCGACGCCGCGATCGGGGACATGCGCTCCCAGGTCGCGCTGGACGAGGACGCCTTTTCCGAGCTCCTCGCCCGCTTCCGCCTCGTCCTCGACACGAACCGCACCGCGCCCGCGGTGATGCGGATCATGGTCTCGGCCGAGGCTGCGCGAACCGCCGCCGACGAGGCGCGCGATCCGAGCCACGGATGGCTGGGGCGCAGGCACTGGCGCCGCGAGGCCGAGCGGACGAGCCGCGAGCTGGCGAACCACGTCGCCACCACGCTCGACGCGCTCATCTCCGAGCCGTACTGACCTCGGCGCTAGGCGGCTGAGCGCGCTACGTCCGGCCGCGGCCGGCCTGCGAGGCGGTCTTCTCGCCGGCGAGCGGCCAGCGCGCGGCGCCGGCCGGTGATGCCCTCGTGCCGGTATGCCGTCGTGTGGCTGCGAATGGCCGCCTCCGCGACACGCCGCGACACCGGCCGGTCGAGCAACCCCTCGATCGCCGTGTCGAACACATAGCTCGAGGCGTCTGCGATCGTGTACAGCTCGAGCGTGGCGACGATCGCACCGTGGAGCCTCACGGGATCGCCGTCGATCGCTCCCCGTGCGATCTGACGGGCCAGGCCGCGTGAGCGCCGATCTGTCGTCACACGGACGATCCTCCCGCTCGGGCCGCCTCTGCCGCCATCCCCGGTTTGGCGTACCCGCGGGCCCGAAGTGACGTAAATCGGACGGTGTCGTCGAACGCGGGCGCATCGACACGCGCCTCAGCTGTTCGTGGCGATCGACCCGAAGATGCTGTTCCAGGTGTCGAACTCGGCCTTGTTCTGGAACACCCGGTAGTCGCGGGCCACGATGTCGGGGGTCGGGAAGACGAGCGGGCTCCCCGCGACGGTCTGGTCGTCGAGCTGGTTCGCGATGATCGCCTTCGCGTCCGGGACCGGCGTGATGTAGTTGACCCACTCGGCCACGCGGGCGGCCACCCGGGGCTGGTAGTAGAAGTCCATCCACATGACGGCGCTCTGCGGATTGGCGGCGTGCATCGGGATCATCATGTTGTCGGTCCAGTGCATCACGCCCTCCTGGGGCACGACGAACTCGAGATGCGGGTAGCCGCTGGCCCGCGCCTGGAACACGTCGCCCGACCATGCCTGCGAGATCCAGATGTCGCCCCGCTCGAGGGCGTCGATGTAGCTCTGGTCGTAGTAGCGGCGGACGATGCCGGCGTCCTTCTGGAGCTGGAGCTGCTCGCCGGCCCGGCGCCAGTCGTCCTCGGTCGAGTTGGTCACGTCGGCGCCGATGTAGAGCAGGCCGGCGCTTCCGAAGTCGTTCAGGTCCGTCATCATCCCGACGCGGCCCGCGAACTTCGGGTCCCACAGGTCGTGGATGCTCGTGATCTCGCGGCCGGTCCGGCGGGGGTCGTACGCGATCCCCGTGAAGCCGGACTGCCAGGCGACCGTGTACTTGTTGCCGGGGTCGTACGCCGGGCTCTTCACGAGCGGGCTTGCGTACTTCGCGAAGTTCCCGAGCTGCGAGTGGTCGAGCGGGATCAGCCAGCCGCTCTTCACGAGCTGGGTGAGCTGCCAGCTGTTCGTGAGCACGACGATGTCGTAGCCGGTCGGCCGCCCCTGGGCGAGGAGCGGCGTGATCCTGTCCGCGAACTTGGCGTTGTTCTGGATGATCTCCTCGTAGGTGACCATGACGCCCGAGTCGCGCGAGAACGCGTTCAGCGTGGGTCGATCCTTGAGCCAGTTGCGGTAGTCGATGTAGAGCGGCCAGTTGGCGAAGACGAGCTCGCCGGTCGGCTGCTGCGCCCTCCACCACGCCGGATCCCCGACCTTGGGCGGCGGCTTCGTCGAGCTGCCGCCGCACGCCGCCGCGAGCGGCGAGAGCGCAAGCGCGCCCGCCGCGCCGCGCACGAGCAGGTCGCGACGGGAGAGGCGGCGCCCGGTCAGCCCTCGGATCAGCGCGGGATCGTGCATCTACCGAAACACCACCAGTGCGGTCACGACGAGCACCCACGCGAGCGCGATGACTGCAGGGATGATGAGCGCCGACGCCGAGAGGCCGGTGAGCGACATCCGAAGCTCCGTCCCCCAGACGGGGCGCGGCTCGGCGGCGCGCGACCGGCGCAGGAGCCGGACGATCACGATGACCAGCGACAGTGCGAGGAGCGCGCCGGCCGAGCCGACGATCGCCTTCTTCTGGGTCGCGTTCAGGCCGCTCGAGCTCGACCCGGCCGGCTGAGGCACGGGGGTCGTCGTCGGGACCGAGGTCGGCGGCGGCGCGTTCAGGTCGGGAACGGGCACCGCGCCGGTGCTGCCGACCTTGACGAGTGTCCCGGTCGCGTCGCTGACGAAGACGGTGTAGCAGTAGGAGAGGCCCGCCTTGACGGTCCCGTCGATCACATGGTTGGTGACGGTGTGCGGGCCGATCGGGGTCCCGTCCGTCTTGCCGGTCGGGCAGGCGGAGCCGTCACCGCGATACGCGAAGACGTGGGTCGGCTGGACGCCGGGCGGATCCATCCAGGTGACGTACACCTGGTTCGTGGTGACCACGACGCTCATGTGGTTGACGGCAGGCTGAAAACCGCGTGCGGACGTGTCCGCGAGCGCCACGGACGGCAGAGCAGCGAGCAGCACGAGCAGCCACATCCCGCCCGCGGCCCGTCGTATGGGTACGCCGCTTCTCATCCCCCAACCATTACCAGCCTACCGACGGTCTGAAATGGCGTCAATACGCCCGATGCAACGCCCGAAACTGTGGGGTTAACCGCCCACACGCGGCGGGCCACCCCCATCGCTCACGGCCCGCGCGGAGGCGATCCTCCCCGAATGCTCCGCAACCCCATCATCGTGTGCCTCGCCCTCGCGGCGATCGTCGTGGTCGCCACCGTCGCCGAGGCCGTCGTCGTCCTCACCTCGCGCCGCCGCCGAATCGCCTGGTAATCGCCAAGACGCGTCCGGGCGGGTGTTTTCTGCCCAGTATTCGCGGAGGCGGTAAAAGTTGTGTTCGGGAACCTCGCGAGGACTTGCACGCCGACCGGCGAACCGGCAAAACGAGTCACGTGGAATCTGCATGGGGGCATGAAACAGCGCCGGTGACGGAGTGGGGGCACAACGGTGACCTCTCCTCGCCGTCCGTCGTGGCGGCTCCCCTGCGACCGATCTCGGAGGCTGCGCACATCGAGGAGGTCCCGCGGCTCACCCGCAACCAACGCTCCGTGATGGACTGGCTCGCCGAGGGGCGGGACGTCAGCCTGCGCGACCTCGGCGAACGGCTGCCGCGCGCGCCGATCACGGTCAAGTCGCTCTTCCACCGCGGGCTCGTCGGCTACGGCCCGCGATGGGACGAAGCGGAAGGTGGGTCAGACCTCGACCGCACCGTCCGCCTCACGCCGCGCGGGAAGACCGTCATGGAGCTCCTCCAGACGCGCGACGACGAGTCGCTCTCGTAGTCGGCTAGACACTCGAGCGCCGTACGAAGAGCCCCCGGCCGAGAAATCCGGCGACGACCCGCTCCCACGACGCCGAAGACGAGCACGGCGAGGATGAGAAGTAGGAGAAGCCACATGCGTCGTCTTTTGCCCTGAAGGGGTCGGCGGCAAACCGCGTGGGGCCAGACCCCGTTTGGGGTCTGGCCCCGGTGGTTCGCCTGCTCGCTACGATCGCGCCCCCTTGCGCCGCCTCATCGCGCTCGTCTCGCTGCTCGTCGCCGTCGACCTCACGATGTGGTCGGCGATCGTCCCGCTCCTCCCCCACTACCGCTCCGAGTTCGGGCTGACGAAGGTCGAGTCGGGATGGCTCCTGGCGTCCTTCAGCCTCGCCGTCGTGGCGGTGTCGATCCCGGTCGGGCACCTGGCCGACCGCATCGGCGCCCGGCGGGTCGTCGCCGCCGGCGGCGTCGCGATGGCCGTGGCGACGCTCGGGCTGGGGTTCGCGGGGTCGTTCTGGGTGCTGGTCGCCGCCCGTGCGGTGCAGGGCGTCGGCGACGCCGCCGTCTGGGGAGCCGGCGTCGCCTGGGTCGCGGCGCGGGCTCCTGCCGCCAGCCGCGGCGCGGCGGTGAGCTTCTCGAACGCCGCCGCCGTCGTCGGCGTCATCGCCGGGCCGTTCGTCGGCGGCGTCGCAACGAGCACCTTCGGGATCCGCCCGACGTTCGCCGTGGCCGCCGCGGTGTCGCTCGGTCTGGCGGGCTGGGCGCTGGTCGAGCCCGACGTCCGGGCCGGCGCAGAGCGCCGTGCCGGCGTCCGGGCGGCGCTCGCGGCGGCGCTCTCGGAGTCGCTGATCCTGGCGAGCGTCGTGATGATCCTGGCCGTTGCGGTGGTCGGCGGCGCGCTCCAGGTGCTCGTGCCGCTCCACCTGTCGGCCGCCGGCGTCGGGCGCTCGGGGATCGGAGCCGCCTACTCGGCGGGCGCCATGGTCGGCGCCGTGGCGATCCTGGTGAGCGGCCGCGCCGGCGACCGGTTCGGCCGGATCCCGCTCGCCGCCGGCGCCTGCGCCGCCCTGGCGGTCCTGAGCGGGCTGCTCGCGCTCCCGCTGAGCGCGGCGCTGGTCGTCGCCGTCGTGGTCGCGTCCGGGCCGGTGCAGTCGATCCTCTACGCGGTGGGGTACCCGCTGAGCGCCGACGGCGCCGACCGGGCGAACCTCGGGCACGGGATCGCGATCGGGATCGTGAACCTCACATGGGGCGTCGGCGCGGTCGTGGGGCCGCTCGCCGGCCCGGGCGTCGCCCAGGCGCTCGGCGACCGCGCCTCCTACGCGCTGCTTGCGATCCTCGCCGCCATCGCGGCCGCCGCCATCGGCGCACCGGCCGTCCGCGTGCGGGCTACCCCGCCGCGCGGGTGAGGGGCTGCGCGGGCCGCTCCTTCCTCGGGTCGACGAACGGGAGACCTGAAGTGACGCCTGTCATGTCGCCGTGCTCGGACTCGACGTCGATCCGCGTGCCTGGGGCCGCCAGATCGATCGGCACCCAGACGTAGCCGATGTTCTTCTCGAGGCCGGGCGACCAGACCGCATCGGTCACACGCCCGACGAGCTGCCCACCGTGATGAGCAGGCCACGTCACCGTGATCCCGGTGAGGGGCTCGCGCGAGTCGAACTCGATGCCGACGAGCTTGCGGTCGACGCCCTCCCGGCGCAGCTTCTCGAGCGCCTCCTTGCCGATGTAGTCCTGCGGCTGCTCCTCGACCAGCCGCTCGAGGCCCGTCATGTGAAACGGCGTGTCGGCGAGCGTGAAGTCGGAGCCGCAGTTGAAGATGCCGGCCTCGACGCGCCGGGCCTCGTTCGGGGCGATCGGCCGGATCGCGAACTCCTCGCCGGCGGCCATGATCGCGTCCCACACCTCGTCGCCGCGCGTCCCGTCGAGCAGGTTCACCTCGAACCCGGGCACCGCCGACCAGCCGGTCCGGGTGATGACCACCGGGATGCCCTCGATCTCGAAGTGGTCGCACCAGTAGTAGCGCAGATCGAAGATGTCCTCGCCGACGAGCTTCGCGAGCGTGCGCCCCGAGAGCGGGCCCTGCACCTGGCACGGGTGGACGTCGGGGTAGGAGACCTCGGCGTCGAGGTCGAGCTGGGAGAGAACGCCGAGCGCGTAGAGGCCGGCGTCGGAGTCGGCGAGCTGCATCCACCACACGTTCTCCTCGGGATGCACGAGCACCGGGTCGTTCACGATCCCGCCCGAAGGCGCCGTCACGAGCATGTACTTGCACTGCTTGACGGCGCAGCGGGTGAGGTCGCGGCAGGTGAGCGAGTCGACCAGCCGGTCGGCGTCGGGGCCGCTGATCTGGACGGTGCGCTCGACCCCGACGTCCCACAGGGTCACGCCCTCCTGGAGCGCCTGGTACTCGACCGCGGGATCGTCGTACTCGGCCGGCAGGTACATCTTGTTGTAGATGTCGTAGGCCTTGCACCCCGCGCGCTGCGTGCCGTCGAAGAACGGCGAGCGCCGGTACCAGGGGCCGAAGTAGAGCGTGGTGGTCGTCGGATACTTCGTCATGCTGCCCTCCGGTGGCTGGTCATCGCGTCGAGCGCCAGGGCCGCACCGCGGAACCCGGACTCGATCGCGCCGTCGATGAACCCCGACCAGCCGTTGGCGATGTCGGAGCCCGCGAAGGCGATCCGGCCCTCCGGCCGGCGCGCCTCCGCGTGGTGGGTCGTGTACCACCCCGGGCGGTGGATCGCCCAGGTGCCGCGCGAGAACTCGTCGCCCAGCCAGTCGCCGGCGGTGGCGGCCACGACCTCGTACCCGGGGATGATGTCGTCGAGCTGGCGCTGGACCGAGGCCAGGTCGGACGTGTCACACGCGCCCCCGTCGATCCCGAACCCGATCATCACCTGCTCGCCGTCGGGGAGGACGTACTCGGTCGCGAGGTAGCCGAACGGATGCCCGGGCCTGATGGCGTTCTGCTGGACGGCCGGGCCGCTCGCGCGGATGAAGACCTTGATGCCCGTGGATGCCTGGCCGGCGGCGATCGCCGCGCGCTTGCCGGCCGGGAGCGGCGGGTCGAACTCGATGGCCGGGAGCGCGTTCAGGGGCACGGCGACGATCGCCGCGCGGGCCGTGATCGCGTCGCCGCCGCGCAGGTGCACCTCGACGCCTGACTCGGACTGCGAGATCGCCGCGACGGGCGACTCGAGCCGGACATCGAACGAGGCGCCGCCTGCGATCGCGGCGAGGAGTGCGCCCGTCCCGCGCGCGAGCGTCACGCGCCCGCCTGTGTACTGCGTCAGCGCGAGGCTGTAGCCGGAGAGGGCGTGCCAGCGAAGGACGCTCACGGCGCCCGACTCCCCGAGCGGCCCGCTCGCCAGCGACTCGAGCTCCGCCTCGAGCACGGACCGCTCCTCGCCCGTCAGCTCCAGCTCGCCCATCCGGTCGGCGATCGACATGCGATCGAGCCGGGCCATGCGGTCGATGTGCGCGAGCGGATCGTGCGGCAGCGGGAGCACCTCCTCGACGCCGGCGACGAAGGCGTTCCATCCGCGCTCGGCGATGGCGTCGCGCTCGGCGATGGTGCCCGTTCGGCGCTCGTCGCCGACGTACCAAGCGGCGAGCTCCGTCTCCCGGCCGATCTCGACCTCCAGCCCGGCCCGCACGATCTCGGACCACGTGTGCGGCTGGTGCCAGTGCACCCACCCGCCGCCGAGCTCGATGTCGAGCCCCTCCCAGGGCGCGGTCCAGGTGCGGCCGCCGAGCCGGTCGCGGGCCTCCACGACCAGCGTCCGGGCACCGCGGAGCGCGGTCTCCGCGCGCCGCCGTGACCCCGGCGAACCCCCCTCCCACGACCACCACGTCCAGCACGATCTCGCGACCTCCTCACGGGCTGACTGATGAGTCAGTCAGGCGGCGCGAGTATACCGGAGCCACTTTGGAAGTTGCGGTTGACACGGGGGCCAACGCGGGCGCATACTTGCGCTCCACGCAAGTCCTGGAGGGGGACATTGGGGGGACTGGACGGCGGCCTGTCGTCGCGGCGCGAGCTGCTCCTTCGCAGCGGTGCCGTCGTGGCGGCGGCCGGGCTTCCGCGGTGGCTCGCGGCCGCAGGCAGCGCCGCCGCGGCGACCCCGGCGCGCGACCCGGCGATCATCGGGACGTACGGCGGGCTCGTCATCCCGCCCACCGGCGCCTACTTCGGCGCCGACGACACTACCCGCGGCTTCACGGGCGCGAAGGGGATCGAGACGCAGCTCCGCCGGCGGATGGGGATCCGAAACCGCCGCTACGGCTGGCTCGCCGCCTGCCCGAACGCGTCCACCCGGGCCGACGCGGCGCTCACCGGGCCGCGAGTCGTCCCGATGGTCTCGTTCGGCCAGCCGGCGTCGTTCCCGATCAAGACCGAGGGTTGGAACGGAAAGGGCGACAGTGTCACCACGGCGTTCGGCACGGGGATCGACCGGATCACGAACGGTGAGTTCGACACGTACTGGTCGGGCGTGGCAAACGGCCTGCGCGCGCTCGGGGTGCCGGTCATCTTCCGCCTGTGGCAGGAGCCGAACGGCGCCCACAACCCCTACTACGCAGCCTGGCAGGGCGGAGTTGGCACCGGCGGCGAGGCCGCCTACATCGCCGCCTGGCGGCACGTGAAGTCGGTCTTCCGCTCGGCCGGCGCGACGATCGACGCCGGCGGGAACTGCATCTTCGTCTTCTGCGCCCAGCGCCGGTCGACCGCGAGCACGTGGGAGGTCTACTGGCCCGGCGACGACGTCGTCGACTTCTCGGGCGTCGACCTCTACCGCGACACATTCGTCGACGCCGCCGAGAACCCGGGCCGAAATTGGGACACCTACACCTGGGCGGTCGCCCACAAGAAGCCGTACATCGTGTGCGAGAGCGGCTTCGTCCACAAGCAGAAGATCACGACACCGGCGGGGAAGTTCGACAAGGACGGCTCGGTGACCGGGCACAGCCTGATCACGGACACGCGCACGACGGTCATCCAGAGCCCGCAATGCGTCGCCTACCTGTCGTGGAACAACATCGGGCCGAACGGCAACAACTTCATCGACACGAGCGCGGCGTCGCTGCGGCAGTACCGCGACTTCGCGAACGACCCCTACTACGCGCTGACGCGGTAGGCCAGATGAGTGAGTCACTCATCAGTCGGGGCGCTGCACGTCGTCGATGAGGCGGTCGAAGTCCGGGCCGTCGAACTCGGCGACGGCGCGGTCGTACTTGTCCATCCCCCACGTCCAGAAGTCGAAGTCGATGTCCGAGACGCCGTCCTGGATCGAGGCCCAGAGCGTCCAGCCGTACTTCGACATGAGCCCCCACAGGCGCGCCCGGGCGACCTTGTTCACCAGGTGCTCGCCGTAGTAGTGGCCGACCAGCTCGTCGAGCTGCGGGAGCGAGAGGCTCGACTCGCTCCAGATGTTGCCGAGCTCGAAGCAGGCGTCGTTCATTCCCGAGTACTCGTAGTCGATCAGCCTGAATCCGTCGCCGACGTCGATGAAGTTCTCGGCCAGAAGGTCGTTGTTGCACGGCACGGTGCCCTCGTCCTGCGCCGACATCGCCTGCTCGATCCGGCGCACCTGCGGATCGAACTCGAGGTAGCGATCGGGGAGCCGGAATCCGCGGTCCTGGACGAGCCGGAGATACCGGCGCTGGATGTCGAACATGTTGAAGTCGTCGCGGAACGGGCGGGCGGCGTGCAGGCGCCGGCAGGCTTCGGCGACCCAGTCGAGCTTGTCGCCGCGCTGCATGTCCTCCGACGTCTGCGTCGTCCCCTCGATGAACTCGAGCACGAGCAGCGACTGCTCCGGCAGGTAGTCGATGACGGCCGCCCCCACGCCGGCATCGGCGGCGGCGACCGTGTTCAGGTACTCGTTCTCGCGGTCGATCGCGAGCAGCCCCGCGTCCTTGGCCGACACGCGCACCACGAACGCGCCCTCGGGCGTCTCGACCTTGTAGTTCGTGTTCGTGAGCCCGCCGGCGAGCTCGGCCACCGAATGGCGCTCGCGGAGCGCGGGAACGAGGTCGAGGAGACCGTCGAGGTCCGACATGGCCGCGCCACTATAGTCACCGGCTTCGACGTGGTCGGGACCGGTTGATCGAGCGGGGCGCACATGGAGGGTGACCGAGCCCGAGTCGTTGTCGTCGGCGGCGGCATCACCGGGTGCAGCGTCGCCTACCACCTGGCCAAGGCCGGGTGGACGGACGTCGTCCTCGTCGAGAAGGGCGAGCTGACCAGCGGCTCGACCTGCCACGCCGCCGGCCTCGTCACCCAGTTCAACCCCTCGCCGACGATGATGCGCTTCCGCCGCTACAGCGTCGAGCTCTACGAGGAGCTCGGCGTGTTCGAGCGGCTCGGAAGCCTCCGCATCGCCTCCAGCAAGGAGAGCCTGATGGAGCTGCGGCGCGGCGCCAGCCGGGCCCGCGGGATCGGGCTCGACGTCGACGTCGTCGGCCCCAAGCAGGCGCTCGCGCTGATGCCGCAGGCCAGCCCCGAGTCGCTGCACGGCGCCGTCTGGGTCGGCGACGACGGCTGCGTCGACCCGCACACCGCCACCTACGCCCTCGCCGACGCCGCCCGCTCCCTCGGCGTCGAGATCCGCACGCGCACGCAGGTGACGGGCATCCGCCTGGGCGACCGCCGCGAGGTCTGCGCCGTCGAGACGACCGCCGGCCCGATCGAGACCGAGGCGGTCGTGAACGCCTGCGGCATCTGGGCGCCGCAGGTGGCCGCGATGGTGGGCGCGTTCACGCCGTCGGTGCCGGTCGACCACCAGCACATCGCCCTCGAGGCGGTGGACGGCCACGAGCTGCCGCGCGACATGCCGTGCTTCCGCGACACCGACAACCTCGTGTACGGCCGCTCGGAGGCCGGCGGCGCGCTCTTCGGCGGTTACGAGCCGGATCCGGTGGCCCGCTGGGTCGACGGCGTGCCGTGGGAGCACGGCGCCCGCGCGCTCCCGCCCGACCACGAGCGCTTCGAACAGCTGATGGCGGGGGCCGTGCGCCGGTTCCCGTTCCTCGAGGACGCGGGCGTCGTGGCGCTCGTGTGCCACCCCGACGCGATGACGCCCGACGGCAACCCCCTGCTCGGACCGGTGCCCGGCACGCCCGGATTCTGGATGGCGGCCGGGCTCTCGCTGAACGGCTTCGGCGGCGCCGGCGGGATCGGGAAGACGATCGCCGAGTGGATGACGACGGGCGAGACCGAGCTCGACACGACCGGCTACCGCGCCTGGCGCTTCGGCGCCGCATACCGTGCGCCGGCCCAGGTCGAGGCGGCCGGCCGCGAGGTCTACCGCTACTACTACCGGCTTCGCTACCCGCTCGACACCGACGAGTGGGGCCGCCCCAACCGGCTCTCGCCGCTCCACGGCCGGCTCCAGGAGGCGGGCGCCGCGTTCGGCGTGAAGAACGGCTGGGAGCGCGCCGACCACTTCGAGCCCGGCAAGCCGTGGCGCCGCTCGGGCGCCGACCAGCGCGAGTTCGGCTGGGTGCGCCCGCCCTGGTTCAGGCAGGTTGCGGCCGAGCACACGGCGATCCGCGAGCGGGCCGGCCTGATCGACATGACCTCGTTCGGCAAGATCGAGGTGCAGGGCCCCGGCGCGCTGCCGCTCCTGGAGCGGGTCGCCTGCAACCTGATCGACCGGCCTCCGGGGAGCGTGGTCTACACCCAGCTTCTGAACCGCCGGGGCGGGATCGTCGCCGACGTGACGGTGACGCGGCTCGGCGACGACCGCTTCCGCGTGGTGACCGGCGCCGGTGTCGTCGACTCCGACCTCGGGTGGCTCAGGGCCAACATCGAGCCCGACGACGGCCCGGTCGCGCTGCGCGACGCGAGCACCGAGCTGGCCGTGATCGGCATGTGGGGGCCGGCCGCGCGAGACGTGCTCGAGGCGACCACCGACGACGACGTCTCGGCCGAGGGGTTCCCGTTTCGCACCGCCCGCGGGCTGCGCGTGGCCGGCGCCGACGTGACGGCGCAGCGGATCACGTATGTCGGCGAGCTCGGGTTCGAGCTCTACCTCGCTCCTGAGTCGGCCGTCCAGGTGTGGGACGCGCTGGCCCGGGCCGGCGCCGGGCACGGCATCGCCCCGGCCGGCTACCGGGCCCTCGACTCGCTTCGGATCGAGAAGGGCTACCGCTACATGGGCACCGACATGACCGCGGGCGACACGCCCTACGAGGCCGGCCTCGGGTTCTGCGTCGCGCTCGACAAGGGGCCGTTCAACGGCCGCGAGGCGCTGGCGGCCGCCGGGCCGGTGCCCGAGCGCCGGATCCGCACCCTGCTCGTCGGCGGGCGCAGGTACCTGAACGTCTACGGCGGCGAGGCGGTGCACGCGGGCGGCTCGGTCGTCGGACGCGTCCGCAGCGCTGCGTACGGCCACACGGTCGGCCGGAACGTCGCGTACTGCTACCTCCCGGCCGAGATCGGGCCGGGCGCGACGGGGGTCGAGGTCGAGGTGCTCGGCCAGCTCGTCCGGGCCGAGGTCGCAGACGACGTCCTCTACGACCCCGACCACCTGCGCGTCCGCGGCTAGCCGCGGACGAGCCAGCGGTACGGCAGAGTTCGATAGCGGCCGTCCACGACGGTACCGACCTGGCAGGAACCAGCGGCGACGAACCCGGGCGGCGCCGCGTCGGTCGCGGGCGCCAGCACCCGGGTCACGTTCGCCGGCGCGGGACGGCCGACATCGATCGCACGCAGCGCGAAGAACCGCGGCGCCTGGGCCGGGATGTGCAAGAACGTGTCGGGGAACCGGATCCGCGGCCGCGTGATGTAGAGCAGCGGAGCGCCGGTCCGCGCAAAGACGGTGAGCGCCAGCGGGTCGCTCGGCGCGGGCCCGTCCGGCGCGCCGACCACCGCGATCGTGCCGGCGCCGGACCTTCCGAGGCCGATGTCGCAGCGGAGCACCGGGTGCTCGCCGCTGTGGTGGAGCACCTCGACCATGCCCGCCGAGGCTGTCGCCGCGGAGGCCGTCGCGACGATCGCGATCGCCGCCGCGGTGAGGATCCGGCCCCTCCCCCGCGCCCACCCAACGAGCCAGGCGGCGGCGATGCCGGCCGGGAGCGCGAGGCCGAGCGCGGCGGCCGGGAGGTAATGGAGCAGACGGGTGAGGGCCGGCACCGCGTCGAGGCCCGGTGCAGCCGCTGCGGCGATCGCGGGCAGGATCAACCCGGCCGTCACGGCGGCCAGCGCCCGCCGGTCGATCGCCCGCGACCGGGCGGCGAGCACGGCGCCGACCGCGCCGAGCACGACTAGTACGGCGATCGCGACGAGGGCCTGGGCGGCGGTCGGCTCGATGGGCCGACCGCGGGTCGTGTTCACGAGCCCGCCCAGGTCGGCGGCGTGCCACGCGAGCGGGCCGAGCCAGACGCCGGTCACTCCGATCATCGGCGGGATCGCGACCCACGCGGCCCGCGACCGGTGGGCGGCTGCGACGGCGAGGCCCGTGAACGCGGCAACGATCCCGGCGACGGGCGACGCCAGGAACGCCAGCCCTGCAGTCGCCCCCGCCACGGCCCACCAGCGCGGCGCCGACCGGTGGGCAGCCCGGACGGCCGCCCAGGCCACAAGCGGCACGAGCGCGAGCCCGAGCTCGCGCGGCATCGCGGGCGGGATGTTGCCGAGGGCCGGGGTCGGCGCCGGCGAGAGCAGGAGGTCGCCGCTGTAGTGGCCGATGCCGCGCTGAAAGCCCAGGAGACCGGCCGGCGTCGTGGATGGGTCGGCGGCCGAGGTTGTCAGGACCGCCGCCGGGCCGCCGGCCGCGACCCATCCGATCCCGCCGCCGGCCGTCGCGAGCACTGCGGCCCACGCCGCCGCCGCGGGCTCGAGCTCGAGCTCGACCGCGAGCAGCCACGTGCCCGTCCCCAGGGCGAGCAGCGTCAGCGCCTCGACCGCGATGAGCGTCGGGGTCATCGCCAGCCCTCCGGCCGACATGACGAGCGCCGCCAGGGCGTGCTCGAGCCACGGGTAGGCGTTGGGCACATCGGCATAGACGCCGCCGGGCGCGTTCCCCCCTCCCACCAGCTGGCGGATCCAGCCCTCGTGCCAGAGGATGTCGGTGGAGCGGGCCGGGTAGTCGTCGCCGGGGACGAGCCAGGCCGCGGCCGAGACGATGAGGCCGGCCGTCACGATCGCGACGGCCGGCCCGACGGCGTACCCCGACGGGCGAAGCGGCGGGCGCCGCGCCAGCAGGGCGGCGACGAGGGCCACGACCAGCGCGCGGAGCGCCCACGGCTCGCCGACGATCGAGACGCCGGCGAGCGGCTGGAGCATCACGAGCCACGCGGCGCCGGCGAGGCAGAGGACGCCCATCCCGAGCCGCTCGGCCGCCGGAGCGGCCCCGAGGATCGCCGAGCCCGCGATCCATGCCAGGCCGACGAGCGCGGCGACGGCCGCGAGTGCGGCGGCGTCCGCTCCGAGGCCGGCCGTCATCCGCGCCATACTAGGATGGAGCGACGCGCGGGCGTAGCTCAATGGCAGAGCAAGAGCCTTCCAAGCTCAAGACGGGAGTTCGATTCTCCTCGCCCGCTCTTCTCACTCTTCTTCCAGATCGACCGGTCCGACGCAAGGCCTGGGCGAACCATGATGTCGAGACCGACTCCGGGATTCGCGTCGAGGTGAAGGCGTCGGGCTATCTCCAGGGCTGGGCGCAGGCGAAGCACTCGCAGCTGAGCTTCGGACGCGTGGCGGCGCTGAGCTGGGACGAGGAGACCAACGAGTTTGGAGCGGCACCTGAGGTGCGGGCGGACGTCTTCGTCTTCGGCGTCCAAGCCTGCAAGGAGCACGCCGCGTACGACGCGCTCGATGTGGGCCAGTGGCAGTTCTACGTCGTCGGCGCGGACCACGTCCGCAGCCGTGGGCAGAAGAGCGTCAGCATCGCATGGGTGCAGCGGTTCGCCGACCCGGTGGCGTTCGACGAGCTCGCCGCCGCGATCCACGCAGCGGCCGCGTAGCCTCGCCTCCTTGCTACAGCTCGACGTTCCTCTCCGGATCGCCGCCTGTTCGGTTGCCACAGTCGACGGCATCGAGAGCGGCCAGTTGGTCGGGGGACAGCTCGAAGCCGAAGACGTCGATGTTCTCGCGGAGGCGTCCCGGGTGCGACGACTTCGGGATCGGGATGTCGCCGAGCTGGAGGTGCCACCGCAGCACGATCTGGGCGGGCGTCCGGCCGTGCGCGGCGGCAGCTTGCACGACAGCCGGGTGCCGGAGCGCGCCGGTCTCGGGTCCGAGCGGACTCCAGGCCT
The DNA here is from genome assembly GCA_963821535.1 of uncultured Actinomycetes bacterium. Classification (GTDB taxonomy): domain Bacteria; phylum Actinomycetota; class Thermoleophilia; order Gaiellales; family JAICJC01; genus JAICJC01. The sequence goes on along the minus strand of CAWGEC010000007.1, from coordinate 101,103 downwards.
CCGTGATGATGCCGCGCTCGTGATGCCACGCGCGGAGCTCCGCCTGGGCGAACTCCGGGTGCAGCTCGACCTGGTTCACAACGGGCGTGACGCCGGTGCGCGCGACCAGTTCGTCGATCTGCGCGGGCGTGAAGTTCGAGACCCCGATCGACCGCGCCTTGCCCTGGGCGCGCAGCTCGATCAGCGCCTCCCAGGTCTGAACATACCTGCCAATGGTCGGCAGGGGCCAGTGGATCAGGTACAGGTCGACATAGTCGAGACCGAGCCGGTCGAGGCTCTCGTCGAGGCCGGCGAGCGCCTCGCGGCGCCCGTGCTGGGCACCTGGGAGCTTCGTCGTGACGAAGATCTCCTTGCGCGGCAGGCCGGACGCAGCAATCGCGCGCCCTACGCCGGTTTCGTTGCCATACCGCGCCGCCGTGTCCACGAGCCGGTATCCGGCCCGAAACGCATCGCCGACCGCCGCAAACGCCTCCGCGTCGTCCATCGGCCATGTGCCCAGGCCGAGCACGGGAACGGTGTTCCCGTCGGCCATGGCCCGAATCGGCACACCGGCGGTCGCAGAGGTCACAGGCCCCCACCCTACCCCGCTATCCTGGCCGAAGGCCGGTCCCCGCGCTCCGACGTCACCCCTCCCCAGGCGGTTCGAGACGCGCCCATTCACCACAGAGGACTTCTCGCAGCGCATGACGCGGGCCGCGGCCGACGCCGCCGCCGCGGGCCTGACCGGGGTCCTGGTGACGCCCGGCCCCGACCTCCTGTACTTCGCCGGGTATGCGCCGATCGCGATCACCGAGCGCATCACGATGATCGCGATCCATGAGTCGCGGCCGCCGGCGATGATCGTCCCGGCCCTCGAGCGCCCCGGCGCCGAATCGGCGCCCGGCTCGGCCGCGCTCGCGCTTCGCGACTGGGCGGACGGCGAGGACGCATACGCGGCTGCGGCGGCGATGCTCGACCCGAACGGGACATACGCCGTCTCCGACTCCGCCTGGGCGATGCACGTGCTCGCGCTCCAGCAGGAGCTCCCGGAATCCCGCTACGTCTCGATGACCGACGCCCTCCCAACGCTGCGTGCCGTGAAGGACGCCGAGGAGCTCGAGCGCCTCGCAGCCGCCGGCGCGGCCGCGGACTCGGTCTTCGAGGAGATCGCGACGACGCGCTTCTCCGGCCGGACGGAGGCCGGGATCGCGGCGCAGCTCGCTGAGCTCCTGACGGCACATGGCCACTCCACGGTCGAGTTCACGATCGTCGCGTCCGGCCCGAACGGCGCGAACCCGCACCACGACGAGAGCGATCGCGTCGTCCAGGAGGGCGACATGGTCGTCCTGGACTTCGGCGGCACCAAGGACGGCTACGGCTCCGACACGACGCGCACCGTCCACGTCGGCGAGCCGACCGCGGAGGAGGCCGAGGTGTACGACGTCGTGCGCCGCGCGCAGCAGGCCGCGTTCGAAGCCGTTCGCGCGGGCACCGCCTGCCAGGACGTCGACCGCGCCGCCCGCAGGGTCATCACCGATGCGGGCTACGGCGAGCGATTCATCCACCGCACCGGCCATGGCATCGGTCTCACGGCCCACGAGCCGCCGTACATGGTCGAGGGTGAGACACGCCCGATCGAGCCGGGCATGTGCTTCTCGATCGAGCCCGGGATCTACCTGCCGGGCCGGCTCGGCGTGCGGATCGAAGACATCGTCGTCGCGACCGAGGACGGCGCACGGAGGCTCAACCACACGAGCCGCGAGCTGCGAATCGTGGGCTGAGGCCGTCCGGCGGCCGGCAGAGCTAGGAGCTGTTACTGGTGTGCGAAGGCGGCCTTCGCCTCTCGTGCGAGGTCGACGAAGGCATCGCCGCTGACGTCGATCGCCACGCGCCGGATCGTTCCACCGACGAATGGCCACGGTCGTGACCCGGTGAAGTCGTCGGTGACGGGCTCCGCGCCTGACCGGCCGACGACGAGGCCGCCGCCGCCCAGGCCGAATTTGCCGGGCTGCGTCATGATCTGTCCTTCGCCGACTTGCGCCTCGCGAATGTGCAGCGTCAACATCCCCTGTGTCGGCATCGCGTCGCCCTGCTTTTCGAACGAGGCCGAGACGACGACGTGCCCGGTGGGAAGCGCATCGTCGGCCTCGATCGTCTGGATGTGCTCTCCCACCCAGTTGTAGACGTACTTCAGTTTGCCGCCGGTGACGTAGAGGGCGTGGCCGCCGAACCGCGAGCCCTGGGAGAAGATCACGCCGCCGGCTTCGGCGGTCTCGACGTCGAGCTCGGCTGCGATCGTGTACGAGCGGTTGCGGATGTTCGGAGCCACGGATTCCGGAACCTCGGCCCCGCCGGGGTAGAACGTGTAGCGGGTGCGAGGCTGCGACAGCTGCGGCCGCTCGGCCCCCAGGATCTCGATAGCGGTTCTGCGACTCGAGCGGGAGCGCTTGGTGTGCGCCCGCCTCGGCCCACCAGAGCGCGATCAGCTCCTGGAGCCTGTCCGGGTGTTGCTCCGCGAGGTCGTGCGACTCGCTCGGGTCGGCGTCGGTGTCGAACAGCTCCCACCGCTGCGTGGGGAAGTCGCCCCAGGAGTCGGGCGCAGCTGGGACGGCGGTCGCGGCCTTCCAGCCGCGGTGCCAGATCGCTCGTGTTCCGAGCATGGAGAAGAACTGCGTCTGCTTGCGCGTCGGCGCATCCGCGTCGTCCAGGCTGTAGGCGAAGCTGACGCCCTCGATCGGCTTCTGCGTGTACCCGTTCACCTCGTCGGGGGGTTCGAGGTCGAGGCACTCGTAGATCGTCGGCACGATGTCGACGGCGTGCGTGTACTGGCGGCGGATCTCGCCGGGCCGAGCGATGCGGCTGGGCCACGACACGATCAGCGGGTCGGCGGTGCCGCCGCGGTAGTTGCTGTAGCGCTTCCACATCTTGAACGGCGTGTTGAACGCCCACGCCCATCCGGTCGGATAGTGGTTGTAGGTGCGCGTGCTGCCGAGCTCGTCGAGCTGCTTGAGGTTCTCCTCGATCGTGTCGGGGATGCCGTTGAAGAACTTGTTCTCGTTCACGGAGCCGTTCGGACCGCCCTCGCCCGAGGCACCGTTGTCGGATACGAGCACGATCAGCGTGTTGTCGAGCTCGCCGCTCCCCTCCAGGAAATCGAGGAGGCGACCGAGCTGATGGTCGGCGTGACTGAGGAAGCCCGCGTAGACCTCAGCCATGCGTGCGAACAGCCGTTTCTCGTCGGCTGAGAGCGACTCCCAGGGGCGCACGACGTCGAACTCCGACCACGGCTTGCCGTCGCGGCTCGTCGTGTCCGCATACGGGTTGATCGGGGACAGCTCGGCGTTCTCCGGGACGATGCCGAGCGCCTTCTGCCGCTCGAGCACCTGCTCGCGGTACGCCTCGTACCCCATGTCGAACCGGCCCTTGTACTCTGTCGATCCACTCCTTGGGCGCGTGGTGGGGTGCGTGTGCGGCGCCGGGGCAGTAGTAGAGGAAGAACGGCTTGTCGGGGGCGATCGCCTTGGCGTCCTGCACGAACTCGATCGCCTTGTCGGTCATGTCGACCGAGAAGTGGTACCCCTCGGCCGGCAGACTCGGCTGAGGGACGGGGTGGTTGTCCTCGATCAGGTCGGGATACCACTGGTTGGTCTCGCCGCCCAGGAACCCGTAGTAGCGCTCGAACCCGCGACCGAGCGGCCACTGCCGTTTGGACGAGGCGAGGTTCATCTCGTCCTCCGCGCAGAGGTGCCACTTGCCGACGTGGTAGGTGTTCCAGCCGCGCTCGCCCAGCACCTCAGCGATGTTCGCGCACTCGAACGGGATGTGCCCGTTCGCGTTCGGGAATCCGGACGTCGCCTCCGTGATGCAGGCCATCCCATTGGTGGTGTGGTTGCGGCCCGTCATCAGGCACGACCGGGTCGGCGAGCACAACGCGGTCGTATGGAAGTTCGTGTACGTCAGGCCCTTCTCGGCGATCCGCTTGACGTTCGGAGTGTCGATCAGCCCGCCGTACGGCTCCATCGCCGCGAAGCCGACGTCGTCGAACACCACGTACAGCACATTCGGAGCCTCAGCGGGTGCGATCGGCTGAGTGAACGGCTCCCAATCCGGACTCGAATCCTTGATGTCGAGATTGACGATGCCGCGAAACGACCGGGCCATTTGGCGCTCCTGACTCTCTCGGAATGAGTCCAGGCACGCTAGGTATGGGCGGATTGCAGCCCCTCATCCCGCTCGGACGAAATCCGGCGGCGCCTGATTCGCATGCTCGGGGGTTACCAGCCGACCGCTTGGCCGTCCTTTCGGAAGTCAGAGCCGGCCCGGTAGATGCCGTTTACCGGCGGATCGCCCGCCGTCTCCCATTCGGGCGGGGCGTTCCCGGCCAGCCGCTGGAACAGGATGGCCTGGTAGCCGCCGAACACGTCGTCGTTTCCGGGAACGCGCCGCACCTTGAAGCCCAGCGCCCGCAGCTGCGGGCCGACCAGCGCGTAGAGCTGCGACTCCAGGTCGACGCGGTCGGCGTCCTGGCTGTGGTGGAAGCGGGCGGCGTCGCCGGCGGCCTGCACGTTCATGCCGAGGTCGATCATGCTCACGATCTCGGTGGCCTGGGCCTGGGCCTGCTCATCGCCCCCCATGTTGCCGAAGGCGAGCAGCGGCCGCCCGTCCTTCATCACGAAGGCCGGGATGATGGTGAGGAACGGCCGCTTGTGCGGAGCGGTCACGCTCGGCGAGGACGGGTCGAGGTTGAAGAACGAGCCGCGGTCGTTCATCGGGAACCCGTAGCCCGGGATCGACACCGACGCCCCGAAGTAGTCGTAGATGCTGTAGATGAACGACACCATGTTGCCCCACCGGTCGGCGGCGCTCAGGTAGACCGTGTCGCCGCGCTCGCGGGTCGTCACGGAGACGGCCGGCTTGCCGGCGGCGGCAGGCTCGCCGGACACATGGCCGAGGCTGATCCGGCTGCACAGGGAGGCGGCGTAGTGCTTCGAGATCAGCCGCTTGACCGGCACGTGCACGAAACGCGGGTCGCCGTTGTAGCGCTCGAGATCCGCATAGGCGAGCCGCTTGGCCTGCACGAGGATGCTCCAGAACTCGGGCGAGCGGGGCCCCAGCGCGCGCAGGTCGTAACCCAGCCGGGGACCGCACGCCTGCAGGATGTTCAGCATCTCGAGCGTCGCGAAGCCCTGCGTCTGGGGCGGCATCTGGGACACCTGGTAGCCCTTGTAGTTCGTCGAGATGGGGTGCACCCACTCAGACTTGAACGACGACAGGTCGTCCATCGTCCACGCCGCACCGCCCGCGTTCATGCGTCGCACGATGGCACGCCCGATCGGGCCGCGGTAGAACGCGTCCGGCCCGTCCTTGGCCAGGAGCTCGTAGGCCCGGGCGAGGTCGGGGTTTCGGAAGTTGCTGTAGAGGGCCGGCACGTGCCCGTCGCGCAGGAACACCTTGCGCGACTCGGGATCCTTCTTCAGCATGTCGACGTAGAAGCCGTCGTAGCTCTCCCAGTCGCCGCGGATCCGCTCCGTCAGGCCGAACCCCTGCCGGGCGGCCTCGATCGACGGCTGCAGCACCTGGGCCAGCGACATCCGCCCGAAGCGCTTCTGCAGCCGGCTCCAGCCGTCGACCGTGCCGGGCACGGTGGCGCTGTTCGCGCCGTAGAACGGCACCGAGTTCAGGCCGCGCTTGTGGAAGAAGGCCACCGTGTGCGACGCGGGCGCCCAGCCGGCGGCGTTCAGCCCGAAGAGGCGGCGATCCTTCGCCGAGTAGTAGATCGCCTCCATGTCGCCGCCGATGCCGGCGCTCTCGGGCTCCGTCAGCCCGAGCATCGCGGCGCTTGCGATCGCGGCGTCCACGGCGTTCCCGCCGTCCCGCAGGATCTGCAGGCCGGCCTGGGCCGCAAGCGGCTGGCTCGTGGCGACCATGCCGTGGCGCGCCAGCACCTCCGAGCGTGTCTGCTCTGTCCAGTCCCACATCCGGTCGCCGCGGACGGCGGTGATGCTCCGGGAGGGATTCGGGATGGCTGCCGTCGGCGTTCCAAACGGCGTCGGCGACACGTCGCCGCCACCGCTCGCGGCGGACGCCACCGCCGCGACCGCGATCGTCCCAGCCACCGCCAAAACGGCCGTACGCCCGTTCCACAAACGCATCGCTCTACCCCCTCGCTCGTCCTGCGGAGATGACGTCAGCCCATCATCGCACCATCAGACACTCGGCGCATTTCATGCGACAGTGTGCCGGGCCCTACGGCGCAGCGATGACCCACGACACCCACACCCCCGCGCCGCCATTCGAGCCGCGCTGGCCGTCGGTCGTCGCGATCGGCGTCGCGATCGCCCTCTACGTCTCGCTTCCCGACACGGTCATCTCCGACTCGCACGGAAGCGGTGCGATCCGCTTCGTCGTGCCCGTGCTCGAGCTCGCGCTCCTGATCCCGCTTGCCGTCGCCGCCCCGCACCGGCACGTGTACGAATCCGGCAAGCGGCGAATGGCCGCGATCACGCTGACGGCGATCGTGTCGCTCGCCAACATCGCGTCGCTCGGGTTCCTGGTCCACGAGCTCCTGTACAGCGGCGCGACGCTCCATGGACGCCAGCTCCTGTCCGCCGCCGGCCAGATCTGGTGGACGAACGTGATCGTGTTCGGCCTCTGGTACTGGGAGCTCGACGGCGGCGGCCCGCCCAGGCGGCTCGCCAATCCGGCCGCGCCGCGCGACTTTGCCTTTCCCCAGATGACGGACCCGGGCGTGGCGCAGCCGGGGTGGCACCCTCGCTTCGTCGACTACTTCTACGTCTCGTTCACCAACGCCAGCGCGTTCAGCCCCACCGACACCATGCCGCTCACCCGGTGGGCCAAGCTGCTCATGCTGACGCAGTCCACGGTCTCGATCCTGACGCTCATCCTCGTCGCCGCGCGGGCCGTCAACATCCTCAGGTAGCCGGCGAGGGCTACCTGTTGACCGTCGCCATCCCCGCCGCGTCGTAGCGGTCGCCCGCGACCGCGGGCAGCTCTGCGTCGATCCGTGCCAGGTCGTCGTCGGTCAGCTCGACGTCGACCGCGGCCGCGTTCTGCTCGAGGTAGGTGCGGCGCTTGGTGCCCGGGATCGGGACCAGGTCGTCGCCGCGCGCGAGCACCCATGCGATGGCCAGCTGAGCCGGGGTCGCGCCCTTCTCCGAGGCGATCTCCTTGACCTTGGCCGCGAGCCTGAGGTTCGCGTCGAGGTTCTCGCCGGTGAAGCGCGGGCCGTTTCGGCGGAAGTCGTTCTCGTCGAGCTCGTCCGGCGAGGTGAACCGGCCGGCCAGGAAGCCGCGCCCGAGCGGCGAGTACGGAACGAAGCCGATCCCGAGCTCATGGCACGTCGGCAGCACCTCGGCCTCGGGGTCACGCGTCCACAGCGAGTACTCGGTCTGGACGGCGGTGATCGGGTGGACGGCGTTGGCGCGCCTGATGGTCTCGGGCGCCGCCTCGCTCAGGCCGATGTGGCGGATCTTGCCCTCCGTGACGAGATCGGCCATCGCTCCGACGGTCTCCTCGATCGGGACCGTGGGGTCGACGCGGTGCTGGTAGTAGAGGTCGATGTGGTCGGTGCCCAGCCGCGCGAGCGATCCCTCGACGGAGCTGCGCACGTGATCGGCGGAGCCGTCCTGCGGCCCGACCGTCGACATGTCGCCGGGGACGGCCTCGTCCATCCGGCGGTTGAACTTCGTCGCGATGACGTACTCGTCGCGGTGGCCCTTGATCGCGCGGCCGACCAGCATCTCGTTGGTGAGCGGGCCGTAGAGCTGGGCCGTGTCGATGAAGGTGATGCCCAGCTCGAGGCCGCGGTGGATGGTCCTGATCGCCTCGTCCTCGTCCGTGGAGCCGTAGAACGCGGACATCCCCATGCACCCCAGCCCGATCGCAGAGACCTGGAGATCTCGAAGTGTGCGCTGCCTCATGGTCGCCCCGCCCTTTCCTTGCTGAACCTGATTCCGGCACTCTAGGCCTTCGGTTCACCCCGTTCGGGCGATGGGGACGCGCAGGCTGACCGACAGGGTTTCGGCTCCCGATGCGTGAACGAGAGCCCATCGCCTGAGTGAGCGCGGACCGCCCCGAGCGGAACCCCCCGGCGACAAACGACGCGCAGAGGGGCATCGAGCCGCGCTGGCCGGTGGCGCTCGTGATCGCGTGCTTCATCGTGATCACCGTCACGCTGCGCGTGCTCGAGCCGGACCGCGCGTCTGTGGGACCGCACTGGCTCGTCCCGGCGCTCGAGATCGCGATGCTCGGCGCCCTCATCGCGGCGGACCCGGCCAACGTGAAGGAGCACCGCCGCTGGTGGCGGCGCCTGTCGCTCACGCTCGTCATGGCGCTCGCCGTCACGGGCCTGGCGTCGACCGTGGTCCTCGTCAACGATCTGATCACAGCGGCGAAGGTGACGGAGTCACCGAGCTCACTCCTGGCGTCGGGCGCCCTCATCTGGCTGGGGAACAGCATGATCTTCAGCCTCATCTACTGGCTCCTGGACTCCGGCGGGCCGGCGGCGCGGTACTTCGAGCCACGGCCGTATCCCGACTTCGCGTTCACCCAGCAGCTCAGCCCCGAGTTCGCGCCGCCCGGATGGCGCCCGGTGTACCTCGACTACCTGGTGCTCGGGCTGTCCACCAGCATGGCCTTCAGTCCCACCGACGTGATGCCCATGGTGCCCTGGGCGAAGCTGACCATGACGCTCCAGTCGCTGATCTCGCTCACGGTGATCGCGCTCGTCATCGCCCGAGCCGTCAACGCCTTCGCCTAGGGAGGCCGCGAGCCCGGTCGGGGTAGCCACGCACGCGTAGAAACCCGCGCCCGAGATTCCGCGTCCGCCCGGATACAGGCCCCGGGCACGGCGACCGATGATCGGCGTGCCCGCTGTTCGCGGTCGACGCCGGCATGACCCGGCGCTCCGGGGTTCGACTCCTCGGCGGCGGTCATCGTCGTTTTCGCTCTCCGCCCGCCCGCATCGGGGGACGCACGGATCTTTGGGGGCGGCATTTGCGCAGCGCTCGTGCGACTCCTCCCCGATGCGGCGGCGGCTCGATGGTGCTGAGGTTCATGTGCGGCCGTGCGGTTCGCGGTCATGCAAGGCAGAGGAGGTTTGGCGATGGCCACCATCGAGTATCCGGCCACCTACGCCGTCCCCGGCAGTCCCGACAGCATCGTCGAGGTCTTGCCGCGGTACGACAACTTCATCGGCGGGCGATGGGTCGCCCCGGTGAAGGGCGAGTACAAAGCGAATCTGACGCCGGTCACGGGGAAGCCGTTCACGGAGATCCCCGCATCGACGCCGGAGGACGTCGAGCTCGCGCTCGACGCCGCCCACGCAGCACGAGTGGCATGGGGCGAGGCTTCGACGACGGAGCGATCGCGGGTGCTGAACCGCATCGCGGACGTCATCGAGGAGAACAAGTCGATCCTGGCGATCGCTGAGAGCTGGGACAACGGCAAGCCGGTGCGCGAGACGCTCGCGGCCGACATCCCGCTTGCGGCGGATCACTTCCGCTACTTCGCTTCGGTCATCCGCGGCGAGGAGGGGACGATCTCGGAGATCGACAAGAACACGATCGCCTACCACTTCCATGAGCCGCTTGGAGTGGTCGGGCAGATCATCCCGTTCAACTTCCCGCTGCTCATGGCGGCGTGGAAGCTGGCCCCGGCTCTCGCGGCGGGCAACTGCTCGGTGCTGAAGCCGGCGAGCCCGACGCCGTGGTCGATCCTGAAGCTCGCGGAGCTGATCCAGGAGATCGTCCCGGCAGGCGTGCTCAACATCGTGAACGGCCCGGGAGCGGAGATCGGAAAGGCGCTCGCCACGAGCAAGCGCATCGCCAAGATCGCGTTCACCGGTGAGACCGTCACCGGACGGCTGATCATGCAGTACGCGGCGCAGAACATCATCCCGTCGACGACGGAGCTGGGCGGCAAGTCGCCGAACATCTTCTTCGCCGATGTGATGGCCGAAGACGACGCGTTCCTCGACAAGGCGGTCGAGGGGCTCGTGCTCTACGCCTTCAACAAGGGTGAGGTCTGCACCTGCCCATCGCGGGCCCTGATCGACGAGTCGATCTATGACGAGTTCATGGATCGGTGCCTGGGTCGGATCGCGATGATCCGCCAGGGCAACCCGCTCAACCCGGCAACGCAGCTCGGCGCTCAGGTGTCGACTGCGCAGCTCGAGAAGATCGCGGGCTATGTCGACATCGGCCTCGATGAGGGCGCCGAGCTCCTGATCGGGGGCAAGCGCAACGTGCTCGAGGGCGAGCTGGCCGAGGGCTACTACTTCGAGCCGACAGTCTTCAAGGGACACAACAAGATGCGCGTGTTCCAGGAGGAGATCTTCGGCCCGGTCCTCGCGGTCACCACCTTCAAGAACGAGGCAGAGGCGCTCGAGATCGCGAACGACACGCTCTACGGCCTCGGCGCCGGTGTGTGGACTCGCGACACCAGCCGGGCGTTCCGGATGGGTCGCGCGATCCAGGCCGGCCGCGTGTGGACGAACTGCTACCACATGTATCCGGCACATGCCGCCTTCGGGGGTTACAAGATCTCCGGCGTCGGCAGGGAGACGCACAAGATGATGCTCGACCACTACACGCAGACCAAGTGCCTGCTGGTCAGCTACGACCCCAACCCGCTCGGGTTCTTCTAGGAGGGGGGCGGGCCATGGGCGCACAGGTGAGCGCCACCGATGACGCTCTCGAGGCCATCGCGGCGCTCACCCTGGCCCACGGTCGAGTGATGTTCTTCCAGTCGGGGGGCTGCTGTGACGGCAGCTCCCCGATCTGCCTTCCCGACGGCGAGCTGCCGATCTCGCCCCACGACCTGCTGCTCGGGCACGTGGGCGGCGCCCCGTTCTACATCGACGCCGATCTCTACGAGCGCTGGAACCGGCCGTCGTTCCTCGTGGACGTCTCGCCCGCCGCCCCTGAGGGGTTCTCGCTCGGCGCCGGCGACACGCACTTCGTGACTCGGAATTCGGTGTAGGCCCGACGCAGCCGCTCAGCGAAGAGCCTGCTCGAACCGCGGGTCGTCGCGGACTGCGGCGAAGTCCTCGTCTCTGCGCGCGTCCTCGCGGAAACGCGGGAGCAGCTCGACAGACCGCCGGAGGTGGGCGAACGTGTCGTCGCTGGTGTCCCCCGCGAGCGTTGCGAAGCACGCGTAGTTGTAATTGAGGCCCGCGTGGTCCGGCATGTGCTCCAAGGCACCGCGGACCGCTTCGAGCGCGTCGGCATACCGCTGTTCGCCGTAGGCCGTCATGGACTCGGCGTGGAACGGCCATGCGTCACCCCAGTCGAGCCCTTCGTACGCCTCGCCGGGTGTGGCGCCGACGACGAGGACGGTTCCGTCACCGGTCGCCTTCCGCCGCGACTCCGGCCCGACGAACACGAGTGTTCCCGGCGGCGCGTCGACCGTCTCGCCGTCGATCTCGAAGGTCGCCTTCCCGTCGATCACGATGTACAGCTCCTCCTGGCCCGACCCGGCCTCGTCGTGCTCATTGACCAGCGTGCCGTCCTCGCTGGGCGTGAAGGCGTTGATTCCGAATGCGTGGATCCCTAGGTGCTCGCGCACCGGAAGATCTCTGCCGCGCCGCTCGATGTCGTCGAGGCGCGCGACCTGCCAGTTCGGCTTGTCGTTCATCGATGACCTCCCTATGGCGAACGCACAGTATCTCCATCTAGGCCGTCAGCCTGATCGCGACGTCGTACTTCGCGACCGACGAGCGGGCTCCCGGCGTGTCGTCGGCGGGCATCGCGTTCAGCGTCGCGTCGCCCAGCGCGTAGTCCTCCTCGGTCGCGAAGAAGACGAGCGCGAGCGAGCGCTCGGCCTCGGGATCGTGCAGGACGATCACCTCGGTCGCCGGGAGCCCCTCGGGCCGCTCGGTGCCTTCCATCTCACGCTTCATGTCGTCGATCCGCTGCGAGCTCACTCCGTCGAACGTGACAACTCGGGCGAGGGCCATGCGTGCCTCCTGGTCGGTTCCGGCAACCGTACAGGCCGGCCGGCCGTCGTGGCCTGGCGCGCGAGGTGCTTCGCGACGTAGCCGGCGTCCCGGCCGATCCCCGGGAGCACGTCGGACGCCGCAGCGAACTGGAACACGAGGCCGGCGAAGTAGAGCCCGGGCGATGCCGTGGCGACGCCGCGCTCGTGCACCGGCTGCCCGGCAGCGTCCAGCACCGGCAGGTCGAGCCACGAGAAGTCGTGCACGTAGCCGGTGCACCAGACGACGTTTGCGACGTCGAGCACGCGGCCGTCCTCGAGCACGGGCCGGCCGTCGCGAACGCCGGCGACTCGCGCGACGCGGTCGATCCCCCGCTCGGCGAGCTCCTTCGACTTCACCCGGATCAACGGTGTCGCGCTCGCCGCGACCTTCGGCCCGACCCTGCGGCCGATCGGCGTTCGTGTCGTCAGCACGTGACGGCCGAGGAACCGGATCACGCCGGATCACGAACCTGAAGCGCAGGCTCCCGTGGCGCACCGGGATCTGCCCCGACTCCTTCCCGGCGAGCGCGATCGGGTGCGAGCGCGAGAGCTCGAACGCGATCTCGGCGCCCGAGTTCCCGACACCAGCCACGAGCACGCCGCCGTCCGCGAGCTGGGCAGGGTTGCGGTACTCGCTGGAATGAAGCTGCACGATCCCCGCGTCGAGGTCGGCGGCGAACGGCGGGACCCTGGGCGTGCGGTGGGCGCCGGATGCGACGACGACGCGCTCGGCGTTGATGCGCCGGCCGTCCGAGCACTCCAGCCGATACCCGTCGCCGTTTTGGGTGAGGCGCTCCACGCGAACATCGTTCCGAACAGGGAGGCCGAACCGGCCGCGTAGGCCTCGAGGTAGTCGCCCATCTCGTCCTTGGTCGGGAACGTCCATCCGGGTGCGGGGAAGCGCATCCCGGGAAGGCCCGAGTACCGGGCGGGCGTGAACAAGCGAAGCGAGTCCCAGCGCCCGCGCCAGGAGTCGCCGACGCGCGCGCCCGCATCGAGGATCACGAACGGCTGGTTCCGCCTCATCAAGTGGTATCCCACCGAGAGCCCGGCCTGGCCGCCGCCGATGATCACCGTGTCGAACGCCTCGGCGGGCGGCGCTCCATTCGTCGTGTTCTCTGAAGACATCCGAGTGCTCCTTTGAGTTTCGTGGATGCCTTCACGCTACGAAGCGACCGGGCCGGCCGCATCGCCCAAACCCACCAACTGCACGCAAGTCCGGCGTGGTCAATTCGGACCACGCGGCGCGTCAGACGAGCTTGTGCTCGAACGCGAACGCGGTGGCCGCCGCCCGAGACGAGACGCGGAGCTTCCCGAAGATGTTCTGCATATGGCGCGCGACGGTGTGCTCGCTGACGACGAGCTCGCGCGCAATCTGGCGATTCGTCCTGCCGGTCGCCACAAGGCGAAGCACCTCGAGCTCTCGTGCCGTCAGGCCATGGGCTTCGGCCGCGGGCACCGGCTCGAGCAGCGCATCCACGTCGGCGACGTCGAGCGGCGCGCCGAGGTCTTCGAACGCGCCTCGCGCGGCTTCGAGCTCCAACGCGGCCCCGTCCTCGTCACCGAGCGCACGGCACGCCACGCCCATCAGGAGCCGGGCGCGGGCGACCTCGTAGGGTGCGCTCAAGTCCTGCCAGAACAGCACGGCCTCGCGCAGCGCCTGGACCGCCGCCGCGGGCTCGCCCCCCGCGAGCACCACCGCGCCGCGGACTCGAGCGGCGATCGCTCCCAGCATGGCGCTCCTGCTCTGCGCCGCGGTCTCGGCCAGCTCGTCGGCGGCCCGGCGGGCTTCATCGACGTCCGAGACCGCAAGCAGAGCGTCGGCGTAGGCCGGAAGAAGCCCCGCCCGTCGCAGCGGCTCCGCCTGGCCCGAGAGGACGCGGCGGAGCGCCGCAGCCGCGGCATCGGCGTCTCCCTGCCGCAGGCGCAGGAGGGCGAGGCCCGGCTGGGGCTCGCGCCCGAACCGGCTCGCCTCTCGATACGCCGCCTCCGCGGCAGCCAGCTCCCCCCGCAGCCGGTGGAGCTCCGCCTGCTGGTAGAGCGCCTGGCCCGCCGCCGCCCAGTTGATGGACTTCTCAGCACCGCTCCCGCGCCAGGCGCGCCTCCGCGAGAGCGTCGTCCCATGCGCCATGGAGCTGCATGATGCCCGCGCGATGGGCGAGGCAGCGGCCGGTGAACGACACCATCTGCGGCTGGCGCTCGCACCACCGTGTCAGCGCACTCGTCCATTCCTTCGCCCGGCGCGGGTCGAACGCGTCCTCGCAGCACGAGATCACCCCGCAGTAGATGACGCCCGTGAGGATCGGAGGGATGTCGGGTGCGCTGATCGCGACCATCGCCTCGTCGAGCAGCGCGAGGCCCTGCTCGGCCAGCCCCTGGTGCACGCGGGCCTCTCCCTGAAGCAGGAGCCCAACCGCCGCGAGCGCCCCGTCGTTGAACCGGTCGCCGATCTCGCGGCCCTGACCCGCCATGGCGTACGCCGTGTCATACTCGCCCGCCGCGAGCTGCTCGTACGTCTGGGGGACGAGCAGATAGCCTGACTCGACGCAGTCGACTCCCTCCCGGTCGATGAGGCGCTGCGCCCGAGCGAACCAGCCGCCCGCCGGCCCGAGATCGCCACGAGTCGCAAGCGTCATCCCGGCCCAGAACGCCGCCCGCGCCGCACGCAGCCCCTCGCCGGCATCGAGGTAACGGTGGTGGATCCGCTCAAGCACTGTCAGGTACTCGTCGATTCGGCCCGTCATCGACGCCGATGTGGCGAGGAGCTCGAGGTCGTCCGGCTCGAGCGGCGCCGCCCGATCCGCATCCGCCAGTGCCAGGTACGCGTCGGCCCAGGCGCGGTCCGCGTACGCCTTCCGGCCCTTCTCGAGATGCTCGCTCAGCCCCGCCTGTGACATATGCGAGAGATCCTATGACCCGTGCTCAGGAGCCGCGCTGCGCGTGATTGGATACCGGCATGGGCTCGAGTCGCCGGGTGCTGCGAACGATGCTCCTGGGATCCCGGTGGGGAATCGCCGGAGGTGTCTACGGAGCCGTCGTGGTCATGGGCACGATCACCGCGGGATCAGCCGGACGGACGAAGAGCGCGGCGGAGCTTGCGGTCCTGGCCGCGGTGACCGTCGTCGTGCTCTGGCTCGCGCATGTGTACGCCCACAGCCTCGGCGAGAGCCTGGAGCAGGGGCGCGCCGTGACGCGTCGCGAGCTCGCCGACGTGGCCCGGCGGGAGTCGTCGATCCTTCTGGCCGCCGCCGGCCCGGTGCTCGCGCTCATCCTCGGAGCGATCGGCGTCTTCGTGGAGACGACCGCCGTCTGGGTCGCCCTCGCCATCGGCGTCGCAACGCTTGCGGCGCAGGGCCTGCGGTATGCCCGCTGCGAGCGCATGGGCCTGGCGGGGACGGTCGCCGCGGTTTCGGTCAACCTCGCCCTCGGGCTCATGATCATGGCGATGAAGGTGTTCGTCACTCATTGACCGGCCCAGAGCTCGACGGTTCCTCCAGGCGGGATCACGACGACGTCCACCTCGGGAGCCAGGGCCGCGGCATGCTCGGCGAACTCATGCGCGGGCGACTCGCTGTGACCCGGCGCGTTCCGCCCGGCGACGACCGGCGCCAGTGTCCCCCAGTGGATCGGGACCGCCACCCGCGGCGCGAGCAGCTCGAGCGCGCGGGCGGCGGCCAGCGGATCGAGGTGCCCCGGGGGAAGCCGCGCCCCCCAACCCGCGACCGGAAGCAGCGCGACATCGATTCCCGTCCGGCCGATGTCGGCCATGCCGGGGAAGAACCCGGTGTCGCCGGCGAAGTAGACGGCCTGCTCGCCCGCCACGCGGTATCCGAGCGTGGGCGCCGCCGGCCCGAACTGATAGCGGCGGCCGTCGTGCTCGGCGTGCGTCGCCAGGACCCTGAGCGCGCCGATCTCGACCTCGTCACCCTCACCGACCTCGACGACGCGCGGCCGGCGGCGCACGAACCGGGCCGCGCCGTGCGGCACCACGATCGTCGGCTCCCCCTCGAGAAGGGCCAGCGACGCCGGGTCGAGGTGATCCATGTGCGCATGCGAGATCAGGACGCCGTCAATGCCCGCCGCCACCGCGACGTCGACCGGGTCCGCCGCGCCGGAGATGCGCAACGCGCGGCCGAAGGACGGGGTCGGTCATGAGCCGGGTGCCGTCCATGTCGATGACCACCGTGGCGTGCCCCACGTACGTCAGCCGCACGGCGGGAGCCTACCGGGCGGACGGAGCGGCAGCCGGGCCTGTCGCTACCGTTGCCACGTGGGCCCGAGCCCCGAGCGACCACTGCTGCCCGCCAACCGCGAGCTCGTGCGGGGGCTCGGGGTCGTGACCGCGTTCCTCATCGTCGCCTACCTCGTGATCCTGGCGCGCCATGCGCTGCTCGAGATCTTCCTCGCGGTCGCCCTGGCCGCGATCCTCGAGCCGCTGGTGCGGGTGCTCCAGCGGAGGCTGCACCTGCGCCGGGGGTTCGCGGCCGCGATCGCCGTGGGCGGCGTCGTGGGGGCCCTGACGGCGATCGTCGCGCTTGTGATCGCCCCGTTCTACACCAAGATCCGCGACCTGATCGACGGGTTGCCGGACGTGGCCCGCCAGATCCGCGAGAACGGCAGCCTCGGCGACCTCGACCACGGCAAGGAGGTGAGCCAGGCGCTCGAGGATGCGGCGAATTGGCTCGTCGCCCATCTGCCCCAAGCCGCGGAGTCACTGCTCGGTGTCGTTGGAGCCGCGGTGGGGACGGGATTCACCGCGTTCACGATTCTCTTCATGGCGTTCTTCCTGCTCCTCGAGGGCGCACGGATCGAGCGCTGGAGCCGCGGGTACATCGATCCCGACGTCCAGGATCGGGTCGAGCGCGTCGGAGGCGAGATCACCCGCCTCACCGGGAACTACGTCGCCGGCGCGCTCGCGATCGCGCTCATCGCCGCCACCGTCATGTACGTGGCGATGCGGATCGGCGACGTGCCCTACGCCGCCGGGCTCGCCGTGCTCGTCTTCGTGCTCGACCTGGTGCCGATGGTCGGCGCCACGATCGCGGCGTGCGTGGTGATCCTGGTGGCGCTCACCGTGAGCACGGGGACGGCGGTGGCCATGGGCATCGTCGCGCTCGTCTACCAGCAGATCGAGAACAACATCACCCAGCCGCTGGTGCAGCGCAAGACGGTGTCGCTGTCGCCGTTCCTCGTGATGGCGAGCGTCATCGTGGGAAGCGCGCTCCTCGGCGTGCTGGGTGCGCTGCTCGCTGTGCCAGGCGCCGCCGCGATGAAGGTGATCGCGCAGGAGTTCCTGACGCTGCCCGGGTACGTGGAGCCCTCCGCCGAGCCCGAGGCCGAGCACTAACCCGGTTCAGGCTCGTCCTCCTTCTCGAGGTCTGTGAGCGACCGCTTCTCCTTCGACTCCTTGCGCGACTCGCGAACCAGATCCTTCGTCGCCGACCAGCCGAACGTCGTCGCCATGAGCACCAGGCCGAACGCGATGTTCCAGGCGATGCAGATCATCTGCTGTGCCAGCGAGTACGCCGTCACGGTCGCCGCCGGTGCGACGTCGCGCAGGGCGAACGAGGCGAGGGCCTGCTGGGTGCCCACACCGCCCGGCGTGACCGCGAACGTCGACGAGATCGAGTTGGCGGCGATGATCAGGAAGATGTTGCGCAGCGTCACGGGGATGCCGAAGGCGTACATGAAGTTGGCGTTCACGCCGATGCGCGAGATGTACGAGGCGACCTGCACCGAGAGCACCCGGGTTGCGTACCGCCGCGGGCGGGTCAGGATCACGGCGCCGGCCTTGGCGTCGTCCCACACCTTCCGGTAGCGCTTCCAGAAGAAGCGGATTACGAACGCCAGTAGCAGCCCCGCCAGGATCAGGAACACGACCTTCGCGCCGCCGTCGGTCGTCGCCTGGTCGCCCGACCTCCCGGCCGACCCCGGGCGCGAGAAGAAGAGGAACACGTAGTTCAGCCCGCCGACGATGCCGAAGAAGATGTTCTGGACGACGCCGGCGGCCAGGATCCCGGCGAAGGCCGAGCCCGTGATGATCATGCGGAACATGCCGAAATAAGCGAACGTCCCCGCCTGGGCGGGCAGGAACGAGTTCAGGCCGATACCGCCGGCGTACGCCGAGATGATCTGGCGCGCGGGCACGTTCTCCGGCCCGTACGACTCCGCCAGGATGTTCCGCCAGGCGAGGCCGTTCAGCACGGTCTGCACCGACTGGAGCAGGCACCCGATGATCAGGTACTGGATGTCGACCGAGCGGATCTGGTCCCAGACTTCGCCGAACCAGCCCCAGATGTCGCTCAGGATGCTGAGCTGGACGAGGACGACGCCGTCCATAGGCACTCGGGTCGCCTCCTTGCCGTCGGAGGATCGCTACGTCGCCGAAACCGCAAACAGAGGCTATACCGGCGGGCGGCGGGGTGCACGGCGCTCGCCGTCGCCCGCTACGCGCCGTCCGCGATTCGAGCCGCGACCTGGAGGCCGCTCTCGATGGCCCCGTCGATGAAGCCGGCCCAACCGCTCGCGTAGTCGGATCCGGCGAGCCAGACGCGCCCGTCGGGCCGAACCGTGCCGTCGTGCAGCCGGCTGAGCTGTCCGGGCCGCAGCATCGGCCACGTCCCCCGGCTGAGGTCGTCTGCGACCCAGTCGTGGGACGCGACCCCGGTGACCTCGGCGCCCGGGAGCCATGCCCGCAGCGCCTCCTGGATCGCCCCGGCGTCGTTCACGTCGATGGCGCTGCTCGAGATCCCGAAGCCGACCAGGATCGAGTCGCCGTCCACCCAGTGCTCGGACTGGACCCAGACCAGCGGATGGGTCACGTCCGCCATGAGCACGAGCGGGTCGAGCTGCCCGCGCACCCGGATCCAGACCTTGGTTCCGCAGGACGGCTGGCCTTCGTCCGCCGCCGCCTGCTTCGCGGGGCTGAGCGGAGGCGCGAACCGGATCCTGTTCAGGGCGTTCCGAGGCACCGTCACGATCGCCGTGCGGCCCGTCACGCGCTGGTCCGAGGCCAGGTGCGCGACGATCCCGTCGCCCTCCTGGCCGATCCGGACGACGTCGGCGCTCGTACGGACGTCGGTCCGGCCGGCGTCGCCCAGGATGGCCTGCAGCAGCGCCGTCGTGCCGCCGTCGATCTTGTAGGTCGCGCACGCCGTGTCGAGGAGCTCCGAGCTCCAGGCGGCGAGTGCAACCCACCGCAGGCCCTGGGTCAACGCACCGCGGCCGAGCGGGCAATGGAAGTGCAGCGACCAGAGCGCCTCGGTCAGTGCGCGCACCGTGGCATCCATGTCGGTCGCCGCCAACCGGTCGGCCATCGTGAGGCGATCCAGCTCCGTGACGCGCCGAGCCTCCGCCAGCGGCTCGTACGGGCGGGGGAAGACGCGCGCCGAGTCGGCGACCGCGGGCGCCGACCCCTCCTCGAGGATCTCGAAGAGCCGCGTCGGCGCGCCCTCGTGCCTGACCCCATTCACCAGCCACACCGCCCGCTCCGCCGCGGGGCTGCTCACCGTCCCGAGGCCGTACCGGGAGATCTCGGCCCAGACGTGCGGCTGGATCCAGTGCACCCACGTCCCGCCGAGCTCGAGCTCGAGCCCCAGCCGGCGGTCGACCCACGTCCTCCCGCCGAGCCGGTCGCGCGCCTCGAGGAGGACGGCCGAGAGCCCACGGCGGTTGAGCTCTCGAGCCGCCGTGACGCCCGCGAAGCCGCCACCGACGATCACCACATCGGCGTCCGCGTTCACGGCGCGAGCTAGCCCTCGATGGCGATCATGACGTCCGACGCCTTGATGATCGCGGTGGCCGTACTGCCCTCCTTGAGGCCGAGCTCGTCGACGGCCTCGACGGTGATCGACGAGACGACCCGCTGGCCGCCGACGTCGAGGACGACATTGGCGATCGCCTCGCCGCGCGTGATCGAGGTGACGGTGCCGGTCAGGCGGTTTCTGGCGCTGAGCTTCATTGTCTCTCCTCCGGTTGATGGATCGGGTAGTCTCTTCGCAACGTCGGTAGTCTACTTGTGACTATTCGACCATTCCGCGTCGAAGGCCGCCTCCACCGCCCGTGGGGCGGCCTTCGTTCTTGAGCTCACCCTCGACGAAGCGCCTGGCGGCCCGCGTCGTCTCGAGCCGGAACCGGAGGAGCAGCCGCTCGGTGCCGGCGGAGTGCGCGTCCCGGGCGGCGAGCGACCCCTCGATCTCGCCGAGCAGCTCGAGCTGGCGCTCGAGCATCGCTCGCTGGTCGACGCCCGCGCGGCGGCCGAGGACGAGCTTCAGAAGCAGCGCCGACCGCAGGTCGCGAACGTGCTCCACCGGCTCCTCGAGCCAGGCGCGCACAGCCGCCCGGCCGGCGACACCGGCGGAGTAGATGGTCCGCTCCGGCCCGCGGGCGCTCGGCTCGCTTCCGGCTGCGACGATCAGCCCGCGGCCCTCGAGGGCATCGATCGACCGATAGACGAGCGCCCGCCGCACCGTCCACACCGATCCGATCTCGCCGTCGGCCGCGAGCGCCCGCACGAGCAGCCAGCCGTGCGCATCCCCCTCGCAGAGGAGCGTCAAGACGGCCCACTCGGCGAGGGACAGCGCCTGGTCGCGTGGCTCAGCGGGCGTCGTCACGACCCTCGGCGATCCGCGCGAGCAGCTCGGCGGCCTCGCTCAGCACGCGGCGCTCGCGGGCGGTCAGGTCGCGCTCGATGGCGTCGGCCAGCCAGCGGTCGCGGCGGCGCCGGTCCTCCGCCAGCGCCTCCCGCCCCTGGGGCGTGAGCTCGATCAGCGCCCGGCGCCCGTCGCCGGGATCCGGGGCCCGCGACACGAGCCCGGCATCGAAGAGCGCCGCCACCGTGCTCGCCATCGACTGCGGCCGGACGCGCTCGCCGGCGGCCAGGTCGCTGACGCCGGCGGGCCCACCCCGGTCCAGGCGTCCGAGCACAGTGACCTGGGCCAGCGAGAGGTCGCGCCGCTCGGCGCGCATGCGCCTGATCAGCCGGCCGATGACGACGCGCAGGTCGCCTGCGAGTGCGGTGGGCTCCGTCACGATGTGCAGCCTACCTTAACAGTTTAACTGTAGAGTTTTGGTGGATGGACTCGGGACGCTACAAGTGGATCGCGCTCTCGAACACGACGCTCGGCGTGCTGCTCGCCACCCTCGACGCGTCCATCACGCTGATCGCGATGCCCGACATCTTCCGCGGCATCAAGCTCGACCCGCTCGTCCCGGCGAACAGCTTCTACCTGCTCTGGATGATCCTCGGCTACCTCGTGGTGTCGAGCGTCCTCATCGTCAGCCTCGGCCGGCTCGGCGACATGTACGGGCGGGTCAAGATCTACAACCTCGGCTTCGTCATCTACACCGTGGCGTCGCTCCTGCTCACGATCGACTGGATGACCGGCCGCGACGGCGCGACCTACCTGATCGTGCTGCGCATCGTCCAGGGCCTCGGCGGCGCCTGCCTGCTGGCCAACGCGGCGGCGATCATCACCGACGCCTTCCCCGCCAACCAGCGCGGGATGGCACTCGGCATCAACAACATCGTCGGGGTGAGCGGCATGTTCGTGGGGCTGGTGCTGGGCGGGATCCTGGCCCCGATCAACTGGCGGCTCGTGTTCCTCATCTCGGTGCCGGTCGGCCTCTTCGGAACCGTATGGGCCTACCTGAAGCTCGAGGAGCGAAGCACCCCCCGGCCGGCGCGGATCGACTGGTGGGGGAACATCACCTTCGCGCTCGGCCTCGTGCTCGTGATGGTGGCCGTGACGTACGGCATCCGCCCCGCCGGCGGCCACTCGACCGGGTGGACGAGCCCGCGGGTGATCGCGCTCCTGGCGGGCGCGGTCGTGACCTTCGTCGTCTTCGCGGTCGCCGAGCAGCGCGTCACCGACCCGATGTTCCGGCTGCCGCTCTTTCGGATCCGGGCGTTCACGTTCGGCACGCTCTCGACGTTCCTCTCGGCCGTCGCCCGCGGCGGGCTGATGTTCATGCTGATCATCTGGCTCCAGGGCATCTGGCTCCCCCAGCACGGCTACAGCTTCGAGCGGACGCCGCTCTGGGCCGGCATCTACATGCTGCCGCTCACGGTCGGCATGCTGGTCGCCGGCCCGACCTCGGGCTACCTGTCCGACCGCTTCGGAGCCCGGCCGTTCGCGACCACCGGCATGCTCGCCGCTGCCGCGAGCTTCGGCCTCCTCATGCTGCTCCCGACCGACTTCCGGTACCCCGAGTTCGCCCTGATCCTGGGGCTCACCGGGATCTCGATGGGCATGTTCGCGTCACCGAATCGGGCTGGGGTGATGAACAGCCTGCCGGCCGGCGACCGCGGGGCCGGCGGCGGCATGAACCAGACGTTCCAGAACTCCGCCCAGGTGCTCTCGATCGGGATCTTCTTCACGCTCATGATCCTCGGCCTGGCGGCGACGCTGCCCGACACGCTGCTCGGCGGGCTCCAGGCGCACGGTGTGTCGCACGCCACGGCGGAGCGGCTGGCGCACCTGCCGCCGGTCTCGATCCTGTTCGCCGCCTTCCTCGGGTACAACCCGATCCAGCACCTGCTCGGCCCGCACGCGCTCCACGCGCTCTCGGCCCACGACCAGGCGGCGCTGATCGGGCCGTCGTTCTTCCCGAATCTCATCTCGGGGCCGTTCCAAGACGGCCTGCACGCCGCATTCGGGTTCGCGATCGTCGCCTGCCTCGTCGCGGCAGGCGCGTCGCTCATGCGCGGCGGGCCGAGCCCGGTCGCCGAGTCGCGCCGCGGACATGCGATCGCCCCGGCCCGGCGCCCGTAAGATCCCCGCATGGCCACCTTCCACGTGATCCTGCACCGATCGGGCCCCGAGTGGAACCACGGCGCGCCCCTCGAGGGGCAGTCCGGGTGGGAGGCCCACGCCGACTTCATGGACGGCCTGGTCGACGAGGGCTTCATCGTCCTCGGCGGGCCGCTCTTCGACGAGTTCCGCGTCGTCCACGTGATCGAGGCCGGCTCCGAGGACGAGGTGCGCGCGACGCTCGCGCGCGACCCCTGGAGCGGCACGCATCTCCAGGTCGCGGCGATCGAGCCGTGGACGCTGCGGCTCGACGCGCGCGCGCAGGCCTAGTCCGTCACAGCGTCCGCTTGAGCGCCCGGATCCGGCGGTACGACGCCTCGAGCTGGGCCCGGCTGATCGCGCCGGACCGTGCCTCCCGCATCAGCAAGGCGTAGACGCCCTGGGACGTCGCCTCCGATCCCGTGACGAGGATCATGTCGGTGCCCGCCCGGACGGCGCGGATCGCGAGCGGGCCGTCGGCGATCCGGCGGGCGTGGGCGGCGCCGTCCAGCGAGTCGGTGATCGTGACGCCGCGGAATCCCAGGACGCCGCGCAGGAGCCGCGCCCCGATCGCGGACGACCACCCGGCGGCGTTGGCGCCGTCGTATGCCGTGTAGACGGCGTTCGAGAGCATGATCATCGGGACACGGGCCGAGATCGCCGCCCGGTACGGCACGAGGCCGGGGCCCAGCTGCGTTCGCGAGGCGGCGATCGCCTCGATGTGGGAGTCGGTGTTCTGCGCCGCGTAGCCGAGGCCCGGGAAGTGCTTCATCGCCGGGATCACCCCACCCTGCTCGAGGCCTTCCGCGAAGGCGTTTGCGAGCACGCTCGTCTCCGACGCCGATCCCGACCACGTCCGGCCGCCCTGGAGCATGAACGACCGCGGCGACGCGGGCACGTCGGCGACCGGGGCCAGGTCGACGTTGACTCCCAGGGCGTTGAGCGCCCGCCCCGTGAGCCGCCCCTGGCCGAGCGCCTCGGACGCCGAGCCGTCGGCGCCCATCCGTGCCGGCGACAGGGTCGGGGGCGCCCACGGCACCTGCCGCACCGGCCCGCCCTCCTGGTCGACGGCGAGCAGGAGCGGCGGCCGGCCGGCGTCGGCGGCCTCCGCCTGAAGCGTCCCGGTGATCGACCGCAGATGCGCGGGCGAGGCGTAGTTCCGGCCGCGGTAGAGGATCACCCCGCCGATCTGGCCGCGCCGGATCCGCCCCATGAGCTCCGCGCCGGGCACGCGGCCGTCCATCCGCACCACCAGCTTCTGGCCGATGAGGTCGGAGAGCGGGGGCGTCGCGCCCGACGCCGTCGGCGGCGGGCCGGGCGAGAACAGCTGCGCGAGGAGGGCGACCAGCGCCGCGAGGGCTCCTAGGGCCGAGAGCACCTCTCCAGGCTACGTCAGGTCTGCGACCGAGCGACCCGACGCGGCCAGCAGCGTGACGAACCGCCGCATGACGGGATCGTCGGCGGCCGGGAGCAGCGCGACCTCGTAGCCGCCGTCGAGGAACGCGATCACCTGGTCGACGGCGGCGGCGACCAGCGGCGAGCTGATGTCCGGAGGCAGGTTCGACGGCGGAAGCGCGACGACGCCCCACCCTCCGAGGGCCAGCTCGCTCAGCCGGTCGCCGGCGCCCTGCGGCGGGTTCACGACGGAGTCGGGCAGGACGGCCACGCGACGTGAGCGGCCGTCACCGCGCACCGCGCTCCCCACCGGACAGCACCGCGTCGAGGTTCGCGAGATCCCGGGCCTCGTCGTAGTCGAGGAGGTCCTGCCCGATCCCCAGGGCGCGGACATCCAGGACGACGCCCGAGAGCTGATCCAGCAGCGTCTCGGTGAAGAGGCCGGCGCCGAGCGTCACGGGATAGTCCTCGTCGTTCGGCTTGTCGGGGCGGCCGCCCCAGTCATCGCTGGCCGCCGTCAGCTCGACTCCCATGCTGGGGCTCCCGTCGATCCCGAGGATGATCACGCGCGCACCGTCCGCGAGATCCGCCCGGATCTGGGCGGCGACGGGCTCGGCGAGCCGGCGGCAGTGGGCCCGGTACACCGGTGTGTCGTACTGCTCGCGCACCGCCCAGAAGCGGTGGGTGCCGCCGAAGGCCAGCTCCGGGCACGGCATCTGGCGGATGGTGCAGCCGTGGTTGCGAAGCAGCGCGAGCACCGGCGTCGAGACGCCCGCGCAGCGCGCGCCGTCCTCCACCTTCGCGTTGGCGTTCAGCAGGCAGTGGGCCAGGTAGCAGACCGTCTTCACGGCACCAGCACGATCTTCCCGACGTGGCGGCGCTCGGCCATGTAGGCGTGCGCCTGCGCCGCCTCGGCGAGCCGGAACGTCCGATCGACGGGCACGGAGATCCGCCCGGCGAGCGCCATCTCGAGCGCCGTCCGGATCTCGTCGGGCGTCGCCACCCGGAACCCGAGGATCCGGTGCCCGCGGCGGAAGAGCTCGATGATGTCGAGCGGGACGACCTCCCCGGCGTGCGCGCCGCACGTGACGAGCCGCCCGTCCAGCGCCATCGCCGCCAGGTGTTCGGCGAAGCGGGGCCCGCCGGTGGTGTCGACGACGGCGTCGACGCCGCGGCCGCCGGTGGCCTCGGCGACGGCCTCGGCAACGGACGTCTCGAGGTAGCAGAACACGACGTCGGCTCCCAGCTTGCGCGACCGCATCGGCCTTCTCGGGCGCTCCGACCGAGGCGATCACGCGGGCGCCCGCGATCACCGCCGCCTGCACGGCCGCGCCGGCGACCCCGCCCGAGGCTGACGGCACGAGCACCGTCTCGCCGGCCCTGATCGCCGCGACGCTCGTCACCATCGACCACGCGGTCGAGGCGACGCATTGCGCCGCCGCCGCCGGCACGAAGTCGTCCGCTCCACCGAGCGGGATGACGGCTCGGGCCGGGACCGCGGCAAGCTCGGCGTAGCCGCCCCAGCGGTCGGTGCCGAACACGACGAACCGCTCGCACAGATCCTGGCGCCAGCGGACACACGCGGCACATTCCCCGCACGCGTACTGCTGACACGCCGTCACCGGGTCGCCGAGGGCGATGCCCTCCACGTCGGCGCCCACACCGGCCACCGTGCCCGCGAACTCGGCGCCGAGCACCCACGGCATCGGAAATGGCCAGCGCGACGTCCCCGCCCGCGAGTCGAGGTCGCTGTGGTTCAGGCCGCACGCGCGCACCTCGATCAGCACCTCGTCGGGCCCCGGCACCGGGTCGTCGATCTCCTCCCAGCGCATCACCTCGGGGCCGCCGTACTCGCGAAACGTGGCAGCCATCACGCCGGCTTCCCGAGCCCCGGCATACCCGAATAGGCGATCGGCTCGGGCCATCCGTAGGCGCCGGCCTTGCTGGTCGAGAGGCCGCAGCGCCAGAGCGAGAACGCGACCATCGCCCCGAACGCCACGCCGTCGCACACCGGCACCCCGACCTCGCGCCGGACGGTCTGGGCGACGTCCGCCATCCCGCCGCACGCCAGGATGAGCGCTTCGGCGCCGGCCTCCGAGACGACCCGCCGGCCGGCCTCGACGATCGCGGCGGTCGTCATCGGGGTTGTGGCCGCCCTGGTCGGCGACCGGGATCCCGAGCGGCTCGACGGCCACGCACCGGCTCCGCAGGCCCTGGCGCTCGAGGGCGTCCTCGAGCTCGGGGATGCTGCGGCGCAGCGTCGTGATGACCGCGAACCGGCGGGCGATCGTCGCGGCCGCCTGGAACGCCGCCTCGCCGATCCCCACCACCGGCGCCTCGGTCAGCTCGCGCGCGGCGCCGACGCCGGGATCGCCGAAGCACGCGACGAGGTACGCGTCGTGCGCCGGCAGCTCGCGGACGAGCGCCGCGACCGCGGCGGCGGCGACCACCGAGTCGGCCTCGCTCTCGATCGAGGTCGGCCCCCGCTCCGGCGAGACGGCCGTCACCTCGCAGCCGTCGGGGAGCGTCTCGCGAGCCACCTGCGCCCATCGCCTCGGTATGCCGGGGATCGGTGTTCGGGTTGATGAGGGCGAGGCGGAACACCGGCCTCACTCCCCGCTCGCCGCCGGTTCGAGGTGCGTGCCCAGCGAGTAGTCGTCGTGGCACGAGAGGAACGCCCCGGATCCCGGCTCGGCCACGATCTCGCCGTCGGCGAAGACGGTCTCGCCGCGGACGAGCGTCCGGACGACCCGGGCCCGCACCCGCCGCCCGTCGAACGGCGACCACGGATTCTTCGAGAACTGCTGGCTCTTCGCGTCGACGATCCACTCCGTCTCGAGGTCGTAGAGGGCGATGTCGGCGTCGGCGCCGGGGAGCAGCGACCCCTTTCGCGGATAGAGGCCGGCGATCCGGGCCGCGTTTGTCGACGAGAAGCGGACGAACGCCTCGAGCGGCATGCCGCGGCGGTGATAGGCCTCGTCGAGCACGAGCGGCACCGTCTCCTGGATCACCTGGCAGCCCAGGAGGGCGTCGAAGATGTTCTCCCAGCCGGGCTCCTTCTCGGCGAGCGTGTAGGCGCGAGTGGTCGGAGACGAGGCAGTCGGCGGTGCCGTCGAGGACGGCGTCCCAGAGCCGCTCGACGAGCGGCCGGTCGCGGAGCGCCGGAGCGCACACGCCGTACGGGCCGAGGCGCACCAGGTCGTCCAGGTCGAGCAGCAGGTGGTGCGGGCAGACCTCCATCGTCGCGGGCCGGCCCTCGGCCTTCTCGCGCCGCACGAGATCGGCGCTGACCGGGCTCGACACGTGCACGATCTGGATCCGCACGCCGACGTGCGCCGCGAGGAAGAGCGCGCGGTGCACGGCCTCCTCCTCGACGAACGGCGGCCGCGCCTCGTGGTGGGCGAGCGGGTCGCGGCGGCCGGCGGCAGCCATCCGCGCGAGCCCGTCCTGGAGCAGCGAGTCGCTCTCGGCATGGACGAGCACCAGGCCGCCGACATCCTTCACACGCCGCATCCCCTCGAGGAACTCGGCGTCTGACACGTTGGGATAGGACGGGTCCGAGATCAGGCATGAAGGCCTTGAAACCGGGAGCGCCCTCCCGCCACTGCGCGCGCGATCTCGGGAAGCGACGGAGCCGTCAGTGCGCCCCAGAGGCCGAAGTCGACGACGACCTTCTCGCGGGCCATCTCGCGCTTCTCGCGGTAGAGCTCGGCGGTCGTGACGGGCGGGTACGTGAGCGGGTGCTCCATCACCGTCGTGAACCCGCCGGCGGCGGCCGACATCGTGCCCGTCGTGAAGTCCTCGCGCTCGGTGTGTCCCGGATCCTCGAAATGGGCGTGCATGTCGATCGCGCCGGGCATGACGATGAGCCCCGAGGCGTCGATCAGCTCGTCGGCATCCCCGCCGCACCCGGGGTCGGCGATCGCCGCGACGCGGCCGCCGTCGATCACGAGATCGGCCGTCAGCGTGCCTTCGGCGGTCGCGAGCGTACCCCCCGCGACGATGGTGCGCGGCCCGCTCACTCGTCCTCCTCCGCATGCATCCGCCGCAGCACGGGGCCGGGGACGCCGAGCGTGCCCATCTGGTGCACGAGCCGCGCGCGGGCGTCCTCCCAGCGGTCGTCGAGCCACGCCCTGAGGCCCAGTCCGTCGATGAGGCGGGCGAGCACGGCCGCCTCGGCCGCCGCGTCGATGTTGGCGAGAAGGCCCGCCTCCCGTGCCCGCTCGAGCACCCCTCTGATCTCGCGCTCCCAGGCCGCGTCGGTCTCGACGAGCTGGGCGGCGAAGGCCGGGTCGCGGCCCGCGTACGTCCACATCTCGCCCCAGAGCCGCCACTCCGCGCGCCGGTCGGGATCCGTCGGGAGCGCCAGGTGCACGATCGCGACCAGCTGCTCCTCCGGCGCCCCGGCGCCGGGCGAGCCGCTGGTGGAGCTCGGCGAACCAGTCCTCGGACGCCGCCAGGAACGCCCCGACGATCACCGCCTGCTTGTCGGGGAAGTAGTGCGTGAGGACGCCGGTGGTGAAGCCGCCCTCGCGGGAGATGTCGCGCATCGTCGTGGTCTCGAGGCCGTTTCGGACGATCACGCGGCGGGCGGCCTCGCACACCTCGCGCCGGCGCCGCTCGGAGCGATCGCTCGGCCGACGGGCGCGAGACGCTCACAGGAGCGACCTCAGCGCCTCGCTCAGGACCGCGATCGCCGCCGCGACGTCGGCCTCGTCGGAGAGCTCGTCGGGACGGTGGCTCGCACCGCCGTTCAGGCTCCGCACGAAGAGCATCCCGGCGTCGACCCCGGCGGCGGCCAGGACGCCGGCGTCGTGGCCGGCGCCCGGACGTGATCTCGGCGATCGGGACGCCCGAGCCCGGCCAGCCGCGGCCCGGACCGAGCGGCGGACGCGGCCCGACAGCTCGACCGGCTCGGAGCGCCAGCCTCCGGACGGCATCGACGCCGCACCGGTTGGTCGACGGCGACCTCGGCGGCGACGGCCGGCACGGCCGCGACGAGCGCATCCAGCGCCGCGACGCTCGGGGCGCGGACGTCGACGCTCGCACGGACGAGGCCCGGGATGACGTTCGCGGCGGCGCCCGCGACCGTCACGTCGCCGATCGTGACGACGGCGCCGGGGATCTCGAGGGCCCGCTCGCGCAGGCGAATCGCAAGCTCAGCGCACGCCGTGAAGGCGTCGCTTCGCTCGTTCATCGGCACCGTCCCGGCATGCCCGGACGCGCCGCGGAAGGTCACCGTGAAGCCGGCCATCCCGACGATCGCGGCCACGTCGCCCGAGCGGCATGTCGGCCGCGTCGAGGATCGGGCCCTGCTCGATGTGCACCTCGACGTACGCAGCCGGCGGCGCCATATCGACCGGAGGCCCGGCCAGCCCGAGCGCGGCGAGCGCCTCGGCCGCCGAGACGCCGGCGGAGTCGCGCTCGGCGAGGTCGTCGGGGCCGACGTCGCCCACGACGCAGCGGCTGCCGAAGCACCCTTGGCCGAAGCGCCACCCCTCCTCGTCGCGGAAGACGACGACGGCCAGCGGGGCCTCGGGCCGGTCGGCGGCCACCGCCGCCACCGCCTCGAGCGCCGCGACGACGCCCAGCGCCCCGTCGAACCGGCCGCCGGACGGGACCGTGTCGAGGTGGGAGCCGGACCAGATCTCGGCGCCCGCGACGGCGCCGCCCGGCCGTGCGTAGAGGTTGCCGGCGGCGTCGCGCGAGACGGCCATCCCGGCCTCCTCGCACCAGCCGGCCACGAGGGCGTGGGCGTCGTCCTCGGCGGCGCTCAGGCCGGGGCCGGGTGACGCCGCCGTCGTCGCCCACGGCGCCGATCCGAGCGAGGAGGTCGAGCCTCTCCATCGCCCGCTCCGCACGCGGGATGCTGGTGGTCGGCGGCATGGTGGGTCTTCGATAGACTCGGCCATCATAATGGTTGTGATGGACTGACGCGGCCGTGGATCTCGGCCTCAAGGGATGCGTTGCGATCGTCGGCGGAGCGTCGTCCGGGATGGGCAGGGCATGCGCCGTCGCGCTCGCCCGCGAGGGGTGCAGCGTCGCCCTCTTCGCCCGGCGGGCCGAGCTCCTCGACGAGGCCGTCGCCGAGATCGAGGGCTTCGGGTCGGGCGCCGCCGCGCTGGCCGTCCCGGGCGACTCGGCCTCCGCCGGCCGACCTCCAGGCGCTCGTCGACCGCACGCTCGAGCGCTTCGGGCGCATCGACATCGTCGTCAACAACACCGGCGGCCCGCCGGCCGGGAGCTTCGAGGACTTCGACGACGACGCCTGGCGGACGGCCTGGGACCTGACGCTGATGTCGACGCTCCGCCTCACGCGGCTCGCGCTGCCGGAGCTTCGCAAGAGCGGTCGCGGACGCGTGGTCAACATCACGTCGTCGGCGGTGAAGGAGCCGAGCGAGGGCCTCCTGCTCTCGAACACGTACCGGCCGGGCGTGATCGGCTGGGCGAAGACGCTCTCACAGGACGAGGGCCCGCACGGCATCACCGTCAACTCCATCGCGCCCGGCTACATCGACACCGAGCGCATGAAGAACCTGTACGCCGGCGGGGCCGACCCGGACGGCGACCGCCGCCGCGACGAGGGCCTCATCCCGGCGCGGCGGTTCGGCGACCCGGCCGAGATCGGCGACCTGTGCGCGTTTCTCTGCTCGACGCGCGCCGCCTACCTGAACGGCATCACGATCCTCGTCGACGGCGGCCTGGCGAAGGGGCTTCTGAGCTGAGCGACCGGCTCGCCGGCAAGTCGATCGTCGTCACCGGCGGATCGTCGGGCCTCGGCCGGGCGATGTCGCTGGCGTTCGCCGCCGAGGGCGCCGACGTCGTGATCGGCGACGTGCGCGAGGACCCGCGCGAGGGCGGCCGCCCGACGGTCGAGCTGATCGCCGAGGCGGGCGGGAGCGCCGTCTTCGTCCCGGCCGACGCGAGCCGGTGGGACGACATCGACCGGCTCGTGCGCACCGCGGTCGACCGGCGCGGCCGGCTGGACGTGATGGTCAACAATGCGATCGTGGCCGGCCCGCACTCGAAGGGGCTCCTCGAGACGACCGAGGACGACTGGGACGCGATCATGGACGTCGGCCTGCGCGGCGTCTTCCTGTGCTGCAAGCGCGCCGTCCAGCAGATGCTCGAGCAGGAGCCGGTCGCCGAGGCGCGCGGGCGGATCATCAACCTGTCCTCCCAGCACGGCATGATCGGCGCTCCCGGGCACGTCGCCTACTGCACGGCCAAGGGCGGCGTCGTCAACCTGACCCGCCAGGTGGCCGTCGACTTCGGGCCCCGCGGGATCGTCGTGAATGCCATCGCGCCGGGCAAGATCCTGACGCGCCCGGCCGACGAGCCCGACTCGCCCGAGGTGCTCGCCTACTCGCACTCGCGCACGCCGTTCGCCCGTCTGGGACGGCCCGACGACGTGGCCGCCGCCGCCGTCTTCCTGGCATCGGACGAGTGCAGCTACGTGAGCGGGACGAACCTGCTCGTCGACGGCGGCTGGATGGCCTACTGATGCGCGCCGCCGTCGTCCACGAGCTGGGCGCGACGCCGGTCGTCGACGAGCGCGACGAGCCGGTGCGGGGCGACGGACAGGCGCTCGTCGAGACGGCGGCCGCGGGACTCAACCCGGTCGACCTCGCGATCGGCGCGGGCGTCTTCTACGGCGGCCACCCGCCGCTCCCGTTCACGGCCGGCCGCGAGGGCGTCGGCCGCGTTCTGGAGGGGTCTGCGTTCGCGGCGGGCACGCTCGTGGCGACCCTCAAGACCGCGAGCGGCTCCTTCGCCGAGCGGTTCGTCGCCGACGAGTCGGAGCTGTGGGAGATCCCCGCCGACGCCGACCCGGTCGCCGCCGCGGCACTCGGCATCGCCGGCCTGGCCGGGTGGCTGGCGGTCGCGGAGCGCGGGCGGATCCGGGAGGGCGATCGGGTGCTCGTGCTCGGGGCGACGGGCACGGTCGGCTCGGTCGCCGTGCGGGCCGCGCGGCTGCTCGGCGCGTCTCGTGTCGTGGCGGCCGGGCGCGACGCGCGAGCGGCTCGAACGGTCGCGGCGCCTCGGTGCCGACGCGCTCGTGGCCCTCGACGGCGGCGACGCCGCGGAGGCCTTCCGGGCGGCGTTCCCGGACGGCGGCCCCGACCTCGTGATCGACCCGCTGTGGGGCCCGCCGGCGCTGGCGGCGATCGCGATCGCCCCGATCGGCATGCGGCTCGTCAACCTCGGCCAGTCGGCGGGCGCGTCAGTCGATCTCGCGTCGGCGGCGGTCCGCGGCAGGCTGCTCGAGATCATCGGCCACACCGTCTTCGAGGCGCCGCACGACGACCTGGCGGCGGCGCACCGGGCGATGCTCGGCCACGTCGCCGCGGGCGAGCTGGAGGTCGACATCGAGACCTACCCGCTGGAGCGCGCGCCGGAGGCGTGGGACGTCCAGCGGTCCGGGCCGCACCACAAGCTTGTCGTCACCGTGTAGGCGCACCCGTGGAGCCAGGCTCCGGGCAGGAGCGACCCCGCCACTCTTGAACATCGCTGGTGGATGTCCGCCGCCGACGCCACGTCAGATCAGGAGCCGGAGTCTCGCGACGCCAAGGAGGACCGGCAGCTGATCGAGCTTCTGAACGAGCTCCGGGTCGCCCTTCCCGGCGTTCAGATGCTGTTCGGGTTCATGCTCGCCGTCCCGTTCACGCAGCCGTTCGGATCGCTCGACCGACCGGCAGCAGTTCCTGTTCTACGTCGCGTTCCTGGCGACCGCCGCCGCGTCGATCTGCTTCATCACGCCCGCGTCGTTCCACCGGATCACCTGGCAGCACGGCGTCAAGGGCCGGATGCTCCGTATATCGAGTGGCCTCACCATCGCGGGGACCGTGTTCCTCGGCGTCGCGATTGGCTGTGTCGTCGGGTTTCTGAGCAGCTATCTGTACGACTCGGTGGTTGCATCGATCGTCACCGCCGTGGCCCTGGCGCTGATCAGCGTGCTCTGGTATTCGATCCCGCTCGTCCTCCGCGAACGCCACCACCCGTGACCACGGCCTGAGGCCGGCGTTCTCGCCAAGCGCGCCGATGGGCGCGTTTGGATAGGGCGCCCGCGGGCCTACGGGGCGAGCAGCACCCGCCCGAAGTGGGCCCCCGTGGCCAGCAGCTCCTGCGCCCGGGCCGCCTCCTCGAGCGGCAGCACGGCCTCGATCGCCGGCGGGTCGATCAGGCCCTCGCCGAGCAGGCGGAGCACCTCCCAGAGCTCGCGGCGCGAACCGTCGCTCGAGCCGATCACGGAGATCTGGCGGGCGAAGAGGTCGATCAGGTCGAGCTCGACCCGCGGCCCCGACGATGCGCCGCAGATCACGATCCGGCCCTTGTTGGCGAGCGCCGTGAGCGCCTCGGGCACGGCCGCGGCACCGACGTGGTCGACGACGAGATCGACCCCGCGACCTCCCGTGAGCGCGCGCACCTCGGCGCCCCAGCCCGGCCGGGTGTAGTCGACGGCGTGCTCGACGCCGGCCGCCAGCGCGCGCTCGCGCTTGGCCTCGGTCGAGGCCGTCGCGATCACCCGCGCGCCGGCGAAGCGGGCGAGCGCGATCGCCGCGCCGCCCACGCCGGACCCGGCCGCCGTGACGAGGACGGTCTCGCCGACCCGCAGCCCCGCCCGCGCGAACAGCATGTGGTAGGCGGTGAGGTAGACCGACCCGGCGGCCGCGGCCGTCTCGTACGAGAGCCCGTCCGGGAGCGCGAACAGGTTGCGGACGGGCGCCACGATCTGCTCGACGTACCCGCCGTCGTGGTTCACGCCCATGACGCCGTACTCGGCGCACGCCGCCTCGTCGCCCTCCAGGCAGTACGGACAGCGGCCGCACGAGAAGTCGTAGTGGACGTAGACCCGGTCGCCGGGCGCCACGGCGGCGACCCCCTCCCCCACCGCCACGACCTCACCGCCCACGTCGTAGCCCGGGATGACCGGAAGCACCGCCCCGTAGGCGTGGCCGACGTCCTCGCGCACCCAGATGTCGAGCCTGTTCACGGCCACGGCCGCGACCCGGACGACCGCCTCGCCCAGGCCCGGCGACGGCTCCGGCCGCTCGACCAGCCGCAGCACGTCCGGGCCGCCGTGCTCCGACATGAGGATCGCGCGCATCAGTAGGCCATCCAGCCGCCGTCGACCATCAGATTGATGCCGCTCGTGTAGCTCGCCGGGCCGGCGAGATACGCCACAGCCGCGGCCACGTCCTCGGGCCGCCCCAGCCGCGCGAACGGCGTGCGCGAGCGGACGTACGCCAGCCCCTCCTCGCTCGCCGAGAGGTCGCCCGCCGTCCCCGTCACGATCTTGCCCGGCGCAACCGCGTTGCACAGGATCCCCTGCGGGCCGTAGTCGACGGCGATCTGGCGGGTCATCTGGACGAGCCCGCCCTTCCCCACGCTGTAGGCGAAGTGGCCCGGGCAGCCGACCATGCCGTGCTGCGAGGTGATGTTCACGATCCGCCCGCGGGCGTCGCCGACGAGCGGCTGGGTGAGCATCTGCCGCACCGCCGCTCGGCAGAGCAGGTACGGGCCGCGCAGGTTGACGGCCATCATCGCGTCCCAGTCCTCGGACTCGGTGTCGAGCAGCGGCTTGGAGTGGTCGCCCGCCAGGACGGCGTTGTTCACGACGACGTCGAGCGAGCCGGCGCGGTCGACGGCCGTCGCCACGAGCAGGTCGCAGTCGGCGGCCGACGGAGACGTCGGCGGCGACGTGCACGGCGCTTCGGCCCGCCGCCCGGATCACGTCCTCGGTGGGCTCGCCGCCGGTGATCGGATCGCGGCGGATGTCGCCGAGCACGACGTCGAACCCGTCCTCCGCGAGCCGGATCGCGACGGCCCGGCCGATCCCGGATGCCGCTCCCGTGACGATGGCGCTGCGCTGACTCATCGATCTCCCTCCTGCTTCATACTGACCCCATGCCCGGCGTCGCCTTCGTCGCCCACTGCCTGCTCAACCAGAACTCGAAGACGCACGGCGGCGCGCGCTGCCCCGGCGTCTACTCGCCGCTCGTCGAGGAGCTCCGCGAGCGCGGCTGGCGGATCGAGCAGATGCCGTGCCCCGAGCTCGCGTTCACCGGCCTGCACCGCTTCTGGGCCGTCAAGGAGCAGCTCGACACGTCGGCCTACCGCCGCCACTGCCGCCGGATCGCCGCCGCCGTCGCGGGCGCGATCGAGGTGCACGTCCGCCGCGGCGACGACGTGATCCTGGTCGGGATCGAGGGCAGCCCGTCGATGGGCGTCCACGTGACGAGCTCCGACCCCGAGCGCGGCGGGCGGCCGGAATGGCCGGACGGCTCCGACGAGCTCTCGCCGGGCAGCGGCATCTTCATCGAGGAGATCGCGGCCGAGCTGGCCGAGCGCGGCGTGCCGACGCCCCGGGCGATGGGCGATCTCCCACCAGCTCCCCGACCACGACCCGGCCGCCGAGCGGGCGGCGCTCCGGGATCTGATGGAGGCGCGCTAGGTGGACGCCGACAGGCGCGGCTTCCGCGTCGCGCTGGTCGCCGGGGAGCTCCTGAACCCGGCCGCCGGCGAGCTCGACGCGCTGGCGGTGCTCGAGGAGGAGGACTGGGGCGCGATCCAGCTCCCGGCCGCCGAGTACCCCGACGACGTCGCCGGGCCGCTGCTCGAGCAGGCCGCCGAGCAGGCCGAGGAGTTCGCCCGAAACGGCTACACGCTCGCGCGTCATCCGAGGCCGGGCCGGCCTCGACGAGGCGCTCGCCCGCTACGGCGTCGCGGCCCCGCCCGCGATCGATCCCGCGACCGCGGACGACCTGCGGGCGTTCCTCGCAGAGACGGCCGGTTGACCGCGTGACGGCCCGGGCGCTCGTCACCGGCGCGGCGTCGGGCATCGGCCGGGCGACGGCCACGCTCCTCGCGCGAGCGGGGCGCCGCGGTGGCGTGCGTCGACGTCGACGCGGCCGGGCTCGCCGAGACCGTCGAGGCGATCGCGACGGCCGGCGGCAGGGCCGTGCCGCTCGCGGCCGACGTCACCGACCTGGCGGCGGTCGAGGCGGCCGTCGCCGCCGCCGTCGCCGAGCTGGGCGGGCTCGACGGCGTCGCCAACGTCGCCGGCGTCGGCGACTTCACCGGCGACGTCACCGAGATCGCGCTCGACGAGTGGGCCCGCGTGCTCGCCATCAACCTGACGGGCGCCTTCCACGTGTCGCGCGCGACGATCCCGCACCTGCGCGCCGCCGGCGGCGGGGCGATCGTCAATGTGGCTCGCAGTTCGGGCTCGTCGGGTGCCTCGCGAGCCCGGCGTACTGCGCGTCGAAGGCCGGCCTCATCGGCCTCACGCGGGCGATGGCGATCGACCACACCGTGGAGGGGATCCGCGTGAACTGCGTCTGCCCGGGCCCGGTCGACACGCCGATGCTCGCGTGGACGGCGGCGACCCCCGAGCTGACCGCCCGCGAGCGGGCGCGCACCCAGGGCCGCAACCTCGCCGGCCGCTCCGGGCGGCCCGAGGAGATCGCGGCCACCATCGCCTTCATGCTGTCGGACGAGGTCGGCTTCATGTCGGGCAGCATCGTCGCCGTCGACGGCGCCTGGACGGCGGGGTAGCCGCTCACGCGGTCTCGAGCACGCGCGCGACGGGCAGATACTCGCCGCGGTGCTCGTCGCCGGCCCAGCGCCCGTCCGCGACGACCCGCTCGCCTCGGGCCAGCACGTCGCGCACCCGGCCCGGCACCTCGATGCCGTCGTACGGCGTCCAGTCGAGCCCGTCGTTCATCAGCTCGAGCGTGAGCCGGGTCGGCGCCGAGGGATCCCAGACGACGATGTCGGCGTCGCTCCCCGGCGCGACGATGCCCTTGCGGGGATAGAGGCCGAAGATCCGCGCGGGCTGCGTGCAGGCGGCGTCGATGAGCCGCTCGACGGCGAGCGGCGCGTCGGCTCCGCCGAGCGCGAACCCGAGCGGCAGCCGGGCGCCGATCCCGGGAAGCCCGGTCGGGATCTTGGTGAAGTCGTCCTGCACCGGCACCTTGTCGCGGTCGAGCCGCAGGTGGCAGTGATCGGAGGCGTACGTCGTCACGTCGCCGATCCTCAGGCCCGTCCAGGAGCGCCGCCCGGTCGGCGGCCTCGCGAAGCGGCGGGGTCATCACGTAGCGCAGCGCGTCGGCCCCTCGTGGTGGGAGCGCTCGAAGAGCAGGTGGTGCGGGCACACCTCCGCGTGACGGTCTGCCCGCGGCGGCGCGCCGCGAGGATCTCGTCGAGCGGCGCGCGGCCCGTCACGTGGACGACGTACGGCGTCGCCCCGGCCAGCCCGGCGAGCACCAGGAACCGGTGCACGCACTCGGCCTCGAGCTCGATCGGCCGGCTGGCGGGGCAGCGACTCGATGCCGAGCCCGCCCGCCTCGACGCAGCCGCGTCGTCAGCAGGTCGACGGCGCGGCCGTTCTCGCAATGGGCGAGCACGACGACGCCGAGCTCGGCCGCCTCCTGCATCACCGCGAGCGCGACGTCGTCGTCGGCCATGATCCCGAGCTCGACGTAGGCCAGCCACAGCTTGACGCTCCCGACGCCGAGCGCCGCGGCATCGGCGAGGTCGCCCGGGCGGTACGCCTGCGGCTCCCAGATCACCGCGTGGAACGCGAGGTCGATGTGCGACTCGGGCATCTCGTCGGCGAGCGTCCGCCTGGCCGCCTCCGCGGCCGCTCGCCCGGGAGCGCGTCGACGAACGCGAGCGCGGTCGTCGTCCCGCCGCAGAGCGCCGAGCGGGTGTCGTCGCGGACGCCGCCGAAGGGTGGGTGTGGACGTCGACCGCACCGGGCAGGACGAGGCAGCCGGTCGCGTCGATCACCTCGGCGCCGACCGATCGACCTCCCGACCCGACGACGAGCCCGTCCGCGACGAGCACGTCCGCGCGCGCCGACCCGTCCGGCCCGACGACGGTGCCGCCGACGATCGCCGTCGCCACGGCCGCTATCCCACCGCCCGGTCGGGCAGGCACGGCGCCGCGCCGAGCAGCCGCCGGGTGTAGTCGTCAGCCGGCGTCGAGAGCACCTCCCGCACGCCGCCGGACTCGCACAGCGAGCCCCTGTCCATGACCAGCACCGAGTCGCTCACGCATGCGACCACGCCGAGGTTGTGGGTGATGAAGAGCATCGAGAGCCGCAGGTCGCGCTGGAGCTCGGTGAGGAGCTCGAGGACGGCGGCCTGGACGGAGACGTCGAGCGCGGAGGTGACCTCGTCGCAGACGAGCAGGTCGGGCTTCGCGGCCAGCGCCCGCGCGATGGCGACCCGCTGGCGCTCGCCGCCGGACAGCTCGACCGGGAAGCGGCCGGCGACCCGCGCCGGCAGCCGCACGCGCTCGAGCAGCGCCTCGACCTCGCGGGCCGCGTCCGCCCGCGACAGCTTCCGCAGCACCCGCAGCGGCCGCTCGATCGACGCCCCGACCCGGTGGCGCGGGTTGAGCGACTCGAACGGGTTCTGGAAGACGATCTGGATCCGGCGGCGCTGGTCGAGCGTCCGCGACCGCGCCGCCCCGTGCAGCTCCTCCCCGTCGAAGACGATCCGCCCGGCCGTCGGCACATGCAGGCCGGCGATGCAGCGGCCGATCGTGGTCTTGCCGCTCCCGGACTCGCCGACGAGCGCGACGCAGCGTCCCCGGCCTCGATGGCGAACGACACGCCGCGGACGGCCAGGTTGCGCGCCCGGCCCGTCCGGTACTCGACCTCGAGGCCGGACACCTCGAGGAGCGGCGCGCCGTCGCCGGCCGGGCTCGCAGCCCGCGCGCCCTCCGGCCCCGCCTCGGTCAGCTCGAGCTCGTCCCAGCGGACGCACCGGACCGAGTGCGCCCGGCGCGGCCTCCTCGAGCTCGGGCACGGCGGCGTGGCAGCGCTCCTGCGCGAACGAGCACCGGGGCGCGAACGCTGCACCCGTCCGGCCACTCGCCGACGCCGACGGCGACGCCCGGGATGCCCTGGAGTGCGCGCGGGCGGCGGAAGTCGGGGATGGCGCCGACCAGCGCCCGGGTGTACGGGTGCCGCGGCCGGGAGATGACCTCGTCGACCGGCCCGCTCTCGACCACCCGGCCGGCGTACATGACCACGATGCGGTCGGCCATCCGCGCCACGACGGCGAGGTCGTGCGAGACGTAGACCATCGCCATCCCCTCCTCGGCTCGCAGCCGCGTGAGCTCGGTGAGGATCGCGGTCCTGGGTGAGGACGTCGAGCCCGGTGGTCGGCTCGTCGAGCACCGCGACCGGCGGGCCGCAGACGCACGCCATCGCGATCGTGACCCGCTGCTGCTGCCCGCCCGAGAGCTGGTGCGGGTAGCGGCGGCCGAAGCGGGGATCGGTTCCCAGCTCGACGCGCTCGAGCGCCGAGCGCACCGAGTCGTCGGACGCCGACTCCGAGCGGTGCGCGCGCAGCACGTCCATGATCGCGTCGCCGACCCGAAGCGACGGGTTGAGGGCGCCGCCCGGATCCTGCGGCACGTACGAGACGACCCGCCCGCGCAGGCTCCGCACCGCGCGCACGTCGCGCCCGATCACCGCCTGGCCGCCGACCTCGATCGTGCCGCTTCGGACGACCACCCCCGGGCGGGTGTAGCCGAGCAGGGCGAGCGCGGTCGTGGTCTTGCCGCTCCCCGACTCGCCGACCAGGCCCAGGATCTCGCCAGGGTTGACGCGAGAAGCTCACGTCCTGCACCACCGCCTCGCCGGTCGCGAGCCCCAGGCACAGGTTCTCGACCCGGATCACGGGCCCGCCGCCGTTGGTGCTCACGCCACCACGCTCCGCGCGGTCCGCGGGCACGTACGAGCGGCCGAGGCTGCGGGCGATCGCGTCGCCCATCAGGTTCACGCCGATCGTGAGCAGGGCGATCATCGCCGCCGGTGCCAGCACCGCCCACACGTTGAGCGAGATGTACTCGCGGTTCTCGCTGATCATGAGCGCCCAGTCGGAGCTGGGAGGCTGGAGGCCGAGGCCGAGGTAGTTGACCGAGGCGATGATCAGGATCGAGTACGTGAAGCGAAGGCCCGCGTCGACCAGCACGGGCGCGAGGATGTTGGGCAGCACCTCGCGGACGACGACGGCGGCGGCCCGCTCGCCGCGGGCGACGGCGGCCTCGACGTAGCCCCGCACCGACACCTCGAGCGTCGCCGTGCGGACGATGCGGCTGATCCCCGGCGCCTGGATGGCGGCGACGCCGACCACGAGCACGCCGACGCCGGTACCCGCGCCCGTGATGAGGACGAGCAGGAAGAGCAGCGGCGGGAACGCCAGCATGACGTCGACCGTCCGCATCAGCAGCGGGTCGAGCTTCGAGCGGGTGTAGCCGGCGATGAGCCCGATCGCGAGCCCGATCGCGTAGCCCAGAGCGGTCGCCGCCGCGGCCAGGCCGATGACCGAGCGGCCGCCGTAGAGCAGGCGGCTCAGGACGTCTCTGCCCAGGAAGTCGGTCCCGAGGTGCGCCGCCGACGACGGCCCGGCGAGCGGCGCAGCGACGGGCGGCGTTCGGATCGTGCGGGGCGATGTAGCGTCCCAGGAGCGCGACGGCGACCACGAGCACGACGACGGCGAGGCCGATCGCGCCCCGAGCGGATTCGCAGGAACCGGAACGCGCTTCTCATGCCGGCTCCCTGAGCTTCGGCACGAGCAGCATCACGATCAGGTCGGCGACGAGGTTGATCAGGATGTAGACGACGGCGATCAACATCGCCACCGACTGCACGAGCGTCGTGTCGCGGTTGCCGACCGCCGTGACGAGCGTCGAGCCGATCCCGGGGTAGGCGAAGACGTTCTCGGTGATGATGATCCCGCCGATCAGCCACTGCAGGTTCTGGGCCAGCACCTGCACGCTCGGGGCGAGCGCGTTTCGCATCGCGTAGCGCCAGAGCACCCACCGCTCGGCGAGCCCGTTCAGGCGCGCGGTCTGGACGTACTCCGTCTGCAGCACCTCGACCATCCCGGCCCGCACCATGCGGATGCCGGCCGCGAGCGACGCCAGGAGGAGGGTGGCCACGGGCAGCACCAGCTTCGTCGGGTGGCTGAGCGGGTCGTCACCCGGCGGGATGAGCGCGACCGGCGGAAGCACGTCGA
The DNA here is from genome assembly GCA_963821535.1 of uncultured Actinomycetes bacterium. GTDB lineage: Bacteria > Actinomycetota > Thermoleophilia > Gaiellales > JAICJC01 > JAICJC01. The sequence continues at coordinate 59,903 of CAWGEC010000007.1, read as the reverse complement.
GCCACACGAAGAAGACGCCGATCAGGAGCGAGCCGATCACGAACTCGGGGAGCGCGATCGCGGCGAGCGACCCGATCGAGATCGCATGGTCGACCGTACGGCCGGCGAAGATCGCCGCCAGCGCTCCCAGCCCGAGCGAGAGCGGGATCATGAAGAGCGCCGTCACGAGCGCCAGGATCACCGAGTTCTTGACCGGGCTCGAGATGAGGTCCCAGATCGGCGCGTCCTTCGCCCCCTGCGCGAGGCCGACCGACGAGTCGCCGAGGTCGCCGTGCACCAGGCCGCCGAGCCAGCTCGTGTACTGCTCGACGAGGGGGCGGTCGAGGTTCAGGCGCTGGTCGAGCTCCTTCACGGCCTGCGGCGTCGCGCCGCGGCCGAGGACGACGCTCGCCGCGTCTCCCGGCAGGATCGCGGTGCCCGCGAAGATGAGGAGCGACGCCACGAGCAGCGCCGCGATCGCGCCCACGAACCGGCGCCCGAGAAACACGAGCACGGGCGAGGCCTCGCGGGTTTCCCCTCGAGGCTCCGCCACCGTTGTCATGTGACCCTTACCCGGTCAGCCACGCGTTCATGAAGAGGTAGTTGCCGAGCACCCCGCCGGGGTGCGGCGCGAGCCCCTTCACCTTGGTCGAGACGCCGTCGACCCAGTCCGCGTTGGTCCAGTTCAGGTAGCCGCCCTGGTCGTACTGGACCTTCTGCACCTGGTTCCACGCGTCCTGAGCGGCCGTCGCGTCGGTCTGGCCGATCGCCTTGAACAGGAGGTCGTTCCAGGTCTTGTCCTTCCAGTGCGTCTCGTTGTACGGCGCCTGGGCCGACAGCGACTGGAGGTAGAAGAACTTGAGCGACGGGATGGGCCACTGCGTCTCGGCGAACGCCATCTTCAGGTAGAGCAGCGAGGGGTTGTAGTACGAGTTCGGCGGGACCTGCTTCAGCTGAATGGTGACACCGGCGGCCTTGGCCTGCTCGGCGAGGAGGGTCGCCGCCTCGACGAAGCCGGGGAAGATCGGCGACGTCCGCAGGAGCACGGTCAGGTTCTCCTGGCCGGCCTGCTTCAGGAGGCTCTTGGCCTGCTCGATGTCCTGCTTGCGCTGAGGCAGGTCGTTGTCGTAGTAGGGAAGGCCCTTGCCGACGATGTCGTTTCCGACCGTGCCGAAGCCGTTGATCGCGCTCGCGACCAATGCCTCGCGGTCGGCGATCAGCCGGATCGCCTGGCGCACGTTGTTGTCGGTGAACGGCGCCTGCGTCGTGTCCATGTAGAACATCATGGCCTGGGGCGAGGGCGCGATCAGCACGGTGATGTCGCCGGTGTCCTGATGGGCCTTGGCCTGGGCCGTCGGGAGCTGGGCCATGGCGTCGATCTCGCCCGAGCAGAAGCGCGTTCAGGCGGGCGGTGTTGTCGTCGATCGACTTGATCGTGAGCGCCGTCGACGTACGGCTTGCCCGTGACCCAGTAGTTCGGGTTCGCCTTGAACACGCTCTGCTGTGCCCGGCTCGAACGACTCGAACATGAACGGGCCGGTGCCGACCGGGTTCTTGAAGTCGGTCTCGCCGTCCTGGACGATCCACGTGTTCCAGTAGACGAAGTTGGCGCCCAGGTCGGCGTCGGGGAACTTGAGCGGGATGCGGACGGTGGTCGGGTTGACCGCCTTGAGGCCGTTCAGGTCGATCCCGGCCACGAACGGCACCGACGCGAAGTTGTCGGGCTTCGACATGATGCGGATCGAGTAGATGAGGTCGGCGGCGCCGAAGGTCTTGCCGTTGTGGAACTCGACGCCCGGCCGGAGCTTCACCTCGTACTCGGTGGCGTCGGCGTTCGCGTTCATCTCGAGCGCGAGCCCGGGGCTCGTGGACAGGTCGGGGTTCTGCACGAAGAGCGGGTCGAACAGGTTCTGCACCCGCGACTCGTCGATCGGCGTCACGCCGGCATAGGGGTTCAGCGTCTCGGCCGTGCCGCCGCCGACGAACCCGGCCGTGAGCATGCCGCCGCGGACGGGCTTGCCGCCGCCGCCCGTCGAGGCGCCGGTCGAGCCGGAGCCGCCGCTGCCGCCGCAGGCCGCGGCGAGGAGGGGCGACATGCCGACCATGCCTGCGGCCGCCCCGCGGAGCAGTGTGCCGCGCGACAGCCGGTAGCCGTCGGTCTCGGTGCCCGAGGGCGCGTGTGGTTGGTTCGGGTCGGTCACCGTCTCCTCCAGATCGGGGCTCCACGAAGATCGCTACGCCCACTCTCGCATACGGTGCCGACGAGTGGGAGTGGCGGAGGCGACAACGATTCGCGCCGCGCGGTGGGCCACCCATCCACCCGGGCCGCGGCGCTCCTCGTGCGCTCGACTGGCCGCCGCGGCGACGCGGGTACGCTGCTTCTCCGGAGACGCCGCTCGGCCAAGGGGGCGGTATGCTATCAGACCAATCTGACGCCGACCGAAAGAGGACATCCACCGTGGAAGGAACGCTGCTCGCCTCGAATCTCGGGTTTCCCGAGGGGCCCGTCGTCATGCCCGACGGCTCCATCGTCATCTGCGACGGGAACATCGGTGAGCTGCTCCGGTGGGACGGCGACTCGATGGGGACATTCGCCGCCACGGGCGGCTCGCCGTGGGGCGCCGTGCTCGGATCCGACGGCGCCGTGTACGTCACGCAGGGCGGGAACGTGCCGGGAAGCCCCGACCAGAGCGCCGTGGCGGGCATCCAGCGGGTGAACGCCGACGGGTCGGTCGAGATGCTCTCGACCGAGATCGGCGGCCACGCGCTCGCCGGCCCGAACGACCTCGCGTTCGGCCCCGACGGCCGGCTCTGGTTCACCGACTCGGGCACCGAGCAGGACGATCGCTTCGCTCCCGAGGAGCGCGCACCCGGCCGGCTCTTCGTGCTCGGCTCCGGCGGAGCGGGCGAGTTCCTGATGGAGCGCGCCGACGTCTATCCCAACGGCATCGCGTTCGACGCGCAGGGGCGGCTCTACTGGACGGAGTCCGCCGCCCACCGCGTCTGCCGGCTGGACGACGGCCGGCCGACGACCTTCTGCCAGCTCTCCGACGGCCACGTGCCCGACGGGATGGCGTTCGCGGCCGACGGCCGGGCGTTCGTGTGCACCACGATCTCCGGCGGGCTCACGGTGCTCTCGGCCGAGGGCGAGGTGCTCGAGGAGATCTCGCTGGGCGAGCACGCCACGAACTGCATCTTCGACGGCCCGACGCTGTACGTCACCGCGACGAAGGTCGCCGAGATCCACGCCGACCAGCGCACCGGCAGCTTCTGGCGCGTCGAGACCGACGCATCGGGGCCGCTGCCGCTCCTGCCCGGCGAGCTGTAGGGCTCGAACCCGACGCGCAGGTCACAGAACCGCGCCGACTCACGCAGGCCGACCGATGCGGGGTCTGACCCCGCTAGCGATCCGATCGGTGGCTCGAACCACCGGGCGTTCGCCGAGCTCCGAGCCCCCTACGTCACACGTCCGTCACAAGCCGACGCGCGCGGACCGATGCGGGGTCTGACCCCGAGGTTGGATCGCTCTCGGACACCAGGCGCTCGGACCACCGGGGCCAGGCCCCGTCCGGGGCCTGGCCCCATGCGGGTTCGCCGCGCGTCTCGAGCCGCCGTCGACGGAGATCCGCTCGCCGGTCGTGACCGCCCGCTCGGCCGCCAGGACGACCCTGAGCGTCCCGAGCGCGTCCTCCGGCGAGCACGGGATGACCGCCTGGCCACCGCCGGCGACCGCCTCCAGGAAGTGCGCGACCGACGCGCGGCGCGGGTCGGCCACGCCGGCCGAGTCGACGTCCGCCCCGTGCGAGCGCCCGTGCACCCGGCCCGGTCCGGCCAGGTCGAGCCGCAGCGCCACCTCGGCGGCCATCACGTCGAGCGAGTACGTGGGCGGCTGCTGCGCCTCGGTCCAGCCGAGCGCGACCGTGCCGAGCCCACCGCCCGCGAAGCGCATCACGACGGCAACGGCATCGTCCAGGTCCGGCGCGCCGGCAGCCGCCGTCGCCAGGAGCCCGCCGGCCGACGCCGCCTGCACCTCCGCAACCGGCCCGGCGACGGCCCGCTGCAGGTCGATGTCGTGGCTTGCGAGCTCGAAGAGGACGCCGCCGCTCGCGCGCGCATCCTCGAACCACGTCCCCGTCCGGCCGCGCTGGGCGGGGCCCAGGCCCCGGCTCACGAGCAGGCCAGGCGCTGCGCCGGCCAGCTCGGCGCGGACGCGTTCGAGCACGTCGAGGCTGCGCCATTGGTAGCCGACCGCGCAGGGGACGCCGCTCGCGCGCCAGGCGTCCACGATCGCCTCGCCGTCGTCCGGCCGACCGCGCGAGCGGCTTCTCGAGGTAGACGGGGATCCCGCGCTCGAACGCCGCCGCTGCCGGCCCGAGGTGGGCCGCCGGAGGCGTGCAGACGAAGACCGCGTCCAGCGCCTCCGCCGCCGAGCATCGCCTCCCAGTCCGCGTACGCCGTCGCGCCGCCCGCCAGGCCCGCCGTCTCCTCCGCCACGGCGGCGTTCACGTCGCAGACCGCAGCGACATGAACCTCCGAATGCTCACCGAGCGCCTTGAGGTGGCTGCGGGCGATGGCGCCGCCGCCGACGATCCCGACACGCACCGTCACGCGTGCAGCTCGAGCAGCACCTTGCCGAGCTTCCCCGGCTCGCGGACGTAGTCGAACGCGTCGGCCGCCTCGGCCAGCGGGAAGACGCGATCGACGAGCGCGGTCGCGGCGCCCGACGCGAGCAGTGGAACGACGCGGCGCCCGAACTCCTGCACGAGTGCCGCCTTCTCCTCGCCCGGTCGCGTCCGCAGCGTCGACCCGTGGATCTGCGCTCGCTTGCTCATCAGGTCGCGCAGGACGACCGGCGCCTCGTCTCCGGGCTTCCCGCCGACGATCATCAGCCTGCCCCCGCGCGCGAGGGACTCCAGGTTTCCGGCCATGTGGACCGCGCCGACCAGCTCGAGGATCACGTCGGCCCCGCCCAGCTCGCGGACGTGCGCGAACGCCTCGTCGGCGCCGAGCGCCGTCGCTCCGAGCTCGGCGACCCGCGGCCGCAGCGCCTCCGTGCGGACGTTCGCCACGACGCGGGCGCCCAGCGCCGCGCCGATCTGCACCGCCGCCGTCCCCACCCCGCCGCTGGCCCCGTTCACGAGCAGGACGTCGCCCGCCGCCAGACCCGCCTGCACGACGATCGCGTCGAACGCGGTCAGGAACGCCTGCGGCACGGCGGCGGCGGTCCTCTCGTCGAGCGAATCGGGGATCCGCACCAGCTCGCGCTCGACCGCCAGCACGCGCTCGGCCATGCCGCCGCCTCCGACGAGGCCGAACGCCCGGTCGCCGACGGCAAGCGACGTCACGCCGTCGCCGATCGCCACCACCGACCCCGCCACCTCGAGGCCGCCGACGTCGGTCGGCCACCCCGGGGGCGCCGGATGACGACCCTCCCGCTGGAGCACGTCGGCCGGGTTCACGCCCGCGAACGGCGGCGCGATCACGACCTCGAAGCGGCCCGGCTCCGGCTCCGGCCGCTCCTCGACGGCGACGACCTCGCGGCCGCCCGTCCCCTTGTAGACGACGCACCTCACGCCGGCGGGTACGTGTCGAGCCACCAGCGGGCGATGTCGCGGCGGCGCATGAACGCCACCCCCGGCTGCGCCGTCGCGTGCTCGAGGAACATGCGAAGCGCGGCCGCGCGCGCGGCCTGCCCGCTCCAGCGGGCGTGCACGGCCACGGTCATCATCGTGCGCCGTGTCTCGCCCTCGCGGAGCAGCTCGTCGAGCCCCATCACCATCGTGTCGAGGAAGTCGCGCGGGCTCGCGAAGCCCGGGTTCATCAGGAACCGCGAGTCGTTGTAGGTCTTCGAGTACGGGACGACGAGCATCGGCTCGGAGTCGACGATCTCGTAGTAGGGCACGTCGTCGGCCGAGCCCTCCGAGTGGTAGAGGAACCCGCCGATCTCGCGCAGGAGCCCGCGGGTGTTCTCGCTCGGCCAGCCGCGCGAGTTCCAGCCGTCGGGCCGCGCCCCGAGCACCCGCTCGTACGTGTTGATCGCCCGCCTGATCGAGGCGCCCTCCGCCTCCCGGTCGAACGTCCAGGCCTCGGTCCAGCGCCAGCCGTGGCCGAGCAGGTCGTGGTCGTGGTCGCGCATCCATTCGGCGACGGCCGGGTTCAGCTCGAGCGCGACGGCGGCCGCCGACACGGTGACCGGGACGTCGAACGAGTCGAAGATCCGGGCCAGGCGCCAGACGCCCGCGCGGCTTCCGTACTCGTAGTGCGACTCCGTGCCGGGGTCGCGCTGCGGAGGCTGGACGCCCGGGTCGGCGTACTCGCCCCAGCCGTCGTTTCGGTCGTCGCCCCACATGACCGAGTACTCCGAGCCCTCCTCGTAGACGAGCACGAGGTTGACGACGACCTGCGCGCCGCCCGGCCACTCCCACCTCGGCGGCGTCCGCCCGTAGCCCACCAGGTCGCGGGCCCGGACGGCGTCCGGGATCGTCACGCGAGCGGCTCCATCGCCGAGAACGCGGGGCGGGCGGTGACCGTGTCGCGAAGGAGCGCGACCTTGGGCCACGGGTCGAACGAGAGAGGCAGCCGGTACCAGCGCCAGAGCACCGGTGCGAACGCGCAATCGGCGATCGTGAACGTGCCGAGCACCGTGCCGTTCGAAGCGACGAACCGCTCCATCAGGTCGAGCTTGGGCTTCGCGCCCTCGATCGCCTCGGCCAGCTTCGCCTGGTCGGCCTCCTCGGGCCGGCTTCCGCCCTCGTCGATCGGCGTCTGCATGAGGCCGATCAGCTCGGCCGGGAAGAACCCGCCGCGAAACTGGGTGCTCCAGGCGTCGAGCGCCCAGTCCACCCGGGCCCGCTCGGCCGGCTCGGCCGGATAGAGGTCGGTGCGCCCCTCCCTGTTTGCCAGGTACCGCAGCATCGCGTTCGACTCGCCCAGCTCGAGGTCGCCGTCGCGCATGAAGGGGATCGTCCCGAACGGGTACATCTCGACGTACCAGTCGGGCCGCGGGCGGCCGATCGGCACGTGCTTGCGCTCGTATTCCAGGCCCAGCTCGGCGAGCAGGAACCGCACCTTCATCGCGTTGCTCGACGCCGGGTTCGTGTAGAGGACGATGCTCATGCGGACACCACGTCCGCTGTCACGCGCAGCGCCATCTGGCCGGAGATCGCCTGGCAGACCGGGCAGTGGGCCTCGGCGTCGGCGATCAGCGCCCGCACGTCGGCCTCGGGCGCCGGCGACTCCACCCGCGTGTGCAGGTCGGCGTCGGACAGGTGGTGGCCCTCGCCGTCGCCCCACGCGAGCCTGGTCGACACCCGCGTCTCGATCTCGCCGAGCGGGATCTCGCGCGCCCGCGCCATGCTCGTGAGCGTCGATGTGAAGCAGTTCGCGAGCGCCGCCGAGAAGAGCTCCTCGGGATTCGACTTGCCCCCAGGCCCGCCGAGCTCCGACTGCGTGGCCGTCGCAACCGAGAGCGCGCCCGACCCTCCCTCGATCTCGCCGAGGAAGCCCCTCCAGCGCAGGGTGGCCGATGCCTTCAGCGAGTCGCTCATCGCGGCGAGTCTACCCGGCCCTTCCCGGCTTCGAGGAACGAGTTCCGTTAGAGTGAGCGACAAGGTGAGCAACGGCGGCAGCCCAGGTCTTCCAGGCGGTCAACCGCGAGGCGCGGCTGTCGGACAAGGTGACCGAGGCGATTCTCGAGACGATCGCCTCGAATCAGCTGAAACCGGGCGATCTCCTGCCGCCGGAGCGCGAGCTGGGAAAGCAGTTCGGCGTCTCGCGCACCGTCATCCGCGAGGCCGTCCGCGCGCTCGCCGCCAAGGGCCTGCTCGAGGTGCGAAGCGGAAGCGGCGTCCGCATCGTCGCCGTCGACGAGGGCACCGTGCGCGAGTCGATGCGGCACTTCGTCCACGGGAGCCGGCTCGACTACGGCAAGGTCGACGAGGTGCGGCGCATGCTCGAGGTGGCCGCCGCCGGCATCGCCGCGGAGCGCGCCACCGCAGACGACATCGCGGCGATGGACGCCGCCATCGACGCGTTCGAGAACGAGTGCAGCGACCTCGAGAAGAGCGTCGGCCACGACCTCGCCTTCCACCGCGCCATCGCGACGGCCACCCACAACGAGCTCTTCCTCGTCCTGCACGACAGCATGGGCGAGATGCTGCTCGAGGTCCGGCGTCGCAACCTCTCGAAGGGCCGCGACGAGCGCCGCCTCGTGGTCGGCATGCACCGCCGCATCCGCGACGGGATCGCCCGGCACGATCCGACGGCCGCCCGCGAGGCGATGGTCGACCACCTCGGCCACGTCTCGGCCACCTGGGCCGGCCAGGAGTCGTAGCTCCATCTAGATCGTTGATTCCCAATTCCCGCGCGCCTGGACGTACGGCTGCTTGTGCAGGCCGGCGGTGGTGGTGACTGCGGCTGCGAACCGGCGCATCGCTGTGTCCTCGGTCGCGCCGATATTCCCGATATCGGCGCTTCCTGCGTCCTTGCGCTGCTGGGTTCGCAGCCGCCCAGGACATCACGGAATTGGGAATCAACGATCTAGCCCTCCGCCGCGCCCGGCTGGTCGGGCTCCTCGTGGGTCATCACCTCGAGCAGCGTCGCCCGGCCGTCGGCGACGCTCGCGATCGACCGCTCGAGGGCCGGCCTGAGCTCGGCCGGCTCGCGCACGTGCTCGGCGTGGCCGCCGAGGGCGCGCGCCACGGCGGCGTAGTCGCCGCCGAGGCTGCTCGACGAGTAGCGCGAGACGGCGTCCGGCATCCACTGGCCGTACCCGCCCATGAGCCCGTTGTTCATCACGATCGTGAGGATCGGGATCGGGGCCCGGACGGCGGTCTCGAAGTCCATGCCGATCATCCCGAACGCGGCGTCGCCCATGATGTTCACGGCGAGCCAGCTCAGGCTTCGCGACGCGGGCCCCGAGCGCGAGCCCGAACCCCGTGCCGAGCTGGGTCGACTTGCCCCAGCCGAGGTAGCCGCGCGGCACGACGGTCTCGTAGAACGGGACGATCTGGTCGCGGGGGTGGCCGGCGTCGTGCGTGACGACCGTGCGGGTGCGGTCGACCGTCTGCATCAGCTCCCACACGATCCGGTAGGGGCTGAGCGGGGCGGCGTCCGAGGTGAGGTTCGGCATCCACCGCTCCCGGAACGCCGCCCGGGTCGCCGCGAGGCCCGGCGCGGGCGACGGCCGCGTGGACGCGCCCGATCCGCGCGAGCTCGTCGACTAGCTGGCGCAGGACGAGCCGCGCGTCGCCGATGCAGCCGAACGCGATGTCGTAGCCGGTGGCGAGGTCGCCCGGGTCGTTCACGATCTGGCCCAGCGCCGCGCCGGCCGGGAGCGGCGTGATGTAGAGCGACCGCGTGAAGCTCGTCCCGACGCCCAGGATCAGGTCGGCTCCGGCGAACCCCTCGTCGACCGTCGCCGGCCGGGTGCGCGCCGCGGTGCCGAGGGCCAGCGGGTGGTCCTCGGGGAAGGCGCTCTTCCCGTTCAGGGTCGTCGCGACGGGCGTTCCGGTGAGCTCGGCGAGCTCCAGGAGCTCGGCGGTGGCGCCCGCGTAGAGCACGCCCTGGCCCGCGAGGATGACCGGGCTCCGTGCGGCGGTCAGGCGGCGGGCGGCCTCCGCCACATCGGCGGGCGCGGCCTGCGAGAGCCGCGGCCGGGCCGAGACGACGTCCCAGTCGGCGTCGCCGGGATCGCCGTTCATCACGTCGTTTGCCACGGCGACCAGCACCGGGCCGTTGCGGACGCCGCGCACCGCGTTCAGCGCGCGGCGAAACGTCCGCGGGCCGGCCTCGGCGGTGTTGAGCGTCGCCGCGAACCGGGTGATCGGCCGGTAGGCCTGCTCGCTTCGGAAGCTCGGGCCGGCGTCCTGCTCCGGGACCGCGTACTCGGTCGGGACGAGCAGGATCGGGCTGCGGTCGCCGTAGGCCTGAGCGACCGCGCCGAAGGCCGCCTCGGTGCCGGGGCCGTACTGGGTCACGCACGGCAGCAGCCGCTCGCCGTTGGTGGCGCGCGCGAACCCGTCGGCGATGTTGACCGCCACCCGCTCGGTGCGGGTGATGATCGGCCGCATCCCGAGCGCGGCAGCCGAATTGATCAGCCGGTTCTCGGGGAATCCGACGATGTGCTCCGCGCCCTCCCGCTGGAGCAGCCCGGCGATCCTGTCAGCGACTACATCACTGCGCATAAATTGGTACGCCATCATACGGCATACTCATTTCGCCCGTTCGACCTCCTCCGCGATCATCGCGGCCACCCGCGCCATGAGCGGCGCGGGAGCGACCGTCACGCGCGCCGTCCCCGGCAGGCCCAGTCCCGTCCCGGGCCGGACGAGGACGCCGCGCGCGAGGAGCGCCTCGCACACCGGCCCGTCGTCCACGCCGAGCTCGACGAGCACGAAGTTGGCCTGCGAGGGATGGCTCACGAGCCCATGGCGGTCAAGCGCGGCGCGCAGGGCGTCGCGTGCGGCCGCCACCTCGGCCCGACGCCGCGGCAGGAACCCGTCCAGGCCGACGGCGGCGAGCCCCGCGGCAAGCGCGGCCCGGTTCACGCCGAAGGGCTCGAGGACGACGCCGAGGAGGCGGGCCACGGCGGGGTCGGCGATCGCGACCCCCAGGCGCAGGCCCGCGAGGCCGACCGACTTCGAGAACGACCGCACGACGATCACAGGCCGGCCGTCGACGACGTCGCGCAGCCGGTCGGCACGTGCCGCCGGGTCGGCGAAATCCATGTAGGCCTCGTCGGCGATGACGACGCAGTCGGCCGGCAGCGCGCCGAGGAACGCTCGCCATGAAGCGGGCTCGATCAGGGAACCGGTGGGGTTGTTCGGGTCGCAGATCCAGACGACGCGGGCCTGCTCCGATCGGGCTCGGGCCGCGATCGCCTCGACGTCGAGGTGGATCCCCGGCACGGGCACCCGCACGACACGGGCGCCGGACGCAGCCGAGACGTGCGCGTAGAGGCCATACGTGACCGCCGGCAGGACGGCGGTGCGGCCGGGCTCCAGGAATGTCGCCGCCAGCGCCGCTACCAGCGCCTGCGCTCCGTGCCCGGGAACAACGAACTCGGCCGGAACGCCGAGCGCCTCCGCGGCGGCGGCGCGGAAGTCGGCGTAGGCGCGCTCGGGATAGAACCGGGCGTTCTGGATTTCCGCCTTCGCCGCCTCGAGCACCTCCGGCGGCGACCCGAACAGGTCCTCGTTCCAGTTCAGGGGCTCGAGGTGCTCGAGCCCCAGCCGCTCCTTGAGCTCGTCGCGAGTGGCGCCGGGGTGGTACGGCGTGAGGTCGCGCAGCGACGGCCGGGCGAGGCGCTTCCAGTCGGTCATCCCGCGAGCTCCCGGACCGCAGCCTCGAGCACCTCGACCGCCAGCGCGACGGCATCGGCCCCGGTCGACTCCTCCGGCGCATGGCTGACGCCGCCGGCGTCGCTTCTGACGAAGAGCATCGCCGAGGGGACGCCCGCCGTGGCCAGGATCGCGGCGTCGTGCCCGGCGCCCGAGGGCAGCTCCACGAGCTCGACCCCGGCGGCGGCGATCGCCCGCCGGACGGCACCGGCGGGCTCGGGGTGCATCTGGACGGCCTCGTAGCGCCAGCGCGGCAGGATCTCGACCTCGCACGAGGCCTCCTCGGCCGCGCTCCGGGCGCCGCTCATCGCCGCGGCGACCAGCGCGTCGAGCCGCTCCGTGTCGGGCGCGCGCAGGTCGGCGAAGAGCTCGACGCGGCCGGGGATCGTGTTCGTCGCGCCGGGCCGAACGTCCATCCGGCCGACCGTGGCCACCGCGCCGGGGAGCGCCCTGGCCCCGTCGTGCGCGCGGCGGACGAACCCGGCCGCCGCCGCGAGGGCGTCGGACCGCAGGGCCATCGGCACGGTGCCGGCATGGCCGCGACGGCCTGTGAAGACCAGCTCGATGCCGGCCATTCCCGCGATCGACGTCACGAGCCCGAGCGGGGCGCCCTGGGCGGCGAGCGTCGGGCCCTGCTCGATGTGCGCCTCGACGAAGCACGCCGGCAGGCGGTCGAGCACCGGGCCGGTGGGCAGCGTCTCCCCCAGTCCCAGCGCCGCGAACGCCTGGCCGAGCGTCACGCCGTCGGCGTCGACGAGATCGGCCTCGTCGGGCTCGAGCTCCCCGACGAGCGCCCGCGACCCGAAGACGCCGCGCCCGAACCGGGGCCCCTCCTCCAGCCGGAACGCCACGACTGCGATCGTGCGCCGGGCGCCGCCGGTGGCCCGGACCGCCTCGGCGACGTCGAGGCCCGTGACGACACCCAGGGCGCCGTCGAAGCGCCCGCCGTCGGGCGGGGTATCGAGGTGCGAACCGGTCCACACCTCCGCGGCCGTCGGGTCGGCGCCGGGCGCCCGGCCGAGCAGGTTGCCCGCGCCGTCGACGGCCACCTCGAGGCCCGCCTCGCGCATCCAGCCCGCGACCAGCTCATGGGCGCGCTGCTCTCCCTCGCCCAGGCCGGGCCGGTTCGTGCCGGCGTCGCGGCCGATCTCGAACAGCGTGTCGAGCCGCTCGATGATGCGGGCGGCGCGCTCGTCCGGCGTTCCGGTCATCCGCCGATGCGGGTGTATCGCAGGCTCCACAGGGGCTCGAAGCCGTCGGCGCCCGAGGCGGCCCACTCCCAGTCGAACCCGTCGGGCTCGATGTGCGAGAAGGTCATCCGCCGGACCGAGCCGTCCAGGCCGGGGGCGGTGCGGATCTCCATCGCGCCGTCGGCGCGAAGGCCGCCCGTGAGCTGAAAGACGTTGCCATGGTTGTCGGCCCAGGTCTGCGCCCAGCATCCGTGGGCGGCGTCCCAGGCCGAGATGCTGATGCCGCGCATGTCGGCGTCGCCGGACCCGTCGAAGCTCTCGAGCACGGCCCGGCCGCCGAGGATCTTCTGCACCGAGTTCCGGGCGCGGCCCCCGTCCCACGTGCACTCCCACTCGCCGATCCAGAAGTCGAAGTCGCCGGCCCGATCGGCGGGCGGCGGCGGCCGGCGGGCGGCCTCGAGCCAGCTTGGGGGGAGCTCGACCACGCGCGAACCCTACGCGGTTCGCGGCCGGCGGGTACGCTGGTGCGCGCCATGACCGAGACCCCGTTCGTCCCTCCAGGCTTCGCCGCGCCGACCGGCTTCGCGACGCCGCGATTCGTCCTCGAGCCGCTCGGGCCGCAGCACAACGAGCGCGACTATGCGGCGTGGACGTCGTCGTCGGATCACATCCACGCGACGCCGGGCTTCACCGAGAGCAAGTGGCCTCACGAGATGACGCTCGAGGAGAACCGCGCCGACCTCGAGCGGCACGAGCGCGACTTCGCCGGCCGCACCGGCTTCACGTACACCGTCCTCGATCCGGGCGACGGCGACGTGATCGGGTGCCTCTACATCTACCCGCTCAAGGAGGAGCCGGGCGCGCACGTCACGTCGTGGGTGCGCGCGGATCGCGCCGAGCTCGACGTGCCGCTCGCCGAGGCGGTTGCGGCCTGGCTCGAAGCGGACTGGCCGTTCGAGCGGGTGCTCTACCTGGGCCGGCCTAGCCTTTCGCGGTGAGGTCGGCGAGGGCCGTGACCGTCCGCCAGTTGCGGCTCGTCGCCCGGCACGCCGAGCTGCTTCTCGAGCACGGCGTTCGTGAGCTTCGTGCGCGCGTAGCCGTCCGGGTAGAGCAGGTGGGCCTCGCGGCCGACGATCGCCATCTCGTCCGGCGCGAACTCCTCGATGCCGAAGCCCTTCACCGCCGCGGCCTTGGGGGCGTCCGAGAGGAAGGCAACGTGGATCATCTTGGGATCGTCGGTCCGCGCCGCTGAACGGCGAGGCGTCGACGACGGCGGCGAGCTCGTCCGACCGGCGCACGATCACCGTGACGTCCATCCCGAGCTCCGCGGCGATCGCGTCCTCGATGGCGGCCTCCAGCGGCTTCGCGCTGCGCTTGGGCGACTCGAACACCACGTTCCCGCTCTGGAGGTGTGTCCGCACCGACTCGTGGCCGAGCCCCTCCATCAGCGCTCGCAGGTCGGCCATCCCGATCCGCTTGTTGCGGCCGACGTTGATTCCGCGGAGCAGCGCTGCGTAGGTGGGCACGCCGGGATTGTGGCACGTGAGCGCGATCACACTCGCATCACGACTTTCCCGATTATTGGCAGAACCTGTATGATCGCCGTCGGGAACCGGGGGAGGCAATCCCGCCGGATCAGTGGGCACAACGGCCGCTCGCCGCCGCCGGTCCTGGCGGCGGCGGCGCCTTCGCCGACGCCCATCTACTCTTCTGCGAATGGCGGACCAGGTGGAGGTCGTCCACTACACCGACCCGAGCTGCCCATGGGCGTACTCGGCCGAGCCGTTCATGCGCGCGCTCGAGTGGCGCTACGGGGACGCGCTCGACTGGCGGCTGGTCACGATCGGCCTGCGCGAGGACACCTCCGGCCTCGTCCGCTCCGGCACGACGCCCGAGTCGCGCGTCGACGGCTGGCGATGGTTCTCGGAGACGTTCGGGATGCCCCTCCTCACGACGCCACGCGCCCGCCTCGTCGCGTCCGGGCGGATGTGCCGGGCGGTCAAGGCCGCCGGGCTCCAGGGGAAGGCGGCCGAGCACGGGATGCTCCGGGCGGTCCGCATGGCGTGGTTCACCTCGTTGCTCCTGCTCGACGAGGACGACGCGTTCGCCGAGCTGGCGGCCGGCGTCCCCGGCCTCGACCCCGACCGCCTGATCCGCGACCTGGCGGATCCGGGCGTGGAGGAGGCCTACCAGGCCGACCACGCCGAGGCCCGATCCGCCGCGGGCATCGGCGATCCGGCGATCGCGCAGGACCGGGCCGCGCTCTTCGACGGCGGCGCCCGCTTCACCGCGCCGAGCCTCGTCTTCCGGTACGACGGCCGCACACTCGTCGCCGGCGGGTTCCAGTCGTTCGAGGCCTACGACGTGTGCGTGGCGAACCTCGCGCCGCACCTGCCCCGGCGCGACCAGCCCGAGCCGGCCGAGCTCCTCGCCGCCTCTCCGTACGGCCTGACGACCGTCGAGGTCGCCCAGGTCTGCAGGGGCCGGAACGACCCGCCCGATCTCGCCGGGACGCTCGCGGCGCTCACGAACCTGGCCGACTCGGGAGCGATCCGGCGGAGCCCGATCGGGGATGACGGCAGCCTCTGGCACGCGGCCGCCTGACCGCCGCCTCGTGCTGGTGCGGCACGGCGCGACGGTCTGGAACGCCGAGGGCCGCTACACGACGCGAACCGACGTCGAGCTCTCTCCCGCAGGCCGCGAGCAGGCGGCCGCCGCCGCGAGGGCCCTGGCGGCGATCGCGATCGACCGCGTCGTCTGCTCGCCGCTTCGGCGCGCGCGGGCGACCGGCGAGACGATCGCCGCGGCGCTGCCCGGCGCACCGCCGGTGACGATCGACGAGCGCCTGCGCGAGATCGACGCGGGGCCGTTCGAGGGGCTGACCGGCGCCGAGATCGAAGCCGGCCCGATGGCTGCCGAATTTCATCGGTGGCGCTCGGAGACCGACCCGCTCTGGCCGGACGGGGCCGAGAGCTACGAGTCGGCGGTCGCCCGGGCGCGGTCCTTCTTCGACGACGTCCGCGACCTCCCCGGGACGACTCTCGCGGCGACGCACGGCTCGCTCGCCCGGGTGCTCGTGACCGCGCTCGTCCTGGGCATCGACCCGGCTCTTCACCGGCGGATGTGGCTCGACCACTGCCACTGTGCCGTCGTCGCGCTCGACGAGTCGCCGCCGCGCCTCATGGCGCTCAACGTCGCCGCGCGCAACATTGGGGTCTGACCCCGTCGTTGCAGCCCGGTCGTTGGAAGGTGCGTCCGGCCGCAGAGAGCCCTATTATCCGCCGGGCATGCGCCGCGGACTCGTCGTCATCACCCTCGTCTTCGCGGCGCTCGCGTTGCCGGCACCGGCCTTCGCGTCGCTCTCCATCGGCTCGGCCGGCCCCGCCGTCCACCAGCTCCAGAAGAAGCTGATCAAGCTGCGCTATCTCGGCCCCGGCGGCCTGACCGGGGTGTACAGCGCGCGCACGAGCCAGGCGGTCATGGCGTTTCAGGGCTGGGTGGGGCTCACGCGCGACGGCGTCGCCGGCACGACCACGCTGCGCCGCCTGCGCAAGGCCGACCACCGGCCGATCCCGTGGTCGCGCGTCTACAAGCACGTCGAGGTGCACAAGGATCGCCAGGTGGCGCTCCTGATCGGGAAGGGCGGCAAGACCGTGCGCGCGATCCACGTGTCGACCGCCGCCCCGGGCCACGTCACACCCTCCGGGCACTTCCGCATCTACCGGAAGGAGCTCATGTCGTGGTCGAAGCCGTTCCAGGTCTGGCTCCCGTACGCCAGCTACTTCTACGGCGGGGACGCGTTCCACCAGTTCCCCTCTGTGCCCGGATACCCCGCCTCCCACGGATGCATCCGCATCTTCGACCGCGACGCGATCGTCATGTACCACTTCGCGACCCTGGGCACGCGCGTCGTCATCAGGCTAGGACCGCCGTGGACGGTTACGGAGCCCTCGGCGACCACCGCTACCGCCTGATCGCGTTCGACTGGGACGGGACGGCGGTCACCGATCGCAAGGAGCACCCGGCGGAGCTCGCGCGCGCCATGCAGCGGCTGCTCGACACCGGATCGCTCCTCGTCGTGATCACCGGGACGAACGCCGACAACGTCGGCGGCCAGATCGCGCCCCTCCTCACCCCCTCCGCCCTCTCGCGCCTCTACCTGATGGTCAACCGCGGATCCGAGGTCTACGCCCACGAGGCGGACGGCACGCGATCGCTCCTCTGGGCCCGCGAGGCGTCATCCGAGGAGGACGCGGCGCTCGACCGGGCGGCCGACACGGTGCGCGACAAGCTCGCGAACGAGCACGGGATCGAGATCGACATCATCCGAAACCGCCTCAACCGCCGGAAGCTCGACCTGATCCCGACGCCCGAGTGGGCGGATCCGCCAAAGGCGCGGATCGGCGAGCTGCTCGCCGCCGTCGACGCGCGCCTGAAATCCGTGCCCGGCGGCATCGCCGCGGTGATCGACATGACCGCCGACGCGGCCAAGGCCGCCGGCCTGCGCGACCCGCGCATCACGACCGACGTGAAGCACGTCGAGGTCGGCCTCACCGACAAGTCCGACTCGATCGCCTACGTCATGCGGCGGCTTGCGCCTGTCCGGGCGATCCTGCCGGCCGAGGTGCTGCTCGCCGGCGACGAATTCGGCCCGATCGGCGGCTTCGAGGGGTCCGACTACCGCATGGTCTCGCGCCTGGCGGCCGGTGCGACGATCGTGTCGGTCGGACGCGAGCCGAACGGCGTGCCGCCCGGCGTCGTCCATGTTGGCGGCGGCCCGGCGGCGTTCGTCGAGCTCCTTGATAAGCAGGCCGATCTCGGCGCCGCCCCGGCCCCTGCGCCGCCCGAGCTGGAGGAGCCGGTCGCCCCGCCGCCCCCGCCCGACGGCTGGGTGGTCGAGCGCACGGGCTACGACACCGTCACCGAGGCATCGGCCGAGACGCTGTTCGCCCTTTCGAACGGGTTCCTGGGCATTCGCGGGACAACGGACGAGGGCGGCCCCGGCTCGGCACCGGGCGCGTACGTCGCGGGGCTCTTCGACGGGATGACGGCCGGGCAGGAGGACCTGGTCGTGATCGCCGACTGGGCCGCCACAGAGATCACGGTCGGAGGGCGGCCTCTGCGCCCGTGGGAGTGGCGCATCCTCGAGCACACCCGCCGGCTCGACCTGCGCGCGCTCCGGCTCGAGCGCACGCTGCGATGCGTCGATCCCGACGGCCGCACGCTGCGGCTCAGGTCCGAGCGGATCGTGAGCCTCGCCGACCGCCACGTCGGCGCCGTCCGGCTGGACCTGGCCGTCGAGGACGGCCCCCGGGCCAGGGTGAAGGTCGTCGCCGCGCTGCGCACCAACGAGGCGCACGGGCCGCTGCCGCACGTCGAGATGGTCGCCACGGGAAGCGTCGGCGAGATCGCTGTCCTCCACAGCCGGACGCCCGGCAACCGCGTGGCGGTCGACCACGTGCTCGCCGTGAGCGCCTCCGCGCGCGAGTCGGCGCTCGCCGGGGAGCACGTGAGCGACGAGGACATGTGCGGCCGGGCCGTCGAGTGCGATCTGGCCGCGGGCGAGGAGCTGCGGGTCGACCGGTTCGTCGCCGTCCACACCGAGCGCGAGGTCCCGCTGCCCGGACCCTCCGCCGTCCGCGCTGCCCGGTCGGCCCAGAACGCCGGCTTCGACGCGCTCCTCGAGGCCCACCGAGCCGCATGGGGGCAGGCCTGGGAGGTCGCCGATGTCGAGATCGACGGAGATCAGGACGCCCAGGTCGGCGTGCGCTTCGCGGCGGCCGAGCTGCTCGCCGCCGCGCCGACGAACAGCAGCCGCTCGTCGATCGGCGCCAAGGGGCTCACAGGCGACGGCTACAAGGGCCACGTCTTCTGGGACACCGACATCTTCCAGCTCCCGTTCTTCGCCGCCGTGAAGCCGGAGATTGCCCGCGGGATCGTGGAGTACCGCGTCCTCACCCTCGATGCCGCTCGGCGAAACGCCGAGAATGCCGGGCTCCGTGGGGCGTGGTACGCCTGGGAGAGCGCGGCCTCGGGCGAGGACGTCACGCCGTCGTTCGTCATCGGGCCGGGCGGCCGCCGCCTGGACGTGCTCACCGGCAATCAGGAGATCCACGTCGTCGCCGACGTCGCCTGGGCGATCGAGACGTACGTGCGCACATCCGGCGACGAGGCGTTCCTCGAGGCCGGCGGCGGAGAGGTCACGGCCGAGGCCGCCCGCTTCTTCCTGAGCCGGGCGGTCGAGACGACGCGCGGCCTCGAGATCCACGACGTCATCGGGCCCGACGAGCTGCACGAGCACGTCCGAAACAGCGGCTTCACCAACTCGATGGCGGCATGGACGCTGCGCCGCGCCGCCGACCTGGCGGAGGCCGGCCACGCGCCCGCGCAGCCCGACGAGCCCGCGCAATGGCGCGAGGCTGCCGACCGGATGCTCGTGCTTCGCACCGAGGACGGGCTCATCGAGGAGCACGAGGGGTTCATGTCGCTGCCGCTCCCGCCCGAGGAGCGAGCCGGGCGCGACGAGCTGGCATGGCAGCGCGACCGGATGCAGTGGCGCGACGTGAAGCAGGCCGACGTCGTGATGCTGATGGCGCTGCTCGAGCCGCAGTTCGACGAGGCCGAGCGGGCGGCCAGCTACCGCCTGTACGAGCCGCTCACCCGCCACCTCTCATCGCTTTCGGAGGCCGTCCACTCGCTGGTCGCGCGCCGGGTCGGGATGGACGACGCGGCCGACGACTACCTGCGCCGCGCGACCGCGATCGACCTCGAGGACAGCCGCGGCAACCGCAGCGAGGGGCTCCACATGGCGACCCAGGGCGGGCTGTGGCAGGCGGTCGTCCTGGGGTGCGCCGGCGCCCGGGCCCTGGAAGACGGATCGTTCCGGCTCGAGCCGCAGCTGCCGCCGCGCTGGGAGCGCCTGCGGTTCCGGTGGATCCACCGCGGAACGCCGCTCACCGTCACGGTCTCGGCGGACGAGCTCCTGGTCGAAGCGGCCGAGGGGTCCGCCTCGATCACCGCGCCGGGCTGGTCGGGCGAGGTGCGCGCGGGCGAGCCGCTCCGGCTCGCGCGCAGCGCCGGCGGCTGGCGCGCCGCCGCCTGATATTTACAGTTTCTTCACTAATACTCGTCGGGCAACCGCCGATGAACGACGGTATGAGGACGGGTCGGCGCGTGATTGCGCTGGTCGCCGCAGCGGGGGTGCTCATGGTTGCTGCGGTGCCGGCACAGGCTGCAACTCCACGGTGGATGGGTCTGTTTCGGGCGATCAACGCAGTGCGGACGTCCCACGGCCTCCGCCCAATCGTGATCTCGAAGGGCCTGCGGGGAGCTGCCGAGCGCCATTCGCGCGACATGCTGTGCCGCGGGTACTTCGCGCACACGAGCCCGACGGGCTCGACGCTGACGCAGCGGGTGATGAGGTCGGGCTTCGTCACGTACGGACCGTGGTGGGCGGGCGAGACGCTCGCCTGGGGCAGCGGCGCGTACGGCGATCCGGCCAAGGTCGTCCAGGCGTGGCTCAAGAGCCCCGAGCACCGCTCGATCATGCTGTCGTCGCGCTACCGCCTGGTCGGCATCGGCCGGGTCTACGGCACGTTCCTCGGCCACCCCGGCGCATCGGTGTGGACCGTGGACTGGGGCCACCGCTAAGCCCCCGCGGGGGAACGCCGCCACTGGGTCTGACGCCGATGTTGCAGCAGGCGCGTCAGCGCCCGGCTTCAACATTGGGGTCGACCTCGTTTTGCACGGCGTCAGCCGCGCTCCGGCGCAGGGCGCGGTCTTCGCCGCGCGCCACGAACGTGAGCGCGTGTGGTCAGACCGCAGCGCGCAGTCGCACCGCTGATGCAACTGCGCGGCGGCCTGGCCCCGAAGGGGCCTGGCCACCAGGTGTTCCCGGACCCGTGAGGCGCTCCGTTACGATAGGGACCATGGTTCCCCGAAAGCTCGTGCTGGCCTCGCCGCGCGGCTACTGCGCCGGCGTCGACCGGGCCGTCGACACGGTCGAGCGGGCGCTCGACCACTTCGGCGCGCCCGTCTACGTGCGCAAGGAGATCGTCCACAACCGGCACGTCGTGAGCGAGCTCGCCGACCGGGGCGCGGTCTTCGTCGACTCCGAGCTCGACGTGCCCGAGGGCGGCGCGGTCGTCCTGTCGGCCCACGGGGTCGCGCCGGAGGTGTACCTGAACTCCAAGGCGCGCGGCCTGCGGGTGCTCGACGCCACCTGCCCGCTCGTGAGCAAGGTGCACGCCGAGGCCCGCCGCTACGCGGCCCGGGGCTACACGATCGTCCTCATCGGCCACGAGGGCCACGAGGAGGTCGTCGGCACCATGGGCGAGGCTCCCGACGCGATCCAGCTCATCGGCTCCGTCGCGGAGATCGACCGGCTCGACGTTCCGGATCCCGAGCGGGTCGCCTACATCACCCAGACGACGCTCTCGGTCGACGAGACGCTCGAGATCATCGCCGCGCTGCGGCAGCGGTTCCCGGCCGTGATCGGGCCGGCCAAGGACGACATCTGCTACGCGACGCAGAACCGCCAGAACGCCGTCAAGGAGCTGGCGCGCGACGTCGACCTCGTGCTCGTCATCGGGTCGAAGAACTCCTCGAACTCGAACCGGCTCGTCGACGTGACCCGCGAGATGGGCGTCGCTGCGCATCTCATCGACGACGAGACCGGCATCGACCCCGCCTGGCTGGACGGGGTCGACACCGTGGGCATCACGTCCGGCGCCTCGGCTCCGGAGTCGCTCGTCACGCGCGTCGTTGACCACTTCCGCGCCCTCGGCACCGAGCTCGTCGAGTCGCACGAGCTGGTCGACGAGGACGTGCACTTCTCGCTGCCGGTCGAGCTCCGCCGCGCCGCGTCCGCCTAGCAGTTCGCCCGCAGGAACTCCCTGAGCGGCGCGAACGCTCCGCGGTGGGCGGCGGCGATCTGGCGATCCGTCTCGCGGAGCGTCCCGCGCGTGTACCCGCCGGCGTCCTCCAGCTGGCCGGCGCGGTGGAGCGGCATCATGCGCCGCAGTTGCACCGCCTCGGCGTACGACCGCGCGACGCCCGCGTCGTCGCCGCTTTGCGCGGCGGCGATCCAGTGGCCGTACCAGGCGCACTGCGCCTGTCCGATTGCGAATGTCAGCGCGTAGCGCTTCCCGAAGAGCGAGTTCGCCGGCAGCGAGAGCGGCCGCCAGTGGGCGCCCGGAGGCAGGTCGATCGTCCGCTTCACCGCCGCGTACTCGCGGCGCACGGTGGAAGCAGTGTCGTCGCTCGTGATCGACGAGTAGACGGCGGCGCCGCCCACGAGGGCAACGGCCGCGGCGGCGACGGCGGCGAGAGGCCACCTGCGCCAGCGCCGAAGGCGGCGGCCCGGCACCGTCGCGGGCGAGCGCAGGATGGCGTCCCGCATCGCGCCCGCCTCCGTCTCGGGCAGCGGCCTGAGCCCCGCGGCGGGATCGTGCCGGCGAAGCAGCGTGATGACGTCATGAGCCATGTCAGAGTCCTCCATGGGAGAGCAGTGTGTCGGCCCCGGCGGCCGCCCCGGTTACGGCGAGCGCACGGGCCAGCCGCCGCCGCGCTCGCAGGAGCCGTACGGCGACGTTGGCGCGGGTGCACCCCAGCACGACAGCGACGGCGTCACGGTCGAGCCGGTCCCACGCCGTGAGGAGCAGGACCTCCCGGTCGCGCTCGTCGAGGCTTGCGAGCGCCGCCCGGATCGCGTCCCGCTCGCTCACGGCGGCGGCCGGGTCGCGGGCGGTCGCCGACTCCGTCCGCAGCCTGCCCTCGAGGCGGCCGCGGCGACGCTCGCCGCGGCGCTGGTTCAGGCGGATGTTCCGGGCGACGCCCAGGAGCCATGGGAGCGGCTCCGCCGGCACGGACTCCAGCCGCCGCCAGCAGACCAGGAAGGTCTCGGCCGTGATGTCGTCGGCCAGCTCCGGCTCCCGCCGCCACAGGTAGGCGCGGACGGCATCGCGGTGGGCGTCGAAGAGCGCGGTGAAGCGTGCTTCTCGCTCGTCGTCAGGCAAATCCGTCCTCCATCTTCGGGGTCGCTTCACCCCGTCTATGTCCGGACCATGCCCCGCGATTGCATCAGCCGGCGAGGGCTTCGAGCAGCTCCGCCTCGCGCTCAGGCGTGAGGGCGGCCTTCGACCGCACCTCGGGGTGCTCCCGCTCCCATTCGAGCGTGTCGCGGACGATCTCGTCGATCGGCCGGAACTCCAGCCCCTCCGCGATCGCGCGGGCGGAGCTGATCTGCATGAAGCCGGCATTCGCCGGGTCGGCCCCCTCCCCCACCCAGAGCGGCAGCTCGCTCCACGGCTCGACCCCGGCAGCGATCAGCGCGGCCTCGTCGGCCCACACCGGCCGGGCGTCCGATCCCGACACCCGCACGCAGGCCTCGACGAGCGCTCCCATCCCGATGGGCTCGGCGGGCCCGCAGGCGTTGAAGATGCCCGTAAGGCCGCGGCGGGTGGCGGCCAGCATCCAGCCGGCCAGGTCGCGCCCGTCGATGAACTGCACCCGGCGCTCGGGCCCGCCGGGCAGGAGCACGTCGCCGCCGGCAGCGATCCTCCGCGGCCAGTACGTGAAGCGGTCGCTCGGGTCCCAGGGGCCGACGATCAGGCCCGGCCGCACGTTCAGCACCCTGCCCGGCATGGCCGCCTCCGCGGCCGCCTCGCACAGCGCCTTCAGGCCGCCGTAGGTCTCGCCGTCCACGACCTCGGTGGCGGGATCGGCCAGCTCGTCGACCGGAGCCGACTCGTCGAGGCCAGGCTCGCCGACGTCTCCGTAGACCGACTCGCTCGACACGAACGTGTAGTGCCCGCAGCGGCCGTTGAGCGCCGACGCCGAGGCGGCGACCACGCGCGGGACGTAGCCGCAGGTGTCGACGACCGCGTCCCACTCGCCGCCCCCGAGCGCATCGAGATCGCCGTCGCGGTCGCCCGAGATGCGCTCCACCTGGCCGGCGAACAGGTCGGGATTCGTGCGGCCGCGGTGGAAGATCGTCACGGCGTCGCCCTCCCGAAGGGCAGCCTCGACCAGGTGGCGGCCGAGGAACTGCGTGCCTCCCAGGACGAGCAGTCGCACTTAGGCTTTCGCGATCCCGAGCTCGGGCCCGGGCTCGACCGACACCGCCAGCGTCTCGGCGGCGATCCAGTCGCCGTGCTCGGCGAACGCCTTCGTCACCTCGCCGTCGCGCTCCGGATAGGTGAGCCGGATGCGGTCGGTGATCTCGAGGCCCGCGTCCTTGCGCATGTCCTGGATCTGGCGGATCAGGTCGCGGACGACGCCCTCGAGCCGGAGCTCGGGCGTGATCTCGGTGTCGAGCGCGACGACGAAGCCCTCGCCGTCGGTCACCGCGAACCCCTCGCGCGCGCGGCTGCGGAGCTCGAACTCGCCCGGCTCGAGCGTCCAGTCGCCGACCTGCACGGTGTCGCCGCGGAGCTCGAACTGGCCCTCGCGCAGGAGGCCGCGGATCATCGCGAGGTCGCGGCCGTGCTTGGGGCCGAGCACCTTGAGCAGCGGCACGACCTCGGTCTGGGCGAACTCCTCGGCCGATGTCGCAAGCCGCACCGCCTTCACGCCGAGCTCTGCGCCGATCAGGTCGACGTGCTCGCCGACCTGGCGGCGGCGGCCGGCGTGGTCGGTCGCGACGATCACCTCGGCGAGCGGCTGGCGCAGCTTCAGGTTCGCCTCGGAGCGCGCCCGGCGGCCGAGCTCGACGACCGTCCGCACCGACTCGAGCGACGCGACCAGGTCCTGGTCGTCGAGCGCGTCGATCGGTTCGGGATACCCGGCCAGGTGAACGCTCGACTCACCGTCGGCGCACGGGCCGCGCACGAGGTTCTGCCACATCTCGTCGGCCAGGAACGGCATCACCGGCGCGACGCAGCGCACGGCCTGAACGAGCGCGTACCAGAGCGTCTCGTGGGCCGCGCGCGTCGACGCCTCGTCGTCGGACTTCCAGAACCGCGACCGCGAGAGCCGCACGTACCAGTTCGAGAGGTCGTCGACGTGGGCCTCGAAGGCGCGGACGAGCCGCGGCGAGTCGTAGGAGTCGAGCGCGGCGCGGCACTCGCGCACGAGGCCCTGCGTGCGGGCGACCACCCAGCGGTCGAGCGGCTGCATCCCCTCCGGGCTCGGGCCGGCGGCGAGCGTCGCAGCGTCCGGCTGGAAGTTGTTGATGTCGGCGTAGGTCACGAAGAAGGCGTACGTGTTCCACAGCGTGAGCAGCCGCTTCTTCACGTCGCCTGCCCGCCCGTAGCCGAAGTTCAGGTTCTGGGCCGGCGGCTGGGCGGCGTACATCCAGCGCATCACGTCGGCGCCCATCTCCTCGATCGCGTCCTCGAACCAGATGGCGTTCCCCCATGACTTGTGCATGGGCCGGCCCGTCTCGTCGTTCACCTTCTCGTAGGTGAGCACCCGCCGGTACGGCGAGCGGCCGTCCAGCGTGACCCCCATGAAGAGCATCGAGTAGAACCAGAGCCGGATCTGCTCGCGCATCTCCGACACCCAGTCGGCCGGGTACCACCGCTCCCAGTTGGCATGGTCGGGCAGGTCGGCAACCGTCACGCCGACGCCGGCGCCCTCGGCGTAGCCGGCCTCGACGAACGTGTCGTTGTGCCATCCGAGGGTCGAGAACGGAACGATCCCGGCGTCGAGCCAAGCGTCGCCGACGTCGGCCACCCGGCGCGCGTCCCCGGCGCACTGGCCGCAGCGGATCACGACGTCGTCGATCCACGGCCGGTGCAGCTCCTCGAGCCCCTCGGTGCCGCGTACGGCCCGCTCGCAGAGCTCCGCCTTCGACCCGACCACGGTCAGGTGGCCATCCTCGCAGAAGTAAAGCGGCAGCGGCAGGCCCCAGTAGCGCTTGCGGCTGATGCACCAGTCGCCCATGTTGCGCAGCCAGTCCTCCATGCGCTTCGCGTACTGGGGCGGCGTCCACTCCACGGCGCGGGCGGCGTCGATCATCGGCTGGCGGATCTCGTCGCAGCGGATGAACCACTCGTCGACCAGCCGGTAGATGAGCTCGGTGCCGCACCGCCAGCAGACGGGGTAGCGGTGCGTGATCTCGCCGTCGGCGACGAGCCGGCCCCGCTGGCCCAGGTCGTCGACGATCATCTGCGCGGCCTCGGCCGTCACGTGGCCGTGCAGCCAGCCGTACTCGCCGACGAAGGCGCCCGCCTCGTCGACCGGGATCAGCGGCTCCAGGCCCTCGCGCTTTCCGAGCTCGAAGTCCTCCTCGCCGCAGCCGGGGGCGATATGGACGATGCCGGTGCCCTCCTCCATCGACACGTCATCCCAGGGCACGACCCGGTTCTCGAACCCCTGCTGGGCGGGGAGCTCGTCGAACGGGGCCGTATACGTGAGCCCCACGAGCTCCGACCCGCGCAGCGTGCCGAGCACCTCGCCGCGGATCGGATTCGCCTCCAGGCGGGAGGCGGCGACGATCGCGACGCCGGCCGGCGTCTGGACGCGCGCGTAGTCGGCGTCGGGCTGCACCGCGGCAGCGACGTTGGCCGGAAGCGTCCACGGCGTCGTCGTCCACACCACCAGGTACTCGCGGTCGCGGCCGTGAAGCGGCAGGCGGACGTGGAGCGACGGATGGGTCAGGTCCTTGTAGGAGTCGATCAGCTCGTGCTGGGAGAGCGAGGTCCCGCAGCGCGGGCACCACGGCATCGACCGGTGGCCCTTGTAGAGCCACCCCCGCTCGTTGCACAGCTTGAGGAAGCCCCAGATGTAGGAGATGTTGGGGTCGGTCATCGTGTAGTACGACCGCTCCCAGTCCATCCACTGCCCGAGCCGCTTCGACTGGTCGGTGAGGTCGCTGGAGAAATGCGCCACGCGATCGCGGCAGGCTCGGGAGAACCGGTCGAGCCCGTACTCCTCGATCTCGCGCTTCGAGTTCAGGCCGAGCTCCTTCTCGACGCCGACCTCGACCCACAGGCCCTGGCAGTCGAACCCGTTCTGGTAGAGCAGGTCGCAGCCCCGCATGGCGGCGTAGCGCTGCCAGATGTCCTTCAGGGTGCGACCCCACCCGTGATGGACGCCCATCGGGTTGTTGGCCGTGATGGGGCCGTCGATGAAGCTGAACGGCTCGTTCCCGCGGTTTCGGTCGCGGAGCGTCTCGAACGTGCGCTCGCTCTCCCACCGCGCGAGCGTCGAGTGCTCGAGCGCGACGTGGTCGGGCTTCGCCGGGACCGGCTGGAAGGTCGGCATCCGCGGGATTCTATGCCGCGTGCGCCTCGGTCCCGCTCAGCGCCTACCGGCCTCCCGGTAGACACGGACGAGCTTCAGGCACGAGCTAGTCAATCTCGTTCTTGTGCAGATACTCGTTGAACGCGGCGTGCTTCGCCAGATAGCTCGACAGCTCGGCGAACCCGAACTCGAACCATTCCGACAGCCAGCGCTCGTCGATCTCCACATGCTTTTCGTGCAGCTCATCCATGAGACTTCCTCCAGACAGGGCCACTGTCCGGGTGGTGCGATTTCCGCCTCCGTCGACGGAGTCCTGTCTCGGCGGTGGCGGCCGATGGTCAAGTAATCGGCCGGGAGGGCGACGGGCTTTACGATTTCGTCACAAATCCGTTGCAGAACGCGCTGCACGCCACAGGCGCCATTCGGCGAGTGCTCGCTCCCCATTTGGGAACGCGAGCTCCGGGGGGAGCGCGTCAGGTTCGAACCACCCGATCTCGGTCACGTCGTCGCGCGGCTGGCCCTCGCCTCCGTCCACGACCCGGGCCGTGTAGAAGACGTTGAGCGTCGGTGCGCCGCCGCCGTAGCGGTCGGGATAGATGCCGAGGAAGTCGACCACCTCGATCGTGAGGCCGGTCTCCTCGCGAAGCTCGCGGCGCAGCGCCTCGGGCGGCTCCTCGCCCGCCTCGATGAACCCGCCGGGCGTGTCCCACATCCCGAGGCGGGGCTCGATGCCTCGCCGCGTCAGAAGGACGCGCCCGTCGCGCTCGACGATCGCGCTCACCGTCGGCGCCGGATTCTCGTAGAGGACGAGCCCGCACGCCGTGCAGTGGAGGCGCTCGGCATCCTCGCCCGGCACGGGGCCGTGCCGGAGCCCCGCGGCGCAGCGCGGGCAGATGCGCCAGTCCCTCACGCCGGCCTCGCGCAGGACGGCCTCGGACAGGTCGGCCCACCCTCCGGGCTTCATCATCCAGCCCGAGTAGGTCCCGCGGTTTCCGAGGCAGACGAGCCCGACGCGCGCCACCGGATCGGCCCACATCAGCGTGCCGGAGGCGCCGAAGTGCGACAGCGTCGCCGGCGAGCAGGCGGCCGGCAGCCAGTGCGGCTCCTTGGCGTCGCGGATGTCGCAGCCGAGGCCCCAGTCGGCGACGTCCCACGAGACGAACGACCGGATCCCGCCCGCGAGGCCGGGGAACTGCACCCGCGCCATCTCGGCGTAGGTCTCGGGCGCGATCAGCGGCGCGCCGTCCGAAAGGAGCAGCTGGACGATGCGCGCGTAGGCCTCCGCGGTGGCGAACGCGCCTCCCGCAGCCGTGCCACGGCGGCGCCACTCGCGGGCGTTGAAGAGCTGGAGGCCGGGCCGCCAGATGCCCGGATGGTGCACGTGCAGCGTGCGGCCCTCCTCGTCGTCCGGCAGGCCGAGATAGGCGTCCATGCCCAGCGGCTCGAACACCGCCTGGCGGACGTAGTCGGTGTGCGCGATGCCCGTGGCCGCGGCGATCAGCTCCCCGAGCACGGCATACCCCTCGTTGGAGTAGACCCGAAGCGTCTCGGGCGGCCGGTCCAGCTGGACCTCGAGGGGAGGCACGCTCATCGGCCCCGACTCGGGCAGGCCGGACGCGTGCGCCAGCAGGTGGCGCGTCGTCACCGCGGCCCGGGGGCCGGACGCGTACGCCGACAGATGACGGCCGGCCGGTGCGTCGAGCTCGAGCGCACCCTCCTCGACAGCCACGAGGGTCGCGAGCGCGACGATCGGCTTGGTGAGCGAGGCAAGCGCGAACAGGCTCTCGGGCTGGGCCTCGCCCGCCCGGCGCGTCTCGCGCACGCCCTCGGGGCCGACGATCGCCGCGGCGACCGCCGGGACGCCGCCGGCCTCCTCCCACGTATCCACCATCTCGAGCGCCACGGCGGGATCGTATGCGCCGTGTAAGGTTCGACCGAACCATGGGCGAGCTGGAGACCACGGGCGGGACGGGAGGCCCCGGCGGGGGTGACTTCGACCCGCCGCGAGGCGACGAGGGGCTCGACGACTGGCTCACCCGCCGCCTCGAGGCGCAGGGGATCGTTGCGAACCGGGCCGGATTCCCGACCGCGCGGATCATGGCCGTACTCGGGCTCCTCGCCGCGCTCGTCGCGCTCTTCTGGGTGATCTCCGGCACGGGCGGCTCCACCAACGCGACGCCGGCGACCACGCAGCCCACTGGGACGACCACGACGACGACCGGCAGCACGCAGGGCGGCGGCAAGAAGCAGAACACCAAGGTCGACTGGCGGACGATCCCGCTGACCGTGCTGAACGGGTACGGCGCCACCGGAGCCGCCGGGGCGGCCCAGCAGCAGCTGACCACGCAGGGCTGGAAGGTGGTCGGGGCATCGAACGCCTCGACCTCGTCGATCACGCAGACCGTCGTCGTCTACGCCCCCGGGAAGCTCCGCGCGGCGAAGGTCGTCGCCAGCCGGCTGCACCTCCCGCCACCCGTGGCGCTGGCCGACGCGACGGGCGTCGCCCAGGCTCCCGCCGGCGGAATCGCGATCCTGCTCGGCTCCGACGGGCTGCCGGCCGTCGCCGGCTGAGATCGCTGGCGGGATTCGGCGCCCGGCGTCGAAAGCCGGTGTGTGGTCCACCGCCGGATCGTCATCGACGTGCCCACGCGGACGATCGTCCGTGTGATCGCGCTCGTCCTCGCCGCCGCCGCGGCCGTGAAGATCCTCGACGCGGTCAGCCACGTCCTCACCTGGATCGCCGTCGCCGTCTTCCTCGCGGTGGCGCTCGAGCCCGTCGTCCGCGTCACCGAGCGCTGGATGAGCCGGACGTGGGCGGTGCTGGCGGTCTTCACGGGGCTCCTGATGCTCGTCGCCCTCTTCCTGGCCGTGCTGATCATCCCCATCGCGACCCAGGTCGACGATCTGCGCGACGCCGCGCCGGGCTATCTCCAGCGGCTCGAGCGAAACCAGACGATCCGCGACCTGAACCAGCGCTACAAGCTGGTACAGAAGGCGCAGGACGCGGCCAAGCAGGCGCCAGGCCGCGTGTTCGGCGCGGCCGGACGGTTCGTGAACGGCGTGGTCGCAACGCTCACCGTCCTCTTCCTCACGCTCTTCCTGATGTTCGAGCTACCGGCCATGTCGCGCAGCATGCTCTCACTGCTCTCGGAGGAACAGGCAGGCAGGGTGCGCCTGGTGGCCGCTGACGTCAACCGCAGCATCGGCGGCTACGTCCTCGGGAACCTGGCGATCTCGGTGATCGCCGGCGCGACCGTCGGCATCTCGCTGTGGATCCTGGGCGTCCCCTACGCGGCCGCGCTCGCCGTCTTCATGGGGGTGTGCGACCTCGTGCCGCTCGTCGGCGCCACGGTCGGCGCGCTCGCCGCGATAGGGGTCGCGTTCGCGGCCCAGGGCGTGACCGCCGGGATCGTCATGATCGTCATCAACGTCGTCTACCAGCAGTTCGAGAACCACATCCTCCAGCCCATCGTCTACCGAAAGACGGTGCAGCTCTCGGCGTTCCTGGTGCTGGTCGCCGTGCTGATCGGCGGTGAGCTGATGGGCGTCCTCGGGGCGCTGGTCGCGATCCCGATCGCCGGCTCGATCCAGCTCGTGGTGCGCGAGCTGCGGACGGGCACGGTCATCGGCCGCCCCACCGCAACCCGAGCCCGAGCCCGGCTGATAGCCGTGAAACATTGGCGACAGGCGCCAATGTTTCAGGTTCTCGAGGCGGCGGCCTCGCGCATCAGCTCCCACGCCGTGTCGACGTGCTCGGCGGTCGTCGCGAGGTTCCCGATCGCCACGCGCACCGCGTAGCGCCCGCCCAGGTCGGTGTGCGAGATGAACGCGCGGCCGTCGGCGTTCACGTGGTCGATGATGGCGGAGTTCAGGCGGCGCAGCTCGTCCTCGTCGTCCACGCCGGCCGGGTGGCGGCGGAAGCAGACCGTCGAGAACGGGACCGGCGCCAAGAGCTCCCAGCCCGGCTCGGCCTCGATCGCCGCGGCCAGGCGCCGGGCGAGCTCGATGTGGCCCGAGATGAGCGACGCCAGCCCCTCGGCGCCGTACGCGCGGATGACCATCCACAGCTTGAGGGCGCGAAACCGGCGGCCGAGCGAGAGCCCGTAGTCCATCAGGTTCACGACTCCGCCGTCCTCGGGCGTCGTCAGATACGCCGGGACGAGCGAGAACGCGGCCCGCAGGTCGTCGGGCCGGGCCGTGTAGAGCAGGCTGCAGTCGACGGGCGTGAAGAGCCACTTGTGCGGGTTCACGACCAGCGAGTCGGCCCGGTCGCAGCCGTCGAGCACGTGCCGCATCTCCGGAACGACCGCCGCCGATCCGCCGTACGCGGCGTCGACGTGCAGCCACATGCCGTAGCGCGCGCACACGTCGGCGATCGCCGCGACCGGATCCACGCTCGTGGTCGACGTCGTGCCGACGGTCGCCACGGCCGCGAGCGGCCGCACGCCGGCCGCGACGTCCGCCGCGACGGCCTGCTCGAACAGGTCGGCGCGCATGCGGAACCCGGCGTCGGTCGGAATCTTGCACAGCCCCTCCTGGCCCAGCCCGAGCGCGATGCAGGCCTTCTCGACCGAGGAGTGCGCCTGGTCGGACGTGTAGACGCGAAGCCGCGGAAGGTCGGTCCGCCCGGCCATCCCGCGGGTGCGGATGTCGAGACCGGCCGCCTCGCGTGCCGCCGCGAGCGCGTACATGGTGGAGGCCGAGGCGGTGTCGGTGATCTCGCCGAACCAGTCGGCCGGCAGGCCGATCAGCTCGGCGACCCAGCGGAGCACCCGCTGCTCGAGCTCGGTCGCCGCCGGTGACGTGCGCCACAGCATCGCGTTCACGTTGAGCGCCGCCGCGACGGTCTCGCCCAGGATCCCCGGCGGCGAGCCGCTGATCGCGAAGTAGGCCATGAACCCGGGGTGGTTCCAGTGCGTGATGCCCGGGATGAGCACCCGGTCGACGTCGGCGAGGATGTCGCTCAGCGACTCGCCGGACTCGGGTGCGTGCTCGGGGAGCGCGGCCGCGATCTCGCCGGGCTCGACCCGTGCGAGGACCGGCAGGTCGCCCACGCGGTCGAGATAGCCGGCGCACCACTCCGCCGCCTGCTCGAGCACGGCGCGCAGCTCGCCCGACGTGGGAGGCGCGGTTGCCACGCCTCAAGCATGCCAGATGAGCGACTCCGACTTGGTGTAGACGGTGAAGAACGCCGAGGTGCCGTTCGTGGCCGTCGACCACAGGGCGCGGCCGGTGCCGTGCGGGGCCCGGTAGACGCGCTGGGCGCGGCCGCTCACGAGATCGAGCCGCCACACCGCGGCGCCGTGTGCGGCCTGGCGCACGTAGACGACGGAGTCGCCGCTGATCGACGCGTGGCTGTAGGCCCAGATCGGGGTCTCGAGCACCCTCCGGGTGGTCTGGAGGTCGATCCGGTAGATCCGAAGCGAGCTGCGCCCCTTCCCGGTCACCGTGTAGGCGACCCGGCGCCCGGAGATGTCGGGCTCCCCGAGGTCGCTTCGCATCCTGACCGTCGCGATCACCCGCGACTGGTTCGTGCCCAGGTTGTAGAGGATCAGCTGGCGCTTGGTGGTGACGCGCCGGTAGACCAGCCAGTGGTCGAAGAGCGCGGGCTCGGTGCCCTTCAGCTGGAGCGTCCGCATGACGGCCAGGCTCCCGGTGTCGACGATCTGAAACGCGGAGCCGGTATCGACGACGACCCGGGTCCCGTCGATGTCAGGCGTCCTTCCGGGGAGGTCGTGCACGACGCCGCCGACACGCAGCTTGCCCTGCACCACGCCGCCTGCCACCTGATCCCACGCGAGCACATGGCCGGGCCCGGGCGCCGGATCGGCGACGTGGTGGGAGCCGAGGTCGAGCTGCACCGCGGCGACGGCGGCGGCCGGCGCAGCGGTCGCGACGAGCACGCCGGCGAGCGCGGCCATCGCGCCGGCATTGGCGGTGCGGAGGCCTCCGCCGCCCGCCCGGAGCCACCGGCCGGCGCGCTCGAACCGGTCGGCCGCCTGGTCCCAGTCGCGCAGGCCGGCGGTCGCGGCGACGAGGACGAGCGCGCGGCCGGCCCCGAACGCGCCGAGCGCGACGGCGCCCGCCGCCGGGTCGGCCAGCACGATCGCGGCGACGACCGCGGCGAAGGTCGCGACCGGCACGTACGTGACGAAGCCGACCCCGAGGCCGGCGCCGTACAGAACCGCGGTCGCGGGCAGCGGCAGGACCTCGCGCCACCGCTGCGGCACCTGGCGGCGAAGCTGCGGGACCGGGAGGCGCAGGAGCCCGGCCTCGCGGCCGGCGTAGGCGGCGACGATGGCAGCGGCGGCCCAGGCGGCGTGCGCGCTCCCGCCGCCGGCCCAGGCGCCGGCCGTCCCGAGCGCCCATCCGAGCGCCGCGCCCGCCGCCACCGCACCGGCCGTGAACGCCGCCACCGCAATCAGCCATCTCCTCACCCCGTGCACGACGGGGGCGACCGTCTCGGCCACAGCCAGCCCTCAGGGCGACCAGGCGCCGGAGACGCCCGCCAGGAGCGCGCACCCCACGATCGCCGCCCCCGGATCCGGGGTGAGGCCGATGCCGAGCGCGATCCCGGCCACGCCGGCGCCGGCGGTCGCCGCGACCGCCCTCAGCACGGCACCTGGGTGTCGTAGTAGAGGACGCAGAACACCTTGCGGCCGTGGAAGCAGTAGCCCACGAGGGCCGCGTCGCCGTTGATGCGCCGGTTGTGGTGGGCGCAGCAGTCGACCAGCTTTCGGATCTGGCCGGAGCAGCACCGGTACCAGGCGCCGTCGAAGCGCGTGTGGAAGCCGTAGATCTCGGGCACCCAGTCCTGGCACGGCCGGGTGCGCGGGGCGCGCGCCACCGGCTCGCCGGTCGGTCCCACCCGGCGATTGCCGGCGCTGTCGACGGCGTACCCGGATGCGTCGACCGGGCGGCCGAGGTTGTCGACCCGATGCCCGTCGGACGGCCTGAGCGGGTAGCCGTGCCGATCGATGCGCGGCAGCTTCGGGAACGGGTGCGGGCACGGCTTGGTGGTGAACGTGTGGCCGCAGAAGCCGTAGTAGCGTGTGCTCTCCGGCCCGAGGGACGACGATCCCGCGAGCGGCCCCGCCACCCAGGCGATGATCGGCGCCCCGATCCGGCTCAGGAAGCCCGAGCGGCTGTGCCGCGAGGCGACGCCCCGGGCCATGTCCTCGCCGTCACGCCACATCGCCGACCGCCGCGTCGCGGGCCCGACTGCCGCCGGCGGCGACGAGGCTCTCGAGCTGCTCGAGCGTGTTCACCGTGCCCTTCGCCCGGACGACGCCCGCCGCGTCGAGATAGACGGCGTACGGCGTCCCCGGAACGTCGAACGCGGCGTGCAGCTCCGGGCCGTCGTCCTCCTCGTAGGCCGCGTGGACGACGGCCAGCGCCGGGTCGCGCTCGAGCACTCGCAGGCCGGGGACGATCTGGTGGCAGATGGGGCAGCCGGCGGATGTGAAGGCGACGAGCGCTGCGCGGCCGGTCGGCACCGCCGGGTGCTCCACCGGCGCGCCCAGCTCGGGCCCCTCCCCCTCCTCCTCGAGCGCGCCGCGCGGCCCAAGCCGCAGGTGGAGCACGCCGACCTGCCGGTAGAGCGAGAGCACGAGCAGCACGAGCGCCACCACGGCCAGCCACAGCACGGCGTACGACGCCTCCCAGAAGCCCTTGCCGAGCCGCGGCGTGAGGCCCTCGGCCGCAGCCACGGCGACGGCGACGAGGAGGCCGTTTCGCAGGAGGGTCAGGCGACCAGGGCGCCCCGACCAGGGCAGGCACCCGCAGGACGGCGGAGCCGAGCCGCGCGCCAGCTCGGCGCCGAGGACGAGCGTGAACGCCGCCAGGAGGCCGGCCGCGCACCACGCCGCCCACCAGAGGTCGGCGAGGAGGCCGAGCGCGACGATGAGCTCGGCCGCGGGAACGGCGACGGCGACCGGGCCGCGGGCCGGGACGAGGCTGTACCCGTCGAGCGATGCCCGCCACGACCGGAACCGCCCGATCTTCGCGATCGCGGCGACACAAAGAAGCGCGCCCAGAAGCGGCGCGAGCGGGATGGCGACCACGGGCATCCGCGATCAAGGCTAGAAACCGGCGCGGACGGACCGGCCGGACCTAAGGCGCCGACTCGGCTCGCGTGAGCGCGGTGTCGAGACGGGCGGCGACCTCGTCGACCTCGGCGTCCGAGATCACGAGCGGCGGCGCGAGCAGGAGCGCGTCCATGTGCTCGGCGCCGACCGGGGTCGGGCAGGAGTAGATCATGAGGCCGTTCGCCATCGCCTCGGCGGCGATGCGCCCGCACACGCCCGCCGCCGCCGGGAAGCGCCCGCCGTCGGCCGTGCGCAGCTCGATCCCCTGGAGCAGGCCGCGGCCGCGCAGCGAGTGCACGATCGGGTGCCGGGCCTGGACCTCCTCCAGCCGCTGGCGCAGCCGCGCGCCGCGCACCTCGGCCGCCGCGACGAGCCCTTCCTCCTCGATGACGTCGATCACGGCCGAGCCGACGGCGCACCCGAGCGGGTTTCCCGAGAACGTGTGACCGTACGAGAACCCGCCCGGCGACCTCTCGATCACCTCGCGCAGCCGCCGGGAGGCGACCATCCCCGAGAGCGGGACGATGCCGCCGCCGATGCCCTTCCCGAACGTGATCACGTCGGGCACGGCGTCGCTGTGCTCGACCGCGAACCAGCGGCCGGTGCGGCCGAAGCCGCTGATGACCTCGTCGGCGACGAGCAGGACCTCGTGGCGGTCGCACACCTCGCGCACGGCCTCGAGGTAGCCGTCGGGCAGCGGGACAGCCGCCCCCGAGGACCCGGTGACCGGCTCGACGACGAACGCCGCGACGTGTTGTGCGCCGCGCGAGATGATCGCGGCCTCGAGCGCCGCAGCGCCCTCCTCGGCAGTGTCGCTGTTGGGGACGACCGCGTACTTGCGCAGCAGAAGCTCGAACGGCGCCCGCCAGCGCGAGCCCGAGAGCGACAGCGCGCCCATGGTCGAGCCGTGGTACGAGGTGACGCGCGAAAGAAACTCGATCTTGCCGGCCTTCCCGAGGAGCTCCCAGTAGAGCACCGCGAGGTGGAGCGCCGACTCGTTCGCCTCGGAGCCCGACGAGTTGAAGAAGCACCACTCGAGGTCGCCCGGCGCGATTCGCGCGATCCGCTCGGCCAGGTCGAGCATCGGCTCGTTCCGGAACGAGAAGCGGTATGTGAACGTGAGGTCGCCGGCCTGCGCGCGGAGCGCCTCGACGACCCGCGGATGGCAGTGCCCGAGCAGCATCACCATCGCGCCGCCGCACGCGTCGAGGTAGCGGCGCCCGTCGGCGTCCTCGATCCAGCACCCCTCCGCGCGCACCGCGACGGGCAGCGCAGAGCCAGGGCTGGCGGTCATCGAGTAGTCGGTGCGCTCGGGGGCCTTCATGGCGCCACTGTACCGGCGGCGGAGGTGGCGGCCTGCCGGGACCGCATGGGGCCAGGCCCCGTCCGGGGCCTGGCCCCGGTGGTGAGGCCCCGTGAAACACCTGGACCTGGTCCCGACCTTTCATACGTGACGACGATAGACCAGCGTCTCCGCCGCTTAACCCGCAACCCCGCGCCAGGCCCCGGACGGGGCCTGGCCCCGGTGGTTACACGGGCCCGTTTCGCATGCGCCGAACGTCAGACCGTTACACCGACTGTCCGGGCGCTTTGAGCGCGGCCTTGAGCTCGACCAGCACCGGCGCGGCGAGGTCTGTCAGGGCGTCGCCGAGCGCGGCTCCGAGACCGCCGATCCCGTCAGCCGCCACATACCGCACGCCGCACGCCTCGGCCAGCCCGGCGAAGTCCGGCGCATTCAGCTCGACGGCCACGGTGCGGCCGAACATCGTCTCCTGGTAGTTCCGCAGGATCCCGTACGCGGAGTCGTTGACGACGAGCGTGACGAACGCCAGGCCCTCGGCGCGCGCCGTCAGGAGCTCGTGGCCGCCCATCAGGAAGCCGCCGTCGCCGACGATCGCGACCGTCGGGCGGTCGGGATGCGCGGCGGCCGTGCCGAGCGCGAGCGGGACGCCGCATCCCAGGGCGCCGGAGGCCGGGTAGACGAACGAGCCGGGCCGCTTGGCGTCGAGGTAGAGCGCCGACCAGTAGGCGGCGACCGTCATGTCGGCGATCACGATCGCGTCCTCGGGCAGCGCCTCGTGGAGCACGTGCATCAGCTCCACCTCGTCCGGCGCACCCTGGGCGCCGACCTCCGAGTCCCGACCCTGAAGCGCCGCCCGCACGGCCGCCTCGCCGTCGCGCGATCCCGGGCTCACGCCGCCGTCGACGAGCGCGCGGCAGAAGAGGCCGACGTCCGAGACGATCCCCTCGGCGGGCGGATAGGTGCGCCCGAACCGCCCGGCGTCCAGGTCGACGTGGACGAGCGCCGCGGGGATCGGAAGCGTCCAGTTCGCGGTCGTCTCCTGCGAGAAGCGGGTGCCGAGAGCCAGGCACAGGTCTGCACGCTCGACGAGCTGGCGCATCGACGGCTCCTCCACCGACGAGCCGGCGTGCAGCGGATGCCCCGTAGGAAGCGTCCCCTTGCCGTTGTAGGTCGTGATCACCGGGGCGTCGAGCGCCTCGGCGAGCGCGCGGACGGCATCCGCCGCGTGGCGCGCGCCGCCTCCGGCCCACACGATCGGCGCCTCCGCCTCCTCGAGCAACGCCCGCACCCTGCCGGCCGCATCCGGGTCCGGCCCGGGAAGCGCGACGCGCGCGACCGGAAGCGAGCCCTCCGGCGCCGGCGCGGCCATCACGTCGGTCGCGATCTCGATGGTCGCCGGCCCGGGGTCGAGCGCCATGCGGGCGAACGCCTCGGCGATCGCCGCGGCCAGCGCCTCGGGCGTCGTCGGCCGCGCGTGGAAGCGCGACACCGCCGCGAACGCCTGCGACTGGCCCCGGCTCTCGTGCAGATAGCCGCGGCCCGCGCCGACGAGGTCGGTGGGGATCTGGGACGTCAGGTGGAGGACGGGCGCGCTCGACGCGTCGGCCTCCGAGAGCGCGGCGAGCGAGTTGAACGCGCCCGGCCCGGTCGACGTGAGGTAGACGCCCGGCTTCTCGCCGGTGCGCGCATAGCCGACGGCGCCGAACCCGGCCGCCTGCTCGTGGCGCACGACGACCCGCCTGATCGGCGAGCCGATGAGCGCGTCCCAGACGGGCAGCGCGTGGATGCCGGGGAGCCCGAACACGACCTCGACCCCGTGGGCCTCGAGCGCCTCGACGAGGACGTGGGCACCGGTGCGCAGGGCGGCGGGCGCGACGGTCACGCCGGAGAGACTACTTCTGAGAAGCCGAGATGAACGCCACGAGGTCGTTGATGTCGGACGCCGAGAGCGACGACCCGAAGGTCGTGGGCATGATGCCGTCGCTGTACCCGGCGGCGACGAACGCGCCGGGGTCGACGATCGACGACTTGATGAACGCGTCGAGCGGCTCGCCGGCCTTGGCGGCGTCGCCCTTCAGGTCGTCGAGCGCGGGGCCGACCGACGCGGTCGTCCCGGCCGCTGCCAGCGCGTGGCAGCCGCCACAGGTGCCGCTACCCGTAAAGATCGTCTTGCCGTTGTCGGCGTTGCCCAGAGTGTCCGTGCCACCCGTCGACCCGCCGCCCGTGTCAGGGGGCGGAGTCGACGTCGGCGTCGACACCGGCCCGCTCGAAAGCGAGGCTGTCGACAGCGGAAGCGGCCCGACCCCGACGCTCGATGCGCCGCTCGTCGTGTCGCCTGCGATGACCATCACGATGATCATCGCCACCACACCCGCAGCAGTTCCGATGAGCCCAGCGACGAGAACCTTGATCATGGCCGCGGGCACTATAACGGGTGGCGCGGCGAGGCGAGAAATACCGCATGCAGGGGATACGAACCTCCGCGTCGAACGCCGAGGCCGAGATCACGATGCTCGATAAGCGTGACATCCAGACGCTGATGTACTGCATCCGGGTCGCCGAAACTGCCGGAGTGTGGCAGCCGGGCACCCCGGTGCGGACGCCCAACGACCTCGAGTGCAAGCTGGCTGAGCTCCTGCACGAGATCGAGGCCGGAGGCGTCCGCGACATCCGCGCCGCCGCCTGACCCCAGCCCCCGCTGCGCTACGTTGGCGCCGCCGTGCGCGCGTTCGTCGCAATTCCGCTTCCGGAGCCCCTGAGGGAGGACCTCGCTGCGTATGCCGCCGAGGCCGCCCGCGATCTCGGCGCACGGCCGACTCCGGCCGAGAACCTGCATGCGACCCTTCACTTCCTGGGCGCGGTGAACGACCGGCACGCCGATGCCCTGGCGGCCGCGCTGGCTCCCGTCTGCGCCGGCTTCCCGGCCCTCACGCTCCGGGTAACCGGAGCCGCGCTCGCCCCGCCCGGCCGGCCGCGGATGGTGTGGGCTCGGCTCGAGGCTCCCGACGAGCTCGCCGAGCTGGCCCGGGCCATCGCCGCCGCCGCAGGCCGGCTCGCCCCCGACGCCCGCACGCCGCGGACCGGCAACCCGCACGTCACGCTCGCGCGCCTGCGGCGGCGCCCTCCCCGCGGAACCGTGCTGCCGCCGCTTCCCGCCGCCGGGACGACGGTGGAGGTCGACGCGTGCGCGCTCGTTCGGTCGGAGCTCGGCCGGGGCGGCTCGCGCTACACGACCCTGGCGACGCTGCCGCTCGCCGCGGGCTGACTCACTCCGGCCGGCGGAAGCGGGCCCGCCACACGCGCAGCTCGAACGTCGGAGCGCCGATCAGCTCGCGCGCATGCTCGGCGGCCGAGCCGCCGCAGCCGGCGACCTCCAGCCACGGTTCGACCTCGAAGAGGCGAAGCCACATCTCCTCCGCATCCAGCTCGAGGCCGGCCCCGAGCAGCGGCACGCGCGGCTCCCCCGCCGTGATCAGCCGGCCGTGCTCGGGGTCGCGGATGCGCTCGATCTCCTCCCACCGGCGGGCCCGGGCGGGGTCGTCGTCGGCGATGAAGTCCTCGAGCACGATCCGGCCGCCCGGGGCGAGCACCCGCGCCATCTCGTCGAGCGCGCGCGGCGGGCGGGCGATGTGGTGCAGGCTGTTGATGCAGGTCACGAGGTCGAAGCTGGCGTCGTCGAACGGCAGCTGCTCGGCCCGGCCGAGCGACCGGCCGATCCCCTCCGGCACGAACTCGAGGAGCCGCGCGGACGCGTCGAGCACGGTGATCGATCCCACCCGCGGGAGGAGCGCCGCGGCCAGCGAGCCCGGCCCGCCGGCGACATCCAGCGCGCGGTCGGCCGGCGCCGGCTCGCACCAGCCGACGAGTCCCGTCCAGTCGCGCGCGGCCGCCATCGCGGCGTAGCGCTCGGCGGTGCGGTCGAACCGGCTACCCGCGGACAAAGGCCACCGCCTCGTCGCGGTTCGTCACTGCCCCCGCCGCCTGCTCCTCGGCCAGCGCGGCGACCAGCTCGCCGATCCGCGGCCCGGCGGCGCCGGTCAGCTCGGCGATCTCGTCGCCCCGAAGGAGCGGCGGCCGGTCCTCACGTTCGAGCTCGGCGACCACCTGGAGC
Source organism: uncultured Actinomycetes bacterium (assembly GCA_963821535.1). Classification (GTDB taxonomy): domain Bacteria; phylum Actinomycetota; class Thermoleophilia; order Gaiellales; family JAICJC01; genus JAICJC01. The sequence goes on along the minus strand of CAWGEC010000007.1, from coordinate 19,707 downwards.
AGCTCGTCGGCCGTCTCGGTGTGGGCGCGCACGAACGACTGGCGGGCGCGCACCCCGCGCGTGGCGAACCGGTCGGCGAGCGAGACGACGACGCTCGCGTGCGTGTGCGGCTCCGTCGCGCGCAGGTACCGGTAGCCGGCGCGGCGGTCGAGCGGACGGTCGTGCACCATGAACCCGAGCCGCAGGTGCTCGGCGACAAGCAGGGCGCAGAACCGGATCGTCGAGGTCGCGGCCCGCCAGCGCTTGAGGATCCGCCCCGTCGTCTGGGCGCCCTTGCGGTCGTGGCCCATGAAGCCGATCCGGCCGTCATCCGAGACGGTGCGGGTGCTCGGCTTCTCGATGTCGTGGAAGAGCACGGCGAGGCGCAGGGCCGTCCGCGCGTCGAGCTCGTCGCCGACGGCCCGGTCGAGCGCAGCTCGGATCGCGTCCGCGTGGCGGGGCAGGTAGTGGTCGGGATGCGCGGCGATGTCGGCGGCGGCGTCGAGCACCTGGAGGGTGTGCTCGAAGACGTCGAGGTGGTGGAACGGGCTCTGCTCGCAGCCGCGCATCGGGATCGCCTCGGGGAGGATGACGTCGAGAACGCCGAGCCCGTCCAGCAGGCGGACCGCCGCGTCGGGATGGTCGGGCGTGAGGAGCCGCCGCACCTCGGCGTAGATCCGCTCGCCCGCGGCCCGGTCGGCCAGGTGGGCGTCGCGCCGGGCGAGCCGCTCCGCCCCGGGATCGACGCTGAACCCGAGCTCGTGGGCGATCCGGGCCAGGCGCAGGAGCCGGAGCGGGTCGTCGGTGAAGACGCGGTCCGAGACCACGCGCAGCCGCCCCTCGGCCAGGTCGCCGAGGCCGCCGAACGGGTCGATCACCTCTGCGTTGCCGGCGACCGGCATCGCCATGGCGTTCACGGTGAAGTCACGCTCCCCCAGATCGGCCACGATATCGCCACCGCGGCGCCCGGTGAAGTCGACCGTGCGCCCTTCGAGCACCACCCGCCAGGCCCCGTGCGCCTCCGAGAGGGCAAACGGCGACCCGCCGGCCTGGCGCGCGAGCCGCCGCGCGGCCGGGGCCGGATCGCCCGCCACGACGACGTCCACGTCGGTCACCGGGCGCCCCAGCCGGACGTCGCGGACGCACCCGCCGACGAAGTGGGCGCCGTCCCCGTCGATCAGGCCGCGGATCTCGTCAAGCACCTCGGAGGACATGCTCCACCCTCCGTGGCCGCGGGGCGAGCGACGTCACGATCTCGTAGTTGATCGTGCCCGCGAGCCGGGCCCACTCCTCGGCGAGGATCCGCTCGTCGCCGTCCTCCCCGATCAGCGTCACCGCATCGCCGGGCTCGACGTCGCACTCCGCGCCGATCACGAACGTGAGCTGGTCCATGCTCACCGTGGCGGCGACGCGGCGGCGGCGTCCCCGGACGAGCACGTCGGCCCGGCCGGAGAGCATGCGCGGCACGCCGTCGGCGTAGCCCGCCGGGACGAGCCCGATCCACGTCGGCTCGGAGGCGACGAACCGCCGGCCGTACCCGGCGCTCTCGCCGGCCGCGAGCAGCTTGACCTCGGCGACGAAGCTCTCGAGCCGGATCGCCGGCGTGAGGCCGTCGGCGGCGGGATCGGCCCCGAACGGCGAGAGGCCGTAGACGGCGATCCCGCACCGCACGGCGTCGAACCGGGCCTCGGGAAACCTGAGGACGGCGGCGCTGTTGGCGATGTGCCGCGGGCAGGCCGGGAAGCGCGCCGCCAGCTCCCCGAACCGCTCGATCTGGCCGCGGGTGAACGTCTCGTCGGCGTCGGCGGCAGCAAGGTGGCTCATCAGCCCCCCGAGGCCGAGGACGTCCCCGTCGGCGAGCTGCTCGCCCACGCGCAGCGCGTCCTCGGACGCCATCCCCCACCGCCCCATCCCGGTGTCGGCCTTGACATGCACCCCGAGCGGCGAGCGGGCGGCGGCCCGCAGGCGGGCGAATCCCTCGACCGACGTCACCGTGACGTCGACCCCCTCGACCTCGCTCTCCTGGCCGGGCACGAGCGGCCCCATGACGAGCACGGGCACGTCGCCGAGCTCGTCGCGCAGGTCGCGGGCCTCGTCCCATGTGGCCACGCACAGCCGGGCTGCACCCGCCGCGAGCGCCGTCGCGGCCGACCGCGGCGGCGCCGTGCCCGTAGCCGTCGGCCTTCACGACCGCCCACACCTCGGCCGGCGCAGCGGCCTCGCGCAGGCGGCCGACGTTGGCGGCAGACGGCGGCCAGGTCGACCGTCACGGTCGCCCGGGCGCCGGCGGTGCCGATCACGGAAGCACCTCCGGGAGCGCGTCGATCACGTCGGTCGCGATGATGCCCGACGGCCCGCGCCGCTCGACCGCGCGCCGTCCGGCGAGGCCGTGCGCCTCCGCGGCGATGCACGCCGCGAGGGCGGGGTCGCCGCCCTTGGCGAGCATCGCCGCGACGGCACCGGTGAGGACGTCGCCGGAGCCCGCCGTGGCCAGCCCGGGCGGGCCGGCGTGGGACACCCCCAGGCGCCCGTCGGGGTCGGCGACCAGGGTGTCGGATCCCTTGAGCAGGACGACGCAGCCGCTCGCGGCCGCGGCCTTGCGCACGGCCTCGAGCCGGTTTGCCCGCACCCAGTCCGGCTCGACCCCGAGGAGCCGGGCCATCTCGCCCTCGTGCGGCGTGAGCACGGTCGGCCCCGGGCGCTTGCGCAGGCGCGCCAGCCTGCCGGCGAACGCGAAGAGCCCGTCGGCGTCGATGACGACCGGCCCCGGGTGCTCGGCGGCCACCCGCCGCGCGAGCGCGACGGCCTCGTCCGACCGGCCCAGGCCCGGGCCGAGCGCGACCGCGTCGGCGCGCGAAAGCAGCTCGAGCGCGGCGGGCAGCGCGCGCACCATGACCTCGGGCACGCGCCCCTCGAGCGCCGGCACGGCCTCCTCGGGCGCGGCGATCCAGGCGACGCCGGCCGAGGCGCGAAGCGCGGCGAGCGCCGTCATGAGCGGCGCCCCGATATAGCCGGGCGCGCCGCCGATCACGAGCACCGCGCCGGCCGTGTACTTCGAGCCGCGGACGGCCTTCGGCCACGCGGCGGCCAGCGTCTCGACGCCCGCCAGCAGCGTGGCCGCCGTCGCCCGGTCGGCCTGCGGCGGGATGCCGATGTCGGCGACGACGACGCGGCAGGCGGCGCTCCGCCCGGGCTCGATCGCCGTCCCGAGCTTGCGGCCGTGGAAGCAGACCGTGACGTCGGCCGCGACCGCCGCTCCGGCGACGGCGCCGGTCGAGGCGTCGACACCCGAGGGCACGTCGAGCGCGACGACGGTGCCGATCGGCGGCCGCATCGCCTCGATCGCCTGGCCCGACGGCCCCTCGCGGCGCGCCGCGGAAGCCGGTGCCGAGGAGCGCGTCGACCACGACGTCGGCGCGCGTCAGCCGGGCGCGGCGCACGCCGTCCACGACCTCGATGCCGAGCTTCCGCGCGATGTCGTGGTTCAGGCGGGCGTCGGGTGGGAGCTTGCGGGCGTCGCCCGCCAGCAGGCACTCGACCTCCCAGCCCGCGGCCTGCAGGTGGCGGGCGACCACGAAGCCGTCGCCGCCGTTGTTGCCCGCGCCGCAGACGACCGCGGCGCGCCCGCCGGCGGCCGAGCCGCATGATCTCCTCGGCGGCGGCGAGGCCGGCCCGCTCCATCAGCACGGCGCCGGGGATGCCGAAGCCCTCGATCGCAGCCGCGTCGACCGCCCGCATCTCGTCCGCCGTGTAGAGGGCGTGCAGGCCGCTCATGCGTCGTGCACGATGGCGACGGCGGCCGCCATCCCCTTCGAGTGCGTCATCGAGAGATCGATGCCTCCGGCGCTCACGCGCCTGGCCCAGGCGGCCGTCCGGCCGGTGAGGCTCACGCCGGGCTTCGGCCGCCCCACGATCTCGATCTCGCGCCAGGTGAACGGGACACCGAACCCGAGCGCCTTGCCGACCGCCTCCTTGCCGGCGAACCGGGCGGCGAAGTGCTGGGGCGGATTGGCGCGCGAGAGGCAGTACTCGCGCTCGGCGGGCGTGAACACGCGGTCGACGAATCGCGGGTGGCGGACGAGGGCCCGCGCAACCCGGTCGATCTCGATCAGGTCGATCCCAACCCGCATGCCGGCCATACTATGCTAGGGGTGTGCCGCGAGCGGTTCCTCTGACGCCCAGCGCCACGTGGTGGCCGAGCACGCTGTACCAGACGACGACGCTCGAGCTGCGCCGCGGCGGCGAGCGACTCCTCGTCGATCCTGGCATCTCGCCCTGGGAGATCGACGAGGTCATCTCGGCCGGATCCGGACCCGGTCACGCAGGTGCTCGTCACCCATGCGGACTGGGATCACGTGATGGCCCTGGGCGTGCTCCCCGAGGCGCAGGTGACGGCCTCGACCGGAGCCGCTCGAGCGCATCCGCTCGGGCGAGGCGCGCGAGTCGATCGAGAAGGAGTCGGTCGAGGCCTACGTGCCGTACGTGGCGCTCGACGCGATGCACTGCGAGCAGGAGGTCGACCCGCCGGCCGACGCCACGCTCGGCCCGTGGAGCGCCGTCTGCCGCGCCGGTCGCGGCCACACCTCCGACGGCCTCATCACGTGGTTCCCGGATGAGCGCCTCCTCGTCGTCGGGGACTACCTCTCCGAGCTCGAGATCCCGTTCGCCTACTCGTCGGTGCGCCGACTATCAGACGACGCTGCACACGCTGATCGGCGTCATCGAGCGCGAGCAGCCCGAGTTCGTGGTCGTCGGGCACGGACGGCCGCACTCCGCGAAGCGGGCGCATGGAGATCGCCGACGAGGACCTCGACTACATCGAGGCCGTGCTCGCGTTCGCCGAGGCCGGGCTGCCCGGCCGACCAGGCCGAGCGGATCGCCGTGCCGTTCCGGGGCGGCGGCCCCTACGACCGCGTCGCCCACGGGGCCAACGTGAAGCTGGCCTGCGAGGCGGCCGGCGCACCAATTCCTGCCTGAGCCTCTTTCGTCCGCGGCGCTCCTGCCGATAACGGACATGTGGCCCGCATCGTCCATATCCGCCGCCACCCGCTCGGCCCGCGCGTCTACGTCGCGGGCCTGCGCGTGCACGAGTGCTGGGCGGGCCTTGCCGCGTCCCTGGCGCTGCTGGCGGCCGAGGCGACGAACCACACCGCGCACCGGCGCTTCGAGACGGCGATCGCCCTGGTCGCCGCCTGGATGATGGCCAAGGACTGGCCGGACTTCTTCCCGTCGCGCCGCGACACGTACGCGTGGCGCGTGGGAGTGCACCGCCGCGACGGCTGAGCCGCCGCGACGGTGCGAGTGCCCGCTACTCCTTGAACATCCCGAACATCTGCTGAGCGACGCCGCCCAGCCGGGTGAAGTCGCCGCCCACGACCAGCGTCTGCGGGCCGGCGGCGATCGCGAAGACGCCGAGGTTGCTGTTGGCCGCCGGATGCCACGACTGGAGCACGCCGGTCGCGTCGTCGACCGCGATCAGGTGGCTTCGCATCGCGACCCGGGTGCAGAAGTTGCTGCCCGGGATCGCGCCGCAGTAGGCCTCGAAGTGGCCGCCCGCGTAGGCGATGCCGTCGATCACGACGACGTTCTCGACGTTCCCCGTGACGCCCTCGATCCAGACGAGGTCACCGGTGGACTCCGTGAACTTCATGAACGACCCGCCGTTGCCGGTGCCGGCGGCGTAGGTGTGGCCGCCGAAGTTGGCGAGCGAGACCACGTCGAACGGATGCGTGCCGAACCGCACCGGGCCCGTGCCAGTTCCACGTCACCGACGCGCCGGAGTTGGGGTCGACCGCACCGATGGCGCTGCTCGGCGCACCGTTCAGGGTATTGAACGCGCCGCCGAGGACGACGTGGTTCGAGCCGTCGTCGGTCGTCTCGATCGCGTTCACGGGGCCGTCGGTCACGGGAGCCCAGCCCGACTGGAGCGCGCCGGAGGCCGGATCGAATGCGCCGGCGTAGCTCTGCGGCAGGGTGAAGGCCCCGCCCAGGTACAGGTGGCCGTTCGAAAGCTCGATCGCCCGGACCTCGGCGTTGAGCCCACGGGCCCTGAACGCCGTGTTGAGCGCACCCGTGCTGGCGTTCACGGCCGCGGCCTTCTTGCGGCTCACGCCGCCCACCGTGCCGAAGCCGCCCCCGAGGTACACGTTGTTCCCGTTGACGAAGATGGCGCTCACGACGCCGTTCACGTTCGGGTTCCACGGCAGGAGCGCCCCGGTCGTCAGATTGATCGCCGCCGCATGGTTGCGCGTGACCTCGCCGGTGCCGGCGGGCGCACCCGAAGGGCGAAGCGACGTGAACTTGCCGCCGATGTAGGCGGTGGTGCCGCTGACCGTGATCGTGGTGACACGGCCGTTCGTCTGCCACGACGGCGACGGCGTCGAGCCGACGATCGCGGCCTGTGCGGGAGCGGCCAGCGCCGCCCACGCGGTGACGGCAAGCGCCGCCTTCAACAGGGTCGTCCTACCCACAGTTCATGCCTCCTCGATGCCTTATCCCGCAAGCCTACGACGATGCGGGCGCCTGTCAAGTTCTGGTGGGTCCGGTGCGGCTTTCCCGCACGGATCTCGCGGGTTACACCGCCGCTGATTTCCGCGTCGACCCCCATGCGGCCGCCGCCAAGTCGCCGGGACACTACTCCTCATCGTCTTCTCGAAGGAGGAATCTAATGCGTCGTGTGCTCGAGTGGGGGGGAATCGTTTCAGGGGTGGTACTCGTGGCGTTCGGCATCGTGGCCATCGTCATGGGGATGAACGGTCGCAGCACCGTGAGCGACAACCTCAAGCAAGAGCAGATCGTCGGGACGCCCGACATGACGCCGAAGGCGATCGCGGTCGAAGCGAAGGCCGCACACCTCCCGGCGAGCATCTCTCTGCCGACGTGCTCGGTTGCCGGCCAGGCGATCGACACCGGCGACGAGGCGCACTGCTTCGCGTCCTACATGCGCATCCACGCGCTCGAGGCGACCGGCGGCCAGACGTACGCCCAGATGCCTCGGTACGCCACGGATGACGGCACCGGCACAAACGATCCGGCTGCGGCTTCGCAGGATGCCAACGGCCAGCCGGTGAGCAACCCGGTCCGCGACGTCTGGATCAACGAGACCGCCCTGGCGACGGCGCTCAACAGTGCCTACATGGCCGACAAGCTGTCGGTCTTCGGCATCGTCGTCGGAGTGGCGCTGCTCCTGAGCGGAGTCGGCTTCATCGTGCTTGCACTCGGCGCGCTTCGACCCACGCGGGAAGCCGCCGAAAAGAGCGCACCGGGGACCGTGCCCGTCACGGCATAACCGGTCGCACAGCCCCGGCCCGGCGCGTACCGCCTCGCGCCGGGCCGGGCCCTTGTGTGTTAAGGGCAAGCTCGTGAAACATTGGCGCCTGATGCCAATGTTTCACCCGCTTCAGAACCGCGTGACGCCGCTCGGCGAGCTCGTCTCCCACCCGGCTCGCGGGCTCGTGTACGGAAACCGCGGCTGCCTGCACGACGCCTCCGGCCGCATCCGGCGGAGCCACAACGGCCGGCGCTGGATCGCGTGCCGGCTCGAGTTCCGCGGCTGGCTGCGGCGGCCGCTCCTCCAGCCGGGGAAGTTCACCGAGCTCTTCTTCCTCGACGAGGCGACCGCGATGGCGGCCGGGCACCGGGCGTGCGCGCTCTGCCGGCGGGAGGACTACAACCGCCTGGGAGCGATCTGGCGCGATCTCCACCCGGGACAGATCGGTGCCGACGCGATCGACGCGCAGCTCCATGGCGAGCGGCTCGCCGGCGGAGGGCGCGCCCGCCGGTTCCACGACGTCGCAACGGGCGACCTGCCCGACGGCGCCTTCGTCCTCCACGAGGAGGAGCCGTGGCTCGTGCTGGGCGGGGAGCTCCTGCGGTGGACGCCGGCGGGCTACGACCGCCGGGTACAGCGGCCCGCCGGGCGGGCGCTCGCCATCACGCCGCCCTCGCTCGTCGCCGTCCTGCGATCGGGCTGGGAGCCGCTCGTGCCCCTTCTGCACCCCTCGGCGACCGAGCGCAGATAACGGCTACGCCCGCTCCAGGACGAGGCTCTGCCAGACCGCACCGCGCTGCCGCTGTCGCCACCTGGAAGCCTCGATCGCCCGCGATCGCGAGCATCGCGTCCAGCGGGTGAACGTAGGTGCGAAAGCCGATCCGCCGCATCCGAAACCACACGTTCGCCATCCCGGATCCGAGCCGGATCCACGCGGACTCGCGCGGGATCGTGATCGCCACCCGCTCGCGGGCATGGGTGCATGCCGCGTCCATCAGCCCGTCGGCGTCGGGGTAGCAGCAGATGACGCGGTGGAGGATCACCAGATCGGCCGGCGGCGTCTCCGCCGCCGCAGCCCCGAAGTCCGCGATCCGCCGCTCGACGCGCCCGCCGAGGCCGTGCTCGGAGATGAGGGCCTCCGCGACCCGCTCGTACGTGTCGATGATCTCGACGTTCGTCGCGCGATCGGCGCCGGCCTCCAGCAGCTCGATCTGCAGGCCGCCGATCCCGCCGCCGATCTCGAGCACCGACCGCCCCCTGACGCCCGCGCCCTCGAGCGCCTCCGCCAGCCAGCGGGCGGTGCCGTGGAGCCCCTTGCGGCGGTAGCGCCGCGCCTCCCGGTCGGCGGCCTTGGCGCCGAAGATCGTGCGATATCCCGACGGCGTGCAGCAGCTCATGTGACGTCGTAGGTCGTGAGCTCGACCTGGTGGCCGTCGGGGTCGCGGAGGTACAGAGAGTGGCAGATCGTGTGGTCCCAGAGCTCGGCGTCGATGCCCGCGTTCGGCGACGCCCGGCGCGGACGGCGTCGAAGCTCGCCCGGTCGAGCCGGATCGCGAAGTGGCGGTTCACGCCGTCGGCCCCCACCGTGTCGCCCTCGACCGGCTCGAACAGCGCGACGCAGGCATCGCCGTTGCAGAGCACGACCGGATCGCCCTGGCCGTTCCAGACGTCGGCGAACCGGCGCTCCATCGCGAGCACGTCCTCATACCACGCGATCGAGCGCTCCATGTCGGACACGACGAGCGCGACGTGGTCGAGCCCCTGAGCCTGGAACGACGTCATCCGGCGTCGAACCTAGCATGAACCAACGGCCGCTCCTAGGCGTCCAAGTGTCGTGATCGCTCCCGGACGGTCGAGGTGGGCCGCGTGGTGCGCGCTGCCGGTCCTGGCAGCGGCGGCGGCGTGCAGCCACGGTCACGCCGCCGCTCCCTCCGGAGCGGCGCAGATGGCTCCCGTGGCGCCGCCGACAAGCGTCCACACGGCCATCAAAGGCGGGTCTCGCGCACAACGCACGCTGCTCGGCCGGATCGTGCGGTCGATGGGCGCGACGGAGATCGCGGAGCTCCGGATCGCGCCAGTCTCGCGGGACTGGCACCCGTCCCAGCGCGGGGACGTCGAGCTCGACGCGACGCTCGCCGGGGACCGCCCAGCCGCGCGCCGCGACAGCCGCGGCCAGTGGCAGGTGTGGATGGTCGGCGGTGCGTTCCGCGACCGGTCGGCCGAGGCTCACCTGCCGCGCGTCCTCGTCCTCTCCGTGGTCGGGAGCGGCGCACAGCGCCTGCAGCCGGCGCGTCGACGACCGACGAGCGTCAACTCAGATCGAGCTGGCCGCCGTCCGGCGCCAGGTCGCGCGGGCGGTGGCGGCATCGGGCGCGCGGCTGGCGCGCCTCGAGCTCGGCACGCCGGACGGGATCGCGATCGATCTGTCGATCCAGACCCGCCGGCCGGCGTCGTTTCTGGAGAAGCGGTACGAGGCGCTGCTGGTGAAGCTCGCCATCCCGAGGATTGACGGGCGCCTCGTCGAGGTGTTCGGACCCGACGGCCACGGCGTCTACGTCGGCGCGGGCTCGGCGCGGCTCTCGTCCGGGCTCGGCGGCGCGCTCGACCTGCACTACGCCTCCTGCGTCCCCATGCTCACGAGCGGTGGGCACCTGGGCCTTGCTCCCCCGCTTCCCTGCCCGAGTACGTGGCGCCCGCCGCCGTCGACGCCGGCGAAGCCGCTCACGTTCTACGGGTCGGAGAGCGGCGGGAAGGCCCTGGGCAGCTGGAACGGCGAGGAGGGGATCGCGGTCAGGTACGTGCCGGGCGCGGAGTTCGGGATCGGGTTCGTGCTCGAGAACCCGAACGGCCACGACGTCGTCGTGCAGCGGATCGCCGTCAGCCGGCCCGGCGGCGCGCTGATCCGCTACACCGGCGCACGGATCCAGATCCCTCCCTCTCGCGCCAGGCCCGGCACCGCCGGCGAGCTCCAGGCGCCGTACGAGCCGGTGCGGGCGTTCACGCCCTTCTCGATCCGCCCCGGCGACTGGGTCGGCGTCGGCCTCCACTTCCGGATCGACTCGTGCGACCGGAACGCGATCGCGGCTCCGGAGCCCACGTACAAGACGCTGACCGTCACCTACCTCCTCGCCGGCAAGGCCATGCACCACACGTACACCGGCGTCCCGCTCCGCCTGGCGCTGCCGGACCGCTGTATCGGCTAGGGCCGTCGGGGCTCGCAGGGTGGACGCGGTATCTTTGGCCCCGAACCCGTGACCCTCCGCCCCGCGCCCATGACGATGGAGTCGATGTGACCTGGCAGATCTCGGGGACATACCTCGAGGCCTGCAACTGCGATGCGATCTGCCCGTGCCGCAGGATCGACGGCAAGCAGGGAGGCCGGTCCACCTACGGCGAATGCACCGGCACCCTCTCCTGGCAGATCGTCGACGGAGCGGTGAACGGCCTCGACGTGTCGGGCCTTCGCGTGGTGCTCGCCATCTGGTACAGCGACGATGAGCCGGGATCGCCCTGGTCGTGGGTGCTCTATCTCGACGAGCGCGCCGACGAGCCGCGCAGGGCGGTGCTCGAGGACATCTTCACGGGGCGCCTGGGAGGAACGCCGCTCAGCCAGTTCCCCTGGGCGTTCAAGCCCAGCAACCTGCTCGCCGTCGTCCCGTGCCGGATCGAGATCGACCACACGCCCGGCCGCGGATGGTTCCGCGCCGGTGCGAGCGTGAGCGTGCGGATCGCCGGGCCGTTCGACACCCAGAGCCCGGTGACCTGCATCATCCCCGGTCACGATCGGACCGGCCGGGAGGTCGTCGCCGAGCGGCTCGAGGTGCACGACGAGCACTTCGAATTCAGCTACTCGGGACGGTGCGGCTACGAGACCACGTTCGACTACTCATCGACGTGATCTGACGGCGTGATTTTCGGCGCATTCTGCTGCTAGCATCTGGCCGGGCCCGCTGCATGACGAGGACTCGTTCACTGCTGCGGAGGGGGCTTCGCGCCGAGGCGAATGCGTGACGACGCCCGCTGAGCTCGGGTCATCTGACCGCGTCATCCTGGAGACGGTCCTCCGGGAGGCGCCGGTCGGAGTCGTCGTCCTCGACCGCGAGCTGCGCATCGACTGCGCGAGCCGTACCGCGGAGGCGGACGGGCCGCTGACGCCCGCCGACACGGGTCGGCGGCTGTTCGAGGTCTGGCCCGGCGTACCCGACGACGTCGTGATCGCGCTTCGCCGCGTCGCCTGCGGCCGTGCGTCGCATGTGGAGATGCGGTCCGAATCGCCCGACTGGCGGGCCGACCGCATGACCACCTCGGCCGTGACCGATGCGGCTGGGATCGTCACGCACGTCATCTGGATGTGGAGCGACGCCCGCCGCGAGAACGGCCATGTCGTGGATCCCTACCGGAGAAGCCGCAACCTGCGTGCGACCTCCGCCAGGTTGACGGAGTAGCCCTCGGCTGAAGCCGCCGAACACGAGTACATATCAACAGGTGTTAGTATGTATTCATGTTCGGGGAGCTGCTGCACATCGACGCGGCCCAGGGGCGGCGTCTTCGCGCTGCGCGCCCCTCGCTTGACGACGCCGAGCGCCTCGCCGGCGGCTACCGCGCCCTGGGCGAGCCGACCCGGCTGTCGCTGGCGCTCGCGCTCCGGGACGGCCACGAGCTGTGCGTGTGCGACCTCTCGTGGATCGCGGAGCGGCCGCAGAACCTCGTCTCGCACCACATGCGGGCGCTCAAGGCCCAGGGCGTCGTGCGCTCGCGCCGGGACGGCAAGATGACCATGTACACGCTGACGGAGAAGGGCCACGCGCTCCTGGCCGCGCTCGACGCGGTCGCCGAATGACGTACGTGATCTCGCAGATCGGGGTCGCCCTGAAGGACGCATTCCTCATGGCGTGGGAGGTCTGGTGGGCCCTCGTCCTGGGGTTCGCGATCTCGGCGATCGTGCAGGCGTGGGTGCCGCGGCAGCGCATCGAGTCGGCCCTCGCAGGCGACGGCCCGCGTCCGCTCGCCTGGGCGACCGGCCTCGGCGCCGCGTCCTCGTCGTGCTCCTACGCCGCAGTCGCAATCGGCAAGTCGCTCTTCCAGAAGGGCGCGTCGGCCGTCTCGACACTCGCATTCCAGTTCGCCTCGACGAATCTGGTCTGGGAGCTCGGACTCGTCCTGTGGGTGCTGATCGGCTGGCAGTTCGCGCTGGCCGAGTACGTCGGCGGCCTCGTGATGATCGCGCTGATGGCGCTCCTGCTTCGCCGGTTCGTCTCGCCGAAGCTCGAGGAGTCGGCCCGCCGCCACGCGCAGGAGGCCGACACCGGCCATGTGCATCACATGGCCGGCGCGGAGCTCTCGCTGCGCCGGCGGCTGACGAGCGCGTCGGCCTGGTCGGACGTCGCCCACAACTTCCGCGGCGACTGGACGATGCTGTGGAAGGAGGTCACCATCGGCTTCCTCCTGGCCGGGTTCATCGGGCTGCTGGGGAACGAGTTCTTCAACGCGCTCTTCCTGACGGACGCGCCCGGCCCGGTGGCGGCCGTCGAGAACGTGATCGTCGGGCCGCTCATCGCCGTCCTGAGCTTCGTCTGCTCCGTCGGTAACGTCCCGGTCGCAGCCGTCCTCTGGTCGGGCGGCATCAGCTTCGGAGGCGTGATGGCGTTCATCTTCGCCGACCTGATCGTGCTGCCGATCATCGCGATCTATCGCAAGTACTACGGCTGGGCCTTCGCGATCCGGATCACCGCGCTCATGCTCCTGACTATGGCGGCGGCCGCGCTCATCGTCGACGGCGTCTTCACCGCGCTTGGGCTCGTCCCCGACACGCGCCCGACGCGAGACGACATTTTCGGCACGATCCAGCTCGACTACAAGCTCGTGCTGAACATCCTCGGGCTCATCGTCTTCGCCGCGCTCTTCGGCTTGACCATGCGCCGCGGTGCGACCGATCCGGTGTGCGGGATGAAAGTCGACCGCTCGAGCGCGGTTCGGCTCGAGCACGACGGGACGACGTACTACTTCTGCTCCGAGCACTGCATGCGCCGGTTTCAGGCCGAGCGCGCGGACGTGGGATCCCACTCGGTCCGCGTGAGCGCGTAGACGGCCAGCGCCTTCAGCACCTCGGCGATGCCGGCCCGCGCCTCCGGGTCGGCGACGACGCCGCCGGCCACCCGGTCGCGGGCGACGGCGATGTGCGTGCACGCGGCGGCGACGACGTCGGCGTGGATCGTGCGAAGGACGGTCTCGAGCGACTCGTGAGCCTTCGCGGCGCGAGTGGGCGATCCGGAGGCGTTCACCCACGCCACCGGCTTGCCGTACATCTCCGGCCCGCCGACGGTCCAGTCAAGCAGGTTCTTGAACGTCCCGGGAAGCGCGCCCGCGTACTCGGGCGTGCAGAAGAGCACCGCGTCGGCCGCGTCGATCCGCCTTCGCAGGTCGGCGACGGCGGGGGGCAGGGGATCGACGTCGTCGTCTGGGTTGAAGTGCGGGAGATCGGTCATCCCCTCATACAGCGCCGCCTCGACGCCGGCGGGTGGCGCGGCAGCGGCCGTGCGGAGAAGGGCGGTGTTGGTCGAGCCGCCGCGGGTGCTGCCCGAGACGAGGAGGATGCGGGCGGTACTGTCGGTCACCAGCACGCGAGCGTAGCGACGTCGCCGTATCCTGGGCACGCTGAGGTCCGGCACTGCGAAGCGCGCTGCAACTCAATGTGCCGGTGGGTGCTACTCGACCGTGACGGTCTTGGCCAGGTTGCGCGGCTTGTCGACGTCGAGGCCGCGCCGCGTCGCGATCGCGTAGGCCAGCTGCTGGAGCGGGAGGACGGCGAGCGCCGCCTGGAGCTCCGGCTCCGTCCGCGGCAGGTAGAGGACGTGCTCGGCCAGCTCCTTGATCGACTCGTTGCCCTCGGTGGCGACGGCGATCACGTGCGCGCCGCGGGCGCGCACCTCCTGGATGTTCGAGACGACCTTCTCGTACACATGCGAGTCGGTCGCGATCACGACCACCGGCGTCTGCTCGTCGAGGAGCGCGATCGGGCCGTGCTTCATCTCGCCGGCCGCGTACGCGTCGGTCGCGATGTAGGAGATCTCCTTCAGCTTGAGCGCGCCTTCGAGCGCGATCGGCAGCCCCATGTTGCGGCCCAGGTAGAGGAAGAACTCGCTCCCGTGATAGCGGTCTGCGATCGGCTCGACGAGGTCGCGCCGGTCGAGCGTCCGGCGGGCCAGGTCGGGGAGGTCGCGCACCTGGTCGAGCAGCGTGCCCGCGCGGGTCGCGTCGATCGTGCCGCGGATCAGCCCCAGCTTCAGCGCGAGGAGATACATGAGCGTGACCTGCGCCGTGAACGTCTTGGTGGCGGCAACGCCGATCTCGAGCCCCGCGCGCGTGTAGAGGACCGAGTCGCACTCGCGCGTCATCTGCGAGCCCATGACGTTCGTGACCGCGAGGACGTGCGCCCCGCGCGCCCGGGCCTCCTTCATCGCCGCCAGCGTGTCGATCGTCTCGCCCGACTGGGCGACCGCGATCACGAGCGTCCGTTCGTCGATCACGGCATGCCGGTAGCGCCACTCGCTTGCGATGTCCGACTCCGACGGGACCCGGGCCCACTCCTCGAGCAGATAGCGGCCGATCAGGCCGGCGTGGTAGGAGGTGCCGCAGGCCAGGAAGACGACCCGCGAGAGGTCGCGGATCTGCCGATCCGAGAGCTCGAGGCCGTCGAGCTGGAGCTCGCCGTGGTAGAGCCGCTCGCCGATCGTCTCGGCGATCGCGTCGGGCTGCTCCTCGATCTCCTTCAGCATGAAGGTCTCGTAGCCCTGCTTCTCGGCCGCCTCCTCGTCCCAGTCGACCTCGTCGACGCCGCGCTCGATCACGGCGCCGTCGCCCGACAGGAACGTCGCGCCGCCCGGGCGGGCGACCACGATCTCGTCGTCGTGCGACGTACTGCACCCGCCGCGTCGAGCTGAGGAACGCCGGGATGGCCGAGGCCATGAACATCTCGCCCTCCCCCACACCCACCACGAGCGGGCAGCCGCGCCGGGCCGCGACCAGGATGCCGGGGCTGTCGCGGTGCGCGGCGGCGAACGCGAAGTGGCCGTCGAGGCGGGCGTACGCCGCGCGCACGGCCTCGACCAGGTCGCCCGAGTAGCAGTCCTCGATGAGGTGCGCGATGACCTCGGAGTCGGTGTCGGAGTGGTACTCGTGGCCGGCGTCGGACAGCTCGCGCCGAAGCGTCGCGTAGTTCTCGATGATGCCGTTGTGGACGACGGTCACGCCCGAGCCCTCGCAGGCCTCGATCGGGTGCGCGTTGGCCTCGATCACGCCGCCGTGCGTGGCCCAGCGCGTGTGCGCCAGGCCGGTCGTCGCCGGGTGGGCCGCTGAGCCGACCGCGTCGCGCAGCGCGGACACCTTGCCGACGCGGCGGACGATGTCGACCTGCCCGTTCATGAGGCAGATGCCGGCCGAGTCGTACCCCCGGTACTCGAGCCGCTCCAGGCCTTGCAGGAGGAGCTCCTTGCAGGGCCGCGACCCCACGTATCCGACGATCCCGCACATCAGGCAGTCCCTCCGATTTCGGCGGCAACGACGTCAGCAAGATGGTCGCACAGCCGTTCGCATTCGGTCGCATCCAGGGCCTCGACCATGACCCGCACGACCGGCTCGGTGCCCGACGCCCGGAGCACCACGCGGCCGTCCTCCCCCAGCTTCGCCTCGGCGGCCCGCACCTCCTGCCAGATCCGGTCGGCACCCTCCAGCGCCGTCCGGTCGGCCGGGACGGCGACGAGCTTCTGCGGGAAGGGCTGCACCAGGTCGACGACGCCGGCCATCGAGAGGTCGAGGCGGTCGAGCACGCCGAGCAGCATGAGCGCCGTCGCGAGCCCGTCGCCGGTCGTGTGGTGGTCGAGGTCGACCACGTGGCCGGACTGCTCCCCGCCCAGCGTCGCGCCGGTCTCGAGCATCCGCTCGAGCACGTAGCGGTCGCCGACGTCGGTCACCTCGACCTCGATCCCGTACTCGCGCATGAGCCGCTGGAACCCGAGGTTGGTCATCGACGTGACGACCACCCGGTCGCCGGCCAAGAGGTCGTGGCGGCGGCGGTCGATCGCGAGCGCGGCGATGATCGCGTCGCCGTTGGCCGGCCGGCCGTGGGCGTCGACGGCCAGGCAGCGGTCGGCGTCGCCGTCGAACGCGATGCCGCAGTCGGCTCCTGCGGACTGCACCGCCCGGGCGAGCGTGCCGAGATGCATCGAGCCGACCTCGGCGTTGATGTTGCGGCCGTCGGGCTCGGCGCCGATGAACGCCGCGTCGAGGCCGAGCTTGCAGGCGAGGAGCGGCGCGACCGCCGCGGCGGCGCCGTTCGCGCAGTCGAACACCACCCGGCGGTTGCCGCGCAGGCCGTCGCCGTAGGTCGCCGCCAGCCAGTCGACGTAGCGCTCGACCGCGCTCTCGACCGGCTCGACCCGCCCGCCGCCCGTGCCGGCGCTCGAGCCCATCGCCGCCTCGATGTCGGCCTCGGCCGCGTCGGGGAGCTTGCGCCCGTCGGCCCCCAGGAACTTGATGCCGTTGTCCTCGTACGGGTTGTGGGACGCCGAGATGACGCAGCCCAGCTCGGCCCGCAGGCGGCCGACCAGCATCGCTACGGCCGGCGTCGGGATCACCCCGGCCGTGAGTGCCACGCCGCCGGCCGAGACGATGCCCTCCACCAGGGCCTCCTCGAGCGGGGGGCCCGACTCGCGGGTGTCGCGCCCGAGCACGACCGTGCTGCCCGGCCCGGCGACGGCCACCGCTGCGGCGCCCAGATCGCGCGCCAGGTCCTCGGTGAGGTCGACGCCGGCGACTCCCCGCACGCCGTCTGTCCCGAACAGCTTGCGGAGCGCTGTCAAGAGCCGGGGTCAGCGCTTCGAGAACTGCGGCCGCTTGCGCGCCTTCTTGAGGCCGGCCTTCTTGCGCTCGACCTGGCGGGCGTCGCGGGTCAGGAACCCCTGCCGCTTCAGGTCGCCGCGCAGGTTGGCGTCGGCCTCGATGAGCGCCTTTGAGATCCCGTGGCGGAGCGCACCGGCCTGGCCGGAGATGCCGCCGCCGTCGATGCGCGCCCGGACGTCGTAGGCCGCGTCGGTGCCGGTGAGCGCGAGCGGCGAGGTCGCGATCGCACGCAGCGTCCGGCGTGGGAAGTACTCCTCGACCGGCCGTCCGTTCACCGTCACGGTGCCGGCGCCCGGGACGAGCACCACGCGCGCGACCGACGTCTTTCGCTTGCCCGTGCCGCGGTAGGCGACCGCCGTGTCGGCCATCAGGACGCCACCTCCATCGGCACCGGGCTCTGGGCCGCGTGCGGGTGGTCGGGGCCGGCGTAGATCTTGAGCTTCGTGATCTGGGCATTTGCCAGCTTGTTCTTGGGAAGCATGCCGCGCACCGCCTTCCGCAGCACCTCCTCCGGCCGCCGGTCGAGCTGCTCGCGGAGCGTGCGCTCGCGCAGGCCGCCCGGATAGCCGGAGTGGTGGTAATAGATCTTCTGATCGAGCTTCTTGCCCGTGACGCGGATCTTCTCGGCATTTACGACGATCACGAAGTCGCCCGTGTCGACGTGCGGCGTGTAGGCCGGCTTGCCCTTGCCGCGCAGCACGCCCGCGATCTGCGTGGCGAGCCGGCCGAGCGTCTGGGCCTCGGCGTCGACCACGTACCAGGTGCGCGCGATCTCGTGCGGCTTTGCGGAGTACGTCCTCATCAGCGCCCGGAACTGTACTGGCGCGGCGTGGAGGCGGGCAAATGACAACCCCGCTCTTTCACAGCCGCGATGCTACGTTTACCGCATGCGAGACGTGATGGAGGACGTGCGCAGGATGGTCGCCAAGGGCGACCGGGTCGCGATCGCGACGGTCGTCGACACGCGCCGCTCCGCCCCCCGCCCGCTCGGGTCGCGGCTGGCGGTCTCGTCGGCGGGCGAGATGGTCGGATCGGTCTCCGGCGGATGCGTCGAGTCCGACGTCTACCTGCGCGCCGAGGAGGTGCTCGCGGGCGGGCCGCCGCAGCTCCTCCAGTACGGGATCTCCGACGACGACGCGTTCGACGTCGGCCTGCCGTGCGGCGGCGAGATCGAGGTCTTCGTCCAGATGCTCGACCCCGAGGAGCTCGACCGGATCGGCGCGGCCGACGAGCGCGGCGAGCGGCTCTCGGTCACCACCACGCTGAACGGCGACTCGGCCGGCGCCAAGACCTACGGAGAGGGCGAGGGCCACTCGAGCGCCGTCCGCACCGACGAGACCACGTTTGTCGAGCACTTCGCCCCGCCGCCGGTCGTCATGATCTTCGGCGCCGTCGACACCGGCCAGGCGCTGTGCCGGATGGCCAAGCAGGTCGGCTTCACGACGATCGTCTCGGACGCGCGCGCGAAGTTCGCGACGCCCGAGCGGCTGCCGGACGCCGACGAGCTGATCATCGGCTGGCCGGCGATGGCCTACGACGCGCACGCCCTCGACGACGCCACCTACGTCGTCGTCCTCACCCACGACCCGCGCTTCGACGAGCCCGCCCTGGGCCCGGCGCTGCGCTCCGACGCGCCCTACATCGGCGCGCTCGGGAGCCGGCGTGCGCAGGCCACGCGGCGCGAGCGCCTGCTGAACGCGGGCTACACCGACGACGAGATCAACCGCATCCGCGGCCCGCTCGGCCTCGACATCGGCGCGGTCACGCCTGCCGAGACCGCCGTCTCGATCCTGGCCGAGATCCTGGCCGTCCGGTCGGGGCGCGAGGGCGGCCCGCTCTCGCTGAAGAGCGGGCGCATCACGGTTCCCGGCTAGACGCGCGGCGAAAAATGCGGGTCTGACCCCGTTCTTTCACCGGGCGCGCAACATTGGGGTCTGACCCCGTTGTTGCACGGGTGATAAAGGGGACGGGGTGCAATTCCGATAGAGCATGCAGGATGTTTCGCCGTCTCGTGCCCCTGCTCGCGCTTGCGATCCTCGCCGGCCTTCCGGCCGGCTCCGCGCTGGCCACCACTCCGGTCTGCACGGCGCAGGTGAGCACGCTTCGGTACAAGCCGGAGTACACCGCGAGCTGCACCGGCCAGACGATCGTCGGCGTCGAGCTCGTCAAGACCTCGAACGGGTGCCGATCGGCATCACCACGAACGGCGTCACGACGAGCGACGTGACGGTCGACGTGAACGGCACCCTGGCCTCCATGCAGTACCGGCTTCGGCTGACGGTGAACGACGGCGTGAGCGCGGACGCAACCTTCGCGCAGACGTTCCGGACGCTCAAGGCG
The DNA here is from genome assembly GCA_963821535.1 of uncultured Actinomycetes bacterium. Taxonomy (GTDB): domain Bacteria; phylum Actinomycetota; class Thermoleophilia; order Gaiellales; family JAICJC01; genus JAICJC01. The sequence continues at coordinate 221 of CAWGEC010000007.1, read as the reverse complement.
CCGGCGAACCCGAGCCTGCACGTCAAGTACATCACCGCGATCCCGGCCGACGCCGTGCTCGACATGGCCCACCGCATCGACCGCGCCAACGTCGTCGCGGTGCCGTCGAGCGGCGACTTCATCGACGCCTCGACCCAGAGCCTCTCCGCCTCGGCCTACACCGCGGCGCTCAAGCACCACCAGTCGGCGCTCGTCGTCACCGACGAGAAGGTGCTCAACAC
>CAWGEC010000006.1:0-125191 GCA_963821535.1 uncultured Actinomycetes bacterium | reverse complement strand
CCGCGTGCGCGGTCTGGAGTGCTTCGCGGCAGCCAGGCTCGGCCTCGGTGGACCGACGCTGCCCCAGGCCGAGGAGTGCGGGCGCCAATTGATCGCGCTGGCTCCCTACCGCGAGAGCGGCTACCGAATCCTGATGGAAGCGCTCGCGCAGCGCGGCAACGTCGCCGAGGCGCTGCTCGTCTACGACCGCCTACGCGTTCTGGTACGCGAGGAGCTGGGGATCGCCCCCAGCCCAGCTGTCCAGCGCGTTCACCGGCGCCTATTGGGCGAGACGGCCAGGACGGGCGTCTAGATCTCCTCGGCCTGCGCGAGGATGTCGTCGCGGGACACGGCGTCGACGAGATCGGGATGGTCGACGGCCAGATGCGCTTGCGCCTTCTCCCAGAGCTCGTCGTCGTCCTTGCCCTCGACGACCTTGCCGCACACGCAGTTGATCCGCTTGGCGATGGTCGGTCGCTCCATACGAGCATCCTAGGCGCAGAACCCCGGTCGGGCTGATCCGGGCTGTCGTCGAGATGCCCGGCAAGATTCGCGAAAGGTTCGCGAAACGAGCGTCGCGATCATCCTTCCACACCGAGCTAGGAGGAAGCGATGAGCATCCCCGTGACCGCCGCACGAACGCAGCACAAAACGATCGAGGTGGACGGCCTCGACATCTTCTACCGCGAGGGCGGCGATCCCGCCAAGCCGAGCATCCTGCTGCTGCACGGATTCCCGACGTCCTCGTTCATGTTTCGCAACCTCATTCCCGCCCTGGCCGACGAGTTTCACCTCGTAGCGCCCGACTACCCCGCATATGGCCACAGCTCGTTCCCGGCCAGGCACGAGTTCGACTACACCTTCGAACGCTTCTACGAGATCGTCCTCGGGTTCGTCGACGCCGTCGGGCTCGACGCGTTCTCGATCTACATCCAGGACTACGGCGCGCCTATCGGCCTTCGGATCGCCTCACGGCACCCGGAGCGTGTCCAGGCGTTGATCGTCCAAAACGGGAACGCGTACATGGAAGGCTTCACTCCAATGTGGGAGCCGCTCTTCGCCTTCGCCGGCAACCGGAACCCGGAGACCGAGGCTCCGGTACGCGGCCTCTTGACCGATGAGGCGGTCCGGTGGGTCTGGACGCACGGTATGCGGAACCCAGAGCTCCCCCCGGAGGCCTGGACGCTCGACGCCCACAACCTCGACCGCCCCGGCAATCGTGACATCCAACTGGATGTCTTCTATGACTACCGGCTCAACATCCCCGAGTACGACACGTTCCAGCACTACTTCCGCACGCACCAGCCACCCACGCTGGTCACGTGGGGTAAACGCGACGAAATCTTCGGGCCCGACGGCGCCGAGGCCTACAGGCGCGACCTGCCCGACGCTGAGGTGCACCTCCTCGAGACAGGGCACTTCGCCCTCGAGGATGACCTGGAGTTGATCGCCGACACGATGCGCCGCTTCCTGCGCGAGAACATCGACGGCCCCCGGCCGACGTCGTGAGGATCTCGCCAACTAGGACCGTGTCGAGGCTTGGGCTTGCCGCGAGCAGCTCCTCGTTCAGCTCTTCGCGACGGGCGTGCACCCACTGTTGGATGCGGTGCCGGCTCGCGTTCTCGGCGGCCGCCCGCGAACCGTAGAGCTCGTTCCAATATCTTCGCGAGCTCGAGGCGCGAGCTCGTCGGGGAGCTGGTTGGAACGGCGCGCCCGCCTCCGGCGAGCTCGACCACGCCATCCCGACCACGAACCGGAAAATGCGGCATCGCCGCCATCCTACGCCCACCGGCCAATCGCGATATTCGGCGACGCGCATTACGAGCAGCAGACTCCGCCGGTTCTCAGCGACCGGCCTCAGGTGGTCCTGCCTGCCGGTCGGTTGACAGCAATCGAGCTCGGCTCGTAACCTGGAAACTGTTTCCGCCAACAGAAAGGAGGACCCATGAACGATGCTCATTGGTCGAATGCGTGGTGGCGGCGACGTTTGCGCCGGCTCGGTCGCCGAGCTCGACGCTGGCGATGGCGCGTCGAACCGCGAGATAGCCGGCATCATCGGCGCGCGGCCGGCCGACGTGTATCAGTCGGCGATGGCGATGCTGCGACGCGGCGTCCTGGTCGAGCGTGTGCGGTCGCCGGATGGCGACCGGCGCTGGTCGCTGGCCTAGCCTGGTTAGACGAAACGACTCGCGCGCCCGAGGCGCGAGCCGTTTCGAAAAGGCCGAACCCGACGCTCCACTGTCGCGCTATCGGCGACGCGTGCGTTCGGCTGTGCTGGCCGGTCGCTAGTCGCTGCGCTCGCGGGCGGATGCCGCCGAGATATCGGGCCGATATGCCGGCGAACGCCGTTGCGGTTCCGGTTCTTGGCCCTGGGCGCAGCGGGCGCGGCGCCGTCGGGATGATGTTGTCGCCGCAGCGCCTTGGCCTTGGCGGCGCGGGCCCGGCGGGCGGCCTTGACGGCCTTGGCGGCCTTGGCGGCCTCCTCGAGGGCGCGGCCGGCCTTCCTGCTGCTCTTGCTCATTCCCGTTTCATCGGCATCGGCTCCGTTCGCTTGACGCCGGCGCACTGGTCAGTCTTGGCCGGCCGGCTATCGCTGAGCCCGGGACGTTCCCGTTGGCGCGGCTGGTGCGCTGGCGACGCGCCGGCTGGCGGGTAATCCCTTCGCGTCTCGGCTCGGCGCGTCCGGCGGCGTTTGGGCGCGTCTGTCGCCTAGGGTTTGCGGGTGTTCGAGCGTGGCCGCGTATATCGCCGCGACGAGCTCCACCACGCGTGGAACGGGACGATCCGCGCGTCAGGCAGCAAGGCGGCATTCTGACGCCGAGCGAGGCGCCGCTCGTCCTGGTCGTCACCGGCGAGGAAGGCGGCCAGTACGGCTACGACGACTTCTGGGACGACGACGGCGTGTTCCACTACTACGGCGCCGGCCAGGTCGGGCGAATGGAGTTGGTCCGCGGGAATCGCGCGCTGCGCGACCACTCCGAGAACGGCGAGGAGGTGCATCTGTTCGAGCAGGCGCAGCCGAGCGGACTCCGATACGACGGGCCAGTTTGGTCTGCGCCGGCTACTACGAGCGCGACGACGTTCCCGACCGCAAGGGCGATCTGCGTCGCGCGATCGTGTTCGAGCTCGTGGCGTTCGACGACGAGCGACTCGTAGCGACCGGCGGCCGACGCGCCGCCGCGCGGTGGATTCTCGCTGGACGATGCCGCTCGACCAGCTCCGCGACCGCGCCGTCGCGAACCGTCGGCAACCAGCCGAACGCGCACCGAGGCGAAGCGGCGCACGTACGAGCGGAGCGAGGACCTGCGCGTTTACGTGCGGCGTCGCGCCGACGGGCGATGCGAAGGATGCGATTCGCCGGCGCCGTTCATGACGACGCGCGGGCATCCGTACCTCGAGCCGCACCATACGAGGCGCCTCTCGGACGGCGGGCCGGACGACTATCACCACGTGATCGCGCTCTGCCCGACCTGCCACCGGCGAGTGCATCACGGCGCGGACGGCGACGAGTTACAACGTCGACCTTTGCGCCAAGCTCGCGTCGGTCGAGCCTAGCGACGGCTCTAACCGGCGGGCAATCGCCGAGCCCTAGTCTGCTGGTCGCGGCGACTGATCGACAAGACGGCTTCGCCGCCAACGGGCCAACCTACCGAGGGAGACTGATGAGCGACGAAGCGATCTACACCACCGCACACCGGAGGCACGCGGCACACGAGAGAGGACTGCTCGCACTTCTACATGACCGATACGATTGAGCGGGACGGCCGGATGGTGGCCAAGTCCAAGGTGCGACTCGCGACCGAAGCTGAATTCCGCACCAAGCCGCCGTGTCGCGACTGCGCGTGACCTTCATGGCCGCGCGCCCCTCGCCGGTACAAATGCGCGGATAGGCCCTGCGTATGGAGACTGGGTTGCCGGTCACGGCTCGATGCAAGGCGGCGGCTCGGCTGGCGCCCCGGTGGCCGCGTGGGCTCGTCGCGCCGGCGGGTGGCGCACTCGCCTTCGCCGCCGGCTCGCGCGTCTGGTGGCGTTTGGGAGCGTCGAGCTGGTCGTCGGCTAGTCGCCGGCGACGGCTGGCGTCTCGTCGTCGACGCGGACGAGGCTCGCCGGTTCGTCTGGTCGAACCACCATGCGCGGCCGTCGCAGCCGCAGCGCCATTCGGCGAGCGTCGCCGTATCGGTTCCCATCGATGGCGTATAGACGAGCTGGTGTCCGCAGTTTGGACAGGTCATGCGTCCATGATGGCGGCGAGCGCGGACAGCATCGGCCGGCGCGAGCGGGTCTGCGTCAGTCTCGGTCGTCGAGCGCGATGCGTCGGCCGCTGGTCGAGAATATCGGCGTTTGGAGCAGGTCGCCTATGTCGTGCTCGGCGCGGCGCTCGCGGTCGTAGGCTCTGTGTGAGCAACGACCTCGCCGCCCGCCGCGCACTTGTCCAAGAGAGACGCGGCACGTACCATTTATCGGGACCTCCTCCCAAAGCTCTATGCGCCAGACAATCCAAGCTTCAATACTCCGCCTCTTCCTTGGCGTGTTTCCCCCGATGCTCGGGTCCCGGTCGGGGAGATACAGCTACTTCAAGAAGCTCTGCTACCGACAGCCGACCGGCAGCATGCGGAACGGCTCCGGAGTCTGTTCCAGGATGCGGAGGAGACCGCTCGGAGTGTGCTGGAGGATGCGGCGGGCGGGCCGACTCCACAGTCGGAGCAGCGCCGCGCCGAGCTCGACCGTCGCAATGCAGCCTTGATAGCGGAGGCCGAGGACTTTGCGGCGTACCTGGCCGAGCGGCTCCGGCGTTCTTGGTGGCTGGTGCTTGATGGCTTTGACGCCGCAGCCATAGCGCCGTCGACGCCTAGGTCGCGCGCCAGCGGCAAGCCGGCGTCGGAATCGCGCGTCGAGGCCGCGCTCATCTGCGTATGGTTCAATTCCTCCGGCACATCACTAGCACCGCGACGTGGCAGTGACGATGCTGATTGCGGCGGCTTTGGTCTTCGGTTTCTCGTCGCTCCGGTACTCGTGTGGGAGCTGTTTACCTGGGTCGGATAACCTCGCTCGAAGTCTCCGACCTGCGAGGGGCCGTTTGGTCGAGCTGGCGCCGGTCGGGGCCTCTCCTGAGGCGACTTCACGTCGAGCAGCTCGGCCGGCGCCGACCGTCGAGCATGGCCGGCCGTCGTAGAGCTGCTCGAGGGACGAGCTCGAGCTCACCGAAAATCGCGATAGCCTGCCTCGGGCGGCGCTGGCCGTTTCTGACCGTTTGGCGACGATTCGAGGCGCGTCCAGCGCCGCCGTCGACCGCCGATTTCCGGGCCAGTTTCGGGCCAGTCGGGCCAGTTTCGGGCCAGTCGGGCCAGTTTCGGGCCAGTTTGGGCCAGTTTGGGCCAGTTTGGGCCAGTCTGTAGCGGACGATTATGGACGTAAGCGGATTCGGCAGTTTTCGCGCGGCGCGTCGAGTAAACCCGGCTCAACCATGCGGGTTTGCGGCGTCGGTGAGCGGCGGGGGTGGGATTCGAACCCACGGACGAGGTTGCACCCCGTCTCCGGTTTTCAAGACCGGTGCGTTCGGCCGCTCCGCCACCCCGCCGGCGGCTCGAAGATAGCAGGTGGGTTCGTGCGCGCGGCCGCCTAGTCCGGTAACTGGCCGCGTTCGAGCCTCGTGTCGGCGAACGAGGCGGCGTCCTCGATCGGCTCGAGATGCGTGAAGACGGTCGCCTCCGGCACGGCCGCCCGCAGGTCGCGCTCCAGGAGCTCGAGCAGGACGTGGCCCTCGTGCACGCTCCAGGACCCGGCACGAGCACGTGCAGCGAGATGAACGACCGGCGGCCCGACCGGCGCGTTCGCAGCGCATGGAAGGCGACGTGGTCGCTCGTGTAGCGGTCGAGCACGGTTCCGATCGCCGTCTGCGTCTCGGGCGGGAGTGCGCGATCCATCAGCCCGTCCACCGAGCGGCGCAGGAGGCGTGCCCCGGTCACGACGATGTTCGCCGCGACGGCGAGGGCGACGACCGGGTCGAGCCGCTCGATGCCCGTGACGGCGACGAGGGCGACGCCGGCGATAACGCCGATCGACGTCCAGACGTCGGTCATGAGGTGGTGGCCGTCGGCTTCGAGCGCGATCGATCGATGTCGCCGCCCGGCGCGGAGGAGCAGGAGCCCCACACCGAGGTTAATCGCAGACGCAGCGGCCGACACGATCAGGCCCACTCCGACGTCCTGAAGCGCAGCGGGGTGGAGCAGCCGGTCGAGCGCCAGCCACGCGATCGTGACCGCGGCCAGCAGGATCATGCTGCCCTCGGCGCCGGCCGAGAAGTACTCGGCCTTCTCGTGGCCGTAGAGATGCTGGTCGTCGGGCGGCTGGCTCGCCCAGCGCAGGGTCGCGAGAGCAATGATGGCGGTGACGAGGTTCACGACGGACTCCGCGGCATCCGACAGGAGGCCGACCGACCCGGTGAGGAGCCAGGCGGAGGTCTTGAGCGCGATCGTCGCCGCCGCCGCCGCGATCGAAAGCCAGAGCAATCGAGCCAGGCGCGGCTGCGTCACCATGCCGAGGACCTCACCGCGCCGCGATGGGCGGCTGCGATGCCGGCCGTCCAGCCCGGCGCGCGCCCCCGGCCGGCGGCCGGATCGATTCGGCATCGAGGCCGCTTCGCGCGAGCAACCAGGAGATCACCGAGTTCGAGTTCCACATGTCCCCGGCGCCGAGCTCGTCCCGCCCCCACACCAACCTCGGCAGCCCCGGGACGGCGTCCCAGAGCCGCTGCACCAGGCCCGGATCGTCTGTCATTCGCTGCGGGCTGTCCACGGCCTCGGCGACGTCGGGGATGGGCGTCATCTCGATCACGAATCGTCCCGTCCCCGGCAGATGACCCTCGAGGGCGGAGTGGTAGAGATCGCACGCCGCCCGGTGCTCGATGCGCGCCGTCACCGCCTCGAAGACCCGGCCGTTGAGGCGTACGGAGCGGCCACCCGCCCCGAGCGGGAGCCAGTAGAGGTCGGCGAACGCCCAAGCGGGGAACCCGGCCACGGGGAACTACGCCGCCGGCGGCTGGAGCACCTCGGGCGCCCCGAACGGCCGCAGCACCTCGGGCAGCACCACCGACCCGTCCGCCTGCTGGCCGTACTCGATGAGCGCGAGCAGCGTGCGGCTGGACGTGATCGCCGTGCCGTTCAGCATGTGGACGAACTGCGGCTTTCCGCCGTCCGGCCGGAAGCGCGTGTTCAGGCGGCGGGCCTGGTAGTCGGTGCAGTTCGAGCAGGAGGTGAGCTCGCGGTAGCGCTCCTGGCCGGGCAGCCACACCTCGATGTCGTACTTCCGCGCCGCCGACGCGCCGAGGTCGCCGGCCGGGATGTCGACCACCTGGTAGTGGAATCCGAGCTCCTGGGCGATCTCCTCCTCGATCGCGAGCAGGCGCTCGTGCTCGTCCCACGAGGTGTCGGGGTGGCAGTAGCTGAAGAGCTCGAGCTTGTCGAACTGGTGAACGCGGAAGATGCCGCGCGTGTCCTTCCCGGCCGCGCCCGCCTCGCGCCGGAAGCACGTCGAGAAGCCGACGTAGTGCAGCGGCAGGTCGGCCTCGGCGAGCGTCTCGCCGCCGTGCATCGAGGCGAGCGGCACCTCCGCCGTCCCCACGAGGAAGAGCTCGTCGGAGCCGAGCGCGTACACCTGCGCCTCGGCCTCGGGGAAGAACCCCGTGCCGACCATCGCCTCGCGCTTCACGAGCACGGGCGGGATCACCGGCACGAACCCCTTCGCGGCCAGCTTCTCGAGGCCCCACTGGATGAGGGCGAACTCCAGCCGGACGAGGTCGCCCTTCAGGTAGTGGAAGCGGCTCCCGGAGACGCGCGCGGCCGACTCGGGGTCGATCAGCCGCAGGCCCTCCGGCCCGGCCAGGTCGAGGTGGTCGCGCGGCTCGAACCCGAACTCGGGCGGCTTCCCGTACATGCGCAGGATCTCGGCGTCCTCCTCGGCGGCGCCGGCCGGCGCGGAGGGATGGGGGATGTTGGGGATGCGGAGCATCACGTCTCCCACGGCCGCGTCGGCCTCGGCCAGGGCCGTCTCGTCGGCCGCCTGCCGCTCCTTGAGCTCCGCCTGCTGGGCGATCTCGGCCGCCGCGTCCTCGCCCCGCTGCTTCGCCTCGGCGATCGCCTTCGCGGCGGCATTGCGCTCGGCGCGGGCGGCCTCGACCCGGGCCAGCAGTTCGAGCCGGAGCGCGTCGGCCTCGAGGAACTCGTCGACGTCCCGCACGGCCTCCTCGCCCCGGCGGGCGAGCGCCGCCTTCGTGCCCTCCGGATCGGCGCGGATCTGCCGGACGTCCAGCATCAGGGCCGTGAGTCTACTAACGCGTCCAGGAAGCCTGCGACTCCGTCGTCGTCCACGCTCGGCACCGTCCAGCCGGCGATCGGCTTCAAGGCGGCGTCGGCGTCGGCGACCGCCACGCCCAGGCCCGCGGCCTCGAGAAGCTCGACGTCGTTCGCGCCGTCCCCGAACGCGACGACAGCGGCCGGATCGATCCCCAGCCGCCGGCACACGAACTCGAGCGCCGAGCCCTTGCTCACGCCGGGCAGGGCGAGCTCGAGGAAGATCGGAAGCGACTTGGCGATGAACGCCCGGCTGTCGAACCGGGCCCGCAGCTCGTCCTGGAGCCGGTCGAGCGCCGCGGGCTCCCCGACGACGACGATCTTGGTCGTCGGCCGGTCGAGCCATGCCAGCAGGTCGCCGACGGCGTGCGCCTCGAGCCGGGCGTGGGTCGCGTAGGTGACCGCCTCCTCGTTCAGCTCCTCGACGAAGAGCTTGTCGTCGACGTAGACGTTCATGTGGAACCCGGCGGCATCTACGGCCTGGATCACCTCGTGCGCGAGCGGGACGTCCATCGGCCGGTGAAGCAGCCACTCGCCCGTGCGCGGGTCGGCGACGAGCGCGCCCTGGTAGCAGATGAGCGGCGCGGTGACGCCGAGCTCCAGGGCGTATGGGCGCGCGGACGCGAACATCCGCCCGGTCGCCACGATCGCGGCGATCCCGGCGTCGGTGACCCGCCCCACCGCGCGCACGGTGGCCGGCGAGAACTCCAGGTTGTCGGCCAGGATGGTCCGGTCGAGATCCATGGCAACGGCCCGGACCGAGGCCGGGTCGAGGCCCGGCGGCAGCGTGCTCATCCCGTCTTCTTGACGACGTAGGCGGCCACCTTGTCGACGGCGTCGCCGCCGACGAGGCCCTTCGGCATCCCGGGCCGGCCGTCGATCACGGCCCGGCGCACCTCCTCGACGGTCGGGTGGACCTCGGCCAGGTTCGCGGCGTCGGGGTTGGGCGAGGACTTGCCCGCCGAGAGCGAGTGGCACGCGGCGCAGTTCTGCTCCCAGATGAACGCCGCATCGGAGCCTCCCGATCCGCCGCCGCCGCAGGCCGGAGCCAGGGCCAGCGACGCGGCCAGGATGGAAACGGGGGCGGCGCGCATCTCCCGAGCGTATCCTTCGATCGCGATGGACGCCGCCGACAAACGCCTGTGCGACCTCATCCAGAACGAGTTCCCGGTCGTCGAGCGGCCCTATGCGGCCATCGGCGAGCGGCTCGAGATGGGCGAGGACGAGGTCATCGACCGCGTGCAGCGCCTGCGCGGCGAGCGGATCATCCGCCAGGTCTCCGCGATCTTCGACACGCGCAAGCTCGGCTATCGCTCGATGCTCGTCGCTGCCCGGGCCCCGGCCGACCGGGCCGACGAGGCGGCCGAGGTCATCTCGACGCACCCCGGCGTCACGCACAACTACGAGCGCAAGCACGAGTACAACATCTGGTTCACGCTTGGCGTCCCGCCGACGTCGCGGCTGGGGCTCGACCGGACGGTCGAGCTGCTCGGCGAGATGGCCGACGTCGAGGCGATCCGGCCGCTGCCGGCCATTCGCTTCTTCAAGATCGGCGTCGACCTCGACATGGTCGGCGGCCGCGACCCGGCCGCCAAGCGCGTCCGCGCGGAGCCGGTGCGCGAGGCGCCCGCGCCCGATGCCCTCGGCGAGCGCGACATCGCCGCGGTGCGCGCCCTCCAGTCCGACCTGCGGCCGCTGCCGGAGCCGTTCGCGGGGCCGGCGGAGCGGCACGGGTTCACCGTTCCCGAGCTGCTCGCGAAGGCGGCCGAGCTGCAGGAGACCGGCCAGATGCGGCGCTTCGCGGCCGTCCTCTACCACCGCTCGGCGGGCTTCACGGCCAACGGGATGGGCGTCTGGAAGGTGCCCGAGGAGCGGGTCGACGAGATGGGGCGGCTGATGGCCGCCTATCGCGGCGTCTCGCACTGCTACCAGCGGCCGACCTATCCGGACTGGCCGTACAACCTGTTCTCGATGACGCACGGGCGCGACCGGGCGGAGTGCGAGGCGGTCCTCGACGCGATCGCGGAGGAGACGGGCCTCGAGGAGCGGATCGTCCTCTACTCGACGAAGGAGTGGAAGAAGACGCGCCTCGTCTACTTCAGCCCGGACGCGGAGGAGTGGGAGCGCCGGCACGCGCCCGAGCTCCAGCCCGCATAGCCCTCGATCTCACGCCCGGCCCTTCCGCGGCGTTTCCTTGACATGAAGCTGCCACCGTTCCAGATGCTCCTCGACGAGCACGGTTCCGACGTCCACCGCTACCTGGCCGCCCGTGTCGGGCCGGTCGACGCCGACGACTGCTGGCAGGAGACGATGCTGTCGGCGCTCCGGGCCTATCCGGGGCTTCGGCATCAGACCAACCTGCGCGGCTGGCTGCTTCGGATCGCCGAGCGAAAGGCGCTCGACGCGCACCGCGCGGCGAACCGCCGGCCGGTCCCGGTCGAGGAGGTTCCCGAGCGGCCCGCGCCGCCCGTCGAGCGTCCCGACCCGGCGCTCTGGCGGGCAGTCAGGCGGCTTCCGGGGAAGCAGCGGGCCGCGGTGACGCTGCGGTTTGCCGCCGACCTGGACTACGCCGCCATCGGGAGAGTGATCGAGTGCTCCGAGGACGCGGCGCGCCAGAACGTGCGCGCCGGCCTGGCCTCGGTGCGAAGGGAGTGGGTGCGATGAACACGGCCGAGTTTGCCCGCAGGGCGCAGGCCGAAGGGCTGATCGACGTGGCGTACGCCGGCGTGGACTCGCCGTTCGGCCACCTGACCGCGGCCGTCACGGACGCCGGGATCGTCAGGCTGGCGTTCGAAGGCGAGGAGCTCGACAACGTCCTCCAGGAGCTGGCCGACCGCGTGTCGCCGCGCGTCCTCGAGGTGCCGGCGAAGCTGGACGGCGTGCGCCGGGAGCTCGACGAGTACTTCGAGGGTCACCGGCACGAGTTCTCCACGCCGGTCGACTGGCAGCTCTCGCACGGGTTCCACCTGAAGGCCCGCGAGGCGTGCTACGCGATCCCGTTCGGGCGCGTCCTGACCTACGCCGAGCTGGCGGCAGCCGCGGGGAGCCCGCGCGCCGTCCGCGCGGCCGGGCAGGCGATGGCGCGAAACCCCGTGCCGATCGTCGTCCCCTGCCACCGCGTGCTCCGCACGGGCGGCGGCCTGGGCGGCTACGGCGGCGGGCTCGACGTGAAGCGCTGGCTGCTCGACCTCGAGCGCGGCGACAGCCTGTTCTAGCCCGAACCCCATGGGGCCAGGCCCCGTACGGGGCCTGGCCCCGGTTAGGCCGCGAGTGAAACACCGGCGCCTGTCGCCAATGTTTCACGCCTGGCTAGGCCGAACCCCATGGGGCCAGGCCCGTACGGGGACCTGGCCCCGGTTGTTCACCCGAGCTGCAACTCCAGTCCGTCGTACGCGACGCCAAAGCCCTCCGGCACCCATGCCTCCAGCTCGGCGTGGGTGCCGATGCGGTGCCCGACGTGGGTGAAGAGCGTCCGGCCCGGCTTCAGCTTGCGGGCGCACTCGACGCCCTCGGTCATCGGCATGTGATCCTTGACCGTCCGCTCGCGGGTCGCGGCGCCGAGCATGAGGAGATCGGGGCCGCGGGCGAGCTTCGACCCGGGTGGGGCGGCCAGGTCGGGGGCGTAGACGAGCGACTCGCCGTTCGGCCCGGTGAAGCGGTAGGCGACGGTGCGCGTGCGCCCGCTGTGGTCGACGTCGAAGGCCTGGGCGCGCAGGCCGTGGCCGAGCTCGATCGGCACGCCCGGCGTCACCTGCATCACCCGGAAGTCGAGCCGCGGGAAGATCACCCGTACGCCCTGCTCGCACTCCTTGGTGCAGTGAAGCGGGATCCGGCCGAGCTTCGCGAGCGCATGCAGGCCGAGAACGTGGTCGTGGTGGTGGTGGGTGAGCAGCACCTGGTCGGGCACGGCGCCCGCGGCCAGGAGCTGCTGGTAGGCGTCGGGGCCGGCGTCGACCAGCACCCGCCCGTCGAGCAGGAGCGATGCGCGCAGGCGGCGGTCGCGCGGGTCGGACGACGTGCACTGGGGGCAGTCGCATCCGAGGCGCGGGATCGGCCAGGCCCCCGAGGAGCCCAGCACTGTCAGTCGCACTCGGCCTCCCACTTGGGGTGGTGCTTTCGCGCCCACTCCCGCCGTACCGTCCCGAGGGTGATGCCCCGGAGCGAGTGGCGCGTGCTCGCGTTCACTGTCGCCAGGTAGATGTGGCCGGCGATCAGCGGGACGGCGATCCACGTCGCCCAGTCGTGCACGAGGATCGCGCTCGTCGCGCCGCGGAACGTCTTGTCGGTCTCCTGGAGCAGGATCAGGACGCCCGACGCCGTGAAGACCACGGCCAGGCCGGCGAGCACGGCCGAGTTGAGCTTCTGGCCCGCGTTGAAACGGCCGGCCGGCGGCTCGGAGCCACGCCGCCGCACCGCCCATGCGAGCCAGGCGCGGTCGTCGTCGTCGAAGCGGTCGAGCTGCGAGACGGTGCGCCCGAGCCTGCGCGGGCTCGTGGCGACGACCGCGACGAGCCCGGCCCAGAAGCCGACCGCGGCGCCGATGTGGAGCGTCTTCCACAGCATGCGGTCGGCGGCGAGCGCGGCGAAGACGGGCAGGTAGAGGATGAGGCCCGTGGCCGTCATGACGAGGAACGTCGACGCCGCCACCCAGTGCGCCGTCCGCTCCGCGCGGCTGAACCGGTGCACGAACTCAGTAGCCGTTGGAGCGCCCAACCCAGGCGTCGATGTCGTAGCCGTTCTGCTCCCAGTAGCCGGGCGCGAGCTTCGGGACGAGCTCGATCCTCGTGAGCCACTTCACGTTCTTGTAGCCGTACATCTCGGGGATCACGAGCCGGACCGGCGCGCCGTGGGCCCGCGTGAGCGGAGCCCCGTCCATGTGGTGGGCGAGCATGACATTCGGCAGTGTCGTCTGCCTGAGCGACAGCGTGTCGACGTACGGCTCCTCGAGCGACACGAAGTTGGCGTACCTCGCCTCGGGCAGCGGCTCGACCATGTCCCAGATCGTCTGGAGGCGCACGCCCTGCCAGTGGACGCCGCCGACCGTCCAGCCGGTCACGCAGTGGAAGTCGGTCGTCTGCCGGGCCGCCGGCAGGCCCATCAGGTCGTCCCAGCTCAGCGTGAGCGGCTTTCGGACGTGGCCCGTGACCTCGAGCCGGTACTTGGCCGGGTGGAACTCCGGCCAGGGCGGGTTGATCGCGTAGATCCGCCAGCCGCCGATGGGCAGGATGTCCTTCAGCCCCTGCGGCACGACCGAGCCGGCCGCGCCGAGCGGGCGCGAGAGCGTGCTCGAGATCCGGTTCCCCGCGAGCAGGCCGACCGCACCCAGCCCGACGACGGACAGGAACGCGGCCCGCCCCATGTGACGGTCGGCCATACCGGAAGTATCGTGCGGCCGGCGGCGCATGCCCGTAACACAGCCCCTCTTGCGCGCGCCGCTCTCACGTGGCTCTCACCGTCTCCGCGCATAGTCGCACCATGGCAGACGTCGTCCCGGCAAGCGTGCTCGTCGTCGACGACGACGCCCCTGTCCGGCGGATGCTCGAGCGGACGCTCGCGGCCGAGGGCTACGCCGTCGTCGCCGTCGCCGACGGGGGGTCGGCGCTGGCCAGGGCCGAGGCGGCCCCGCCCGACGCGATCGTGCTCGACGTCGCGATGCCGGGGATGGATGGGCTCGCGGTCGCCCGCCGCCTGCGATCGAAGGGCGTTTCCGTCCCGATCCTGATGCTCACCGCGCGCGACGAGGTCGGCGACCGGGTCGCCGGGCTGGATGCGGGGGCTGACGACTACCTGGTGAAGCCCTTCGCGGTGCCCGAGCTGGCCGCCCGCATGCGCGCGCTCCTGCGCCGAACGCGACCGGCCGACGTCCGCGGCTACGCCGACCTCGTGTTCGATCCTGGCACCCGCATGGTCGAGCGCGGCGTCCGCTCGGTCGAGCTCACGGCGCGGGAGGCGGACCTGCTCGAGGTGCTGATGCGCCGGCCCGGGCACGTCGTCACCCGCCGGGCCGCCCTGTCCGCGGTCTGGGGCGACAGCAGGGCAGTGAGCGACAACGTCGTCGACCGCTACGTCGCCTACCTGCGGCGAAAGCTCGGCGACCCGCCGCTGATCCACACCGTGCGCGGCGCCGGCTACGTCCTGCGGCGGTGACGGAGCCGGAGCGTCCGCGCCGCCGCGGGTCGCTGCGGGTGCGCGTGGCGCTCGCGGCGGCCGGAGCGATCGTCGTCGCGGTCTCGGTGCTCGGGGCCGGCGTGCAGATCCTGCTCTCGAACCACCTCCATGCAGAGCTCGACTCGACCCTGCGCAAGCGTGCGGCCCAGATCGCCCAGCTCAACGCCACGGCACCGGCGCTCCTGACGTCGGCCGGGGTGCTCGACGTTCCGGCCGGTCCGCGCCTCATCGACGTCGAGGTCGTCGACCGCCGCCGCCGGATCGTCGCGCGGTCGCTCGGGCTTCAGGGCGGGAGGATCCCGGTCGGAGCGCTGGTCTCCGCGGCGATCGCGAAGGGCCGCAGCGGCTACGGCAATGCCCGCCTGCGAGCGGACGAGGTCCGCGTCTACGTCGCGCCGCTCTCCGACCTGGGCGGGCCGGCCGGGCGGCGGCGCGGTGATCGTCGCCGCCTCAACCGACGATGTCAGCGACACGCTCGAGCAGTCCCGCCGCCTGATCGTCGGGGGCGCGCTGCTTGCGGCCGCGCTCGCCTTCCCGCTCTCGCTGCTCCTTGCACGGCGTGCGCTGCGGCCGCTCGAGCGGCTCTCGGCCGGCGCCGCCGTGATCGAGCGCACCGGCGACGCATCGCTCCGCCTCCCCGCCGGCGGGCGGACGGGCGCCGACGAGGTCGACCGCCTTACCGAGACGCTGAACCGGATGCTCGCCGCGCTCGAGCAGGCCCGCGAGGCCGAGCGGCGCTTCGTCGCGGACGCGTCGCACGAGCTGCGAAACCCGGTCACCGCGCTGCGCGGGAATGCCGCCTACCTGCTGGCGCACGGCGCCGACCCCGAGACGCTCGCCGACGTCCACGCCGACGCCGAGCGGCTGAGCCGGCTCCTCGACGACCTCCTCGCGCTCGCCCGCGAGGATGCCGGCGCCGTGCCCGACGAGGCGGTCGACGTCTCCGAGCTCGCGCGCGAGGCAGCGGCGGGCGATGCCGGCGTGGCCGTCGAGGCCGACGGCCCCGCCCTCGTGCGCGGTGACCGGCGCGCCCTCGAGCGGGCGCTTCGGAACCTCGTCGACAACGCCCACCGCCACGGGCCGCCCGGCGGCCCCGTTCGCATCACGGTCGAGTCGACCTCCGCGGCCGTGGTGCTCGCGGTGACCGATTCGGGCGAGGGGATCGCTCCGCACCTCGCCGACGCGGCGACCGGCCGCTTCTGGCGCGGGCCGGACGCCGAGGCAGCGGGTGGTTCGGGTCTGGGGCTTGCCCTCGTCCGGGCGACCGCCGAGCGCCACGGCGGCGTGCTGCTGATCGACGGGCCGCGTTTTGCGATCCAGCTCCCCGGTCTCAAGCCGCTCTCAGGCGGCCGGGGTGACACTTCGGACGCAGACAGAAGGAGACAGCCGTGAACATCCTGCGCCGAGCATCCACCACCCGGCTCGCCATCGCCGGAACCCTCGTTGTCCTCACCGCCGTTCTGGCGAGCATCGCGCTTGCGAGCCGGTCGGGCCCCACGCCTCCGAAGCGCTCGCTGGCGGCGGCGATCCATCACGCGCTCTCCGGCCCGCGCGTCGCCGGAGTGACCGCGCGGATCCGCTTCTCGAACCATCTCCTGCCATCCGGCGCGCTGCCGGACTCGGCCCAGCCGCTGCTCTCCGGCGCCACCGGACGGCTGTGGGCGACGGCAGGGAAGGCTCGCCTCGAGCTCCAGGCCTCGAACGGCGACACGGAGATCGGATTCGACGGCCGGACGCTCGTCGTCTATGACGTCGCGACGAGCACGGCGTACGAGATGCAGGTCCCGCGGCGTCATGACGCCAACCACGGCTCGGAGCACCATCAGGGCGTGCCGTCGATCACGCAGATCCAGCGCGGGCTCGACCGGCTTGCAAGCCATGTGACGCTGTCAGGCGCGATCGCCGGCAGCATCGCCGGCCGGCCGGCCTACACGGTGCGCGTGTCGCCGAAGCACGACGGCGGCCTCCTCGGCGCGGTTGAGCTGGCCTTCGACGCCAACCATGCCGTGCCGCTTCGGGTCGCCGTCCTGAGCCAGGGCGACTCGACCCCCGTCGTCGCGCTCTCGGCCACCGACATCAGCTTCGGGAGTGTCGCGCCCGCCGACCTGGCCGTCCATCTCGCGCCGGGCACCAAGATCATCCACGTGCATCCGCCGCAGGCGCCTGCTCACAAGGCGTCGGCGACCCACACGCCGGATGTGGTCGGGACGGCCGCGGTTGCGCGCGCGGTCCCGTTCTCGCTCGCCGCGCCGCCGTCGCTCGTCGGCCTGCCACGCCAGGGCGTCCGCCTGGTCGACGGCTCCGGCACGCCGGCCGCCCTGGTCGTCTACGGCCACGGCCTCGGGGCGATCGTGGTGCTCGAGCAGGCGGTCGGCGCGCACGACGCCGGGCCGCTCGGATCGCTGCCGCGCGTGTCCGTGAACGGCGCTGCGGGCCACGAGCTCGCCACGGCGCTCGGCACGGCGATCCAGTTCGACCGCGGCGGAGTTCGGTACACGCTTGTCGGATCGCTGCCGGCGACGGCAGCCGAGGCGGCCGCGCGCGCGCTCGGCTGATGCGGTCGGGATCCCCCTCTGACCCGCCGGTCGAGGCGCGCGCGCTCGTCAAGCGGTACGGTCGACCTGGCCGCCGTTGACGGCGTCGACCTCACGGTGGAAACCGGCGACATCTACGGCTACCTCGGCCCGAACGGGGCGGGAAAGACCACGTCGCTTCGGATGCTCCTCGGCCTGATCCGGCCGACGGCCGGCGAGGCCCGGCTCTTCGGCCGTGACCCGATCCGGATGGGCCGGCGGGCGTTGGAGGGGGTCGCCGGGTTCGTCGAGGCCCCGCAGTTCTATCCCTACCTGACCGGGCGCAAGAACCTGGAGCTGCTCGCGGCCTACGACGGCCGCGACGCCCGTCTGCGGATCGGCGAGGTGCTCGACACCGTCGACCTGGCCGATCGTGCGGGCGACCGGGTCGGCGGCTACTCCCACGGGATGCGCCAGCGGCTCGGCATCGCGGCGTCGCTCCTTCGCAGCCCGCGCCTGCTCATCCTCGACGAGCCGCAGACGGGCCTCGACCCGGCGGGGATGCGCGACATGAAGACGCTCATCCGCGGCCTCTCGGCCCAGCGGCATCACGGTGCTCCTCTCGAGCCATCAGATGGCCGACGTCGAGCAGCTCTGCAACCGCGTGGCGATCATCAACCGCGGCCGCATCCTGTACGAGGGCGACGTCGCCGGCCTGACCCGGTCGATGGGCACCTGGTACCGGCTGCGCGCGTCGGATCTCGACGCCGCCCAGCACACCGCGGCCGAGTTCGAGCTGTCGGACATCACGCGCGAGGACGGCGAGCTGCGGTTCAGCGCCGACGAGGAGCTGCTCGAGCGCTTCATGATCACGCTCGGCAAGCGCCGGATCGGCGTCCGCGCGCTGATCCCGCAGCAGGCGACGCTCGAGCAGCTCTTCTTCCAGCTGACCGAGCAGGACGGGGCCCCGGCGGCGGCCCGCCGGCAGCCGGCCGACCCGGTCGTCGAGGAGGTGGCGTGATGCCGACCTTCCTCACGGCCTACCGCTGGGAGCTTCGAAAGCTCGTGTCGCAGAAGCGGACCTATCTCGGCCTCGGGGCCGTCACGGCGGTGCCCCTCATCTTCGTGACGGCGCTGGCGCTCCAGAGCGGCTCGCCCAACGACGTGGCGTTCGGCCGCTACGTCCGCGAGTCGGGCCTCGCGATCCCGCTCGTCCTGCTTGCTCTTCTCGTCGGTGTGGCTCTTCCCGCTCGTGACGGCGCTCGTCGCCGGCGACATCATCGCCGCGGAGGATCACAACGGCACGCTGAAGACGATCCTCACGCGCTCGCTCGACCGCGGCCAGATCTTCGCGGGGAAGCTGCTCGCGGCGGCGACGTATGCGGCGCTCGCCCTGGTGCTGATGGGCTCGGTGGCGGTCGTCGCGGGGAGCCTCAAGTCGGGGTTCAACGGCCTCATCAGCCTGTCCGGGACGCACGTCGCGGCCGGGCACGCGCTCGGCCTGGTCGCCGCCAGCTTCGCCGTCTACATGATCCCCGTGGCGGCCGTCGTCTGCGTCGGCCTCCTGCTGTCGGCGCTCACCCGAAACAGCGCCGCGGCCGTCGTCGGGACGCTCATGTTCGCGCTCCTCATGCAGCTGATCGGCATCCTGCCGGGGCTCTCGGGCACCGACCCGTACCTGCTCACCACCCAGTTCCAGGCGTGGCAGGGCTTCTTCCGGACGCCCACCGACTGGGACCCGATCGTGCGCGCCGTCTGGGTGTGCGCGATCTACGCCGTGCCGGCCGGGCTCGGCGCCTACCTGGTGTTCGTGCGCCGCGACGTCGCGGGCGGCTGACCTGCAAGAACGGGGTCTGACACCGTTTCTGCATCGGTAGGCTTCGGGCGTGGCCGCCGATCCGCTTCGTGCCTTCTCGCCCCCGGTCGCCGACTGGTTCCGGCGGAGCTTCGAGAAGCCGACGCCGGCTCAGGCCAAGGGCTGGCCGCCGATCGCCGCCGGGAAGCACACGCTCGTGCTCGCGCCGACCGGCTCGGGGAAGACGCTCGCCGCCTTCCTGACCGCCATCGACGGGCTCGTCCGCGACCCGTCGGAGCGCGGGACGCGCGTCCTCTACGTGAGCCCGCTGAAGGCCCTGAACCACGACGTCGAGCGGAACCTGCGCGCGCCGCTCCACGGCATCGAGACCCCGCGCGAGGTGGAGGTCGCGGTTCGAAGCGGCGACACGCCCCAGCGCGAGCGGGCCGCGATGCGCCGCCGCCCGCCCGACATCCTGATCACCACGCCCGAGTCGCTCTACCTGATCCTCACCTCGGCCGCGCGGGAGATGCTGGCCGGCGTCCAGACGGTCATCGTCGACGAGATCCACGCGCTGGCCGCGGGGAAGCGCGGCACGCACCTCGCGCTCTCGCTGGAGCGGCTTGCGCACCTGACCGGCGGCGACCCGCAGCGGATCGGACTCTCGGCGACCCAGCGGCCGCTGGACGAGATCGCCCGCTTCCTCGGCGGCGACCGCCCGGTCGAGATCGTCGACGCCGGCCACCGAAAGCCGCTCGACCTCGAGGTCGTCGTCCCGGTGCCCGACATGCGCGAGCTGGGCGGCGCCCCGGCCGCCGACGGCGAGCCGCGCCAGTCGATCTGGCCCGCCATCTACCCGCGCCTGCTTGACCTGGTCCGCGCCCACCGGTCGACGCTCATCTTCGTGAACAGCCGCCGCGCCGCCGAGCGCGTCGCCCACCGCCTGAACGACCTCGCCGAGGAGGAGATCGCGCGCGCCCACCACGGCTCGATCGCGCGGGAGCAGCGGCTCGAGATCGAGGAGATGCTGAAGACCGGCCGCCTGCCCGCGCTCGTCGCCACGTCCTCGCTCGAGCTCGGGATCGACATGGGGGCGATCGACCTCGTCGTCCAGGTCGAGTCGCCGAAGTCGGTCGCGGCCGGCCTCCAGCGCGTCGGCCGCGCCGGCCACCACGTCGACGCCGCGAGCTCGGGCCGGTTCTTCCCCAAGTACCGCGGCGACCTGCTCGAGACGGCCGTTGTCGTGGGCCGTATGCGCGAGGGCGCGATCGAGCACACCCGCGTGCCGCGCCAGCCGCTCGACGTCCTCGCCCAGCAGCTCGTCGCGACGACGGTGATGGACGACTGGGCGGTCGACGACCTGCACGCCATGGTGACGCGCGCCGCGCCGTACAGCGACCTGAGCCGCACGCAGCTCGAGGGCGTGCTCGACATGCTGGCCGGCCGCTATCCGTCGGACGAGTTCGCGGAGCTGCGTCCGCGCGTGGTCTGGGATCGCGCGGCCGGCATCGTGCGCGGCCGCGACGACGCCCGCCGGCTGGCGGTCACCTCGGGCGGCACGATCCCCGACCGCGGCCTGTACGGCGTCTTCCTGGTCGACTCGGGGGCGCGCGTCGGCGAGCTCGACGAGGAGATGGTCTACGAGGCCCGCTCCGGCGAGGTCTTCCAGCTCGGCGCGACGTCGTGGCGGATCGAGCAGATCACCCGCGACCGGGTGCTGGTCTCGCCGGCACCCGGCGTCCCCGGGCGGATGCCGTTCTGGAAGGGCGACGGCGTCGGCCGGCCGTACGAGCTCGGCCGCGCCGTCGGCGAGGCGGCCCGCACACGCCGGTTCGGAGACCTCGACGAGCTGGCTGCGAGCAACCTCTCGACCTACCTCGACGACCAGGAGGCCGCGACGGGCGTCATCCCGTCCGACCGGACGATCGTGATCGAGCGCTTCCGCGACGAGATCGGCGACTGGCGGGTGTGCGTGCTCTCGCCGTTCGGCGGCCGCGTCCATGCGCCGTGGGCGCTCGCAGTCGAGCGGCGGATGGGCGAGGCGCTCGGGATCGAGGTCGAGTCGCTGTGGGCCGACGACGGCATCGCCATTCGCCTGCCCGACTCCGACACGCCGCCGCCGGTCGACCTGATCGCGATCCCGCCGGACGACCTCGACGACCTCCTGATCGACCGCGTCTCCGAGAGCCCGCTCTTCGCCGCTCGGTTCCGCGAGAACGCCGCCCGCGCGCTCCTCATCCCGCGGCGCCGCCCGGGTCAGCGGACGCCGCTCTGGCAGCAGCGCCTGAAGGCGCACGACCTCCAGCAGGTCGCGCAGAAGTACGGGTCGTTCCCCGTGCTGCTCGAGACCTACCGCGAGGTGCTCTCGGACGTGTTCGAGGTGCCGGCGCTGAAGGGACTCCTGCGCGCGATCGCCGGCGGCGAGGTGCGGCTGGTCGAGGTCGAGTCGGCGGTGCCGTCGCCGTTCGCCTCGTCGCTCCTCTTCGACTACAT
The DNA here is from genome assembly GCA_963821535.1 of uncultured Actinomycetes bacterium. Taxonomy (GTDB): domain Bacteria; phylum Actinomycetota; class Thermoleophilia; order Gaiellales; family JAICJC01; genus JAICJC01. Next base: position 103,895 of record CAWGEC010000006.1, on the reverse strand, counting down.
CGCCACCTACATGTACGAGGGCGACGCGCCCGCGGCCGAGCGGCGCGCCCAGGCGCTCCAGCTCGACCGGGCCCTCCTCGCCGAGCTCCTGCGGACCGACGACCTGCGCGAGCTGCTCGACGGCGACGCGATCCGCGATGTCCAATCGGAGCTCCAGGGCGAGGGCCGAACGCTCGACGCCGACCGCACGCACGACCTGCTGCGGCGGCTGGGCGACCTGTCGCGGGACGAGCTGGCGGCCCGCGGCGCGGCCGACGTCGACGGGCTCGTCTCCGCGCGCCGGGCCGCGTGGATCCGGATCGCGGGCGGCGAGCGGCTGATCGCGGCCGAGGACGCCGGGCTCTACCGCGACGCGCTCGGGGCCGTCCCGCCCGTCGGCCTCCCGATGGCGTTCCTCGATCCGGTCGACGGCGCGCTCCGGCGGCTGGTGGGCCGCTACGCCCGCTCGCACGGGCCGTTCACGGCGGAGGAGCTCTCGGCACGCTGGGGCGCCGACGTGAGCGGCGTCCTGCGCGACCTGGCCGCCGAGGGCGCGCTGCTCGAGGGCGAGTTCCGGCCCGGCGGCTCGGGGACGGAGTGGGTCGCACCCGACGTCCTGCGCCGCGTCCGCCGGCGGACGCTCGCGGCGGTGCGGCGGGCCGTCGAGCCGGTCGAGCCCGAGGCGCTGGCGCGCTTCCTGCCGGCCTGGCAGGGCATCGGCCGCGACCAGGGCCGCGGCATCGATCGCCTGCGCGACGCGGTCGCCCAGCTCCAGGGCATCGCGCTCCCGGTCGACGCGTGGGAGACCGACGTCCTCCCGATCCGGGTGCCGGGCTACACGCCGGCGATGCTCGACGAGCTGACCGCCGGCGGCGAGGTCGTCTGGATCGGCGCCGGCCGCGGCCGCGTGGCGCTTCACCCCCGCTCGGACGCCCGCCTCATCGGGGGACCAGGTATCGCGATCGGAAGTGTCACATCCGATCCTCGACGCCCTGCGCAGCCGGGGGGCGATGTTCTTCTCCGACCTCGCCGCGGCCGTCGGCGAGAGCGAGCGCGAGACGCTGGCCGAGCTCTGGAGCCTCGTCTGGGCCGGGGCGGTGACGAACGACGCGTGGCAGCCGCTGCGAAGCGGCGCGGCGCTTCGAGCGGTCGAGCCGCTGCGCCCGGGAAGGGCCGGGCGGCGGGCCAGACCGACCGCGTCGCTGCCGGCGGCGCGCGGCCGCTGGTCGCTCGTCGAGGGCCTGCTCCAGCCGGCGCCGGCGCCGCGTGAACGGGCCCGGGCGCTCGCCGAGACGCTGCTCGACCGCCACGGCGTGGTGACGCGCGCCGCCGTCCTCGGCGAGGGCATCCCGGGCGGCTTCTCCGGCGTCTACGGCGAGCTGCGGCTGATGGAGGAGGCCGGCCTGGCCCAGCGCGGCTACTTCGTGGAGGGGCTGGGCGGAGCGCAGTTCGCGGTCACGACCGCTGTGGAGCGGCTGCGCGACGTGCGCGAGGCCGACCCGGTGGCTCCGCCCGTCGTGCTCGCGGCCGTCGACCCGGCCAACCCGTACGGGGCGGCGCTCCCCTGGCCCGAGGCGAGCCGCAAGCTGGCCCGCATCGCCGGCGCATGGGTCGTCCTGGCCGGCGGGAGGCCGGCGCTCTACATCGAGAAGGGCGGGCGCGGCCTCGTCACGATCGAGCCCGAGCTGCTCGAGCCGGCGATTGCGGCGCTCGCGGGTCTGGTGGAGTCGGGCCGCGTCCGGCGCCTCGCGCCCGAGCGCGTCGACGGCGAGCCGATCGTGGGCACGGAGGCGGAGCGGCTCCTGCTCGACCACGGCTTCCTGCAGGGGCACCGCAAGCTCGTGCTGCGCGCGTGAGCGCTCGGCCTACTCGAAGCCGACGACCCTGGGCGCCGGCTTCAGGTGCGAGTACCAGTCGGCGACCGCCTGGTCCTCAGCGTAGGGGTGGCCCCATGCCGCGAAGAACACCCATCCCTCGTCCGTGACGCGCACGGCATGGTCGCGGCCGTCGTAGTGCACGATCGCTCGGGTGGCACCCGCGGGGGCCTGGTCCACGAGGGCGATTGGCCCCAGCGCCGGCTCGGGGTCGATCCAGAGCGGCTTTCCGACGAGCGGAGCGCCGCCGTAGCGGCTCCATTCGTTGACGTGCCAGCCGTCGTCCTCGCGCTGGCACCAGCTCTCCTGGCCCCAGTAGGCCCCGACGTCGCGGTCCTCGCCGAGGATGACAAGGGCCCGAATGCCATCCGGCGCGATCGACGACCCGACGACAAACGCCCACTCCTGGATGCTCGGGATTCCGCCTCGCGGGCCAGTCGTCCGGCGCAGTACTGCGGGCCGCCTCCTCGGGGCTCGGGTATCCCGGTACGCCGGAAGTATCCCGCGCCTCTGACGCCGCTGCTACCGTCGCCGCATGCCCGAGGGACACTCGCTGGAACGTGCCGCGCGTCGCCTTCGGCCGCTCGTCGGCGCACGGGTCGACGAGGGGCCGCTCGCCGGCGCCGTCGTCTCGGGGGTCGAGGCGCGCGGGAAGCACCTGCTCGTCCACACCGCCGACGGGCGCTGCCTGCACGCCCACCTGGGCCTGCACGGCGGCGTGCGCCTGAAGCCACCCGGCGAGGGGCGGGGGCGATACGTCCTTCGCACCGCCGCCGGCGACCTCGTGATCGCCGGGCGGGTCGGCGTCGCCGCCCGGCCGCCGCAGCTCGCGCTCGGCCCCGACCTGCTCCACGGCCGCTTCGACGCCGCCGAGTACCTGCGCCGCGCCCGCGCCGTCGACCGGCCGGTCGGCGAGCTCCTGCTCGACCAGCGCGTGCTCGCGGGGATCGGGAACATCGTGAAGTCCGAGACGCTCTGGGAGCGCCGCCAGAGCCCGTTCCAGCCGGCCTCGGCCGTCTCCGACCGGTGCCTGCTGGAGCTCGCCGCGACCGCCCGCCGCCAGCTCCGCCGGGGCGTCACCGGCCGGCTCCCGGCCAACGTCTACCGCCGCACCGGCCGCCCCTGCCCGCGCTGCAGAACCCCGATCCGAAGCACGGCCCAGGGCGACCATGCCCGCCGCACCTACCACTGCCCGCGGTGCCAGGCGGCGTGATCCGGCGGCGCGATCCCGAGGGTGTGCACGACCGCGCGCGCGGCGCCATGCTCGGGCTCGCGGTCGGCGATGCGCTCGGCGCCGCGGTCGAGTGGCTGCACCCCGACCAGATCCGGAACCGCTACGGCGGGCCCCTGCGCGACATGGTCGCCTCGGCTCCCTGGGAGCTGGGCGAGTGGACCGACGACACGGCGATGGCGGTCGCGCTCGCCGAGAGCCTCGCCGACCAGGGCGGCTACGACGAGAACGACGTGTTCGGGCGCTACGCCATGTGGGCGCGGTCGCGCCCGAAGGACATCGGCGCCACGGTCGCGGCGGCGCTTCGCCGGGCGCGTTCGGCCGACGAGGCCCGCGCCGCGGCCGAGGCCTTCCACGAGGCCGAGGGCCGAAGCGCCGGCAACGGCTCGCTCATGCGCACCGTCCCGATCGCGATCCGCTACCGCGGCGACCCGGGCGCAATCGAGCGCATCTCGCGTATCGACTCGGGCCTCACCCATCACGATCCGCTGGCCGGCGATGCCTGTGCCTGGCTCAACCTGACCGTGGCCGCGCTGATCCAGGGCCGGCGGCCGCCGCAATCCGTCTCGGAGGTGGCACGGGCGGCCGAGGCGGCGATCGCCGAGGACGAGGCCCGGCTCGCCGCGGCCGCCCAGGAGCAGCGGGGGTTCGTGATGACGACGCTCCGCATCGCCTTCGCCGCCGCCTTTCGGCACGACGCCTTCGAGCCGGCGGTCGTCTTCGCGGTCAACCTGGGCGGCGACGCGGACACGAACGGCGCCGTCACCGGCGCCTGGCCGGAGCCCGGTTCGGCGCGAATTCGATCCCCCAGCGCTGGATCGAGCCGCTCATGCGTAAAGAGGTCGTGAGCGGCCTTGCGAACCGGCTCACGCGTTCCTAGATGATCGATCGATAACTCCGTGATGTCCTGGGCGGTTGCGAACCAAGCAGCGCAAGGACACAGGGAGGGCCAATATCGGGTCATATTGGCCCGACCGAGGACGCCGCGATGCGACGGTTCGCAGCCGCCGCTGCCACGATTCGTCGTTCCAACGCGTCGGACGTCCAGGCGCGCGGGAGTTATCGATCGATCATCTAGAGTCCGGCGCGAACGTCGCAAACGGCACGAATGGGGGTTCTCGATGAAGGCTGTCTTCACGGCCCGCCGGCTGAACGCGGGGCACTACGACGACTTCCGCAAGGCCTGGGAGCCGGACGAGTGGCCGCAGGGCTTCACGGGCGCATACATCATGCGCGACACCGCCGACCCGGACCAGATCACGATCATCGGGCTCTTCGACGTCACCGACGACGACGCGGCCCGGCTCCAGGCCGACCTCGGGCCTGCCGAGAGAGCCCGGCACGAGCGGATGGCGCCACACATCGCCGAGACGATGGTCTCGGGCCTCTTCGACGTGGCCGTCCACGAGGACGGCGGCGCGACCGGGAACAACAAGGCCGTCCTGCTCACCGAGCGCAATCTCAAGCCCGGCTCGTTCGACGACTACATGGACGCCGGCCGTGAGTACAACGACCGCTCGGGCGGGGTGCCGGCGGGGATCGAGTTCCTGCTGCTCCACGACACGGCCAACCCCGACCACACGATCCAGCTCGGGATCGTCCGCGTCGCCGACGTGCAGGCCTTCCGCGACGCCGTCGGATCGGGGCGGCAGGACATGCAGAACGCGATCGCGCCGTTCGTGGCCTCGATCGGGCTGGACGCCGCCTACGAGCTGATCGAGGAGGTCTCGGCGGTCCACGTCTAGAGCGGCGAGCGCGAGAGGGTATCCTCTCGCGCGATGCCGGAAGCACCCGATCGGAACCTTGCGCTCGAGCTCGTGCGCGTGACCGAGGCGGCGGCGCTCGCCTCGGCGCGCTGGGTGGGGTTCGGCGACAAGGAGGCCGCCGACCAGGCGGCCGTCGACGCGATGCGGCACATGCTCGCGACCGTCGAGATGGACGGCGTGGTCGTGATCGGCGAGGGGGAGAAGGACGAGGCGCCGATGCTCTTCAACGGGGAGCGGATCGGCACCGGCTCGGGCGTGAGCGTGGACGTCGCCGTCGACCCGCTCGAGGGCACCGAGCTGGTCGCACGCGGCCAGCCGAACGCGCTCGCCGTGGTGGCCGCGGCCGAGTCGGGCACGATGTTCGACCCGGGCCCGGTCTTCTACATGGAGAAGCTCGCGTGCGGGGCCGACGTCGACGAGGAGCTCGACATGCACGCGCCCATCGAGGAGACCCTCGAGCTGGTCGCGCGGGCGCGCAAAGGGCGGGTGCGCGACCTGATGGTCGTCATCCTCGACCGGCCCCGCCACGACGAGATGGTGAAGCGCATCCGGGCCGCCGGGGCGCGCATCCGCTTCATCCCCCACGGCGACGTCGCCGGCGCGATGATGGCCGCGAGCCCCGAGACCGGGATCGACCTCCTGTGGGGCATCGGCGGCACGCCGGAGGGCGTGCTGGCCGCGGCGGCGTTCAAGTGCCTGGGAGGCCAGTTCCTGGGCCGGCTCTGGCCGCGCAACGAGGCCGAGGCGCAGGAGGCGCGCGACGCCGGCTACGACCTCGAGCGCGTGCTCACGACCGACGACCTGATCCGCGGCGAGAACGTCTTCTTCGCCGCCACCGGCGTGACCGACGGCGACCTGCTCCGCGGCGTCCGCTACCGCGCCGGCGGCGCCCTCACGTCCTCGCTCGTCATGCGCTCGAAGTCCGGCACCGTCCGCACGCTCCAGGCCACGCACTCGATGGAGAAGCTGTCAGCTGTGGCAGGCGAGCGGTACGGATAGCGGGAGGCCGATTACCGTAAAAGGAGTAGCCGCGGAATAGGCGCCGCGCCCGATACCCCGCCCCGGAAACGCAACTCCACGGGGGTCGGATGCTCTCCTTTCGGACGTTCATATCTGCGGGCGCTCTCGCCCTGGCCGCGCTCGTCCTGCCGTCCACAGCCTCCGCGGCGATCGTCTCGCCGTGGGTGCACGTCCAGGGGGTCGGCTTCACCGACCAGAACGGCCTGCCGGTCGTCCTTCGCGGCGTGAACCAGCAGGGCGGCGCCGGAGTCGCGTCGAACGGCATGGCGCTCAGCCTGGGCTCGAACTTCGTCCGCATCCTCGCTCCGTGGAGCACGGTCGAGGACACCGCGCCGGTCGGCGGCCTCCACACCTGGAACGAGGAGTACCTTCAGCGCCTCGACGCCCAGGTCACCTGGTACGAGGACCACGGCGTGAACGTCCTCATCGACTTCCACCAGTACAAGTGGTCGCCCTACTTCGGCTCCGGCGAGACGGGTGTGCCGGGCTGGTTCTACAACGACGTCCGCCCGGGCCTCTACCCGAAGACCGACGACGGGATCAAGGAGGCGATGAGCGACTGGTGGACCGACGCCGTCGGCCGCGCGGACTACCTCGCGTTCGCGCGGATGATGGTGAGCCGCTACGGCTCGCACGCCAACGTGGTCGGCTACGAGGTCTTCAACGAGCCGATGGTCGGGAACCTCGGCGAGAACCACGCTTCGACGCAGGCCGTGATCTCGTGGGAGGCGCCGATCGTGAACATGATCCGCCTCAAGGATCCTGAGCGCGCCGTGTTCTTCATGCTCCGCGGCGGCGGCGACAACGGCCTTGTGAACGCCGACTTCACGAAGTTCGGCCCGATGACCAACCTCGTCCTCGACCTGCACGACTACTACAACGGCCTCTACGGCTCCGGGTACACGCCCGACCAGGAGAGCTGGGTGCCGTCGTGGGACGCCACCCACAACCAGAACTTCCTCGACTACCACGGCACCGAGGACGCGCTCGTCCAGAACCTCGCCGTTGCGATCAACAAGAGCCGCCGGCTCGGCATCCCGCTCGTCGTCGGCGAGTGGGGGGCACAGACGGCCGACTCGGGCGTGCTCGAGTTCCAGCACCACCTGCTCTCCGTGATGAGCCGCTACGGGCTCTCGTGGGCGCGGTGGGACCTGGGACAGGGCGCCGATCCGTTCACGCTGCTCACGCCCACGAAGTCGTTCAACCTCGTGGGGGCCGACCTCGCCGTCGCCCTTGCGACGCCGGCGCCGACGATGGGGGTCGCCCCGGCCGCCGACATCGCGCCGACGGTGACCGGCTTCGCCCAGGTCGGGCAGGTGCTCACGGCTTCGAACGGCACGTGGGCCGGCGTCCCCGCGCCCGTCGTCACCGACCAGTGGCAGCGCTGCAACGCGATCGGCACGGCGTGCAAGGTCATCACCGGCTCCACCGCTGCGACCTACGTCGTGATGCCGAGCGACCTGGGCTCGACGCTCCGGGTTGCGGTGCGCGCGCGGAGCTCGGCCGGGCACACGGTCCTCCGAACCGCCGTGACCGCGCCCGTCACCCCGAACGTCCTCTCGATCGCCAACCTGGCCGCGCAGGTGTCGCCCATCGCGCCGACCGTCACGGTCAGCTTCGACCTGAACAAGGCCGCTGCGATCAGGATCGTGATCCGGGACGCAGCCGGGGCGGTCGTGAAGAAGCTCGACAACGCCGACCATCCCGCCGGGCCCGTGCTCAAGCGCTGGGGCGAGATCCTGGACGGGGGCCTGCCGGCCCCGCACGGCGGCTACACGGCGCTCATCACCGCGACGACGGCGACCGAGTTCACCTCGGCCTCCGTCCCCTTCACGATCTGACGACCGCTGCGAGGTCCGCGAGCTGGGCGCCGACGAGCCGCACGAGCTCCGAGGCGCCCACCTCGACGATCTGGCCGCGGCCGCCGGCGTTCAGGCAGATGCGGTCGAGCTCGCCGCCGCTCGCGTCGAGGTAGACGGGCAGCGGCCGGCGCGAGCCCAGCGGGCTGATCCCGCCGACCTGGTAGCCCGTCACCCGCTCCGCGTCGCGGGGATCGGCCATGTCGGCGTGCTTCACGCCGGCCGCGGCCGCGAGCTTCTTCAGCGACAGCTCGGCCGTCGCCGGGACGAGCGCGAAGACCAGGTCGCCTCCGGCGCGCACGACGAGGCTCTTGAACATCCGCGCGCGCTCGACGCCGAGATCGTCGGCGGCCTGCTCGGCGCCGCCGCCGTGGCGGTACTCGTAGCGCATGAGCGTGTGGGCGACGCCGGCGCGGCGCAGCTCCGTGATCCCTCTCGTCTCCGCCATCAGTAGCCATCGGTAATATCCCGGCCGATGCGAGAGTACACGCCGGAGCAGGAGTCGTTCCGCGACGACGCCGTCGCCGTCATCAACGCCGGAGCGATCGTGATCGCGGTCGCCGGGACGTGGACGCGCCCGATCTACATGGGCGATCATCGCTCTCCTCGTCGCCGTCATCGGCTACTTCATGGCGCCGCGCTCGCGCGGCGGGCACATCATCGCCGTCTGCCTGATCACGCTCTTTGCGATCCTCGAGACGTGGCTCTGGCAGGGCAAGCACCTCATTTAGGGCGGCTGGATCGGAAGGCCGCTCACGACGTGGCCGCGCCCGCCGGCCTGGTAGGCGACGTCGACAACGTGCTCGGGCCGGTAGCGGCCGAAGAAGAACCCGCGGACGAGGCTTCGGGCCGTGTCGCGCGCCGGGGCGCGTCAGCTCCCTGGCGAACACCAGCTCGCGGCCGTCGAGCACGAAGTCCATGCCCTCAACCTGCGGCAGCCCGTTCACGTAGACCTCGAAGGGCGGCTCCACCTCGGGCGGAAGGGGCACGCGCGAGCCGTTCACGCGGGCAGCCTACCCAGCCGGCGCGTCACCACTCGACGAGCTTCCACACCTCGGGCTGCATGCCGCCGTCGTCGCCGACCTCCGCGAAGATCGCGACGGCGCGCTTCAGGTGCTCCATCGACTCCGCCTCGCGCCCTTCCCGGTGGAGGAGATCGGCGAGGTTGTTGTGGAGGGCCGCCTCGCGGTGGCGGTCGCCTTGCTCGGAGCACAGACCGAGCGCCCGAGAGGTGAGGGCCATCGCGGCGTCGGTCTCGCCCGCGCGGGCGTAGGCGAGCGCGAGGTTGTTGAGGGCGGCGACGAGCACGCTGCGGTCGGGGAGCGACTCCGCCAGCTCGACGCTCCGCTCCAGGTGCTCGGTCGAGCCGGTCAGCATGCCGAGGATGTTGCACGCCTGCGCGACGGCCTCGGTGTCGTCCCCGGCCTCCCCCAGCTCGAGCGACCGGCGCGCGAGCTCTTCGGCCGCCGGGCCGTCGCCGCGGCGGTGCGCCGCGAGGCTGCGGTCGGCCTGCACGCGCGGCGACTCGCCGCCCAGCCGGAGTGCCTCGAGGAGGTGGAGCTCGGCCAGCTCCGGATCGCCGCGCCGGTCGTGCACCCTCCCCAGCTTGTGCTCGATCGCCGCGACGACTGCAGGCTCGCCGAGTGCGGCGGCGGCCTCATATGCCGAGATCGCGGCCGTGTACTCACCCCCCAGGGTGTGCAGGTCGCCGATCGCCTCGTGCAGGAGCCACGGCTCTCGGTGCCCGAGCGCGATCGCCGACGTGTACGCCTCCAGCGCCTCCCTGTGCGCATAGACGCTCCGCGCCCGGTCGCCCGCCTGACGGAACGCCTCGGCCGCCTCGGACTCGAGGCCGGCGGCAAGGAAATGCCGCGCGATCAGCGCGGGGGCGCCGTGGCCGGACGAGAGCGCCTCCGCGATACGCCGGTGCAGCAGGCGGCGTCGCGCCAGGCCCGCCTGCTCGTACACGACCGCGAGCAGCTTCTCGTGGGAGAACTCGTAGCCGCCGCCTCGCTCGACCAGAAGGCCGCGCCGGGTGAGCTCGTCGAGCCCGGACGCCGTCTCCTCCTCGCCGCGTCCGGCCGCCGCGCGGACCGTGTCGACGTCGAACGATCGCCCGATGACGGCGGCGGCGGTGAGGAGCTGCGCGGCGGCCTCGCTGGTCTCGTCCAGCCGCGCGGTGAGGAGCGCGCGCACACCCACAGGGAGGGCATCGTCCTCGGGATCCTTGAGCGCGGCGAGGTACTCGACGACGAACAGCGGCAGGCCCTCGGTCTCGTCGAACAGGCGCTGCGCGTGCTCCCCGACGCCTGCCGCCTCGGCCAGCTCCGCCACGTCCGCCCGGCCGAGCCGCCCGAGCCGGATGACGCGATGGGCCGACCGGCGCAGCGTCGCCTGCTCGGCCCCGATCTCCTCTGACCGCCACGCCGCCACGACGAGCATCGGGCGTCCGGCGAGCCGGTGCACGAGGTAGGCCACCATCGCCAGCGATGCGGGATCGGCCAGCTGCAGGTCGTCGAGGAACAGCACGCCGGGGGGCTCGGAGGCAACGAGCGCCGCGAGGACGTTGGCGAGCCCATCGTGCAGCCTGTGCTGGGCGGCGAGGCTGTCGGGACTCGCGGCGCCGACGTCGCCGAGCTCGGGCACGAGTCGCGCAGCCTCCGCCCGCGAGTGCTCGGAGATGCCCGCCAGCGGCTCGGCGCCGGCGACCGCCAGGGCGCTCCGGATCGCGGCCGCCACGAGTCCGAACGCGATCCCGGCCTCGCCTTCGTATGACCGCACGGCGACGACCAGATGCCCGCGGTCTCTGGCCGCCGCGAGCAGCTCCTCGCCGAGGCGCGTCTTGCCCACCCCCGGCTCGCCCTCGAGCACGACGAGCCGCCCATCGGCCCCGCACGCCTCGTACTCGGCCAGGAGCACCCGCCACTCGCGGTCACGTCCGACCAGCGGCCGGGCGGCCACCTGAACGGCTGCGACGGCGGGGGCGGCTGCAGGCGCCTCTGCCACGAGGATCTGTCCCTCGTTCACGGCGTTGTAGAGCTCGGTCGTCTCCGGCAGCGGCCGGACGCCGAGCTCGCGGTCGAGCACACGCACGCACTCGCGGTACTGGGTGAGCGCCTCGGCCCGATGGCCGCTGGCCGCGTAGAGGCGGATGAGCGACCGGTGGGCCGGCTCGTGGAGCGGGTCGAGGGCGAGCCGGCGGCGGGCGTGGGGGACGGCGTCGGCTGGGCGCGCGGCGGCCTCCAGCGCGGCCGCCAGCCGGTCGAGCGCCCGCTCGAGCTCGGCCCGCAGCTCGGCCGCCGCGTCGCGCTGCCAATCGTCGAAGCGAACGCTGTCGCGCAGCCCGAAGCCGGCCAGGAGGTCGCCTCGGTGGAGCTCGACGGCCGCCGACAGCGGCTGGATCGCCCCCGCGCCGTCGCCCGCCTCGCGTGCCAGGCGGCGAAACCGGTGCAGGTCGACCGCATCGGGCTCGACCTCGAGCGCCACCGCGGCGCGGCTGACCTCGACCCAGCGCCCCCCGAGCGCCGAGCGGAGCGTTGAGAGCGTGCGCCGGAGCGCGGCCCGCCCGCGGTCGGGGTCGGCATCGGGCCAGAGCAGGTCGACCAGCACATCCCGAGCCTGCGGGCCGCCGCTCACGGCCAGGTGCGCGAGCAGCGCCACTGCCTTTCGCGTGTCGACCTGCAGCGGCTCGCCGTCCACCTCGATCCGGGGCGTCCCGAGTACGTCGATCCGAAGCGGCATCGAGTCCGAGTATCGCAGAGCGTCACGGGCACGGACACGCCGACCGCTCCGTAACGATTCCGGGACGTTCGGTGTGGATGATCCTGGCAATCGGTCGGCGACGACCACGAACCCACCAGGAGGTCATGATGTTGCGCCCCATCCGCATCGCTTCCCTCGCAGTCGCATCGGCGCTGGCGTTCGCACCCGCGGCCTTCGCCGACTCACCGTACGGCGACACGACCGGCGTCGGCCTGATGCACGCCAGCACGGTCAAGGCCCCGCCCGCGGCCGACACGACCGGGGTTGGGCTCATCCACGCCAGCATGGTGCAGGCGCAGCTTGCGGACCGCACAGCGGCCGCGTCTAGCGACTCCGGCTTCCAGTGGCCGGACGCCGCGATCGGCGTAGCCGGCGGCATCGGCGCGGCGCTGGCGGGCGTCAGCCTCGTAGCCACTGTTCGCAACCGCCGAAGGGTCGTCGCCTGACCGGCGCTCACCCGCCGAGCGTCTCTCGACTGAGATCCACAGCGAGAGGCCGCGTGGGCTGGACTGAAGACCTAAGAGACCGAGGAGGTCATCGTGTACCGCTCCACCCGATTCGTCTTTGCCGCCGTCGTCGTTGCGGCGGGGCTGGCTCTCGCCGCGTGTGGGGAGTCCGGCACGAGCACATCCGAGCCGGCCGGCTCCGCCTTCGACCTCGGCAGCGCTCCCACGCTGACGGGACGATCGTGTTTCGGCGCTACTTCACCCCGGACGAGTCCTGGGCCGGACTGTTTACGATCGGCTCCGACGGCAAGATCCGGAAGCTCACCGACCCGGAGCCGGGGGTGCTCGACGACCGGCCGTCGTGGTCGCCCGATGGGCGCCTGATCGCGTTCACCCGTTGTCTGCCGAGCGCGCCCTGCCGCATGTTCCGGGTGGCGCCGGACGGGAGCGGGCTGGCGCCGATCGAGCGGCCCTGCGCGCAGGGCGCCGACGAGCAGACCTGCCCGGACGAAGCCAATCCGAGCTTCTCGCCGGATTCCAAGTGGGTGCTCTTCACCCAGTCGACGGGGAGAGTGAAACTGGACTCGAGCGGCGAGATTTGGATCGAGCACTCCGCGCTCGCCATGGTGCGCACTGACGGCAGCAAGCGGCGCGTGCTCTACCGGCGGGCGCCGTTCAGCGGCGACCTGAACACCCCTGCCCTCTCGCCCGATGGACGCCAGATCGTCTTCGAAGAGGTCAACTCCGGCTTCTCCAAGCTGGCGGGGACGCGAGCTGTCTTCGTGATCGGGAGCGACGGATCGAGCCCGCGCCGGCTCACCCCGTGGACCGAGAACTCGGGCGATCAGCCGGCCTGGTCTCCCGACGGCAGTTGGATCGCCTTCCACTCGCACGTCGAGGACGGCAGCCAGGGCCAGTACTTCCTGATCCATCCAGACGGGAGCGGGCGCCGGCAGATCACGCACTTCGCGGACGGCACGTGGATCGGCCGGCCGTCCTTCTCTCCGGACGGCGAGTCCATCGCCTTCGCCAAGGGGTCTGAAAGTGGCATCGCCGCCGTCTACACGATGCGGCTCGACGGCACCCACGTCCAGCAGATGACACACTCGTCGTACTGGGACTCGGCGGCCGCCTGGGGGCCGGTGTCGTAGCGCGCCGAGCGGCCGCTTGCCACACCCGACGCGATGGAAGATGCTGAACGCACGATGAACGGCCCAAACGCCAGCCCGCGCTCCCCGGCTCGGAGGCGGCTGGCGTGGGCCGTCTTCGCCGCGACCTCCGTCCTCTGGGTGGTGGCGATCGTGACGGCGTGGGCCACCCGCGACCTCAAGAATCCCGAGAGCCTCGGGAGCGGCAGCGCCGACCTCGTCATTGCGATCGCGGTCGCGGTCGTGCTGCTGGCGTTCCCGGTCGCCGGGATCGTCATCGCCACGCGGCAGCCGGCCAACCTCATCGGCTGGATCCTGCTTGCGATCGGAGCGGGATGGGCGCTCCTGGCCGGTGTCACGGGCTACGCCGACTATGGGATCAGGCTCCATCCGGGGTCGCTGCCCGGGGCAGACGTCGCAGCCGCGCTCACGCTCACGGTGTGGGCGCCGCCCGTCGGACTGACCGGGACGTTTCTCCTGCTGCTCTTCCCGGACGGCCACCTCCCGGGTCGGCGCTGGCGATGGGTCGCGTACGTCGGCGCCGCGAGCACGGCGACGTGTGTGATCACAGCGCTGCTCGACCCGGACTCCTCGACGACAGCGTCTATCGGAACACTCAGAACCCGATGGGCGTCGAGAGCCTCGGCGGCGTCGTTGCAGTGCTCGACTACGTGGTCGTCGTTCTCGCGGCCACGATGGTGGCGTCTGCCGCGAGCCTGGTCGTGCGGTTCCGCCGTGCCGGCCAGGTGGAACGCGAGCAGGTGAAGTGGCTCGCGGCTGCGGCGGGGCTGTCGGCGGCCATCTACTTCGTCGACCTCTGCCTCGGCGTCATCGCCGGCCCCGGCCCGGAGCCGGTTTGGCGGCTCATGATCGACAACGCGTTCGTGTTGAGCCTCGGCCTGATCCCCGCCGCGATCGGCATCGCGGTGCTCCGCTACCGCCTGTACGAGATCGACGTGATCATCCGGAGGACGCTGGTCTACGCCGCGCTGGTGTCGGTGCTCGCGCTGCTCTATCTCGCGGGCGTCTTCGGGGTCCAGACCGCCGTGCGGTCGGTGAGCGGCCAGTCCGGGACGCTCGCCGTGACGGTGGCCACGCTGCTCGTGGCGGCGGCCTTCCAGCCGCTGCGAGCCCGCATCCGCCGGGCCGTCGACCACCGCTTCTATCGCGGCCGCTACGACGCGGCCCGCACGCTGGAGGAGTTCAGCGGGAGGCTGCGCGAGCAGGTGGACATCGAGACGGTGTCGGGCGAGGTGCTGGACGTCGTCCGCCAGGCGCTTCAGCCGGAACACGCGACTCTGTGGATCCGGTCGCCCGAGGTGGAGCGGTGAGGGCCCGGCGTGGTCTGGCCACGGCCGCCTTCGCGCTGTGCGCGGCGCTGTTCCTGTTTGCCATGACGTTCGGCGTTCTCGCGAGGGATGCCGACCAGAGCAGCAGCTGGTCCGCCGGCGGCCTCTGGGGAGGAATCGCCTATCTGCGGGGCGGTCTTCACCTACCCGGCCGCGGGCTGGCTTCTCGCGGCTCGCCGGCCAGACAACCCGATCGGGTGGCTCCTGCTTGTGATCGGCGCGTCGTGGGGCTTCAGCGCTACGGCTACCTATGCCGACTATACCGTCAAGCTCCACCATGACCTGGCGGGCGGGCCGGTGCTGGCGGCCCTGGGAAACGGGTGTTGGTTGCCGGCCATCGGGATCACGGGGACGTTCCTCCTGCTGCTCTTCCCGGACGGGCACCTGCTCGGTCGGCGGTGGCGGTACGTCGCGTGGACCAGCGCGGTGGCGATGGTCGTCGGAGTCATGGGCCTCATCCTCAACCCGGGACCCCTGGGTGATGCCGGGTATCCCGGAGTGCAGAACCCCCTCGGTGTCGACGCCCTCGGTACCGTGCTCGACGCCAGCTGGGTGGCGATCTTCGTCGTCGTGGTGATGATGGTCGCCTCGGCGGCGAGCCTGGTCGTCCGCTACCGGCGCGCCCGTGGGCCGGAACGCCAGCAGGTGAAGTGGCTCGCGGCGGCGGCCGCCGGGGTGGCGGCCGTCTATGCGGTCGTCGTGCCGGTCGGGGCGGTCGTGGACCCCTCGTCGCAAGACACACCCGCGTGGCTCTCGGCAGCCCAGACGGCGTCTCTCCTGAGCTTCGGCCTCATCCCCGTCGCCATCGTCTTCGCGGTGCTCCGCTATCGCCTCTACGAGATCGACGTGATCATCAGGCGCACGCTCGTGTACGCGGTGCTCGTCGCCGTTCTGGCGGCGCTCTACCTGGGCGGCGTGACGCTGGCCGGTGGCGTGCTTCGCAGCCTGACCGGTGAGTCGGGAGCGGTCGGAGTGACCCTTTCGACGCTGCTCGTGGCGGCGGCGTTCCAGCCGTTGCGAGCCCGCATCCAGCGGGCCGTGGACCACCGCTTCTATCGCCACCGGTACGACGCCGCCCGCACGCTCGAGGCGTTCAGCGGCCGCCTGCGCGACCAGGTCGAGATCGAGGCGGTGTCGGGCGAGGTGCTGGACATCGTGCGGCAGACGCTCCAGCCGGCGCACGCGACAATCTGGCTCAAACCGCCGGAGGTGCAGTGATGACGCCGGCCTCCGTGCCGCGGCTCGCGGCCGCCGCCTGGCTGACGACGCTCGCCCTCTTGCTCGCCACCGGAGTCGTCGTCGGCTTGGGGACCGCCCCCGACGTCGCCAGCCTCCTCGATGCCCTGCTGTTCGGCGCGGTCATGCAGGGGATGGCCACGCTGGGAGCGCTGATCGCACGTCGCGAGCCGCGAAATCCGATCGGGTGGATCTTCTGCGCCGTCCCGGGCCTGGTCGCCGTCGCGATCGCGGCCGGCACGTACGCAGCGTGGGCGGACGACCACCGTCCTGGCGCACTTGGTGCGGGCGCCGCCGACTGGCTCTCCAGCTGGACATGGGTGGCCGGGCTCGCCGCCTACGCGCTCCTGGTTCCGCTGCTCTTCCCGGACGGGCGGCCTCCGGGACCGCGATGGCGGCACGTCGTCCGCGCCGATCTCGTCACGATCGCGTGGATCGCAGTGCTCGCGGGCGGCACCGACTCGCCTCCGCAGCCGGTCGTCGTCGCGACCGCGGTGCTCGTCGCCGTCCTGATCGCCGTCGGCCTGGCCTCGGCCGTCGTCCGCTACCGGCGCGCGGACGCGATCCAGCGGGTGCAGATCCGTGAGTGCCTGTTCGCCGCATGGGCCGCGTTCGTCGGCTTCTTCGCCATCTCCGTGCTCGCCCCATACGAGGCCCTGTACGCGCTGGACTACGCGCTCCTTCCGCTGTCGGTCGGCCTCGCCATGCTCCGCTACCGGCTGTACGACGTCGATGTGATCATCCGAAAGACGCTCGTCTACGGGTGTCTCGTGGCCGTGCTGGCCGTGGTCTACGTCGCGGGAGCGACGCTCACGGGCGCGCTCCTGCGCAACCTCACAGGCTCGTCCGGCACGGTTGCCGTGACCGTCTCGACGCTCGCTGTGGTGGGCGCCTTCCAGCCGATGCGGCGGCGCCTCCAGCGCATCGTCGACCGCCGGTTCTACCGGTCGGGGTACGACGCCCAGGCGGCAATGGACGCGTTCAGTGGACGCCTGCGCGAGGAGATCGATCTCGACGCGCTCCGGATCGAGCTCCTCGATGCGGTGACGCACGCGGTGCACCCGACGCACAGCACCCTCTGGCTTCGCCCTCATCTGATCACAGACGGGCCGTCGGCCGCTCCGGAGCGCCATGAGTAGGCGGATCGCGCCGATCGCCTGGGCGCTGTGCGTCGCGATCGCCGTCGTGAGCGCGGTGCTCCTGGCCCTCGGTCCCGGGCGACAGTTGCCTGGCGACGTGTTCGCCGGTGCCGGCGGCGCGTCGTTCCTCGTCCTCTCTCTGACATTCGGCGGCGTCGGGGCGCTGGTGGCGTGGCGCATGCCGGAGAACCGAATCGGGTGGATCTTCTGCGTGATAGGCGTCTTCGGCGGTGCCTCGGTCCTGGCGTGGGCGTACGCCGACTACAGCCTGAACGTGACCTTGCACCCGCTTCCGGGGGCCGATGCGGCCGCCGCGTTCCCGAGCGAGGGGCTGGCGCCGCTTCTCGGCATCGCGATGCTCGTGTTTCCCGACGGGCGCCTCCCGTCGAGGCGCTGGCGGCCCGTGGCGGCGCTGCTGGCGCTCGCCATGGCGCTCCTTCTCGTGAGCGACTGCCTGCGGCCGGGGCCGTTCGACGAGCCCTTCCAGGCGGCGTCGAACCCCTTCGGCGTCTCGGGGCTGCGCGGCGACATGATCGTGGTGAACGACACCGGCTGGGCGCTCGTGCCCGTGGGCCTCTCGCTCGCGGCAGCGTCGCTTCTGATCCGGCTGCGCGGCGCGCGCGGCGTGGTGCGACGACAGCTCCAACTGGTGCTCGCCGTCGGCGCGCTCGTGGCTGTGGCGGTCGCCGCCGACATGAGCACATGGCTCCTCTGGCCCGACGGCAACCTCGAGATGCGGATAGCCGTCATCGGCCTCGCCTTCGCGGCGTTCCCCGCTGCCACAGGCGTTGCAATCCTCAGGCACCGGCTCTACGACATCGACGTCGTCATCCGCCGCACGGTGAGCTACGCGGTGCTTGTCGCCGCGCTGGCCGGGCTCTACTTCGGCGGCGTGTACGTCGCCCAGGCCGCCCTGCGCTCGGTCAGCGGCCAGTCGAGCACGCTCGCCGTGACGGCGTCCACGCTCCTCGTCGCGGCGGCCTTCCAGCCGCTGCGGCGCCGGATCCAGCAGGCGGTCGACCGCCGCTTCTACCGGTCGCGATACGACGCCCGCCGGACGCTCGAGGACCTCGCATCGGGGCTGCGCCGGCAGGTCGACATCGAGAGCCTGAGGAGTGAGGTGCTGGAGGCGGTCAACGAGACGCTGCATCCCGCGCACGCCAGCCTGTGGCTGCGCGCTCCCCATCCCGTAACGAATCCGGAACGCCCGCCCGGTACAACGGAGGTGTCATGAGCTCGGTTGCCCACAGCCTTCGCCGCATCGTCTCGCGTGGACGCACCGCCCCGGCGGTCGCCGCCTCCGTCGGCGAGCGGCCGGCCGTCCGCGCGCCGGCACCCGGCCCCGTGCCCGTCGACATCGCGCCGAACGACCCGATCATCCCCTTCTTCCAGGGCGCGGCCGGAGCGGTCGACATCGACGCGCTCGAGCTCGACTCGCCGGCGCTCGACGCGATGCGGGCATCCGGCGTGAAGCTGGTCGTGCCGCTCGTGACACAGGGCGAGCTGATCGGCCTTCTCAACCTCGGCCCGCGGCTGTCCGACCAGGAGTACTCGGGCGACGACCGCCGGCTGCTCGAGAGCCTGGCCGCCCAGGCCGCGCCGGCGTCCGTGTCGGCCAGCTCGTGCGCGAGCAGGAGGCGGAGATCCGAAGCAGGGAGCGGCTCGACCAGGAGCTCGCCGTGGCCCGCCTCATCCAGCAGAACTTCCTCCCGCGGGCGCTCCCAGAGGCGCCCGGGTGGAGCGTCGCCGCCGACTATCGCCCCGCGCGCGAGGTGGGTGGCGACTTCTACGACTTCATCGACCTCCCCGGAGGCCGGCTCGGCATCGTGGTCGGCGACGTGACCGACAAGGGCGTGCCCGCCGCGCTCGTCATGGCCGCCACCCGGAGCGTGCTGCGGGCCTCGGCCCAGCGCCTCGTCGAGCCCGGCGCCGTGCTGGAGCGGGTGAACGAGCATTTGGTGCCCGACATCCCGCAGAACATGTTCGTGACCTGCCTCTACGGCGTGCTCGAGCTCGACACCGGCCGGCTCGTGTTCGCAAACGCGGGCCACAACCTGCCGGTGCTCGCCGCCGACGGAACGGTGACCGAGCTCCTCGCGCGCGGGATGCCTCTCGGCCTCATGCCCGGCATGACCTACGAGGAGACCGAGGCGATGCTCGATCCCGGCGCCCACCTCCTGCTCTACTCGGACGGCGTGACCGAGGCGCACGACGCCGACCGCGAGATGTTCGGCGGCAGCCGCCTGTCGGCGGTGATGGCGCAGTCCGGCTCCAGCGACGGCGGGACGCTGCTTCGCACGCTGCTCGAGGCACTCGCCGACTTCGCCGGATCGGCCTCCGAGCAGGAGGACGACATCACGCTGGTCGCGCTCCGCCGCGATCCGGTCGACCCGCTGACCGAGGTTTCGGTTCCGAGCGAGCCGGGAAACGAGCGCGAGGCGCTGCGCCGGCTCGAGCCGGCGCTCGCGGCGGCCGGCCTGCCGCCGGCGAGGCTCGAGCGCATGAAGACGGCCGTAGCCGAGGCCGTCATGAACGCGATGGAGCACGGCAACGGGTTCCGGCCGGAGCTTCCCGTCGTCATCCGGCTCTTCCGCGCCGGCGGCTCGCTGGTCGTGGACGTCACCGACCGGGGCGCTGCGCGGCCCATGCCCGCGGCGCCCGAGCCGGACATCGAGGCCAAGCTCGCCGGCGAGCAGACGCCGCGCGGGTGGGGCCTCTTCCTGATCCGCAACATGGTGGACGAGCTCGAGGTGGCCGGAGATGACGAGCACCACACCACGCGGCTCGTGATGCACCTGGAAGGAGGCGGAGATGACAACCGCTCTTGAGATCAAGGTCGAGGTGAGCGGCGCCGCGACGACGCTCCTTCTGACGGGCGAGGTCGACCGCGAGGCCGGCGACGCCTTCGACCGGGCGTACGCATCGGCGGCGGCGGCCGGAGCGGAGTCGATCACGCTCGACTTCGCGGCCGTCCCGTACATCAACTCGAGCGGCATCGCGCTCATCGTGGGGCTGCTGGGCCGCGCCCGCGCGGCCGGCATCCCCGTCACCGCTCGCGGCCTGACCGACCACTACCGGGAGATCTTCGAGATCACCCGTCTGTCCGACTTCATGACAATCGAGGCAGGGGCGCCGACCGACGCCCCAGAGGGGAGTGCAGAATGACCGAGACCACCGTGTCCATGAGTGTCCGGACGCTCAACGACCGGACGAGCGTGATCGACATCGCGGGCGAGGTGACGGCGGCGAGCGAGGCGGCGCTGATGGACGCCTACGCGGGAGCCAGCGGTGAGCGAACCCGCTGGATCGTCCTGAACTTCTCCGAGCTCGAGTACATGAACTCGAGCGGTATCGGCCTGCTCGTGACGTTGCTCGTCCGCGCCAACCGCCAGAAGCAGCGGCTGCTCGCGTTCGGCCTGACCGAGCACTACCTCCAGATCTTCCAGCTTACGCGGCTGGACGAGGCGATCGCCATCCACGGCAGCGAGGCCGACGCGATCGCCGCCGCCGCCTGACCAGAAAGGAATGACACCATGACCGAGAAGCGCGCATCGCGCGACGGCGACGCCTGGGCGAAGCCGGTCGCCCACCTCGAGGTGACGGGCGTCGAGCCCGGGTCGTCCGGGATCAACGTCGCCGGCCGCCGGCCCACCTCCCCCGTGCACGGGTTCGGCAAGATGTGGCAGAAGACCTATCGCGTCCGCCTTGTGGGCGCAACCGCGACCCCGGCCGAGGTGGTCGCGGTGTGGAAGCGCGACTTCCCCTCGTTCTGGCCGAAGGGCAACCGGTTCTTCGCGCCGCTCGCGGGCATCCAGCCCGGGGAGGTGGCGGTGCTCGACCTGGCCATGCCGGGCGGCCTCAAGCTCTCGACGGGGGTGCTCGTGCTCTACGCCGACGACGAGTCGTTCACGCTGATGACGCCGGAGGGCCACATGTTCGCCGGCTGGATCACGTTCAGCGCGTTCGACGACGGCGGGGTGACGGCTGCCCAGGCGCACGTCCTCATGCGGGCCTCCGACCCGTTGTACGAGATGGGGATGACGCTCGGCGGCCACCGCCAGGAGGACCGCCACTGGGCGCACACGCTCCGGTCGCTGGCCGCGGCGTTCGGCGTCGAAGGCGAGGTGACCACCGAGACGGTGTGCGTCGACCGCCGCCGCCAGTGGGGGAAGGCCGGGAACGTGTGGCAGAACGCGGGCATCCGTTCGGGTATGTACACGGCCATGACGCCCATGAGGCTTGTGACCAGGCCGTTCCGGCGTGCCTGAGCCGGAGGTCGACGCGATCGTCGTCGGTTCGGGCCCGAACGGGCTCGCCGCGGCGATCGCGCTCGCCCAGGCGGGGCGCTCGGTGCGGGTGATCGAGGGACAGCCGACCATCGGCGGCGGCACCCGCACCGAGGAGCTCACGCTCCCCGGCCACCTGCACGACGTCTGCTCCGCCGTCCACCCGCTGCTCCTCGGATCGCCGTTCCTCTCGCAGCTGCCGCTCGCCGAGCACGGCCTGGCCGTCGTGCACCCCGATCTGCCGCTGGCGCATCCCCTCGACGGCGGCCGGGCCGTCGCGCTGCATCGCTCCGTGCGGGAGACCGCGGCCGGCCTGGGAGACGACGGCCGCGCCTACGCGCGGCTGATGGGCCCGCTCGTGCACGACTGGGAGGCGCTGGCGGGCGTCCTCCTCGGTCCGCCGCTTCGGCCCCCTCGCCACCCGCTGCCGGCCGCGCGCTTCGGGGCGCTCGGCGTCCGCTCGGCGGTCGGGCTCACCCGGCGGCGGTTCGGCGGCGACCCCGCCCGCGCGCTCCTCGCGGGGAACGCGGCGCATTCGATGCGGCCGCTGACCGCGCCGGCCACGGGCGCGTTCGCGCTCCTGCTCGTGATGCTGGCCCACGCCGT
Organism: uncultured Actinomycetes bacterium; assembly: GCA_963821535.1. Lineage (GTDB taxonomy): Bacteria > Actinomycetota > Thermoleophilia > Gaiellales > JAICJC01 > JAICJC01. The sequence continues at coordinate 82,194 of CAWGEC010000006.1, read as the reverse complement.
GGGCTGGCCCGTTGCCGCCGGCGGCTCGCGGGCGATCGCCGATGCGATGGCGTCGCTTCTGCGGTCGCTCGGCGGCGAGATCGAGACCGGCCGGCCGGTCACGTCGCTACGGGCCTTGCCGCCGTCCCGCGCCGTCCTGCTCGACGTGACGCCGCGCGCGATGCTTCGGATCGCTGGTGACCGGTTCTCGGGACGCTATCGCCGCGCCCTCGAGCGGTTCCGCTACGGGCCGGGCGTCTTCAAGGTCGACTATGCGCTGAGCGAGCCGGTGCCGTGGGCGGCGGCCGAGTGCCGCCGGGCGGGGACAGTGCACGTCGGCGGCACCCTGGGCGAGCTGGCCGAGTCCGAGGCCGCCGTCGCCGCCGGCCGCATCCCCGCCCGGCCCTACGTGCTCGTCGCCCAGCAGAGCCTCTTCGACCCCACGCGCGCCCCGGAGGGCGCCCACACGCTGTGGGCCTACTGCCACGTGCCGAACGGCTCCGACGCCGACATGACCGAGGCGATCGACCGCCAGATCGAGCGGTTCGCGCCCGGCTTCCGCGACGTCGTCGTGGCGCGGCACACGATGGGGCCGGCGCAGGTCGAGGCCAAGAACCCCAACTACGTGGGCGGCGATATCAACGGCGGCCTCGCCGACCTGCGCCAGCTCCTGGCCAGGCCGGCGCTGCGGCCGGCGCCGCACGCCACGCCCGACCCGCGCATCTTCCTGTGCTCGTCCTCGACGCCCCCCGGCGGCGGCGTCCACGGCATGTGCGGCTGGTTCGCCGCGCGGGCGGCGCTGCGCGGCGTATTGCGCTAATCACCACCGGGGCCAGGCCCCGGACGGGACCCGGCCCCAAAGGGTTCGCAAGGCTCAGGCCGGCGGCTGGTGCTTCCGCTCTCCATCCGGCTTCTGGCCGGGCTCCTTGAGCGCATCCGCGGCCTTCTTGGCCTTGTCCGTCGCGCTCCCGCCCCCGCCGGCGATGTCCTTCAGCTCCCCGGCGTCGCCCTTCAGCGCCTCGACGCCGCCGCGCTTGTCGACGAGCTTCTTGGCCTGCTTCGTGAGGTTGCCCAGATTCACGGTGATCCTCCCTTCGATGACACCCAAATTGGCATCCGCGTGAGCGCCATGTGGCCGCGCGGCCAGCGCGGCCCAACGCCCCCTGCCGCGATAGGTTACAGGCATGAGTTCGGCCGACTCGTTCGGCGCGCGCAGCGCGCTTGGCTCGGGTGAGGCGGTCTATCGCCTCGATTCGGTCGCGGACCCGTCGCGGCTGCCCTACACCGTCTGCGTCCTCCTCGAGAACCTGGTGCGACGGGCGGGCACCGAGCATGTGACCGACGCCGACGTGCGCGCGCTCGCCGGCTGGCCGGCGCCGGCCGAAGGCGCGCAGCTCGCCTTCATGCCCGCCCGGGTGATCATGCAGGATCTGACGGGCGTGCCGGCGGTCGTCGACCTGGCGGCGCTGCGCTCGGCCGTGGCGCGCCGCGGCGGCGACCCGTCCCGGGTCGACCCGCAGGTGCCCGTCGACCTCGTGGTCGACCATTCGGTGCAGGTCGACGCGTTCGGGAACGGCGCCGCCTACGAGCGAAACATCGAGCACGAGTACGCCCGCAACGGCGAGCGCTACGCGCTCCTGCGCTGGGCGCAGGGGGCGTTCGGGAACTTCCGGGTCGTCCCGCCGGGGATGGGGATCGTCCACCAGGTGAACCTCGAGTATCTGGGCTCCGTCGTGACCGTGCGCGACGGCGTCGCGATGCCCGACACGCTCGTCGGCACCGACTCCCACACGACGATGATCAACGCGCTCGGCGTGCTCGGCTGGGGCGTCGGCGGGATCGAGGCCGAGGCCGTCATGCTGGGCCAGCCGATCTACATGACCGCGCCGCAGGTGATCGGCGTCCGGCTTGCGGGCGCCCTGCAGAGCGGCGTCACGGCCACCGACCTCGTGCTCACCATGACCGAGCGGCTGCGAAAGCACGGCGTGGTCGGCAAGTTCATCGAGTTCTTCGGCCCCGGCCTCGGCTCGCTCACCGTCGCCGACCGGGCCACCATCTCCAACATGTCGCCCGAGTTCGGCGCGACCGCCTCGACGTTCCCGGTCGACGGCGAGACGCTGCGCTACCTGCGCGACACCGGCCGTGCGTCCGAGCACGTCGACCTGGTCGAGCGCTACACGAAGGAGCAGGGGCTCTTCCGCGACGGGACGGAGCCCGAGCCGGCCTACACCGAGACGCTCGACTTCGATCTCTCGGCGGTCGAGCCGAGCCTCGCGGGGCCGCGCCGGCCGCAGGATCGCGTCTCGCTCCCGCAGGTCGGCGCCAGCTTCGCCGACGCGTTCGGAGCCGGGCGAAACGGCGCCGGCCTGGGCGACGGCTCGGTCGTCATCTCGGCCATCACGTCATGCACGAACACGTCGAACCCGGCCCTCATGGTGGCCGCCGGCCTGGTGGCCCGGAAGGCCGTGGAGCGCGGCCTCACGACGAAGCCCTGGGTGAAGACGAGCCTCGCGCCGGGCTCGCGGGTTGTGATCGGGTATCTGCGCCGGGCGGAGCTGATGGAGCCGCTCGAGGCGCTCGGCTTCAACCTGGTCGGCTTCGGCTGCACGACCTGCATCGGGAACTCCGGGCCGCTGCCCGAGGAGGTGGCCGGCGCGATCGAGCGGGACGACCTCAAGGTGGCGGCCGTGCTCTCCGGGAACCGCAACTTCGAGGCCCGCATCCACCCGGCCGTCCGGGCCAACTACCTGGCCTCGCCGCCGCTCGTCGTCGCCTACGCCCTCGCGGGCACGGTGAGCGTCGACCTCACGTCCGAGCCGCTGGGCGAGGGGGCCGAAGGGCCCGTCTACCTGCGCGACGTCTGGCCGACGGCCGACGAGGTGAGCGCGGCGCTCGCAGCCTCCTTCTCGCCCGACCTCTTCACCGACGAGTACGGCCGCATCTTCGAGGGCGACGAGCGCTGGCGCGGCCTGCCCGTGCCGGAGGGCCAGCTCTACGCCTGGGATGAGGGCTCGACATATGTGCGCGAGGCGGCCTTCTTCGCGCACGACGCCGACCTGTCGGACATCGTGGACGCGCGCGTCCTGGCGCTCCTCGGCGACTCGGTCACCACCGACCACATCTCGCCCGCGGGGGCGTTCGCGCCGGGGACGCCGGCCGGGCAGTGGCTCGTCGAGCACGGCGTCGAGCCGCGCGATTTCAACTCCTACGGCGCCCGCCGCGGCAATCACGAGGTGATGGTGCGCGGGACGTTCGCGAACATCCGCCTGCGGAATGCGCTCGTCGAGCGCGAGGGCGGCTACACCCGCCACCTGCCGTCGGGCGAGGAGCTCACGATCTACGACGCCGCCCAGCGCTACCGGGCGGAGGGCGTGCCGCTCGTCGTCATCGCGGGCCGCGAGTACGGGTCGGGCAGCTCGCGTGACTGGGCCGCCAAGGGCTCCGCGCTCCTCGGCGTGCGCGCCGTCATCGCCGAGAGCTACGAGCGCATCCACCGGTCGAACCTGGTCGCGCTGGGCGTGATCCCGCTCCAGTTCGCCGAGGGCGACTCGGCCGAGAGCCTGGGGCTCGACGGCACCGAGACGTACACCATCCGCGGGCTGGCCGGCCTCGACGTCGGCTCGCAGGTCGTGGTCGAGGTGGACGGCGGCGCGCGCTCGTTCACGTGCCTCGCTCGGCTCGACGCCCCGGCCGACGTCAAGGTCTACCGGGACGGCGGCCTGCTCCAGATGGTCATGCACCAGCTCATGGCGTAGAGTTTCGCTGTGGGTACGACGCGACGACGGTTGCTCGCGACCGCCGGCTTGGCCGCAGGTGGCGTGCTTTCCGGCTCGGCCGCCGCCGCCGGGGCACCGCTCGGCCGCCGGCTGCCGTTCCACGGCCGCCACCAAGGCGGTATCACGACGCCGCCCCAGGCGCACCTGCGTTTTGGCACCTTCGACGTCGCCGGGTCACGGGCGGATATCGCCGAGCTGCTGCGCGCCTGGTCCGAGGCAGCCGCTCGGATGTGCGACGGCGATCCGGTCGGTCCGATCGGCGGCGATCCCGCGTCAGCGCCTGTGGACACCGGCGAGGCGTACGGTCTGCAGGCGTCCCGCCTCACCGTGACTATCGGCCTCGGCCCGTCGCTTTTCGACGGCCGGTTTGGCCTGCGCGCCTTCCGGCCGCAGGCTCTTGCCGATCTGCCCGCGTTTCGCGGGGACCGCCTCGAGGCGGGCCGGAGCGGCGGAGACATCGGCGTCCAGGCCTGCGCCGACGACCCCCAGGTCGCGTTCCACGCAGTCCGTACGCTGGCGCGGATCGGGCGCGGTGTCGCGGGCGCGCGCTGGTCGCAGGCCGGGTTCGACTCTGCGCCTGACGGGCGCACGGGCCGAAACCTCATGGGATTCAAGGACGGCACGAACAACCTCGACGCGTCCGACGCGGCAGCGATGCGCCGCAACGTCTGGGTCGGGAGCCGCGATGAGGCCGCCTGGATGCGAGGCGGGACGTATCTCGTCACCCGCCGCATTCGGATCCGGATCGAGCGCTGGGATGCCAGCGACCTCGACGAGCAGGAGACAGACGTCGGCCGTCGCAAGGTGTCCGGTGCGCCGTTCGGTGCCCGCTCGGAGTTCGCGCCGGTCGTACCCGAGCTTGAGCCGCGGCGAAGCCACATCATGCTCGCCAACCCGCGTACGACCGGGAGCGAGGCTGAGCGGATCCTGCGGCGCGGCTATTCGTTCGACGACGGCCTGCTGCCGGACGGACGCCTCGACGCGGGCCTCTTCTTCGCCGCCTTCCAGCGCGATCCACGGCGCCAGTTCGTCCCGATCCAGCGCCGGCTCGCCGAGCGCGACCTCCTGGGCGAGTACCTCGTCCACACCGGCAGCGCGGTCTTCGCCGTCCCGCCCGGCTGCCTCGCCGGCGGCTACGTCGGCGACACGCTGCTCTAGACGTGGAGGGCACATCGAAGCCGGCCGGAGCCGTGTACGAGATACCCTCACGCCGTGAGCCTGGTCGCCGATCTCGAGCGCGCGCTCGGCCCCGACATGGTCATCTCGGAGCCTGCGGAGCTCCGCACGTACGAGTGCGACGGCCTGACCGGCCACCGGGCCGTCCCGCAGGCGGTCGTCCTGCCGCGGTCGACCGAGGAGGTGCAGGCCGCCGTTCGGGCCTGCCGTGCACACGGCGCGCCGTTCGTCGCCCGCGGTGCCGGCACGGGCCTCTCCGGCGGCGCGGTGCCGGTCGCCGAGGGCATCGTGATCGGCCTCGCCCGCATGAACCGGATCCTCGACGTCGACGTCCCGAACCGGCGCGTTCGCGTCCAGCCGGGCGTCACGAACCTCGACGTGACGCGCGCGGTCGCCGGGCACGACCTCTTCTACGCGCCCGACCCGTCGAGCCAGCAGGTGTGCACGATCGGCGGCAACGTCGCCGAGAACTCCGGCGGCGCCCACTGCCTGAAGTACGGGTTCACCTCGACCCATGTGCTCGAGCTCCAGGTGGTCCTGGCCGACGGCGAGACGGTCCGGCTCGACCGGGACGGCGCCCTCGACCTGGCCGGCGCGTTCGTCGGCTCGGAGGGGACGCTCGGCATCGCCACCGAGATCGTGGTTCGCGTCGTCCCGCGGCCGCAGCGCGTCGAGACGCTGCTCGCTGCGTTCCCGTCGACCGACGCCGCCGGCGAGGTCGTCTCGGCCATCATCGGCGCCGGCATCGTTCCCGCGGCCGTCGAGATGATGGATCGGCTCACGATCCAGGCCGCCGAGGACGCCGTCCATGCGGGCCTTCCGCGCGACGCCGGCGCGGTTCTGCTCGTGGAGCTCGACGGGCCGGCCGTGGAGGTCGAGCTGACCTGCCGGCGGGTCCAGGAGCTGTGCGCGGCCGGCGGCGCTTCGGAGGTGCGCGTCGCGGCCGACGAGGCCGAGCGGGCCGCGCTCTGGCACGGCCGCAAGGCCGCGTTCGCCGCCATGGGCCGCGTGAGCCCCGACTACTACGTGCAGGACGGCGTGGTGCCGCGGACGCGGCTTCCGCAGACGCTGCGCCGGATCGAGGAGCTGTCGCAGAGCTACGGCCTGCGCGTCGGCAACGTGTTCCACGCCGGCGACGGGAACCTGCACCCGCTCGTGCTCTACGACGCCGCGGTCGAGGGCGAGGCCGAGCGTGCGGAGCGGCTCGCGGCCGAGATCCTCGACGCGTGCGTCGAGGCGGGCGGGTCGCTCACCGGCGAGCACGGGATCGGCGTCGACAAGGTGTGCTCGATGCCGTGGATGTTCTCGGAGGCCGACCTCGCCGCGATGGACCGCCTGCGGCGGGCGTTCGATCCGGACGGGCTCTGCAACCCGGGGAAGCTCCTGCCGACGCCGCGGCTGTGCGGCGAGGTGCCCGGCCCGTACCGGCGCCACCCGCTCGAGCGGGAGGGGGTGGCGGAACGGTTCTGATCGAGCACGAGCCGGGCGACCTGACGGCCGTCGTCGGCGGCGCCGTGACGCTGGGCGAGCTGGGGCGCACGCTCGGCCAGCGCGGTCAGATGCTGGCCCTCGACCCGCCGGGGGCCGAGCGGCTCGCCATCGCGGAGGCGTTCGCGTCGGCCGTCGCGGGGCCGCGCGCGCACGGGTACGGCATGCCGCGCGACCTCCTCCTGGGCGTCGCGCTCCGGCTGGCCGACGGGACGGTGGTGCACGGGGGCGGCCGGGTCGTCAAGAACGTCGCAGGCTACGACCTGCCGCGGCTCGTCGTCGGCTCCGAAGGGCGGCTCGGCCTGATCGAGCGCGTCTGCGTGCGCCTGCACCCGCTGCCCGCCTCCACGTGCACCGTCGTCGCCGAGCCGGCCGACCCGCTCCTGCTCGAGCGGCTGGCGCCGGCGTGCGTCGAGTACGCCTGGCCGCCCGGGCACATGCTCGTGCGGTTCGAGAGCCCCGCCGCGGCGGAGCTGGCCGGGCAGGCCCGCGCGCTCGTGGGCGGCGAGATCGTCGAGGACGACGAGGCGCTCTGGGCCGAGCACCGCGAGCTGGCCGCCGGCCTCCCGGCCCACAGGGCGCTCCCGGCGGCCGTGCCCGCGACGCTCGAGGAGCTGCGAGCCGCAGGCGCGACGCCGGATCGTCGGCCGCCTGGCCCGCGGCATCCTCCACGCGGACGTGGAAAAACGGTGCCAGGCACCAATTTTTCAGCCGCTCGAGCAGCGGGTGGTGGAGGCGTTCGGTGGCTGAGGCCACCACCCGCGAGCTCGTCGACACCTGCGTCCACTGCGGGTTCTGCCTGCCCGCGTGCCCGACGTACTCGCTCTGGGGCGACGAGTCCGACTCGCCGCGCGGGCGGATCCACCTGATGAGCCTGCTCGACGGCGGCGAGCTGGAATGGGGCCCGTCGGCTGCGCGCCATTTCGACCGCTGCCTGGGCTGCATGGCCTGCGTCCCGGCCTGCCCGAGCGGCGTCCGCTACGACCTCCTGATCGAGCGCACTCGCGCCGAGCGGCGGGCGCGGGCCCCGCGCGGCGCATGGAGCCGCGTCCTCGACGCCGCCATCTTCGCTGCCGTCCCCCGGCCGCGGCTCCTGCGGGCGATCTCCTGGCCGCTTGCCCTCGGCATCCGACCGTTCGCACTCGCCCCGCGCGTGCGGCCGTCCGACCTGCGCGCCCGCCCCGGCCGCACGACGCCCGCGGCCCGCGAGCGGCGGATGACCGCGGCCCTGCTCGAGGGGTGCGTCCAGCGCGCGCTCTTCGGCCGCGTGAACGTGGCGGCCGCGCGAGCGCTGGCCGCCGACGGCTGCGAGGTGGTCGTGCCGCCCGGCCAGGGATGCTGCGGGGCGCTTGCCCTCCACGCCGGCCGCGAGCGCGAGGCGCGCCGGAGGGCGGCCGCCACCGTCGCCGCCTTCGCGGGCCACGACCGGATCGTCGTCACCGCCGCCGGCTGCGGCTCGGCGATGAAGGGCTACGGTGAGCTCCTGGGCACCGACGAGGCGCGCCGGTTCGCCGCCGCCGTGCGCGACGTGACCGAGGTGCTGGCCGAGCTGGGGCCGGCGGCCGAGCGCACGCCCATCCCGCCGGCGCGCGTCGTCTACCAGGACGCGTGCCACCTGAACCACGCCCAGGGCGTGGCCGAGCAGCCGCGCGCGATCCTGCGCGCCATCCCCGGCGTCGAGCTCGTCGAGATCGAGGACGCCGGGATGTGCTGCGGCTCGGCCGGGATCTACAACCTCGTCCAGCCCCGCGCGGCCCGCGAGCTGGGCGAGCGCAAGGCCCGCGCGATCCTGGCCGCCGAGCCCGATGTCGTTGCGACCGCCAACCCCGGCTGCGCCGTCCAGCTCCAGGCGGCGCTCCGCCGCCTCGGCCGCGGCGACCTGCGCATCGTGCATCCGGCGGAGCTGGTCGCCCGGGCCGTTGGCTACGCGCCGTCGGAGGCCTGACCCAGACGCTCGCGTGGCGGGGCTCGAAGGTCTGCTCGACCACGCCGAGCAGCTCCCCGCAGAGCGCGTCGAGGTCGACCTCCTCGCGCAGGCGCCCCGAGAAGGCGCGCAGCGCGGTCTCGGCGTCGACCGTGCGGCGCGAGAAGCGGCGGTCGATCCCCCGCTGGATCCGGCGGCGCAGCGGCTGGAACGCGAGCGCCACGACGAGCGTCGTCACCGTCACGGCGACCTCGCCCGACTGCCCGGTGACCGAGAGCGAGAGCGAGCCGAGAAGCGCGATCCCGCCGAGGTACACGGCGCCGAGCATCGCGATGAGACACGTGTAGACGAGCGTCCGCCGGATCACCAGGTCGATGTCGTACAGGCGATAGCGCAGGATGGCGAGCCCCATCACGGCCGGGAAGAGCACGATCGAGAGCGACGAACGGAATGGCGTTGGCATCCTCGAGCCCGCGACCGCCGGCGACCGCGAGGCTCGCCCGCAAAGACCACGACCAGATGACGACGCCCGCGACGACCCATTTCATCTGCTGACGCTCGACGCCTGCCGACCGGCGGAACCGCAGCACCATCGACGCGACGCCGCCGACGAGCGCCGCGATCGTGAGCGGCACAGTGGCCGCCTGCGCGACGTCGATCGCCGTCCCCACGCCCCGGAGACCGCGATCGGGTTGTGCACCCCCTGGAGCGGCGGCTCGCCGTCGAACTCGAGCCCGCCCCGCAGCACGCCGAGCGCCGCCGCGACGACCGCCGCCCACACGAGCGGCCGCCAGCGCGGCGTGAGCGGCCTGCCGTCCGGGAAGAGCAGCAGCAGGAGCAGCATGGCGCCGACGTAGATCGTGTCGAGAGCGCTCGACGCGAACCAGAACACGGCCGTTCCCGCCGGGCAGCGACCCCGGGTCGACGGCCAGCGCGTAGACCGCGTAGTTCTGGGCGAGGTTGTGGCAGAGCGAGAAGAAGAACGCGACGGCGACGAAGAGCCAGCCGATGGAGTGGGCGCGGTGCCTCCAGACGATCAGGGCGCCGAAGGCCGCGAAGCCGATCGTCGTCGGCGTGAACATGACCGTCGCGACAAGCGACTGGACATGCCGGTCGAGGATCCCGAGCACGACGGCGCCGCGTCGAACGCCACCACGGCGCCGACGATCACCCAGACGATCCAGTCTCTCGGGGATTCTCCGCGCATCTCTGCCGGGAGTATCCCGGAGCCGGCGTTCCGAGATCGTTACGAGCTACTCGGCGTAGCCCAGCCCGAAGGCCGTCACGCACAGGAGCGAGCCGACGGCGACGCCCCACCACTCGCCGGGGATTCCGTCGAGGCCGTTCACGGCGAACACGACCGCCCCGGCAAGGGCGATGCCCGACGCGATGATCCACATTGCCGCTCGGCCCGCACTCATGCGGCGGTGACGATAGCAGCCCGGACGGGCGTCCGAACCGTTTTCGGGGACGCGCCGAATAGCCGGCATTACGAGGCCTCTCTGTCCCCTTCGAACGAAAGGACATCCGTCTCAGATGCTGAAGCGCGTAGTCACCCTCGGGCTCACCGGCCTTGCGGCAGCGGCAATGACCGCCTCGCCGGCCGCCGCGTCGAGCCACCGCGAGGCGCCGCTGATCTCAAACGATCCGGTCGCCGACCTCGCGGACACGTTCATGTGGGTGGATCAGAAGGATCCGAGCAAGATCAACCTGGTGATGACCGCCAACCCGCTCGAGAATCCCGGCGACGCCCCCAACTACTACGGGTTCGGACAGCACGTCCGCTACCAGTTCAACATCGACAACAACGGCGACGCCCGCACCGACGTCGCCTACCGCGTGGTGTTCAAGACGCACGTGCGCAACAAGGGCACGTTCCTCTACAACATCCCGGGGAACCCCGTCACGTCCCTCTCCGACCCCGGTCTGAACGTGTATCAGACCTACTCCGTCGACCGGCTGAACTACGGCCGGCGCGGCAAGCTGGTCGGCACGGTGCACCTGGCCAAGAACCTGAAGACGGTGCCGAACAACGTCGGCCCCGTCTCGATGCCCAACTACCCCCAGCTCGTCAAGCAGGGTGTGAAGCCTCTCGCCGGAAAGGGCGGGAAGGTGTGGGCCGGCCAGTCCGACGACCCGTTCTTCCTCGGGCTCGGCGACATCGGCGACAGCCTCCACGTGAAGCCCAAGGGCGTCGCCAAGGACACCCTCGGTGGCATGAACGTCCAGGCCCTCGCGCTGCAGGTGCCGAAGTCGCGGATCGTGAAGAAGGGCCACCCGACGATCGGCATGTACGCCGAGACCGAGCGGCAGTCCTTCACGAACGAGCTCACGGGCAAAGGCCGCGGCGGCTGGGTGCAGATCGAGCGCCTCGGCAACCCGCTCGTGAACGAGGTGCTGATCCCGCTGGGGCAGAAGGACCACTGGAACCACGTCGACCCGAACCGGGACGGCCAGTTCGACAAGTTCTTCAAGGCCCCCCAGCTTGCCGCTGCTCTGGGTGACACGCACACCCCGCGCAACGACATCCTGGCCATCCTCGAGACCGGCCTGCCCGGCCTCAACAAGACCGGCAACGTCCACGCCGACATGCTGCGCCTGAACACCAGCATCGACCCGACGGCCGCGGGGCACGAGAACCCGCTGGGCGTCCTCGGCGGCGACACTGCCGGATTCCCCAACGGCCGCCGGCCGCTGGACGACGTCACCGACATCGAGCTTCGCGCCCTGGCGGGTGCCACCGACACCCCCGCCATCCCGAACTCGGCGTCCGACGGCGTGCAGCGAAACGACGAGTCGTTCGACTCGGTGTTCCCGTACCTGGCCGAGGCCCAGTCCGGGACGGTCGGCATCCACCAGGTGCCGACGCCGTAGACGCCAACCACTCCTGGGGCCCGGCCGCGCCGGGCCCCAGGAGTTCACGGCATCCAGACACATGCTCATCGCACACCGCAAGATCTCCCCGCTCCTCCTCGCCCTCCCGGTGCTCGCCGCGATCGCCGCGGCCGTCGCGCTTCGCGGGGGCGACGCGAGCGCACCGCGCGCGCATCCGGTGGCTCCCGCGATCCCGTTCGCCGACGCCGCCCCGCGCACGCTCTCCACACCGCAGCTCGTCGCCCGCTACCGGGCCGAGGCGGCCGCGAAGCCCCGGTCGGCGCAGGCGGTCGACAACCTTGCGCTCGCCGAGCTCCAGATGGCCCGCGAGGACGGCGATCCCACCTGGTACACGCGCGCCGACGCGCTCTTCGGGCACGCCCTCACCCTCTCGCCCCGCGACTTCACGGCCCTCGCCGGGCGCGGCTCGCTTGCGCTCTCGCGCCACGACTTCGCCGGCGCGCTCGCGCTCGGCCGCCGCGCACTTGCGATCGACGCGTCGAACCCGTTCGCGATGGGCGTCGTCGTCGACGCGGACGTCGAGCTGGGCCGCTACGCCGCCGCGCGGAGCGCCATCGAGCGGCTCCTGCGCCAGCGCCCCGACCTGGCGTCGTACTCCCGCGCCTCGTACTACCTCGAGCTGCACGGCCGCACGGCGGCCGCCCGGAAGGCGCTCGTGCAGGCCACCCAGGCCGGCGCGCCGTCGGGCGAGAACACCGCCTGGGCATACCTGTATCTCGGGAACCTCGAGTTCAACCACGGGCGCTACGCGGCGGCCGAGGCCAACTACCGGATCGCGCTCCACACGTATCCCGGGTTCGTCCACGCCCGGGCCGCCCAGGCGAAGCTGGCGGCCGCCCGCGGGCAGTACGAGCGGGCGATCGCCGGCTACACGGCGGTCGTCAAGCGCTACCCGCTCCCGGCGTACGTGATCGCGCTCGGTGACGTCGACCGGGCGGCCGGCAGGCCCGTTGCGGCCCGGCGCCAGTACGCGCTCGTGCGCGCCGAAGAGCAGCTCTATGCGGCCAACGGCGTGAACGTCGATGTCGAGCTCGCGCTCTTCGACGACGACCACCACGGGAACGTGGCCGCCGCGCTCGAGCGGATCCGGGCCGTGGCGCGGATCCAGCCGAGCGTCACGGTCGAGGACGCGCTCGCCTGGACGCTCTTCAAGGCCGGCCACGATCGCGCGGCCCTGGCAGCGTCGAACCGGGCGCTTCACCTGGGCACCCGCGACTCGAGCTTCCTCTACCACCGCGGGGCGATCGAGGCGGCGCTCGGGATGGCCGCGCCGGCGACCCGCGACCTCACGGCGGCGCTCCGCCTGAACCCGGGCTTCTCGCTCCTCTATGCGGCGGATGCCCGCCGCCTCCTCGGGGAGCTCGGCCGGTGATCCGCCGGCTCCTCGTGGCGGCTGTCGCCGGCCTCGCCGCCTTCGCGGCGCTCCCCGCCGTCGCCCAGGCCCACCCGCTCGGGAACTTCACGGTCAACCGCTACAGCCTCGTCCAGCTCGAGCGCGGCTCCGTGCACGTCACGTTCGTGCTCGACGAGGCCGAGATCCCGACCTTCCAGGACCTCGGCGGGCAGCCCACCGCCGCGCGGGCGCGGGCCTGGGCGCTCGGGCAGGTGCCGGCGTTCGCGAGCAAGCTCCACCTGACCGTGAACGGCAGCTCGGTGCGGCTCGTGCCGGATACGAGCGCCGTCACGGCGACGCTGCGCATGGGGCAGGGCGGCCTGCACTGCCTGCGTGTGACGGTTCCGCTCAGCGCGCCGATCCCGGGGAAGGGGCCGTTCACGGCCGCGTTCTCGGACGACACCTTCGGGAACCGGGTGGGCTGGAAGGAGGTCGTCATGCGGGCCGCGCCCGGTGCCGTCCTCACCCAGTCGTCCGCCGCGACGCACGACGTATCCCACATGCTGCGGCACTACCCCTCGGGGATGCTCTCGACGCCGCTCGACGTCAGGACGGCGACGTTCGGCTATCGGTACGGGACCGGGACGAGCGTCTCGGTCGGCGCGCCGGGCGGAAGCGGCGGAGAGAGCGTGGCGGTCTCGGGCGGCGCGTTCACCGACCTCGTGACGCATCGCGACCTCGGGCTCGGGTTCATCCTGGTCGCGATCGGCATCGCGATGTTCTGGGGCGCGGTGCATGCGCTCTCGCCCGGCCACGGCAAGTCGATCGTCGCGGCGTATCTGGTGGGCTCCCGGGGCACCGCCCGGCATGCGGCGTTCCTCGGACTCACGGTCACGGTCACCCACACTGCGTCGATCTTCGTCCTGGGGATCGTGACGCTCTACCTCTCGAACTACATCCTGCCCGAGACGCTTTATCCGTGGCTGTCGGTGATCTCGGGTTTGGTGGTCGTCGGCATGGGCGGCTCGATCCTCGTGCGCCGCGCCCGCCGGCTGCGGGCGTCGTCGCACCAGCATCACCATCACGACCATGAGCATGCGCACGACCACGACCACAATCACGCGCACGACCACGACCATGCGCACCATCACCACCACGACGGGCCGGGCGGCCACACCCACGCGCCGCCGGGCGCCGACGGCTCGGCCATCACCGTTCGCAGCATGCTGGCGCTCGGCATCTCGGGCGGCATCCTGCCCTGCCCCTCGGCGCTGGTCGTGATGCTCGGCGCGATCGCGGTCCACCGCGTCGCGTTCGGGCTCGTCCTGGTCGTGGCGTTCAGCCTCGGGCTGGCCGCGACCCTGACGGGCGTGGGCGTGCTCGTGGTCTACGCGCGCCGGTTTGTCGACCGCGTGCCGTCGAGCGGGAGGATCGTCCAGGCTGCGCCCACCTTCAGCGCCGCGGTCATCACGATCCTCGGCGTCGGCCTCACGGTGCAGGCGCTCGGGACGTTCCCCGGCGGCTTCCCGCTGACCGGCTGAACGACCCGGTTAAACGCCGCGGCCGGCACGAGGTTTCCCTCGCGCCGGCCGCTGCGACCGCGTCTTTAGAGAGACGCGATGACGTTGTTGAGCGTGTTCTGAATCGCCGTGGACAGCAGACCCAGAGTGACAACCACCGCAATGGTGATGACGCCCAGGACCACGGCGTACTCAGCCATGGTCTGACCGCTCTCGTCACGAAGCCGGTTGAAGAACTCGATCACCGAATCGCCTCCTTGATGACCACACCTGCCGGAGTGCACCGGCAGAGGACAGTGGTGCAAGTATCGGCGTCGATCGGCTACGACTTTAGGGTGATATGTGTGGCTCCCTCAGAAGGGTGAGGAGGCCGCTGACGTCCCGATCTGTGAATGGTTTACGGCGGAGCGGCATGTCCTCCCGGACGCGGTAGTGGTTGCGGCGTCCGACGCGCGTTCGCTCGATGTACCCGGCCTCGGCGAGGTCGCTCACGATCATCTGGGCGGCGCGGCGCGAGATGCCGATGTCGGCCGCCACGTCGTCGATCCGCGTCCCCGGGTTCCGGTCGATGCACACGAGCACCGCCGCGTGGTTCGTCAGGAACGTCCAGTTGCGCCGGGAGGCGGACGGCATGGCAGGGGAGAGCATCCCAGATCGGGCCATGCCAAGGGCGCTACCCGAGGTCGGAGTAGCGCAAACCCCCGAACTCGCGGGCGAGCGCGTCGTCGCACCCGTCGGCCGTCGCGGCCACGACGTCGATCGCCGTCTCGAGCTCGACCCGGTCGAGGTCGTCGCCCAGGATCGCGTGCTGGAGCCACACCTCGTCGCGCGCCGCCAGGTGGGCGAACGCGCCGAACGGCTGCTCCGCCGCGAGGGAGAGCAGCCGCAGCGCCAGCTCGTCGGACATCGTCACCTGCGACAGCACCGGTGAGGAGACGCGCACGGCCGTCGAGTCGTCGAGGACGGGGAGGACCTCGACGAACACGCGCGCGCTCCCGAACGCCCCGTGGAAGCCCCAGTCGGGGTGGTGGTCGAACCCGCCGTAACGCGCGTCGAGGTGCTGTCGCACCCGGCGCGTCGTCAGCTCGACATGGTCCTCGGAGTCGCGCAGGCGCGCGGCCGGGGTCTGCGGCGGCGGAGGGACGGGCACCGCGTCGGTGACGAGCGCCCGGAGGCGCGCGGCGAACGAGGCCGCGGCCCATCCGACCGCCCACACCGAGGCCTGCACCTCGACGGCGTCCATCGTCGTCCCGGCCAGGATCGCGTGCTCGACGTCGACCGCGCCCTCCACGGCCGCGAACCGGCCGAGCACGAGCTCGGCGTTCTCGGCCGCCAGGATGCGCGCGAGCCGGGCGGGCGTCGCCTCGCACTCGATCGACCGGGCGCGGGCGTGGACGATGCTGCCGCCGCCCGCACGTGGCTCGACGTCCACGGCGACGACCGCGTCGCCGACGCCGACGGTCCCGCGCCAGGCGTGCGGGCCTGGATCTGCGTCGCCCCGGAACGAGCGGGCCAGGGCGCGCCGCACCTCGAGCGCGGTCACGTCAATCTGGACGTCGGACATCGAGGAAGCACTCTAGACGTGCGCCTCCGGTAGCGTTCGCCGCCATGCGCGGTCTGGAGGGAAAGCGCGTTGTCGTGACCGGCGGTGCCCGCGGGATCGGGGCCGCGACGGTCGAGCGGTTCCGCGCCGAGGGGGCCGCCGTCACGGTGTTCGACCTCGAGCCCGGGGACGGAGGCGTGCGCGTCGACGTCTCCGACCGTGACTCGGTGCGCGCCGCGTTTGACGATCTCGGGCCCGTGGACGTCGTCGTCTCGAACGCCGGTGTGAGCGAGCGCGGCCTCGCGCTCGACATCGACGAGCGGCGCTGGCGGCGCGTCCTCGACATCAACCTCCTCGGCGTCTTCAACGTCGCGCAGGCGGCCGGCCGGGGGATGCTCGAGGCGGGCGGAGGCGTGATCCTGAACGCGGCGTCGACGAACGGCTACGTCGGCCACCCGTTCTACGCCGACTACAACGCCTCGAAGGCCGGCGTGATCGAGCTCACCCGGTCGCTCGCGCTCGAGTGGGCGCCGGCGGTGCGGGTGAACGCGGTCTGCCCGGGCTACGTCCTGACGCCGATGCAGGAGGCCGAGTACACGCCCGAGATGCTGGCCCAGGTCGACGCCAAGATCCCGCTCCGCAGGCACGCGCGCCCGGAGGAGATCGCGGCGGTCTACGCGTTCCTGGCGTCCGACGACGCCGCCTACATCACCGGGGCGGCGATCACGGTCGACGGCGGCGAGACCGCGGGCGGGCTGGCGAGCAGGTGAACCACCGGGGCCAGACCCCATTGCACGCAGGCAATGGGGTCTGGCCCCATCGGGGTGGTCCGACCCGAACCGATCGCCGTCGCGTGGCGAAGAGCTCCCGATGGGATCGACCTTCGCCGGATAGAGTGCGGCCCGTGCCGACCCGCGCCCAGATCGCCGACGCGGCCCGCGGCTCGCGGCGCGAGCTGGCCGTCGCTGCGATCGTCTTCGCCTGGATCGCGCTCGGCGCCGGCACCGACTCGGGCGCGGGCATCTGGCGTCAGCGGCTGGTCGGCGTCGTCACGTGGGCGCTGCTCGTCGCGCTCCTCCGGGGCGAGAAGCGGTCGGTTCGCATCCAGGTCCTCGGCGTCATCCTCGTCGCGACCTGTGTCGAGTACACGGCGTCGCCGTTCCTCGGCTACTACACCTACCGCCTGCACAACGTCCCGAGCTACGTGCCGCCGGGCCACGGGCTGGTCTACCTGGCGGCGCTCTCGATCGGCCGCTCGCAGATGGCGATCCTCCTGCGCCGCCCCTTCATCGCGTTCACCCTCGTGGTGTGCGGCGCCTGGGCGCTCTGGGGCGTCCTGCTCTCTCCGCGCCCGGACGCCTTCGGCGCGATCATGTACCTCTTCCTGCTTCGGTTCACGCTCCGCGGCAGCCGGCCCCTGGTCTACGCCGGCGCGTTCCTCGTCACGAGCTACCTCGAGCTGATCGGGACTGGCGTTGGGGCGTGGGCCTGGGCTCGCCACGACCCGACCGGGATCCTCAGCATCGGCAACCCGCCCAGCGGCATCCCGGGCGGGTACTGCTTCCTCGATGCCGCAGGGGTTGCGTTGGGGCCGCGCCTCGGGGCGCTCTTCGAGCGCCGGCCGGTGACGTGGCCGCGCCTGCGGCCGCTCCCCGATGAAGCAGGCTGAGCTCGAACGCCTGCTCGCGCTGGCGGACGAGGTCGAGGATCTCGAGCGCCGGCTCGCCCGCGCCGAGGTGCTGGCCGCAGAGCTGGCCCGCGACCAGGACGTGGTCGCCGCCGCACCGCGTGTGGGTGCGGCGATGGAGCGCGCCGCCGCCGCGCTCGAGCCGATCGCGCGTGAGCTCGAGCGGGAGTGGGTCGACCAGGGGCCGCTGGTCGCGGCCTGGCAGGGAGCCGTCGAGTTCGAGCAGGTTGCCGAGGCGGCCGGGGCGGACCCGGTGCCGTCGGCCGCGGAGGCCGAGGCCGCGCGCCTCGACGTCGAGGCGGCCCGGCTCGCAACGCGCCGCCAGCGCGAGCTGATCGACCGCGAACGGGGGGCGATGGCAGATGCGCTCGAGGAGGCGCCGTTTGACGTCGAGCTCCCGCCCGGCGGCGACGACGCCCGCCCCGAGGCGGCCCGGCGCGAGGTGCTGGCGCTCGCCGATGTGGCAGCCGAGGCCGCCCACGAGGCGGAGGAGGCGGGCGTCGCGGCGGCCGGCCGCGCGGCCGAGGCGCGCGCCGAGCTCGAGCGGCTGGGCGACCCGGCCGACCTGCGCCGCGCGCTCGAAGCGGCCCGGGAACGGCTGCCGGCCGAGGTGAAGCTCGAAGCATCCGCCCCGGCCTCCGCGGCGGTGCGGCTGGCACGCGCCGGGGTGCGGGTGCGTTGACCGGCCCGATGCGGGTCGTCGCGGCCGGCCTCTGCGAGCCGGCCGAGGCGCTCGCCCTCGACGAGGCCGTCGTCCGCGCCGAGCCGCAGGGGCCGGTGCTCATCCTGTGGCGGACGCGCCCGGCCGTCGTGATCGGCCGCTTCCAGCGCGCCGACTGGGAGATCGACGCCGCGGCCTGCGCGGCGCGCGGCGTGCGCGTGTGGCGCCGGTTCACGGGCGGCGGCGCCGTCCACCTCGACCCGGGAACGCTGTGCGTCGGTGTGGTCACGCCGGCCGGCCACCCCCACGCCGCGCTCGGCGTCCCCGACCTCTACGCCCCGCTGCTCGACGGGATCGCCGCGGCCTGCCGTGCGCTCGGCGTCGACGCGGCCCGTGACGAGCGCACGGTGCGCGTCGCCGGCCGCAAGGTCACCGGCGTCGCCGCCCACCGCGGCCGGCGCGCGACCCTCGTCCACGGCACGCTGCTCGTGGATGCCGACCTCGACGGCCTGGTCGCCTGCCTCGCCGGCCCGCGCGGCGGCAGCCTCGACGGGCGGCCGCGGCCCGCGCACAGCCGGCCCGACCACGTCGCCAACGTGGGCGTCGAGATGGACGCCGCCCACGCCGCCGTCGTCGCGGCGTTCGCGGGCGAGGGCGCGGCCGAGGAGCCGCCGTCGCCGCGGGAGCTCGAGCTGGCCGCGGGCCTGCGGCGCGAGCGCTACGACGATCGCGCGTGGCATGCGGGACCATGGCACGACGTCACCCCCGAGGGGGTGAGCGCCGTGCTGGGAGAAGAAGCGCCGCCCTAGATGAGGGCGATGACGGAGCTCATCGTGGCGGTGACGCCCGCGGTCAGGAGACCGAGCGTGGCCACGACAGCCAGGGTGACCACGCCGAGCGTGATCGCATATTCGGCCATCGTCTGGCCGCTCTCAGGGCCGGCCAAGGCCCCGAACTCGTTCATGGGAGACCCCCTTTCGATAGCAGTATCGGACGCAGGGGTATGAGTGGGCGACCCCCGCTTGTGGGAGTCTTCAGTCACACTCTTGAAGGAGCTGGATGGCGCTCGAGTCGCGGATCTTCACGTATGAGGCAGCGCTGGAATGGCGCGGCGGCCGCCGCGCATCCGTCACGGCGGGCGCACGCCCGGCGCTCGACGTCCAGCCGCCGCCCGAATTTCCCTCCGGCGACGAGACGAGCTGGAGCCCCGAGCACCTGTTCCTGGCGTCGATCCAGTCGTGCACGATGCTCTCGTTCGTCGCCCACTGCGGCCACCGCGGGCTCGAGATCGTGAGCTACCGCTCGACCGCCGACGGGTCGCTCTCGCGGAACGCCGATCGCCGGTACGCCTTCCAGACCGTCTCGATGGTCGTCTATGTGCGCATGTCCGGCGGCCACGCGGGGGCCGCCCGGGAGCTGACGCCGAAGGCCGAGCGGGACTGCTTCATCTCGGCCTCGACGACCGCCGAGGTGTCGACCGACTGGAGGATCATCGAGTGACGGCAGTGCGGTGTGCGGTGAACGTTGCGACCGGAGCGGGCGACGCGCGGGCCTGCGCCGCGGAGGCGGCGGCCGCCGTCCGGGCCGGCCTCGCCGGCGCCGCGGCCGACGTCGCGTTCGTCTTCGTGTCGGCCGAGCACGCGGCGGACGCCGAGCAGGTGGCGGCCGAGGTCGCCCGCGAGCTCAGCCCCGGGGTGCTCGTGGGTGCCAGCACCGAGGCCGTCATCGGGGCCGGCCATGAGTTCGAGGGCCGTCCGGCGGTGAGCGTGCTCGCGGCGTCGCTCGGCTCCGGGACGGCGCGCGCCCGCCACATCGCCGCGGGCGACGCCGGCCTGCTCGAGCTCGCGGGCCCGGCGGTGATCGTCGCCGATCCGTACACGTTCCCGATCGAGCGGCTGCTCGACGACCTGAACGAGGCGGGCGCGGCCGTCGCCGTCGGCGGGCTGGCGTCCGGCGGGCGGGGGGCCGGCGAGCACGCGCTCCTTTGCGGCGAGGAGGTCCACCGCGAGGGGGCCGTGATCGTCGACCTGTCCGGGCCGGTGGAGCTGCGGGCCCTGGTCTCGCAGGGCTGTGCGCCGATCGGGCCCGAGATGGTCGTGACCCAGGCCGAGTCCAACGTGATCCACGAGCTGGCGGGCCGCCCGGCGTACGGCCGGCTGGTCGAGATCGTGAGCACGCTCGACCCGCAGCAGGCGGAGCTCGCGCGGCGCGGCGTCCTGGCCGGGCTCGTCATCGACGAGAACCGGGTCGACTACGGGCCCGACGACTACCTCGTCCGCGGCATCCTGGGCGGCGACCCCGAGTCGGGAGCGATCGCGGTCGGCGACGTGCCGCGGGTGGGGCAGACGTTCAGGTTCCACGTCCGCGACGCGTCGACCGCCGACGCGGGCCTCCGGGCGGCGCTCGAGGACGGCGTCGCCCTGCCCGGGCGCGTCAGCGGCGGCCTCCTCTTCGCCTGCAACGGCCGGGGGACGGGGCTCTTCGGCCGGCCCGACCACGACGCTGCGACGACCGCCGCCGCGCTGGGCGGCGCTCCCGTCGCCGGCATGTTCTGCGCCGGCGAGATCGGGCCGGTGGGCGGCCGCACGTTCCTGCACGGCTTCACCGCGACGCTCGCGCTCTTCGTCGAGGAGTGAGGCGAACCACCGGGGCCAGGCCCCGGACGGGGCCTGGCCCCATGGGTCGGGCGCGATCGGTCAGGCCAGGCCCTGGCGCGCCTCGCGCACCAGGGTGACGGCCTCGGGGAAGATCAGCCGGATGGCGTCTCGGACCTGATTCGCCTGCTGGTCGGCCGTGCCGGCCAGCTCAAGCCGGCCGATCGCCGCGACGGTGATGCCCACCGCCAGGTTGATGGCCTGGTCCGCGAAGGCGACCTTCTGGCCCTGCTGGGCCTGCTCCATCCAGGCTGCCATCTGCTTCTGCAGCTCCTCGGGATCGCCGAACATGCCGAACGGAAACTCGCTCACGATGCCGTCGAGCTTAACGCGTCCGGCGCGGCGTAGACGCCGTCGAGGATCGCAGTCGCGTCGGGCGGCGGGCTGGACTCCGCCTCGAGCACCCCGGCGTCGATCCACGCCCGCACGTCCTCCTCGATCGCGGCGAACTCGTCGTCGGAGCAGTCCTCGACCTCCTGGAGCCAGGCTCGGAAGCGCTCGAGCGGGTCCCTCGACCCGAACTCGGCCAGGAGCTCGCGCGGCACGTAGCCGGCGTCGTCGTGGACGGCGTGGCCCTCCATCCGCAGCGTGATCAGCTCGATGATGGTGGGGCCGCCGCCCTCGCGGGCCTTCTCGATGGCCCGCTGCGCCTCGCGGAAGACCGTGACGACATCCGTCCCGTCGACCACGATGCCCTCGAAGCCGTAGGCCGGCCCGCGGTCGGCGAGGTGCTCGCAGGCGAACGACAGCCGGTTCGGCGTGGAGTAGGCGTACTGGTTGTTGTCGATGATGTAGACGATCGGCAGGTGGCGGACTCCGGCCAGGTTCATCGCCTCGTGCATGTCGCCGCGCGCGGCCGCTCCGTCGCCGCACCAGCCGACCGCGACGCGCTCCTCGCGGCGCAGCTGGAACGCGAGCGCGATGCCGGTGATGACCGGGATCATGGCCGGGAGGTGGCTGACGCCCGCGAGCAGCCCCTTCCCGGGGCCGAAGTCGTTGGAGCGCAGGTTCGAGTCGCGCCCGCGGGTCGCACCGCCGTCGCGGCCCATGAACTGGCAGAAGACCGCCGCCGGCGGGATGCCGCGAACGAGGTGGACGCCGAGGTTGCGGTGAAGCGGCGAGGCGACGTCGTCGTCGCCCATCGCCGTCGCGACGCCGACCGAGGCCGCCTCGTTGCCGCGCCCGGTGTAGTAGCTCCCGGGCAGCTTGCCGGCCTTGAAGAGGAGGTTGCCGCGCTCCTCGACGAGCCGGGTGGCGAGCATGTCGCGGTACATCTTTATGAGGTGCTCGCGGTCGAGGCCGAGCTCGCGCGCCTCGGCCTGGCTCATGAGCGGGCTCGCCCGGCGCACGGTCGACATGCCGCCAGGATACTCGTGACTTCGGCTACGGGACGCGCTTCGCGTGGCGCTCGAGGCGCGACAGGCGGGCGTCCCATTCGGCGCCGACGTTGTCGATCCACTCGCGGGCGTCGGTGAGCGGGGCCGGCGTGAGCCGGTAGCGGGTCTCGCGCCCGGCGCGCTGCGAGGTCACAAGGCCGGCGTCGGCCAGCGTGGCGAGGTGCTTCGACACCGCCTGGCGGGTGATCGGGAGGTCGCGGGCGAGCTCGCTCGCGGTGACGGCCTCCCGGTCGGCCAGGAGGTCGATCACGTGCCGGCGGGTCGGATCCGCCAGCGCGGCGAAGGTGGCGCCGACGGCGTCGGCGGTCATCCCGCGATCAGCACCGGCCCCGCGGCGGCCTCGAGGCGGGCCTCCCACGCCCAGGCGTTCACCGCGGCGCAGGCCTGCGCGCTCGCGACGGGCAGGGCGTCGAACCCGGTCTCGACCACGATCACGCGCGTGCCCTGCTCGGCCGGCTCGAGCTCGATGCGGACGACCGTCTCGAGGTCGGCGTCGGGGACCGGGTGCCATCGGAAGACGACCCGCTCCGGGGCGGTCACCTCCTCGACCGTCCCGTGCCGCTCGCGCCCGTCGTCGAACCGGACGTGCAGGTCGCCGCCCTCGACCAGGTCGATCTCGACCTCGTCGGCCAGCCAGTGCTCGAGCTCCTCGGCGTCGGTCACCGCGCGCCAGGCGTCGTCGCGGTCGAGGTCGAGCACGGTCTCGCGGGTTACGGAGTCGGACACGGGTACCTCCTGGATAAGCAACCGTTCGGTTGCGCTAGTATCTCGCAACTCATAGGTTGCACTATACCAAGGAGGCATCGTGTCACCCCTCATCCCGATGGTGGTCGAGCAGACGGCGCGCGGCGAGCGCTCCTTCGACATCTACTCCCGGCTCCTGAACGACCGGATCATCTTCCTGGGCACTCCGGTCTCCGCCGAGATCGCAAACCTGATCGTGGCCCAGATGATCCACCTCGAGTCCGACGAGCCCGACAAGGACATCTCGCTCTACATCAACTCGCCCGGCGGCGACGTCTATGCCGGCCTTGCGATCTACGACGCGATGCAGTACGTCCGCTGCGACGTGTCCACGATCTGCTTCGGGATGGCGATGTCGATGGGCGCGACCCTCCTGGCGGGCGGCGCGAAGGGGAAGCGGATGGCGCTCCCCAACTCCAAGATCATGATCCACCAGGGCCACACGAGCGGCTTCGAGGGCCAGGCCACCGACGTCGAGATCCGGGCCCGCGAGATCCTCGCGCTCCAGCGCCGGATGGAGGAGCTGATGGCCCGCGACACCGGGCGAACGGTCGACCAGGTGCACGACGACACGCAGCGCGACAACTTCATGACGCCCGACGAGGCGCAGAACTACGGGCTGATCGACGCCGTGTTCAGCATTCGCGCGCCCCGCCCCTCGCGCCGTACCGGCCTCGGCTGATGAAAAATTGGGGTCAGGCACCGTTTTTCCATCCGTGGATTCCCGTACGTGGGGATACCGGATTCCGGCGAGGTACTGCCACGATCGGCGGCCGATTACTCGAACCATGAGCGACACACAACAGCTCGTCATCTTCTCGCTTCACGGCGAGCAGTACGCCCTTCCGATCACGACGGTGCAGGAGATCATCCGGCACACGGAGCCGCGCTCGCTCGCGTCGAGCACGCCGTGGATCAAGGGCGTCATCAACCTGCGTGGAAAGATCATCCCCGTCTGCGACCTGGCCGGCCGGCTCGGCCTCCCGGCGCACGAGGGCGAGAACCCGAAGACCGTTGTGGCGGAGACGCCCGCGGGGACAGTCGGCGTGATCGTCGACGACGTGGACGAGGTGCGAACGATCTCGTCCGACCAGCTCGAGGCGACGCCGAGCGCCGATCCCGACGCCGTCACGGCGATCGCCAAGATCGACGACCGCATGGTCGTCCTCCTCAACCTCACCGGCCTGTTCGGCTTGGCCGCGCTCGAGGTCGGGGCCGAAGCCGCCTAGCGCAATTCCGGGGTCAGGCACGCAATTGCGTGCCTGACCCTTCACTTGCGCGCCATCAGCCAGAGGAACGTCGCGTCGCTCTCCGGCTCGCGGATCGTCACCGTCTCGTCGACCTCGATCGCAAGCCCGGCCGCGGTGAGGGCGCCGCGCGCGGCGTCCGGGTCGATGCTCGAGAAGAACATCGGGACGCCGAGCCACTCGCCGCTCCAGTCGCCGCCCCCCGTCCCCAGGCTGGCGAGGACGGCGCCGCCCGGCCGAAGCCACGAGGCGATGCGGCGGAGCATCGCCGGCTGATGATCGGCGGGCAGGTGGGTCAGCGAGTAGCAGGCCGTGACGCCGTCGACGGTCGCCTCGCCCAGGTCGAATGCGGTCATGTCGGCGCGGACGAACCGGGCGCCCGGCACGAGCCGCCGCGCTCGGTGAAGCTGCTCGGCCGAGATGTCGACGCCCGTCACGGCGAAGCGCTCCGCCAGGCGGGCGGTTGTCGGCACGCCCGCGCCGCATCCCAGGTCGATGACGGCCGCGCCGTCGGGCAGGCCCTCCATGAACCGCTCCACGAGGCGCGGCCGCGGATCGCCCTCGCACCGCCTGCGACCACTCCAGGAACCGGTCGGCCATGGCGTCGTAACCCGCCTCGACGGCCCGGATCCGCTCGTCGGTCACTCCACGCGGCGCAGGATCAGGCACGCGTTGTGGCCGCCGAGGCCCATGGAGTTCGAGAGGCCGCAACGGACGTCGGCCGTGCGGGCCACGTTCGGGACGTAGTCGAGGTCGCACTCCGGGTCGGGGTGGTGGAGGTTGATGGTCGGCGGGATGACGCCGTGGTGGATGGTCAGCGCCGTCGCCATCGCCTCGACCGCTCCCGCGGCGCCGAACAGGTGGCCGATCATCGACTTGTTCGACGAGATCGCCATCTGGTAGGCGTGGTCGCCGAAGACCTGCTTGATCGCCTGCGTCTCGGCGGCGTCGTTGTACGGCGTCGACGTGCCGTGGGCGTTGATGTAGTCGACCTCGTCCGGACGCATGCCGGCCCGCTCGAGCGCATCGCGCATCATCTCGATGACCCCGATCGACTCGGGGTGCGGCGTCGCGATGTGGTACGCGTCGTTCGAGGCGCCGTAGCCGACGATCTCGGCGTAGATCCGCGCCCCGCGCGCCTGGGCCCGCTCGAGCTCCTCGAGGACGAGCACGGCTGCGCCCTCGGCCATCACGAAGCCCGCACGGGTCGCGTCGAAGGGCCGCGAGGCGCCCGCCGGGTCGTCGCGGCCGTCGACGAGTGCGCGCATCGCGCAGAACCCCGCGAGGATGATCGGGACCATCGACGACTCGGTCGCGCCGGCCAGCACCACGTCGGCCTGCCCGCGGGCGATCGCCGCCGCCGCCTCGCCGACCGCGTGCGTGCCGGTGGCGCAGGCGGACTCGGTCGAGTAGTTGATCCCGCGGGCGCCGAGCAGGGTCGCGACGTGGCTCGTCGACGTGTCGACCAGCGTGTTCGGGAGCCAGTGGGGCGAGACCCGGTCCCAGCCGCGCTCTTCGAGGATGCGCTGCTGCTGGAGCGTGTAGGGCAGGCCGCCCATCACGCTTCCGATGATGACGCCGGTGCGCGCGGGGACATCGACGACAAGCTCCGCGTCGGCGGCCGCCTCGACGGCCGCGGCGACCGCGAAGTGCACGTCGTTCCACGTGCGCCGCACCTCCTTCGCCGGCATGGCGTTCGCGGGGTCGAAATCCTTGACCTCTGCGGCGATGTTGACCGGGAAGTCGCTGGCGTCGAACGACCGGATCACGTCCACGCCGCTCTGCCCGGCGACGAGCGCGTCCCAGGTCGATTGCAGGTCGTTTCCGACCGGGGTTACCGCCCCCAGCCCTGTGATGGCCACGCGCCGCATCGAGGCAACTGACGGGGCATCTCCGGGCGGGGTTGCGTCCGGCCGGAGCCGGGCGTTCTGGCGGCGATAGCGTGTGCGCGATACCATGCGCACATGGCGAGTCATCCCCACGCCGATCGCAGGCGGCTCACGACCCAGTCGCTGGAGCGCATGCGCGAGGGCCTGCGCAAGCGCGCGGAGGCCCTCGGCCGCGACCACGAGCAGCGGTTCGTGGAGGTCGGCCGGATGGTCGCCGAGAACCGCCTCCGGCGCGGGATGTCGCAGCAGGAGCTCGCGATCCTGTGCGGCACGACCCAGTCCGCGATCGCCCGGCTCGAACGGGGCGGACGGCCGCCCAAGCTCGACACGCTGATGCGGATCGCCGACGCCCTCGACGCCGAGCTCTTCCTCGAGATGCGCTTGCGGCCGTCCCCGAGCGAGTAGGATCTCGGGCAATGGCAGTCACCCTGCGTGACTTCATGAGCAGCGGCGATGTGCTCACGATCGAGCCGTCCGCCACGCTCGGCGACGCCGCGCGAGCACTTCGCAAGCGGGACGTCGGCGCGGCCGTCGTCGTGGAGGGAGGCGCCGTCGTCGGCATCTTCACCGAGCGCGACCTGCTGCGCGCGATCGCCGACAGCCGCCATCCCGACGTGGGCCAGGTGCAGTCCTACATGACCCCCGACCCGGTGACGCTTCCTCCGCATCACTCCCCGAGCGAGGCGGCCCAGATCATGAGCGAGCGCCGCTTCCGCCACATCCCCGTGATGGAGGGCGGCGAGCTCGTGGGCATCGTGAGCATCCGCGACCTCATGTCGGCAGGGCTCCGCATCGCATCCGCCGAAGCCCATGTGGGCACCGATTTCCCCTAGACCGGCGCTCGTGCCGAATACCGTTTCGGGGGACGCGCGGGGCGCCGCGACGGGCCATGGTGAGATCGACCCTCCTCCCCGGCCGGCGCGTGGCATGACCACGCTGCGGTGCGTGGAGAGTGTCGGCTGATTCGAGGCGGTGCCGCCGGGCCGGACGACTGCTCTTCGGCGTTATGGGACGGCGTCGTTCAGCGGCCCCGGTAGACCGGCGAAGGCCCGCCGCCGGCGGCGCTGCCTCGGGTCGGCCCCGTCACAAACCGATCCTGGCTGTGCGGCGTATGTCCCCTGAGATGACGACCGCCGCCTATGCCATCCCGGGGACCGTTCCGGGCGCGATCAAGTACCCTCCGCCGCATGGATCCGGGGGGCCTGTCCGACGAGGAACTGCTCGAACAGGTTGCCCTGAACCGCGACTCCGAGGCCTTCGAGACCCTCTATCGCCGCTACAGCCGGGCGGTCTACTCGCTCGTCCAGCGGGTGCTCCGCGACCACTCCGCGGCAGACGACGCGTCGCAGGAGGCGTTCGCCGCCGTGTGGCGGGCTGCGCGCGGCTATCGCCGGGAGCGCGGCACCGCCTCGGCGTGGCTCTTCGCGATCGCGCGGAATGCCGCGGTCGACGCCGCCCGCGCCCGCGTCCCGCTCGTCGTCGGCGAAGCGCCCGATGTGCCCGACCATGGGCCGCTCCCCGAGGCGATGGCCATCGCCGAGATGGAGGCGTTCGAGGTGCACGTCGCCGTCGACTCGCTGCCCGACCGCGAGCGCGAGGTCATCGAGCTGGCGTACTACTCGGGTCTCTCCCAGACGGAGATCGCCGATCGCCTGAGCCTGCCCCTCGGAACGGTGAAGACGCGCACCCGCACGGCCCTCGGCCGGCTTGCGGGCGTGCTGTCCGAGCGGGGGGTGATGCGATGAGCGCCCACGACGACATGGATCGGGTCGAGCAGCTCCTGCGCTCGGCGCCGGCTCCGGCCGCTGTGCCGCCGGGACTGATCGACGTCGCCCGCGAAGCCGCTCTCGGCGGCCCCGAGCGGCGCACGGTCGTCGCGGTCAGCCGTCCGCGCGTTCCCCGGCTGCGCCTCGCGCGCTTCTCGGCGGGCGTCGCCGTGATGGCCGCCGCAGCTGCGGCGGCCCTCATAATCGGCGTGGGCGGCCGCGGTCCCTCGTTCGACTCACAGGGGACGCTGTCGCTCGCCGGTCCGGCCGGCGCCGCCGCCACCGTCGACTTCGGGTCGGCCACCCAGGGCACGCGCCCGATGCTGCTCAAGATCCACGACCTGCGCCCGGCACCCTCCGGCTCGTACTACGAGATGTGGTTCAACGTGGGCGGCGACAAGGTCTCGGCGGTCACCTTCAACACGGGCTGCGAGCGGTCGCGCGACGGTTCGCACGGCCATCTCCTCGAACATGCACTGGGGCTCCTGCTGGGTCACGCTGGAGAAGGTCGGCGGCGGCGACGACGGCCGCGTCGTCCTGCGCTCGACCTAGCCCGGAACGGCTCTGGGCGGGGCGGGGCCGCGGATATACTGCGGCCCTCGCGGGGCTATAGCTCAGTTGGGAGAGCGCCTGGATCGCACCCAGGAGGTCAGCGGTTCGAATCCGCTTAGCTCCATGGGGTCGGGCAGACCCTGAATGGGTCTGCCCGACCCCATTGCTCTGAGGTGGGCCCGACCGTTGTCCTCCTGGGTGCGATCCAGGCCATAGGCGCCTGGATCAAGGGGCCTGCTACTTAGCAGGCCCCGTCACGAGGCGGTCAAGGGAGCAGAGCGACCTTGACGGCTGAGTCCAGGAGGTCAGCGGTTCGAATCCGCTTAGCTCCATTATTCGGCTCAACCGTGGGGGTTTGCGGGCCGAAATCGATCGCCATCATTTTGCATCCGATTCTCTACGTTCAGCCCGGCGCTCGGCGACGATCTGCAGCGCCTCGGCGAGATCGGCAAGGTCGAGGTCCGCACGGCTGGACTGACTACGACGACTCGAGCCTGTCCCTGCTCCGCAAGATCGAGGTAGTCCGGTACGCGTCGGTTGGCGTCGCGATACGATGGGACTCGGCGATACCAGATCCCGTCGACTAGAGAATTGCCGGCTGGGAGGCACGGGCAGCATGATTCGGACGCGACTCACCGACCTCGTAGGATGCATGGCGCCCATCCAGCAGGCTCCGATGGGCACGGTCTCCTCGCCGCGCCTCGCGGTCGCCGTTGCCGAGGCTGGAGGCATCGGCTCCATCAATACCCTCGGCGTTTCGCCCGAAACCCTCAGGCAGCGCCTCGACGAGATGCTCGAGCAGACCGACGGCGTGCTCGCGGTGAGCTTCCTGACCACCGACATCGACACCAAAGCCGTCGCGGATGCTGCATCGCGTGTACGCATCGTTGACTTCTTCTGGTGTGATCCCCGGCCGGACCTCGTCAACCTTGCCCACAAGGGTGGAGCGCTGGTCAACTGGCAGGTCGGGTCGGCGGCGGAGGCACGAGCGGCCGTTCGGGCTGGCGCCGACATGGTCAGCGCCCAGGGTGTCGAGGCCGGCGGTCACTGCCGGGGCGACACCTCCCTGTTGCCGCTGCTGTGCGAGGTGCTCGACGCCATCGACGTGCCCGTCCTCGCCGCCGGAGGCATCGCCGACGCCCGCGGCGTCGCCGCCGCTCTCGCTGCGGGAGCCTCAGGCGTGCGGATGGGGACGCGATTTATCGCCACAGAGGAATCGGCAGCGCATCCCGACTACGTCGCCGCGATCCTCGCGGCAGGCGCGAACAGCACGCGCATCACCGACGCGTTCAATAACTGTCCGCTGTGCGCGTCCTCGCCGCGCGCCCGCGTGCTCATCTCGGCAATCGACGCTGTCGAGGCAATCGGCGTCGAAGTCGTCGGCACGATGCCGAGCGCCGACGGGGAGATGCCCGTGCCGCGCCGCTCCTGGATACCGCCGACCCGAGGGATGAGCGGGCACATCGAGGCGATGTGTATGTATGCAGGCGAATCCGTCGCCCTCGTCAACACCGTTCTGCCGGCGTCACACCTCGTGCGCTCCCTCGCCGAAGGCGCCGAGGCTTTGCCTAAGACGGCGCAGCTGAGCTAATTCACCTGCGCTACGCCGTGAGACTCATGGGGAGGGGTTTCGGAATTGGCGTGGCATCCTTCCGGGGGCCCCCAGCACGAGGGTAATGGAGGGGCCGGAACTTGCGGCCGTACGCGTACGATGGCGGCGTTGATCTTCGATCAGGGGGATGTGATACCAACACCCGAAATCACCTGCATACGGTGTGCGCAGCGCTTGTCGGCACCGTTCGGGCCATGTCCCGACTGTCTGGCTGGTGGCGTGTCCGCAAACGGCACGACCGTTTACCCGACCGATTCAACGACGCCCGCCGTCGGGCCGCTCCTGCCGATCGCCGTCGCGCCTACGGCCCATACCCCCCTAGAAAACATCGTCCGAATCGGCTCGGATCTCGACGTCGACCTGTGGATGAAGGACGAGTCCCATGGGGAGACCTTCTCCCACAAGGATCGGCTGGCGCGGGTAGCCGCGGCTCACGCTCGGCAGACTGGGGCCGAGGTGGTAGTCGTATCGTCGTCGGGTAACCATGGTGCGGCGATCGCGTCGGCGTGCACTCGTCTCGGTATCACCTCGGTATGCCTGACGGTGCCCGAAATCGCTGCCCCGCTTCGTGCGCTGATCGAAGGTGTGGGCGGGCTCCTCGTCGCACTGCCGCGACCAGAACTTCGCTGGACCTTGATGACTCAGGCGGTAGCTGACCTCGGGTGGTACCCGGCGAGCAACTTTTACGACCCACCAATCGGGAGCAATCCATACGCGGTTGATGGGTACAAGCCCATCGCGTGGGAGATCGTCGAGCAGTTGGGTGCGTTGCCCGATTGGGTGGTGTGCCCCACCGGCTATGGCGACCTGTTGTTCGGGGTCTTCAAGGGCTTCTGCGAAATCCACGCAACGGAGCCCACGGTTCGGGTGCCCCGCATGCTCGCAGCATGTACCAGCAGCTCTCTGGCAGACGCCGTGAAAGCAGCGGCGGATCAACCATCCCCCGCGCGCAATCTGGCCCCCGAAGCACTGTCCATTGGGGTCACTACCAGCACCCACCAGGCGCTGGCCGGCGTTCGCCGTTCTAATGGGTGGGCCCAGACCGTGGATAAACACGAGGTCATCGCCGCCCGCGAGCTCCTCTCCAAACATGCGGGTGCGTTCCACGAGCTGTCCTCCGCCGCGGGACTTGCAGCTATCATCTCCGCTCGCCGAGCCGGGGTGATCTCTGCAGGCGAACGCGTCGTCCTAGTCGCAACGTCGACTGGGCTCAAGGACGAGCCCGTATCTGCGAACGACTCCCCGCTCGTCCCGATCGAACCGACCCTAGAGTCGCTCCGGCGGGCGCTTCCAAGCAGCGCAACGTGAGTCCGAGGGCGAGCGGGTTACCGATCAGATCGACGTCCGCCTAGAGGAGTCCCTGCCTCGAGGCCGTCCGGGCGACGAGGACGGCGGGGACGGTGTACGGTTGCCACAGTCGACCGAGGAGACCAGCATGGCATTCGCAAGAGTCGTTTCATTTGCCGGCGTAACCAAGGAGCGAATCGAGGAACTGCGGCGGGAAATCGGCGAACAGGGGCGCCCCGATGAGATCCCCGCAACCGAAATCATGATCCTCCATGACCCGGAGGGCGAGAAGTCGCTAGCGATTCTGTTCTTCGAGAACGAAGAGGACTATCGGAAGGGCGACGCAGCGCTCGATGCGATGCCCGCCGACGACACTCCGGGGAGCCGGACGTCGGTCACGAAGTACGACGTTGCGATCCGGATGACGGCCTGAGCGGCTACCTCTGCGGGGTCGGCCTACTCCTGACCCCGCAGAGGCGACACGACGGTTGCCGCTCCGAGCCGGCCCGGCGTCGGGCTGGCCTCTCGCGTTGCTGCTGATGTCCGTGGGGCGCCTCTCCACCGCGCCACAGGGCCCAAGACTGGCTCAACCATGCGCCGATCCACCTCCACCGACCAGCGCGGGCAGCCGACGCTGACTGTCGAGGCGCACGTCCCTTCGGGTTTTCCAGACCGGCAGGGTGAAGGGCCCCGAGCGAGTCAGCCGAACGCGACAAAACCTGCTCCTTGCAGGGGCTTCGCGAGCAGAGCGGCGCAGGAGTCGAACCTACCAACCGTGGGGTTACCACGGCCTGCCGGTTTTGAAGATCAGGCGAGTTTGGCTCAACGAAGCCGTTTGGATGGGGCCTGCGCCCTCCGGAGCGCCCCCGAAGCGGGATTCGCGACGCGGAGTGGTGGCGCTGTCGCCAAGGGCCGCCGCGGGGATCCGTGCAGGTCCAGCGCGGACGAACGAGGCGCAACGGTCACATGCTCCAGAGGGCTTGGGTGGGGGAGAGGCGGGCGGCGGGGATGGCGGGAAGGAGTCCCGGCGTCTGCTCCCAGACTCCGAACCAGCGCACGCTGTGGGATCGACCGTGGCCAGCTCGACGGCCCTGGTTGTCGGCCTGCATCGGCCGCCGCGTGACGACGCCGTCGGCCAGTGGAGGACCTCGGCGGCTCCAGCGCCATCTAGGCCGGCGAGTACGGCAGCTCGGCGATGTCGCGTGGCACGCGCACGCCCAGCCTCCGCATCACCTCGATCGCGGCCCGGTAGCCGCTCTCGACCCCGCCGTTGAGGAACCCCTGGCTGTAGGTGGAGGTGGCCTCACCGGCGAAGTGGACACCGCCGTCGGCCTGCGCTGTGCCACGCCAGAAGCGGGTGTACTGGCCCGGGCCGAAGGCTGCATAGGAGCCGCGCGTCCACGGATCGTGCGGCCACAGGTCGGCCCAGGCATGGCCGTTGAAGTGCATCGCCGATCCCGGCAGCGCCTGGTCGATCCGCCCCAGCACAGCATCGCGCAGCGCCGCCGGTGCCGGGCCGTGCGGCGTCGGCGCCGTCCACCCGCGGCCGGTGCGGCCACCCGCGTAGACGGTGATCAGGCCCGAGCGGCCCGGCTCCATGGCCGAGCTCTCCCAGGTGTCGAAGTCGGGATCGGTCGAGGTCATGAACGAGCTCCAGTCGTGCATGCGCCAAGGCCGGCGATCGTACTGCACCAGCACCTTGGAGTCGAAGCCCATCGC
The DNA here is from genome assembly GCA_963821535.1 of uncultured Actinomycetes bacterium. Classification (GTDB taxonomy): domain Bacteria; phylum Actinomycetota; class Thermoleophilia; order Gaiellales; family JAICJC01; genus JAICJC01. The sequence continues at coordinate 49,345 of CAWGEC010000006.1, read as the reverse complement.
CAGCTGGTGGATCGCCGCGAGCTTATGGCGGCTGAGGCCGGCGCCGGACAGGTCGACCTCGCGCAGCGTCGTGAATGGCAGCGTCAGGATCACCAGGTCGCAGTGCACGCGGCGGTGGCCGTCGAAGTGCAGCTCGTAGCCGTGTCGCTTGCGGCGCAAGCCGCGGAGCGGCGTCTGAACGTGCACGGCGGATACCGGGAGCGCGGCGACGGCGCGGTGCACGATCTGGTCGTTGCCGCCGCGGACGTGCCAGCGCTCGTCACCGCCCGGATACGGGATCACGAAGAAGTCGATCCAGTTGAGCGCGGATAGCTGGTTGAGGTTGAGGCCGTACCAGCCGCACATGGTCTGGTCGAGCCACTCGGCGACGCGGGTGCCGACCACGCCGGGGACGTGCCGGTCGAGCCACTCGGTCATCGAAAGCTGATCGACCTGGCGCGCGTGTTCGGTGGCAGTCGGGTAGGAGATCGGGTCCTGCGTGACTGAGCCGTTCGGGTGCAGCACGCCCAGCCGCCGCGCCTCCGCGTTGGCCGCGCTGGCGATGCGGTTCATCTGCGGCCGGATCTGCGTCTCGGGCAGCAGCCGGTCGCCAACCAGGTTGGGGGAGAAGTCGCCATATTTGGCCGCATACAGGTCGTCCAGGTGCAGCCCCAGCCGGCGCGCGAGCTGGCGGATGTGGACGTGGCGAGTGTCGATGAACTCGCCGCCGTGCTCGGCGATCTGGCCGTCGGCGAACCCACGGGCGCTCCAGCAGCGGCCACCCAGGCGCTCGCGTGCCTCGTACACCTCGACGTGGATGCCGACCCGGTGCAGCTGGTAGGCGGCGGCCGCACCGGCCAGGCCGGCGCCGATCACGGCAACGCGGGCGTCGGGTGCGTTGCCACGCTGGGCGGCGCGCGAGACTGCCGCCTCGCCGAGCCACAGCGTCCCCGCCAGCGCGCCGCCGGCAACCAGCAGCCGGCGGCGGGTGACGCCGTCGGGCAGTGTGTCCTCGAGCCGCGCGTCCGCGCCCACGCTGGCCGCGGCAGCTGCCGAGCGCTGCGAAGCGATTGCCTCCTCGCGGAGCTCCCGCGCAAGCCCCGATCGGCGTCGTCCGTGCATCAGCGTCCCCCTTCGGATGCGGCTCCGCCGCCCGGCGCCTCCCGGCTTGCGCGCAGGCGGACACCGCAAGCCTACCTCCGCCGACAGCCGACGGCCATGGGCGCGCAGGAGTCAGTCAGCGGTTCGATCCGCTCACTCACCTGCGGCCGCCAGAGCCAGCACGTGCGCCGGCGGCTCTCCCACGAGCGCGCACGCCTGCCAACTTTCGCCCCGATCGGCGCTCTGCCAGACGTCCCCGTTGCGAAGCCCGGCGACCAGGCGCCCGTCGACGGCGACCAGCGAGTAGGGCATCGCCGGAAGCGGATCGGGCAATCCGCCCATGACCGGCTGCCAGGCCTCGCCCGCCCGCCGGCGATAGATCTGCGCCTGCGGATCGCCCTCTCCGTGGGCCTTGAAGGGGCCGGTGCTCGCGGACACGTACCAGCGGTCCGGGTCGTCGGGGTCAGCGGCGACGGCCCACGTGTAGTGACGGTCGCGGCCGTCGTCGGCCGGGTGCCAGGTCGCGCCTCCATCCTCGCTCCACGCCGCGCCGCCGCCACCTGCCTCGTAGGCCCGGCCTTCGGCCCGCGGATGCCAGGCAATGCAATGCACGTCGCGCTGCGCGCCGGGGCGGTGGTCGTCCCAGGTCTCGCCGCCGTCGGTGGAGCGCATCAACCCGCCGAGCTCGATCCCGACGAGGACCAGGCCGGCGTCGTGCGGGTTCGGAGCGATCCAGCGCACGTGCGACGTCCACGGCCTCGGCGGGAAGCTCCAGGTGGGCCGTGACGGGAGCTCGAGCAAACCGTCGAGTGCGCGCCAGCGCTCACCTCTGTCGTCGCTTCGATAGAGCCGGCTCGGCTCGGTGCCGGCGTAGACGGCGCCGTCGGCCGGGCTGACCGCAAGGGAGTAGACGCCCGCCTCGGGGAGGTTGCAGTCGACCCAGCTTCGGCCGGCGTCGGTCGACCGGCGCACGCCGCCCTCCCGCAACCCGGCATACACGGTGTCCGGGTCGGCCGGGTCGACTGCCAGACACCCGACCCCGGGCTCACGCAGCGCCCACTCGACCGCCCACTCGCCACCCCGCTCGGTGAGGGTCGCGATGCCGTCGCCGGTGGCGGCGTAGAGACGCGCCATGTCGGCCAGCCTAGTCGCTACATCGCTGGAAGGCGCACGTGCAGGTGGTCGTCGTGATGGACGAGCACCTGGACGATGCCGGCGAGACCATGAAGGTGGGTGTTGGGCCCGACGAAGACGACCTGCGCGCCCGCCCGCGCGAACCGGTCGACGAGGTCCTGGGCGAGCCGGTGGTCGATCTGCCCGACCGACCGCGGCGCTCGCTCGCGCCTGTCGAGGCGCGGGTAGTAGACATCGGCGTCGAGCCCGTTCTGGTGCGAGGCGTGGCCGATCCCGCCGAACCGGGGCCCGAAGTCGCCGCCGTGCGGGCGTGACAGGTCGCCGATCCCGACCCGCGGGGCGTGCGGGTGGGCGGCGGCGTACGCGTCGATCACGGCGAGGAGCGTGCGGACGAGCCGGACGGTGCCGTACCGCCGCCACGGCCGGTCTGGGGAGCGCCGGAGCACAGGATCCCACGTGAAGAAGTGGACTCCCTCCCGCGGCAGCCGCACGCCTCCGACGAGGCTCCCGGCGTACGGCAGCCCGATCGCGCGCGACCGGTGCCAGACGATGCTCGCCTCCAGCCGCCGGCGGGCGGCGAGCCGGCCCGCCGAATGGGACGGCCGTCGTGCGCGATGCCGGCCGCTCCCAACCACCACCGTCCTCGGGGCCGACCGGGGTGCGGGCGCCGCCGGAGTCGTCCCGGAGCGGGTCGCGACCCAGGCTGCACCGGCGAGCGCGGCTGCGATGGCCACGAGGCTCAGAGCTCGTCCCACGGAGAGGCTACGCGGCGGGCTGCGGTCGGCGTCCCAGGGGCTGCCGGTCCGAAGTTGCGTCGTGCCTGCTTGTTCCACCGGTTCGACGCCAACGTGTTCGGCACGGCGCATCGACTGGGTATCGTCCACCCATGTCAGACCCCTCGGACGAAGACGCCACGCCCGACGAGCTGCCTGCGCCAGCTGCGCACGATGATCCGCCCGTCGAAGCTCCGCCCGAGCCGGGCCGGCACGAGCGCCCGCAGGGCATGTTGCCGGGCCGTGAGCGACGCCGCAGCGTGATCGAGCGCGGCTTCGTGCGCATCATCGCCACCGGTGGAATCATCGGGATCGCGACCCTGCTGGGCGCCGTCCTCGTGAGCCAGGATGTTGCCGGGTGGATCGTCGGGCTCGCCGTCGGGTTGTCGTCGGTCATCCTTGCCGCTCTGCTCTGGTCGTCGCGACAGCTCTAGGCGGCTCGCGGGCCTCGGGATCACGGGCGCGGGTGCGGCCGTTTCGTCAGGATGATCCAGTGCGCGAAGTTCGCGGAGGCGAGTAGCTGGTGGATATCGCCGGAAGCATTGCCGGCTGGGGCCGGGATGTCTTCGATCAGATCAGGTCGATCTCGCTCCCGCTGCTGCTCCTCGCGCTCGGCCTGCACACCTGCGAGACGCTCCTGAACGCGCTCGCCTGGCGGAACATCCTCGTCGGCGGCGTATCCGCGCGGCGGTGCGGGATTCAGGCCGATCCTCGGCGCGTACGGGGGTGGCATCGCGTTGAACGCCATCTTGCCCGCGCAGGCGGGCACCGTGGCGATGCTCGGCCTGCTGCGGGCGGAGATCCACGGCTCCACAGTGCTCGGCGTGCTCGGTGCCGGGGTCGTGCAGAACGCCTTCTACCTGCTCGTGGGCGCCCTCGTCTGCGTCGTCCTCGTGGTCAGCCGGCCGGCGGCGTTCGACCTCAAGGCCGCCTGGCTCACCAACCATCTCCTGCTTGGCCTCGGCGCCCTGGTGGTGGTCGCGATCGTCGCCTGGGTGCTCGGTCGCCGGTTCCGCGACGGGCTGGCCGCCGCCCAGGAAGGCGCCGCGATCCTCGGCACTCCGCGTCGGTATGTGAGTCAGGTGCTCGCCGTGGAGGTCGCCTCCTACCTGGTGCGGATGGCCGTGACGACCACGTTCATGTACGCCTACGACGTGCCCGTGTCGGCCCGCGCCGTCCTCCTCATCACGGCCGTCAACTCCATCTCGACGACGTTCGCCGCAACCCCCGGGGGCGTCGGCACCCAGCAAGCGCTGGCGTCCGTCGCGCTGCGGAATTACGCCCCCGCGCACATCGTCACGGCGTACTCCCTCGGCCAGCAGCTGATCCTGACTGCGTGGGACGTGGTGCTGGGCTTCGTGCTGCTCTGGTCGACCATCGGCTGGACGGCGACTCGTCACCTGGTGAGCCGCGAGGGCCGCGGCCGCGGGGCCCCCGGCGCTCGTGAGGAGTGATACAATACCCGCCAGCGAAGAAGTCGCCCCCGACGGGGCCGCTCGCCCCGCCTGCTACGGCTTTTGGAAGACCCCCTGACGGAGCGCGACACGTCCGTCATGGAGCCTTGAGAACCCTCGGCGGACGTCCGGCGGGGGTTCTCTCTCGTTGAACCACCGGATGATCGAGGCTCGCGTGAAGGAGCTGGATATGGGAACGCAAACGATTCCCGACGATGCACCGCGCCAAGCCCGCTACTGCCCGACCTGCGGGCACACGGCGGTCCACTGGGGGCTGCGGACGACGATCGAGGCGATGGTCGAGGCGCATGACATGCGCCCGAGCGGCGGCGTCGGGGAATGGACGTGCTCCGAGTGCGGCCGGCGCGAAGACGTGATCGAATCGTCTGCGCCGGCGCCTACCGACCAGCCGGCCGCCGACCTCGAGCGGTGGGAGGACGAGGGTGGCTCGCCTCTCGGCGCCGGCTTGCCGTAGCCCTACGACGTACACTGAGTCCCGAACGAGCTGGTCGACCCCGTGAGCGCCGCCCCCGAGCCCGAGCATCTTCGCGTCCTGGTCGCCCATCAGCGCCCGGCGCGCCTCGATTCACGTCAAGGGAACGGCCGGATGTCGCGCTGGTCGGCCTCGGGGACAGCTGGATCACGCGCTCGAGCTGATCGGCGAGATCGTCCGCCAGGCGGCCTGCCCGGTGATCGCGCTCCTTGAGACGGACGATCACGAGTTTGTCACAGAGGCGGCCAAACGCGCGGTCTTCGCGTATATCACGAGTGCCGAGGCGGATCAGTTGCAGGATTCGCTCGCAATTGTGTTACGCCGCTTTGCCGAGTTCCAGAATCTCGCCTGGCGGGGATCGCGACCGAACGTGATAGAGTAGTCCCAGTGCCCTTCCTGTGGCAGGCCTGTACGTGTAAGTAGGAGTACGGCCGCTGGTTCAGCTCTAAGGGCAGCGTCAAGCGGTTCAGCCGACGGTTCCATGTTGGCGGAGCTTGAAGCATTCAAGGCCACATATTCCTCGAGGCGTACAGGGTAAGCCTCTGAGGAGAGCTATGACGTGGCCAAACGCCCTGTTACACGAGGAAGGGAGCAGGATATGTTTGCCCTGATCCGCACGTATGAAGGCCTCAGCGTTGAGAATCGCGATGAGGCAACACGCAAGGCCAACGCGGGCCTCCGCACCATCTTGCAGGAGTCGCCTGGGTTTGTCTCCTACGAGTTGCTGAAGCACGAGGGCACCGACGGCAAGGTTGCGTCGATCAGCGTCTTCGACAGCCGTACCGAGGCGCAGGCGTCGAACGAGATGGCGCAGAAGTGGGTTCGCGAGAACCTTCCGTTCATGACCAAGCCGCATGAGACGGCCGGAGAGCTGGTCTCTCACTAGGTAGGTCCACGTGGAGGGCGGCCGTACCACACGGCCGCCCCCACGAATCGCCCGCGTTACTTCCCGTGGTCTCCGACGCTGCGGCACACGGCGAAACCGACCGCGACCATGCAGAGGCCGAGACCAACAAGAACGAGCAGGTTGATGCCGGTGAACGGCAGCGAACCGCCGGCGGTTTCACCGAGAACGTCTACGCCGCCTCCGTACTGATCGGACGCAGGGCTCGTGCTCGCCGCGAGTGCGGATCCTGAGCCCGAGCCAAGCAGCGCAAGGACAGCGAACACCGTCGCGCCCACAAGGAGCCGGTGCGCGGTGCAGTTCACCGCCGAAGCTGCGGCAGTCGGTCGCGCATGACGGATAGCGCAACGATGATGATGGCCACGATCGCGATGACTGTAAGCATTGCCGGCCTCCAAGCCACGACACAAAACAGGATGACCGAGCTGTTAGGGTCAGGCGAGGCGGGGCAGGGATTGACCCACGCACCGAAGGAGGTAGCACGGCCGATCTCTTGACCCTCCCCCGAGGGGAGGCCGTATCGTGGTCATGTGGCTGACACACCCCTGACGATCGGAGCGTTCTCGAGGGCGACCGGGCTCTCGGTGAAGGCGCTTCGAAGCTACGACCGGCTGGGGCTCCTGTCCCCCGCGCGTGTCGATCCCGATACCCGCTATCGGCTGTACGCGCGCGAGCAGATCGCTCGGGGGCTCGCCATCCGCCGTCTGCGCGAGCTCGAGGTGCCGCTGCGCGAGATCGGGCGGCTGGTGGAGGCGGACCCAGCCGCGCTCCGCGAGGGGCTGATCGCCCACCAGCGCCGGCTCGCGCTCCGAGCGACCCAGGTCGAGTACGCGCTTTCGCGACTCCAGCGATTGATCGAAGGAAAGGAGAGCCTGATGAAGGACGGAGACGTCGACACGGTGGACGCCGCGACCCACCGCCGGCTGGCCGTCGAGCTGTTCAACCGCAGCTGGCGGCTGCTCGAGCTGGAGCAGCGCACGCCCGAGCAGGATGACGAGCTGATCCATTGCGTCCACGCCTCGCGCCACCACTGGGGGGAGGTGGGGACGGCGGCACAGGTCGCCCGCGGCGAGAATCAATGCGCCCGCGTGTATGCGGCGCTCGGCAGGGCTGAGCCCGCCCTTCATCACGCGAACCGCTGCCTCGACCTCGTCCGGGCCGGCGGCGAGGGCTTCGAGGACTGGGACCTCGCGTCGGCGCTCGAGATGGCTGCCCGCGCCAACCTCGTCGCGAGGAACCCGTCCGAAGCCGCGCGGTACGCCGAGCTCGCGCGTCAGGAGCTCGAGACGACGGCCGACCCCGACGACCGCGAGGTCATCGAGAGCCAGCTCGCCGAGCTCGGGGTGTGACGCCCGTCAGCCGGGCGGCTCACACGGGAGCGTGTGTGAGCCGCGCGGCTGCGTGGGGCGGCTGGCTAGCTGATTCCTGCTGCTGTGCATGCGCTTTGGACTGCTCCGGTGCAGAGGTCGGAGACTTTGACTGCGCCGTCTTTGACGACGGTGTCGGCCATGTTGTCGGTGGTGACCCAGATTGGGGTGGTGTAGACGCTCTGGATGTCTTGGCCGAGGGTGGTGTCCTTGGTGGTGGCGTTGACCAGGCTTGGGGGTGGTGTCTGGCCGGCGCGCAGGTACAGCGCCAGCGCGGCGGCGGCCTGCGCCTCCAGGTAGATGGGCTTGTACACGGTTCCGCACTGGTAGCCCTTGAGGATGTTCTGCAACCCCGACGGGGACGCGTCCTGGCCGGTGGTCGGGAACGTCTTGGGCGGCACCTTGTTCTTCTGCAGCACCGAGATGACGGCGTTGGCGTTGTCGTCGTTGGGCGTGATCACCGCGTTGATGTTGGGATGAGCGGTGAACTGCTGCTCAAACGTGGTCTGCGCCGTGGGTGGATCCCACGTACCGGCCGGCTCTCCCACCTTGACGTAGGACTTGTCGGAGAAGTGCGGCGCCAGGATGCCGTTATAGCCCTGCGCAAACAGCTTGGCGTTGTTGTCGGTCGGATCGCCGTCCATCACCAGGATGTTCGGCTTGGCCACGTTCCACGCCGCGATGCAGCTCTCCTCGCCCTTGCCGATCAACTGGCCGACCGTGACGTTGTTGAAGCTGACGTAATACCGATCCGCCGGACCACCAGTCACCAGCCGGTCATAGTCGATCACCTTCACGCCCTTCGACTCGGCATTCGACTCGATCGCAGCACCCGAACCCGGATCCAACGGATCCACCAACAACACCGTCGCACCAGCCGTAATGTCAGCCTCCGCCTGCTGCTGCATCGTCGAGGCACTGCCCTGAGCATTATCGATCTTGTACTGATCAGACTTCAACCCCGCCGCCTCAAACGCCTGCTTCAAATACGGCGCATCAAACTCCACATACCGCGCAGACGTCGTCGTATCCGGCAACAACACCCCCACCAAACCCTTACCCTCCGCCGCCAACGGCGCCAACGTCTTCATCAACGAAAAATCCGCAGTAAACGCCGCCGCATCAGGCGCCGGCACCGACACCGCCGACGAACCCCCACCCGACCCCCCACTCGACGACCCCGACGAACCACACCCCGCCGCCGCTGTAAGGGCGACGATCGCGAGGCCTGGGATGACAAGACGCCTGGACAGAGACCTCATGATTGGTCCTCCCTGATGGTCAGCCGCGCGCGGGTCGCGCGATGGGCATGTGACCGCTCGGATAACGGCGCCGCGGACGATATCGACGCCCGGGAGGTTTGTCAAGAGCTTGCACAAACACGCGGGTCATACGCTGCGTGTTTGTCCGAGATGAGTTCGATCGGGCGCCGATCGGGTAAAATGGCCTCCCTTGCGCTCCCATCACACGCCCGCCAGCACGCCGACGGAGTCCGGCCGCGGCACGCTGGAGTCGCTGCGGGAGTCGAACAGATCGCGCGTCATCAACGCCCTGCGCGAGCACGGGGCCATCAGCCGAGCCGAGATCTCGCGGAAGACCCACCTCTCCCGCTCGACTGTCTCGAGCGTGGTTCGCGACCTGGCGGCGACCAGCATCGTGGTCGAGGTCGGGACCGCCGACCGCACCAACGGCAAGGCGCGCGGCGGCCGTCCGGGCGTCCCGGTCGCGCTCAGCGAGCGGGCGGGATTCGCCCTCGGAATCGACGTCGGCCACCGGATGCTGCGCGTGGCGGTCTGTGATCTCGGCCATACGATCCTCGCGGAGCGGGCGGAGCCGCTCTCGGGCCTCGGGCCGGAGGACACCCTGGAGTTCGCGGTGCGCCTCGCACGGAGCTGCCTGGACGAGGCGAACGTGCCCGACGATCGCGTGGTCGGCGTCGCCATGTCGCTGCCTGCGCCGATCGACGCCGACACCGGCACCATCGGCGCCCCGTACCTGATGCCCGGCTGGGCCGATGTCCAGGTTGGATCGGAGATCAGCCGGCGGCTGGGGCTGCCCGTGCGGGTCGACAACGACGCCAACATGTGCACGCTGGCCGAGTCGTTCTGGGGCGCCGGACGCGGGTGCGACGACCTGGTCTACGTCAAGGCCGGGGCCGGCATCGGCTGCGGGCTGATGATCGCCGGGCGGCTTCACCGCGGCGCCTGCGGGACCGCCGGCGAGATCGGCCACACCACCGTGGTCGAGCACGGCCGGCTGTGCAAGTGCGGCAACCGCGGCTGCCTGGAGACGGTCGCCTCGGCGGAGGCGATCACCGGGCTGCTCCGCGGGCACGGCCAGCCGGAGGTCGGTCTGCCGCAGGCCATCGAGATGGCGATGAACGGCGACCGCGGGGCGCGTCGCATCGTGGAGGACGCCGCCGCGGCGATCGGCGTCGCGCTCGCGAACCTGTGCAACATCCTGAACCCGTCCCGGATCGTGATCGGCGGGGAGCTCACCCAGGCCGAGCACCTCCTGTTCGACCCGCTGCGAAGCGCTGTCCGGCGCTCGGCAATCCAGGCCGCGACCGACGCGGTCGACCTCGTGCCCGCGCAGCTGGGAGAGCGCGCCGAGGTGCTGGGCGCGCTGGCGCTCGTCTTGAGCGACTCGCATCAGTTCATGCTGACGGCCTCCAACCGGGGTTAGGGAGCGACATGCGCCTCACGAAGAGCTCGATCGACACCGCGCCCGGGCCGGCCGACTGGTTCACCGGAGCCGTCTACATCGACACGGTCGCCGCGCCTGAAAACGGCTCGCGGCTCCATGCCAGCAGCGTCCACTTCACCCCGGGCGCGCGGACCGCGTGGCACACGCACCCGAACGGCCAGACGATCTGGGTGCTCGAGGGCGTCGGCCTCGCGCAACGGCGGGGCGGGCCGATCGAGGTGATCCGCCCGGGCGACCGCGTGTTCTTCGAGCCCGGCGAGGAGCACTGGCACGGTGCGTCGCCGACGCGCTTCATGACGCACCTCGCCATGCTCGAGGTCGACGAGTCCGGGAACATCGCGGACTGGGGCGAGCACGTGACCGACGAGCAGTACAACGCCCCGCACGGGTAGCCGTTCCGGAGATACTCCCGTGATGGCGGCGCGGGTGGCGATAACGGCAGCGGCGAGCGGGATCGGCCTCGCGATCGCGCGGGCGTTCGCGGCGGGGGGCGCCCAGGTGCATGTGTGCGACGTCGACCCGGCGGCCGTGCGGGCCGCCGGCGCCGAGGGGCTCGTCGCCGCCGAGGTCGACGTCGCGGACATCGCCGCGCTCGACCGGTGGATCGACGGGGCGCTCGGGAGCCTGGGCGGCCTCGACGTGCTCGTGAACAACGCCGGCATCGCGGGGCCGACCGCGCTCGTCGAGGACGTCGGCGCCGAGGAGTGGGAGCGCTGCATCGCCGTTGGCCTCACGAGCCACTACCGGACGTGCGCGCGCGTGATCCCGGCGATGAAGGCCGCCGGCGAGGGGTCGATCATCAACATCTCCTCGACCGCCGGGCAGTACGGCATGGGCATGCGCTCGCCCTACGCCGCCGCCAAGTGGGCGGTCATCGGCCTGACGAAGTCGCTCGCCATCGAGCTCGGCCCCTACGGCGTGCGCGCCAACGCCATCTGCCCCGGCTCGGTCGACGGCGACCGCATGCGCGGCGTCATCCGGCGGGAGGCGGCCGCGCGCGGATCGTCATCCGAGGACGTCGAGCGCGAGTACGTCGAAGGCCAGTCGATCGCGCGCTTCGTGCAGGCCGGCGAGATCGCCGACATGTGCCTCTTCCTCGCGTCGGACGCCGCCCGGATGGTGAGCGGCCAGGCGATCGCGGTCGACGGCCACACCGAGACCTTCCACCTCGGATAGCGAATGGGCGCTCGCGTGATCAAACCCGCCGACTTCGAGTGGCTGACCCGCCCCCACGAGCCGGGAGAGCCGGCCCGCCACGTGGCCGAGCTCAGCGAGACGGCCGGGTTCGCCCACACACGCGCGAACGTCTGGCGCTACGAGCCCGGCGCGAAGGGACGGCGCCACCGGCATCCGTTCCAGGAGGAGACGTTCGTGGTGCTCGCCGGGACGCTCTCGATGTACGTCGGCGATCCGCCCGAGCGCCACGACGTCCCGGTCGGGGGACTGATCCACATCCAGCCGGGCACGCCTCTTCAGACCGTGAACCACGGGGACGAGGATCTCGTCCTCTACGCCTACGGCACGCCGCCGGAGTCGGAGCACGCCGAGATCCTCGAGCCTGCGATCTGATCGGCCGGGCGGCGGGCCGCTCGAGTGCAGCCCGCCGCCCCGCTCCGGTATCTACCGCCCTACTCGGCGATCGCGCACTCGCCGCGCTTCTGGCCGCCGACGACGTTGGGCTCGCCCATCGAGTCGCCGACCTGAGCGTGCGGGTTGTTGTTGAAGCACGCGAGGTTGCCGGCGATGGTGTTCGTCACGATCTCCATCGCGTCGGGGTCGCCGAAGCGGTTCCCGATCAGCTGCACCGAGCCGCCGACCTGATTGCGAATGACGCCGAGCCAGCAGCTGTGGAGGCCTCGGATCACGACGTCGCCGTGCACCGTGCTGTCCTCCACGACGCTGTAGAACGGCCCGCCGTACGGCGCGACCTTCGTGCAGTCCAGCGTGCGCCCGCCACCGTGTGATCGTGGCGCTTCCGCCGATCGTCGTCGCGTGGATGATCACGGCCCACGCCCGGAAGGCGTGGATGCTCCCATGCACGACGTCGGCGCCGAGGTCGGCACAGCCGACGTCCGGCGAGCAGCCGATCGCGGCGATCCCGCGATGCTGAACGGTGACGTCGCCCCACACCTCGAGCACGGCGGGCGTCGCAGCGTTGAACGCGCCCGTGCGCGTCACGACGACGTTTCGGCGGACGGTCACCTTGCCCGTCGCGGGAAGCGTGCAGAGCGCCGTGATCCGAAGCGACCCGTATGTCCCGGCGTGGATCGTGCCGCCCCGGCAGGTGACGTTGCCGTGGTGGCGCGCGACGGCGGCACCGGCCGACCCGCTCGAGACCGTGCCCACCACCGCGAGGCACAGCACCACTCCAAACACTCGCGCAATCCTCATTCGATCTCCTCCCTCGCGTGGATGACCGTGCGCGCAGTATGCCCCACGCCGAGCCAGCGCCTGACAGCACCGTCACCCGGTTCCCGGCGCCGGGTGCCCGCAAACGCCGCTCCCGAGCCGGTGGGCTACTCCGGCCGGCTGCGCTCGTCGACGAGCCGCCGGGCCACCTCGCGGACCTTGACGTTCGCGTGCTGGGACAGCGTCACCAGCCGGTTGAAGGCCTCCTCGTCGCTGATCCGCTCGTCGGCCATCAGGATCCCCTTGGCCTGCTCGATCACGGCCCGGGTGCGCATCGCCTCGGCCATGTTGCGCGCCAGGTTCGCGGTCGCGCGGTAGGCGTCGACGCTCTGGAGCGTCGCTGCGAGCTGGGCGGCGTAGGTCTCCGCCGAGCGGAGCTGTCGCTCCTCGAGGTCGAGGACCTCTCGCGAGTAGAGATTCAGGCTGGCCGCGACCTCGGGCGAGTCGGTCGGGATGTGCAGCGACAGCGAGCTCTGGACGCCCAGGTGGGCCGCGGTGTCCGCGTAGTGCCGCCACGTCTCGCCGCCGTCGGCGACGTCGCGCAGGAGGACAGGGGCGAGATCGTCGAGCGTCTGTACGCACGGGCCGCCCGCCTGGTACTGGGCGTCGTCGAGCTCAACCAGCCGCTGGTCGGTCGCCCCGACCGTCGACATCTCGGTTTCTTGCCGGACGCTGATCGTGGCGGCGCTGAAGCCGAGCGCCTCGACCGCCGTCTCGAGGATCAGGTTCAGGAGCCGGTTCAGCCGCACGTCGGCGGCGTCGATTTCCGGTGACCCCATCGTGTCGGCCACCCATCCGTTCTCCTGGGCGCATACGGGCGTTCGTCAGAAACGACCGGCTCGGCGCAAAGCGGAGAACATCGACTCGACGCGAAGTCAGAGGCCCTGGATGGTACACCCCGCGCCCGCTGAACCTGTAGCGGCCCGAGCGGCTAGAGTCCTGGGAAGAGCTCCGCCACAGGCGCCGTTTGGGCCAGCCGGCTCTGAAACGGCCTAACGCGTGAAAGGAGCCGATGGGCTCGACCCTCGAGGACGAAGGCGTGCCGCGGCCGGAGCCGCCGAGCCGGGCGGCCGACGAGCGGCGTGCGCACCGAGCACGATCTGCGCGTGAAGCTGCGCCAGGCGCTCGAGCGCAACACGACGTTCGAGCGGGCGCTCCGCGAGTCGGCGGCGTACGCGTACGGGCGGCGTGACATCGCCGATCTGCGCAAGCTGAAGGCGGTGCTCTCGGCTGCGGGGTTCCCCGATCCGAGCGTCAAGCGCGGTCGCACGAACGACGAGCCGGCGCCGCCCGACACGGACGCGTAGCCCGGACTACGCCCGGGCGTCCGATGGGAGCGGGCTCGCGGCGTAGCGCCTGAGGACAGCGAGCACCGGCACCGACAGCGCCGCCATGATGAGATAGGCGATCGTCGTCGACGCGCTCTGGGCGATGGCTCCGGCGAGCACCGGGACGATCGTGAACCCGCCCGCCCAGACGACGCCCATCAGCCCGGTCGCGGCGACGTGGGCCACGCCGGCCGCGTCGGCCCCCGAGGACGAGAGCGGGAAGATCGCGCTGCCGACGAGCGCGAACAGCGGGCCGCCGATCACGAGGATCGCGAGCTGCACCGAGGTCGGCGGCCGCAGGGCGAGCACGACCGGGATCACGACGATGCAGCCGGCCGTGACCAGGCCGACCTGCTGGGCCCCGACCCGGTCGACCGTGCGGCCCGCGATGGGCCCGGTGACGGCTCCGAGGGCCGCGCCCGCGCCGAGGGCTGCGGCGATCACGCCCACCGACGTGCCGCCGGCGCCCAGATGCAGCGGCACGAGCACATCGACGGCGCCGAACGTGAGGAGGTCGATCAGCGTCAGCGCAAGAGCGGCTCGCATCGCCGACTGGCGGATCGCGGCGGCGAGCGCGGTCCCGAGCTGGGTCGGCGTGCCGCCCAGGCGCCCGCGCGGAGCGAGCGCCGTGAGGACGACGCCCAGCAGGCTGACCCCGGCGACGAGGCCGAACGCGAGCTCCTGGCCCGCCCAGGCGGCGAGCGCGCCGACCGCGGGCCCGGCGATGGATCCCGCCGACAGCATCCCCATCACGATCCCCGACTCGCGGCCGCGCCGGCCCGGCGGGGCGTTGTCGGTCACCCAGGCCATCGACCCCGTCCAGATCGAGCCGCTGGCGAGGCCCTGAACGAGCCGCGCCGCCACGAGAACGGTCGCGTTCGGCGCCCAGGCGAAGATCACGGTGGCGACCGACATCAGCGCCGGCCGATACGAGCGTGATCCGCTTCGCGCCCGACGCGTGGGACGAGCACGATGCAGCCGAGCGACACGAGCGGCACCGACACCGGGTAGGCGGCCACGACGACACCCGCCCCGAACGTGCTCAGCCCGAACCGCTCGACATAATGCGGCAGGAGCGGGATCACCGCCAGGTAGAGCGAGGCGTCGACGAACATCAGGACCCCGACGGCGAGCGTGATGCGGCGCGATCCCTGCACGCAGTCCAGGCTACCGGGATCTCAAGCGGTGCCTCCCGGCTACAGACGCTAGTCGGCGGGCAGGAGGCTGTCCTCGATGCCGTCGCAGCGCGGCGGCGGCCGCGCGCCGGCGTCGTGGGGGTCACGAGGCCGAGCATGATGCCGACCGCGACGGCCTGGCTGATCGTCGCGCTCTTGAGCTTCCGGCGGACGTTGCGGATGTGCCAGCGGACGGTGTGGACGCTCAGGTGCAACCTCAGCGCGATGGATGCCGCCGTTGCGCCGTCGGCCAGGAGCTGAAGGACCTCGACCTCCCGCGCGGAGACCTCGGGTGGCCAGGCGGCCTACGCCACACCGCCGGGAAGCGACCGATGCCCGCGGTCTCGGCGCCACATGAGCGCCGTGACGGTATCGAGCAGCGGCTCGAGCTCCTCCTCATTCTGAGGGTTGACGTGGATCTCGAGCGATCCGCCGCCGGCAGGCGATTCGGAGGGTGGCGTGATCGTGGACATCGTGGAGCGGGCGGCGTCTCCTGTCCCGCAGAGGTGCCGACTGTGTATGCCCATTTGCAGCGCCTTTTACCCTCGTCCGTCGTGACGTTACGGGTGGATCACCACAGGCGTGCCGGGGCGAAGCGCGCGCTTGAGCACACCCAGCGCCGTCGCGGACACCCGCAGGCAGCCCGCCGACGCAGCGGTCCCGAGCGACGCCGGGTCGTTGGTGCCGTGAATCGCGAGCTGGTCGCCGCCCGTCCACCCGGCGGGGAGATGGGGCTGGTGGCCCGAGAGCCCGAAGGCATACCAGCCGAACGGGCCGGCGGGATCGCCTGTCGCGATCGGGTCGGTCACGCTGAAGCGGCCGATCGGCGTCGGCGAGGCTTGCGTGCCCACAGCGGAGAGGAAGGAGTCCACCAGTGTCGCGCCGCGCATCAGCATCACTCGCCTGGGGACAGGTCGACCTGCACCCACGTCCCTGTACGGAGGGTGCGCCGCCCGAGAAGCGTCACCCAGCCCGTGCGGCCGTTCGGCGCCCACGGCAAGACGACTCGCGCCCAGCGACCGTCGGAGCTCGTCGCCACCGCCCACAGCCAGGTGGGCGTGCCGAGAGGCGTCTCGCCCGCCAGGCGGCCGAGGACCCGGCCGCCAGGCCGCGCCCGCACCACCGTCCCGTTCGACTCGTCGACGAGCAGGCGGTGCATCTCATGGTGCGCCCGCCCGGAGGCCCGCTGGGGCGCCGGGCTCGCCAGACGACCGTTGGTGGGGACCGGTCGAGCGTGCACAGGTGAAGCGCTCGAGAAGGCCGCGGCCGCGAGGACGGCGATGGTGAACATGCGCAGCTTCGTGCTCATGCATGTCCGGATACCGCCCCGAACCGCCGGTCACGCCGTCAAAATTTGGGGGTTCTCTAGCGCGACTTGATGAAAGCGGTCATGTCTCGTCCTCCCAGGGGAACGAGTCGAGCCGCTCCGCGCCGGTCTCCGTGACCAGCACCTGGGTCTCGAGCTTCACCGCCTCGCGGCCGCCCGCCTCGCAGATGAGGCTTTCGGCGCACAGCACCATGCCGGGCTCGAACCGCCCGGCCTGGAAGTCGGCGGCGTCGACAGGCGCGTAGACGCCCGGGTACTCGTCGGCCATGCCGACGCCGTGGAGCAGGCACGAGTAGCGGCCGGCCAGGTACCGGTCGGGGATCGGCCAGCTCCGCTCCATGTACTCGCGGAAGTCCATGCCCGGCTCGATCAGGGCCACGTTGTGCTCGATCTGCTCGAGGGCGGCGCCGTAGATCGCGCGCTGGTCGCCCGTCATGGCGACATGGTCGATCGTCCACGACCGCGACAGGTCGGCGCAGTAGCCGTACGGGCCGATCATGTCGGTGTCGAACGCCAGCATGTCGCCTGTCTGGGCGACGTGGCCGGAGCACTCCTGGTACCACGGGTTGGTGCGCTCGCCGACGACGCACAGCCGCGTCTCGATCCACTCGCCGCCGGAGCGGATGTTCTCGTGGTGGAGCTCGGCCCAGATCTCCTGCTCGGTGCGCCCGGCGACGGAGTGCTCGTACATCCGGGCCATGCCCGCCTCGCAGACGCGGATCGTCCAGCGCATCAGCTCGAGCTCCTCCGGGCTCTTGATCAGGCGGGCGTGCTCGGTGAGCTCCTGGCCCTCGACGAGCGTGACGCCGTGGCGGCGCAGGGCGTCGGTGCCCGGCGGGTCGAGCTTGTCCACGGCCAGCCGCAGCGGCCCGGCGCCGACCCGCTCGCGCAGCGTCGCGACGAGGTCCGCCGCCCACCGCTCCACCCACTCGGCCAGGTTCTCGGCCGAGTACATGTAGAACCACGCCAGCGCCGGGCGCACCTCGTCCACCGTCTCGAGGCCCTCGGCGAGGTGGGCCGTGGCCGCGTACTCGAAGTCGATCGCATGGCCGTCGGCGAAGACCAGCGCGAAGTGGACCGGGCTGTGCCCCGTCCACACCTGCATGTTTGAGACGTCGAGCGCGTAGCGGATCGAGATCGGGTCGAAGAGCAGGATCGCCGCGCAGTCGTGGGCCACCACCTGCTCGACCATGCGCCGCTTGCGGTAGGCACGGGCGACGGCGAGCGTCTCCGGCGGGATGGGGCTGCGCAACGGCCGGCCGGCGCCCTCGCCGTTCAGGTACTCCGCCTTGCGGGGATCCTTGAAGACACCGGCCACGGGCCGTGCATCGTGTCACAGCCTCGGGCGGGTACCCTCTGGCCATGGCCTACGACGAAGCGCTGGCCGGGCGGATCCGAGACCTGGTCGGTGACGAGCCCAACCTGACCGAGCAGAAGATGTTCGGTGGGCTGGCGTTCCTGATCGGCGGCAACATGGCCGTCGCGGCGAGCGGGCAGGGCGGCGTGCTCGTGCGCGTCGACCCGGACGAATCCGACGCCCTGGTCGCGGCGACGCCTGCCGAGCCGATGGAGATGCGCGGCCGGTCGATGCGCGGGTGGCTGCGGGTTTCGCCGGAGGACGTGGCGTCGGAGAAGCAGCTCGCCGGGTGGGTCGAGCGCGGCACCGGGTTCGCGCGCTCGCTGCCCCCGAAGTAGCGCGGTCTTCCTACAACGCGGGGCGCCCGGCCGGCTTCCAGCCGGCGGCCGTCTCCAGCTGGGCTGCGACCCCCAGCAGGACGTCGTCGCAGCCGTGCGCGCCGACGAGCTGCACGCCCACCGGCACGCCGGCGGCCGTCTCGGCGAACGGCAGGCTGATCGCCGGCTGTCCGGTCACGTTCCAGATCCGCACGAGGGCGCTGAAGCGGCCGGCGTCGTCGGTGACGCCGGCCTGCGATTGCATCCCGCCGACGGGCGCCGGCAGCCGGGTGAGCGTGGGGGTGAGCAGCACCTCGTCGCGCGCCCATCCGGCCTGGATGCGGCGGGAGAACGCCCACAGCCGCTCGGCGGCCTCGAGGTAGTCGACGAGCGAGGTCGGCGGAGTGTCGATGAGCCAGGCGCGGGTCGCCGGCTCGAGCTTCTCCGCGTCGACCGGCCGGCCGTGCAGGCGCTCGAGCACGCGGACCAGGTGCTGGCACGTGCCGCCCGTGAAGGTCGACCAGCTCGAGCGGAACGAGTCGTCGTCCCATGCCGGTACGGCTTCGACCACCTCGTGGCCGAGCGACTCGAGCGCGCGGGCGGCGGCCGCGGCAGCCGCCGCCGGCGCCTCGTCGACCGGCACGCCGTACGGCGCCTCGAGGCACAGCCGCACCCGCAGCCGCCCGGGCGCCTCGCGGGCGGCGTCGGCAAAGGACGTCGCCGGAGCCGGGGCGTGGTGGCGGTCGCCCGGCTCGGCGCCGGCGATCGCGTCGAGCGCGACCGCAGTGTCCATGACCGTCCGGGTGAGCACGCCGTCGGCGGGCGTCCCCGCCCCGACGTCGCCGAGGTCGGGGCCGATCGAGACCCGCCCCAGGCTGGGCTTCAGGCCGACGAGCCCACAGCAGGCCGCGGGGATGCGGATCGAGCCGCCGAGGTCGCTGGCGTCGGCGAGCGACACCATGCCCGACGCGACGGCGGCCGCGCTTCCGCCCGACGAGCCACCCGGCGAGAGCTCGGGATCCCAGGGGTTGCGCGTCGCGCCGTAGCGGGCGTTCTCGGTGACCGGCCGCAGGCCGAGCTCGGGCGTGTTGGTCTTGCCGACGACGATGGCGCCCGCCTCGCGCAGGCGGCGGACGTGCACGCTGTCGTGGTCGGCCACCCAGTCGCCGAAGGCGGCGCTGCCCTCCGTGGTCGGGAGGCCCTCCGTCGCGGACAGCAGGTCCTTGATGCCGACCGGCACCCCGCACAGCGGCCGCGCGTCGCCCGGGCCGACGCGGTCCGCCTCCGCCAGCGCGCGCTCGGCGGCCAGGGCCACGAACGCGTTCAGTGTCGGATTGAGGCGCTCGATCTCGTCGAGCGAGGCCTGCACGAGCTCGCGCGCCGACACCTCGCCGGCGCGCACGAGCGCGGCCTTGTCGACGGCACAAAGGTGGAGAAGGTCGCGCCCCTCTGTCACGGCGGCCGAACCCTACCGGGCGTGGTGGCATACACTCGCGCCGACCTGCACAAGGAGGAGACGATGGCGACGACGGAGACCGGCGCGGGGCAGCTCGAGGAGCTGCGAGGCGCCTTCTCGGGCAGCATCCTGGAGCCGGGCGACGCGGGCTACGACGCCGCGCGCGCGGTCCACAACGGGCTCATCGACCGGCGGCCGGCGCTGATCGCGCGCTGCCGGAATGCGGCCGACGTGGCCGACGCCGTCCGGTACGCACGCGCCGCCGGAGTCGAGATCTGCGTCCGCGGCGGCGGGCACAACGTGGCCGGCCGCGCGGTGGTCGACGACGCGCTCATGATCGACCTGTCGCTGATGAAGGGCATCCATGTTGACCCGAGCGCCCGCACCGCGCGCGTCCAGGGCGGGGCGAACTGGCGCGAGCTGAACCGCGAGACGGCCGTTCACGGGCTGGCCGTCACCGGCGGCGCCATCTCGACGACCGGCGTCGCCGGCCTCACGCTCGGCGGCGGGCTCGGCTGGCTCATGGCGAAGCACGGCCTGGCCGCCGACAACCTGCTGGGCGTGGAGCTCGTGAACGCCGACGGCGAGGTGCTGAACGTCACGGCCGACTCCGACGCCGACCTCCTCTGGGCGCTGCGCGGCGGAGGCGGGAACTTCGGCATCGCCGCGTCGTTCGAGTTCCGGCTGCATCCGCTGAGGATGGTGACCGGCGGCCTCATCGCCCACCCGTTCCCGGCCGCCGGGGAGATGCTGCGCTTCTACCGCGATGCGGCGGCCGCGTGCTCCGACGACCTCACCGTCTTCGCGGCGCTCGTGCATGCGCCGGACGGCTCGGGGGCCAAGGTGGCCGCGATGGTCGTCTTCCACACCGGCGAGCCCGAGCAGGCGCAGCGCGACCTCGCCCCGTTCCTGGAGTGGGGCTCGCCGGCCATGGTGCAGGTCGGTCCGATGCCCTACCCGGTGATGAGCACGCTGCTCGACGAGAAGTACCCGAAAGGCGCGCTCAACTACTGGCTCTCGAGCTTCACGACGGGGCTCTCGGACGGCCTCATCGACACGATGATCGACCGATTCGCCGGCGTCCCGTCGGAGATGAGCGCAATGCTGCTCGAGCACTTCCACGGCGCCGTCTGCCGGGTGGGCGCCACTGACACGGCCGTCCCGCACCGGGAGGCGG
The DNA here is from genome assembly GCA_963821535.1 of uncultured Actinomycetes bacterium. GTDB lineage: Bacteria > Actinomycetota > Thermoleophilia > Gaiellales > JAICJC01 > JAICJC01. Next base: position 28,888 of record CAWGEC010000006.1, on the reverse strand, counting down.
GCTGGAACCTGCTCATGCCGACCGAGTGGATGGACCCCGCCGACACCGAGCGCTGCGTCGCCTGGACGCGCGAGACGCACGCCGCTCTCGCCGAGCACCTCGCCGAGCGGCGGTGGCTCAACTACCTCGGCGACGACCAGGACGCGAGCGCGGTCCGGGCGGCCTACGGGCCGAACTACGACCGGCTGCTCGAGCTGAAGCGCCGGTACGACCCGGGGAACGTCTTCCACCACAACCACAACATCGTGCCGTGACCGCCTACTGATCGAGCCGGGCGGCCTCGAGGTCGAGGTCGCGCTGCACGCGCTGCATCACGTTGTCGTCGATCACGCCGTCGTTCCGGAGCGCCAGGAGCGCGGCGTGCTCGGCGGCGAGCAGGTCGCGCATCACCCGTTGGTAGGCGGCGGAGCGCTCCTCGATCGCGCCGTCGTCGCCGTCGTCGAACCGGGCCCGGAAGCGGTCGCGCCGGAACCCCAGCGAACCGCGCAGCCGCTCGGCCGTCTTGGGGTTCACCGCTCCCTCCTCGAGCAGCTCCTCGAGCCGCGCGAGCGCGGCCTCGGCTGTCCGGATCCGGGCCTTGGCCTCCTCGCGCTCGGCGCCGCCGTCGTCGCTCACGTCGAGGACGCGGATCAGGGTCGGGAGCGTGAGCCCCTGGAACACGAGCGTCGCAACGATCACGCCGAACGTCAGGAAGACGATCAGGTCGCGCTGGGGGAAGTCGGTCGGAAGCGCCAGCGCCGCGACCAGCGAGACGGCGCCCCGGATCCCGGCCCACGAGATGATGATCGGTGCCTGCCAGGGCGGGTAGGGGTCGTGCTCGCGGATTGTCCTGAACGCCCACCGCGGCACGTAGGTGAAGACGGGCAGGAGCGCGATACGGGTCACGATCACCGTCGCCGAGACGGCGAGCGAGTAGCCCACGAGCGTCGACATCGGCGTCCCCGAGAGTGCGTCGACGATCCCGTGCAGCTGGAGGCCGACGAGCCCGAAGACGAGCGCGTTCACGAGAAAGACGAGGATCTCCCAGAACGCGTCGCCGGTGAGCCGGGTGCGCTCGTTCGTGAGCTCCGGCGTGTGCCAGCCCATGTAGACGCCGATCGTCACCGCCGCGAGCACGCCGGAGACCCCCATCGCAATGGCCGGCAGGTAGGCGAAGTAGCCGCTCAGGAGCGCGATGGCGACCTCGATCGGCGGGTCGTCGAGGCGCTTTCGCACCTGGCGCACCACGTAGCCGACCACGAGCCCCACGGCGATCCCGCCGGCCACGTCGACGACCATCCGCGCCGAGGCATCGATCAGCGAGAACGACCCTCCGACCACGGCGCCGACGGCGGTCCGGTAGAGGACAAGCGCGGTGCCGTCGTTGACGAGGCTCTCGCCCTCGATGATCGAGACGATGCGCCGCGGCGCGCCCAGCCGCGATGCGATCTCGGTGGCGGCGAGCGCGTCGGTGGGCGAGACGATCGCGCCGAGCGTGAAGGCGACCGCCCACGGCAGGCCGATCAGCTCGTGGGCCACGACGGCGACGGTCGCCATCGTGGCGCCGACGAGGCCGAACGCAAGAAACGCGATGGGCCGCCGGTTCGCCCGCAGGTCGCGCAGCGACGTGAAGAACGCGCCGGAGTAGAGGAGCGGCGGCAGCACCGCCACGAGCACGATGTCCGGCGCCAGGACGACTTCCGGCAGCCCGGGCACGAACCCCAACGCGATGCCGCCGGCCACGAGCAGGATGGGGACCGGCAGGCGCAACACGGGTGCGAGCACGAGCAGGCCGCCGAGGGCGACCAGTATGCCCAGGAGCTGGAGGTCCTGCTCGGCGCCGAACTGCACGTCAGCTCCCGGTGGGCAGCCGGTAGACCGAGACGTGGCTCTCGCTACGTCCGTCGAACGGGCTCCGGTCCCAGCCGGCGTAGCGCTCGGCGAGCTCGAGGCCGGCCAGGCGCGCCATCAGGTCGAGCTCGCTCGGCCAGCAGTACCGAAGGGCGACGGGGTATCCCCGGAACCCGCCGGCGTCGAAGACGAGATGCTGCTTGAAGAGCCGCTGGGCCGCGGCGTCGTGGCGGGTCACTTGCAGCACGACGGCGTCCTCCTTCACCGAGAGCGCCTCGACGCGCTGGCCGCGGTCGTACTGGGCCGGGTCGAGGACGAAGCATTCCAGCACGAACGCGCCGTCCGCATCGAGCACCCGCGCGACGTTCCGGAAGCAGTCGACCTGCCGCTCGGCGCTCGGCAGGTTGTAGAGCGTGTTGTAGATGAGGTACACGAGCTGGAACGGGCCCTCGACGGCGACCTCCGCCATGTCGCCGACCGTCACCGGGATCCGGTCGCCGCCCGGCTTCGCGGCGAGCAGGTCGACCATCGCCTGGGACGCCTCGATCCCCTCGACCTGGACCCCCCGCGCCGCGAGCGGCAGCCCCACGCGGCCGCTTCCGATGGCGAGCTCGAGCACGCGCCCGCCGCTCGCGAGGCCGGCGAGGAACTCGACGGCCGGCGCCGGGTCGAGCTCCGGCCCGACGTCGTAGATGCCGGCCCAGTGCTCGCCGAAGAACTCGGGGTCGTCGAACGTCGCCACGGCGGCATTCAAGCAGGAACGCCGGTGTGCGAACCTTCGGATGTGGAGGAGATCCAGGGACGGGGAATACGGGTCGTCGTGCTCGTCGAAGGAGAGAGCGACCGAAACGCGCTGCTCGCGCTCGCCGAGCGCCGCGGCCTCGACCTCGCCGCGGCCGGCGTCGCCGTCGAGCCGGTCGGCGGCGCCCAGGCGATGGGCCGGGCGCTCGAGCGGTTCGGGCCCGCGGGCGCCGGGCTCGGCGTCGCGGCGCTCTACGACGCCGGCGAGGAGCGGGCGGTCGCACGGTCTCTGGAGCGGGCCGGTCTGGGCACGGCCCTGGACCGGGCCGACATGGAGCGGCTCGGCTTCTACGCATGCGACGAGGACCTCGAGGCGGAGCTGATCCGCGCGCTGGGCGTACGCGGCGTGGAGGATGTGGTGGCAGCCCAGGGCGAGCTGCGGTCGTTCCGCGTGCTCCAGCGCCAGCCGGCCCAGCGCAGCGTCCCCGTCGAGCGCCAGCTCCGCCGCTTCCTCGGGACGCACAGCGGCCGCAAGATCCGCTACGCCCGCCTGCTCGTCGAGGCGCTGGATCCGGCCATGGTCCCCCGCCCGCTCGATCGCGTGCTGGCGCGCGCCTGCTCGGCGGCCGGCTGACCGATGGCCGGGCTCCTCCTGGGACCGCTGCTCCGGTACGTCGGCCGCACCACGGCGACGGTGTGGGTCGAGACCGACGCCGCATGCGAGGTCGCGATCCTCGGGGGATCCGCCCGGACGTTCGAGGTCTCGGGGCACCACTACGCGCTGGTGCAGCTCACCGACCTGCCCGAGGGGGCCGTCCTCGAGTACGAGGTTCGCGTCGACGGCGAGGCGGCCTGGCCCCTCCCGGAGGACAGCCACCCGCCGAGCACGATCCACACCCGAGAGGGCGAGGACCATGCGCGGCTCGTCTTCGGTTCGTGCCGGGTCGGCGCGCCGCAGCGCGAGCCCTACACGCTGCCACCCGACCAGGAGCACGGCTTCGGCGTCGACGCCCTCTGGGCCTACTCGCGCCGGCTGCAGAAGGGCATCGAACCGTGGCCGGACGGCCTCCTCCTGTGCGGCGACCAGGTGTACGCCGATGAGGTCTCGCCCGAGACGGCCGAGTTCATCCGCACCCGCCGCGACACGTCCCAGCCGCCGGGCGAGCAGGTCGCCGACTTCGAGGAGTACACCCGCCTCTACCGCGAGGCCTGGAGCGATCCCGACATCCGCTGGCTGCTCTCGACCGTCCCGAGCCTCATGATCTTCGACGACCACGACGTGATCGACGACTGGAACATCTCGTGGCAGTGGTTGAGGGATGCACGCGCGGAGCCGTGGTGGCACGCGCGCATCACCGGCGCGTTCATGGCCTACTGGATCTACCAGCACCTCGGCAACATGTCGCCGCCGGAGCTCGACGGCGAGGCGATGTATCAGACGGCCATCGCGGCCGGCGGAGACGTCGGGCCGGAGCTCGAGCGGTTCGCGGAGCGCGCCGACCGCGAGTCGGCGGCCACGCGCTGGGCGTGCTGCCGCGACTTCGGACGCTCACGCGTGCTCGTGGTCGACTCCCGGGCCGCGCGCGTGCTCGACGAGGACCACCGCGACATGGTCGACGCCGAGGAATGGGCCTGGATCGGCGACCGCAGCCACGAGGCGCTCGACCACCTCGTCATCGTGAGCACCCTGCCGGTCTTCATGTCCGTCGGCGTGCACTACCTGGAGGCGTGGAACGAGGCCGTGTGCGCGGGCACGTGGGGGAGGCCGGCCGCGTGGCTCGGCGAGCGGCTGCGGCGGGCGCTCGACCTCGAGCACTGGCCGGCGTTCCAGGCGTCGTTTACGAGCATGGTCGACCTGCTGCGCGACGTCGCCACCGGCAGCCGGAGCGGCCGCCCGCCGGCCTCCATCACCCTCGTGGGAGGCGACATCCACAACGCCTACATCGCCGAGGTGTCGCTCGGCCGCCGCGACGACAGGCGAAGCCGCGTCCATCAGCTCGTGTGCTCACCGTTTCGCAACCCGCTCTCGCCGACGCAGCGACGGCTCGTGAGCCTGACAAGCACGCCGCTCGCCGCGGGCGCCCTGCGCGGGCTGGCCCGGCTGGCCGGCGTGAAGCCGCCGACCGTCCGGTGGCGATACCGGGCCGGGCCGACGTTCCACAACTCGATCGGCATCGTCGAGCTCGACGGCCGTCACGCCGAGGCGGCGATCTACCGCTCCGACGAGGGCGAGCCCTCCGCCGCGCTGCGGTCGCTCCACGCCCGCGTCCTTGCGGACGGCTCCCGCGCCGAGACCGGGGCCGGGGCCGGCTGAACGGCCGCCGCCTCGACGGGCGCGCCGAATCTGACAAGCCATCCGCCGAACGCCGCGGTGCACAACGCGAACCAGCCCCAGCCGAGGGCGAGCCCGCCCACGACGTCCGAGAGCCAGTGCAGGTCGAGCAGCACGCGGCTGCATGCGACGGCCACGGCCGCGCCCACCGCGAGGCCGGCGAGAACGGCCTTCTCCGCCGGCCGCCGGCGGCGTCCGGCGAGGAGGGCGAGCGCGGCGAAGAACGCCGCGGCTGTCGAGGAGTGGCCGCTCGGAAACGACGGCCCCAGCGTGGCGGCGACCGGCTCGATCGCCGGCCGGGCGCGGTCGACCGCGGTCTTCACGGTGTTCGTCACCAGCGAGTCGCCGAGGGTGACGGCCGCGAGGTAGACCGGGATCCAGCGGCTGGGGACTCGGGCCCACTCGACCGCCCCGACGACGACGGCGACCGCGATCACCCACTCGGTCGACGCCAGGCTCGTGATCGCCTCGAGGATCCGGTCCGACGTCGCGCCGCTGTGATCCTGGGCCCATCGCGCCGCGGAGGAGTCGATGCCGGCGAGGGCGTCGCTCCGCTGGATGACCAGTGCGAGCAGTCCGACGACGATCCCCGCCAAGGCGGTCGCTGCGAGCGCCAGGGTCAGCGCCAGGCCGGTCACGATCTCGGCGTCGAGCCGGCTCCTCACGAACCGGGCCGCGCGGCTGTGGCTGCGAAGCTCGGCGGCAGCGGTGGCTCCGGGAGCCCGTCCCCACCACGTGCGCAGCGCGGCGGCAGCGGCGCGCCAGGCCAGGAGCCCCGCGGCGGTCGAGACCAGGATCAGGGCGACGACCGGCACACGCAGCAGTTTGCCCCCGACCCCATCCGGGAAAACCCGGAGCCATGGCCGTCCACCAACAGGCAGCCCGTTCGCATGAGGCGACCCGCGTCGATCCACGCGGTCGCAACCGGCGCTCGCCGCTCGAGCCGCGCGGCGTCTCGGCGCGGCTCGGACGCGCCATGGCCGGCCATCCGGTGCGCGCCCACCTCGTCGTCGCCCTGGTGGGCTTCGCGGTGCTCGCCGCCCTCGCCGTCGCCGCGGGCTGGGCGCTCCAGCACTATGCGCTCCCCGAGCACGGCTTCGGACGCCGGGACGAGCACGTGGACGTGTGGCTCGCGGATCACCGCACCAGCCTGCGCACAGACGTCTCGTTCTGGCTCTCGGGGATCGGTGACGTCTACGCCATTCCTGCGCTCGTCGCCCTGACGACGCTCGTGGCGGTCGTGCTCCGCAAGTGGCGGGTCGCCGCGTTCATCGTGACGGCGATCGCCGTCGAGGCCGCGACGTACCGTGTCGCCACGCTGGCCATCGACCGCCAGCGACCGCATGTCGCCCGCCTCGACGACCTGCCGGTGAGCGACAGCTTCTACTCCGGCCATACGGCCGCGTCGGTCACCGTCTACTGCGGGATCGCGCTCCTGGTCACTTCCCGGATCCGGAGCGCCGCGCTTCGGGCCGCCGTCTGGCTCGTCGCGATCGCGATCCCGCTGCTCGTCGGCCTGGCCCGGATGTACCGGGGCATGCACCATCCCACCGATGTTGCGGCCGGCCTCCTGGTCGGCATCGGCTGCCTGATCGTGGCGCTCACCGCCGCCCGCGCCGCCGGTGCGGCCGCACGCAAGGGCGCGTCGGCGTGAGCACCATCGCCGTCATCGCCCACAGCGGCAAGACCGTCGACGGCGGCCTTCCCGAGCTGCGCCGCGTGCTCGCCCGCCACGGCGTCTCCGACCCGCTCTGGGCCGAGGTCCCGAAGAGCCGCAAGGCGCCGAAGCAGGTGCGCCGGCTCCTCGAGCAGGGCGCCGAGCACTTCGTCGTCTGGGGCGGAGACGGGATGGCCCAGCGCTGCATCGACACGCTCGCCGGGACCGGCAGGACCGTGTCGATCGTGCCCGCCGGAACCTCGAACCTGCTCGCGTCCAACCTGGGGATCCCAAAGGACATCGAGGGCGCGGTCGTCACCGGATTGCAGGGACTCGAGCGACCGATCGATGTCGCGAGCCTGAACGGGGAGCGCTTCGCCGTGATGGCCGGCGCGGGCTTCGACGCCGACATGATCGGCGGGGCCGACGGTGCCCTCAAGGACCGCCTCGGCAGGGCGGCCTACCTCTGGACCGGCGCCAAGAGCATGCGCACACCCTCGTTCAACGCCTCGATCAAGGTCGACGGCGCGCCCTGGTACGACGGCCCGGCGACCTGCGTTCTCGCCGGCAACGTGGGCGCCCTCTTCGCGGGCGTCGAGGTGTTCGCCGACGCCGCGCCCGACGACGGCCGGATCGACATCGCCGTCATCACGGCCGAGGGCGTCGCCGAGTGGACGCGGACGGTCGCGCGCACCGTCGCGGGCAGCCCGGAGCGCTCTCCGTTCTTCCGCGTCACGCAGGGCCGCAAGGTGAAGGTCAAGCTCGACCGGAAGGTCCCGTACGAGCTCGACGGCGGGGCCCGGGCGAAGGTGAAGTCGTACCGGCTCGCGGTCGAGCCGGGCGCGATCACCGTGCGGGTGCCCATATCGACGAACGGCAACGGAGGGGGACGATCGTGAACACCACCATCTCGGCAGACGTCCGGGGCGAGGGCCGGCGCGCGGCGCACAGCCCGGCATTCGAGGTACTGGCCCGGATCGGGTTCGTCGCCCGCGGGGTGATCTACGGCACGATCGGCCTCCTCGCCATCCAGGTCGCGATCCATTCCTCGAACGAGAAGACGAATCAGCGCGGCGCGATGCAGGCGATCGAGAAGCAGCCCTTCGGCCACGGGCTCCTCATCGCCGTGGCGATCGGCCTCGGCGGCTACGCGCTGTGGCGGTTCGTGCAGGCGGGCTTCGGACGAGGCCCGGAGGGCGGCGGCGACAGCTCCACCATGGGGCGGATCGTGGCCCTGTCGAGCGGCCTCGCCTATACGGCGATGTGCGTCCTCGCGGTGACGGTGCTGCTCGGCAGCTCGAGCAGCTCGGGCAACGCGCACTCGTCGACGGCCGGAGCGCTCAGCTGGCCCGGCGGCCAGTGGATCGTCGGGGCGGCTGGGGCGATCTTCATCGGCGTCGCGCTCTATCAGGGCTACAAGGGCGTCTCGCGCAAGTTCCTCGAGGAGGACAAGACCGAGAAGATGGGGCCGACGGCCCGCCGCTGGATCACGATCATCGGCGTCATCGGCCACCTCGCACGCATGGTCGCCTTCGGGCTGATCGGCGTGTTCATCGTGAAGGCTGCGATCGACTACGCCCCGAAGAAGGCGGTCGGCCTGGACGGCGCGCTCGCCAAGCTCGCGCATCACTCCTACGGCACGGCCCTGCTGTTCGTGGTGGCCGCAGGACTGGTCGCGTTCGGCATCTACTCGATCGCCGACGCCCGCTACCGCCGCATCTAGCACCTGGGTAGCGTGTCGGGGATGGCGTCCCCGACGAATTCGGAGCTCGCCGCGGCGCTCGACGAGTATGCCGTGCTGCTCGAGCTCGCGGACGCGAGCACGTACGCGACCCGGGCCTACCGGCGGGCCGCCGACCTGATCTCGACGACGCCGGCATCCGTCGCGGACCTGGTCCGGGGCGGACGGGTGCGGAGCCTGCGCGGGATCGGCCCCGGGATCGAGGCCCGGCTGCGCGAGCTCGTCGAGACGGGCCGCCTGGCGGAGCTCGAGGAGCTTCGCGAGAGCGTCTCGCCCGAGCTGGCCGCCTTCGGGCGGATGCACGGGTTCGCGGCCAAGCGATTCGTCGACATCGGCGCCGCGCTGGGCATTCACACGGTCGCCGAGCTCCGCTCGGCGGCGGCGGAGGGGCGGCTGCGCGAGGTCCGCGGGGTTGGTGCCGAGACGGAGGCGAGGATCCAGGCGGCGCTCGCGTCGCCGGAGCCGGAGCGCCGCCGCGAGGTCATGCTGAGCGAGGCGCGGGCGCTCTCAGAACGGATCGCCCAGGGGCTCGGCGGGACGGTCGCCGGCGACCCGCGCCGGTGGCACGAGACCCCGACACGGCTCGCCGTCGCGGTGTCGTCCGAGTCGCCGCGAGGAGGCGCGGGTGCGGTTTGCGGCGCTGCCGGACATCGTTGCGATGCTCGGCCCTGACCTCGGCATGACGGTCGACGGTCTTCCGGTCGAGCTGGTCGTCGCGCCGCCCGGACGCTTCGGGACGGCGCTCGTGCGCGCGACGGGCTCGGCCGAGTACGTGGCGTCGATCGAGCCGCTGCCGGAGGCCGCAGACGAGGAGGCCGTCTATCGGGCCGCAGGTCTCGAGTACCTCCCGCCGGAGCTGCGCGAGGTCCCGGGCGGCGGCTCGCCGGATGACCTGCTGGACGAGGACGCGATCCGCGGGGATCTGCACTGCCACTCGACGTGGTCGGACGGCAGGGCAACGGTGCGCGAGATGGCCGAGGCGGCCCTGGCGCGCGGCTACGAGTACCTCGCCATCTGCGACCACACGACCGGTGTGCGCGTCGTCCAGGGGCTCGATGCGGACGACGTTCGCCGGCAGGCGGCCGAGATCGCCGAGGTGAACGAGGAGCTGGCCCCCTTCCGGGTGCTGCGCGGGATCGAGTGCGACATCCTCCCGGACGGGAGCCTCGATCTGCCCGACGACGTGCTCGCCGAGCTCGACTGGGTGCAGATCTCGCTGCACGCGGGCCAGCGCGCCGGCCGGAAGGAGCTGACCGCCCGGGTCACGCACGCCATGCGCCACCCCGCGGCCCGCTGCCTGAGCCATCCCACGGGCCGCATCGTCGGCCACCGGCCCGAGAACGCCCTCGACCTCGAGCGGGCCATCGAGACGGCGCTCGAGACCGGGTGCGCGCTCGAGGTGAACGGCCTTCCCAGCCGGCTCGATCTCTCCGGCGTGCACGTCCGCGAGGCGCTCGCCGCGGGGGTCGAGATCTGCTGCGCGAGCGACTCCCACTCCGTCGCCGGGCTCGACAACATCCGCTATGCCGTCCACGTCGCACGTCGCGGAGGCGCGCCGCGCCCAGCCGTCATGAACACCCGTCCGCTCGACGAGCTCCTCGGCGGTCGCGCTCGCGGGCGGCGCTAAGGCTTTCCGGCTCCGGCGGGCTTGCCGCCGCCTTTGCCGCTTCCGTTCCCGCCGGCGTTCCCGGTACCGCCGCCGGGGCCGCCACCTGCGCCCGCCGGCTTGCCGCCACCTGTGCCGGCCGGCTTACCCCCGCCGACGCCGGCCGGCCTTCCAACGGCCTTGCCATTGCCGCCTGCCCCGAGGCCCTTCCCGTTCCCGGCGCCGACGCCTGCCGGCTTGCCGCCGCCGGGCACGGCCGGCTTCCCGAGACCCTTGCCGGCGCCGCCGTGGTTGCCGGGGTTCTGAGTTGGCCGGTGGGAGGTTCCGCTGCCGGGGCGCGTTTTCGGCGGAGCGGCCGTCGGGAAGGCGAGGGCGCCGGCGCCCGGCGATCCGGACTCGCCTCGCGCGACTATGGGCTTGGCGTGATGGACGGCGGCCGAGCCGGTCGTGGTCGACCGGGAGGAGATCAGTGCAGCCAACGTGTGGTGTGCGGCAGGGGCAGCCCCGACGGCCGCTGTGGCAGCGGCGACGGCGATGGCCGCCTTCGCGATGACCGCAGCCTTACCCGCCGTCGTCACCACCGTCGTGCCCAACGAGGCGCCGGCCCCACCGGCACCAGCACCGGCTCCGCCTGTGGTCCCGACAGCGGTCACAGTGGAGGTCGCGGCGTGCGCCGAGAACCCCGGCACGAGGCCGGCGATCGCATGGGCAACGTGCGCGCCCGGGACGAGTGCCAGCGTGCCGGCGACGTTCGCCGCACGCGCCAGGCGCTCGTGGGCCTGGCGGCAGGGGCGGCAGGCGTCGATGTGGGCCATGTCGGAACCCCCGAGCTCGGTCGATCCCAGGAGCCGGTGGCGGACCTGGCTGCACGCATCCGAGGCCGTGTCGTGGGCGCGCAGGAGCGTCGACCGCGCACGGCCGAGCAGCGACTCGACGGCCGTCGGCGTCGTCTCCAGCACGTCGGCGATCTCGCGCTGCGAGAGGCCGCTCCAGTGGCGGAGCACGAACGCATGGTGCTGCGCCTCCGGAAGGGTCCAGAGCATCCCGCGCACCTCGGCGAGCTGCGCCGCCTCGTCGCCGGAGGATTCGCGCGCTTCCACACCAACGACGGGCCGGTCGACCGGCACCTCGCGGCGGTCGCGCGTCAGGTTGAACGCTCGGTGCTTGACTGCCGTCAGGAGCCACGCCCGCGGGCCCACGAGCTCACGCCCCGACTCGAGGTGGCGGTGCGCCTGGAGGAATACCTGCTGGACGATGTCCTCTGCGTCTGCCCGCCGTCTGGTGAGGTGCAGGGCATAGCGGAACGCCTCCGTGGCGTGCTCGTTGTAGAGCTGTGTGAGCACACGGCCAGAGCTCGTGCGCACAGAAGGTTGTGCCGGCGACACCGTGCCACCCCTCGAAACACGATTCCGCAGAAGTCCCTGCGTCACCTACATATCGGCAAGGTGCGGCCCAACCTCGACTGCAAATCGCAGCCATCAGCCGACGAGCTCGGACGTGAGGACCTGGCCAATCGCTCCCGGCACGTACTGCGTCGTGTTCCCCGTCGGCGGCAGCTGGAGGCTGACCCACTGGCCGTTGATCGTGAGACCGCTCCCGCCGCCGGTCGCGCTCGTCATGTAGAACCAGGCAAAGCCGGTGATGGTCGTGGAGCCGTTCCCGCTCGGGAGCGTCTTCACGATGGGGATGTACATCAGCCTCGGCGGCAGCCCGTTGGAGTCAGTCCACGACTGGGGGATGACCTGGTACTGGCCGTTCCCGAGCGGCTTGAGATCCTGGCTCATGAGGTTGTTGCCGGGCGGGATCTGGTTCACGACGTTCCCAGACGGCTGCGATGCGCCCGACTTCACCGACAGGCAGCCGCCGATCACGAGCTGGCCGGCCGGAAGCTGGTCGGAGAGCTCCGGGCTGATGTTCGAGGGGGTGCCCTTGTTGACGTTTCCGGAGCAGCTTCCGCCGGTCAGGTTGTCGGGGGTCGGCAGGTCGATCGTGCCGTACGCACCGGGCTGGCTCTCCTTGAAGAGCGTCGTCCCGGTCCCGCTCGCATAGGTGTCCTCCGTCACGGCGTACGGAGAGACGTGTCCACGCACCGCTGCGAGCGCCTCGATCCTTGCAACCGCGGTGGCCGACACCGGGATCGAGGTCTTCCCGAACACCTTGAGCAGGAACGTCGGGGCGACCCGCGAGACGGTCACCGTCACGGTGTCGTTGCCGGTGAGGGTGACTGACACCTGATCCCCGGGGCGCCCGTTCTTCGCGGCCATCTGCTGCGCGGCGGCGGCGTAGTCACCGTTCACGATCGCATCCGCGCCCGCGATCGCAGCGGCGTCGGCCTCGTTCTGGACGGCCCGCCGCTGGACGTAGCCGTTGCCGAGGTCGAGGACGAGCCCGCTCGCGCCCAGAAGCGACACCATGAAGAAGCACAGGAGCGGCAGGGCCTGGCCGAGCTCGGCAGCAGGTCGTCGGCGACATGGTCGTGTTCGGCGCATCTGACGGGAGAACCCGCCGGCGGCCGAAATCCGTCGGTCACTCGGTGAAGATCACCCGCCCGAGGGACGGGCCGCCCCGGCGAAGGCTCTGGCCCACCGCCCCGGCGTGAGCCCGTAGGCCCGCACGAACTGGCGCGTCATGTGGCTCTGGTCGGCGAAGCCGGCCTCGGCGGCCGCGCGCGCCAGCGGCACCCCGCCCTCGATCGCGGTCCGCGCCGCTCCGAGCCGGCGCATCGTCCGGTAGCGGTCCGGGCTCGTGCCGTAGGCCCGCCGGAACTGGCGCGCGATGGCGTAGCGGTCGATCCCGGCGATCCGTTCCAGCGTGGAGGCCGGCGTCTGCTCGCAGGCGTGGGCGCGCAGGTAGTCGCGCACGCGGCCGACCGCCGCGAGGTCGATCGGCCCGTCCGCCTCAGCCCCGCCGCCGAGCGCGGCCAGCGCGGCGGCGATCGCGGCGGCCGCCTCGTGCCGGCCGAGGTCGCTGACCGGGTCGTCCATCTCGCCGAGGACCTGCTCCAGCTCGCGTGTGGCTGCGCTCCCGTCCTGCACCGGATCGGCGACGAACGGGAGCGGGCGGTCGCCGAGCGCGTCGCGCAGGAGCTCGGGCTCGATGTAGAGGATGCGATACGCGAACCCGGCTTCGGTCGCGGGCCCGCCGTCGTGTGTCTCGTCGGGATACAGGAAGTGGAGCTGGCCGGGCAGGCAGATGTGGCGCCGGCCGCGGTAGCGGAACGCCTGCACACCGGCCGTGGTGATCCCGATCGCGTACGTGTCGTGACGGTGCGGCGAGAACCGGCAGGTCGCGAACCGCACCTCGGCGCGCTCGAGGCCGGGAGCGCCCGCGCCGAGCCGGATCGAGTCCTCCCGCCGGCTGCACGATCGTTCAAGACGATCCCGGTCGACCCCGCGTAGCGTCTCCGCCATGACGGGAACCTACCGCTGGGACGCGCTCGGGACGCTCATCGTGACCTCGCTCGCGATCATGGGCACCCCCGGCCCGGCGACGATCAGCCTCACGGCCGCAGGCTCGGCGTACGGCGTGCGCCGCTCGCTCACCTACCTTGCGGGGATCATCGCCGGCACGACCGTCGTCCTGCTCGCGGTCGCGACCGGCATCACCGCCGCACTCCTCGCCGTCCCCGCCGTTCGGCCGGTCCTGATCGCCGCGGGGGCGGGATACATCGTCTGGCTCGCATACCACATCGCCACCGCACCGCCGCTCGCCGCGCAGGCCGAGGGCTCGGCCGCACCGGGGCTCGCCGGCGGCGCGCTGCTCGGCGTCGCGAACCCCAAGGCCTGGGTCGCGATCGCCGCCGTCTTCGCCAGCGTCCGCCTCGCGGGCGGCGCCGCGCTCGACGCGGCGGCCAAGACCGCCGTCCTCACCGTGATGATCGTGGTCATCAACAGCACGTGGCTCGCCGCCGGCGCGTCGCTGGCGCCGCTCCTCCGGGATCCACGCCGTGCCCGCTCGATCAACGCCATCCTCGCCGCCGTGCTGGTCGCCGCCGCCGCACTCACGGTTGTCCGGTCGTGACGGCGCCCAGGTTCAGTAATCGGTTGACTTGGGCATCCTGATGCTGTAAATCACTACCTTGAATCGGGGCCGTGGACGAAGGCTCCCGGAGGGGGAAGGCAATGCGGAGGCTCGGGCAGGCGCTCGTACTGCTCGTCATGGCGATCTGCGCGGCCGGCGCGACCGGCTTCGTCGTGCTGGCGGTGCAGTACCACCGCTTCTCGGCCGACATCCAGCGTTCGGAGGCGCCCCTGCCCGCCACGATCCGCGCGTCGCTCCCGCCGTCGCGGGGCACGCTCGACTCGCCCCAGGTGACGCTCGTGCGCGGATCCGGCGGGCTGGCATCCGGCGGCCTCGTGCTGTTCCGGACGGTGCCCGGCGAGGGCACGGCGGCGTTCCTCTCCGTCCCGCCGAGCGCCACTCTCGACGGCGTCCGGGTGAGCCGGCAGTCGATCCCGAGCCTCGTTCACGTCCTGCGGACAGCGCTCGGGATCCAGGTCTCGCACGTGGCGATCATCAACCTCGGCAACGTCTCGCGCCTCGTCGACGGGATCGGCGGGATCCGGCTTCGCAACCCGGCCGAGGTCGACCTCCCGGTCTCGCCCTCGCGCACGTGGCGCTTCCCGGCGGGAACGCTTCGCCTGAACGGCCCGCACGCCGCCGTCTACCTGCGCCAGGGCGCTCCGGGCAGCGAGCAGCGCGACCTGGCCGAGCGCCGCGTGTTGCGCGCGATCGTGGGACACGCCCTCGAGCCGACGAGCGTCAGCGACCTCCAGGCGACCGGCACCGCCGTCGCCCACTCGGCCGTCACCGACCTGACCGATGCCGACGTGCTCGGCCTCGTGTGGGACCGGCTTCAGAGCCGCCACGTCGTGCAATGCACGCTGCCCGAGAACACGCCGGTGGAGTCCGGCGTCGGGCCGGGGATCGTCGCAGGGTTCCTCGCGCCGGACGCGTCGGCCCAGCCGGCCGGATGCAGCGCCACGGCCATCGCGGCGACCCCGTACCTGCCGCCGAAGGCCGTGGTCGTGATCGTGCAGCACTACGGGACGTCGGTCTTCGTCTTCGTCGCCGCGGCGGCCATCCTGATGGCGATCGCGATGGCGGCCCTCTTCGTGCGGATGCGGGTGCGCGCCCCGGCTCCGGCCGGCCCACCCCGCCGGCCGATCCCCGCGCGCACCGGCGCGCGGATCGCCGGGGCGGCCGGCGCCGGGATGCGCCGCTCGGAGGCGCTGACCACCCGTGCCGTGCGGGCGGGCGGCTCGCTCGTGGAGTGGGGGAGGTCCGCCGTTCCGCGGATCTCCCCGCCGCGCATCCGCCCGCCCCACCGCGACTCCGGGGCGCTCGTGCTTCCGGTCGGGGCGCTGGGGTTCCGGGCCCGGGTGCGCCGGTTCGCCTACACGCACCAGGATGCGGTCTGGGTGGCGCTCCTGGCCGCGTTCATCACGATCATGGTCGTCATCGTGCTCATCGCCGCCTGAGCCGCTGTGATAGACGTCCCCGGCGATGGCGACCAGGGGCCAGACGAGCGAGGCACGAGCCGCGGCATTCGAGCGGTTCAGCGCCCTCAGGTGGGGCCTGGCCGGCACGCAGTGCCTCTACGTCGTGGCGAAGCTCGGTGTGGCCGATGCGCTCGTGGGAGGGCCGCGCCCGGTTGCCGAGGTGGCCTGCGAGGTGGGGGCCGACCCGGACGCGCTCGAGCGCATCCTCCGGGCGCTCGTGGCGATGGGCGTCTTCACCCAGCCGGAGCCCGGCGTCGTCGGCCTCACCGACGTCGGTGAGCTCCTAGCCGAAGGGCCGGGCTCGACCCGGCACAATGCGATCTTCTTCGGCGATCTGACCTACCGGACGTGGGGCGGCGCGCTCGGGTCTGCACGCACCGGCCGCCCGGCGTTCGAGGAGCTCTACGGGGCGCCGTTCTTCGACTACCTGGCCGAGCATCCCGACGACGCCGACACGTTCAACCGGGCGATGGAGGGCGGATCGGCCGCGCGGCTCCCGCCGCTCCTCGAGCGCGACTGGCAGGGCGTGGGAACCGTGGTCGACGTGGGCGGAGGAAACGGCGCGGTCCTGCGCGTGCTGCTCGAGGTCAACGGCCACCTGCGCGGGATCGTGTTCGATCTCCCGGGCGTCGCCGCCTCGGCGCAGCGGGAGATCGACGAGGACGGCCTCACCGACCGCTGCACGGCGGTCGGCGGGAGCTTCTTCGACGAGGCGCCGGCGGGCGGCGACGTCTACCTGCTGGCACAGATCCTCCACGATTGGGACGACGACGACGCGGTGCGGATCCTGAGGCGCGTCCGCGAGGCCATGCGCGACGACGCCATCCTGCTGGTGCTCGAGCTCATCGTGCCCGAGGACGACCGGCCGCATCCGTCGAAGCTGGTCGACCTCCAGATGCTCGTCCTGCTCGGCGGCCGGGAACGCACCCGCACGCAGTGGGCCCAGCTCCTCCGGCGCGGCGGGTTCGAGCTGGCGGATGTCACCGAGGGGGTGCGGGCGAGCGTGATCGAGGCCCGGCCGATCGTCCAGATGATTGATCCCACGTCCGCGTGATGTCCTGGGCGGCGAGAACCGAGCGTCGCTAGGACGCAGGGAGCGTCGATATTGGTTGAAATATCGGCGCGACCGAGGACGCCGCGATGCGACGGTTCGCAGCCGCAGCTCCACCGCAACCCGACAACCCATCGCAGATGCACGTCCAGGCGCGCGGGGGCGTGGAATCAATCATCTAAACCGGCCGGCCGTCGACGAACGCCCTGTGCACCGGGAAGTCGTCGACTCGATCCGGCTCGGGCAGGCCGTGGCGGGCCCGCAGCGCGCGGAACCCCTCGCTCTGGACGAACTCCGCGAAGACCTCGGCCGACGGGCAGGTGTCGACAAGGACGATCCCGTCGTCCGCCCGCAGGCACATGTGCAGCGCCAGGTTGGCCGGCGGGATCTCGGCCACCATGGCGTCGTACCGGGCGACGAGCTCGTCCGGGTCTCCGGCGAACCTCCAGATCGAGGCGTGCATTCGGCGACACTACTCCGAAGCTCAGCGCTCCCGCTGGAGCGGCTTCTCGGGCAGGAAGCAGACCGCGAGCAGGCCGAGCACCGCGAGCGGGGCCGCGACCGCGAACACGCTCTGCACTCCGTCCACGACGCCGCTCTCGACCCGGGCAGTGAAGACCGCCCCGAGGACCGCCGCGCCGGCGGCGCCGCCGAGCGCGCGGAAAAATCCCGTCACCGCGGTTGCGGTCCCGAGCTCGCGCCGGTCGACGCTGTTGTGCACGGCGACGATCAGCACCTGGGTCACCATCCCGAAGCCGAGCCCGAACACGGCGAGCCCGATACCCGTCGCGACCTGCGAGCGCTCGCCTGCCAACGCTGCGAGCAGGACGAGGCCGGCGGCCATGCCGGCCAGGCCCGCGATCGGGAAGCGCTTGTAGCGGCCGGTGCGGGCGATGCTGCGGCCGGAGAGCGTGGTCGAGACCGTGATCCCGAGCATCGCCGGCGCCAGCAGGAGGCCGGCCTCGGTGGGGCTCGCGCCCGTCGCCGCCTCGAGGAACACCGGGACGAACACGGTGACCGCGAAGAGCGCCGCCGTGCCGAGGAAGAGCGCGGTGCTTGCGACCGCGACGACGCGCGTGCGCAGGAGGTGGAACGGCACGACCGGGTCGGCGACCCGGCGCTCGTACACGACGAGCACGGCCGCGAGCGCGACCGTCGCCGCGGCGAGCGTCAGGATCGGCGCCGAGGCCCACGCGTAGCGCTGGCCGCCCCAGATGCAGGTCAGCATGAACGCCGACGCCGCACCCGCGAGGAGCGCCGCGCCGGGCAGGTCGAGCCTCCCCTCCGCTCGCCGCGGCTCGCCCGCGGGCAGGCGCAGGCTGAGACCCGCCAGCGCCAGCGCCCCAACGGGCAGGTTGACGAAGAACACCCACCGCCAGCCGGCGTGCTGCACCAGCACTCCGCCCAGCAACGGGCCGACGATCGTCGCCGTGGCGAACGTCGCGGCGATGTAGCCCTGGTAGCGGCCGCGCTCGCGGGGCGCGACGAGGTCGCCGACCGCGGCCATGGCGAGGGTCATAAGGCCGCCGGCCGCCGCGCCCTGGACAGCCCGCAGCACGACGAGCTGCGGGATGTCCTGTGCGGCGCCGCAGAGCGCGGACGACGAGACGAAGACGACGAGCGAGATCTGAAGCCACAGACGCCGCCCGTGCCGGTCGCCGAGCTTGCCCCAGAGCGGCGTCGACGCGGCCGCGGCCACGACGTAGGCCGTCACGACCCACGAGAGGTCGGTCAGGCTGCCGAGATCCGCGGCGATCACGGGGAGGGCGGTCGCCAGGATCGTCTGGTCGAGTACGGCGGGCAGCATCGCAAGGACGACCGCGGCGAAGGGAATCCCCACTCCGGCGGCCGACGCGGCGCGGTTTTCGATTGTGGTCGATTGGGTCATGGGCGTAGTGTTGCACAAATCTTATAGTTACTCAATTTTTAGAGTGGGAACTGTATGATCTCGCCATGGAGACGCCGGGGCTGCGCGAGCGAAAGAAGCAGCGGACGCGCGAGCTGATCGCCGAGACGGCGCGGAGCCTCTTCGCCGAGCGGGGCTTCGAGCGCGTGACGGTCGCCGAGATCGCCCGGGCGGCCGACGTGTCGCAGCAGACCGTCTTCAACTATTTCCCCTCCAAGGAGGACCTGGTCTACTGGCGGCTCGAGTCGTTCGAGGAGGAGCTGCTGGCGACGATCCGAGACCGCGCGCCCGGCGAGTCGGCGCTCACGGCGTTCGGACGGGTCCTGCTCGCCCAGCGCGGGCTCCTGGCGAGCGACGACCCCGACGCCCGCGAGCGGCTCACGGCGATCACGCGGATGATCGTCGAGAGCCCGGCGCTCCTGGCCCGCGAGCGCGAGGTGTTCGCCGCCTACACCGCGTCGCTGGCCGCGCTGCTCGCCTCGGAGCCCGGGGCTGGGAGCGACGTCGAGGCCTGGGTCGCGGCAAACGCCATGATCGGCGCCCACCGGGCGCTCGTCGACCACGCCCGGCGGCGGATCGTCGCGGGCGCCGAGCCGAAGACCGTCGCCCGTGAGGTGCGGGCCCGCGGCAAGGCGGCGCTCGCGCTCCTCGAGCGCGGCCTCGGCGGCTACGCCGTCGCCCCCAATAGATGATTGATTCCTAATCCCCGCGCGCCTGGACGCGCGACCGTGGCAGGGATGCCCGCCGGTGATGTGGCTGCGGCTGCGCACCGTCGCATCGCTGCGTCCTCGGTCGCGCCGATATTTCAACCAATATCGGCGCTCCCTGCGTCCTTGCGCTGCTCGCTTCGCAGCCCGCACGCGACCTGCTAGGTAGCAGGTCGCGTGCGATCGCCGCAAGCCAAGGCTTGCGGCTGGGACATCACGGAATTAGGAATCAATCATCTAGCGGGTCAGCAGCTCGGCCACGTCGGCGGCCGCTCCGGACACGGCGGCGTCCACGCCGGCCCGGCCGGTGACGACGGCGTGCACCGCCTCGCCGATCCGGCGGATCGCCTCCTCGGCATTGGGCCCGCTGACGAGCGGCCGGGCCCGCCGGTGGATGGCGCTCACCGCCTCGTAGTAGTCGCGGCCGTATCCGCGCTCCCAGACGCGCGGGTCGGCCATCGTGCTCGTCCGCACCGGCGAGCCGCCGCGGCCGACGCGCTCGGCGTTGGCCGCCTTCGACGCGATCCAGCGGATGAACGTCCATGCCTCGTCGACCTGGGTCGCGGCCGCCGGGATCGCCCAGTACCAGACGCCGAGGATGCCGGCTCCCCCGGGCACGGGCGCGAGCCCGAACTTCCCGGCGAGCTCGCCCGCGGGGCCCTGGGGGTCGTTCAGCACGGGCACCCACCAGTGGCAGTTGATCATCTGGGCAGCGCGCCCGTCGGCGAGCGCCGCGATCGAGTCCTCGAAGGTCCAGCTCTCGGTCCCGGGCGGGGCCGACGACCGATAGACGTCGGCGTACGCCTCGAGCGCGGTGCGCGCCTCGGGCGAGTCGAGGACGACCCGCTCGGCCGCGTCCTGCACGCCGCCGCCGGCGGCGAACAGGTAGTTCGCATACTCCTCGGCCGCGTTGTAGTCGGGCTTGGGCTGCATCGCGATTCCGGCCCGGTCGGCCGTCGTGAGGGCGGCGGCGTTCCCGGCGAGCTCGGCGAGCGTCCGCGGCGGGCGCAGGCCGGCCTGCGCGTAGAGGTCGGTGCGGTAGATGAGGCCGAACGACCACGTGTAGAAGGGGACGCCCCACGTCTGGCCGTCGAGGACGGCGGCCTCGCGGAGCGCGGGGGCGAAGTCGTCCCACTCGAGCTCGGGCGTCTCGGCGAGCAGGTCGTCGATCGGGCGCAGGAGGCCGCCGCGCGCGAAGTCGGACGTCCACGGGTTGTCGAAGATGACGACGCCGTTCGGCGGGCCCGGGTCGTGGATCGACCCCAGGATGAGGTCGAGCATGAAGTCGTAGTGCATGATCTCGGTGCGCACCGAGATCCCGGCGTGCTCGCGCTCGAAATCGCGCGCCAGAGCGGCCACCAGGTGGCTGTCGGGGATCTCCTCCATGACGATCCGGAGGGCTGCGCGCGGGTCAGCGGCCACGGTCGGCCATCTTTCGTGGGGGCCTTGCATGTACGTACAACATGACGGTATGTTCTTCGGCCATACGGACGAGCCTATCGAAGCCGGACACTCCGTGCAGAGAGCAGCTCTTACCAGAGAGGGAGGAACCGCACATGTCCGAAACCCCCGCGGCCGGATCCCCGATGGGCTCGGCCAGAGGTGCGCACGTCGCGGCCGACACCGGCCTTCAAGCGGCGGCGCTTCGCCTGCCAGGCGTGCTCATGCAGAGCATCACCACGGTCGCGCCGGCGATCGGGATGTTCTTCACGATCCAGTTCATCGCGAGCTATGCGGGCATCGTCGCGCCGCTGGGCTATCTGCTCGCCTTCCTCATCGTCCTCATGCTGGCCGCCTCGGTCTCGCAGCTCGCAAAGCACCTGCCGAACGCCGGCGGCTACTACACCTACATCAGCCACACGCTGCACCCCCGGCTCGGCTGGATCTCCGGGTGGATCATGTTCCTCTACATGCCGGTCGCGCCGTTCACGTCGCCGGTCTTCCTGTCGTTTCTGCTTCGTGACGAGCTGAAGGCGTCGAACCTCGGCTGGGACATCCCGTGGTGGCTGATCTTCGTCGTCCTCGAGGGGCTCGTCGTGCTCCTCATGTACCGCGGCATCCAGATCTCGGCCCAGGCCCTCCTCGTGTTCGGCCTCGCCGAGATCGTGATCGTCGGCGCCCTCGGCATCTGGGGCTTCTTCGACACCGGCCCGGGCGGGTTCAACTTCAGCTCGTACAACCCGGGCAACACCACCTCGCACAACCTGTTCTTCGCCGTCGTGTTCTCGGTCTTCGCCCTCACCGGCTGGGAGGCCGCGGCGCCGATCGCCGAGGAGGCGGAGGACCCGAAGCGGACCGTGCCGCGGGCCCTGATCTACTCCGTCGTGATCATGGGCGCGTTCTTCGCGATCTGCTCCTGGGGGCTCATCCTCGGCTGGGGGACGAGCGACGTGAACAACCTCGTCGGCTCGACCGAGCTGATCCCGTTCACGCTGGCCAAGCAGTACTGGGGCCCGCTGTGGTGGCTCGCGATGTTCGCGCTGATCAACTCCGCGATCGCCGTCTCGATCGCCACGATGAACGCCTCGACCCGGATGTGGTTCGCAATGTCCCGCTCGGGATCGCTCCCGTCGGCGCTTCAGCGGCTGCACCCGACGCACCGGACGCCGGTGAACGCGATCATGCTCCAGGCCGTGATCACGTTCGGGTTCGGCATCGTGCTGGGGTGGAAGTGGGGCGGCGCGACGCTGTTCTTTATCTCGGGGCTCCTGTTCACCCTGTGCGCGTCGTGGATCTACATCTTCGGGAACGTCGGCGTCATCCGCTACTACCTGACGGAGCGCCGGTCCGACCTGAATCCGATCCTGCACGTCGTGTTCCCGGTCGTCTCGTCGGTGATCCTCGTCTACATCTGCATCCAGACGTTCACGAACCCGACGCCGACCGGGCGGCTCGCCTACGCGCTGCCGATCTTCCTCGTCTGGCTCGCGGCCGGCGCCCTGGTGCTCGTCGCGATGCGGACGCGCGGCCGTGAGGACTGGCTCCTCAAGGCCACGCAGGCGGTGCACGAGCGGCCGGAGACGCCGGAGGAGCTCGCACACCACGGCGGACTGGTGTAATCGCCATCGAATGACGCTCGAGAACCTCGTACCCGTCGACCTCAGCGTGCCCGTGGCGCCGGAGTACCCGGTCTGGCCGGGGAACCCGGTGATGACCGTCGAGGGTCTCTGGACCCTCGACGAGCCGCCCTACTGCTTCAACCGGGTGGTCTCGTTCGACGAGCACGCCGGCACGCACTGGGACGCCCCGTCCCACTTCGTCCGCGACCCGGCGGCGCGGGGTCTGCCGACGACCGAGGCGGTGCCGCTCGACCGGCTGATCGCGCCGGCGTGCGTGCTCGACGCGACCGACCTCGCGGGGGACGCGGGGCCGGGGGAGAGCCCGGTCTTCGGGCGCGACCGGGTGCTCCGGTGGGAGCGGGAGCACCGAACGATCGAGGAGGGCGACGCCGTCCTCCTCCACACCGGCTGGACCGATGCGCACTACCGCACCGGCGAGGCCGGACGTCTCTACGCCCAGGCGGTGGTCGACGGTGAGACCGCCGCCTGGGCGGGGCTGGACGTCGAGGCGATGGCGCTCCTGGTCGAGCGCGGGGCCGGGCTCTTCGGCACCGACACCCCGAGCGCCGGCCCGATGCAGGAGGTGGTCGACGTCCACCGGATCGGGCTCGGGGCCGGGATCGTCTTCGTCGAGAACCTCATCGGGCTGCACCAGCTCCCCGCGACAGGTGCGTGGCTCATCTTCCTGCCGCTGAAGCTGGTCGGCGGCAGCGGAGCGCCGGGGCGGGCGGTCGCCCTCGTCCCCCGGGAGGGGGTGGGAGGCGGGTGAGGATCCTCGTCGTCGGCGACAGCTATGTCCCGGTCGAGGTCTTCTCGGAGGGGCTGGCCCGCCTGAGCGGCTCCCACGACCTCGCATTCCTCCAGATCGACCAGTCGGTCTCCTTCGAGCCGGCGAGCGAGTCCGAGCAGCGCATCCACGAGTTCGCGGGCGATCCCGAGCAGGTGGCGCGGGCGCTCAACGGCCATGAGGTCCTGGTGGTGCACGGCGCGCCGGTCACGGATCGAGTGCTGTCCGCGCCGGAGCTGCGCCTGGTCTGCTGCGCGCGGGGCGGACCGGTCAACGTCGACACGGCCGCCGCGACCGAGCGCGGCATCCCTGTGGTGACGACGCCGGGGAAGAACGCGGAGTCCGTGGCCGACCAGACGATCGCGTTCATGGTCATGCTGGCCCGGCGCTTTCCCGAGGCGCAGCGGTTTCTCACGGACGGCAACCGCGCCGGAGGCTCGACGTTCGAGGGCGCCCAGTTCTTCGGTCACGACCTCGTCGGCCACACGCTCGGCCTCGTCGGGTTCGGGAACGTCGGCCGCAGGGTTGCGGTGCGTGCCGGCGCCTTCGGCATGCGGATCCTCGTGCACGACCCGTACCTGGACGCCGCCGAGCCCGGCGACGTCGAGTGGGTGGACTCGCTGCCCGAGCTTCTGGGGCGGTCGGACTTCGTATCGGTGCATGCGCGCGCGACCGCCGAGAACTCGCGCCTCTTCGACGCGGCCGCGTTCGCGGCGATGAAGCCCGGGAGCTACTTCCTGAACACGGCCCGCGAGACGCTGGTCGACGAGCGGGCGCTCGCCGACGCGCTCGCGTCGGGCCACCTGGCGGGGGCTGCGCTCGATGTCGTCGAGCCCCAGGGGGCGCCCGGTCCGCATCCGCTCCTGCGCCATCCGAACGTCGTCCTGACGCCGCACATCGGCGGGGCCACCCACGAGACGCTGCTCCGGGGCGTCGAGATGATCGCCGCCGAGATCGACCGGTTCGCGGCCGGGGACCCGCTCGTGAACGTCGTCGACCGGGCGGCGATCCCGTCATGAACGAGCTCCTGCTCGCGATCGATGCGGGCACCGGCTCGGTCCGGGCCGTGCTGTTCGATGCCGACGGCCATCAGGTTGCCATCGGCCAGCGGGAGTACTCCCACGCCGCGGAGCCCGGCGTCCCCGGCTCGCAGGTCTTCGACACGGCGGCGAACTGGGAGCTGGCGTGCGCGTGCATCGCCGAGGCGATCGACCGGGCGGCGGCCGACGCGTCGGCGATCCGCGCGGTCGCCACGACGAGCATGCGCGAGGGCATGGTGCTGTATGACGGCGGCGGGCGCGAGATCTGGGCGTGCCCGAACGTCGACTCGCGGGCCGGCGCCGAGGCCGCGGAGCTCGTCGAGTCGGGCGCCGCGGAGGAGATCTACGCCCGCGCCGGCGACTGGGTCGCGATCACCGCTCCGGCGCGGATGCGCTGGATCGCCCGAAACCGGCCGGAGGTGTTCGCAGGCGTCCGGCACATGGGGATGCTCGGCGACTGGCTGGCCACCCGCCTCTCCGGCGAGTACGCGACCGACGTCTCGCTGGGCTCGAGCTCGGGCATGTTCGACCTGGCCGGGCGCACGTGGTCGGAGACGATCCTCGACCTCGTCGGCCTCGACGCGGCGCAGATGCCGCCGGTGCTCGAGTCGGGGACCGTGATCGGCGAGGTCACGGCCGCCGCGGCCGCCGAGACGGGCATCCCGGCGGGGACGCCGGTCGTCGCAGGCGGCGCCGACACCCAGCTCGGGCTGCTCGGGATCGGCATCCGCGCCGACCGCTCGACGACCGTGGTCGGAGGGTCGTTCTGGCAGCACACGATGGTGCTCGACCACCCGCTGATCGACCCCAGGGCCCGCCTGCGGACGCTGTGCCACGCCGTCCCGGGCACGTGGATGATCGAGGGCATCGGCTTCTACTCGGGCCTCACGATGCGCTGGTTCCGCGACGCCTTCTGCGCCGACGACGTCGAGCGGGCGGCCGAGCGGTCGATGGACGTCTACGACCTTCTGGCCGAGCGGGCCGCCGCAGTCCCGCCCGGCTCGAACGGCGTGCTCGGGATCTTCTCCAACGTGATGCACGCCAGCCGCTGGATCCACGCGTCGCCGGCCTTCGTCCAGTTCGACATCTCGGATCCCGCGCGGTCGGGCAAGAACGAGTGCTTCCGCGCGATCCAGGAGGCCGCGGCCTACGTGTCTCGCGGCCACCGCGGCATCCTCGAGGAGATCGCCGGGGCCGCGCCCGACGAGATCGTGTTCACGGGCGGCGCCTCGCACGGCGCGATGTGGGCCCAGATCCTGGCCGACGTGCACGGCGTCCCGGTCCGCGTGCCGGTCGTGAAGGAGTCGACCGCCCTCGGCGCGGCCATCTGCGCCGGACTGGGCGCGGGGATCTACGGCTCGCTCGAGGACGCCGACCGGCTCGTCCGCTTCGAGCGCACGGTCGAGCCCGACCCGGGCGCCGTCGCGGCATACGAGGAGCTCTACCCGGAATGGCTCACAGCCTACGAGCGCCTGCTCGAGCTGGCGGCCGATGGGGTCGTGCGCCCGCTGTGGCGCGCGGCCGGCACCTGACGATTCGACCGGAAGGACACCATGCCCGAAGCTGACACCCAAGGCGAGAAGGACTACCACCTCGACGTCCCGGCGGCGACCGACGCGTTCTTCCTCAAGGGCTCCGGCGCCTATGACTGGGGCATGCAGAACCGGCTCGCGCGGATCTTCCGGCCCGAGACCGGTCGGACGGTGATGCTCGCCTTCGACCACGGCTACTTCCAGGGGCCGACGACCGGCCTCGAGCGGGTCGACGTGTCGATCGCACCGCTCGCGCCGTTCGCCGACGCGCTGATGCTGACCCGCGGGATGCTCCGCACGTCGATCCCGTCGACCCACCGGGGCGGCGTGGTCATGCGGGCGACCGGCGGCCCGTCGATCCTGAAGGACCTCTCCAACGAGCGGGTCGCGATCGACCTCGACGACGCCGTGCGGATGAACGTGCACGCGCTCGCCGTGCAGGTGTTCGTCGGCGGCGAGCACGAGACGCAGTCCGTCGAGAACATGACCCGCCTCGTCGACGCGGGCTACCGGTACGGCATGCCCGTGCTGGGCGTGACCGCCGTCGGGAAGGAGCTGACGCGGGATGCCCGCTATCTCGGCCTCGCGACCCGCATCTGCGCGGAGCTCGGCGCCCAGCTCGTGAAGACGTACTACGTCGAGGAGGGGTTCGAGCGGGTCACGGCCGGCTGCCCGGTCCCGATCGTGATGGCCGGCGGCAAGAAGCTCCCGGAGCTCGACGCGCTGACGATGGCATACCGGGCCGTGTCCGAGGGCGCCGCCGGGGTCGACATGGGCCGCAACATCTTCCAGAGCGACGCGCCGGCGGCGATGATCCAGGCCGTCGCGGCGGTGGTGCACGGCGGCTCGAGCCCCGCGGAGGCGCACGAGCTCTATCTCGAGCTGCGGGAGGGGCGGGCGCTCGCCCAGACCAGTTGAGCTCGCTCCACTCCATGCTGCTCGGCGGCGGCCCGAGCCTGAGCGTCGGCGTCATGAGCGCCGACCTCCTGCACCTCGGCGACGAGCTTGACGAGGTGAGGTCGGCGGGCGTCGAGCTCGCGCACGTCGACGTCATCGACGGCGTGTTCTGCCCCGGCCTCACTGCCGGCGCGGCGCTCGTCGCGGCCGTCTCCAAGGTTGCGGTCTGCGACGTCCACCTGATGGTCGCCGACCCGCTGGCGGCGGTCGAGGAATACGTCGCCGCCGGGGCGGGGGCGATCACCTTCCACGTCGAGGCGACCCACCACCCCCATCGCGTGCTCCAGAGCCTGGCCGGCCGCGGGGTCGTCCGCGGCGTGGCGCTCAACCCGGGGACCCCGGTCGAGGCCGTGGAGCCGCTGCTCGACGACCTGGAGCTGGTGCTGCTCCTGGCCGTCAATCCCGGCTGGCCGGGCCAGTCCCAGATCGGGACGACGCCGGGCCGGATCGAGCGGCTGCGGGCGCTGATCGGCTCGCGGCCGGTCGCGATCGGCATCGACGGCGGCGTGACGAGGGCGAACGTCGGCCGGATCGCCGCGCTCGAGCCGGACGTGATCGTGGCCGGGAGCGCCGTCTTCACCGGGAACGGCGCGGCCGCGGCCATCCGCGAGCTTCGGGATGAGATCGACCGCGGCAACGGCGGCGGAAACGGAGGGAACCATGGTTGACGTCGAACGGATCCTGCTCGAGCGCAACGTCCCGATCCCGCTCCGGGACGGCACGGTCACCTATGCGAACGTGTGGCGGCCGGCCGGCGGCGATCTCGTGCCGGCGATCATGGTGCGCACGCCCTACACCAAGGAGGTCGAGGAGATCAACGTCTTCTCCGAGCCGCGCGTCGCCGCCGCGCGGGGATTCGCGATCGTCTCGCAGGACGTCCGCGGGCGCGGCTACTCCGAGGGCGAGTTCGACCCCTACTTCCAGGAGGGCCCCGACGGGTACGACTCGATCGAGCACGTCGCCGGGCTCGACTGGTGCTCGGGTCACGTCTTCATGGCCGGCAACTCCTACGTCGGCGCGACCCAGTGGCTGGCCGCGGTGGAGGCTCCGCCCAGCCTGACCGCGATCGCGCCGGGACTCACGCCCGACGCCTACGACGAGGGCTGGACGTTTCACTCCGGCGTGCTCGAGCTGGCGTTCGTCCACTCCTGGGTGGCCGGGATCTTCGGCCCGCACGACCGGCTGTGGCTCGACGACGTCGAGCGCTCCTACGGCGCCCGCGACGAGCTGATCGCATTCGCGCCGTGGTGCGAGCCGTGGTTCCGCGAGGAGATCGGCTCGCCGTACTGGCAGCGGTGCTCCATCGCGGCGCGGCGCGACCGGGTGCGCGTCCCGGCGCTCTCGATCGGCGGATGGCACGACACGTTCCTCGACGGGACGCTCCGCAACTACGCGGCCGACTCGAACCCGCGCTCGCGCCTGATCGTCGGCCCGTGGGGGCACGACGACTGGCTGACGCACCTGGTCGGCGACCGGAACCTCGGCGTCGCCGGCTCCGGTGACGCGTTCGGGCTCTTCGAGCGCCAGCTCGAGTTCTACTCGGCCGCCGTCGCGGGCGAGGATCCGCCGATGGCGCCGGTCACCGCCTACATGCTCGGCGCGCGCCGGTGGCTCGAGCTGGAGTCGTGGCCGCCGCCGGGCGCCGAGGCCGTCTCGATGCCCGTTCCCGGGACCGCCTTCGATCACGACCCAGCGAACCCCCCGCCCAGCCTGGGCGGCCGGATCCTCAAGGTGAACACCGCCGGCGGCCCCGGATGGGGCCAGTTCGACCAGCGTCCGGTCGCCGCCCATTCCGGCGTGGCGGCCGTCGAGCTCGGCGCGCCGCCGGCCCTCCGGCTGGCCGGCCCGGTCCGGGCCCACCTGGCGACCGAGGCGACGGGGGCCGACCGGGCCGACTGGGTCTGCACGCTCTGCGTCCGCGACGGCGACGGGGCGCTGCTCAACCTGTGCGAAGGGATCGCGCGGGCCGCGGCCGGCGCGTCCGAGGTCACGGTCGACCTCGGGAACATCTGCGTCGAGCTCCGGGCCGGGGCGGAGCTCTGCCTGCTCGTCGCCGGCGCGAGCTACCCGCGCTGGGAGCCGCTCGCCCGGTCGCGCCGGCAGGTCGTGGGCGCCGGTTCGACCCTCGAGCTGACCGCGGCGGACGATGTCTGAGGCCGTCGAGCCGAAGCTCGACCAGCTTCAGGCGGCGCTGCGCGCGCGGGTGCGGCACTCGAGCGCGCACTTCCCCGAGCTCGACCGCCTCTTCCCGGGGAGCTACCCGCGCGTGCTCGTGCGCGGCGAGGGCGCATACGTCGTCGACGAGCATGGGAACCGGCTCCTGGACGCGGGCGGGCACCTCGGCGCGTGCTCCGTCGGCCACGGCCGCGAGGAGATCGGCGCCGCGATGGCCGAGCAGGCCGCGTCGCTCGAGTGGGCCTCGCTCGACCTGGGCCTCTCGC
>CAWGEC010000005.1:0-29628 GCA_963821535.1 uncultured Actinomycetes bacterium | reverse complement strand
GGCTGAGTCCTGCTCACCGAACCGCATGTCGACCATCTAGGGTTCCGGCGGTGCCCTCCGAGATCGTCGTCGTCCCCACATACAACGAGCGCGAGATGCTCCCGCTCTTCCTCGAGCAGTTCGCCCGCGCCGGGGGCGAGTGCCTGATCGTCGACGACAGCTCCCCCGACGGCACCGGCGAGCTCGCCGACGACCTGGCACGCGACAGGCCCTGGCTCCACGTGCTCCATCGCCCCCACAAGGGAGGACTGGGCGCCGCGTACCGGGCAGGGTTCGCGTGGGCGCTCGAGCGCGGCTACGAGCGGATCGGCCAGATGGACTGCGACCTCTCACACCCTCCGGCAGCGCTCGCGGCGATGCGGGCGGCGGCCGACCGAGGCGCCGGCCTCGTGTTGGGGTCACGCTACGTGGCCGGCGGCGGGACGAGCGGCTGGTCGCTCGGGCGCCGCATCATCTCGCGGGTCGGGTGCGTGACGGCGATGCGCGTGCTGGGGCTGCCCTACCCTGACCTGACGGGTGGCTTCAAGCTGTGGACCGCCGACAGCCTGCGCCTGATCGACGTGTCGACGACCGTCTCGAACGGCTACATCTTCCAGGTCGAGTCGACCCGCCGGGCCCACATCGCCGGCGTCCAGATCGAACAGGTGCCGTTCGTCTTCGCCGAGCGCATGCACGGCGCCTCCAAGATGTCGCCCGGCATCGCCCGCGAGGGCGCGCGGATCCTGTGGAAGCTCCGCAGGGACGGCTGGCGCCCGCCGGGCCGAAGCCCGGCGCCGGCGGACGCCGAGCGCTTCGTCAGCCCACGTTGATCGTGAGCGTGCCGGTCTGGAAGTTCGCCTTGGTGGCCTTGAAGGTGATCTTCCCGGCCTTCGTCGGATGCAGCTTGAAGACGACCTTGCCGCTTGCGCTCGTCTTCGTGACGGCCGTGATCCCGGCGCCTGACGCCTTCACGCTGACGCCGTTGATGTTGTTGCCGTGGGCGTCCTTCGTGTAGACGGTCACCGTCGTCGTCGCCTTCTTCAGAATCGAGAGCGGCGACGCGGTCACCTTGATCAGCACGGGCAACGCGAGCATCTGCGGTGCCGTGAACGCGCCGAGGTTGCCGTCGGCGTCCTTTGCGGCGACGTGCCAGTAGAGATCGCCGCCGTTCGTGTACTCGAGGTGGTTATAGAGCAGCGGGGCCACCCCGGTTGTCTCCGTCGTGCCCGACTCCAGGATCGAGGCGAACGAGCCGCCGGTCGTGGTCGTCGGCGACGTCGAGACCTCCCACGTGTAGCTCTTCGCTGTGATCTTGGGATCCCAGCCGAAGGCGAAGTCGCTCGGGCTCACGTAGCTCATCGCGGGGTTCAACGGAGCCGCGATCGTGCGATCGAACACCTGAAGGTCGGTGTAGCCGCCGTGGATCGTCCCGGTGATGCCGGACGCGCCGACGGTCGGGAAGTTGGCCCGCACCCGCCAGGTGAACCCGCCCACGCCGCTCATCGAGAGCGCCGCCACCGCGGTCGTGTCGATGTTCGTGGCGTCGCCGCACAGCCCGTTGGCGTTCGGGCAGTTGAGGTCGACGTCGTAGGAGACGGCGCCGGGCACCGGGTCCCACTTGAACGTCGGGATCTGGCCGCCGGCTGGGTCGTTGGTCACGGTGTCGAACGTCGGCACTGCGAGCGTCTTCTGGAATGTGCCGGTCGACGAGTTCGAGAGCCCACGCCCGGCCGCGTCGACCGCCTGGACGCGCCAGTAGAGCGTCGTTGCCGCCGGATACGTCGTGTTCCCCGTGTAGGAGGTCTCGCCGATCGACGACACGTCCTCGACGATCGTCCCGAACTGCAGAGTGGTCGCGACCTGGAGGTGGTAGGTGTCGGCGCCCTCGGTCGGCGTCCACTGGAACGTCGGCTGCGTGGCGATCACATCGTTGTCAGCCGGCGTCAGCAGGCTGGGCGCGATCGACTGCTTCTGGAAGGTGTGCTTTGCGGCCGAGCTCACCGGGTCGCCGACGGCGCCGCCGCCGTTCGCGGCCGTGGCCGGCAGCACCGCCCAGTAGTAGAGCGAGGCGGTGTCCGGGTACGTCGTGATGCCGGTGTTGATGCGCGGCGCGTACGCCGGGACCTTCGTGAACGCGTAGTCGACGATGTTCTGGAAGCTCGGATCGGTTGCGACGATCACGAAGTAGCTCTGCTTGCCGGATATCGGGTTCCATGTGAAGAGCGGCATCCGCTGGTTCGGCGAGGCGATGGCCGGCAGGAGGTAGTCGCCCGACCCCAGGTATCCCCCAGAGCACGACGGCGTGCAGGTACCGCCGGCCGGGTAACCGGAGAACGTGAATGCAAAGTCGCTGCCATCGTTCGGGCCGATGTAGGTCCAGTCGCCGTAGATCACGTGGCCGCTGGTGTCGTTCGAGCGCTCGGCGCGGACGCGGGCGCAGTAGTTCCCGCCCGGGGTGAGGGCCGTGATTCCCTCCTGCGCGACGATGTGGTTGTGCGCGTCGTTGAACGGCTTCACGAGGTTCCAGGCGTTCCCGAGCGGCGTCCAGTGCGTCGACGCCGTGAAGTTGTCGTACTGGGTGAGCGCCGTGGCGGTCCAGTCGCACGACCCGCTGGTGAACGGCGTTACGTCGACCTCATAGCTCGAGGCGCCGGGCACGGGATCCCAGCCGAGGATCGGCACCTGGGTGGAGACGCCTCCGGGAGACCATGCGACCGGGTCATCCGACGCGTCGACCAGGCTCAGGTTCTCCACTGAGGCCGGCCCGCCGAGCGACGACTGGTCGACGTCGTAGGCGATCGTGAAGGTGTCCTGCGGCGTCGAGCCCGAGTCCGTGAACTGCGTCCAGGCGCCCGGGTTCTTGCTGGCGTCATAGGGGCGCACCCGCCAGTAGTAGGTGCCTGCGGGCAGGAGCGTCTTCGGCGAGAGCGAGGTTCCCACCGAGTACCCCGAGCAGCACGCCTTCGACCCCGAAGCCCAGCTGGAGTCGGAGTTGACCTCGACCTGGTAGTAGGCGGCGCCCGCGATCGGCGTCCACGAGAACTGCGGGTCGTAGACGACGTCCGACGGATCGAGGTCGGTCACCGTCGGCGTTGTGGAGACGTCCCAGTTCCAGGTGAAGGACCACGTCGGCGACGCGGCGCCGCGGTGGTTCTCCGCGTCGATCGGCGTGACGTTCCAGTAGTACGTCGCCGGCGCGAGCCGCTTCACGGGCGAGTAGGCGCTCGCCGCCGTGTCGGTCGGGTTCGTGTCCGTCGGATACCCGCCCACCAGGGACGTCAGGTTCGAGTCGGTGGCGATCTTCACCTCGTACTTCTGTGCGCCCGGCACCGACGTCCAGTTGAGCAGGATCGGATCGGGATACGTCAGCGTGTCGCCGTCGCCCGGCGACTGCGGCATGGCCACGTCGGACCAGTCGTAGTCGAAGGAGCGCACGGTCGACCACGGGCTGTTCGTCCCGGTGGAGGTGACCGCGCGGACGCGCCAGTAGTAGGTGTCGTTGCCGAGCACTTTCGTGACCGCCGCCCGGCGGTTTCCGGTGGTCAGGTCGACCAGGGCCGGCGAGAACGCCGTCGTCCCCGCCAGCTGGAATTCGTACCTCGCGGCACCCGAGACGCTGCCCCACGTGAATACGGGCAGGTTGTCCACCGTTGCGCCCTCGATGGGCGTGCCGGGTGACGGGGCCGACAGGGATCCGTAGCCGGGTGCAGCCGCCACGGCGGCAACGGCGATGACGGCACAGGGGACGATCAGCGAGCGGAGATGTCGAACCAGACCAGGAATCGTTGGTGCTCCTTCAGGCGCGGGGAGAGACTGAGTGAGGACGCGTCCGCCCGGCTCTCACCATTGAGCAGGGCCGCCCGCGCGCTCAGCTCTCACTATGGAACCGGATCGTCCGTTTGTGATCACCCGATCTGGGGACGCCAACGCCAGGGGCCGGGCCCGCGGTGTGCGAGCCCGGCCCCGGCATGAGTAACTAGCCGATCAAGGTCATCGGGATGGCGCCGACACCGTTTCCGATGTAGTCGACCTTGATCGTGTAGACGTCCGGCGGTCACCGGGAACGGTGCCGTCGAGTTATCGCTCGGGAAGGGCGAGTTCTGGATCGGGTTGCTGTTGGTGTCCAGAACCACCGCCCCACCAGGGCCGGTGATCGTGATCGCCACGGCCGTGGCGATCGACGGGCCCAGCGACAGCGTGTACGGCCCGACGTCGCCGCCGGGAACGGTGAACGTCACGGTCGCGTTCTGCCCGGGCACGGTCGTGGTCGGCGTGACCGCGGGCCCGTTCTTCGTGATCGTCGTCGAGATATCGGCGGGCACCGTGTACAGCTTCAGCGTGGCGCTGCCGGTGTTGGCGCCGATCGGGTCGAGCTTGATCTTGTACGTGCCGGTGACCGGGAGCGTCACCGGGTCGGCGAACTTGCCGTCCGTGCCGAGCGCGTACGGCACGCCGAGCTGCGTTCCGTCGGGCTTCAGGATCGTGACGATCGTGCCGCCGCCGGGCGACGAGCCGATCGAGACGCTCGACATGTCGAGGCTGACCTTCTGGTTCACGACGGCGCCCGTGAACTGGTACACGATGTTCTGGCCGGGCACGGAGTTGCCCACGGCGGTGGCGCTGCCGTTGGTCAGGATCGTGCCGGTGGAGTCGGCCGGGACCGTGTACAGGGTCACGGTCATCGAGCCGGTGTTCACGCCCTGCGGGTCGATCTTGATGGTGTAGGTGGCGCCCGCGGTCAGGGCGACGACGGAGGTGTCGATGTAGCCGCCGGTCGTGCCCACGAGGGCCGGAGCGCCGACCGTCGTGGAGCCCTTCATCAGGCTGACCATGGTACCGGCGATCGGATTTGACCCGATCGAGACGTTGGTCATCTTGATGCTGACCTTCTGGTTCGTTCCGGCGGTGAACGTGAGCTTCATGTTCTGGCCGGGAGCCGTGTTCGTCACGGTGACGGGAGTGGCGCCCGCGCCGCCGGCCGTGATAGCCGCCGACGTGTCGTTCGGCACGGTGTAGAGGTTCACGGTGAGCGAGCCGGTGTAGGCGCTGTCGGGATCGACCTTGATCGTGTACTGGCCGCCGGCCGTCAGTGTGACCGGCTCGATGAACGAGCCGTTCGTCACGGGGACGGGTGCGATGACCGACGTTCCGGCCGGCGACTTCATCGACACCCTGGCGCTCGTGATCGAGTCGCTCGAGACGGCGAGCGCGACGCGCTGGTTCACCGAGCCGGTGAAGGTCAGCGTGCCGTTCTGGCCGGCGGCGGACGACGTGAAGACGACGCCGGGGCCGTTCGCGGTGATCGCGCCGGTGGTGTCACCGGCGAAGTTGGCGAGGTTCAGCGTGATGTCGCCGGTGTTCGCGCCCTGCGGGTCGACCTTGATCGTGTAGGTGCCCGCGGCCGGGAGCGAGACGGGATCGATGAACTTGCTCGGGTTGCCGACGTCCGCCGTCACGAGCGTGGTTGCATTCGGGTTCAGGATCGTCACCTTGGTGCCGCTGATCGGGTTGGTTCCGATCGAGACGCCGGTGAGGTTCAGGCTGACCTTCTGGCCGGTGGTGCCGGAGAAGGTCTCGGTGGCGTTCTGCCCGGCGGCCGCGAACGTCAGCGGCAGCGGTGTGCCCGCGGTGATCGTGCCGGACTGGTCGGCGGGGACGTCGTAGATCGTCACCGTGGCCGATCCCTTGTACCACTGCCGCGGGTCGAGCTTGACGGTGTATGTCCCGTCGGCCGGGATCGTGAAGGGCTCGATGAACGAGCCGGAGCTGCCGAAGTTCGAGTTCGCGACGAGTACGGATGTGTCAGGCTTCAGCACCGAGACACGCGCCGAGTTGATCGCGTTGCCGTTGATGGTGACCGGCGCGAGCTTGATGCTCACCCGGTGGCCGGCGGTGGCGGCGAACGTGACCGTGCCGTTCTGGCCGGGGGTCGTCATCGCAAGCGGCACCGCGGCGCCACCCGGCGTCGTCGATCCGGTGACGTCCGCGGGAACGGTCCAGATCGAGACCGTCGCCTTGCCCTTGTAGGTGCTCTGACCGTCGAGGACGAGCTTGTAGCTCCCGGTGACGGGCGTCGACAGGGGCTCCATGAAGGTGCCGCTGGAGCCGACGTCGAACGGCGACACGAGGGTCGAGCCGTCCGGCTTCTGAATCGAGACCTTGATGCCCGTGTTGGGCTTGGGGCTCATGGTGACGCCGGAGATCCGGATGCTGATCCGGTTTCCGGCGGTGCCTGAGAACGTGAGGTTGGCGTTTTCGCCGCCCGTGGTCGTGGTCACCTGGACCGGCGTGCCGTCCGTCAGGATCGAATAGCTCGATGCTGTGGCGGGGCCGGCCACGATCGCCAGCGACCCGAGGCACGCGGCGAGCAGCGTCGACCGGCGGAGCCGGCGGCTGCCTGCAGCGTTCCGGAGAGAGTGGAGCATGGTGAGAAGCCCTTCATGAGGCGCAGCGGAGCGCGCGGGGAGAAACGAGAAAACTGCTTCTCAGAATCGGCGCGACAAGGGGCCCTCGGCCACCCCCGTCCGGGGGGATCGGGGTCCCCGCACCTGTACGGGAATTGTTCGGCCGGAAGGGGCCGGAGGTTAGGCGCGGATCTCGGAGAAGTGGATCACCGTGACGTTGTCGTCCTCGCTGACGTCACGGTTGTAGAGCTGCCCGAGGAAGTGGGTGAACTCGTCGATGTGGCGCATCTCGGGGTTGTCGTGCTGGATCTCGCGCGGCGAGACCTCCCGAAGCGGCTTCACCTCGACCTTGTCGATCACCGCGTCGAACACCTTCTCGCGGATGCCGTAGCGCTGGCCGACGAGCACCATCACGACCTGGCCCTTGCGGTACTTGCCGGACTTGTCGCCGAGCCGGATGGTCGCCGTCTTGCGCCGGTGGCGGAGCTGGTCCGCCACGACGGGGGAGTAGAAGTTGAGGGCGTTCACCGGCGTCGGCATCATATCGGCCGCTCGGGCACACCGAGGGCTCGGTGCGTTTTCCGCCGAGCAACCACGCCGCCTGCCGAGATCTGACGCGCCATGCCTGCGCTACTGTCGCACGACTGTGCGGCGCCCGCGCGTCATCTACTGGGTCGTCTTCCTCGACGCGCTCCTCATGTTCGCGATCGTGCCGCTCCTGCCGCAGTACGCGCGCGAGCTCGACCTGTCGAAGACCCAGGCCGGCCTCGCGGTCGGGGCCTACTCCGGCGCCGTGCTGCTCGCCTCCCCGGTCGTTGGGCACTGGAGCGCTCGCATCGGGGCGCGCCGGCTCACGATCTTCGGCGTCGCGCTCCTGTCCGTCGCGACGCTTGCCCTGGCAGAGGTCTCGAGCTTCGCGGGGCTCTTCGGCGTGCGGGTCGGGCAGGGGCTCTCGTCCGCCATCTCGTGGACCGCGGGGATGGCCTGGCTGTCGGAGGCCAGCCCCGCCGGCGAGCGCGGGAGGGTGCTCGGGACGGCGATGTCGTTCGCGAGCATCGGCACGCTCGTCGGCCCCGTGGTCGGCGGGACGCTCGGCTCGGCGTACGGCGTCAAGCTGCCGTTCGTCATCCTCGGGGCGGCGGCGGCCCTGCTGACCGCGGCCTGCCTCGCGGCTCCGCCGGCGCCGCGTGCGGCCGAGGCGGTGCCGGTGCGCGCGCTCGCCCGCACCCTTGGGGGGAGCCGCATGGTGCTGGCGGCGCTCGTCGTCATGACGCTCGTGGCCACGGTCTCGGGAACGCTCGACACGCTGGTGCCTCTGCGCATGGGCCAGGCCGGGTACTCGGCGATCGCGATCACGGCCGTCCTCACGGCGGCGGGCGTCCTCGCGACGGGGTGCAACTACGGCGTCGGCCGCCTGTTCGACCGCATCGGCGGCATCCGGATTGCGGTCGTCTCGATGCTCGCCACGGCGGCCCTCGTCGCGGTCCCGGTCGTGTTCACGGCGGCGGTGGTCGTCATCGCGGTCTTCCTCGCGTCGACGCCGCCGATCGCCGGGCAGTACGCCGTCGCCTTCCCCCTGTGCGCCGCCGGCGCCGACGACGCCGGAGTCGCCCACTCCAGTGTCTTCGGGATCCTGAACCTGGCGTGGGGCCTCGGCTTCCTGATCGGGCCGGCGGCGGGGGCGGCGATCGCCGAGGCCAGCTCCGACCGGGTGACGTACGCGATCCTTGTCGTGCTCACGCTGGCGGTCGCCGGCAACGTGCGTTCATTGGCACTCTCTTAGCGAGAGTGCCAACCATCCCGGTTGACGAGGTGCTGCCGACTGCTATCATCACGTTCGGCACTCTCTAGGGCAGAGTGCCAACGACTGTCAGCCACGATCGACCAGGAGGGTTGCATGGATTTGAAGCCACTGGGCGACCGCGTCATCGTCGAGGTCCTCGATGAGGAGGAGACGACGTTCAGCGGGATCGTCCTGCCCGATACGGCCAAGGAGAAGCCCCAGCGCGGCAAGGTGCTCGCAGTGGGCCCCGGCAAGTACGAGGACGGCAAGCTCGTCCCGCTCGACGTCAAGAAGGGCGACGAGGTCATCTTTTCCAAGTACGGCGGCACAGAGGTGAAGGTCTCGGGTGACGAGTACCTGATCCTCCGCGAGTCCGACATCCTCGCGAAGGTCGCCACGAGCAAGGTCGCCGCGAAGGCGTAGGGGAGGACTGTATGGCACACAAGGAACTGAAGTTCAGTGAGGATGCCCGACGCTCGTTGCAGCGGGGCGTCGACACCCTGGCCGATGCCGTCAAGGTGACGCTCGGCCCCAAGGGCCGCTACGTGGTGCTCGACAAGAAGTTCGGCGCCCCCACGATCACGAACGACGGGGTCACCATCGCCCGCGAGATCGAGGTCGAGGACGTCTTCGAGAACCAGGGCGCGCAGCTCGTCCGTGAGGTCGCCACGGCGACCAACGACGTCGCTGGTGACGGCACCACCACCGCCACCGTGCTCGCCCAGGCCATCGTCCACGAGGGCCTGAAGAACGTCTCGGCCGGCGCGAACCCGATGGCGCTGAAGCGCGGCATCGAGGCCGCCGTCGGCGCCGTCGTCGACGACATCAAGTCGCAGTCGAAGGAGATCTCGGGCAAGGAGGACATCGCCCGGGTCGCCACGATCTCGGCCCGCGACCGCGAGATCGGCGACGTCATCGCCGACGCGATCGAGAAGGTCGGCAAGGACGGCGTCGTGAACGTCGAGGAGGGCCAGACCTTCGGCCTCGAGCTCGAGTTCACCGAGGGCATGCAGTTCGACAAGGGCTACCTGTCCCCGTACATGATCACCGACTCCGAGCGCATGGAGGCGGTGCTCGACGACCCGTACATCCTCATCGCCAACCAGAAGATCGGCGCCGTGAAGGACCTCCTGCCCGTGCTCGAGCAGGTGATCCAGGCCGGCCGCCCGCTCCTGATCGTGGCCGAGGACGTCGAGGGCGAGTCGCTCGCCACCGTCGTCGTCAACAAGCTCCGCGGCACCTTCACCGCCGTCGCCGTCAAGGCGCCGGGCTTCGGTGACCGCCGCAAGCGGATGCTCGAGGACATCGCCATCCTGTCGGGCGGCGAGGTCATCACCGAGGAGATGGGCCTCAAGCTCGAGAACACCACCCTCGCCCAGCTCGGCAAGGCCCGCAAGGTCGTCGTGGACAAGGACTCCACCACGATCATCGACGGCGCCGGCGAGAGCGAGAAGATCAAGGGCCGGATCAAGCAGATCAAGTCCGAGATCGAGACCACCGACTCCGACTTCGACCGCGAGAAGCTGCAGGAGCGGCTGGCCAAGCTGGCCGGCGGCGTCGCGGTGGTCAAGGTTGGCGCTGCCACCGAGACCGAGATGAAGGAGAAGAAGCACCGCGTCGAGGACGCCCTCCAGGCGACCCGCGCGGCGCTCGAGGAGGGCATCGTCCCCGGCGGCGGCGTGGCACTGCTTCACGCCATCAAGGCCGTCGAGGCCGAGAAGCTCGAGGGCGACGAGAAGACGGGTGCTCGGATCGTCGAGCGCGCGCTTCAGGAGCCGCTTCGCCAGCTGGCCGAGAACGCCGGCCTCGAGGGCTCCGTCGTCGTGAACGACGTCCGCGGCGCCAAGTCCGGGTTCGGGCTGAACGTCGACACGGGCGAGATCGTGGACATGGTCAAGGCCGGAATCATCGACCCGGCCATGGTCACGCGCTCCGCCCTGCAGAACGCCGCATCGATCGCCAAGAACATCCTCACCACCGAGGCTGTTGTGGCGGAGGCTCCGGAGAAGCACCAGCCTGCCCCCATGGGCGGCGGCATGCCGGACATGATGTAGGACACGTGGGGGGAGCAGGCTCCCCCCACGAGCGGCAATACGAGGCGGGGAGCTTGCTCCCCGCCTCAGCCGTTAACACGCAACAGCGGGGTCAGACCCCAATGTTGCGCGGTGGAAAAACGGTGCCAGGCACCGATTTTTCAGCCGACGCCATTCTTGCCCACGTCGTCGATGAACGCGAGGAGCAGCTGGACCGCGCCCTCCACGTCGTCCAGGTGGACGCAGCCCACCGCAGAGTGGATGTAGCGCGACGGCACCGAGATGCAGCCGCTCAGGATGCCCGCGTTGGCGATCCCCCACGCGTCGGTTGCCCCGCCCAGAAGCACCTCGCGCTGGAACTCGACGCCCGCCGCCTCGGCAGAGCGCTCGAGCTGGTCGGTCAGGTGCCGCGGGACGGCGCTCCCGTAGCCGGCCTCGGGCGCCCAGTCGAAGTACTTGATCGCCGGCCCTTTGCCCATCGAGATCGGAAGCCGGGAGTACTCGAGGCCGGGCGTGTCGCCGCACAGCGTGACGTCGATCGCGATGCCGACGTCGGGCTTCACCCGCGCCGCCGCCGGGCCCGCGCCACGGATCCCGAGCTCCTCCTGCACCGCCGCGACGCCGACGACGGTCGCCGCCGGCGAGTCGCCCAGGCGGCGCATGACCTCGATCATGACCGCGCAGCCGGCCCGGTCGTCAACCGCCTTCCCCGAGAAGACCTTCGTGCCGTTCAGGGCCAGCCCGGTCCGCGCGAAGGTCGCCAGGTCGCCGACCCGCACCCCCAGCGCCTCGGTCTCGGCGCGGCTGGTCGTGCCGACGTCGACGTGCAGCTGGTCCATCGGGATGGCCTGCTTCGCCTCCTCGGGCGGCAGCACGTGGGCCGGCTTGGCGCCGGTCACGCCGTAGACCGTGCCCTTGGAGCCGTGGATCGCGAGGTCCTGGTCGACCACCATCCGCGGGTCGTGGTACCCGACCTGAGCGATGCGGATGAAGCCCTCGTCCTCGATGTGCTGGACGATGAAGCCCAGCTCGTCCATGTGGGCGCAGAGCATCACCGTCGGCGCGCCGTCACCACCGGAGCGCGTGAAGAACTGATTCCCGAGCGCGTCCGTGTCGTGCTCGTCGTAGTGGCCGTCGAGCTCCTTGGCGACGACGTCCGCGACCAGGCGCTCGTCCCCGGAGACGCCGACTACGGCGTCGAGGGCGGCGAGCAGGTCGAGCATCCTGTCTGACACTGGAACCTCCTGAAGGGGGCCACAGCCTACAGTGCCGCCGATGCGGCTCGATCTCCCACCGGCGCCGTACGACTTCCACCGCTCGACGTTCCGGTACCGGACGTTCGGGGACGACGTCGCGAGCGTCTGGCACGACGGCGGCCTCTACCGCGTCCTTCGCTCAGGGCTCGTCGTGCGCATCTCGGCCGACGGAGTCGAGGCGTCCCGGGAGCCCGCTGCCGAGGATCACGCGGAGGTGCTCCACACGCTGGGCGCGAGCTTCGACCTGGAGTCGTTCGAGGCCGCCTATCCGGAGATCTACGCGCGCGCTCCCGGCTTCCGACCGCCGCTCTCGGCCGACCCGTTCGAGTCGCTCGTCATCGCGGTGACGGCGCAGCAGATCTCGCTGCGCGCGGCGTGCGCGATCCGAAACCGGTTCGTGCAGCGCTTCGGCGTCCGGCACGAGCTGGGCGGCGTGGAGGTGTGGGCGTTCCCGCGCCAAGACGACGTCGCCGGCGCCGACCTCGAGGGCGTGGGGCTCTCGCGCGCCAAGATCCGCTCGATCGCCGCGCTCGCCGAGGCCGACCTCGACCTGACCGGCCTGACCGATCTCGAGCTCCGCGCCCGGCTGACGGAGCTGCCCGGGATCGGCGGCTGGACGGTCGACTGGTTCCTGGCCCGCACCCTCGGGCGCCCGGATGCGTTCGCCGCGGGCGACCTGGGCGTGCGGAAGGCGGTCGCGCGGTGGTTCTCGGACGAGCCGATCTGGCCCGAGCCGCGTGTACGCAAGGCCTGCCTCGAGTTCGGCCAGTACGCCAACCTGGCGGTTCACTACCTGCTGGTGCCGGACGGAACGCCGGAGTGATTCCCCCGGGGGGGTGATGCCCGGCATGGCACCGGGCGTCAGAATGGAGCACCGGGCATGGGGTCCATATCCGGCGACAGGGGGTCTCCAAATGGTCGAGAAGCATGCCGACGCGGGTTCAGGATCCGCGCCAACGACGACGCAATATGTCGCCGTCCTGAGCGTCATTGCGCTGTTCGCTCTCGGAGTTCTGGCGCTCGTTGGTGTTCTTTAGCGGAGTCTCTTTCCTGCCTTTCTCAAACGACGAGCGTGAGGATGACGATTCCGAGGAAGACGCTCTGCGCGCTGTGAACGGCGATGCCGATCCATGCGCTTCGGTAGCGCTTGGTCGGGTACGCCAGGATGAACGTGTCCAGGAGCGTTGCCGGCATCACCCACGGAACGTGGAGGTGATACCCGGCGAACAGCACCCCATTGGCGAGCCAGTCGCCGCGAGCGAAGGCCGCGTTCATGCGCGGAAGCAGGAACCCGCGGAAGAGCAGCTCCTCGCCCAGCACGGTGTTGAAGACGAACCACAGCAGGATCAGGGCGTACCAGCCCCAGGCGCCGCTCAGGAATGCGTGCCCCGCATTCGAGTCGAGGAACGAGGAGAAGTCTCTGTCGTTCGGGCCGGTCACCCACGGGATGCCGTCGACGACCGCGAATGCCGCAATCAGGGGGATCAGGATCAGCCACAGCCTGCCGCCGACGCGGCCACTCGCGGGACTGCGTGGCGACCGTAGCCAGAGCGCGTCGCGCACAGTCGTCCACCGCAGATTGTGCTGTTCGCGCCCGACGAGGACGGCGACAAGCACGAACTGCCACACCAAACCGGCCGTCAAGCACACCATCAGCGCCTTGAAAATCGGCACATGCCCGGTGCCGGCGAAGCTGTCCTTGACGGCGGGCGCGACGAGCCAGGCCAGTACCCCCATCGGCAGCGCAGCCGCCGCCCACACCGCAAGGATCCTGCCGAGCCCATACTGTGGAATGGCAACCTTCGAGACCGCGGACTCGGCTCCCATTGGGATCGACGGTCTTGCGGCCGGCGCCACCGCAGATCTCCGAAGACCGCTACCGGATGCCCCAACGTCGTGGGTCATGACGGCCTCCTCTCCTACTAGGGAACCGCCCAGGATCCCATCTCGGCCGCCTCCGTACATCAGTGCAGACTACGGATCCCGGATCCGTACTCGTCCGTGGCTTCGCCTCCTGTGGGTGCCCCGCCCTTGTCCTACGGCGTGAACGTGTGCGCCGTGTACGTGATCATGACCAGCGCGGCGAGCAGCATCGGGAACGCGGTCTTCACGAACGTGTCGACGCCTTCTGACTCCCCGAGCTCGGCGAGCGCCCAGAAGAGCGGGAACGCCACCATGCCGAACCGCCCGATCGAGACCAGGAGGCCGCCCGAGGTCGGAAGCAGGATCAGGAGCGCCGCGAAGATCAGGTACTCGGCCGGCATCCGCATGCGCCACGCCTTGTAGAAGAGCCCGCACCAGAGGACGGTGAAGCCCATGTGGACGAGGAACCGCAGTTGGCCGCCCTCGAGGACGTCGTGCCACAGCGTGTAGCCGAACACGTACGGCAGCACGCCGATGCCGCGCTCCCAGCCACGCTCCTGGGCATGCACGTTCGCCAGAAAGTCGCCCGTCCTCCAGCCGAGATACGCGAAGAACAGGAGCTCGGCGAGCGGCAGCAGCAGCAGCGGCAGGTACGGCCGCAGCCGCAGCCCGTGTTGGCGGTACGTCCGCCAGGCGAGCGCCGGCAAGAGCGCGATGCCGACCGGCCGCGCGAGCACCGCCAGCGCGCCGACCCCCGCTCCGGCCCACGTCCGCCCGTGCCACGTGAGCGCGAACGCGCCCAGCGTGAGCAGGAGGAACAGGCTCTCCGCGTAGGGCAGTGAGAACACAAAGGCGAGCGGGAAGATCGAGAGGTAGAGGACGGTGCGCCGCGCCATCGCCTCGTCGTAGCGCCCGAGCGTGATGCGGTAGAGCACGCAGAGCGCCGCGCCGAAGAGCGCAGTCGAGAGCAGGCTGCCCCAGAGCTCCATCGGGCCGGGGAGGATCGAGAGGGGCCGCCACGCGAGCGGGTAGAGCGGGAAGAACGCCGCCGAGTTCCCGTGCCCGATCGCCGGGTCGTAGCCGTGGTCGGCGATCCAGCGATACCACACGGCGTCCCACTGCCCGAGCGCGCCGAAGAGCGCGTGCCAGGAGACCCCCGATTCGCGCGGGATGCGGCTCGTCCACGACGCGGCGGCGATCAGCGCGTAGACGGCGACCCGGCTGGCGGCGAACACCGTCAGCGGATAGCGGTAGGTGGCGAGCCACCCCACGCGCGCGGGCTCGGGGCTCCCGACGGGCACCGGCTGCGGCTCGACGGCCGCGTCGGTCACTCCGGCCATCCCCGCCAGCGCCAGAACCGGTGCACCCCGTAGAGCGCGGCGACGGCGTACACGAAGCCGATCAAGAGGTCGACGACGTAGTGGTTACCCGTGTAGACGACGGCGATGGTCTGGATGATCGGGTAGAGCGCCGCCGGGACGGTGACCCACCAGCGCCATCGCGTCTTCCACGCCAGCGTCACGACGAACAGGCACACGAGCAGCGAGTACCCGCCGTGGAGCGACGGCACCGCGGCGTAGGGGTTCCCGTCGACGAGCCGGTAGACCGGCCCGGAGTCGGTGGGGAGCGGCGACGTCGCGGCCTGCACGCCCGCCGGGTTCGAGAGGAACGGGATCAGGCCCCGCTCGGACGCTGCCCACGGCGGCGCCGCCGGGAAGAGCAGGAACGTGAGCGCGCCGGCGTACGAGAGCACGAGCAGCGTCGCCGCGAACCGGTAGAAGAGCGCCCGCCGCTTGAGCCAGAGGGCGAACGCCAGCGTCGGCGGCACGATGAAGTGGACGCGGGTCATCGCGCTCAGGAACTGGTCGTACCAGTGCAGGCTCCCCGTCCACAGCCAGTCCTGGAGGTCGACCGACGGGACGTGCCCGAAGAAGAGCGCCTTCTCGGCGTCGAGCTGCGGGGCGTAGTAGGGGTGCGGGTGCAGCGTGTGGGCGATTCCGCGACACTCTTCGTACACCACGATCAGCACGACGAAGGGGACGAAATCGAGCAGGAACCGGCGACCGCGGCCGAGCACGAGCGCGGGGGCGAGGAGCACGAGCACGTAGCGGTCGGGCGTGAGCGAGAGCCCGAACGTGAGCACCTGCGCGACGAGCGCGAGCGCGAACGCGACGCCGGCGAGGGCGGCGGTCCGCCCGTCGATCCCCGTGCGTGGCGGGCCCCAGCGGCCGCCGTCGCCGTCGCCGGGATCCTCGCCGTCGCGCTGCGCGCCCCGTTCTTCGGCGCGCCGCTCACCGCCGACGAGGGCGGCTACGGGGAGGTCGCCCGCCTGTGGAGCCACGGAGCCGCCCTCTACCGCGACGCGTGGGTCGATCGCCCGCAGGGCCTCGAGCTCGTGTTTCGGGCGATCCTTCATGTCGACGGCGGCTCTGCCACGGCAATGCGGGCGCTGGCGGCGGTCGTGGCGGCGGGAGTGGCAGCGCTGACCATGGCGGTCACCGCCAGGGTGGCGGGGAGGATAGCCGCCGTCGGTGCGGGACTGCTGGTCGCAACCGCCGGCGCGTCGCCGTTCATCGAGTCGTTCACGCTCTCGGGCGAGCTCCTGGCGTCGCTGGCCGCATGCGCCTCGATGCTCGCGTTCGTCACCCACCTGCGAAGCGGCAGGCGCGAGTGGCTCGTCGTCGCGGG
Source organism: uncultured Actinomycetes bacterium (assembly GCA_963821535.1). Taxonomy (GTDB): domain Bacteria; phylum Actinomycetota; class Thermoleophilia; order Gaiellales; family JAICJC01; genus JAICJC01. The sequence continues at coordinate 13,622 of CAWGEC010000005.1, read as the reverse complement.
CCTCCTCACGGGATGCGCGGTCATGCTGAAGCAGTCCGGCTTCGACGCCGGCGCGGCGGCGGCGCTCTACCTCCTTGTCACCCGGCGGCGCGAGGGCCTGGCCCCGGTGGCGGTGCTGGTCGGCGCCGCGCTCGTCCCCGTCGCTCTCGGCGCCGCCCTCGCCGCCAGCCTCTCGGACTGGTGGTACGCGCTCGTCACCTACCGCGGCCAGGCCGACTCGATCCTGACCGGGTCGTTGTCGGCGCGGCTCGACATGGCGCGGGACTCGCTCCCCGCCGCGCTCAAGGCGCTCGGCCCGATGATCGTGTTCGCCATTCCGGGCGTTCGCCGCTCGCCGCTCCTGATACGGCTCTGGGTCGCCGTGGCCGCCCTCGGCGTGATCGGCGGCGGCAACTTCCACGCCCACTACTACCAGCAGCTCGTCCCGCCCCTCGGCGTCCTGGCCGGCATCGGCGTCGCCGCGATCTGGGACGCGCGGGCGCGCGTGTGGGTCGCCGCCGGCGCAGCCGCTGCGGTCGTCGCGCTCGCGTTCACGGCGCCGCTCTGGTTCGACTCGTCCGCCGCCCAGGCGCGCGAAGTGTTCCCGAACGACTCGCACCTTCTGAACGACGCCGCGGTCGTCCGCTACGTGCGTGCGCACACGCGGCCCGGCCAGCGGATCTTCGTGCTTTGGGCGGCCGCCGACATCTACTACCTGGCCGACCGCGACCCGGCGGTGCGCTACATGTGGTACCGGAACATCCAGGCGATCCCCGGCGCGCTGGGCGAGGCACGCAGGGCACTGGCCGGCCCGGATCCGCCGGCGCTGGTCGTCCTCGAGAACCTGCCGGGCGGGATCGACCAGACCGGGGCCACGGGGCGGATCCTGCAGGATCGCTACCGCCGCGTCGCGGTCGTCTCGGGCGTTCCGATCTACGCGCCCCGCTGAGCGATCGCCTCGACGAGGCGGGCGGCGAGCTCGATGCGCGCCTCGAGCGTCTCGATCTCGATCCACTCGTCCGGCGTGTGGTCGGCGCCGCCGACGGGCCCCAGGCCGTCGAGGGTGGGGATGCCGTCGTCGCCGGTCCAGCAGCCGTCCGAGACGCCGCCGGAGTGCTGCTCGCCGATCACGAGGCCCAGATCGCCGGCCAGCGAGCGGGCGAGCTCGGCGAGCCACGCGGTTCGCGGCATCGGGGGCCAGGTGCCGCGGTCCTCGATCTCGCCGGTGACGCCGTCGTAGGCCCCGTCACGCTCGAGCTCGGCGAGCGCGAACACGAGATCCTCCGGCACGCTCGAGCGGATGTCGATCGTGGCCCGGGCCTCGCCGGGGACGGTGTTCATGGAGTCGCCGCCGCGGACCGTGGTGATCACCGACGTCATCTCGGGCCGGCCCTCGGTGAGCGCCTCGATGCGCAGGATCTCGCGCGCCAGCGCCGAGACGGCGCTGCGGCCGCGGTGCGTGTCCGCTCCGGCGTGGGCCGGACGGCCGTGCAGCAGGAGCGTCCGCCAGATCGCGCCCTTCCGCTCGGAGACCAGGTCGCCGTTCTCGCGCGCGCACTCGAAGACGAGCGCGGCGGCGGCTCGCTCCGCCTCGGCGCACACGGCCGGCGCGCGGAGCCGCGTCTCCTCGTCGGCGCACACCAGGAGGCGCACCTCGGAGAACGGCCTGCTCGGCGCCGAGGCGAGCCGCTCCATCGCGGCGGCCGCGAGGAGCACGCCGCCCTTCATGTCGGCCACGCCGGGCCCGAAGCAGCGATCGCCCTCGCGCCGAAACGGCCGCAGCGCGGCGGTGCCGACCGGGAAGACGGTGTCGGTGTGGCCCAGGAGCGCGACCATGGGGCCGCCGTCGCCGGGCAGCGTCACGACCATGCTGCGCGCCGGGCCGTCGGGCTCGGACACCCACCGGCTCGTGCAGCCGGCCGGCGCCAGCCACTCCGCCACGCGCTCGGCGACCCACTCCTGCTCCGTCCCGTCGGACGGAGAGTCGTGGTTCACGAGCTGCTCGAGCCTGGCGCAGAAGCGCTCGACGACCTCAGAAGCCGTAGCGCTCCTCCTTCCACGGGTCGGCGTCGTTGTGGTAGCCGTAGCCCTCCCAGAACCCCGGCCGGTCGACGTCCGAGAACTCGAGCCCGCGCAGCCACTTGGCGCTCTTCCAGAAGTAGCGGCTCGGCACCATGAGCCGCAGCGGATAGCCGTGCTCGGGCGTGAGCGGCGCGCCGTCGGCCTCGTATGCGAGGAGCGCGGCATCGTCGTCGACCGCCTCGATCGGCAGGTTGGCGGTGAACCCCTGCTCGGCGTGGGCGATCACGAACCGGGCGCTCTCGAGCGGCTCGACGGCCTCGAGGAGCGCGCGCACGGGAACGCCGCGCCACGGCACGTCGAGCCGCGACCAGCGCGTCACGCAGTGGATGTCGGCCGTGGTCTCGCGCTCGCCGAGCTCCCGCAGCGCATCGAACGACAGCCTGAGCGGGTGGCGCACCAGGCCGAACGCCCGGAAGTCCCAGGTTGCGAGGTCGACGGCCGGCACGCTGCCGGCGTGCAGGACCGGCCACTTGTCGGTGTAGTACTGGCCGGGCGGGATGCGCGAGCTGTCGAACCCCGCCTCGCGGGCCTTCCTGTCCTCGCTGGTGCGCGGCATGCGCGTAGTCTGCCGCCTCCCGGTATGCCGCGGCGCGGTTGTACGCTGTGGTCATGACCGTCGTTCCCGATCGCGCGCTGGTTCGGATGTCCGGCCCCGACGCCGTGGCCCACCTCCAGAGCATGGTGTCGAACGACGTCGAGAGGATCCCCGCCGGGGGCGGGGCCTACGCCCTCCTGCTGACGCCGAAGGCGCGCGTGATCTCCGACCTCGAGGTGTTCAACACCGGCGCCGAGCTGGTGCTGGCGTGCCCGCCGGAGACCCGGGACGACGTGGTCGACGTCCTGCTGCGGGCCCGCTTTCGCAAGAAGGTCGAGCTCGAGCCGGCGGCCGGAGCGGTCGTCTGGGGCGAAGCCGACGACGCCGTCGCGGCGTTCGAGACGCCGATCGGGCCGTACCGGCTCGTCGAGCAGGCGCCGGCCGGCAACGGCTCGGGCGACTGGGAGATCGCGCGGATCGAAGCGGGCATCCCCCGGTTCGGGCGCGAGTTCGGGCCCGACACGATGCCGGCCGAGGCGGGCCTCGTCGAGCGGGCCGTGAGCTTCACGAAGGGCTGCTATCCCGGGCAGGAGCCGATCGCCCGGCTGCACTATCGCGGGCACGCCAACCGCGGCCTGCGCGGGCTCGCATTCCCGGCGGGTGCGCCCGAGCCCGGCGCGGCGATCACCGCCGACGACCGCGAGGTGGGCCGGGTGACGTCCGTGGCCGACTCGCCCCGGTTCGGCGCGATCGGCCTCGCCGTCCTCCGCCGCGAGATCGCCGACCGCCAGAAGGTCGACGCCGGCGGGCATCGCGCCATCGTGCGCCCCCTGCCGTTCGCCTGACCTACTTCTCCCAGTCGCCGATCTCGTATGCCTTGCCCGGCGTCGCGCCGACGGCGATGAGCGTGGTCGGGGACGCGGTCGCCTCGATCTTCCGCGTGACGGCCGGCTCGATCGACACCATCCCGCCGGCGGCGATCGTGACGGCCTCGCCGTCGAGGGTTGCCCGCACCTCGCCGGCGTGGACGAAGTAGAGCTCCTGCTGGCCCGATGAGCGCTCGTCGTGCTCGGGGATGAGCACGTTGCCCGCGTCCTTCGTGACGGCATTCACCCCGAAGGCGCTGATCCCGAAGTGGTGGCGGACCGACTTCCAGGTCGCCGGCCAGTCGGGCTTCACCGGCGGGATCGCGTTCACGTCCGCCACCTTCCACCCTGTTCCCTGCGTCGTGCTCATCGGGGGCTCCTCCCTCGATTGCTATTCGCCTGCGAACTCCATGATCTGCCGGCCCCGGTCGCGGAAGCCCTGCTTCAGGTAGAAGTCGGGGATCCCCACCTCGTGGTCGTCCGGCGTGACGCGAAGCTCGATCGACTGTATTCCACGCCGGCGGCACTCGGCCACCGCGCTTCTCAGGAGCCGCGATCCGATGCCGCGCCCACGGGCCGACGGCTGCACCCAGATCTCCTCGATCTCGGCCGAGGCGCCACCGCCCGCCGAGATGCGGATCGTGGTCGTCGCCACCGCAGACTCGCCCGCGAGGGTGAAGAAGCCGCGGCCGGGGTCGTCGAGGATCGCCTCGACGTTCTGGCGCAGGTGGCGCACCTCGCGGCCCTCGTGGCTGAAAAACGCCTTGAGGAGCCGGGTGATGACCTCGGCGTCGTCCGAGGTCGCAAGCCGGGGCGCGGCGGTCACTCGGCCACCCCGCAGTAGTCGACCGCCGCCAGCGCGAGCGCCTGGGTGCACGAGACGAGATCGGCGACGGGCACGTACTCGTCGATCGTGTGCCCCCACGCCAGCGAGCGCGGGCCGAAGCCGATGGACGGGGTGTCGGCGAACCGCGTGAAGGTCGCCGCGTCGAACCACGAGTCGAGCCCGCCGAGCGACGGCGGCTCGCCGGCCGCCGCGCTGGCCCTGGCGACGGCCTCCACGATGGGGTGGGCCGCGTCGACCTCGGCCGGCGGGATGTCGAGCGCCCACTCGATCGCCGGCGGGTGCAGCGTGAGCCACGGATCGGCGGCGGCCGCGGCCGCGATCCAGGCCTCGATCTCGGACTCCACCTCACGCCCCCACCCGTCGCCGTCGGCGTTCCCGGGCAGGTACATGACCTCGCAGGTGAGCGAGCAGGACGCCGGGTAGGTGACCGCCCATTCGCCCCCGGAGATCTTGACGGGCACGATCGTCCCCGACGAGAGGTGCGGGTGCTGCTTGTCGGGCCGGCCGTCCCACTCCTCGCGCAGGCGCCGCACGGCGTCGAGGACGACCCCCATCTTCTCGATCGCGTTCACCGCACCGCCGGCCTGCCAGTGCGGCTGGGCCATCTCGGCGTGCCCGGGCCGGCCCTCGACCGTGATGGTCGGGGTGAGCGAGCCGCGACACGCCACCCAGACCTCGAACGCCGTCGGCTCCGGCACGATGCCGGCGTCGGCGCGGACGCCGTGCCGTGCTGCGGCGAGGCCCCCTGCGCCCGACGACTCCTCGTCGGTGACGGTGTTGACAACCACGTCGCCGGCGAGCGTCACGCCCAGCCGCGAGAGCACCTCGGTCGCGTAGACCATGCACGCGACGCCGCCCTTCATGTCGCACGCGCCCCGCCCGTACAGGTTGCCGTCGCGCACCTCGGCCTCGTTCGGGTCGCTCGTCCACCGGTCGCGCGGATCCGAGGGGACGACGTCGATGTGGCCGTTCAGGAGCAGGCTTTGGCCGCCGCCCGCGCCGGCGAACCGGGCGGCGAGCTGCGGGCGCCCGTCGAAGGCCAGGCCGTCGGGGATCTGGCGCGTGCCGGCGACATCGCCCGGGTCGGGCTCCCAGATGTCCACGGCGGCGCCCGCCCGGCCCAGCCGCTCGCCGAGGTAGGCCTGCAGGTCGGCCTCGGCGCGGGCCGGGTCGCCGGGCTCCCGCGCGGTCGTGTCGAAGCCGATCAGCGTAGACGTCAGCTCGACCAGCTCCTCGCGCCCGGCGGCAACCTCGTCGAGGATGCGCTGCTCCAGCGTCACTGTCGGCGATGATAGGTGACCATTGGACGACTTCGGCGCACACGACGGCCGCGACTCGGCCCGCCGGCGCGGACGCCGCCAGCGGAGGATCGCGCTTGCCTCGTTCGCCCTCGCGGTCGTCGTGGCGGCGGGCGTCGCGGCCGCGGCGGGCATCTCGTCGCGGTCGGGCGGCGAGGCCGGCTTCGTCGGCGGGGGCGGCACCCACCCGCCGATCTCGGCGCCGTCGACATCGCCGCCGCCCACGACCCAGGCGCCGCACGGAACGGTCACGATCGCGGCCGTCGGCGACACGATGCTCGGGATCACGCCCACCCTGGCGCCCTCTCCGGGGACGTACCTCGGCCGGATGCGCGCCGCGCTCACCGGCGACGTGGTCTTCGGGAACCTCGAGGGGACGCTGACCGACGCCACCGCGTCGAAGTGCGGCGGCGCGCCCTCCTCGTCGTGCTTCGCGTTCCGCGCGCCGCCCGAGTTCGCCCGCGCCCTGCGGCAGTCCGGCTTCACCGTGCTCTCGAACGCCAACAACCACTCGTTCGACTTCTTCCAGGCCGGCGAGGACGACACGGTGCAGGCGCTCCACCGGGCCGGGATCGCCCAGACCGGGCTCCCCGGTGAGATCACGATCGTTCGCGCGAAGGACCTCCGGATCGCCTTCCTCGGCTTCGCGCCCTACCCGAACACGGGATCGCTGACCGACCTCCGGGCCGCGCGCAAGCTGATCCACCGCGCCGACCGCAAGGCCGACCTCGTCGTCTGCGCCATCCACGCCGGCGCCGAGGGCACGGCCGCGCTCCACCTGACCGGCGGCGAGGAGAGCTACCTGGGTGAGGACCGCGGGAACCCGCAGGCGTTCGCGCATATGGCCGTCGATGCGGGCGCCGACCTGGTGCTCGGCTCGGGGCCGCACGTGCTGCGCGGGATGGAGCTCTATCACGGCCGTCTGATCGCCTACAGCCTCGGGAACTTCGCCGGCTACCACAACTTCACCCTCGAGGGCGTTCTCGGCGAGTCGGTCGTCCTGCGCGTCACGCTCGCGGCCGACGGCCGGTTCCGGAGGGGCCGGATCGTGTCGGTCAGGCTCGAGGGTGCGGGCCAGCCGGTGCCCGATGCGTCAGGCGCGGCGGCGGCGCTCGTGGCCCAGCTCTCGCGTTCCGACCTCGGCTCGCGGGGGATCCGGGTGGGGCCTGGCGGGGCCCTTCGCGCGCCCGGTTAGGCCGGTCCTCACTTCCAGCGGCTGCCTGCGTTCACCCGTTCGGGGCATTCCTGCATACCGCGTCCGTCGCTATGACGAGAGGGACGCTCCGTTCGGCCCCCCGAAGAGCCTTCTGCTCCGGCCACCGCCCTCCCCCCTCCGGCGGTCGTGGACGTCGCCTCACCCCTGGAACACGAGCAAGAAAGGCCGCGGATCATGATCAAGTGGAACCACCGCACTCTGCGCGTCGCCCTGGCGCTCGCCGCCATCGCTTCGTTCGTCGTGTCTTCGGGCGCCGGCGTTCGCTGGGTCGCCTGAGCATCCAAGCGCACCCTGGTGCTCACATCGGTGCCGGGAGCGGCCGATAAGTCTCCCGAGACCACGTGAGCTCCCGAGCAACATCTCCGTCCCAAACGTATCCGCCCCGACTGCTCCGGTATGTCGTCGCCGTCATCTCGGTGACCGTGCCGGTCGCGGTCGGGGCAATTCTGCGTATCGCCTCGGCGCCGCCGCCCTCCGACGTGGTGGTCGGCGTCGTGTGCTTCGCCGCAGCCGCGCTGGCCGCTGAGGCCAAGCCGGTCCCGCTCGACGAGCAGGGCCACCGGCGCGTCTCGCTGGCCTTCGTCTTCCTGCTCTCGGCGCAGGTGCTGTTCGGCTGGCAGTACGCCGTGCTGGCCGCGCTCGTGGCCGCCGCCGCCGTCGAGGTCGTCGAGCGGGGCGTGTCGCTCCGCGGCACGTTCAACGCGGCGACGTACGGGCTCTCCGCGTTCGCGTCCGCCGTGCCGGCGTTCCTCCTGGGCGTGGACGGCACCCGGATCGGCGCGGCGAACGCCGACACGCTCCTCGTGCTCGCGTTCGCCGGCGGAGCCGCCTACCTCGTCACGAACGTCATGCTCGTCGCCATCGCCGTGACCCTCGCGCAGGGCGTCCCGCTCCGGCGGATGTCGCACGAGTACATGAGCCACTCCGGACCGGCGTTCGTCATCATGGCCTTCATCTCGGCCCTCGCGGCGTCGCTGTGGAAGGTGAACCCGACGCTCGAGATCCTGCTGGCGGGCCCGCTCTTCGCGCTCGCGCTGTACCAGCGCTACGCCTACCGGACCGTGCTCGCAGTGCGCGACGCCGAGACCGACGCGCTGACCGCGCTCGGGAACCACCGCTCGTTCCAGACCGATCTCCGCGAGGCGCTCGCTCTGGCGGCGTCGACCCGCGGCACCGTCTCGCTCGCGCTGATCGACCTCGACGACTTCAAGAGCATCAACGACCGCTACGGGCACCCGGTCGGCGACCGCGTCCTCCAGGAGGTTTCCGACGTCCTGCGCGAGGCGTTCGGAGCCGAGGCGGCGTATCGGGTCGGCGGCGAGGAGTTCGCGCTGATCCTCGCCGATCGGCCCGGGCCGATCGCGTATGCGGATGTCGATCGCGTCCATCACCGGCTCTGGCAGACGTCCTTCCCGCACGGCGAGCCCGTCACCGTGAGCGCCGGCGTCGCGACCTATCCCGACCACGCCGACGATCGCGACGAGCTCCTGAAGGTGGTCGACGCATCGCTCTACTGGGCCAAGAACCACGGCAAGAACCGGTCGTGCCTCTACTCCGACTCGGTGGTGCGGATCTACACGCCGGCCGAGATCGCGAGCGTCGCCGAGCGGACCGCGCGCCTGCGCGCGGCCGAAGGCCTGATCCGCGTCGTCGACGCGAAGGACACCTATGCCGGCGCCCACTCCCAGTCGGTGTCGCGGCTGGCGGAGGGGGTCGCCCGCTCGATGGGGCTCGACCTCGAGACTGTCGAGCAGGTGCGGCTGGCGGGCCTCCTGCACGACCTCGGGAAGATCGCGATCGCGGACCGCATCCTCCAGAAGCCCGGCAAGCTCGACCCCGACGAGCTTCGGATCATGCGCGAGCACCCGGAGCTGGGCTACCGGCTGCTCGAGGGGCTGGGCGTCTCGCCGGTCGACCGGTGGATCCGCCACCACCACGAGTGGTGGGACGGCTCCGGGTATCCGCTCGGCCTGGCGGGCGACGAGATCCCGCTCGGGTCGCGCATCATCCTCGTCGCCGACGCGTTCGACGCGATGACGTCGGACCGGGTCTACCGGGCGGCGGGTACGCCCGAGGCCGCGGTCGCGGAGCTCCGGCGGCGCAGCTGGACGCAGTTCGACGCGCGCGTCGTCTCGGCGCTCGAGGAGTACCTCGCGTCCGAGAGCTCGCACCTGGGCGGCCTGGAAAGCGCGGCCGGCTGATGGTGCTCCTGCTCGCGGTCGGCCTTGGCATCGTCGCCGGATGGGCGCTGGGCGGGCGGCTCTCGCGCCTCGCCGACCTGCGCCTCCGCGCGATCTGGCTCTTCTACGTGGCGATCGGCCTCCAGATCGTGGCCTTCCCCTCGCAGACCCTGCCGTGGAGCGTGGGCGACCGGCTGGCGATCGGGCTCTGGCTCGCCTCCTACGCCTGCCTCGTCGTCGCCGCGGCGTGCAACCTGCGCGTGAAGGGCGCCGCCGTCGTCGGGCTCGGCATGGCGTCGAACCTGGTCGCGGTGCTCGCAAACGGCGGCCACATGCCGGGACTGCCGTCAGCGCTGCGCGAGGCCGGGCACACCTACACCGGGTCGCACAACAACGAGGTCGTCGCGAGCCACCCGCACCTGGCGTGGCTGGTCGACCGCTGGGCCGTCCCGCACTGGATCCCCGGCGGGAACGTGTACTCGGTCGGCGACGTCCTGATCGCCGTGGGTGCCGTTGTGATGGTCTCGGCGGCGATGGGCGGGCACCTTCCCTTCGTCGGCCGGCTGCGGCGTCAGCAGCCGCTCGAGACGGGCCTGGCCGGCGGCCCGACCTCGACACCGTAGCGCCGGTCGATCGTCCGCAGGCGGCTCCGGTAGACGCGCATGTCTGCCGCCGTCCAGTCGCCGTGCGTCTGGCAGCGCCACGATGCGTAGAGCTCGTGGTGGAACGGGCTCGTCAGGCTCTCGTTGTGCCCGATCACGTTCCGGAGCCGGATCCCGAACCGCCACTGCAGCCACGCGGTGAGCCGCAGGGAGGCCCGGAGCTGGGCTGCGTTCCCGAGGATCTCGCCGTCACTCGTTCCGACGTGCTCGATCCCGATCGCGGTGTAGTTGAGGCCGACGGTGTGCCGGCAGATCGTGTCGAGCCGGACGAGCTGGTAGATGGTGCCGTCGGTATCGATCACGAAGTGGGCGCACGTGCCGGGGAGCTCGTGCAGCTCCGAGTCGGGCACGTCGGCGGCGAACGTCGCGTACGCCGACTCGAACGTCGTCCCCGCCGTGTAGTGCTCCACGATCACCCGCGGCCGCTCGAGGCGCCATGTGTCGAGGCCGTAGTGCCGCTTCGCGTAGGCGGCCGTCTCGGCCCGCCGGGTCGCCGAGAAGGGGATGGGCCGCTGCACGATGTGCGGCCGCGGCGGGTGGACGGCCGCCCAGCCGCCGCCGCTCGACGTGTCGGCGTGGCCGAAGATCGGATGCTGGCAGCCGGTCGCCACGAGGACGACCGCCGCGAGGAGGCCCGTACGGACGCGCATCCCGGCATGGTAGGTGCCCGCCCAACGTGCTCCGCGGCCAACAACCGGGGCCAGGCCCCGAACGGGGCCTGGCCCCATGGGGTCAGCCGTGAAACATTGGCATCAGGCACCGGTGTTTCATGCCACGAGCGGGAGGGGGGTGAAGCTCGCGGCGTTCGGGATGACGGCGGCCGGGTCGGTGCCCATCCAGTTGCCCAGGAGCTCCGTGTAGATCTGGCGGTAGTCGACCGGCACCTTGAGGTTGCCGTTTCCGTCGAGATCCACGGGCCGGATGCCCGGGAACGGGCTCGCGATGCCCGGCGTCACGTGCGTCCCGATGACCATGGCGAGGCCGCCGGCGCCGTGATCGGTCCCGCCGCCGCCGGAGTCGTTGTCGTCGACGCGCCGCCCGAACTCGCTCCACACGAGCGTCAGCACGCGGTCGGCGATGCCGTGGGCCTCGAGGTCGGCCTGGAACGCGGCCAGCGTCTGTCCCAGCGACGAGAGGGCGTCGGCCTGGCGATTCACCTGGTTGTCGTGGAAGTCGAAGCCGTCGTCGAAGCTCAGGCAGGCGACCCGCACGCCCAGGTTCGAGCGAATCAGCCACGAGAGCGTCGACATGCGCTCGTCGAAGCCGCTCGTGCCGTACCCGAACCCGTTCGGCGGGATCGTCGTCGTCCCGAGCCCGGCGAGCTGGTTCGCGACGTCGACCGCACCGCCCACGGCCTTGTCGGCCGCCGCCATCTGCGCGTGCTTCGGCGTCCGCTGCGCGAGGTCGCCGAGCGTCTGCACCATGAGCGACTGGTCGGTCCACACGCCGTTCAGGTCGTACTGCACCGACTGCGGGCTGGTCAGCACCGCCACCGGGTTGGCCGCGCTCTTCATCGAGCCCTGCAGCGTCCAGTCGACCGACAGCGCCTGGAGCGGGTTGTCAGGGTCGCCGTTCTGGTCGACCCAGCGGCCGAGCCAGCCCGTCGCCGGGTTCGGGTCGAGCTCGCCGGCCTGCCAGAAGGCGCGCGAGTGGAAGTGGCTCAGGTCGGGGGGCAGGTAGTCGACGGCGGGGATCACCGCCATCTTGCCCGCGTCGTAGAGCTGCTGGAATCCGGTCGCGGCCGGGTTCCACCTGAAGTCGGGCGTCGCCGCCGGCCCGCCGAGCGCGAGGCAGTCGTTCGGGTCGAGCCCGATGTAGTTCCGCGCCTGGGCGTATGCCGCGTAGTTCTGGTTGTCGACCGGGACGAGCGTGTTCAGCCCGTCGTTCCCGCCGTCGAGGAAGATCGAGACGATGATCGGGTCGGTCACGCCGCCCGGCGTCGCCGCCTGCGCGGCCGCGGCCTCCCAGATCCGGCCCCACGACAGCATCGACGCCCCGTAGACCGTGATCGTCGCGATCGCGCCGTTTCGGAGGAAGTCCCTCCGCGAGAGGCCGGCGGTCGCACCCTCGAGCACCGCCCGCGGGATGGGCACGCGCTGCCCCTGGCGGCGCAGCATCGCGGCGCGTTGAGTGGTGTGCCAGTCATTGCAGCCGCAGGCGGTCATCGATGCTCCTCGGTGGGGTTCAGGACAGGAATCCGTCGGGGCCGGCCAGGATGAGCGCACGCAGCACGCGCTGGCGCTCGACGCGCTCGTGCGAGCCGAGCACGTGCTTGCCCCCGGCGACGGAGCTGTGGGCGTCGAAGAACGACTGTGCGTACGCCTCGAGCTTCGTCCTCACGCCGTTCGAGACCCACGGATGCGAGAGCGCCGCGATCGCGCGCGAGACCGCCGCGGACGCCGACTCCTGTCCCGGGTCGCCCACGGTGGTGCGGATCAGGTAGTCGGTGGTCTGCCAGTACGCATGCGCCGAGTTGGTGTTGAGCCATGCCGGCCCCTGGTCCCAGCCGGAGACGTTCGGCGGGTAGAACGGCACCTGGCCCATCGCCTCGAGCAGCCAGGACCAGCTGTCCTCGGTGATGAACTGGTTCGTCATCCGCAGCGTGGACGCGACGAAGACGATCGGCCCCTTCACGAGGTCGGGGGCGTCGAGCGTCTGGTACATCGCCGGGTGGCGCAGGATGACGCGCAGGAGCGGCTTCAGGTTGTAGCCGGAGCTCAGGTAGTTGCCCACCATCATCTCCAGCGCGGACTTGGGCGGCGGCGTCGGGATGAAGTACGACCACAGCTTCCATGCCAGGAACGGCGCGTGGTTCGGGTGGCGCACCACGAGCCGGACGACGTCCTGCCAGTCCCACGACCCGGTGTGGCCGAAGATCGTCTTCGGCCCGTTCGAGTGCCACGTCGCGTCGTAGAAGGTCGGGTTCTCGCGCTGCGCTGCGTTGCCGTTCGACGCCTTGTTCCAGTCGTAGCGCCACCCGGTCAGGGCCAGCGCGGCCGCGTGGATGTCGGCCTGCGTGTAGACCTTCGACTGCTTCCAGAGGCCGAACGTCGCCGCCTCGAGGCCGGGGTCGTTTCCCAGGCAGAAGAGCTCCATCAGCTCGCGGGCGTAGTTCTCGTTCGGCGCCCACCTGTTGGAGTCGGCGCCGTTCAGCCAGAGGAGCATCGCCGGGTCGTGGGTCAGCCTCGTCACCAGGTCGAGGAAGTTGCCGACCGCGTGCGACCGCAGGAGCTTGTTCTGGCGCAGCATGTGGCGCGTGTTCCCGACGCCGCTGTTCGACGTCGCGAAATGGTCGTGCAGGTTGAGCGTCATGCGCTCCTCGAGCTGGTTGTGCGAGCGCACCATCCGGTCGAGCCACCACAGCGTGTCGTGGCCCCACGCGTTGATCGGGTCGATCGGCCCGCCGTTGGCCTTCGGCGCCGGGCCGGTCAGCTTCGCGGGCGACCTCGGCGCGAGGAGATTCTCGATCGCGCCGTTCAGCCCCAGCGATCGGTAGTGGGCGATCTGCGCGTCCGAACCGGAGAATCCGCAGCGCCAGAGCAGGCGGCGGAAATGCGCGGTGGTGGCATTTCTCGGCAGTGTCGGGTATTGGTTAGCCAATGGGGTTTGCTCGCCTGTGTTTGGTGTTGGTCGTGCTCGCTTGCTTCGCGGCATCGTCGAGCGGCGCCGCCGCGACCACGTCCCGAAGTGTCGGTGTGACCGAGACCGAGTACCGCATCTCCCTCGGCCGAACGACCGTGCCCCACGGCCGTATCACCTTCTATATCGCCAATTTCGGGCAGGACGACCATAACCTGAAAGTGGCACGTCACCAGATCGGGCACGGCTTCAGCGGCCGTATCCCGGCGGGCGGTCACACGCAGTTCACGGTGACGCTCAAGCCCGGCACGTACAACCTGTACTGCACCATCCCCGGCCACCGGGCCATGGGGATGCTGCACAAGCTGATCGTTACCT
>CAWGEC010000004.1:0-183186 GCA_963821535.1 uncultured Actinomycetes bacterium | reverse complement strand
GGTTGAGCCGACTGAGCGCCATGAGCACGCACCGACGGAGCGACGATAACGGCTCTGACACCGCTGTTCGCCCCAACCAGGCCGCACATGGACGATCGCCCGAATGTCGCCCAACTGCGCCGGCTGACGCTTTCCCATCAGCCGCGCGACACGGCAACGGCTCATCCGGATGCCCTGGTCGCGCAGCTCGGCGTTCATCCCCCGCACTCGAGGGTGCCGTCGCTCGCGCGGTGAATGGTGGCGATGGTCGCCGGCAGGACGCTCTTGGACGCTTCGCCGTGACGCACCGCGCCGCCGCCAGGCCCAGCAGCCGCTGTGGCAGACACGACAGCACCCGACACAGCCGGGCCATCCGGCGATGTCGCCTCTCCGAGATCTCTCGCTCCTCCCGCAAGATCCGATTCTCCCGCTCAAGCTGCCACAGCCGCGCCGCTCATCCGTCGTCAACACGTCCCAGCATCTCACCCCATCAGCCTCATCCTGGCGCAGCCACCGACGCAGCGACCGCCGCGCAACCCGATCCGCCGCGCCAATTGCCCCGTCGCGCGCTCCCCGGCGCCCAGGCTACGCGCCGAAGTACAGCCGCCGTGCCGTGCCGGCCAGTACGTCTGCGGCGACGGTCTCGGCCTCGGTCGCGCCTGAGCGCATCGATCTCGACCAGCTCGCCCAGCGCGATGCCGAGCGTGCGGCGCGCCTGGCGGGCGCCGAGCGCGATCTGCTCGGACAGCCCGGCCGCGTCGGTGGAGGCCTGGATCCGCGACAGCGGCACCATCGCCAGCGCCGTTCGCCACACCTGCAGCTGGATCGCCTCGGTGAACGGCGGCACGCAGGTGGCGACGTCGAAGTAGACGTTCGGGTAGATCGCGGCCAGCACCGACGGCCTCACCGGTGTAGGGGAACGAGCCGTGCAGCAGCACCAGCGGCACCGCCCGCGCGGTCGCGCTTCGCTCCAGCAGCGGCCGCAGCAGCCACGGGTTCGACAGCGGCAGGTCCAGATCGCGGTCGCCGTAGCCGGCGTGCAGCTGCACCGCCATGTCCTCGCGACGGGCGACCTCGAGCGCGCGCTCGAACAGAAAGTCGAGCAGCGGCTTCTCGGTCAGGAACAGCGTGTCGGCGCCCTCCTCGGCGGCCGCCCGCAGACGATCGTAGGCGGCCTGCCGCCTCGAGCGTGGCCGGCCGGCTCGGCGCCGAGGCCGCTGCGGTATGCGAGCACGCTCTTCAGGCCGCTGTAGCCGGCGGCGCGGGCGCCGCCAGCTCGGCGTCGAAGCGGTCGAGGAACTCGTCGAAGCGCTCGCAGCCGGCCGCGATCACGCCCGCCCGCTGCTCGATCCGAAGCAGCGGCGCCACCTCGGCGCCGGCCGCCGCAGCTCCTGCGGCGAGAAGGTCGAGGTCGGGCGGCGGGTAGCCGATGTCGGCCACCAGCCCAGCACGCCGTCGCCGGCGATCAGGTCGGCCAGCCAATCGGCGGGTCGCGCGCGCGCACCTGCTCGAACACCGCCGCCTCGGTCGGCTCACAGCCGAGGTCGGCCGCCAGCTGCCGGATCCCCCAGCGGTAGGCGCGCCGTCTCGGCGGCCAGCGCCGTGTCGGCCGGGTCGCCCTCGTACCAGGGCCAGCGATAGGCGTCGAGGTCGGCCGGCTGCTCCCGGTAGGGCGGGTGCATGTGGCCGTCGACGAACGGCAGCGCGGATGAGGTCGATGGCGGTCAATGGCAGAAGACGAGGGCGTCGGCGAACTCGATCAGGCGGAAGGTCGTCCAGGACAGCGACAGGATCTCTCGGCGGCTCGCCGGTCTCGAGCTCGTGCGCCCAGCACACGGCGGCCAGGTCGATCATCTCACGAGCGGCCTCGATGTCGTCGCCGGCCATCCCGGGGCCAGCGCGTGGCGGGCCAGCCGCAGCGCGCCGCAGCAGGTCGGGCTGCCGCGTCCACACCATCGGCGCCGACGCCAGCAGGTACTCGTGCGCGCGCAGCCGCACGCCAGCCGAACTCGGCCCGCGACGGCCCGGCCGCAGGCGAGCGGCGCTGGGCGAGCGGCCGCTCGGCGATCCGCTCGGCGTTGTCCCACAGCACCGCGCGCCGCGCCGGCTCGCAGCCCGCCGCACGCAGCGCCAGCAGCAGCTTCGCCTGCGAGCAGGCGTGCCCGTAGTAGGGCGCGTCGGTGCCGTAGAGGATCTGCTCGGGCGCCACCCGCGCGAGCAGCGCACGAATGTCGAGCAGGTTCCAGACGGCGACGTCGAAGGTCAGGTTGGGCCGCCGCTCGGCCACCGCCACTGCCGCCTCGTGGTCGCCGATGCCGGCATGGGCGAGGATCACCTGCGCGCCCGGGTGCCGCTCGAGCATGCCGTCGAGCGCCGCCGCGAACGGCGCCGATGCCGCGCCCGGCGTGGAGCAGCAGCGGCAGCGAGCGCCGCTCCGCCAACGCCATCGCCGCCTCGACCAGCGGGTGGTCGACCTCGAAGCGGCCGGTCAGCGGGTGCAGCTTGATGCCGCGCGGCGCCGGCGTCGAGCGCGCGCTCGAGCTCCGCCACGTCGCCCTGCCCCGGCTCGACCCGGCAGAACGGGATCAGCCGCCCGCCGGCCGCGGCCGCGGCTCGCGATCACGGCGTCGTTGCGCATCGCGGTAGGCGGCCAGGCCGTCCTGGCGGAACGGGAACACGAACGTCGCGCCCGACGCTGTGCCGGCGGCATCGTCGAGCAGCAGCTCGACGTCGAGCTGTGAGCCGTCGGCATCCTCGCCGAGGTGCGCGTGCACGTCCCAGACCGGCTGGCCGTCCGGCAGCAGCGGCGCGATCAGCTCGCCGTGGCTGCGCTCGATCAGCGCGGCGCCGGCCGCGACCGGATCGGACATCAGTAGCGCCAGCGGTAGAACTCGAACAGCCTGCTCGTCGTCGCGCTCGGCGGCCGAGGCCGCCTCGGCCCGGCGCATCGCCGACGTGCGCGTCGTGGAGGCAGCTCGCCCAGCGCCGCGCGCAGCAGCTGCGAGCCGCCCGAGCGCGTCGGCGCCGCGCCTCGAGGCGCTCGGGCAGCCGCTCCAGGCCCAGCTCGTCGGCGACCCGCGAGGGCTCGATCTGCACCGGGTCGGGCAGCTCGATGCCGTCGTCCAGCCCGGCCAGACCGGCCGCGATCACCGCCCCCGCCATCAGGTAGGGGTTGGCGAGCAGTCGAGCATCTTCAGCTCGGCGTTGGCGCCGTCGGGGCGGGCCGCGCGGGCGCCGCGGATGAAGCCGGAGCGGCGCCTCGCGGTTCTCGACGCCCCAGCAGACGTACGCGCCGGTCCATCGGCTGGGCGCGAGCCGCCGGTACGAGATCGGGCATGCGCCGCCGAGCGCCGCTCAGCGCACGGTACTCGCGCAGCACCCCGGCCATGAACGCGCTGCCCTCGCGGGTCAGGCCCAGCTCCCGGTCGGGATCGACTTCCGAGCAGGTTGCGGCCGTCCCGCCACAGGCTGACGTGGAGGTGGCAGCCGTTGCCGAGGCCGCCGGCCAGCGCCATCGGCGCAAACGAAGGCGCGAATGCCGTGGCCGGCCAGGCGCTGCGGATGGCGTGGCGGGTGGCGACGCAGTTGTCCGCGGCGGCCAGCGGGTCGGCGATCGCAACCGACACCTCCATCTGGCCGGGCGAGTACTCGGGGTGGATCTGCTCGACGGAGACGCCGTATGCGGCCAGCCGTCTCGCCACCTCGCGCAGTAGCCGGCTGCCTCGGCGGTCGAGTTGAGACTGTAGGCGGGCGTCGAGTGGGCGGGCCGGCCGATCCGTCTCGGCGTACCACTCGTGCTCGTACGTCATCCGCATCTCGAACCCGGACTCGCCGGCGGCCCGCCTGCCGCTTCAGGAACGACCGCGTGCAGAAGCCCCAGGGCTCGCCGTCCTGGTCGAGAGATCGCCCGGCGCCCAGCCCCAGCCGTCCAGGCCGCCGGCCAGACGGCTGAGATCCGGCACAAGCCGCGTATCGCCGGTCGCCTCGAAGCCGGTGGCCGTGGCCATCCCGTCGTCGCCCTGGAAGATCGAGAACGCCTGCGGCGATCCGACTCCCCGGGTGGACGCCGCCTCCGCCTTCGCCGCCGTGATCGACTTCGCGCGCGTCAGGCCGGCGTTGTCGACGAACGAGATGGCGATCAGCTCGATGCCGCGATCGAGAATGTCCTGCTCGGTCACGCGGCAATCGTACTAAGAAGACCTGCCCGCTGCCCGACAACCGCATAGAGTTGCCGCCAGTGTCGCCAGAACGACCGTCATGGTCGCCAGCGAGCGCGGGGAGGTCGGCCTGCCCGCCGGCATCGAGATCCTCCGGCGGCGGCGGCACCGCCATCGATGCCGTCGAGGCCGCCGTGCGCGAGGTCGAGTCGAACCCGGACGACCACTGGGTCGGCGTTGGCGGCATCCCCAACCTGCTCGGCGTGGTCGAGCTTGACGCCTCGATCATGGACGGCCGTACCCGTGCAGCGGGCGCTGTGGCCGCGGTCGCGGCTACGCCCATCCGATCTCGATCGCCCGGCAGGGTGATGGAGCGGCTGCCCCAACATGTGATGCTGGTGGGCGAAGGCGCCGAGCGGTTCGCCGCGGAGACTGGGCTTCGAACAGGAGCAGACGCTCACCGACGAGGCAATGCGGCGATGGCGGGAGGGCCTGGACAAGCCGTCATGGGACGGGTCACAGTCGGAGGGCGACCGCCGCTACCGCGAGGCCGCCTACGAGTTGATGCAGCGCATGGCGCCGCCGGCCGAGAACTGGGGCACCGTCGAACATCATCGCCCGCGACCGGCATGGCGATCTCTGCGTCGGCGTCAGCACCAGCGGCTACCCGTGGAAGTACCCGGGCCGGGTCGGAGACTCGCCGATCATCGGTGCCGGTAACTACTGCGACAACCACGCCGGCGCCGCCGCCTGCACCGGCCGGGGCGAGTTGGCGATCCGGGTGCAGTCTGCGCGGATGGCAGTGGAGCGGCTGACAGCCGGGCTGTCACCGACGACAGGCATGCGTCGAGGTGCTGGCGCGCGGCGATGTCGCTCGACGACGAGTTCCGTTCCCCGCTGCAGGTGCTGGCGATGGCGCCCGACGGGTCACACGGCGGCGCGTCCAGCCGCAAGGATGCCACCTACTCGATGATCACGGCCGAGATGCGCGAGCCAGAGAGCCTGCAGCGGGCCTGGCTCGACGCCGGCTGACCGCTTTCATACCGAGCTCGCTCCAACGGTGAGGCGTGAAGCACCGTCCCGCACCGCCGTCTCCTGTGACTTCGATCAGCCCTCGGCGATTTGCTGAGAGCGAGTGGCCGAGTCGCTGACGAAGGATCAGCTGCCGCGGGTGACGCTGGCGGTAGCGATGGTGGGTCTCAGTGGCGCGTGGAATGCGGGCTATGCCCGCGCCCCGGGCCGCTGCGAGGGCGTCCTGCACCCGCCGAACGACCACCTGGCCGTCGGCGATCTGCCCCATGATCCCGACCTGCATGTCGTAGACGAGGAGCGCCAGCCGGCGTGGCCGCCGCCACTCGTCGACCCACGAGCGGTCGTGCCCCTGGAGCAGCGGCCGGCTGGCCACGTGGTAGGCGATTCCAGCTGGGCCCCAGGCTTCGGCCCACTCGCCGGCCGCGACATGCGACTCAGCCCTGTGCAGCCCATCGAGCGCAGCCTCGACGTCGACGAAGGCGTCCGGCGGTAGCACGACGTCGATCTGTGAGCGCCCGGCCAACAGCTCGGGCCCAACGACGCCACGGAGCTTCGACAAGAGCACGCTGAGACGGGGGTAGTGATCGGGCATCCCCTCCTCACCGTAGACCGCGTCCAGCAACTCGTCGCGGCCGATACGGCGGAAGCGGTTGAGCACGAGGTAGGCGAAGAGCAGCTGCCCCTTGGCCCCGGCCAACGCGTCCTCCACCCGCCGCCCATCGAGCCTCACAACGAACCGGCCGCAGAGCTGAATCCTCGTCTCGCCTGCTGGCGCCATCGCCCGAAGCTTAGGAAAGATCGGCGAAAGGTCCGAGAAACCACCGGGCGCGACCATCGCTCAGCACGACCGCATGGTCGGCACACAACCACTGCACCCGTCGTGGACGCCGAGCGGGGGCGGATCGTCCACGAGACGCCGATGCAGCAGGTTCTCGATTCGTGCCCGGAATGCGGTGCCCGATGCGAGGTCTTGAGCCGCGGCGGTGATGCCGCCTCGGCTCCGCAACGCGGACCTCAGCGGTCCCCCAGCCGATCCCGGTGCTCGCTCCCGTGACAAGCGCAACCCGCCCCCGCACGACCGGCCAGCATATCGACCGGGCGCGCGGGGGCCGGATCGGCGGCTCAGCCGGTCCGCGGCCAGCCGAGCACGGTCTGCACCGGATGCTGCCAGAGGACCTGCGCCGGCGGCGTCGCGGGTGAGAGGCCCGAGACGACGGTGCCGACCGGGGCGGGGCCGTGGAAGAACTGGTACTCGCCCCACGTACCGGCGAACCCCATCCATCCCGGCTGGGCCGCGCGGACGCGCGCGACCGCGGTCGGCGTCACGCCTGCCCCGGCCGGGCCGTAGGCCTGCCCGGCCGTCGAGTGGTCGTTCGGCAGCGGGAGGTTCTGCGACTGGAGGAACGCCACCGCATCCGGCGGGATGCACTGCACCGCGATCGGGTGCTCGCCCGTCGAGAAGAAGTTGGCGTGCGAGCCGTTCCCGACGTCAACGACCGGATGCGTCGATCCGTGCCATCGCGGCGTGTCGTTCCAGCTGCGCCGCTCGCCGGTGCAGTGCTGGCTCAGCCCGACCCACCTCGGGTGGTCGGCCCCGCGCCGGATCAGCAGCGTCACTGCCTCCCAGTCGCCCTCGTGCGCCTGCCAGATGAAGTCATCCGGCGGGTAGCGGTAGCTGTAGAAGTCGTCGTAGTAGAAGTACCAGTACTGAAGGATCGTCGTCCGCCCGGCGCGAGTGGCGCGGCCGTAGACGACGCTTCGCGGCTCCGGGTCGAGCCAGTCGGCCCGAGCGCAGGCCACTCCCGCGGTTCCAGCCGCGGGGGTGCAGTCGTGCTGGTTCAGCCGGTAGCACGGCACGAGCGCCTGGGCGACACACGCCGCGGTCGGCGCCGTCGGGAGCGCGTCGAGCGAGGGGCTCGTCGTCACGACGGCCCAGGTGTTCGGCGCGGTCTGGGTCTCGAGGTCGGCGTCGGCGGCGAACGACGCCACGGACGTGGGCGCGAAGGCCTCGTGACCGTCGAGCACCGTCACCGGCTGATATCGCTTCAGCATGCGGTCGAGGTGTTGCGATGCCGCCGCAGTTCCCGCGAACGCGGCCAGGCACGCACAGGTCGCTCCGGCGAGCGTGACCCATCGAACGAGCAGGCGCATGGTGCCTCCAATCCGGGATGACATGGTCACCCCAGGCTAGGGGCGGCACAGGCGTGCTCGCATGAGGGAAATCCCTCGGTCCGGCATGCACCCCGCGGCGCACGTACGACCCTGTCGACAGGGCCTTCGACGAGGGCGGCGACCCGCAGGTTCACACCTGCCACGTTCGTGGGGCCAAAAGATGCCAATTGACGCTCGACGGTCTCGAGGCCGGCGGTCGAGCCGGGGGCCGGGTCAGCTTGGCCGGGTGGCTGCCCGGCCCTCACCATCGAGCGTAGATCGGGGCGACCGTTGACGCATCGGGGTTAGCCCCGATCACGCCGCGTCGATGGTTGAATACGGTCAGGGAGCGTGCCGTCACGCCAACTGCCCCGACATGAGATCGACGTGCGCGAGGCGGTGGCGGAAGCCGACCGCTTGCGACGGTCGAAGCGGGTCGCGCCGAGGAAGCGGCTACGACGGGTGCGTTCGGGCGGGCCGGCGGCTACGGCAGCCCTCAGCGGTACAGCCTGCGCCAGCCCTCACGGCAGGGCGTTCTCGACTTCGTCGACGTGTGAGCCAGGCAACCGGGTTCGATTCGTTTCGGATCGCCGCCCTGTCGGCTGCGCGGGTGCGCCGGTGCGAGGTGCCTTCAGAGCGCGGGTTTCGGTGGGCCGGGCAGCAGCGAGCGACCGTCGATGACGGCGTTGGCGATGTCGATCAAGCTTGCGGTTGCTGCTTCGAGAGTGGGTGCGAAGCAGTTCGAACGCGGCCACGTCATCGACGTCGTGACGCTCCATCAGGATGCCCTTGGCACGCTCAATCAACGCGCGGCGTGCGAACGCGCCCTCCAGGTTCTGGAACTCGGCGAACCGGCGCAGCACGATGTCGAGCGAGCTTTGCAGCTGTTCGGCGTCTCCGTCGGCGATATAGGCGAAGATCCCGCGCTTGGCCGCCTCGTTGATGAAGTCCCGGTCATCAGTCTCGAGGATCGCGATCACCGGGCAGGCAGCCGCGCGCACGATCCGGTCGATCAGGTCAAGCGCATGCCTGGTGCTCTCACCGAGCCCGACCAGCGCGACATCTGGGCGTTCTCGCGCGGTGAGCTCCGCCACGTCCTCAACCTCGATCGAACGGGCGATCACCTCATGCCCCAAGCTGGCGACGATCGTCGTCACGTAGTCGAGCCGTTGCGGCCGCTGGTTTGCGATCAACACCCGCAGATGATCGGTGCCAGCATGACTCATGGCCGGTCAGCAACCCTCGCGGCGCTCACCGATGGTGCGATTCGGCGGTCGAAAGGCGTAGGCCGCGTCAGTTCCCGTCGACCCTGCGGCGACGCGGAACCAGCACCGGCTGCATACGAGAAGCCGGCCTGGGCCAGGTCAGATGGCGCCAAAGCGGGGACGGATCGATGCCCGTCCAGCCCGCGCATCCGTACTCCGCGCAATCCCGGGAACACTGACGACCGAGATGTTGGGACGGATCGAACCCCCTTGCCGACGCAGTCATCCGCACTCCTTCCAGAGAAGGCGACCGGGGCATCGAGTCGGAGGCTGAGGCGCACAGTCTGGACCTCTACACCAGGAGACAGCGTATCAGCGATCGAAGCGACCGCCATGGAGCGCCGGCACAATCGGGCGCCGACCAGTCGAGTCGGGCTTGAACGGCTCTGCCGGTACGCCCGAACGGGCGAAACGCATCTCCACGAGCGTGACGCCCTGGCTGTGGGTTTGCGTGGCGTGATCGGACAGCCGCTCAATCAGCGGGATGCCCAGCCCCAACCCCTGCTGCGCCGAGGGTTGGTCGCTACCCCTGCCCCAGTCAGAGACACGGATCACGATCTCATCATCCGTCGCCTCGCACTCGCACAGAACATCACCATGACCACCTGGATACGCATGGCGAACCACGTTCGCACACGCCTCCGTCACGGCAAGCTGAATATCCCCCGAGCGCGTCGTCGACGCGTCCAAACGGGCAAGGAACCTTGCCACCATCCCTCGCGCCACCGGTACCGAGCCTGGCAACGCCCGCTGACGAAGCTGCTCCCTGGCAGAAACTGGATCGTTGGCGCCGAGCCTGCCACGGATCCCACACATGCGGACCACCCCCACTACGACGGATCAACGGGCGTGCGACCGAGGCTCTGGGGTCGCGACGCGCAGCGGGGAATCGGCCACGCTTTCCAAAAGAGTTCTACCCTTCCCCGCCACCCCGCAAACGGCACGGTGCTGGGAGCGATCGTCAGCGCCGCCGCCATCCATTGCCAGCGCCGTGTCGCGCACCTGGTGACCCGACCGCTGGAACCACACGCGGACGGCAACGTGGCAGATCGGCGGGATGAGATGCCTCGTCCGGTGATCGGCACAAGCGTGGTATTCTCCACGGGTCGACCCCTAGCCCTGTGGTCGACGGGAGGTTCTGGCCCCAAACACTCGGTCAGGCGCTTGAGCCGGTCGATGATCGGCGCGGCGAGTGTTTGGAGGACCAATGCTCCCACTGACGGTCAAGCTCCACGGCTTGCAGGTGGCCGAAGAGGCCCGCGCCGTCGGAGACCTCTCCTGGCTTGACGGCTGTGACGGATTTGCGGTGTACGACCAGGACGGCCGTGTGGGCACGGTTGCCCACGCCCGCCTGCCGAGACCACCGTCGCTCCAGCAGCCTGCGACGCTGCGGGTGCGGACGGGTCTGTTCCACCGCAGGGTCGTGTTCATCGCCCCCACGGCGATCGAGCGCGTGTACGTCCGCCAAGGGCGGATCACCCTCAAGGCGCGGTGGTCTGACGCACACATCGGGCTTGTGCCCGGTGACGTGGTTACGGCTGGCCGCGGAGCGGCTCTCCCACGATCCCGCAACGCCGGCGGATGAGCCGATCGGCCCCAACCGATCCAGCAGATCCAAGCCGACCAATCTCGACGCGAAAGTCCACGAATGGAGTCAAGGATGCACACACAATCAGCCACCACACCTCGCCGCCGTCTTAGGACGGCACTGGCCGCAGCAACAACCGTCATCGCCCTCGCGGCGGCCGCTCCTGCCCAAGCAGCCAGCGACCCAACTGCCGCCGACCAGCAATATACGGGCAATCTCGGCGAAAACGCCGGCGGAGGCCAAGCCGGCAGCCTGCCGTTCACCGGCCTGAACCTCCTCTTGGTCATGGGCGCCGGTGCCAGCCTCGCGGCAGGTGGTATCACCCTCCGACGCACAGCACGCGGCCGTCAGCGACACGGCCCGACGGCGTAACCTCGGCGTTGACACCCTTGCAGCGCTTTCGGCCGGACGGGATATGCACAGCTGGCCACTATCGGGTGGGCCGCTCAGTCGCCGATACCGCCGCGTCCGCCATGGGCGGGCGCGGCGGCGGACGTGCAGGATGACAACGGCCCATCCACTAGAAGGAGCGGCTGTGGACTCGATCACGGGCGTCGATCGACTTCGGGCTGTCATCGAGGCCGGCGTGGCGATCGCCGGTGGACTCGAACTCGACATGATTCTGCTGCGGTTCGTGCGCTCGGCCTGTGATCTCACCTGCGCACGCTACGGGGCGTTGGGGGTACTTGACGGGTCTGGCAAGCGGCTCGCGCGGGTCATCGTCGAAGGGGCAAGGGACGAGAACCTGGCACCGATCGGCGACCTACGGTCGGGTGGGGACATCCTGGACGCGCTCCCGTCGTGGTTAAACCACAGCGCCGATGACCCGCCCACGCCAGGCTTCCCGACCACCATGCGCCCATCTGGCTCGTTCCTGAGGGTACCGGTGCCCACAGGCGGGGACGTGTTCGGCAACCTGTACCTGACCGACAAGGAAGACAGCGACTTCACCGAGGAGGATGAGCAGGTCGCGGCGTTGCTGGCGGCGCAGGCGGGCAGCGCCATCGAGAGAGCGCGGCTCTTCGCGGAGGCCCGGAAGCACGCCGAGACGCTGGAGCAGGTCTGGGACGAGCAGGCGTCAGTGGAGGAGCTCGCGACCGCGATGGTGGACGGCAAATCCGGCACCACGGTGCTTCAACTGCTTGCCGAGCAGGCGCTGCGCAGCCTCAACTGCGGCCTAGTGTGCGTAGCGCTCTCCGATGCCGAACCATCGAGCCTGCGATTCGTCGCGGCGGCGGGCGATGGAGGCGACCGCATCAACGGGCAGACGATCCCCGTAAATGGCTCGACTGCGGGCGATGCGCTGTTGGCCCGCCGAACGGTGCGGGTTGTGGATGTTACGTCCGATCCGGACGCCCGCATCCCCGGTTGGGAACCGGTCGGGGCGCGGTCGGTTCTGATCGTCCCGGTCGGGCATGGGTTCAACGTCGTTGGGGTGATGGTCGCGGGGCAGGCGGCCGGTCGGTCGGCGTTCGGCGCGGACGAGGAGCGGCTCTTGGTGGCATACGCGAGCCTGGCGATCCTGGTGCTCGAGGCCAGCCGTGCACTCGCGGCCGAGCGTGACCGGACCGAGGCGTTGGGACACCTGATGGCGTCCGAGACGTCTTGAAAACCGGAGACGGGGTGCAACCTCGTCCGTGGGTTCGAATCCCACCCCCCGCCGCCTAACCAGGCCGAAATACGGTCCCGGGCGCTGGGCGGGCAGCGGCACCCCTCCACGTCGATTAGCGGACTCGGTGACAGGGTACCGAGAACGCCTACCGTGACGAATGCACAGTCGATACGACGACGGGAGAACGGGCCTATGTCACATATACGACGCTTCGACCACGTCGGCCTAACGGTCGCAGATCTCGACGTCGTGACCGCCTTCTTCGTGGCGCTCGGCCTGGAGGTCGAGGGCAGGACGTTCGTCGAGGGCGAGTTCCTGGACACGGTCTGCGGGATTCCCAACTCCCGCACGGAGATCGTCATGCTGAAGCCGCCCGCCGATGGCACCCGCCTGGAGCTCTCGAGCTTCGTGCGGCCCGACTCCGTGCCGGGCTCACCGGCGGCCATGGCCAACGAGCTGGGATTGCGCAGCGTGGCCTTCGAGGTCAACGACCTGCACGCGGTTGTCGACTGGGCAGCCACCGAGGGCTACGGACTGGTCGGCGGCATCGGCGAGTACGAGGGCGTTTGGTGGATGGCCTACGTCCGAGGGCCGGAAGGGATCATCGTCGCGCTGGCCGAGCGCATCGGCTAAACCTCGCAAGTCTGACCTTCTATCGAGACACCGCGGCAAGGGCGGCAAATCTGATCCGCATCCAGGAATTGCGCAATGGCTGAGAGAACACCTGCACGAACGGCACCTAGTCCGCCGGCGATCCGCTTCGAAGCGGAACCACGCAAGGCCGGCCGCTGGACGATCGTGACGTTGCCCGACGATGCGAGCGCCAAGCTGCCATCCCGCGGCCAGGTCGCGGTCGAGGGCGTGATGAACGGACACGCGTTTCAAACCGTCCTCGAGCCGGATGGCAGACGGGGCCACTGGCTCAAGGTCGACAAGAAAGTGCGACGGGCCCTCGCGCTGAGTGAGGGCGAAACCGTGGCGCTCGAGGTCGAACCAACCAAGGACTGGCCAGAGCCCGACATCCCCACGGATTTTCAGACCGCTCTGGCCGACGCGCCCGACATCTCCGAGTTGTGGAACGACATCACACCCATGGCGCGCTGGGAATGGGTGCGCTGGATCAATGCCACCAAGAACCCCGAAACTCGCAAACGGCGCGTCGAGGTCGGCATCTCGAAGCTCCGATCGGGAAAGCGTCGGCCGTGCTGCTTCGATCTCGCAGCATGCACCGACCCGGACCTCGCGAAGAACGGCAAGCTCGACGAAGCGGTGTAGCGCCGCTCAGACTTCGGTGCGCTCGAGCAGCCCCTTCAGCGTGCGGAGATCGGCGCGGACGAGGCCTTCGTCCCGAGCGAAGTCTGCGTCGGTCATCCCCGGCTGCCGTCGCAGCGTGAACACGACCTCGCAGCCGTCGCCGTCGGGGATGACGCGCATCGGGTTGTGCACCGTCTCGCCCGACGGCAGCGTGACGTCGTGATCGAGGACCCCGTGGTCGTTTCGGTCCGCGAACTCGACGATGAGCCGGCCGTCGGGCGAATCCACGAACCACTGCCCGTCGACATGCTCGGCCGAGCTCCCGAGGCCCGACGCCCACTTGGGCAGGTTGGCCGGATCTGAGGCGAACTCGTACACCTCGGCGGCCGGTCGAGCGATCGCCTGGCTCAGGTGCTTCGACTCGCTCACGGTGCGGCCATCCTAGCCCCCGCGGATAGCATGGCCGCGTGCCGGCCCTGTGCGAGCTTGACGACGTTCTGCTGACTCCCCGGCTGGCGCTGATCGCGCTGCCCGGCCCGGTCATCGAGGACGTCCTCCGCGAGGGCAGGCAGGCGTTCCGCGAGCACGTCGGCGTCGACTACCCGCCGGAGTGGCCCTCCGAGAGCCGGCATGTGCTCGAGCTCCGCAGGGATCAGATCCGCGAGGGCGACGACCACCGATGGCTGATCCGCGCCGCCGTGCGGCGCGCCCAACTCGCGATGATCGGCCGGGTCGGCTTCCATGCGCCGCCGGACGCGAACGGCGTGGTCGAGATCGGCTACGAGATCGACGCCCGCCAGCGCCGGCAGGGGTACGGCCTTGAGTGCGCGACGCACATGATCCACGCCGCCGAGCAGCTCGCCTGCGTCTCGGCCGTCCGAGCGTCGATCGCGCCGGACAACGAGCCGTCGCTCCGCATGGCGAAGAGGCTGGGATTCCGGCGCATCGGCGAGCAGATCGACGAGATCGACGGCCTCGAATTCGTGTTCGAACGACTCACGCCCGCTCGTAGGTGAGGATCGTGATGCCGTCGCCGACCGTCTTCGAGCTCGCCAGGCGGAGGCGCTTCTTGTCGGGCATGTCGCCGAAGAGCCGCTTGCCGCTGCCCAAGACGACCGGGAACACCATGAGCCGCAGCTCGTCGAACAGGTCGTGCTCGAGCAGCCCCTGGGCCAGCGTCGCGCTGCCGTGGACGACGATGTCGCCGTCGATCTCGCCCTTGAGCTTCGCGACCTCCTCGGCCAGGTCGCCGCCGAGCACGTGCGAGTTCGTCCACCCGGGGTCCTTCAGGGTCGAAGACACCACGTACTTGGGCATCGAGTTGAACTTGTCGGCGAACTCACCGTCCCGCTCGGGCCACGCCGCGGCGAAGCCCTCGTACGTCACCCGGCCGAGCAGGAGCGCATCGGAGCCGAACGTCTCGTCGAGCTTGAACTGCGCGCCCTCTTCGCCCTGGCCGATCTCGAACGTCCAGCCGCCGTGCTGGAAGCTCTCGCTTCCGCCCGGGTCCTCCATGACGCCGTCCAGCGACACGAACTCGGTGATCACGATCCGTCCCATCGGTCGATCCCCTTCCCTTGGTTCCGTCCGGATACGGCCCGTACTATACTCAAGTGTTCGCTTGATAAAGCAGAACGATGAATACTGCCGCCGCCGACCCGCTCACGACGACGTTCGCCGCCCTCGCCGACCCCACCCGGCGGGCCATCCTCGCCCGGCTGACCCAGGGCGAGGCGACCGTGAACGACCTCGCCGCCCCCTTCCCCATCTCGACGCAGGCCGTCTCCCAGCACCTCAAGGTGCTCGAGCGCGCCGGCCTCATCACGCGCACCCGGTCGGCGCAGCTGCGGCCGTCGCGGCTCCAGGGCGCGCGGCTCAAGGACGCCACCGAGTGGCTCGAGCGGTACCGTCCCTTCTGGGACGAGCGCTTCGAGCGGCTGGACGCCCGCCTCGAGGCTTCGCGGAAAGGACGGCAGGATGGCTGAGCCCGAGCCGGGCCTCAGGATCACGCGTGTGTTCGACGCCCCGCGCGACGAGGTGTGGAAGGAGTGGACCGAGCCCGAGCGCTTCGCCGATTGGTTCGGGCTCCGCTCGACTCCGGTGCCGCCCGAGAGCGTCGCGATGGACGTCCGCCCGGGTGGCGCGTGGCGCCTCACGATGGCCGCCAACGAGCAGCATCCCGAGATCCGATGGGCCGGCGAGTACCGCGAGGTGGTCGCACCTGAGCGGCTCGTCTTCACCGTCACCGACAGACCCGACGGGAACGAGTACGAGCTCGTGACCGTCGAGCTCTCCGACCTCGGCGGCGGGCGCACCCGCATGGACCTCCGCCAGACCGGCGGGCACCTCACCCCGGAGGAGTACGAACGGGCCGGTCAGGGCTGGGGCGCGTTCTTCGACGACATGGCCGCGCGGCTCGCCGCCCGCTGAAACACCTGTACCAGGTACAGCTGTTTCACTCCGCGGCGGGCTCGATCTCCGTCGGCGGCCGGCTCGGTGCGGTGAGTGAGCGCGGCGAGTCCGGCTCCGGCGCAAAGGCGAGGCGGAGCGGCGGGAACAGGTCGATGGGACCCGTCGGTTGGCCGCTGATCGCGCGGAGCCTGACGGCTCGGTTCGACGCGGCGGGCGGCTCGACCGTGATCATGCCGAGTCCCTTGTGGCCCAACACGAACCGGGCGGTGTCGAGGGTGGGGTCGCCGGCCATCGGGCCCGACCAGCTCCGCGGCGCCAGGCCCGAGCAGATGAACTCGACCACGGAGAGGCCGTCCGCAGCGTGACGGCCCGCGGGATCGGGATGATGGTGGATGCGAAAGCCGTGGGCATCGCCGCTCAGGATGACCACCCGAACGCCGCGAAGCTGCAGATCCATGAAATCGGTCATCAGCCGGCGATACTCGTCGGGCCAGCCGAACAGGAAGCGACGCATCCGTGCCAGCAAGCAGCCCCTCGAGCCAATCTCGCTGCACGTGGCCGAGCTTGGTCTTCTGCGGCGTGTTCGGATCGGCGCCGGATCGGCGTACCGGCGACCGTCGAGCGTCATGCAGTGAACGTCACCGAGCCGGAACTCGAAATACCCGACACCTGAGGGGTCCGCGTGGATGTCGTTCCAGAGCGGCGTCGTCCACGAAGGGATCTCAGACGGAGGGGCATTGTTGATCTGGCTGTAGTCGTGGTCGTCCAGCGTGAATCCGACCGGAACCGTCCGGCGGAGCGCCGAGAAGTGTGGGTCGGCCAGCGTCCGCGCGAACCGCTCGGCATAGAAGTCGGGCGACTCCCGGTAGCAGGAGAACCGTCTGTTTCCCGCATAGCCGAGGTCGCCCTGGTAGATGAGGATCGCGGGCGGCTGCGAGGCCGCGTCGAGAAGCCGGTGAAGCCCCTCGTAGGCGGGCTCGTTCCAGAGATGGGCGCACGACGCTGCGGCCATGACCAGTTCGTCACCGTCGACATGCGGCGTATAGCGCTGGATCGCCGACACGCTGGGGGTGCCGCTTCGGTTCGATGTCAGCCGAGCGCTAGGTTGTGCGCTGGCCGCCCATCGCCTCGGCGGCCCCGGCCCCGAGGTACGCGAACGTGAGCTCGTAGTCATCGCTCTCCTCGACCTGGACGTCCGCCATGGACGTCATGCGGCCGAGGAACTCCATGCGCGTCGGGAGGTGGCTATCCGACAGCTCGCGGCTCTCCCAGAACGTGAGCCCGAGCGTCGTCCCCTCCCGCGAAAGCGTCAGGAGCCCGCGGAACCCCTCCATGTCGCGAAGCCAGCCGAGCATCTCCTCGGCGACGATGGTTGCGCGGTCGATGGGCTGGTCGGCGGTGCTGATGCGAGTGAACCGGACGTGCACGACACTCCTTCGTCGGCGGACTGGGTCTCTCGCCAATAGTGGCACGTCCTCCCGCTGAGACGTGGCACTAATCCGCCTGCGGCCAGAAGCGCGTCGCGCTGAGGCGCACGGCGAGGACGGCGACGCCGACCCATGCCGCCAGGAGGGCGAGCTCCATCTCGTCGAGCAGGTGCCCGCGCTCGGCGGTCAGGATGCGGACGAAGATCCCGATCGAGGCCAGCAGCACGACGATCATCCGCACGCGCGCGTCGAGCACCGTCCGCCTGACGGGCGTGAGATCGGCAATCCGCGCCAGAGCGGGGTCGGTGAACCGGCTGGCGAGCCGGATCAGCGGGACGAGCACCCGGTCCATGGCGACGCGGGCGGTCACGAACCCGGCCGCGAGCGCAACGACGAGGCTCGCGAGCACGTCCGTCGGATAGTGCATCCCCGCGAGAACGCGCGACACGGACACGAGCACGGCGAACGCGAGGAAGAACCACCCCGCGCGGCGCGAGACGAAGAAGACGCCGAACGCGATCGCGAGGGCCGCGGTCGCGTGATCGCTCGGGAACGACGGGTCGGCCGAGCGCGGGAGCAGGGGGACGATGCCGGCGTGGGCCTCATACGGCCGCGCCCGGTCCCAGACATGAGAGACGACCTGGTTGGCGAGCAGGCCCAGCGCTGCGGCGGAAAGCCCGGCGGCGCAGGCCCGCTTCCACCGGGTGTCGCCCGGCGGGGAGAGCAGCCACAGCCCAACGGCCAGGACGCCGAACAGGGCGACGCCCCAGTTCGAAAACTCGATCACGACGCTCCCCACGAGCGGGTGAGCATGGACGACGTGATTCACCCACTGCTCGAACGTGTACTCCACCGACGCCTCCCCGTTGGTTCACCGATCCTTCACCAAGAGTACGGGCCGATTCTGAGAAAGTCCCCCAATGGGGCGGGGCGCGCAGGGCGAGGGGCCGCTGAGTCCTAGGACGGCTTGGTCGTCATCGCCCAGATGGCGACGACGAACATGGCGACGACCAGCGTCGCGAGCACCGTGGCGGACTTGGCGAGGCCGGCGCCGCCGCCGGACCGCAGGCGGCGAGCGCCGAGCCACGCGAGGATCGTTGCGAGCAGCATCAGGATCCCGCCGAAGTCGGCCAGGCCGTACCCGAGGCCCACCCATCCGGGCTCGTTGTCGCTCGGGATGTTCTCGCGGCTCACGATCCACTCCGCGGCGCCGTGCATCAGGAAGTACGACGGGATGCCGGCGATGAGCAGGGTCCGGAACCCAAAGCGGGTGATCGCCGCGCGCTCCTCGCCTTCCGCCCGCCAGGCCAGCGCAAGCGCCGCGACCGCGACGACCAGCGACGCCGTCACCAGCATCGCCCCGGCGACGTGCAGGAAGAGGGGGAAGTTCCAGCTGTCGGGCCGGATCAGGAGGAAGCTCATGCGCCCGGCTTCCAGACCATGTCGATGAGCAGCAGGAGCACTGCGGTTGTGGCGACGACGTGCGCCGAGAGCGCCGGCCGCTCGGGTATGCCGTCGGTCATCTTCTTGTAGCCCTGCGCGAGCTGGCTGCCGAAGGCGCCCGACAGCGCCCACAGCGCGAGCGCCGCGAGGATCCAGCCGTCCCAGAGCTGGTAGCCCGAGACGTCGAACGCGAGCCAGACCCCGAAGACCAGCACCGAGATGCTGGCCGCTCCCCACACCGGGAAGACGACCGCGCCCAGCCGCACCAGCGACCCTCCGCCGACGTAGATGGCCCAGCAGAGGCCGAGCGACGCCACCAGGACGAACGCGCTCAGAACGTGGAGAAAGAGGAGAGTCTCGTACATGCGGTGGTGATCATACGGCCGCGTCCCGACGTCGCCGCGGCGCGTGGCGTATCCTCCGCGGGAGGGTTTCCCCGGGTACGATGCGGGTAATCATTGCGACATGCGAAACGGACGCACACAAAAAGGACTCTGGCTCGTCAGGCGCTATCCGCGCCTCGCCACCCGGCTTGGATGGCAGGCCGTGAAGCATCCGCGCAGGACGGCGACGATCGTCGCCGCCGCCCGGCAGGCACCGACCGTGGCCCGGCGCGCCCGTGCCGCGGCGCAGGATCCCGAGGTGCAGCACCAGTTCAAGGTCGGGCGCGAGGCGCTCGGCAAGGCCGCGACGCGGCTGCGGAACTCCGACCCCGGTGACGCCGTGGCCGACGAGAAGCTGCGGTCGGAGTTGCGGCGCGCGGCCGCCGCGATGGCCGGTGGCTACAAGGCCGCATCGCGGCCGAAGAAGCGCCGTCGCCGGCTCGGCCGCACGGTCCTCGCCGTCGGCATGATCGGCGCGGGCGCCTACGCGGGATATCGCGTCGTGCGCGAACAGCGGAACGGCTCGGCGCCGGTCTCCGCATCGAACGACAACGACCGAGGGCGGGACGAGACGCTCGCCGCGTCGTTCCCGGCGTCCGACCCGCCGCCGGGCCCAGCCGCCTGATCGCCTAGACAGCGCCTAGCCCCCCGCCCGGGACCCGGCCGCGCGCGCCAGCGACGTGGCGCGCTGGAACCGGGCGGTGGCGGCGGCGTCGACCTCGGTGACCACGGGGCCGTGGATGACGAGGCCGTCGCCCCGCTCGTGGAGCAGGCTCTGGATCAGGTCGCCCGCGAGCCACTCGCGGCCGGGCGAGACGAACGCTCCCGCGCTCAGGCGCGACGAGGTCGGCGTCGATGACGTCGACGCCTCGAATCCACGGCCGCTGGACGAAGTTGGTCGGGCCGACGGGCAGGAGCCGCACGATGTCCTCGAAGAGCGCGCGGCCGGCGTCCTCGTCGTTCATGTACACCTCGATCTGCACCTCGCGCGAGCCGCGCGGGATCCGGCGGGCGGCCTGCACCTGCGAGTTGTGGACGCTCACGACGTCGCCCGACAGCGCGCGCAGCCGCGTCGACCGCAGACTGAATTCCTCCACGACGCCGGCGACGCCCCACGGCTCGATGACGACCGTGTCGCCCACGGCGTACCAGCCCTCGAACACCATGAAGACCCCCGTCAGGATGTCGGTCAGGAATCGCTGCCCGGCAAAGCCGATCAGGACCACCAGGACCGACGCCCCGGCCACCGTCGTGAACACCCCGCCGCCGACCTGGCTCAAGAGCACGAGGGTGGCCGCCAGGTAGGCGACGTAGCGGATCGTGGTCTGGATCAGCGAGAGCGCCGTCTCGCGCCGCTTGAGGCCGGCGATCACGCTCGTCGAGTCGTCGCGCTGGAGGCGCCGCTCCTGCCGGTTCAGAAGCCAGCGCCCGATCCGAGCGCCGGAGCGGGCGACGATCCAGGCCGTCGCGAACGCCAGGACGGTGACGGCAACGCGACGCGCGTCGCCTGTTGGGAGGTCAATCATCGGCACGGGCTACCCGCCCCCGGCCGACACGAAACACCCGTCCGTCAGCGAGGAGCGGCGGGTGCCTGCGGCGGGCGCGGAGCTCGCGGCGCTCGCCGCACGGCGGGCCGAGCCGGCGGGCGCAGCTCCACCGGCGGCCGAGCCCACGTCGGGCGCACGTCATCGGCGAGCATCTGAAGGAAGAGTCTCAGCATCTCGCCCGGGTGGTACCCCGTTGGGCGCGATGCAAACCCGCCTCAGACGGCCGCGTCCGCGTGCTTTCGGCCGAACCGCAGGTAGAGCGTCGGGACGAGGAACAGGTTGAGCAGCGTCGAGGTGACGAGGCCGCCGAGGATGACGATCGCCATCGGGTACTCGATCTCGGCGCCCGGGATCTCGCCCGAGATAACGAGCGGCACGAGGGCGAGCCCGGTTGCGAGCGCGGTCATGAGGATCGGCGCCAGGCGCTCGCGGGAACCGCGCAGCACGAGCTCGATGCCGAAGGGGTGGTTCTCGACGTCCTCGAGGTGCTGGTAGTGGTTCACGAGCAGGATGCCGTTCCGGGCGGCGATGCCGAACACGGTGAGGAAGCCGACGAGCGAGCCGAGCGAGATCACGCCGCCGGCCGCGAACGCCGCCAGCACTCCGCCGACGAGGGCCAGCGGCAGCGTGAGGAACGAGAAGGTGGCGACGCGCCAGCTCCCGATGCACGTCTGGAGCAGCAGGAGGATGCCGAGCGCTGCGGCCAAGCCAAAGGCGAAGAGGCGGCCCTGCGCGGCCTGGCGCTCGGCGAACTCGCCCAGGACCTCGTAGTGGTACTCGTGCTGGAACTTCACGTCCTTCAGACGGTCCTTCACGTCGGCGACGACGGAGCCGAGGTCGCGGCCGCGCACATTCATGCCGACGTCGATCCGGCGTGAGTTGTCCTCGCGCGAGATCCGGTTCGGAGTCGGCCGAACGCTCACGTCGGCCACCTGCGACATCTTCACGTGGCCTCCGCCGGGCGTGTCGAGCGGCAGGTTTCGGATGCTCTGCACGTCGCTGCGCGCCCCGGGCACGCTCCACGCAATGACGTCGTACACCTTGTTGTCGACGTGCAGGTCGCTCACCTCGTCGCCGGCCACGATCGTCGCCGCCGCCCGGCGGATGTCACCCGGTTTCAGGCCGTACTTCGCGGCCTTTTCCAGGTCGGGCTTGACGCGGATGTAGGGGACGTCCACCTGGAGCTCCGTCCGCAGGTCGACGATGCCGTTGATGCCCCGGAGCGCGGAGTGCACCTGATGCGCCTCGTCGCGAAGCGTCTCGAGGTTGGGCCCGAAGATGCGGACGGTGATCGCCTCGCTCGACCCGGCGAGCACCTCGTCGATGCGCTCGTTCAGGTACGTCGTCTGCTCGCGGAAGAGGCCCGGATACGCGGCGACGGTGTGCCGGATCTGCTTCAGGGTCTTGTCGTAGTCGGCGTTCGGGCTCAGGCTGAGCCAGTTCTCGGCGAAGTTGATGCCGTTCACCTCCTCGCCCTGCACGGCCCGGCCGATGTGGGCGCCGAACCCGCGCACGCCCGGGATGGAGCGCAGGTCCCGGCTCGCGCGCTCGACGATGCGCACGACCTCCTGGTGCCCGGTGCCGGGTCGGGTGACCCAGAGCGCGAGGAAGTCGCGCTCCTTGAACGTCGGGAAGAGCGACTCGCCCAGGAACGGCGTCACGCCAATGCCGGCGACCAGCGTCGCGGCGGTCGCGCCGACCACCAGGATCGGCGTCCGCACGACCCGGGTGAGCGCCGCGGTGTACGCCCGCTGGAGTACCCGCACGAGCGGCGGCGGCTTCTCGTCGAGCGGTGCGCGTCCGAGCAGGAGGAGCGCGAGCGCCGGGGTCAGCGTGAGCGCCACGGCCATCGACGCCAGGACGGCCAGGCCGTAGGACGTGACCAGGGGCCGGAAGAACGCCCCCGAGACGCTCGTGATGAAGAACACCGGCATGACCGCGAGCACGATGATGAGGGTCGCGTAGACGATCGCCCGGCGAACCTCGAGCGACGCCTCGAGCACGACGGACATGACGGGCCTGGGCGACTCCGAGGCGCGGTTCTGCCGCAGCCGGCGAACGATGTTCTCGATGTCGATGATCGCGTCGTCCACGACCACTCCGACCGAGATCACGAACCCCGCCAGGACCATCGTGTTGATCGTCGCGTGGGTGGCGTAGAGGACGCCCGCGGCGGCCATCAGCGACACCGGGATGGCCGCGAGGCTGATGACGGCCGCACGCCACTCGAAGAGGAACGCGACGAGGACGACCACCACGAGCAGCGTCCCGAGCAGCAACGCGTCGGTCAGGTTCGAGATCGAGATCTCGATGAACTCGGCGGGCCGGAAGATGTGGTTGTCGATGTGGATCCCCGGGAGGCCCGGCCGCATCTGGTCGAGCGCCTGGTCGACCCCGCGCGTGACGTCGAGCGTGTTCGCCCACGGAAACTTCTCGACCACCATCAGGACGCCCTGGTGGTCGTTGATCACGGCGTCGCCGAAGAGCGGTTGGTGCCCCCACGTCATCGTCCCGAGGTCGCTGAGCTGGAGCGGCGATCCGTCGGCGTCCCGCTTCCCCGACACCGTCACGTTGGCGAGCTCCTGTGGGGTGAACACCGGCAGCACGTGATGGATGCCCAGGCGCTGATTCGGGGTCTCGATGAAGCCGCCCACACGGTTCTTGGCGGCGTCGGTGTACTTGAGGAGGCCGTAGTCGAGCGCGTCGGAGGCGACGGACATCGCGTGGTCGATCGTGATGTTGTGCGCCTGGAGCTTCGCCGGGTCCATCTGGAACTGGAGCTGCTGCCAGCGATCGCCCCAGATGACCACGTTCGCGACCCCCGGAACGGCCATCAGCCGCCACCGCATCGTCCAGTAGGCGATCATCGAGAGATCGGTCAGGTCGCAGTGGTCGCACGAGAGGCCGATCTTCATCGCCCGGCTCGTGGCCGACAGCGGCTGGAGCGTCCACGGGATGCCCGCCGACGTCGGCAGGCTGGGGATCGCCGTTGCGACACGCTCGTTGACGAGCTGCCGGGCCTCGAGCGGATCGGTGCCGCGGTGGAAGATCAGCGTGATGGCCGAGAGCCCGGGCACCGTGGTGGAGCGCATCGTCTCGAGCCCCGGCGTCGAGTTGAGCGCCTGCTCCATCGGGATCGTGATGAGGGTCTCGACCTCCTCGGTCGACATCCCCAGGCCCTCGGTCTGGACCTCCACAAACGGGGGCGCGAACTCCGGGAAGACGTCGACCGGCATGTCGCTGACCCGCGTCGCGCCGAATCCGACCATCCCCACCGCCAGCGCAACGACGATGAAGCGGAAATGGAGGCTCGATCGGACGATCCAGCGCATCATCTGCGGCTGGCCTCCCGCGACCGTCTCGGGGCTGGGCGGACGATCACTCGCCCTCGATCGCGAATTCCGTGCCGAGGAGCTCCTCGCCGCCGACGGTGACGACCTCCGTGCCCGGATCCGGCCCGTCGCTGAGAACGGCGACGTCACCCTGGACCGACGTCACCGTGATCGGCGCGCGAACGAACGTGAGCGGGCCCGTGCTGGTGTACGTCCACGTCCCACCCTCGACGCCGTAGATGACCGCGGAGTAGGGAATCGTCTTCTGCTCGCCGCTGCCGGAGAGCGCCACCTGGACCCGCACACGCTGGCCGGCGTGCACGACCTGCGACGCGCCGTCGAGGCGGTACGTCAGCGTGCTCCCCGGACGCCCCGTCGCCCACCAACGGAGCGACCACCCCGTCGCTCCCGAACACCGCGAGCACACGGGCGGGCCTGCGAGATGTCCACCTGCGCGAGCTCGGTCGCCGGCAGCGATACGTGCACGAGCAGGGTGCCGGCCGCAGCCGGGTCCGTCGCGACCCGGCCGCGCACGACCACGTCGCTGTCGACGTTGGACAGGGCGACAGTGCCCGTCTCGAGGCCGATGCGCTTGGCGGCGTCCTCCGTGAGGACGACCTTGCTCAGGTCGGAGTCCTCGATCGCGCTCGACCTTTGCCGGCTCGTCGCCCTCTCCCTCGGCCGGGGCCGAGTACCCACAGGCCGTCGCCCCGGCCCAACGACAACCAGGAGGAGCAGGAGTGCGGTGAGGTTACGGCGCTGCATCGTGCGTCCTCCAGTGGATCGTGGACAGGTAGACGGCGGGGATCAGGAACGCGACGACCAGCGTCGAGGTGACGAGGCCGCCGAGGACGATCACGGCGATGGGGTGGGCGATCTCCTGCCCGGCGATCGTCCCGGTGACGATCAGCGGCAGAAGCGCGACGGCCGTGACGATCGCGGGGACGACCGTGGCGGCCAGGCGCTCGCTCGACCCACGGACGACGAGTCCGACGCCGGGCTTCACGCCCGTCCCGCTCGAGCGCCCGGTAGCGATCGATCGAGGGCGATGATCCCGCCGCGCCGCGATCGCCAGCACGGCCAGAAGCGCGGCGAAGGCGCCGAGCGACATGCCGTCCCGGGCGACGAACGCCGCCAGCACGCCGCCGGACAGCGCGACGGGAAGCGTGAGGAACACGAGCCCGGCGAGCCGCCAGCTCTGGAACGCCGCCTGGAGCAGGAGCAGGATGCCGATCGCAGCGGCGAGGCCCGCGCCGAACATCCGCCGGTGCAGGGTGTCGGCGCTCTTGTAGTCGCCGACCACCTCGGCGTGGTACTCGAGCGGGAACTGCTGGCCGGCGAGGCGATCGGTTGATCTCGGCGACGACCGAGCCCGGATCGCGCCCGCTGACGTCAAGGCCGATCTCGATCCGGCGTGACACCGCGTCGCGCTGGATCACCGTCGGCGTCGGGGCAATCCGGACGTCGGCGACGTCCTCGAGGCGGACATGTCCGCCGCTCGGGGTGTCGATCACGAGGTTCTTGATGCCGGTCAGGCTCGCCCGGCTGTCCGGGGTGCTCCACACCGTGACCTGGAACACCTTCTGCTGCTCGAAGAGGCTCCCGACCTCGAGCCCGGCGAGCATGGTCGCCGCCCCGCGGCGCACGTCGCCGGGCTTCAGGCCGTACCGCTTGGCCTTGGCGAGGTCGACCTCGACCTCGATGTTGGGCTGGTCGACCCGCCGGTCCATCCGGGCGGCGGTCACGCCGTCGATGCGCGACACCATGCTTCTGCACCTTCGCCGCCGTCGCCTCCAGCGTCGCGAACGCCGGGCCGAAGACCCGGACGGTGATGTCGTTCGGCGACCCGGTGTCGAAGTGGCGGACGCGGTCGTCGAGATAGGTGCTGACGCTCTGGGCGATGCCGGGATACGCCGCGACCGCATCCTTCACCTTCGACACCGTCGAGCCGTAGTCCGCCGACGGGTCGACTGCTGACCCACAGCTCGGCGGAGTTCACGTCGACGACCTGGTCGCCGAGGACGGCGCGGCCGACGTGCGCGCCGACGTTGGCCACGCCCGGGATCGAGCGGAGGTCGTTCGTCACGCGCGTCGTGAGGCGGGCCATCTCCGGCTCCGACGTGCCGGCGGCGGCGTTCCACCGCACGACGAGGTCCGGGTCGCGGAACGACGGCAGGAGCGACTGGTCGAACGACGGCCCGACGACGAGCGCGAGCACGAGGACCGCGGCCGATGCGCCGATCACGGCGGAGGGACGCACGAGCACGCGCTCGAGCACGGGCCTGTAGGCATCGGAGATGCGGCCGACGAGCGGCGACTCGCGGCCGGCGCCTCCATGCGAGTAGAGCAGGTACGCCAGGGCGGGCGTGACGGTCAGGGCGACGACCGCCGACGCGAGCACCGCGAGGATGTAGGAGAAGCACGAGCGGCTGGGAGACCGCCTGCGCGACGCCCTCCGCGAACAGGTACGGCAGAAGCGGCAGGAGGGCGATCAGCGTCGCGTAGACGACGCCGCTCCGCGAGGCGACCGTCGCCTCCATGATCGCCGCCGAGAGCGATGTCGTCCGGCCGGCCGCACGGTCGTCGCGCAGGCGGGTCGCGATCGCGCCGGTCGAGCTCACGGCGTCGTCCACGAGGACGGCGAGGGCGATCGCGAAGCCGGCGATCACCATCAGGTTGATCGACTGCCCGCGGACGTCGAGCACCAGCACGCCCGCCATGAGCGAGATCGGGATCGCAAAGGCCGCGATCAGCGCCGCGCGCCACTGGAAGAGCAGCGCGCCGAGGGCGGCGACCAGCAGGATCGCGCCGATCACCGCCGCCAGCGTCAGGTTGTCGATCGACTCGTCGATGTACGTCGCCGGCCGCGCGATCGACGTGTCCATCTGAATCCCGGCGAGGCCCGGCCGCAGCTTGTCGAGCGCCTCCTCGAC
The DNA here is from genome assembly GCA_963821535.1 of uncultured Actinomycetes bacterium. GTDB lineage: Bacteria > Actinomycetota > Thermoleophilia > Gaiellales > JAICJC01 > JAICJC01. The sequence goes on along the minus strand of CAWGEC010000004.1, from coordinate 156,671 downwards.
GCCGCGCGTGACCTCGAGGGTGTTGGCGTTCGGGAACTTCTCGATCACGATCAGGCTGTCCTCGCCGCCCGTGAGAACCGCGTCGCCGATCAGCGGCTGGTGGTCCTCCACCACGTTTGCGACATCGCTAAGGCGCAGCGGAGCCGCGCCGTCGACCGTCACCTTCGACAGGTCGCCTGCCGACACGATCGGGAAGATGTGGCGCACCTCGAGCCGCTGCTGGGGCGTGTCGATCCAGCCGCCCGACCCGGGAGTCGACGCCTGGAGGAAGGTCAGCGGCGACACCCACATGGCGTTGCCGGTCGTCTCGATGATCTGATCCACGCTCACGTGGTTGGCCAGCAGCCGCTCGGGATCGACCTGCACCTGGAGCTGGCGCTCGCGCTGGCCCCAGATCGAGACGTTCGCGACGCCCGGCACGGCGAGGAGCGCCGGCCGGATCGTTCCAGCGCGCCAGAATCCCCATCTCGATCGGCGAGATGGTCTTCGACGAGAGGCCGACCATCATCACGCGGTTGGTCGTCGAGAGCGGCTGGATGATGACGGGCGGCTTGGCGACGTTCGGGATGGCGAACGACAGCGCCAGGCGCTCCTGCACGAGCTGGCGCGCACGCAGCACATCGGTTCCCGGGCTCGAAGGTGAGCAGGATCGACGACAGGCCCGGCACGGTGGTGGAGTGGATGTCCGTCAGCCACGGCGTGCCGTTCAGGAGCTCCTCGAGGTTGAGCGTCACCAGCTCCTCGACCTCGGGGGCCGACAGGCCGAGCGCCTCGGTCTGGACCTCGATCATGGGCGGCGCGAACTCGGGCAGAGCATCCACCGACATCTGCCGCGCCTGCACCGCGCCCGCCGCGAGCACAGCGGCGCCGAGCGCAACGGCGAGGAGCCTGAACCGGAGGCTCGATCCGACGATCCATCCCAACATGACGGGGGCTCCCCCTCCCTCGGTCGACGGCCGACCGCAGGGGAGATACCGGCCCGCCGTCACGCGGCCGTCACCGCAGCGTCACCGTCCCGCGATGCGGCAGGCCGCGTTCAGGCGGCGGCAATCGGGTCGGCGCTGACCTCGACGTCGTCCCGGAGCAGCCCGTGGACGAGCTCGAGCATCTGCGCCGACGGCTCGATCCCGAGCCTGCTTCGCACCAGGTCGCGGTACAGCCGGAACTGGCGGATCGCGTCGAACGGGTTGCCGTCGGCCAGGTAGATCCGCACGAGCAGGCGGTGCGCGCTCTCGCGGAGCGGCTCGCGAGCGAACGCGGCCAGCCCGACCTCGAGCGCCTGGCGCAGGCGGCCCTGCGACGGTCAGATGCTCGCAGAGCGACTCGAGCGCCTGGAGCGACAGGTTGCGGAAGTACTCCCGCTCGACGAGCGCCCAATCGTCGTCCCAGTCGGGGAGCACCTCGCCGGCGAGCGGCAGCCACTCGACGTCGCCGCCGGCACCCATCGGCACGCTCCCGATCAGGCGGTGGGCGAGCGCCGTGGCCTCGTGCAGGTCGACGCGGACGCCGGCCGCGAGCCGGAGCGTGCCGCCGCTCGAGTCCACCACGGCGACCCCCGACCGTGGATGCGCCAGAGCGCCGAGCGCAGGTTGGCGAAGCCCGCGCTCCTCCGGGGAGTCGAGCCAGAGCGACCCCGCCACGTGCAGGCGAAGCATCGGGTGCGAGCGGATGGCGAGGAATGCGATAACGCGCTGCGCGCTCATCGGCAGGTGCACGGCCTCGCCGTCGTGGCGGGCCTCGAAACTGTCAAGCAGCTGGATCTGCGTACCGGCCCGGCCGGTCGACCCTTCCGGCAGCCGTAAGCGCGTGTTCATCGCCCGTTCATCTTTCTCGAACAAACGTACTCGTTCCGGTCGTCACATGTCAAGGGCGCGCGGATTACGCCGTGCCCGGGACCGTGAGCCACACGTCGGCCCCGCCGCCGTCGCGCGTCACCGCGCGCACGCTCCCGCCGTGGGCCTCGGCGATCGTCTGGACGATCGCGAGCCCGAGGCCCGCTCCGCCCCGCGTGCGCGCCTGGTCGTGGCGGGAGAAGCGCTCGAACGCCCGCGCCATGAACTCCGGCGGGATCCCCGGGCCCTCGTCGGTGACGTGCAGCTCGACCATCGCGCCCGCCGGCCTGGCCGACACGCAGCACGGCGCCCTCGCCGTACCGGAGCGCGTTGTCGACGAGATTGCCGAGCGCCTGCTCCAGCCTGAGCGGATCTCCCTGGACGCGAAGGCCGTCCGGCTGGTCCGTCGTGAGCGGCCTGCCCGCCGCCTGCGCCCGCCACTCGAAGCGGCTCGCGACCGAGGTGACCAGGTCCGCCACATCGAGCGGCTCGACGCGCAGCGGCAGGCTGTCGCCGTGCGACCGCGCGAGCAGGAGGAGGTCCTCCGCGAGCTGGGCGAGCCGATCGACCTCCTGGGACGAGCGGCGCACCGCCTCGTGCAGCTCCTCGGCCGAGTCGGCGTGGCGGAGGGCGAGCTCGAGCTCGGTCCGCAGGAGCGCCAGCGGCGTTCGCAGCTCGTGGCCGGCGTCGGCGACGAAGTCGCGCTCGCGGGCCAGGCGCCTCCTCGAGCCGGTCGAGCATCGCGTTCAGCGTCTCGCCGAGGCGCTCGACCTCATCCCTCGTGTGCGGCACCGGCAGCCGCTCGCCGGGCGTCGCCGCCGAGATGGACGCCGCCCGCCGCCGCATCGAGTCGACCGGGCGGAGCGACAGGCCCGCCAGGAGATAGCCCGCGCCCGTGGCGACGAGCAGCGCGACGGGGCCGGCGATCAGCAGCACGTCGCGGAGCTTGGCGAGCGTCTCCGCGCGATTCTCGAGCGTGGCGCCGACGACGAGCACGTAGCGGGCGTCGCCCTTCATCACCGGCACCGCGAGGAACCGCGACGGCTCGTCGAGGCCGGACACCCTCTGGCGCTCTCCGAGGATCGACTCGTGCAGGGCCCGCCGCAGCTCCGAGCCGCGTCAGGAGCGGTGCCTCGCCGAGCGGATTCGTGTGCTGGACGACGACGCCGTCGGGGGTCACGAGCTGGGCGTAGCTCTCGCCCTTCTCGACGAAGCCGCCCCTGGGCGTGGTCGGCGGCAGGCGCGAATCCGGATCGCTGACGACCGCGGTCAGGTCCTGCGCCCTCAGCCGCAGCTCGCGGTTCAGCGCGTGCGAGAGGTGCGATTGCCAGGTTCGAGTAGACGTACCAGCCGGTCGCCGCGAGCACGACCGCCATCGCGACCGCGAACGCCGCCGCCACCCGCAGCCGGATGGGGATTCGGCTCACACCGCGTCGCCCTGGCGCAGGCGGTAGCCCGAGCCGCGGACGGTCTCGATCGTCTGGCGCCCGAACGGCTCGTCGATCTTGCGCCGCAGCCGGCGGACGTAGACGTCGATGATGTTCGAGCTGTCGGAGTAGGAGTTGTCCCAGGCGTGGGCCACGAGGTGGGCCCGCGTCAGGGCCTCGTCGGGCCGGCGCATGAACGTCTCGAGGATCGCGAACTCCTTGGCCGAGAGCGAGATCTCCTCGGAGCCGCGCCAGACCCGGCGGCTGGCGGGGTCGAGGCGCAGGTCGTCCACCTCGAGGACGCTGGGGCGCTCCGGCTCGCGCCGGCGGGCGACGGCGCGCAGGCGAGCGAGCAGCTCCGCGAACGCGAACGGCTTCACCAGGTAGTCGTCGGCACCCGTGTCGAGGCCGAGAACGCGATCCTCGACCGAGTCGAGCGCGGTCAGCATGATCACGGGAGCCCAGACCTCGCCCGATCGCAGCCTGCGGCACGTCTCGAAGCCGTCGATCCCGGGCAGCAGCACATCGAGGACGATGGAGTCGTAATCGGCCGCGCCGGCCATCTCGATCGCCTGCTCGCCGGTGGAGGCGATGTCGACCGCCATCCCCTCCTTCGCGAGCCCCCTCCCGATCAGCTCGGCCATATGCGGCTCGTCCTCGACGATCAGCACGCGCACCGCCCCATTGTCCCAGACGGAAGCGTGAAGGACCCGCGCCGCCCGCGGCGAACGTCGAGAGGATGCTCGCGTGGGTCCTCGCAATCCTGGGTCTCGGAGCGCTCCTCGCAGGGGCGGCGGCGCTCATGGTCGGCGGCCTCCTGCTCGGCCCGCTGGTGGTCTGGCTCGCCTGGAACGTGCTCGACCTGGCGCACGCCGTAGGCGCACCCGAGCTCGGGTTCTGGGGCCTCGTCCTCGCCGCCGTCTTCCTCGCGATCGGCCTTGCCGGCAGGATCATCATCGTCGCCGCCGTGTTCCTGATCGACCCCGACTGGTTCCACGGCTCGGCGCGCCTGCACTGGCCCGAGCCGACGTTCCGGAACTTCATCGCGATCTGCCTCATCCTGCTCGTCGCGAGCGCCTCGTCGCACCCAAGCCACGGCTACGACAAGCAGCGGCGCTCGCGCGAGCCCGCGTACGACGGCTAGGCCGCGCGGGCAGCGCGTCCTATGGTGCGGTCGGGCCGTCTGCCGCCGGAGGCAGGTTCATCGACGCGCGCACGGCCGTGAGCGGAGTGGTCGGGACGGTGATCAGACCGCGGGTGGGACGGTCGAGATCGAAGGTGACGAGGAGCAACATCGTGACGAGGCCGGCGGCGAGCAGCACGGTGAGCAGCCCGCGGCCGAGCACTGCAGGTAGAACGCGAGCAGGGCGACGCCCACCGCGGCGCCCACCACCTCGAGCACAAGAACGGGGCCGGGCACCCGGTTGTTGAGCCCTGCGACTCGGACACCCTGCGAGTCGATCATCTCGTTCAGGCTCTCGACGTACAGGCGCGGGGCGGTGTCCACCGGTGATGCGTTCAGCGCCGTCCCGGCGAGTGCCCACAGCTGACGTTGGATCGCCGACTCGACGGCGAGGACACGACGGGCGTCCGCGCTTCCCGGGATCGTCTTGCCCAGCCGAATGCTGGCGTCGGCATACCGCACCAGCAAGGCAAGCGATCGACCTCGCGCCGGTTCACTCAGGGTCTGAGCGCGCAGGTAGGTCGTGCCGATGGCGTTCGCCTCATCGACCACGGCTGTCCGCCGATCCTGGTATCGACCCACGGCCAGCGACAGGCCGAACGCCAGGATCAACCCGACGACCCCCAGCAGCGCTCCCTGGAGCACCGCGAACGGCTCTCGCATCTCCGACTTGTCTCGATGGCGCCTGCCCAACCCCACCGCCACCACCGTGGCGCCGAAGACCACGGCGAACAGCATTAGGCCGAGCTCGAGACTCGTCAGTCGAAAGAACACGGCGCCGACGCTAGCCGATGGTGGCGGTGCGCCGTCTGATGAGAACGCGCCGGCGTGCGATACCCTGGCCCACATGGACGCTCCCGAAGGCGAACGCGCCCTTCCCCGCGAGGAGCTCGAGGTCGCGGTGCATGCGCGGCAGGAGCTGTCGGCGGAGCACGAGCCGGAGATCGTCGATGCGTTCCTCGAACGCGTCGGCAGGGCGATCGACGCCCGGGTGGACGAGCGGGTCGCCCAGCACGAGGACGAGGACGAGGGCTACGACGCCGGCGCGATCGGAGTCGCGATCGGCTCGATTGCGCTCGGAATCCCTGTCACAGCGGTCGCGGGCAACGCTGCGGGCCTGGCGGGCGTGATCGCCGCCTGGATCGGGATCGGGTTCGTGAACCTCGCGTACCGGCGCCCCTGGCGCTAACCGGCTGAAACACCGGTACCTGGTACAGCTGTTTCAGTACGGAAGGTCCGGGATGCGCTTGTCAAAGACGGCCGGGGTCGGGTCGCCGCTGCAGCTCGGCCTGGCGGAGGCCGGCCGGGAACGATACCGACCGCGCGCCCTACGATGCCCTCGTGAAGGCGATGGTCCTGACGGCGCCGAACGACCTGGCGCTCCGCGATGTCGACGACCCCGTGGCCGGCCCGGGCGAGGTGATCGTCGAGGTGGCGGCCTGCGGGGTGTGCCGGACCGACCTCCAGATCGTCTCGGGCGACATCGAGATGCGAAAGCGGCCCGTGATCCCGGGCCATCAGGTCGTCGGGCGGATCGCGGAAACCGGCGAGCGGGTGGGCCTGGCGTGGCTGGCCGGCGCCTGCGGGCGGTGCCGGGAGTGCCTGGCCGGCCGCGAGAACCTGTGCGAGCTGGCCGACTTCCGCGGGTGGACCGTCGACGGCGGCTATGCCGAGCGGGTCGCGGCCCGGCGCGACTTCACCTTCGCCCTTCCCGCCCGACATCGAGCGACATCGAGGCCGCGCCGCTCCTGTGCGCCGGCATCATCGGCTACCGGTCGCTGCGGCTCAGCGGCATCCAGCCCGGCGGCCGCCTCGGGCTCTTCGGCTTCGGGTCGTCGGCCCACCTCGCGATCCAGGTCGCCCGCCACTGGGGCTGCGAGGTATGCGTCTTCTCGCGGTCGCCGGCGGAGCACGAGCTCGCGCGTGGGCTCGGCGCCGCCTGGGTCGGCGGCTATGACGACCCGCCGCCCGAGCCGCTCGACGCCGCCGTCACCTTCGCGCCGGCCGGGTCGGTGGTCATCTCGGCGCTTCGCGCGCTCGCCCCCGGCGCGACGGTCGCGATCAACGCGATCCACCTGGACGGCATCCCGGCGTTCGACTACGACCTGCTGTGGCGCGAGCGCGTGCTGCGCTCGGTCGCCAACTTCACCCGGGCCGACGCGACGGAGTTCCTCGCGCTGGCCGCCGAGATCCCGATCCGGGCCCAGACGCAGACGTTCCCGCTCGCCGAGGCGCCCCAAGCCCTCGCCCGCCTTGCGGCGGGCGAGGTTCAGGGCTCGGCGGTGTTGGTGGTCCGCTAGCTCAGTTACCGAACATGGCGAACCCCTGCTGGGCGCGGTTTCCGGTGTGCCGGAAGTCGCCGCCCGAGAGGAGGTTGCCCGTCGACCCCATGCCGGTGAGGGCGAACACGCCCAGCGCGCTGTCTGCGCCCGGCGCCCAGGAGAGCAGGTTCCCGTTGGTCTCGTCGACCGCGAGCAGCTTGTCGCGCGCGATCGGGTTCGTGCAGGTGTGCTGGCCGTGCTGCGGCCCGCAGTAGAACTGCATGTGGCCGCCGACGTACACGATCCCTCCGACGACCGCGATCGCCTGGACGTTGCCGTTCGTGCCGCCCACCCACTTCTCCTGACCGGTCAGCGACGTTCCTTCGAAGTTGCCGCCGCCGCCGGCTCCGGCGGCGTACACGCCGTTCGAGTCGGCCGCGAGATCGATCACCGGGTAGGCGACGTGACTCCCCCAGGTCGCCTGGGTTCCGCTGCCACCGGGGTTGATCGCCGCGAGGTGCTGGGCGGACGTGCCGTTCACCTGCGCTGAAGAAGCCGCCGACCACGACGCGGGCCCCGCCCGGCGTGACGACGATCGCCTTCACCTGGTCGTCGGTGGACGGCGACCACGCTGCCAGGTTGCCCGTGCTGGTCGAGAACGCGGCGAGATGCGCGCGGGCCGCGCCGCCCGCGGTCGTGAAAGCGCCGCCGACGTAGAGCAGACCGTTCGAATGCGCCATGGCGAGCACCTCGGCGTCCGCGCCGGGATGCCACGCCGTCGGCGCGCCGGTGGTCGTGTTGACCTGGGCGAGCCGCTGCCGGCCGGAGTTGCCGACGCGGGTGAACGAGCCGCCGAGGTACACCGAGCTCCCGATGACCTGGATCGCCCGGACGGTGCCGTTCGCGTTCGGGTTCCACGGCGACGAGCGTGCCCTTGGCGACGTTGAACGCCGCGACGTGATTCCGGGTGACCTCCTGCGAGCCCGCGGGCGCGCCGGGAGGCCGAACGGCGGTGAACTGCCCGCCGATGTAGACGCGATTCTTGGAGACCACGATCACGTTCACGCGCCCGTTCGTCTGCCATGTCGGCGTCGGCACGGTCGCCACGACCGCGAACGCCGGCGAGCTGATCGCAAGCCCGCACACTCCCACTCCAGCGGCCATTGCAGCCGCCCGCAATACCCGAGCCCTCATCAGCCCCCCCGAGATGGTCGAATCAGATACCCCAGTCCAGGGTACCCCCGGAACGGGTCAAGTCAAGCCGGAACCGCAATCCCCCGGCGGATGGATGGCGCCAGAGGGCCAGAGCCGCATACTGGGACGATGGAGCCCGCGGTCTTCGAGTATCCGCCCTGCCCGCTTCGCGACGCCAGCCAGGCGGTCGCGGCGGCGTTCCCGCCGCTCCGTGCCATCGCAGCGCTGGCCTGGCCGGCGGCCCGGCGGGCCGAGCGCGTCGAGGTGTCGGAGGACGGCATCGCGGCGCGGAGCCTCGCCGGCGCATCACTCGATCGCATGGGGCGACGTCGCCGCGGTCCGTCGCGCGCGCACCACCTGGGGCCGGGTGACGGTCCACGTCATCGCGCGAACCGGCTCCCAGATCGAGATCGCAGAGACGATCCCGGGCTTCGACGAGCTCGCCGCGACGCTCCGTCAGCCCTGGCTCAGACTGGCAGCCTGAACCCCCCTTCACCGGCCCCGCGACATCGCTATAGTCGCGCTGGGCGGCGTCTCACGGAACCGTCCATCGTGCTTCGTGGGGCCAGGTTTACCGGTTCACGTGATCCACGGACGAGGAGCGGTATTCTTAAGATCACCGGTGACGACCGGTCGCGAGGAAGTGGGGTCCGAAGCGAGCACACGATTATGTAGAGCCGCCGCTGCGGCGCTGGCCACCGTGCCTTTCTGCTGGGCGCAGCCGCCGCGATGGCCGACCCCGGGTCGAAGGCCTCGGGCTCGACGACGACCGCCCCGCCGCCCCCACCGCCGAGCACACCCGGGTCGAGCTCGCCGTCCACGACGTCCGGCCAGACGACGTCGCACTCGAAGCCGCCCCCGCGCGTCCATGACTTGAAGATCAGCACCCCGAAGCCCGGGGAGATCGTGCTCTCGTGGGCCCTCGTCAACCCGTCGGCCGTCGCGCACGTGATCGTCGCGCGAGGGCCCGCCGGGCACTGCCCCACCCAGCCGCTCCAGGGCACGCGGATCGGCGACTTCAACCGCCGCACGACGCAGGTCGACGCGAAGGAGCACGACACGACCAAGTACTGCTACGCGGTGTTCACGCTCGACGTCACGGGCGCCTGGCTGAGCCCAGTGACGCATCTCGCCAGGAACAAGGGCGACACGATCCCGCCGATCGCTGTGACGGGCCTCACCGGCAAGGTCGGCCAGGGCGGCGCCGTGCGACTGGCGTGGACGAACCCGCCCGACGCGGCACACAATCTGGTCGTGCGAGGGCCGGGCACCACGTGCCCGCAGTTCCCGGCGGACGGCACGCCCATCGGAACGCGGCGCCTGCGCGAGGGTCAGGTCGACTTCGACGGCGCCGTCGACAGGCACGTCCTGCTACGGGGTCTTCGCGTTCGACAAGGCGGGAAACACGTCGCCGATCGTGACGGCTCCGGTGACGCTCACGGCCCCGCCGACGTCGACGCAGGGCTCGAGCCCCGCGCCGCGCCGAGCCAGCCGGGATCGTCCGGCTCGTCGCTGCCCGACATCGTCGGGATCATCGGCGGCGGGGCGATCGTGCTCGCCGGCCTCGCCTACGCGACGCTGCGCATCGTGCGGCGTGAGTGGGAGTGGCACGCCCGGACCGGCTACGGCATCCGCGACCTGATGTCCGTCGACGTGCGCGACTACGACCGCACCGCGCTCGTGATACCTGCAATCATCGGCGTCTGCATCGCGGGCGCCGCTCGTCGTCCTGCTGATGTCGCTGTAGATGATCCGCAAGCTCACACTCGCCCTGGCACTGACTCTCGCGCTCGCCGTCGCGGGCGGATCGAGCGCGCTCGGAGCCGGCTCCGTAGACGGGCAGGCGACTCGATTTTGGCCGGGTCGCGATTGGCTTCCCACACACGAAGACGGAGACGCTCACGAACCAGAGCGGAGGCCCCCTCGCCATCGACTCAATCACCTCGAACGCCCCGGTCTTCGACGTCTTGAGCGACACCTGCTCGGGCACAACCCTGAACCAGCAGGGTGATCAATGCACCGTTGACGTGCGCTACGCGCCGAGTTCGGGAGGCCCCGACTCCGGCAAGCTCGTGGTAAGCGAAGGCGGCGGCAGTGACTCCGACGCGTTCGACCTCACCGGTACAGGAGTCGTTCACGAGTTCAGCTTCACCAATCCGCCAGCGTAACCCGGATTTCGGAGACGTCGCGATCGGCGACACGACCGGGCAGAAACAGATCACGGTCACGAACAACACGGACTATCCCGGACAACCCCAACGTCCACCTCGGTGGGCTCCGACCCGGGCCAATTCAACCCGTCGGACGACTGCGGAAGCAACGTCACGGACTTCTGCACTGCCAACCTGAGCTTCCAGCCCACCTCCCAAGGCGCCAAGTCGGCGAACCTCCTGATCGAAGGCGACTCGTTCGGCTTCACCGGCACCGGCATCACCCAGTTCGACGTGAGCCCGCTCTCCCTCTCGTTCGGCACGCAGCGGGTGAACACGACCAGCCCGACCCAGCCGATCACGTTCACAAATCACCGGAACAACGCGGTCAACGTCAGCGTGAACAACGGGAATCCCGCCGACTACACCGTCGACGCATCCGATTGCGCCGGCAGCCTGCCGGCGGGCCAGCACTGCTCGGTCGGCGGTCGCGTTCCAGCCGAACGCGACCGGGCTCCCAGCCGGGCACGGTGACCGTGCAGGGCCAGAGCGTGTCGCTCACCGGAACGGGGACGCTGCCGGTGGCTGCGGTGAATCCGAACTCCATCGGGTTCGGAAACCAACCGATCTTCACCGCCTCGAACGTCCGGACAATCACCGTCACGAACAACGGGAACGAGAACCTGGGGATGTCGCAGTCGGTGCTCGCCGGTCAAGACTCCGGTCAGTTCACGCTCAGCGACAACTGCGCCGCCGCGATCACGCTGGCGCCCGGCGACCAGTGCACCATGACGGTGCAGTTCATCCCGAGCGCAGTCGGCGGGGCAACCGCCGTGGTTCAGGTGAACGACAGCGCGCCGGATTCGCCGCAGACCGTGAACCTCTCGGGGACGGGCACGCCGTCGGCGGTCGTGTTCACACCGGCGCCCGTCGAATTCAAGCAGTCCCGCCACGCGGGGACGTTCTCGACGCCCAGGACGGTCAGCCTCACCAACAAGACCAACAACCCGCTCACCATCTCGAAGCGTGCGGCTCACCGGCCAGAATCCGAACAGCTTCCGGATCACCGGCGGAAACTGCGCCGGCGCAACACTGCCGCCCGACGGCAGCTGCAGCGAGACCGTACGGTTCGCCCCCAACGAGGTCGGCGCCAAGGGTGCCTCGCTGTCGGTGACCGACAACGGCGCCAGCGTCCCGCATGTGGTCGCCCTCACCGGTCGCGGCGACGTATCCGGCGGACGACGTCGGGGTGCGCGGCGCGGCCGGCTGCGACGCGACCAAGATCACCTGGAAGCGGGGCGGATCGTCGAGCCGCTTCGATCGCACCGTCATCGTCCGCAGCCGCACCCACATTCCGACCGGGCCCGGCGACGGGGCGCGGCTTCCGCACGGCGCCGGCGTCCTGCACGATCGCGGGCTCAGCCACTTCACGGCGTACCAGTACCGGGTGTTCGCCCTGTATCGCTCGCGCACCCAGCCCGGAACGCTCAACCACTCCCGCGGCGTGGTCCTGCGGCTGCGGACGGGCGAGATCTGCACGCCGATGGACGGGGGCGTGATCACCGACACCACGCCGACGGTGTCGTGGCTCCGGCATTCGACGCTGTTCGGCTACTCCTTCCTGCTCTTCCACGGCGGCGACCAGGTGGCGCAGAAGCGATCCGTGCACGCCCGGTCGTACACGTTCCCGCAGCCGCCGCCACCTGCACCGCGGCTTCACCTACACGCTCTTCCTCTACGCGTACCCGCCGTCCCACCCCGAGGGCACGTCGATCGGGCGGACCACGTTCCGCGTGCGGTAAGTGGAAATCTACGGCGGGCGGTAGCCGAGCGCGGCCGCGGCGAAGAGGATGATCTGGGCCGTGGGCGCATAGACGACGTACGCCCGGTGGACGCGCTCGCTGCGAAGGCCGAGGTCGGCCATCGCGAATGCGAGCGGGAACGCGACCAGGCCGAAGCGGCCCGATGACTGCAGGACGCCCGAGAGCAGCGGCATCGCGAAGATCCCGCCGACGAAGAGCACGTCCTCCCATCGCGTCGGGGCGAAGATGTCCCGCCGCAGAATCGGGATGAGCAGCGCGAGATAGGCGATGAACGTGACGCCGATGATGAGGAAGAAGACGTCGTGCGTGCGGGCGAAGTCCAGGAACTGGTCGACGAGGCTCACGGGCGGGATCGACGGGTGCCCGCCCCACCGGCGCTGGGCGTGCACCATCGCCAGCGGGTCTCCCACGGCATGGTCGAGCCACGCGGCATGGGCCGCGAACGCCACGAGCGGGGCGACGGCGAGGGCGACCGACCCGACGGTGCGGCGCCGCCACGCGCGCAGCGCAAGCGGCGCAACCAGGGCGAGGCCGGTGACCCGGGTGAGGCCGGCGGCGAACGCGAGCGGCACGGCCGCCATGTCGCGGCGCCGGTCGGAGAGGACGAAGAGCCACGTCGCGAGCGCGAGGAAGAGGCCCTCCGAGTAGGCCATGGCGAGCGCGAACGCGTACGGCGACAGCACGAGGTAGAGGACTCCGCGGCGGGCGTGGTCCTCGCTCAGGCGATCGCGGGCCAGGATGTACATCCCGATGAGCCCGACCAGCAGCGCGAGGTTCGAGATCGCGACGGCCGCAACGGCGTCGCCGACGCGCACGACCTCGCGGGTGCCCCAGATCGTGGCCGGGTAGAGCGGGAAGAACGCCACGTCCTTGCCGGGGTGGTAGCCGGTGTGGGAGATCTTCAGGTAGTAGACCGAGTCCCAGCCCGTGATCGACCGGAAGAACTTGGTCTGCCACGGCTCCAGCGCCCGGTGCCATCCGAGCTGGGTGGTGAGGAGCAGCCCAAGGCTCAAGACCGCGAGGCGGCTTGCCGACCACACGACGAGCACGCGCCGCCACATGAGGCGGTATCGTACTGAGCGGGGTTCGGCGCGTTTGGCCGTGCGGATCCCGTACCCGGAGAGGTGGCCGAGCGGCTTAAGGCGCCCGCCTGCTAAGTGGGTATGGGGGGTAAACCTCCATCGAGGGTTCGAATCCCTCCCTCTCCGCTCCCTCCGCTCGTGCACGCGGGGTTTAGGCCGGCCCAGCGGCGGGGTAGAAGCCTCCCGAGCTCCGAAATCTCCCCATGAGCTCCGAAATCTCCCCATGGGTTGGGGGGAGAGCGGGCGGCCCGGAAGGGCCGCCCGCCGCCTTAACCCATCAGCCGGTCGAGATCCTCGAGCGCAGTGCGGAGCAGCCTCGAGACGTGCATCTGCGAGATGCCGAGCCGCTCGCCGATCTCGGCCTGGCTCAGCTCGAGCCCGAAGCGCATCACCAGGATCGCCTGAGACCGGCGGTCGAGCGCGCCCAGCAGATCGCCGACGTGGAGCCGGGCCTCGAGCGCCGCGATGGCGTCCTCCGTGCCCGCGGCGTCCTCGACGACGTCCGCGGGCGCCGGCGGTGCCAGCGCACGGCGGGCGGCGAGTCCCGTGACGACATCCTCCTCGTCGAGGTCGGCGGCCGCGGCGATCTCTGCCGGCGACGGCGGCCGGCCCTGCGCCGCCGCGATCGCGTCCGCCGCCCCCTCGACGCTCGCGGCCAGATCACGCGCGGTGCGCGACACGTGCACCGGAGCCGACCCGCGAAGCACGGCCAGCATCTCGCCGACGACGAACGGGGTCGCGTAGGTCGAGAAGGCGGTGCCGCGGTCCGGGTCGTAGCCCGGGAACCGCGGAGAGCAGGCCGACGACGCCCGCCTGCTCGAGGTCCTCTCGCGACGTCCGGCCCTCGAACCGCCGGGCGAGGCTCCCCACCAGCGGCAGCAGGTCCTCAACGAGCGCATCCCGGGCCGCCGCGTCGCCGCTCGCCGCCCGGGCGGCGAGCGCGTCGGCCGACTCAGGCATCGAGGCTGAGCGCGAGCGCGTCTCCGTCCGCGACCACCGACGGGACGAGGCCCTCGAGCAGGCTCCGCCGGCCGATGAGGCGGTCGTGCGCCACGGGAGACACCGTCACGCTGACGCGTCCGCCGGCCCGGCGCAGATCCGTCGTCACTGGACCGGGCACAGCCGCGGCGATGGCGATGCCCAGCGCGAGTGCGAGCTCGTCGAGCCTGCTGACGTCGAGGCCCGCGCGGGCACCGAGCGCCAGGAGCACCGGCTCCGAGACGGCTCGGGCGACATCCGGGCCGGACGAGCGCAGGCGGACATCCTCGAGCGCGGTCGGCATGGCCGCAGCGCTAGATCGTTGACACGGTCCCCGCCGGGGACTAGCGTGAACGCCAAGGAGCTACCGCACACGGGGGCCCATGCGCGTCATCGAGGTGATCGTGGCGGCGGATGTGATCAGCCAGGCTCCGGCGGCCGTCGTGGTCACCGACACGGACCTCCGGGTTGCGGTCTGGAATTCCGCCGCCGAGCAGCTGTTCGGCATCGCGACCGACGCCGCGACCGGTCGTTCGGTCGTGGACCTGATCATCCCCGACGCGCAGATCGGCCTGGCACGCCAGATCGGCGAGCGGGCCGCCGCTGGACGAGCATGGCAGGGCGAGTTCGACATCCGGCGGGGCGACGGGTCGCCGATCCGCGTGCACGCCGCCGTGGGTCCCCTCGCCGATGCCGCCGGGGAGCCGGTCGGAGTCGTGGCCGTGGCGCTCGACGCGGAGCGTGCCGAGGAGGTCGATCGCGAGCGGCGCCTGGAGCTGCTCGTCCAGACCAGCGAGATCCTGGCTGCGTCCGTCGAGCCTCACGCCGGGCTCCAGAGCGTCGCCCGGATGGCGGCGGCATGGCTGGCCGACCTCGTCGTCATCGACGTCGTCGGCGCCGACGGCCGGCTCGAGCGGTCCGCGATCGCCCATACCCGCTCCGACCAGGGAGCGCTGGCGGAGGAGCTCCGGGCCTATCCGCCGGATCCGCAGGCGCCGTTCATTCAACGGGTGCTCGCCGACGGCCAGGCCGAGGTCGTCGCGGATCTCACCGAGCAGGTGCTGCACGAACGGCTCCGCGGGCCGGAGCACGCCGAGATCGTGCGGCAGCTCGACATGCGCTCGGCGATGTACGTGCCGCTGGCCGCACGCGGCAGAGTGCTCGGGGTGATGCTTCTCGCCGGCAGCAGGGACAGGCCGCCGTTCGGGCCGCGCGAGCTCGCCGTCGCCGAGGACATCGCCCGGCGCGTGGCGCTCGCGCTCGACGCCGCGGGGCTGCTTCGAGACGCCCGGGAATCCGCCAAGGTGGCGCGCAGCCTGCAGCGGATCACCGATGCCGCGCTCGCCCACCTCGAGCTCGACGACCTGCTGCCCGAGGTGCTCGACCGCCTGCACACCGAGCTCGGCACGGATTCCGCAGCAGTGCTGCTCACCGATGTGACCGGCACGGCGCTCGAGATGCGGGCCGCGCTCGGCTTCGAACGGACGGGCGGCGAGCTGCGGGTGGAGTTCGGGAGCGGGGTCGCCGGCCGGATCGCCGAGTCGGTCGAGCCGATGGTGTTCGACGACCTGGGGCCGTCCGACTTCGTGAACGCCTCGCTGCGGGATGCCGGCGTCCGATCCATGCTCGGCGCGCCGCTTCGGATCGGCCACCGCGTCCTCGGCGTGGTTCAGGTGGGCTCGGTCGAGCCGCGGACGTTCGGGCGGGACGAGGTGGAGCTCATCAGGCTCGCGGCGGGACGGATCGCGCTCGCGGTCGACCACGGCCACCTGTACGAGGCGGAGACGCTCGCCCGCGGCCGGCTCACCCTACTCGCCGAGTCGAGCGAGGTGCTGGGCGAGTCGCTCGACTACCGCTCGGCCCTCGCGAGCCTGGCCAGGCTGCTCGTGCCGTGGCTGGCCGACTGGTGCCTGATCGAGGTCACCGGCGAGCGCGCAGGCGGAATCGCCGCGCACGCCGACCCGTCGAGGGTCCGCCTGGTCGAGGCGCTCGCCGGTGGCGCGGGCGAAGACCCGGGCTGGGTGGCGGCCCGCGTGGCGCAGTCGGGCGTCCCGGAGCTCGTACGCGACGCCTCGCCCGAGTCCCTGTTGAGCGCCGGAGACAGCGACCGGCCGAGTGCGCTCGACGAGCTCGGTCTGCGGTCGGCCATCGTCGTCCCGCTCCGCAGCCGCGGGCGGACGCACGGGGTGATCACCCTCGCGACGTCCGACTCAGACCGCCGCTACGACGAGTCCGATCTGGCCTTCGCCGTCGAGCTGGCCCGCCGCGCCGCGACCGCCGTCGACACTGCCCGCCTCTATCAGGATCGCGACCAGGTTGCCCGGACGCTGCAGCGAACCCTCCTCCCGCCGACGCTGCCGGACATCCCCTACGCCGAGATCGCGGCGGTCTATCACCCGGCCGGCGAGGGCTCCGAGATCGGAGGCGACTTCTACGACGCTTTCGAGATGGGCGACGGCGCCTGGGCGATCGCGATCGGCGACGTGTGCGGCAAGGGCGCCGCTGCCGCCGCCATCACCGGGCTCGCGCGCCACACCCTGCGCGCCGCCGCCTTCCGGGAGTCCTCGCCCTGCGCAGTCCTCGAGCGCCTGAACCGGGCCCTCCTGCGCGAGGTCCGGGAGGAGAGCTTCTGCACGGTTGCCGCCGCCCGCCTGTCGCAGCACAGCCACGGCGCGCTCCTCACCGCCTGCGCCGGCGGCCACCCGGCGCCGCTCGTGCTGCGAAACGACGGGACCGTGGACGACGCGACGGCGCCGGGGACGCTCCTCGGCATCTACAGCGAGATCGACGTCTCGGACCGCGAGACGATCCTCGCGCCGGGCGAGTCGGTTGTCTTCTACACCGACGGCGTCACCGAGGAACGGCGGGAGGGCGAGCAGTTCGGGGAGGACCGCCTGCGTGAGCTCCTCGCCGGCTGCGCCGGGCTTTCGGCGACGGGGATCGCCGAGCGCATCGAGCGGGCGGTGCTCGAGTTCCAGCCCATCGCGCCGGCGGACGACCTGGCCGTCGTCGTTCTGCGGATCATCGAGCCGGAGAGATGATTCCCGCGCGAGGCGCCCGGGTATCTTTCGCGGATGGAGACGGTCTCGGAACGCGTTGAGATCGAGATTGCGGCGGCTGCACCGGGCGTTCCGCTCGTCCGCCATGCGCTCCGGGGCCTCCTCTCCGGCCTCGACGTCCCCGACGACGTGATCGCCGACATCGCGCTCGCGGTCACCGAGGCGTGCACGAACGCCGTCGTCCACGCCTATCCCAACGGCGGCGGCACCATCAACGTCACGGCGAGCCACGTCGACGGAGAGTTCGAGGTGACCGTCCGGGACCACGGCGGCGGGATGTCGCCCCGATTGGACACGCCCGGACTGGGCGTCGGGCTTCCGGTGATCGCCGCCATCGCACGGTCCGTCGAGATCGGATCCCCCAACGGCGGCGGGACCGAGGTCCGGATGCAGTTCGCGCTCGCCAGTACTGCGGACTGATCACGCACGTTGGCTAACCTGCCGTCAATGACGAACGGGATCGACGTCGAGCGGGTGAACGGGATCGACGTGGTGACCCTGCGCGGTGAGCACGACCTGTCCACCGCAACCGACGTGAGCCGGCGGATCGAGCTCGCGCTCGAGTCGGCATCGGGGCTTGCGATCGATCTCTCCGAGGCGACGTTCATCGACTCGGCGGTGCTGCGCGTCCTCATCACGGCGCAGGAGCGCGCCAACGAGCAGGGCGCCGGCTTCGCGATCGCCGTGGCCGACTCGTCGGGCCACGGCGTGCACCGCCTGCTCACGCTCACCGGGCTCGACTCGAAGCTCTCGACGCAGCCGTCGCGCGCGGACGCGATCGCGGCTGCGTCAACCTCGTAGCTCGTTTCCGACGCCGGCCTCGCGGGAATAGGAGGGTCCGTGAACCGCCGGTCCGCGACAAGCGTGCTGAGCGCTCCAGTCGTGGTCGGCCGGCACGTGCTCGGCCATGTCGCGGAGCTGGTCCTCGACCGGCGCCTCGAGCGCCTCGTCGGATACGAGGTCGAGCTCCGGTCGGGCGCGAGGCGGTTCGTGCCGATCGGCGTGGCGACCCCGTGCCCGGCGGGCATCGAGGTCGCCTCTCCCCTGCACCTCATCGAGCCCGAGTACTACCGCAGGCACGGCGTCGCGCTTGCCGACGCCCCTGGGCTGCACCCGCTCGACATCGATCTGGACTCCGGCGCCGTCATCCGCCGGAGCTGACTCGGCCTCAGGCGGCGGGCTCGAGCAACCGCAGCTCGTCGCGAAGCTGGTCGAGCGACGCGCGCAGGAGGCGGGACACATGCATCTGGCTGATCTCCATCCGCGTTGCGATCTCGGACTGCGTCAGATCGTCGAGGAACCGCAGAGCCACGATGGCGCGCTCGCGCGGCGGCAGCTGCTGGATCGCCCGCTCGAGCGTGTCGCGGCGAAGCACGTTGTCGAAGCCGGGCTCGTCGACGCTCAGCTCGCGGCCGGCCGCACCCGTGCGCTCGCCGTCCTCGGAGACCGGACCCTCCGTCAGCGGCTCAACGGTGTAGGCGCGCTGCGCCCACAGCGCCTCGGCGACGCGCTCGACATCCTCACCCGACGCCTCGGCCAGCTCCTCCGCCGTCGGCGGACGCCCGAGGCGGTGGCTCATCCGCTCGGAGAGCGCAGCCATCCGGCGGCTCATCTCCTGCAGCGACCGGGGCACGCGAAGCGCCCATCCGCGATCGCGGAAGAGATGCATGATCTCGCCCTCGATGGTGCGCGCGGCGTACGCGCGCAGCGGAACGCTGCGGCTCGGGTCGAAGCGGTCGACGGCCTGGATCAGGCCGATGTAGCCGCTCTGGACGATGTCGTCGTAGGCAAGCCCCCGACCCGTGTAGCGGCGGGCGATCGAGCGCACCAGCTTGGCGTGGCGCATGATCAGCGCGTCACGGTCGGCGCTGTTCGGCGCGGAAGCGGTCTCGGGAGTAGTGCTGTGCCGTTGCGTCATGGGTGGGGGTGCTCCTTGTTCGGGGCGGTTCCACCAGTGATGTGTGCGGCAGGGCGCCCGGTTCAAACATCGGGCGCCCGATGGAGCGCCGGGCGCTCGACGCAGACCTCGACGCCCGCCGGTGTCCGAACGGCGCCGTGCGGCTCGAGGATCGCGAACGCGCGGTCCGCCCATCCGTCGTCGGGCGCCGCCGAGAACGCGAGCTCTAGCGCGCCGCGCTGCGCCTCGGCATGGATCGTCAGCGAACCGGTCGCCGCCCGGGCCGCGGCCTCGGCGGACCGGCGCAGCCGTTCGCCCGCCAGGGGCCCGGTGCCGCATGCGATCGCAAGCGCGAGCACGACCTGACCGGCCACCGGTGCGCTTGCGGCGGCGTTTGCCAACTCGAGCCTGACGGTACGGTTCAGTTGTGACTCCCGATTCGCATGTGCGGCTGACCGTCCCAGCCGAGGCGTCGTATCTGAGCGTGTGCCGGGCCGCCCTGAGCGGCATGCTGGTCGACGCCCGAGACGACGAGGTCGAGGAGTCCAAGCTCGTGCTCTCCGAGGTCTGTGCGGCAGCGGTCGCCCATCAGCATTCGAACGCGCTCGAGGTAGAGTTTCGAGCGATCCCCGGCGCCATCGAGATCGCCGTGACCGGCCCGGGCGTCGACGCGTTCCTGGCCGATCCCGTGGCCCACGAGGTCGTCGATCGGCTGACGAGCGGCTGGCGGGTGGAACGGGATCCGGCCGGCACCGGCGCGTCGGTCACCTTCTCCCGCCGGCTCCGCAGCTCCTGAACGAGCTGCGCGTGGCGCTGCCCGGAGTGCAGATGCTGGTCGAATTTCTGCTCGCGCTCCCATTCTCGGCTGGGTTCGAGCATACGTCGGGCACCGACCGCCGGGTGTGGGGTTCCTCGATCGCGCGGAGCGGGTAACGTGGCCTGCATGGAGCGCGACACGGCCAGACCGACCTTCACGCAGACGGTGGTCGACGAGTCCGCCACCGTCGTCCATGTGGAGGGCGAGCTCGACATCGACTCGGCCGATGCGCTCCGAAGTGCGCTGGAGGCCGCCGAGGGCTCGGCGGACGCGATTCTGCGCCTCGACGCGAGCGGCGTCACGTTCCTCGACTCGACCGCGCTCGGCGTCATCCTGGCGTCGGCGCACCGGCTGCAGGAACGGGGGGCGCGGTTCGAGCTCGTCTGCACGTCGCCGTCGATCCGCCGCATCCTGGACATGACGCTCATCAGCCGCACCGTGCACGTGCTGCCGTAGGTCAGCATCGTCGGCCATCCAGCCTCTTCTGCCCGCCGGGGCGGCCCGCGAAACGCTGATACGGTTTCCGTCGTGGAAGGGGTCAACGTCCAAGGCGACGACTGGGACGGCGCCAACGATCGCGATGGATGGCGGTCGCGGCACCTGAGCGTCGGCCGGCGGCTCGGGGCGCAGAAGCTGGGCGCGACCATGTACGAGATCCAGCCCGGCCAGCGCACGTTCCCCTACCACTGGCACAACGCGCTCGAGGAGATGGGGATCGTCCTCGCCGGAGAGCCGACGCTGCGCGACCCGTCGGGCGAGCGCAGGCTGAAGGCCGGTGACGTGGTGCTCTTCCGGTGCGGCCAGGACGGCGCACATCAGCTTCGAAACGACACGGACGAGCCCGTCCGCGTGCTGATGGTGTCGACGCAGGCCGATGTCGAGATCGCCGTCTACCCCGACAGCGACAAGATCGGCGTGATGGCGCGCGGGATCGGCGACGGCGCCCCGGTGCGGATGATCGTGCAGGGGACGTCGGGCGTCGGGTACTACGACGGCGAGGAGTAGCCGGTCGTTGCCCGGCCGGGGGGTCGTCTCCGTCCTGCTCCTCGGCCTTGCTGCGGCGTTGGCGGGGTGCGGCACCGGGCAGAACGGCGCCACCCAGCCGTCGAGCCGCAGCGCGACAGGTGCGCCGGTCGCGGCCGAGGTGAAAGAGGCGCGGCTCGTGACGCCTACGGTCGGCTGGGCTCTGACCTCGCCCGCGCTCCTCCTCACCCACGACGGCGGCAGGACATGGAGCGACATCACTCCGCCCGGCATCCCGGCATGGAACCTCACGTCGGTGGAGTTCCTCGACGCGCGGCACGGCTGGGCCGCGTTCATCGAAGGCTCGGCCGGCGGCCAGTCGGTGGGCGTCGCCACCACCGCTGACGGCGGCGCAACCTGGAGCAGCACGCAGGTCGTGCAGCCGGCCGCGGCCACAGCCGGACGACCCACCTCAGCGTGGTCGACGCCTCCGACGCCTGGCTCGCCGTACAGCCCGCATCCGGGTCCGCGCCCTCGGTGGACACCCTCTACCGGACGGACGACGGCGGGCGCACATGGCGCTCGGCGTCGCCGCCGGCGGGGGGAGACGTCTCGGCCGAGCACATGAACGACGGCATCGTCATCGACGATCGCGGCTCGGGCCTTCCCGCCTGGCAGACGACCGACGGCGGGGGGACGTGGGCCAGGATCGCGCTGACCGGCCCCGCCGGGTACGCCCACGCGCCCGGAGTCGCTGCGCCGCCGACGTGGACGGCGGCCGGCGGCGTGATGCCCGTGACGTTCACATCGCAGGGGATGTCCGCCGTGCAGTTCGTCATGGGAGCGCCCGGCGGCGAGTGGCGTCCGCGGGCGACGATCGCAACGGGGCGAGGAGGCGGCGCCGTGCAGCCCACGTCGATCCTCGCCGACGGCACGTGGATCGTGCTCCCGGCCTCCGGCCGGCCTCTCGACAAGGTCACGAACGGCGGCGCGTCGGTCTCGACGATCACACCCCACGGCCTCGTCCTCCACGGCGGCGCCGTCGACGCCGTGAGCTTCGCCGACGAGGATCACGGTTGGGCGGTGGTGGTCGGCACCACGTCCGGGGCCCGGCTCTACGCGACCGCGGACGGCGGCTCGGCCTGGCGGAGACTCGCGCTTCCCCCGGCGGCCGCCGGCCGCTGACGCGCGCTCGTCAGGCGGCGCGCCGGCTCCGAAAGAGCGCCACCCAATCCCAGACGTCGAGGTCGCGCGGTCGCGCGTCGTACGGGAGGCCGCGATCGCGGGCGAGCCGCTTCCAGGCCGCCGCTCCATGCGTGGCGCTGTGGCGCACGGGACGATCGGCGTGGTCGAAGGCGCGCCGAAGGAGCGCGCGGTACGCGCCGGCGCTCTCGGCCGGGAGGAGCGACGGCTCTCGCCGGCGGGCGGCGAGGAGGGCGGCGCCGACCGACGGGCGCGGCTCGAAGCACCCGGCGGGCAGGAGCCGTTCGACCGATAGGCGCCACCATGGCAGCCACGACAGCGAGAGCATCGTGCACGGGCGCATCGCGCAGCGCTTGCGGGCCAGGCCGTCCTGCACGATGAGATCGGCGGCGAGGCAGGGGGATCCGGGATCGTCGAGGACGGCCCGGAGGAGCGCGGTCGTGATGTGGAAGGGCACGTTCCCCGCGACCCGATGCGGCTCGTCGGGAAACGGCACGACGAGCGCGTCGCCCTCGACCACCGTCACGAGCGGGTGGGCCGCGAACCGCCGGCGCAGCCCGTCCGCCAGCGAGGGATCGAGCTCGATCGCGACGACCCGCCCGGCGGCGTCCGCCAGCGGCGCGGTCAGCCGCCCTGTGCCGGCGCCGACCTCGACCACGAGATCGGACCGCGCGACGCCTGCCGCGGCGACCACCTCGGCGGCGAGGCGGGGGCTTCGGAGGAGGTGCTGCCCGTCAGCGAGCCGGGCGCGATGGCCGCGATCTCGCGCGGCCACGGAACGTCACTGTGCAGGTACCCATGCGGCCTTCGAGTCTACTACCAGACGCCCGGCACGAGCCGGGCCGTGGTCGCGGCGTACGCGCGGTAGGGCTCGCCGAGGCGGTCGATCAGGAGCGCGTCCTCGACGGCGATCCGGGGCAGGTGGCCCAGAACGGGGATGACGACCAGCGCGGCAAGGCTCGCCCAGTTGGCGAGCACGATCCCGAACCCGGCCAGCATCAGCAGGTTCCCCGCGTAGGCGGGGTGCCGGATCGCCGCATACGGCCCCGTGCGGACGACGACCTGGTCGCCGGCCACCTGGATGTCGCGCCGGAAGAAGCGCCCGAGCGTCGTGATCGCCCACGCGCGCAGGCCGATGCCGGCCCACATGACGGCGACGCCGATCGCGGTCGGCGTCCAGCCGGTGTCGGGGAAGGCCAGGCCCGGGAACGCCCTCTGCGCGCCGCTCCCGAGAACCAGGCCCAGAGCGACGCTCCCGACGAGCGCCCACTTGGTGTTTCGGTCCTCCTCGCGCCGCTCGCCCGTCCGAAACAGCGTCACCTCGCGCAGCGTGCGGGCGGCCACGGCGAGCCGCATGCGCGGACCCGCCTCACCCGCGGTGCGCTCGCGCAGCGTCACCCCCCACTCGACCAGCACCGCCGCGGCGAGGGTGACGCCGACGACGACGCCGGCCGCGGTGTCGCGCTGGAAGAAGGGCTTCACGGCGGGCGAGCCTATCCGGTCGGTGGGTGGTGGGTGATCGGTGGGCGTGGCGTGGCCACTTGGCCGCGCGGTGAGTGTCATTTGGCTTTCGTGACACCGCCGTCACGCACGCCGGGCGTGAACGTCTAGGGGTTGGGGCGTCGTTCGGGCGCCGTTGTGATCACGGAACACGAAGGCCGGCACCGGTGCGGGAAGGCGTGTCCCCTTCCCGCACCGATTCCCCGGGGTTACGGCGTTCAGCAGGCCGCTACACCGCTTGACCTTGCTCGACGGTCAGCGTCCAGTGCGAGAGCTGGGATGTGGGCGGAGTTCCGCCGAGCGCCGCCGAGGCCCTGTATTCCGCCTGGACTGTGACGGTGGTAGGGCCGACCAGTCGGAACGCCCGGTCGAACGCCCGCGCACCAACCACGCCGCCCGGCGTATCGAATACGAAATCCGGTCCCCCGGCGGGGCGCGCTTCCGCTCCATTCACGGTGATGCGCATGTTGCACCTGCCCCCAGGCGAGCCGCCGGTGCAGTGCGACTCCGCCGTGAAGCGGATGAACAACTGCACGACGCTGCCTCTGCCACCGTGATCGTTGTCTTGGCTCCAGGCACCGGTTGAAAGGTGTTTGGCAGCGGTGGGCGTGGGCGTTAGTGCATCATCCGAGACATTCGCGCCCGCACGATCGTGCGCCCGGTCTCGGTCGTCAGGGTGGCGTATGCGGCTTCGACCATTGCGAACATCATCGCGAGCACAACAAGAAGTCCCGCCACGTGCCATCCACTGAGTTTCGCGAGCATTGGGCTGCCCTCCCTAGGTCGACGAACAGTCGACTATCCCACTCGCCACGGCTTGTGTCAAACGCTACAATTAGTTCCCGGCTACGGACTGACACCCGTGTGAGGCGCGTACCGCCTCGTCGGTCGATTCCGGCCGGGAACCGCTAGACCCCCGACCCCCGCAGCCAACCGGTTTTGGCTCAACCATGCGAGTCGTCCATGCCGTCTAGCCCTCAGAATGGTGTAGTGGTGTGGTCCCGGCGGCGTCGGCGTCCGCAGGCCGGAGTAGCGGCGGCTCCCCGATGCGCTCGAAGCCCTGGCACAGGCGCTCGATGGGTTCTGCGCGCGGTTTCAGGCGGAGGAGGGTGTAGCCGCGGACGAATCCCGACTGCTGCACGCGGTAGGCCATTGTCGAGCCGGTGGGACTGTTGTGGGCGAAGTACCGAGCCGCTACAGACCACTGCGCTACGGCGCGCGGGAAAGCAGCTTCAATGATGCCGTCGATTTGCACCGAGCGGGTGTTGGCAGTTGGGTCGGCCACGTCTGGCGTGGCCACCCCGCCCAGCCAATCCATACTATCGAGCGATGGATTGTCGCGGATCCGGGAGTTTAATCTGATCGAAGAGCCGAATGCAGTGTCGGCCCGAGCCACATCGACTTGTACAACTGCTATGTCGGGGCCGCTACAGCCGCCAGCCGCTCGCGCGTCCGCCACGCCATGACAAGGTTTCCCTTGCGGTCGTAACGCTCGAGCGCTTCTACGAGCGCGGCCTTCGCCTCGTCGGCTTTGCCGCTGAGTAGGAGCACCTCGGCGAGGTCGGCGTACGCGTCGCCTTGGTGGTTGAGAGCATCTGTTTTGGTGCCGATCGCCACCGCCTCGTGGGCGAGTTGCTCCGCTTCAGGGTGCTCGCCGCGGCGCGCGAGTAGCTTTGCTCTGACCTGTCGCCATAGCATCTGCGTTGAGGCGTCGTCGCTCGCGCCGAGCTCCGCCGTACGGCCTGCCCAAGCGTCGGCCTCGTCGAGGCGGTCAAGCGCGTAGAGCGTCTGTGCCAGATCCCCAGCCGCGGTCGACTGCGCGCTCAGTTCCCCCAGCTCCTCCCACAGCCTGAACGCGGCGGTTCCGAACTTGTATGCGGCGGCGGGGTCGCCTGCCCAGAGCTCGACCCAGGTGGACACGAAGCCGGTGACGGCGGCGAGCGGGACTCCCCCGCCGCGCTCCGCGAGCGCGGCGCGCGCCTCGGCGAGGATTGGGCGCGCCTCGTCGAAGCGCCCCAACATGGCCAGCGCCGCGGCCCGGTAGGCACGGAGGAGGTAGTCCCGGCCCGCCGTTGGCTCGTTCTCGTCGAGCCACGTGAGCAGTTCCGACGCGGGCGTCGCGCCGAGGAGGCGACCGCCGGCGCGAGCCCCAACCGACGCAGGTGGGAGGTAGCCCGCCTGGTGCGCGTGGGCGACGGCCCGCTCGTACGCCTCCAAGTGGGCTCCCATCTGCCCGCGCATGAAGGCCACCTCTGCGAGCGCGGAGTAGGCGATGTACAGCGCCAAGTCGTGGCCGGTAGCTTCGAATACGGGCAGCGCCTGCTCGACGAGCGTCGACAGTGCCTCCGCCGCGCCTTCGGGCTCGACGTTGATGCGGAACATGGCCGCCCGGACCCTCCCGCAGAGCTCGCCCACACGGTCGCCTGCCGCGGCGGCTCTCTCGGCGAACGCTTCACCGCGCCCTACCGCGTCGGCGGCCCTGCCCGTCCAGGGCAGTGCTTCGCCGAGCTGGATCTCGAGGGCCAGGTCGAGCTCGGTTGCCGGGACGAGGGCGGCGGCGCGCTCGAGCAGGCTGACGGCGGCACCGTAGTCCTGGCGGCGGGCCGCGCGGTGGCCTCCGGCCATCAGGTGCCGCCGCGCCGCGGCGGCGGGGGTGCCGTCGTCGGTTATCCCGAGCTCGGCGCGGTAGCCGCAGGTCTGCTCGAGGTGGTAGCCGAGGAGTTCGTCTAGTTCGACGAGGTCAGTGCCGTGGTCCTCCAGCCAGACGGCGAAGCGCTCGTGCAGGTCCGCGCGGGTCCCCTTCGGCAGCGCGTCGTAGGCCGCATCGCGGATCATGAGGTGGCGGAAGCGGAAGGCATCCTCACCGGGGAACCGCGGCTTGTCCGAGCGGATCAGCGCCTTGCGGACGAGTCCGGCCAGCCGCGGCGTCACCTGAGCCTCGCCCGATGCGAGGGCCTGCACGGCACCCCCGATGGAAGATCTCACCCTCGATCGCCCCCCGCTCCAGCACGCTCCGCTCGGCCGGCTCGAGTTGGTCGAGGCGCGCGCCCAGCAACGCTCGCAGCGTCGGCGGGACGACCACGTCACCCGCGGCGTCGCCGGCCATGGCCAACATCTCCTCGATGAACAGCGGGTTGCCGCCGGCGGCCTAGGCGATCTTCTCGCGCAGATCGTCGCCGATCCGCTGCGGTATGAGCTCGGCGACGTCTTCGGCGCCCAGTGGCTCGAGCCGAAGCGCCACCGGCCAAGCAGGGCGGCGCTCGGTCAACTCGGGCCGCGCCACGCATAACATCAGAATCGACGCGCCCGATGACAGGAGTACGATGTGCTCGATGAGGTCGAGGAACGTCTCCTCGCCCCACTGGATGTCGTCGAACACGACCACGAGCGGCCGCTCTGCCGCGGCCCTCTCCAGTGTCTTGCGGAAGGCCCAGGCGATCTCCTCCGCCGACGTCGCCGCCTCGGTCTCACCGAGCAGCGCGCGGATCGCCTCCGCGGCGGCCTCGTCCGCGGGCCGCACGTCGAGCTGCTTCAACACGTCGACGACCGGCCAGTAGGTGATCCGCTCGCCGTAGGGCGGACAGCGGCCCCGAAACACGGTCGCGTCGATCGAAGCCAGAGCTCTCCGCGGCGAGCCGCGACTTGCCAACGCCGGCATCGCCGGCAACCGTCACCAGATCGCACCGCTGTCCCGACCGTACGCGATCCCATGCCTCCTTGAGGATCGCGAGCTCGCGCTCACGGCCCACGAACAGCTCCCCGTGCCGGCGCTCCGGCACGTCACGCACAGACAACAGCCGATAGGCGGGAACCAGTTCAGCGCGGCTTTGGGCGACTCACCGCTCATCGACCAAATGTGGGTGGAATAACGAAACACAATCGCCGGGTTCGCCTTGGAAGTCGGACGTACTCAAGCGCCGAACCTCAGCTCGGCGCTAGAGACGGCGCGGGGCCATTGGAACGCCCAAGACCGCATCGCACAGATCACGCGTCCACCAAGCCGGCCGATGCGGCATAGCCCTCGATCACGTTCAAAGGATGGCGGCACGTGAGTAGTGGGTCGTGACCTGCGAAGCCCCGTTGCGGATGACCAAGAATGGGCTGGTCGCGGATGTTGACGGCTGGTTTGTCGTGAATGCCCGCGAGTCGTGTTGGCGTGATGAAGGCCCGCTTGGCGTGTACTGCACGTTTGAGGCGCCCGGTTAGGGGCGGGGCGCGGCGGCTCTGCAATCCCGCGGCGATGCTCACACGGGGCGGCCTGACCGAGCTCGGCCTCGAACGGCGCCCCTCACCATCGAGCTCGTCGCTCCTCGAGGGGCGGCGTCGATCGCCGAAGGTCGAAGCGCCGGAGGCTGTGCCGTGGACTACTTCATTTCGGCAATCAGATACCTCGATTCGGGGATGACATTCGGGGAGGTGACGGTTTATGGTCGCTCTCGCGAATGGCTCGAATTGGGAGGTTCCCAGTGCTGGACTACGCGACAGAGAGGCAGGCAGGTGTCCGCCTTCGCTGGTATGTCATGGTGACGTCCGCCAGCGGCGACAGCGTGTTTGCGACGATGGGGCCATACCCGACTGAAGCGGACGCCGAGGCCGCGGCGGAAGTCGGTCGAGTGGCGCATTACCGCATCGGCGTCGCTCGCCGGGGCGTGGCCGGCCGTTTGACGCGAACGGCTTAGGGGACATCGTCGATTCCGCAGCGCCACGCCCGAGTGCTATGCGTCGGGATCGATCTCGCGGGCCGGGTTTCGTGGGGCTCGGCTACGGCACGTTTCCTGCTCGGCTCGTTCTGCCTGCTGTTCGGCGGCAGGCGCTCGCGCTCGCTCAGGCGGACCGCTCCTGCGCCTTCGCCTAGCCTGCTCGGCGCTCCGACTTCTGGCGGAAGCCTCGTCGCGAGCGCCGCGACCGCCGCGGGCGCTCGGCGCCTGCCGCGCGCTGCTCGCGGGGCCGCCGCGGCAGCCACGATCACCACACCACGACGATGACGATCGCATCATGCGGCTACGGGGAGGGGCATCTCAGCTCCCGTATTCGATCGCCTGGAGTGTGGTGCGCAGATCCGCGATCTCCAGGGCCTGGGCTCGGGCCGCCTGGGCGAGCGCCTCGGCCGCGTGGACCAAGTCAGCCGTGATCGGTTCGATTCCGTCCCGATCTTGAGCTTGTCCGCGTCGATCTGCCGAAGGCGGCGCCGATGCGCCGACCACGGCCCTGATGGATCGGGCGCGACTGCTGTCCGCACGACGCTTCCGTCCACTCGTCGGCGGTGGCGTTGCGGTCGTCGAGTCGGCTTCGATCGCACGAGCCTGAACCGCATCTTTGTCGCTCGCGCGCCGCCGTCGTCGTGGTAGCGACACTTGGGCGTTGTTAGTGAGGTCGACCACTGTATCGAGGACGCGCGTCGGCTCTTTGGGAGCCGCCTTCACGGGAACGCCCAGGATCGTCTCAGTCATCAAGGAACTTCCAGTATCTGCCAGCGCGTCAAGGCCACCATACCGGCGTCCACTCGCGCCAGGGTGACGGCGAATCGATGTGGGCTTGCGGATCGCCCTCTCCGTGGGCCTTGAAAAGGCATCGCGTCGTCTTGATCGTCTGCCCAGAGGGGTGCTATCGTCGTCTTCCAGCTAGGGAGGGGGTAGTCATGGACACGCCGCCCCAGTCGCGTTCGGGCAGACGTCAACTCCTCGACCGTTTCATGAACTCAAGGCAGGTTGGAAGCGCTCCGGTGTCACAAACTAAACCTGGCTTCTTATCAACGCCGGACGCCGAGCAGTCACAGTCGTCCGTGACGGAGCGCACAGGGCCCACCGAGCGTCTAGATATCGAGTCGCGGGACATCATTTCAGCGCCTGGCCACGGCCCAGCCTCGGATCGCGTGAACATGCCAGGTGGGGTCAGATCCGCAAAGCAGTTCGAGCCCATGATGGGCGTCGGATCCCGTATCCGTTATGCCTCGGCTTCACTCTTTCGGCCCGACCTCCGCAAAAGGAACAAGGCCGCGCTCGATGCTCTCTGGCGGCTGCGACGGACGAAGAAGACTTATGCGTTTCTAAACAGCAAGGGCGCGAGCGGGAAGACCGTGGGTTCCACGACGACGGGGCTGCTGTTCGCGGATGCCATCAAGCGCGACTGCGTTGTTGTCGACATGAACGATTCCCCGGGCGGAACCGCGCGGAGGCTGGGAATCAAACGCACGGAAACGATGCAACTGCCGGAGTACGTGAGAAGGTACCGCGGCGGCGAGTTGCCGACCACCGAGAGCATCGCCGACAAGCTCGCCTGGCCGCGGGAGTCGGGTATCTTCGTGATCTCGTCGGAGGCGGTCGCGAAGGGGGACGTGCCGAAATATCAGGCCAAGATCGGCCTCGAGAAGCTCACCGAAGGATTCCACAGTGTTTTCTGTGACCTTGGAAACGGCATCAAGAGCTCCGGCAACCTTGCTGCCGTGGAGGTCGCGGACACGCTGGTGTTCATGGGAAACGTCAATAGCGCTGACTCCGTCGTGGACTTCAGGAGGGACGACCCAACTGACGAGGGCGATGACCTGAAGAACACCATGGATGCTTACGCAAGCCTCGGAATGCCCAAGAAAGTGAAACGCGGAATCATCGTCATCCTCGGAGCTCCGCGAAACCTGCGGAAGCGGTACGCCGACCACTACGGATTCCCGCTCGACCGCGTCTTCATCGTTCCCAAGAACCGCTACATGAAGCGCGGAGGCGTGGTGAGAAGAGACCGGCTTCCGCTGTCGGTGCGAGTGGTGATATATGAGATCCTCGTCGCGATGCTTGAGGCCGAACGGCCCCCGGGGACGAGATCAAGCTCGCGACGCCTGCCGAGCGCGAAAATTTCGCGAGCGGCGAGCCCACTCAAGACGGAGACACGGAAACGATCCCGGTTGTGTCGGAGCGGTCGGCAGCACCAACACCTACCCCTGCCGCCGCGCTCCAAGATCCCACGCCTCCATCTCGCCCAGGACAGTGACGCGGACGGTGCCCCGCCCAAGGCGCCTGGGTGTCGTCCTCCCGAAGAGTCGGCCGCCCCTCCGTGGGGCGGGGCGCGGTGCAAGCGAGGACGGCCTCTCCTCATCTGCGGTGTGCTTGCATGGCTCGTAACGGATGGCGTGCGGTCGCGGTAGTTTGAGCCAAGGGCGATGGTGGTCATCACCGGGATTGGGGTTCCGACGATCCTGTTGCGGCGTCCGCGGAGGGTGGGGCGCTGCGACTGGTGTGGGGGCCGGTTTTGCGATGACGCATCTGTGTACGGTGCCGGCGGCCGGCATGAATGCGTCCATAGCCTCCTGGGCGGTCTCCCATCGCGGTCTTCCGACGCCGTGGCAGATCACCGGCGGGCCACGCCTCGCCGAGACGATGGTCGACGGCCGGGCTTGGGAGTTCACGCTGGCCCTCGGCAGCCGTGAGCGGCACCTGACCGTGGTGGTCACCCGCGAAGCGCTTGCGGTGGATCCGCTCAAGCTGCTGCCGGTACAGACGCGGGAGGGCGATCCAGACCGACGGCCGCGAGGCCGCACGGGTGGCGCAGTTCGACCCTGCGAGCTGTGTGGTGCTCGGCCGGGACGGATACCTCCCTGCGCCAGTCAGACTGGCGCGAGTGCCACGTACGTAGCGGCGCGACTGCTGGCTCTAAGATCCTCGTGGCAGCCTCGCCTCTCTCCCCCGAGGGGGCTGCTTGAGGATGTCGCGTCCCGCCCGTTCACCCGCCGCCAGCGACGCTCACATCATGGCCCAAGCGCACTGGTAGGGCGGGACGCGGCACAGAGCCTGCCCTTCTGCTTGTCTCGCCGATCTGCTTGACCTGGTACTCCCGACCTCGGCAGCGAAGCGACGCGAGCAGCCTCGACCGCCGCTCGCTCCGACCGGTTCTCTTAGTCGGACTCCCCGGATTGCGGTAGTCGATCTACCACGTCAGGTTGGGAAAAGCCGCTAATAGCGATGATTCGCAAGCCAGCGCCTCAGCCCCCGACCCATTCAACTCCCCGAAATGCGGTAGAGGGCCTAGCCGAAATGTGGTAGTGGCGGCCGCGGCTTCGCCACTCGCACTGGTGTTCCACCTGCTCGTTGCGCCCGACCAGCTCGTCTGGAAGGTCTTGCCAATGCGAGAGGCTGGCCACACACTCGGCCTAGTGGCCGCGGCGCGCACAGGCTCCGTTTCGAGGAGGCGGAGGATGCTCACGACGCCGGCGTGGCTGCTATGAAACTCCCGCCGCTCCGAGCCTCGCCCGCGAGAGCAGGCTCGCGGCCGGTCGCGCGTCACGCGTGCTGGTCCCAGTGGCGACGACGACTCAGAACCACCCGCCGCCTCGCCGTTCCAGGCGTCGTGGCGTAGCGCGCTCTACCTGACCGCTCGGCGGCTCGACGCTCTCGTCAACCAGGCCGGATCCGTCTCGTGTTGATGAAGGGATCGGCGCCGTGAGCTGCCGCCGACCTCATCCCACAGCTTAAAGGCGCCCGGAAGAACGGGGACCGGTGGCAGGCGAACTGTCCGGCCCACGACGACCGGACGCCGAGCCTCAGCATCGCCGACGGGATCCACGGAGGCGTCGTCCTCTACTGCCACGCCGGATGCATCGCCCAGCACGCCGCCGAATACGAGATGGCGATCAGCCGCCTCGAGCAGGCCCGAGCCCAAGTCGCCGAAGACATCATCAGCGCCTGGCTCGCCCATCACCCACGACCGCGCCGCAGCCACAGGTCACGCGGATCGACCAGCCGGAGGTGTATGCCGACCAGCCGCCGCGCCAGTGGCCACACGTCCTCGACGACCTGCGCCGCGACGCCGCCACGCTGCCACACCGCGGCCCGCTCACCACCACCGACAAGGCGATCCAACGCCACCGAGGGTTCGCCGCCCAGGAAGGCGGACGATCACGCTGGTTCCGGGGCGGCACTTCCGGCCAGTTGGACGCCCTGGATTGCATCGCTAAGATCAAGGCGTCTACGAAGCCGACCGATGCGGCATAGACAACCCTTTCTGCACGACCTACCGACGCGTTTGAGTGCGACACCGCGCGACTACCGTTTCGGTGACGGGTGCACCCGCCGGAAGCGGGCAACCCGTGAACGTCCAGACGTCGATCGGGGAGATGCTGATTGAGGACGTGTGGGGCTACCTGGCCGCTGCGGTCGCCGGCGGTTTCCTCGGCGGGATCTACATCGGACGGACTGGGTCGTTGGCGCCCATCATCCTCATAGGCGCGGTCGATGCGGTCTTGGTGGCAGTGGCTTGGCCGCGGGTCGCACTCGCCGCCGGCCTCGCGGCGATGGCGCTGCCATACACCTGGGGCCCGCAAGTACCGGAGCTCGGCTTTGGCAGCGGTATCGCCGTAGGACTCGTCTTGTTGGTCGCCATACCTGCCGACGCTGACACGCTATCGGCCAAGCGCGCTTGACATCGCGGTGCTCGCATTCGCCTTGACTCCGGCCGCAACTTGCGGCGTTTCAAGGTCTGCCGTTTCACATCACGTACTGGCTCGCGCCGGCTGTGATCTTCCCGTACTTCGGCTTCCGACTCCTGTTTTACGCGAGCGACGTCGGGCGCACCTTTGCAAGGACGATCGTTCCGATCGGACTCGCCGCGTCGCTCATCGGAATTTGGGAAGGCCTGAGCGGACGCAATCCGATCGTCAAGCCCGGCGTCATCACCTACGCCAGCAACGGGCACTACACCACGACGTGGAACGTCGCCGAGTACCGCGACGGCCGCCTCCGTGCACTTTCGACGTTTGGGCATCCGATTGCCTTCGGCATGGTGCTCCTGATCCCGCTCGCGTTTGCCTTAGCCCGCGGCGGCTTCTGGAACCTCGTCGTAGCCGGAGTGATCCTCGTCGCCGAGGTAGTCACGTACTCCCGCGACGCATGGATCGGCTGCTTGGTCGTGGTCGTCCTCCTTTTCGGGCGCCACCAGAAGCGCATCTTTGCCGCAGCCGCCGTACTGGCAGCCGCAGCGTTCTTTGTGGGGCCGGTACATCAATTACTGGCTGAGAGCAGCTCGGCGTCGACCGAGGCAGGCTCGAATACCTACTATCGAATCGGACTATTGAGGCAGGCGTTCGGCGATATGGGCATGCTCGGCCACCCGTTCTCGGATCTTCAGAGTGCCATCCCCAACTATCCCGACGTGACGTCATTGCTCGCCGGGACGGTCATCCAGACAGGGTTCGTGGGGCTCCTCGAACTGGCCCTTATTGCCGTTCTTGCCCTCGTGGCGCTGCTCGACGCACGCAGGCACACCGACCACGACTACCGCGCGGCAACCGCGGCGTTGACGGCGCAGATCATCGGACTCACCTCGGTCACGCTTATCACCAACTATCAGTTCTTCTTCTGGGCTCTCGTGGCGTACATCGCCACGTTCCAGCAGCGGTACCACTACTCCGAGATCGGCGTCTCGACCGTGGTGGGATGACCGCCGCGGAAACCGCGAACCAACCAAGATCATGGCCCTTTTTTCAGGGACGCCCGTCCTGACACCCGCGCTGTCAGGATATTTTCAACCCGAGTCGCCAGGAGTGACAACATGACGCCGAAAGAGTCGACGACTGCGAAGGGGTATGGGTGGCGTCACCAGGAGCTCGGGGAGCGGTGGAGTCGGGTGCGAGGAGGCGCAGCGATGAGCGGCGAAACGCTTCCCAGCCTGCTCGACGTGAAGCAGCTCGGCGAAGTGCTCGGCGTGACCCGAGCGGCAGCCGAAGCCATCATGCGCCGCCTCCCCACCGTCCAGATCGAAGGGCTGCGGAAGACCTACGTCCGCCGAGACGACGTCGCCCGCTACCTCGAGCAACGCACCTTCGCGAAGACTGGGTACCGGTATGATGCGCCTGACAACGCAAGCGGGCCGGCGACGCGCGAACGTCCCGGCCCTGGCACGGGAGGCGAGTCCCATGCAGTCCCAACCCTACTGGTCCGTGTGATGGCGTCTGCGTCGATCACCGTCCGAACGACCAAGACTGGCCGCCGGTTTGTCGTCCGGTACAGGCTCGGCGGCCGTGCCTACCCCGTCGAGCACGGCGGCTCGTTCTGACGATGCGTGAAGCGCGTGCTCGTCGTGACCGAGATCGCCGCGGGCGGAACCCTCGCCTCCTGCTCGACGACGGCCGGGTCAGGCTCCCAAGGGAGCAGCACGAGGAGATTGAGCCGCCGACGTCGAGCGAGGTCGAGACGATCATCCTCACATCGCCCACCAAGTGGCGTCTCGCGCTGACCACGCTCGCCGAGACGGGACTGCGCGTCGGCGAACTCCACGCGCTCGAATGGCGGGACGTCGACGAGAGTGCGAGCCGGTTCCGCATCAGGTCAGGTAAGACCGCCGCTGCCAGGAGATGGGTCGCCGTCCCCGAAGACCTCATGGCTGAGATCAGCGTGTCCATCCCACCGGACGATCGAACCCCGGAGCGCCGAGTGTTCCCTGGCGCGACACCACCGACCATCAAGAACATCATGCGCCGCGCCTGCCAGACCGCCGGCCTGAGCCTCTACTCGCCGCACGACCTCCGACACCGCTACGCATCGGTTCAGATCGCCCGCGGCGTCCCGGTCACGAACGTCGCGGCCCAACTCGGCCACTCTCGAAAGCGCCTGACGCTCGACACGTACAGCCACGTCCTGATCGACGAGTTGGACCCCGGCCGTGGCTAGCTGTCGTTCTCCCATGGGGAAACCGCACATCCGCCCTGCGCAAGACTCGGACAAAGATCTCCTGATGGGGATGGCCGAGCGTCTCCAAGAGGGCGTTGCGCCCTGGCGTGATCCCGAAGCGGTGCGACTCGCAGTGACCGGCTGGGTGCGCGACTCGCTGGGAGATCTCTCCGACCCAGACAGCGGCGTATTCGTCGCCGAACGGGACGGTGAGGTGGTGGGGTTCGTGTGCGTCAGCGAACGGTCTCACTTCACTGGAGAGGTCGACGCCTACATCGGAGAGCTCGTGGTGTCGAAGGCGGCGGAGGGCGGCGGGGTGGGACGGGCGCTGGTTGGTGCCGCTGCCGACTGGGCACGCGGCAGAGGGCGAAAGCGGGTAGTGGTGGACACGGGGGCAGCCAACATGCCTGCTCGCAGGTTCTACGCCGCTCTCGGGTTCGAGGAAGAAGACATCACGGTCAGCCGAGCGATCGATTGACCGTGCTGCCACGCGGGCGAGCGTTCACTCTGATCGCGGTGAAGCAACACTCGTCATCGGGCCGTCCTGGTGTGGTTCTGGCGTGGTCCCGCCGCTGACGAGTCTCATAAAATACCTGCATATCGCCATGTCGGTCGATTCCGGCCGGACTCCAGATGGTCGTACACCCCCGTGGCCGCTTGGCCGCGCGGTGAGTGTCATTTGGCTTTCGTGACAGCGCCGACACACCCCCGCCTCGCGCGCCCAAGCTGGATACATTGCCGCCGTGTCCTCCCAAGCTGCCATCGAGGTGCGAGCGCTGCGGGTCGTCCGCGGGGGCGTGGAGGTGCTGCACGAGATCGACCTCGGCGTGCCCCACGGCGAGATCACGGGCCTCTTGGGGCCTTCGGGGTGCGGGAAGTCGACGCTGATGCGGGCGATCGTGGGCGTCCAGATCGTGCAGGGCGGGACGGTGACCGTGCTGGGTGCGCCCGCCGGGTCGCCTCCGCTCCGGTCGCAGGTCGGGTACGTCACCCAGGCGCCGTCGGTGTACCTCGACCTGTCTGTCGAGGAGAACCTGCGCTACTTCGCGACGGTCGTCGGCGCGGGGCCGGAGCGCGTCGCCGCGGTGATGGCGGCGGTCGACATCGAGGAGCTCGCCGGCCGCACGGCCGGCAGCCTCTCGGGCGGGCAGGTCGCACGCGTCAGCCTGGCGACGGCGCTCCTCAACGAGCCGCCGATCCTCGTCCTCGACGAGCCGACCGTGGGCCTCGACCCGGTGCTGCGGCGCGACCTCTGGGGGACATTCCGGTCGCTCGCCGAAGGGGGAACGACGCTCCTCGTCTCGAGCCACGTGATGGACGAGGCCGACCGCTGCGATCGCCTCCTGCTCATGCGCGACGGCCACATCCTCTCGACCGGAACGCCCCAAGAGCTCCGGGACGACACGGGCGCGGACAACCTCGATGCGGCGTTCCTCACGCTGGTCGAGCGGGTGGAGGCGACGGGATGACCGCCACCGCCGTGCTGGCAACCGCCGGCCGGGTGCTGCGCCAGCTCCGCCGCGACCCGCGCACGGTCGTCCTCCTGCTCATCGTCCCCTGCGTCCTCGAGATCCTCCTGAAGTACGTGCTCGACGGGCAGCCCGAGACGTTCGACCGGATCGGCGGCCCGCTGCTCGGCCTCTTCCCCTTCATCACGATGTTCCTGGTCACGTCGATCACGATGCTCCGCGAACGAACGACCGGCACGCTCGAGCGGCTGATGGCGATGCCGATCGCAAAGCTCGACCTCCTGCTCGGCTACGGGCTCGCGTTCGGGGTCGTCGCGGCTGTCCAGGCCGCGCTGACGACGACCGTCGCGTTCGGCCTGCTCGACCTCTCGTCGACCGGGTCGGAGATCGACGTCGTCGTCTTCGCCATCGCGAACGCCGTGCTCGGGATGGCGCTCGGCCTCTTCGTGAGCGCGTTCGCGAACACCGAGTTCCAGGCCGTGCAGTTCCTGCCCGCCACCGTGTTCCCGCAGCTCCTCCTGTGCGGCCTGCTCGTCCCCCGCGACCAGATGGCGGACGTGCTCGACGCGGCATCGAGCGTCCTGCCGCTCACGTACGCGTACGAGGGGCTCCAGCGCGTGACGGCGGGCCCCGGCTTCGACAGCACGGCCACGCGCGACCTCGCCATCGTGCTCGCCGTGACCGTCCTCGCGCTCGGCGCCGGCGCCACGACGCTCCGCCGCCGAACCGGCTGACGGCCGGGCGCGATAGATTGTCGGCGTGCGGACGATCGTCGGCTTTTCGCGCGGCCTCATCCTGATCTCGGTGGTCTGCTATCTGGCCACCGTCGTGCTGGCCCTCCCGCTGGGCGTCCCCGGCATCGTGCCCGAGGACTGGTGCCTCGTCCCGCTCGCCCTCGGCGCCATCACGCTGGGCCTCGGGATGATCGGCGAAGTCGCGAGCCGCTGAGCTACGCGACCTCGTCGTCAAGAGGCGACACGAGGTTGGGCCGGACGTAGGCCTCCCGGAACCCGAAGCGCAGGATGTTCGAGTACGAGGCGCTGGGCCGGTCGACCACCCGCTCGCCCGTCTCGGTGCCGATCGCGGTGCAGCCGGCCGCGACGGCCTCGCGGATACGGGCGGCCATGATCGCGCCCTGGCCGCCGCGGCGGCGAAGCTCCGGCACGGTCCCGGCGAGCCCGAGCCATGCGGCCGGCGGACGGAGGTAGACGCATCCGGCCGCCGCCGGCTCGGATCCGTGCATCGCCAGGTAGCAGGTCCACCCGGGCCGCCCCACGAGCGCCGCCACCCAGGGCTCCATCCAGCCGGGCATCTCGTAGCCGGCGATGAGCGCCCGGGCGAAGGCGCCCGCGTCGTCGGGCCCGGCCGGCCGGACCTCGAGCGCGGTCTCGACGGCCGGGGCCGGCTCGGGGCCGCGCTCGAACTTCATCCACGCGTAGCCCGCCTCGAACCCGCGGCCGCGAAGCCAGGCCGTGAGCTCGGCGGGGTGGCACTGCGGAGCGACCGGGATCATGTAGCGCGTCTCGCCGAAGGCCTCGCCGGCGAGGTCGAGCATCGCGGGCGTGGCGGGCGCACCGACGCCGAGCCCGATGACCCGGTTCAGCATCAGCGACGGCACGTCGCGGGCCACGATGCACGCGGCGCCGGCGCCGAGGTCGAGCACCGCGATCCCGTGCTCCTCGGCGAGCGCGTGCGGAGCGGCCCGGAAGATGTCCGCCCATGCCTCTGCCTCGATCAGCTCGAGCAGTCGTGCGTCCACCATGGGCCGCCGATGCTACTCCTGCTTGAGCGCCCCCATGTAGCCCTCCTGCTCGAGCCAGTGGCCGCCGTCGATCGTGAGGTTGGCGCCGGTGATGTAGGCGGCCGCCGGCGCGCAGAGCGCGGTCGTCCACCACGCGATCTCCTCGACGCGGGCCAGCCGCCCGATCGGCACCGACGACGCGACCCGGCCCTCGGCCTCCGGCGTCGGCCAGAGCGCGGCGCCCGCGCCCTCGGTCGCGGTCGGGCCGGGGCAGATGGTGTTCACGCGGATCCCGTGCGGCGCCCACTCCACCGCCAGGGTCTTCGTCATCGCCGTCACACCGGCCTTCGCGGCGGCCGAGTGCACGGTCCCGGGCCCGCCCGTCCAGGCGTAGCTCGCGATGACGCTCACGATGGCGCCGCCCTCGCCGCTCGCGATCATCCGCTTGCCCGCCGCCTGCGCGCACAGGAAGCTGCCGTCGAGGACGATCGAGGTGACGGCCTTCCAGCCGTTCGGGGACAGGTCCTCAGCTTTCACGACGAAGTTCCCGGCGGCGTTGTTCACGAGGCAGTCGATGCGCCCGAAGGTGTCGACGGCGGCGTTCATCAGCGCTTCGACCTGCTCCGGGTCGCGCACGTCGGTGGGCTCTGCGAGCGCCGTGCCGCCGGAGCCCTCGATCAGCGCGGCCGTCTCGGCCAGCGGCTCCGCCCGCCGGCCCGCCACGACCACCGCCGCGCCGAGCCGCGAGAACTCGAGTGCCATGGCCCGCCCCATGCCGGTGCCGCCTCCGGTCACCACGGCTACCTGCCCGTCGAATGTGCCGTCAACCAGCATTCGTCCCGGCAATCTCTATCACGCGGGCGTCGAGAGCGACGGCGCCGTCGGGCGTGACGAGCAGGGGATTGATCTCGATCTCGGCGATGTCCGGATGCGAGGCGGCGACCCGAGAGAGCGCGACCGCTGCCTCCGCCGCCGCGCGAACGTCGCACGGCGGTCGTCCGCGCGCGCCCGCCAGAAGCGGCGCCCCCCGAAGCGAGTAGAGCATGCGCTCGGCCTCGCGGACGTCGAGCGGTGCCAACCCCACGGCGACGTCGCCGAAGATCTCGGTGTAGATCCCGCCCAGCCCGACCGCGGCCACCGGCCCGAACCGCGGATCGCGGCCCGCCCCGATGATCAGCTCGAGGCCCTCGTTGACCGGGGCCACACGCTCGACCGAGAAGCCGGGCGGGTCGAGGCGCCGGCGCAGGTCGGCGACCGCCGCCCGCAGCTCGTCCGGACCCGCGATACCGACCACGACGCCGCCGACGTCCGACTTGTGCAGCGTCCCGAGGGCCTTCACGACCACCGGGTAGCCCAGCTCGGCCGCGGCGGCCTCGACGTCGCCGCCGGCGGAGACGCTCCGCGCAGCGACGAACTCGATGCCCGCCGCCTCGAGCAGCGCCCGGGCCCCGAAGTAGCCGTCGACGGCCGGCAGGGGCTGCTCCGCCGGCAGCTCCGGCGAGCCGGGGGCCGGCGGTCGCGGGAGGAGCGCGGCGAGCGCGGCAACCGCCGACTCGATGCTCGGGTAGACGGGAACGCTCCCGGCGCGAAGGACGGCGGCGGTCGGGGAGTCGGCGTACATCGTCTGGGCCACGAGCGGCCTGCCCGTCTCCTCCGCCGCCCGGGCGACCGCGCGGGCGACATCCGCCTCCTGGCCGGCGAACTCGTCGGAGTACTGGCTGTAGCCGCCGAAGTACCCGGTCAGGAGCACCGCATCGACCTCGTCTGACTCGAGCACCGACGCGAGCCACGCGGGCGTAGGAGAAGAAGTCCTGCTCGCCGCCGCCGGCGAGGTCGACGGGGTTCCGGGTCGCGGCGGTGTGCGGGAGCGACGCCGCCAGGCGGCCGGCGAGCTCCGTCGACAGGAGCGGCAGCTCGAGCCCCGCCGTGGCGGCCACGTCGCACGCGATGGCGCCGTGGCCGCCGCCGTCGCCGACAACGGCCACGCGCGGCCCCGCCAGCGGCCGGGCGCGAAGGAGCGCCTGGGCGAGATCGATCATCTCGCCGGGGGTCGACACGAGGTACGCCCCGGCCGACCGGCACGCCGCCTCGACGACCGAGACGTCGCTCACGAGCGCGCCCGTGTGCGACACGGCCGCCCGGATGCTGGCGTCGCTGCGCCCGACGGTGAGCAGGATGACCGGCGTCGACGCGGCAGCCGCCGCGTCGACGAACGCCCGGCCGTCGCTGAAGTCCTCGGCGTAGACCGCGATCAGCTCGGTGCCCTCGTGAGCCGCGAACGAGGCGACGAGCTCGGCCAGGTCGAGGTCGGCCTGGTTCCCGACCGACGCAAAGCGCGAGAAGCCCATGTCGGCGGCCCGCGCCAGGATGCCCAGCTCGAGGGCCAGGTTGCCGCTCTGGGAGATGAGACCGATCGAGCCGGGCGGGAACTCGTTCGACGCCAGGCCGAGGTCGGAGGTGGCGTCGAAGACGCCGAGGCAGTTCGGGCCGAGGAGCATCGCCCCGGCCGCCCGGACGCGCTCGACGAGCGCCCGCTCGCGGTCCTGCGCCTCGGGGCCGAGCTCCCCCAGGCCGGCGGTGATGCCGACGAGCGCGCGCGCACCGACCGCGAGGGCGTCGTCGACCGCCTGCTCGAACGCGGCCGCCGGCACGGCGATCACCACCAGCTCCGGGGCGTCGGGAAGGTCGTGGAGCGAGGCGTACGCCTGCCGGTCGAGGATGGTGCCGCCGTTTCGGTTCACCAGGTAGACGGGCCGCCGGTGCTCGCCCCGAAGCGCGCCCCGGCCGAGCCAGTTTCCCCACTTGGCGGGGTCGTCGGACGCGCCGACGATCGCGACCGAGCGCGGGGCGAAGAGGGGCTCGAGGTCGCGCGCCATTCGTCCTTATGCTGTCACGCCGGCCGGGCGGGACGTGGCGGAGAACCGGCCCGTCACCGCTCGAGGATCGCCCGCGCGGCGGCTCGCCCGGTCCGCACGGCGCCCTCCATGTAGCCCGCCACCCAGTGGTCGGAGCCCGCCACGTAGAACGGCGGCTCGTGGGTCCCGTGCAGCGGGCCGACGGCCATCACGTCGCCCGGCGCCCACTGGGTCACGTAGCCCTGCGTGAACGGATCCAGGCCCCAGTCGCGGGTCATCATCGCGACCGGGTCGGCCGCCTCCGGGCCGAAGAGCCGCTCGAGCGCGGCGAGGAGCTCCTCGCGACGGACGGCGTCGGCGGCCGAGACGTGGTGCAGGAGCCGCTCCGGCGGCACGAGGACCGAGAGCAGGCCCTCGCCCTGCGGCCATGTCGAGCCGACGAGGTTCTCGCTCTCGGCGAGGCCGTTCTGGCCGCGCTCGCGCCAGAACGGCGAGCTGTAGGCGACCGCGTACTTGCCCGCCCGGGCGTGGCGCAGGCGATGCAGCGACTCCAGGCGGGCGGTCGAGAGCCCCTCGATCGCGATGTCGCGAAGCGGCCCGGCCGGCACGGCGCAGACGACGGCCTCGGCCTCGATCCGCTCGCCCGTGTCGAGCGTGACCGCCGTCCGCCGGTCGACCTCGATCCGGCGCACGACCGCACCGAGCCGGAGCTGCGCGCCGAGCTCGGCCGCCATCCGCAGCGCCACAGTGGCGCTCCCCTCGGCGACGGTCATCGACTCCCACGCCTCGAGGTCGTACACGCCGAGCCCGCCGGCCACGGCATCCATGCGAAGCACCGAGAGGAGCGATGTGCGCTCAGCCGAGCCGGCGGCCACACCCAGATGCGCGAGCTCGCGGGCCCGGATCACCGCCGGGAGCGCGCCCTGCTCGCG
Source organism: uncultured Actinomycetes bacterium (assembly GCA_963821535.1). Classification (GTDB taxonomy): domain Bacteria; phylum Actinomycetota; class Thermoleophilia; order Gaiellales; family JAICJC01; genus JAICJC01. The sequence continues at coordinate 114,654 of CAWGEC010000004.1, read as the reverse complement.
CAGCCAGCCGTTCACCGAGATGCGGTCGAGCCGGTCGGCGTCGGGATGGCTCCACGGGTCGTCGGGATCGACGGTGCGCGCCAGCTCGCCGGCCAGGACGGCCAGCCGCTCGGCGTCGGCCCGCTCGGCGTCGGTCATCCACGGCAGGTCGTCGCCCAGGTGGATCCCGTCGACGAGGTCTGTCGTCATCTCTCCCGGCTCGGCGACGTAGCTCGCCCGCAGCGTCAGGCCGAGCTCGGCGACGAGCTCGAGGTACGACGTGTGGAAGTCGCCGACCAGCTCGCCGCCGAGCTGCAGCAGGCGGCCGTCGGGAAGCGTCGCCTGCTCCACCCGGCCGCCGGGGCGGTCGCGGGCCTCGAGCACGACCACGTCGGCCCCGGCCCGGTGCAGGTCCCTGGCGGCAGCCAGGCCGGCGAGCCCCGCTCCGACGACGACGACGTCGGTCACCGGCGCCTCAGGTCGCCGAGCTTCCGCACGATCGCGCCGACGCGCGAGCGCTCGGCCTCGGCCTCCGACTCCTGGCCCGGCACCGTGAGCGCGAGCAGCCAGTGGTTCATGAGGACGTCGGCGACATGCCGCGAGAGGGCGTCCTCGCCCTGCCGGTCGATGTAACGCTCGAGGAGCTTCCTGCGTTCCCTCAGATACGCGAGCCACTCCGGATACCCGCCGTCGACGACGATTCGCTCGAGCGACGTCCGCTCGTCCTCCTCGGCCCGCCCGGGCTCGCCGAGCGCGGCCGCCAGCGCCGCCACGGCCGACGGCAACTGGGCCTCGGCCTCGGGGGTCAGGAAGAGCCAGCGGTCGCGGACGGGCGTCTCGGTCATGGTGTATCCTGACTGATCCGTCAGTCAGGATAGGCAATGATGACCGAGCCGGTCACAGATCGCAAGCACACCATCCTCGACGCCGCCTGCCGGGTGATCGCCCAGGCCGGTGCGGCGCGGCTGCGCGTCGCCGACGTCGCCCGCGAAGCCGGCGTCTCGACGGCGCTCGTCCACTACTACTTCCCCAGCCGGTCCGACGTGATCGAACAGGCATTCGCGCACGCCGACGACCTGGCCGATGCCGTCGCCGATGCCAAGCTCCAGGCCATCCGGACCGGTCGCGGACGGGTCGAGAAGCTGTTCGCCACCTGGGCCGGCGACGACCCCGCGATCCGCGCCAACTGGGCGGTCTGGAACGAGATGTGGCAGTACTCGGCCCACAACGACGGCGCCCGCGCGCTCGTCGAGACCTCGCACCGGCGCTGGCTGGAGCAGATCCACGACCTGATCGCCGAGGGCGTCGCGGACGGCTCCATCCCGGCGAGCGTCGACGCCGTGGCCGGCGGCTCGGAGGCTGGCCGCCTGCGTCAACGAGTGGGGCCGCGAGGTGCTGCTCGGCCTGCGGACCGCGCGCGACCTGCACCGCGACCTCGTCGCGACGGCCGCACGCGAGCTGGGGCCGGCCAAGGTCGCCAAGGGGAAGGCGGCGTGAGCGCCGAGCCGATCCGCACGCTCCCGGCCTGGGTCTACCGCACGCCCGAGTTCTACCGGGCCGAGCGGCGCGCGATCTGGACCCGCGAGTGGCTGCTCGTCGGGCACATCTCGCAGCTCAGGCAGCCGGGCGACTACCTGAGCATGCGCATCGCCGGCGAGCCGATCGCGGTCGTGGTCGGAGCCGACGGCGAGCTGCGCGGGTTCTCGAACGTCTGCCGGCACCGCGCGGCCCGGATCCTCGACGGCGCCGGCAACTGCGGCAAGGCCATCCGGTGCCCCTACCACGGCTGGACGTACGGGCTCGACGGGAGCCTCCTGGCGGTGCCCGAGAAGACGGGCTTCCCGGGGTTCGAGCGCGAGGAGAACGGCCTTTGGCCTGTGCACGTGGGCGTCGCCGCCGGGTTCGTGTTCGCGAACCTCTCGCCCGAGCCCGAGCCGATCGAGACCGCGCTGGGCCCGTTCTCGGAGTGGCTCGCGCCCTATCGCCCCGAGCGCCTGGTGAGCTACCAAACGGGATCGTCCGTGCTTCCCATCAACTGGAAGAACTCGATCGACAACTTCCTCGAGGGCTACCACGTGCCGGTCGGCCACCCGGGCCTGCTGCGCCTGCTCGACTACAAGAACTACCTGGTCGAGACCTCCGACGCGAACGTCTCGATCGCCCGCAGCCCGATGCGCGACAAGCCCTCGCGCGACCGCCGCGAGCGGCTCTACCAGCGGCTCGTGCGGCCGATGCCCGGCCTGCGCGCGCCCGAGTCCGAGCAGTGGAACTTCGTCTTCGCGTTCCCGGGCACCACGGTCAACCTCTACCCCGACCAGATCGACTTCTGGCTCAACTACCCGCTCGACGAGCGGCGCACGCTGACGATCTGGAACGCGTTCCGGCCGCCCGAGACCTCGGGCCGTCGCGACCGGCTGGTGCGGCGGCTCAACTCCCGCATCAACCACCTCGTGCAGGAGGAGGACAACGAGCTCACCGAGCGCGTGCAGGAGGGGCTCGAGTCGAGCCGCTACCGGGCCGGCGTGATCGGCGCGCGCGAGAACGGCCTCAAGCACTTCCACGACCTCGTGCGGGCGGCGATCCCCGCCGCGGGGGCCGACGACGAGGCCGACGGCATCTCCGCCTTGCGCGAGGCAGCACTGGCATGATTGGATCGACAGGGAGGGACGAACCATGACTTGGCACCCCAAGGAGCGCGGAAGCAATCGGCGCGACTTCCTCGTGCGATCCGGAGGGGCGGCGCTCGGCCTCTCGGGCGCCGGGTCGCTCCTCGCCGCCTGCGGAAACACGACGCAACCCTCGGGTGGAGGAGGCACCGGAACCGGAGGCGAGCCCGTCGGGCCAGGCGGGCTCCCGCTCGCGCGACCGGACAAGCGGGTGACGCTGCCGATGTGGGAGGACCCGATCGAGTCCGGCCTCGAGCCCGAGACCGGCGGCACCTTCACCGTCTTCAACTACCCGGCCTACTTTTGGAAGAAGCTCCTGAAGGACTTCGGGAAGAAGTACGGCGTCGAGGTCCAGTACACGCCGTTCGACAACATCGCGGCCGGCATCCAGCAGCTGGCGTCCGGTTCGGTGCAGCCGGACGTCATGGAGATGACGCCGGACCACCTCGATCAGGTGGTCGCCGGCAAGCTCATCAAGCCGCTCAATCTCGACTACATCCCGAATCTCAAGAAGAACATCTGGCCCGAGCTGGTGGACCCGTTCTACGACGGCGGCTCCCACTACACAGTGCCGTACACGACGTACGCGACGGGCATCTTCTGGCGCAACGACCAGGTCACCGAGGACATCGCCTCCATGCAGCAGCCGTGGGACATCTTCTGGGAGGCCCAGGCGTACAAGGGCAAGACGGTCCTGCTCTCGGAGGACCGCGAGACGATCGCGATGGCGCTCCTGCGCCGCGGGGTCACCGACATCAACACCGAGGACCCGAAGCTGATCAACCGCGCCATCGACGACCTGAAGCAGCTCTACGGCGTCTGCAACATCAAGGTCGGCGATTCGCAGTACCAGGCGATCCCCGAGGGAACGGCCTGGCTCAACCAGGCGTGGTCGGGCGACCCGATCGCGGGCTACATCTACTACCTGCCAGCCAAGACGCCGTCGACGACGCTCTCCTACTGGAAGGCGCCGAAGGGCCACGTGCCCGTGCAGAACGACTGCTTCTCCATCTGCTCGACGACGAAGAAGCCGGTGCTCGCCCACCTGTTCCTGAACTGGATGATCGACAACGGCATCGCGTTCTCGAACTTCATCAACTTCAACGGCTACCAGCCGCCGCTGAACGAGATCGAGCCGACCAAGCTGCTCGACCAGCTGCGAAAGGTGCGAAACGCGTCGTGGGGGACGAACGAGACGGCGCCGCCCGAGAACCTGAAGACCGCGATCCTCACGAACGAGGACTTCGGCCCTGACTCGCTCCAGGAGATGACGCTGACGGCAGAGGGCAACGCGCTTTGGCAGAACGGCTACTCCGACTTCCTGTCGGGCGGCTGAGGTGGCCGGCTAGCCGATGTATCCGCGCTGGCTCTGGCCGGGCTTCGCCTTCCCGGGCGTCGTCTGGCTGATCATCCTCTTCGTCGTCCCGTTCTACGCCGTGATCGGCGTGGCGTTCGGGACCGTCGATCCGATCCTCCTCTCGGCGGTTCCGATCTGGAATCCGCTCGAGTGGAACGTCGGTTGGGTGAACGAGACGCTCCAGAGGCTCTCGCCCGGTGGCGACCTCTGGGTCGTCGTCGTGCGCACCTGCGAGTACGTGTTCGTGTCGCTCGGACTGAGCCTGGCGATCGGCTACCCGGTCGCCTACTACATCGCCCGGCACGCGTCGCGGACGAAGAACCTGCTTCTGATCCTGCTCATCCTGCCCTTCTGGATCAGCTACCTGATGCGCATGCTGGCGTGGGTGAACCTGCTCGCCCCCGACGGGTACGTGAATCGGTTCCTCCAGTGGGCGCACATCATCAGCCAGCCGTACGGCTTCCTCGACGGCCAGAGCTCGACCGTGATCATGGCGCTGATGTACGGCTACATCCCGTATCTCATCCTTCCGCTCTATGCCTCGCTCGACCGGATCGACAAGAGCCAGATTGAGGCGGCCCGCGACCTCGGGGCGAGCCCCTTCCGGGCGTTCCTGCACGTCACGCTGCCACTGTCGAAGACGGGCATCCTGGGCGGCTGCGTGCTGATCGCGCTCCCCATGTTCGGCGACTACTACACGCCGAACCTGGTCTCGGGCGCGCCGACGACGTCGATGCTCGGAAACCAGATCGATCTCTACTTCCACAGCACGTCGCAGCCGACGATCGGTGCCGCGCTGACGATCCTGCTCTCGCTCTTCCTCGTCGTGCTGATGGGCTACTACCTCATCACCGTCGCCCGGGCGACGCGAAACCTCGAGTCCGTATGAGCGACGCCGCCCTCCCCACCGCACACGTGCCCACCGCCTCGCTCTGGCAGCGCACCCACGGCTGGGTCACGAATCCCTGGGGCCGACCGCGCTTCCTAGTCCTCATCACCTGGGGGTACATGCTCTGGTCGATCGTCCCCGTGCTGATCGCGGTCCAGTTCTCGTTCAACGAGACGCGCTCGCGCACGATCTGGTCGGGGTTCTCGCTCAGGTGGTACACGTGGGACCCGTCCGACTCGGTCATGAACGACCCGAGCCTGCGCCAGGCGCTCGCGCAGAGCTTCAAGCTGGCCGGAGCGGACGTACTGGTCGCCGTGCCGATCGGTGTCCTCCTGGCGCTCGGCCTGGCCCGCTGGCGCGGCCGCGGCTCCGGCACGTCGAACTTCATCATGCTGTTCCCGCTCGTCACGCCCGAGATCGTGATGGGCGTATCGCTCCTCCTGGTCTTCACGCACATCTTCACGTTCGTCCACACCGGCACGCTGGCCCAGATCCTCGGCCACGTGACCTTCTCGATCTCGTACGTGGTCGTGATCGTGCGCGGCCGGCTCTTCTCGATCGGACGCCAGTACGAGGAGGCGGCGGCCGATCTCGGGGCATCGCCCGGGGTGGCGCTCTACCGCGTGCTCCTCCCGCTTTTGACGCCGGCGGTCGTCGCAAGCGCCGCGATCGTCTTCGCGCTCTCGATCGACGACTTCGTGATCAGCTTCTGGCTCTCGAGCGGCGGCGGCACCGTGACGGTTCCGATGCAGATCTACGCCGCGACGCGCGCCGCACCGCTCCCGTCGACGAACGCGATCGCCACGATCATGGTGGCGGTCACGCTGCTGACGGTCCTGGCCGGCTTCCTCGTCTACCGCGTCTTCACACGCGGCGAGCGGTCCCCGGGCGGCGGGATGGTCGGCGACATGGCGGCCTTCGACATCTAGTAGATTTGACGGATGGCCGGCGAAGTCACACTCGTTGATTTGGTGAAGCGCTTCGGCCCCGTGGCCGCCGTCGACGGCATCAACATCGCGATGCCGAGCGGCGAGTTCTTCTCGATGCTCGGCCCATCCGGCTGCGGCAAGACGACGACGCTCCGAATGATCGCGGGCTTCGAGCAGCCGACCGAGGGCCGGATCCTGCTCGACGGCAACGACATGGCCTACACGCCGCCGCACAAGCGCAACGTGAACACGGTGTTCCAGAGCTACGCGCTGTTCCCGCACCTGAACGTGACCGACAACGTCGCGTTCGGGCTCAAGCGCCAGAAGGTGGGCAAGCACGAGACCCGTGAGCGGGTCGCGGAGACGCTCGAGCTGGTGCAGCTCACCGGGTTCGAGAGGCGAAAGCCGGCGCAGATGTCGGGCGGCCAGCAGCAGCGCGTCGCGCTGGCGCGGGCGCTCGTCCTGAAGCCGGCGGTGCTCCTCCTCGACGAGCCGCTCGGCGCCCTCGACGCGAAGCTCAGGAAGGCGCTCCAGGTCGAGCTGAAGGCGCTCCAGCAGCAGGTCGGGATCACGTTCATCTACGTGACCCACGACCAGGAGGAGGCGCTCACCATGAGCGACCGGATCGCCGTCATGGCCGACGGCCGGGTCGAGCAGGTGGCCCCGCCGCGCGAGGTCTACGAGGAGCCGTCGACCGTGTTCGTCGCCGACTTCTTGGGCGTCTCGAACCTGATGGACGCCGAGGCGGTGGGCGGCGCGAACATCTGCCGCCTGCAGCTCGGCGACTTCGAGCTCGACGCGACCCAGGGCAAGACCGACGCACGCGGGTCCGTGAGGGTCACGATCCGGCCGGAGCGCGTGCACCTCGAGACGCAGGACTCGACCGGCCCGAACCGCGTCCCCGGGATGGTCGAGCGGCTCGTCTACCTCGGCAACTCCGTGCAGGTGATCGTGCATCTGGCCATCGGCACGACGATCCAGGCGCTCGTCCAGAACGTGGGCGCCGAGATCCCGTGGAAGCAGGGCACGCCGGTGCAGGCCCACCTCCCGCCCGACGCCCTGCGCGTCCTCGAGGACACGGGCGTCGGCCTGGCACCGCTCGACGAAGGCGCCGTCCCCGCCTAGGCGCGCAACAACGGGGTCAGACCCCAATGTTGCGGCGCGCGCTGCCGCGTCAGGGAACCTCGCCCGGCCGAGCGGGCCGGGTCTTCGTGCCGCCGTTCACGCACGGGACGATCGCCGTCCAGTGCTTGCCGTCGGTGCTCGTGTACTCCGGCAGACCGAACGGATCGGGGCCGCCCTGGCACCCGCCTCCGCCACCGGTCGATCCGGCGACGGCCGAGAACGCAAGCAGCGCCAGGATCCAGCCCGTGCAGAGCCAGGCGCCGCTCGCAATCGCCCACGTCTTCAGGAACTGCCGCCGGCTCGGGCGCTGCTCGCCGGAGCGCATGACCAGCGCAACGATCAGCGAGATGAGCGGCATGAAGAACCCGAGCAGGATCGCCACCAGCGCCATCTCGGCGCCGTAGGGCGTGTCGTCGCCGGGGGGCGCCGGCGCGCCCACGCTGATGCTGGCCGAGACCCGTCCGGCGAACGCCGGCTCCGCGGCGTAGGCCGCGCCGCACTGCGGACAGAAGCTGTCGCCCTCTGCGCGCGCTGCCCCGCACTTTCCGCAATACATATGACCAATGTACTGCTGCGAAACTCCGAGCGGAATGCAACAACGGGGTCAGACCCCAATGTTGCGCATCCGGCGAACGTGCGGCCCGCCGGCCGCGCTGCCGAAGGCGGGCCGCGGGCACAAGGACGGACCGATCGGGAGAGGACCTATCGCATGCGGGTGAGTCTAGCTTGAGCCGTCGAGCAGCCGGCGGGAGATGATGAGGCGCTGGATGTCGGACGTGCCCTCCTCGATCTCCTCGAGCTTCGCGTCGCGCATCCACTTCTCGACGGGGTATTCGCGCGAGTAGCCCCACCCGCCCAGGTTCTGCACGGCGGCCCACGTGCACCACATCGCCGCCTCGGATGCGAAGAGCTTCGCCATCGCGGCCTCGGCCGGCACGTGTTGGCCGGCGTCCATCATCCGCGCCGCCCGGTGGGTGAGGAGACGGGCCGCGTCGATCCGCGTCGCCATGTCGGCCAGCCGGAACCCCACCGCCTGGTGGCGGCCGATCGGCTTTCCGAACGCGTTTCGGCTGCCCGCGTACTCGACGCTGTAGTCGAGCGCTGCCCGTGCGATCCCCACCGCGCCGGCCGCGAGATGGATGCGCGACTCGTCGAACGTGTGCATGAGGCTGTAGAAGCCCTTGCCCTCCTCGCCGAGCAGTCGGTCGGAGGGCAGATCGACGTCGTGCAGGAAGACCTCGGTCGAGAGGATCGCGCGCTGGCCCAGCTTCTTCATCGGCTCGCCGAACGACACGCCCGCGTCGCCGCGCTCGACGACGAACGCCGTCACGCCCTTCGAGCCGGTCCCGGGGGCGACGGTCGCGAACACGACGTAGTACTCGGCGATGCCCCCGTTCGAGATCCACGACTTCTGCCCGTTCATGCGGTAACCGGCGTCGGTGCGCGCCGCTGCGGTCGTCATCGCGGCGGCGTCGGACCCGACGCCCGGCTCGGTCGACGCCAGCGCCGTCAGGGGCGGCGTCTGCGAGCAGAGCGGCGCCAGCCACCGCTCCTGCTGCGCGCGCGTCCCGACCTCCACCACCGGCCGGGCGAAGAACCCGCCTGACGTCACGAGGTTCCCGATCCCGGCGCAGCCCCAGTTCAGCTCCTCCTGGACGATGCAGCCGGTCAGGACGTCGGTCACTCCTCCGCCGCCGACGTCCTCGGGCAGCATGAACGAGGTGAGCCCCACCTCCGCGGCCCGGTGCACGATCTCGACCGGGCAGTGCGTGTCGCGCTCGTCGACCTCGGCCGCGACAGGCCGGATCTCGGACCGCGCGAACTCCGCCGCGAGCGCCTGGATCTCGCGCTGCTCGTCGCTCAGGTCAGCCGTCGGAGGTGCCGCGTGGGCCACGCCGGCAAGCGTAACCGAGCGGGAGGATCAGGCCGCGTCAACGCCGTCGCCTCGCTCCACTCCCGGTCCGGCGATGTGACGAACCACACAGGCGTGTTTAGATTGGCGTGGTTTGGGGTGAATATCCCGGTGAGGCATGGTTCGCGGCCCCAAAGGGAGGGCTGGACGTTCAGGGCGTCGCAGGAGGGGCGGAGCCCACTTCCCCGAGGTGCCAGGTCGGTCCTACGAACGGCGGAAGGTTGGTGCGAGAACACCCGCGAGATGAGTCGCCGTTCCGCGAGTGGCTAAGCCTGCTCTCCCGACAGCGCTGGGTCGTGGTGGCCACAGTGACGGCGGCCACCCTGGCGGCGTTCGCTGTCTCGCGGAGCGAGCAGCGTCTGTATCAGGCGTCTGCAAGCGTGCTCGTGAACGAGCAGAATCCGACGGTCGCAGCGCTCAATCTGGCCTCGACGCCGTCCTCGCCGCCTGACCGGTACGCCGCCACGCAGGCCGCCCTGGCACGGGTCGGGCAGGTCGCCCGCATGACGGTCGCCGCCGCGCGTGTCCAAGGGTTGAGCGCGGGCGAGCTCCTGGCGGCTTCCAGCGTCAGCGCAAACCCCACCGCCGACCTCCTGGAGTTCTCGGTGACCGATCCTGACCCGGCCGTGGCGCAGAAGCTGGCCACCGCGTACGCGCGCGAGTTCACGGTCTACCGCCGCCAGCTCGACACGTCAGCGATCACGGCTGGGCTGACCGACGTCCAGCGACGGCTCGATCGCCTCGGGGTTCTCGGCGAGGGCAACTCGCCGCTCGCGCGGCAGCTGACGAGCACGATGCACCAGCTCGAAGGCCTCGCAGGCCCTCGCGGCGTCCGGATCGAGCGCCATCCCGGTGGGCGAGGGCGGAAACGCATCCGTCGTCCAGCCTCGCACGACGCGAAACATCGCGCTGGGCCTGCTGGCTGGTCTTGCGCTCGGGGTGGCGCTGGCGTTTCTCCGCGATGCGCTCGACCCCCGCGTGCGCTCAGAGGACGATCTGCGAGAGCAGCTCGGGCTGCCGGTGCTCGGCCGCATCCCGCGCCGCACCGGGCCCGCCTCGTCCAATGGTCGCCTGGCGGCTCTCGCGGAGCCTGCCGGCGCAAGCGCCGAGGCGTTCAGGATTCTCAAGACGAATCTCAGCAACAGCCAGCGTCAGCATGGTGTGTCCTCGATCGTCGTCACGAGCACAGGTGAGGGCGAGGGGAAGTCGACGACCGTGGCAAACCTGGCGGTGACCTTGGCGCGTGCGCAGCTTCGTGTCGCGCTCGTCGATCTCGACCTCCGGCATCCCGACATCGACTCGCTGTTCGGGCTGGCTGGGCGGCCGGGGATCACCAGCGTGGCCGCCGGCGAAATGACGCTGGCGGATGCGCTGAACAAGATCGACGTCCGCCCGGATGCGCCAGCGGATGGCGGGCAGCTCGAGGTGCTGACGGTCGGCCCGGCCCCGCCCGATCCGGGCGAGCTTTTGTCGTCAGCGTTCGTCGCGAACGTGCTCTTCGCCCTCAACCGGAGATCCGACGTCCTCCTGATCGACTCGCCGCCGATCCTGTCTGTCGGAGATGCGATGTCCATCGCCACCCAGACGGACGCGCTGCTCCTTGTGGTGGACGTCAACACGGTGCGCCGGGAGACGCTCGCTGAGGCGCGCCGGGTGCTTGAAGCCTGCCCGGCTCGGGCGCTCGGGCTGGTCGCGACCGGCTGGAACGGCGCCCGGACGCACGAGTATCGCCTCAACGGGCACCGGCGAGTGAAGGCCGCCGATGCGTGACGACCTGCCGGTTGCAGGGAGGAGCGAACCCGAGCGGGTGCGCGATTGGGCGCGCGCAAGCTCACTCGCCGTGATCGCAGCCGGCGTAATCGTGGTCGCCGCGCGGGAAGCCGGCGTCGACACCCGTGCGCAGAGCCTCGCAGAGCTAGGCATCGTGACGCTGGCCCTCGTTGCGGTCGGCCGCACTGCCGGGCTGAGGCTTGCCACGAATCGGCGCCTGCATCGCGAGAACGTCGTCATCCTCGGCGCCGGAGACGTCGGACAGCTCGTCGCGCGCAAGGTGCTTCGCCACCCGGAATACGGAATCACGCTCGTGGGCTTCGTGGACTCGCCTCCGAAGCGGTGGCGCTCCGACGTCCGTGATGTGCCGGTGCTTGGGCCGTTCGAGAATCTCATCTCGATCGTCCGGACGCTCGCCGTCGACCGCGTGATCGTCGCGTTCTCGCAGATCCGAGACGATGAGATCCTCGGCCGGGCGCGCGCGCTGCTCGACCTGAACGTCCGCGTCGACGTCGTGCCGCGGATGTTCGAGGTCATCGGGCCGCAGTCGGGCCTGGCCGACATCGAAGGCATCCCGCTCGTCGGCATCATGCCGCGCACCCGCTCCGCCGTCAGCGTTCGCCTCAAGCGAGCGGTCGACGTCGTCCTCGCCAGTATCGGGCTCGTCTTCGCGGCGCCGGTGTTCCTCTGGGCGGCGTGGCGTATTCCGCGCGAGACGCCCGGACCCGTGCTGTTCCGGCAGACGCGCCTCGGAGAGCACATGAGGGAGTTCACGATGCTCAAGTTCCGCACCATGCGGGCGGACACGGATCCGGCGCCTCACCGAGCCTATGTCCAGCAGTCGATGAACGACGGGACCGCGGTCGGAGCGGGCGAGCTGTACAAGATGGATCGTGGCGACGCCGTCACGCCGACCGGACGCTGGCTGCGGCGCACCAGCCTCGACGAGCTGCCGCAGCTCATCAACGTGCTGCGAGGCACGATGTCGCTGGTCGGCCCGCGGCCGTGTCTCTCGTACGAAACCGACCACTTCGCGCCTCACCATTTCGAGCGGTTCCGAGTTCCCGCCGGGATCACGGGCCTGTGGCAGGTCACGGCGCGGGGGCACGCGAGCTTCGCTGAAGCCCTAGAGATGGACGTCGCCTACGCGCGCGACTGGTCGCTTCGGCTCGACTTCTCCTTGCTACTCCGAACGCCGGCGGAGGTGTTGCGCCAGAGGAGGGCCACGGTCTAGTGGCCCGGGGCGGAGTCACGACGGATGTGGGTCGCGGCGATCCTCGTGCCGCCGCGGACCCCGTCCGCATCGGTGTGGTCGGGCTCGGCTACTGGGGGCCGAACCTCGTCCGCAACCTCCACGACATCCCGGAAGCGGAGGCGGCCTGGATGTGCGACCTACGTCCAGAAGCGCTCGCGTCCGTCGGACGGCGGTACCCGGCCGTGCGCCAGACGCGGCACTTGGACGAGATGCTGGAGGACGAAACCCTCGATGCGGTCGCCCTCGTCACGCCCGTTGGAACCCACTACGACCTGGCGATGCGCGCGCTGGAAGCCGGCAAGCACGTGTACGTCGAAAAGCCCCTTGCGGCGTCGTCTGACGATGCACGGGCGTTGATCCCCGCCGCGTACGAACGGCGGCTCGTGCTGATGCCTGGCCACACGTTCCTGTACAGCCCGCCGGTCATCCGCATCCGAGACCTGATCCGCTCCGGCGAGCTCGGCGAGATCTACTTCATCTCGATGTCGCGGGTGAACCTCGGGCTGCACCAATCGGACGTGAGCGTGATCTGGGACCTGGCGCCGCACGACTTCTCGATCCTGCTCTACTGGCTCGGCCAGGCGCCCACCCGGATCTTCAGCATGGGCCGGGCCTGCATCGTGCCGCGCCAGGACGACGTTGCGTTCATCAACTGCGAGTTCGAGTCCGGCACGATCGCGCACGTGGAGCTCTCGTGGCTCGCGCCGAGCAAGCTCCGGCGAACGACGGTGGTCGGGTCGGACAAGATGGTCGTATACGACGACTGCAGCAATGAACCCGTGCGTCTCTACGACTCGGGCGTCGTGCCGCGGAATCCCGAGTCGTTCGGCGAGTACCTGAAGTACCGCACCGGCGACATCGTCTCCCCCCACATCGAGGGGATCGAGCCGATCGCCCTCGAGATGGAGGACTTCTGTGCCGCAGTGCGCTCCGGCTCGAGCCCCCGCTCGTCGCCGGAGCTTGGGCTCGAGGTCGTGCGCATGATCGAGGCGGCGGAGCGCTCGCTCACTGAGGAAAGCGCGGTGAGCTCCGTTGCCGGATAACTCGGCTGTCGTGACCCGCCGCGAGCGCGTTGCGGCGTCCGGCAGCGCCGGGGGCTCAGGTTTGCGGGTACTCGTGATCACGAACATGTATCCGACGCCGGCCGAGCCCGAGTTCGGGTGCTTCGTACGGGACCAGGTTGACGACCTCAGGGCGCTCGGTGTCGAGGTCGACGTCCTCGCGTTCGACGGACGTCCCAGACGCAGCCGCTATCTCGGGGCGGCACGTCACCTCGGAGGGCAGCTGCGCCGCCGGCGGTACGACATCGTCCATGCGCACTATGGCCTGACCGGGGCGGTCGCCGCCTCGCAGATGCGGACACCGGTCGTCACGACGTTCCATGGAAGCGACGCGTGGATACCGTGGCAGCGTGCCGTGTCGCGGCTCGTCGCGCGCCGCACCGAGCCCATCGCCGTCGCACCGGTGATCGCCGACAGCCTCGGCGTCCGCGGCGCTCCGGTCATCCCGTGCGCGGTCGACCTCGACCAGTTCGTTCCGGTCGAACGGGGGGACGCCCGCCGCGCGCTGGGATGGCCAACCGACGGTCGCTGCATCCTGCTTCTCGCGGCGCGCGGCGACGCCACGAAGTTCGTCAGGAAGCAGGTCAACGTGTTCGACGCGGTGATCGAGCTCCTGCGCCGCGAGAACCCGGAGGTGTTCCCCGCCAGCCTCGACGGGCTCTCCCGCGAGAGGGTCGCGCTCGCCATGAACGCGGCAGACGTCGCCGTCATGACGTCCCTGTGGGAGGGCGCGCCCGTGGGGGTGAAGGAAGCGCTCGCCTGCCAGACGCCGATCGTCTCCGTCGTAGTCGGCGACGTGCCGGACATCGTCACCGGCCTTCCCGGATGCGCGATCGTGCCGCGGGATCCTGCCGCGCTGGCGGCGGCCGTCGAGCAGGCGTTGTGCGCCGGCCGCGACCCACGCCTGCGCGAGGCGATGCACGCGTACGGCCGCCGGCCGATCGCCGAACGCGTGATCGGCGTCTACCAGCGTCGGATTGCGAAAGCGGCCCGGCGATGACGAACCGCGGGTTACCGAGAGTCGTGTTCGTCTGCGGCAACCTCGGCGCCGGCGGCGCCGAGCGGCAGTGGTCGATTCTGATCCCGAGCCTGCACGGGCTCGGCTTCGATGTCAGGGTGGTCACCCTCGACGGCCGCGGCGTGCACTTCGAAGAATTGGTGTCGCTGGGCGTGCGGGTTGCCTGTGCCGGCGTTCGTCGTCGAACCGATCTCGTCGGGCTTTGCCGAGCCGCACGTCTGGCGGGACGAGGGTCGTCCGCTGTAGTGACTCGAGGTGTCAGTGCACATGTGGTCGGGCATGCCCTCGCCTTGCGGCAGAGGGCTGCCCACGTCGTCACCGAACACCTGGGCCCGGATCCCGAAGGGCTGCGGCGGTACCGGCGCCACCAGCGCCTGCTGCTTGCTCCCGTGCGGCCTCGTGCGACAGCCGTCGTCGCCGTCGACCGAACCCAGACGGAGCACCTCGTGCGGGACGGCTATCGCCGAGAAGCCGTCCGCGTGATTCCCAACGGCGTCGCACGCGATCCCGCCGTTCGCGACCGGCGAGCTGTGCGTGCCGAGTTGGGCATCGACGAAGGCGCCTTCCTCGCCGTCCTTGTCGCCGGACTCCGGCCCGAGAAGCGGGCCGGAGTCTTCGTCGAGCAGGTGGCCGCCGCGCATGCCGTCGAGCCTTCGATCGTCGGCCTCGCCGTCGGGGACGGATCTGACCGTCAGTCCGTCCGCCGTGCCGCCGACCGGTCGGGCGGCGCTGTCCGCGCCATCGGGTACCGCGCCGACGCCCTCGACATCATGCATGCGGCGGATGCCGTCTGCCTGACGAGCGCGGTCGAGGCGTCACCGATGTCCGTGCTCGAGGCGATGTCCGTCGCGCGGCCGGTCGTCGCGACGGACGTCGGCGGCGTCCGGGACATGGTCGTGGACGGCGAGACCGGAGTGCTGGTCACCCCGGACGGTTCCGGCCGGATGGCGGAGGCCCTCGTGGCTCTGGCACGTGACCGGCCGCGCGCCGAGGGTCTCGGTCGAGCCGGCCGTCTCCGCCAGCAGAGCCGCTTTTCGATCGACACGATGCTCCGCGCCTACGCCGAGCTGCTCATCGAGGTCTCGCAGCGGCCGGGCCGGCGCCGGCTCGTGGCCGTGAACGGCGGGGCGTAGCGGCGATGCGGCCGCCGCACGTCGTGATCGTGAGCCAGAACGCGCCGCTCGAGATGGACCTGCGGCCGCGGCGGGAGGCAGAAGCACTGGCGGCAGCTGGGTACGAGGTCACGCTCGTGGGAGGATGCCTGTCGCGGTCCGACGTGCGCCGTGTCACCAGTCCGGATGTGAGACTCGAGCTCTTCGCGCAGCCGGTGGGCGGAACCGGCGTCGGCGGGCAGATCCGCGAGCAGAGCCAGGCGATGGCGAGGGCTCTCCTCGCCGTGCGACGGGCGAGCCGGCACGCGCCGGTCTCGGTGGTGCACGCCGGTAATCCGCCCGACAACCTCTTCCTGGCGCCGCGCGCCCTCAGGCTGTTGCAGGGCTCGACGCCGCGCTTCGTCTTCGATCAGCACGACGCCGCTCCTGTGCTCTTGGCCGAGAAGTTCCGCCACACCCGCCTCTTCCCACCGCTGATGGCCGCAGCGGGCGCGATGGAACGCCGGAGCTTCACCGCCGCGCGATTCGTGGTGTTCGCGAACGAGGAGTACCGCTCCCGGGCCGTGCGCAACCGTCTGCTCCGAACCGACTCCGAGGTTGTCCCGAACGGCTGGGCGCTGCCTCGGGTGCCGGCGGATCTGAGCTGGCGGGACGGCGTCCCGCACCTCCTCGCCTACGTCGGCACGATCGGCGAGCAGGACAACGTCGACCATCTGGTTGACGCCGTGGCAGCAACCCGGACCCGACATCCAGTCAAGGTCGTCGTGGCCGGCTCGGGATCCGCGATCGAGTCCGTGAAGCGGCGGGCCGACGCCCGGGGCGTCGGCCGTTCGTTCGAATGGCTCGGATTCGTCTCCGATCGCGACCAGATTGCGGGGATCGTGCGCGCCGCGGACGTGTGCGTGGCGCCCGAGATCGACTCGGAGTTCAACCGGCTCGCGACCTTCGTCAAGATCGTCGAGTACATGTCGGCCGGAGCGCCTGTCGTCGCCCACCGGCTGCCGCAGACCCAGGCTCTGGCCGGGGACACCATCGCCTATGCGCCCGACATGACCGCTCACGGACTGGCCAACGCCATCTGCGGCATGCTCGATGCGCCCGAGCGGCGGCGCGTGCTCGGCGACGCGGCACGGGAGCGGTTCGACGAGCGGGTGCGATGGGAGCGGAACGGCGCGCTGCGCCTCGTCGCCGGCTACGAGCGCCTCTTCGGTCGGGGCGATGGCGGCTAGCGACCCGGCTCCGCTCAGGGTTGCGGTCATGGTCGGGCCGCCGCCGGTGCCCGAATGGATTGCGTGGACTATCGCGCGGATCGACTCGATGGAGATCTGCGATGTCGAGGCGATCGTCGAGGTGCCCAGGGACCGCCGGTCGGATCGGCCGCCGCTGGGATACCGGCTCTACGAGCGGATGGACGAGTGGGTATTCGGCCCGGCGACTTCGATGCGCGACGCCGATCTGACGCCGACGCATTTGCGGACCCGGCTACCGCCAGGCCCCCTCGACGTCGTCGTCTCGTTCGTGCCCACCGGCCGTTCGCAGTGGCCGGGGCCTGCACCTCGGCACGGCGTGTGGGCGATGGCGCCGGCCGACGTGGACCGGCGCCGCCCTGACCCGAGCCGGTTCTGGGACGTGTGCACCCGCCGGCCGAGGACCGCGACGGAAGTCGTAGCGATGCGGGATCGCCATCCTCAGGTGCTCGCCCGATCCTCCGCGCCGACCGATCCGCTCTCAGTGACGCGCACCCGGGACGCGGCGGCATGGGCCTCGGCGCGTCTCCTGATGGACACGCTCATGGCGATCCATCGCGGGGGGTCGCCCCTCCTGGAGGATCACGAGCCCTCGGAGGCGCGGCGCGCGCCGGCACCCGGCGTCATCACGGCCCATGCCCTGCGTACGGCGACGGGCGGGATCGCCGCCAAGTGGCGCAAGCTCTGGCTCCGCGGCGAGTGGTTCGTCGCGGTGCGCGCGAAGGATCGCGACGGGCACGGCGGCGACGGCCTGCGTACACTGCCGAACCCGCCAGGATGCTATCTGGCCGACCCGTTTCCGATGGACATGGGCGACCGCCATTACCTCTTCGTCGAGCAGTACTCCGTGGCCGACGGCCGAGGGGTGATCTCAGTCTTGGAACCGCAGCCCGACGGTACATGGTCGCGGCCGCGTCCGGTCCTCCAGCGTGACCACCACCTGTCCTACCCGTTCGTCTTCCTTCTCGACGGAACGGCCTACATGCTTCCGGAGACGGGCGACACGGGCCGGATCGAGCTGTACCGCGCGGTCGACTTTCCCGACCGCTGGGAGCTGGATCGGGTGCTGATCGAGGGCGTCACCGCCTTCGACGCGACGCTCCATGTCGAGGATGGCCTCTTGTGGCTCTTCGCCAACGTCGCAGACCGGGCCGGCGACGGCGGCGAGCTCCGGCTGTACTGGTCGCGGACACTGGACGGAGAGTGGCGGCCCCACCCGGCGAACCCGATCACAAGGGATGCCGCCGGCGCGAGGCCGGCAGGGCGGCTCTTCCAGCGCGCCGGGGCGCTGATCCGGCCGGGCCAGGACTGTTCCCGCCGGTACGGCGAGGCGGTCGTGCTGCACCGCGTCGACGTGCTGTCGACGACGGAGTACCGGGAGACGCCCGTGGGCCGGATCGATGCTGATTGGATGCCCGGCATCGAGGCCACTCACACCTACACATTCGACTCCGGATACGAGTGCCTCGACGCCTACCGCCATGTGCGGCGCCTGGCGCCGCTGCGCTGATGGGCCACGCGCTGTTACGTCGGGAGCTTCTTGCGCGCCTCCTGCAGCTTGAGCCAGGATCGGATGACCGCCTCCTTCGTCTTGTCGACGGGCTCCGATGCGCCGGCCGGCCGTGGGGACAGATGCATCCGCCGCATCCGCTTGTTGATCCGCGAGACGGCCTCCGCCCGCTCAACGTACCTCGTGTGAAACGGGATCGAGAACGAGATGGAGATGCCCGCCTCCGTGTCCACCCAGTGCGGCACGTACGACGGCAGGTACACGCCGACGCCCGGCTCGAGGACGAACTCCTCGGCGACCGCCTGCATGGCCGCGAAGTCGCACTCGCGACCGTCCACGTAGCGGTCGAACTCGCGCTGAAGCACGGCTGGATCGTCCTCGAAGGCGGCGACGTACACATGCTTCACGCCCTTGACCTGGAGCAGGAAGCTGTGCTCGACGTCGAAGTGCATCGGCGTCGTCGAGGCCGGGGCGGTGATGAACAGATAGCCGGCCCGCTGCGTCATGCCCCCCTCCCGGTCGGCGACCAGCGCATCGACCTGGTCGAGGCATTCGTTGATGAGCTCGGCGTATTCGGGCGCCTGGTGGATGTCACGCAGCGAGATCCTGACGCCGTTTTGCTCGACGTCCTTGACGGTCTGCGACGGCGGGCCCTCGCCGACGTCGACGTAGCTGCCGTAGTTCGCGAGCGGGAGATCGCCGCGCTCGCGCCGCACGGATTCGGACGGCAGGCGATCGGCGAGATCCGCGATCGCGTCGATCGTGAACAACGGATGGTCCGTGAGATGGTGCCGGATCGCGACCGACCGGTGCGCGAACGCGTCTGCGAACGCGTCCGCATCGATCTCGACAACACGAGTCTGCTGCATGCCGCCTCCCTTCGCTCCGGGTGCCGCTTCGGTTGTCGCACCCGGCTCCCTCAGCGCCGGGACCGACCGGATCATAGAGGACCCCCGACGGGGTCGCAAAGCGCCACGGACGCCCGCAACCTCTCTGCTACGTCAAGCGCGCTCCGGCTGCGGGCCACGTGCCCTCAGGACCCCATCTGGTTCGGGTACAGCGGCCCGGACGACCGGCGATGTTCCGGACGACGGCCCGCCGGGCATGTTGGAACCGCGGCGAAGGAGTGAGGAACGTTCCCATATCCGGTAGACGCGACAGCGAGGGGAAGATCTCGGGACTGGTGACGGCCGGACCGCCCTTGCCCTCGCATGCAGCGACCCCCCTCCGAGGCCGGCCACTGCTCGTCACCGGGGCGCATCGATCGGGCACGACATGGGTCGCGAACACCCTGGCGGCCGACGAAGCGACTGCATATCTCCCCGAGTTGTTCAACCCTGACCATTTCCACCAGAAGTTGTGTGGGATCCGGTTTCCTTACTGGTTCATGCGGATCGAGACCGGTGCCAATCCCCGGTATCACACGTACCTCTCCAAGATGCTCTCCTGGGAGTTCGGCTGGCACGACGCTGCCGCCGCGACGATTCGATCTCCAAGCGCATGTTTACAAGCGGCACACGTGGCTCATGCCTTTCGGGAATCGCGGACGCGCAATTGCCGGCCCCTACTGAAGGATCCGATCGCCGTCTTCTCCGCTGAGTGGTTGGCGGAGACGTTCGCGATGGACGTCCTCGTGCTCGTACGCCACCCCGCTGCGTTCGCCGCGAGCCTCTCCCGGCTCGACTGGAGGTTCGATTTCACGAACTTCCTGTCCCAGCCGTCGTTGATGTCGACCGACCTCGCGCCGTTCGCCGACGAGATCGAAGCCGCGGCGCGACGCCCACCCGACCCGATCACCGAGGCGGCACTGATCTGGAAGTCGATCTATGCCACAGTCGACCGTTACCGCAGGGAACGGCCGCGATGGATGTTCCTTCGCCACGAGGATCTCGCGGCCGATCCCTCGAACGGCTTCCATGCGATCTGTAGACACACCGGAATCATCTTGTCAGGCGCCATCGCGAACATGGTCCGGCGCTCCACGTCGCCCGAGAATCCGATCGACGCCCCTCGCGGCGTAACACACGCCGTAATGCGAGACAGCAGACGGATCGCTCGGAGCTGGCGTCGACGAATGGACTCTCGCGAGATTGCACTCCTGCGGGCGTCGGTCGAGGACGTCGCTTCCCGGTTCTACACCGACGAGGAGTGGGCGGAATGAGACCGCGGACGGGGCGCGGATCCGCACGGGAGGCACCGCGGGTGGTCGACTCGGGCGAGGGTCATCTCGCACCGCACGAGGTCAAGGGACGCGCCACTGCCGGCGCAGTGCTCATCGGCGTCCGAGCGGCGACGACACAGACGCTTGCCTTCGCCGGCAACGTCATCCTCGCTCGCCTTCTCGTTCCGGACGACTTCGGTGCAGTGGCGTTCGGTGCAACGCTCGTTACGGTGGCGGGCTTCCTCTCCGACGGCGGCTTGGGCGTGGCCCTCATCCGCCGAACCGACGCTCCCAGCATCGACGATCTGCGCGCGTTGCTGGGGCTCCAGTTGATCACCAGCACTGCCCTCGCTGCGATCACGATCGTCGCAGGCGTCATCATCGGCCACGTCGGACTGGTTGCCGCCATGATGGCGTTGTCGCTGCCGTTCGTGGCAGCCCGTGCGTCGTCGACCGTCCTGCTTGAGCGGCGCCTGCTCTATCGGCCGTTGGTGATAGCCGAGTTCGTCGAGTCGCTGACGTACTATCTCTGGGCGATCCCGGCCGTCCTCGTCGGGTTCGGAGTGTGGGGCCTGGCGTCCGGAGTGGTGGTCCGAAGCGTGGTCGCCACCGTCGTGCTCACCCGCCTGTCCCCCGCCGGGTGGATCGGAGCCCGGCTCAACTTCGGACGGCTGCGATCGCTACTCGGGTTCGGCGCCCGCTATCAGGCCCGCGGAGTTGTCGCACTCATCCGTGACGAGGGCCTCAACCTGGGGATCGCGGCAGTCGCCGGCCTTTCCGTATTGGGGATCTGGTCCCTCGCCGCGCGGGTGATGCAGGTTCCGTTCCTCGTCTTCTCCGCGCTTCTTCGCGTCTCCTATCCTGCCATGTCCCGGCTCAACCGGGCAGGATCAGAGCTCCGGGTGACCGTCGAAAATCTCGCCGCCATGACCAGCCTCCTGGCGGTTGCGGTTCTCGCGCCTTTGGCCGGCGTCGCTGACGAGCTCATTCCGGCCGTGTTTGGCGGAAAGTGGGCTCCGGCGGCTGAGATCATCACATGGGCGAGCGTGGGCCTCATCTTCAGCGGCCCCATCTCCGTCGCGTGCTCCGGATATCTCTACGCGACAAATGACGCCAGGACTCCGCTACGCGCCACGGCGGCGAATGGAGCCGTGTGGCTGGTCATCGCGCTCGCCTTGATTCGCACGGTCGGCCCCGCGGCCATCGGAATCGGGTGGCTGGTGGCATCCCTGACCGAGGCCCTCATCTTTTCGCGGACGGTCAAATCACGGTTGGGTGCTCGTCTCTTTCCGGTGTGCCTGCTCCCCGCGTGCTTTGCTGTTCCGACTGCCCTCTCGGCGCGGATGCTTGAGATCTCGCTCGGCGGCGGCCTTGGCGGGGCGATCGTTGGGGCACTCTTCGGCGGCGCGGTCTACTTGGCACTCGTCCTCGTGTTCGCGCGCGACTCTGTCGCGCTACTGGCCGCGGCTGTCCGCCGCGCCCGTACGCACTGGCGGCCTCCCGAGGCGGTTCAGGCGTGAAAGCCGGCGGTGCAGCGGTGATGAGGGGCTTGGATGTCGTCATCGTGAACTTTCACAGCGAGCGGTGGATTCGTAGGGCCATTGCGCTTGCACGCGAGTTCGGTGGGGAGGCGACGAGAGTGATCATGGTCGACAATTCCCCGGGAGACGGCGCCGCGGACGTTGCTCGCGCGACGGAACGTAACGCCACCATCATCACCAATTCGACGAACCGCGGCTACGCCGCCGCGGTGAACCAAGGGGTAGCGATCGGGAGTGCCGACACGGTACTTCTCCTCAACCCCGACGTCCTGCGGATCACGGGTCGCTATGCCGACGTTTTGGAAGCGTTCGGCGAGCCGGATGTCGCTGCCGTGGTTACGCGACTGCGCGACACAAGCGGGGCCATTTCACCAAGCTGCTTTCAGACGCCGCGGCTCATGGATTTCGTTGCCCAGGACCTGGCGCTCGCCGCCCGTTTCCCTGGATGGAAGTGGCCACGGCGATACCGGATGACAGATTGGGACTATGCGTCGCCTCGACGCGTCGACGCTGCGACCGGAGCATGTCTCTTTCT
Organism: uncultured Actinomycetes bacterium; assembly: GCA_963821535.1. Lineage (GTDB taxonomy): Bacteria > Actinomycetota > Thermoleophilia > Gaiellales > JAICJC01 > JAICJC01. The sequence goes on along the minus strand of CAWGEC010000004.1, from coordinate 92,587 downwards.
CCGACGCGCAGCGCTGGGCGACGTGGGGCCGTTTGATGAGCGTTTCTTCGTCTACTACGAGGAGACCGATTGGCTCGTCCGAGCCACGCAGCGTGGCTGGCGTACGATGTTCCTCCCGACGGTCGAGGCTGTGCACGCCTCAGGGGCCAGCTCACCGGGTGTCGCCGTTCAGCCGTCGCTTCTTCTTCTCGAGAGCCAGCACCGGTACGCGCAGAAGCACTTTGGGCGGGTCGCAGGCTTTGCGCTTCGAGCGACGCAAGTGGGCATCGACGCTGCACGGTTGGTTCGGCATGCTTTGAGGGGCAACTCCAACCGGACGGCGATGGCTCGCAAGCGGATACGCGTCCACCTTATGATGCGCGCTCCTCGTCCCTCGTAGCGCCGTGGACGTTGAGTACGCCACGTCGCTCGACGCCGTGCCACGCACCGAATGGACTCAGCTCGCCGTGGGAGCCGGCAACATCTTCGCAACCCCTGAATGGCTCTGCGCCTGGTGGCGGAGGTACGGTGGCGCACGCGAACCGCTGATCGGGCTTGTCAGGCACGACTCCGAGATCGTCGCGATTGTGCCTCTATACATATGGCGGAAACGTGGGCTGCCGATTCTTCGTTTCATCGGGCACGGTGTCAGCGACCGCCTCGGTCCAATCTCGCGGCCACCCACCGATCGACGTGCCGCTGAGGCTATCGAACGAGTATTTGATGCGATTCCCCTCCGTCGTTTCATACTGCTGGCCGAGCTCGTTGCTGGCCAACAGGAGTTCGGCGGACTCATCGGGGCACGTACCCTCTACACGGATGCCAGTCCGCTCCTGCGCGTCGAGCATGCCTCGTGGGACGACTTCCTTCAGGGCCGCGGCTCGAACTTCCGCCAGCAGGTCCGCCGGTTCCCCCGCAAGTTGGCTGAGTTGGGAACCGTTTCATATCGGCTCACGTCCGATCCCCTGACCCTCGACCAGGATCTGGACACGCTGTTTGATCTCCATCGCCGACGCTGGGACGGCGCAACTACGCCCTTCCTGCTCGCCGCAGGGCTTCACCGCGATATCGCGGCATGTGCGCTACGACGAGGTTGGCTGCGGTTGTGGTTCTTAGAGATCGACCGCAAGCCGGTTGCCGCGTACTATGGCTTTCGTGTCGGTGGTGTTGAGATGGCGTACCAGGGCGGGAGGGACCCAACACTTGCGAAGTATCCGCTCGGCTTCGTTCTTCTGTCCCACGCCGTGCGCGAGGCCATGACCGACGGCATTCCGGAATACCATCTCCTCCGAGGCGGCGAGGGGTACAAGGCGCGTTTCGCAAACACCGATCTGGGGCTAGAGACGAGTGCCGTGGCGCGCGGCGTCGACGCCCGCCTCGTCCTGGCAGCGGCAACCGCACTGAGGGGGCACTCGCTGGGGATCCGACGGCGCTTCATAGACCGCATCTAACGGCCCGACTACGACACGGCGGAGGGCACTACGCGCACGGCGGAGCGGCCGCGGTGAGGCGAATGTGCTTACTCCTGACCAGGTTCACCACCTGCGTTGCGTCGTGGGGATCGACAGGGAGCACGTGCCTTGACCACCACGACGCAGCGTCAGGTGCTGACGACGGCTCGACGAACTCCGGACCCGCGTATTCATCCAACGGTGGCGCGTACACGAAGTAGACGTTGATTCCTCGCCGGTGCAGGTCGTTCGCGACTGAATCCCTGTTCTCAATCAGGAGGGGAACCCGCAGTAGCGGCTGTGGGGGCCCGGCCTGGGCCCCCGGCGCGACCGCGTCGAGCTCCCGAAGGCGGACCACGCCAGCGAGTCGTTCTTCCCGATCCCGTTCAACGTCGCGCAGCGCCGCCAACGTTCTCTTCAACCCGCTGGATCGCTGTCCCATGCGGTAATCGGGGTACGCGGTGTTCATCCACTCGTCAAAGGCCTCGAGTCCGTGTTCAGCCGACACCGCCCCCCTCAATCGCGATGCCCTCAGGGGTACTCGCCACTCACCCAAGCTTCGCCGGCGAATGCTCCGCCGAGCTCGCTGCACCGCCGCCATCAGGCGAGCCGCCTCGAGCACGCCTCTCACCCCTGATTTTGCTGTGTCGGCCGCTCGGCGCCTCACAGACTTCTCCGCAATGAGCGTGGTCCGCAGCGGAGATGCGGCGGCCGCGGCGGCCGGGGCGTCGAGCGACAGAACCCCACCGCGTCCGGGGAGGTGTTTCGACAGACTGAAGACGGACGCCGCGCCGAAGGTGCCGATTGGATGTCCTTCCACCTCTGTCTCGAGGGCATGGGCAGCATCCTCGATCAACGGAATCCGGAGCTCATCGCACCGCTGCCGCAGCTCGGCCACACGATCGGGAAGCCCGTAGATATTGGCCGTCAGCACGGCATCGAGGCCTGACCAGGTGCTTGGCTCCACAGCTTCCAGCCGCAGATTCCCATCGGCCGTCGACACCGGGGCCATAACGGGGCGAAGTCCGGCCGCCAGCGCGCCAAAAAAGACCGTGTCGTCCTCAAGGGGCGACATCAAAATGCGATCTCCAGGCGACAGCAGAAGGCGGAACGCGAGGTGAAGGGCAAACCGGCCGGACGGCATGAACGCACACGCGCGTCCCGTGCGAGCCTCGAGAATCGCCTCGATTTCTGCCTCGACGTGCGTGGTCGTGTTCATACCACGTTCACCGCATCCGCCCAGTCGCTTTCCGAGGGCGACTCCCTCTCTCCCCCAACCGTTCACGTGGATGTGTCCGTTCGCAGTCGCCAGCTTCGTTCCCCGCGAAGTCACGATCCAAACATCGTCGGCACCGGGACCGGGGCCGTGCGATTCCCGATGGTAACTCATGCTACATTCTTCGGCGACACGCCACTCGGATCGCGTGATAGCTGATGCGTATCTTGATCGTTTGCGATTTCCTCTTCAAGTACGGTGCCCAACAGGCACGATCGCTTGCTCACACAGGTCAAGACGTTGCGATGCTGGTCCGGGCACACGCTCTCGAGTTCGGCGGATCGATGGACGAGCGGCGCGGAGTCCTCGAGGAACTCCACGACGACGGGGTACGCCAATTTCTCCTTCCCGGACGAATTCGCTCCCCCTCTGCCGCACCGGCCATGCTCAAGGTTCGACGACAGCTGCGCGTTTGGCAGCCACACATCGTTCACGTCCACGAAAACCACGACCCGCGCCTGCTGGCCGTTACCCATGGCTTTCGAACCGTCTTCACCGTCCATGATCCGGTGGAGCATCTTGGCGCGCGAGCCTTCACCCGCCTCGACGCGTGGGTCACCAACCAATGGCTCCGCCGCGCGCAGCGCATCGTCGTGCATGCCGAGTCGCTTGCGGATGAGCTCGCGGCGACCGTGGGAGGGGCGCGAATTGCCGTCATTCCGCACGGTACATGGCCGCTGGGCCAGCCGCTCAGCGCCCCCACGACACCAACCGTTCTCCTCTTCGGGCGACTCGAACAGTACAAAGGCGTTGATGTCCTCGTTAAAGCAATGCACTCGATCTGGCGGGAACGTCCGGACGTCCGGCTGATCGTGGCCGGCTCGGGCCCGGCCGCCGAGCTGGTACCGGAGCATCCCCGTGTGACACTCATCGCCCGATACATCCGCGAATCTGAGGTTCGGCCGCTTTTGTCCGAAGCATCTCTCGTCGCACTCCCGTACACCCAGGCCAGTCAGAGCGGTGTGGGCGCTCTTGCAATCGCCGCCGGCGTTCCGGTAGTCGTCACAGACGTCGGGGCCCTTCGCGAACTCGCGTATGATCCCCGGTTCGTCGCGAGAGCGGGGGACCCGCCCGCGCTCGCCGCAGCGATCCTCCGCAATCTTGACCACGATGCGGACGTGAGGGCAGCGGTCATCGAGCACGCACGCGCGCGCTTCTCATGGGATCATACGGCACAGCTCAGCCTCGAGGTGTACCGCGAGGTGCTCCGCGGATCATGATTTTCGAAGCACAACGCCGCTCCTCGCGCGCAGCACGACGCTCATTACGTTGTGGAAACCCGACCCAGAGTACAGCCCGCCGAGCTGAACACGGCTTGCCGGATGGGCGTGGGGGTTCACCAGAACGACCCCGTGAGCGAAACGTCTCCGGTACACGCCGTTCTCGAGCACGCGGTAGGCGCCAAGGGGACGCCCGAGGGACCTTGCCGTCGTGTACTCGGGCCACCAGACCTCAGTTGCGTAGTGTGCCGAGGCGTAGAAACTGTTGTCCCCGTTAGCTGCCAGAAGCATCGTGGCGAGCCCGTATCGTGCGCCACCGCGGGTGCGCGTCCTCGCGTGGTCCAGGCTCATCTTTTGATGCGCCTCAGACCAGACGGCATGCCTGAGCTTCGGTAGCCATTCGCCGTTCCGAATGGAGTCTCGGCCGGCGCCACCGTTGGTGAATGACTCCTCCATGGCTCCGTCGAGCGGCCCGTTCCACTTCTCCCAAATGCGGCCCGGCGTGGTTGTTGACCCGCCGATGTTTGCGAACATAAGGAGCCCGGCCTTCCGCAGGGCCGGGCCGGCATTGCTCAGAAACGAGTAAACCGCCGCCTGCCAGAGCTGATCGGTTGGATACTTCGCGCACTCAGCCGAGCCGCCCGCAATCACCCAACGTAAGGAGGCGTTGGCGTCATCCAAGAGGACGCCGTCAAACCCACCCGCCTTGAGTTGGGCGATCACATTCGCCAGTCCGGCCTGCTGGTACTCCGGGTTGCCGACATCCATCACTAGCGCCTGTGGGAAGTGCTGGAACCTCAGCCTGTTGCCATCGGGATCGGTCAGAAACCAATCAGGATGATTTGCGCTGGCATCGGTATACCCGACCCAGTTTGAGGTCCCAGCCGGATCGTTGGGGTCGGTGCTCATCATGTCGATGAGTGTCAGGACCTTCAGGTCGGGGTTTCCTGCCTTCAACGCAGGAATTACGGCCGCGTCAGCCGGATTAAGATTCTGATGCGGTAACGGGCGCCCTCCTGCGCGGGCGTGAGCGGGGTGCCGCCGTAGGAGGCGTACACAGGCCGGAAGAACGCATCGGCTACCGGACGCTGCGTTGCAGTGATCCCCACCCGCGGCGCCGCGGGCGACAGGGACGCCTCGCCGCCGTTCGTGGCGAGCCATCCCCCGCCGGCCGCAGCTCCCGCCAAGAGCGCCACCACAACAGATCCGTGTCTGAACCACCGACGCGCGTGCACTTCTCGTACCTGGTTCGTCTTAGATCGCGGCCCGGCCCATTCTGAGGCCGAGGCTATGATAGCAGGCGTCATCACGGGGATCCCGGGCCGGACAGCGACGAGTCCCTCTCCAAGGTGCCCGACCACCACGGGAGCTATCCTTGAGACGACCCGCTAATCCGGCTCCGTATGGATCGAGACTCACTGCGTGTTCGCCAATCGGGCGTCTCCGAGAGCGCCTCCAGAACCCGCTATGTCATCGTCGGGATGCCGCGTAGCGGTACAACCCTCATCCACAAGGCTGTTGCCGGTCACCCCGATGCTTCCGCCCTCAACGACGAGCTTTGTGTTTCTCCCTTCTGGGATCGAGGGCTCTCGACGTTCACCTTCGGTCACGAAACTCCCGAGGAGCGCCGCGCTGGCCATGTGGCTCTCTTCGACGCGGTCACATCGATCGCCGCCTCTGCCGCGACCCGAGCCTTTGGCGTAAAGTGTTGCGTTAGCTCGCCCAAAGAAGCCGAGCTCGTGGTCACCTCCGCGACGCGCACGATCCCCGGGGTGAAGATGATCGTTGTCCTCCGACGTGACCTTGTAGCACAGTACGCCTCGTTGCTGCGGGCTCGTCGCAGCGGCGCTTGGCATTCTTGGCGCCATCCCGATCGGCTACCGGTCGCTCAGGTGCACATCCGTCCGCTCCTGTTCGATCGCTACACAACGAACGCCCTCGAGACTTTGGCAAGACTCCAGTGCGCGCCAGCCGCCCACGTAGTGGTCTTCGAAGAGCTCGTGGCGAGCAAGGCGCACGGATTCCGTGAGATATTCGACTTTCTCGATCTGCCTGATGTCCCGATAGACTGGGAGCTTGGCGAAAAGGTGAGCCCTGCGCCGGGAGCCTATATCGACAACTACCTTGAGATGAGCAATCGCCTCGCCTCCCTCGTTGAAAGACACGCGTCTGGTACGTTGGCCCCCTCGACACGATTCGCGGCGACCATGCTCGATCTCGCCTCTCGCGGCCGCAGAATGCTACGTAGGGGCTAGCTTGTGCACGAGAGTCCTCGGGTAGCCTGACCTCGAAGTGGGGTGACTTCGAAGCGGCCCGCTCGTCGCGAGACGGTTCGCAGCTCGAGAGGTGCCCGCGCGCCGGTGCTCCAGGCTGGTCGAGGCGGCCCACTCCGCTGGTTTCGGCCGAAGCGCCGAGACGGACGGCGGAAGGCGTTCGTGATTACCCAGTGCGGCGTCGGGGAAGATCATCATCGTCACGGCAAAATCGATCGGCCCAGTCGGGGCACTTGCCGGGCCGGTGAGCAGCGTGGGGGACTGTGCAGGCGGACATCGCCCGACGGCACGGCGAGCTCCGATCGAGGATCGGAGCAACGCGCATACCACCGTCCACGTTGCTGTGGCCGACGGTGGCGCTCACCGGCGGGCTCGCCTTGGGAGCCGCCGTCGCCAGGGGGCAAACGAAGTTCGCGATCCTGCCGATTGGGGTTCTCATCGCGCTCTTCGTCGCACGGATCCCCGTCGCCGGTTACGTCGGGATTCTGTGGAGCGTCGGGACAGCGGTCGACATGCTGGCCCTCCCGGAGATCGGAATCTCCTCATTGCAGTTCGTGCCGGCGGAGGTGCTCCTCTGGACCTCGCTCGCTTGCCTGCCAATGCTGGCGCGCGATGTGCGGCGACAGGTGATTGAACTCGCGCCGCGTCGGGAGAGCGTTGCGATGGCGGCGTTCCTGACGGCGGTACTGGGTGGCGTCGCGGTCGGTGTGGAGAACGGCGCAAGCCTTCACGCCGCGCTTTTCGATGCTCGCTACATGCTCTTCTACGCCGCGTTCTGGCCGGCGCTGGCCGCCTTCGCCAGGGGTTACGGCCTCGTCTTTAGGCTGGTCTGCGTCGGCGTGATCCTCGTCGTCGTCCTCCAGGCGATCCAGGTGGTCGTCGGTCCATCGACGCAGATGTTCCTGATCGCCTCGTCCGATCTCAAGTCGTCCCTCACATCGGACGGGACAGGGTTCCTCCGCGTGCGCCCGCCGGGATTGACGACGGTCTACATCGTGGCGGCGTTCGCCCTTGCGCGCATGCTGTGGGGGCCAAAGCAGCGTCGGGCAGTTGTCTGGTGCATCGCACTTGTTTCATTGACGGGCGTCATCCTCAGCCTCAACCGGAACATGGTGCTTGGCCTGGTTTTCGGGCTCTCAGTCGCGGCGCTTGTGGCCAAGCGGCGGCATCGCGTGGTCGTGATGGCCACCGCTCTTGCGCTTACGCTTTCCGCGGTTGTGCTACTCGCTCAGGGATCTGCAATCGGGTCGAACCCGGTCGCGTCCCGGTTCGCCAGTATCACGAACTACTCCGCGCTGCGCACACAGACCCTGAACGATCGCTACTACGAAAACGGGATCGCAATGCAGCGGATTCGGGCCCATCCGATCGCGGGATTGGGTTGGGGACCGACATACGGCGCTGTGCTACAGAGGTATGACAACGGCTTCGTCGTCACGACGCCACGCACATTTATGCACGAGCAGTACCTGTGGATCTGGACGCGGGCGGGCATCGCGGGCCTGATCGCGCTGCTCACTATGCTGGCGTTCGGCATCCTCACTGGTGTGCGCTGGTGCCGGGCTCGAGGGGACGAGGAGGACGGTTGGCTGGGAGCTGGAGTCGTCGTGTCGCTGGCCGCCGTGGCGGCCAGTTCGAACGTGGCCATCTATCTCACGCCGCCCGATTCGACCGTGCCCCTGGTGGGCGTCCTCGCCTTGGCCGCGTACATGCGCCGGCAGTTGACCGCCGGCCAGAGCATCGCCGAATGAGGCTCGACGTCATCATTGTCACCTCCACAGCGCGTCGCTGATTCAGAGGTCCTCCGCTGAACCCGCACGTCCAGCGGATCTCGGGGCGCCGTCGCCCCTTTCGCGGGCCCTCAAACCTCCCGACGAGACTCGGGGTGCTCGCGTGCGGGGTTTCCGCTAACGATGCCTCCGGCGGCGACGTCCCGTGTGACGACCGCACCCGCGCCGACCAGAGCACCCGAGCCGACCCGCACACCGCCGAGCACCACCGCCCCCGAGCCGATCGAGGCACCCCGCTCGACCGTCGTACGCTGGAGCTCCCAGTCCGCCTCCGACTTCATGTCCCCGACGGAGGTGGCCGCCCTAGGAAGCCGGTCGTTGATGAACATCACGCCGTGCCCGACGAACACCTCGTCCTCAATAATGACCCCGGTGCAGATGAACGTATGGCTCTGGACCTTGCACCTCGGGCCGATCGCGACGCCGCGCTGGATCTCGACGAACGGTCCGATCCGCGTATCGTCCCCGACCGTGCAGCCGTACAAGTTCGTGAACGAGTGGACGAAGACGTTATGACCGAACTCCACCTCGACGATCAGCCGCCATGGAGCATCGTTTGCTGGAGATGATGGCACTGCCCTCTGATCCTTTCCTGTGCGCATCCTGATCGTTTGTGAGTTCCTTTTCAAGAACGGAGCCACCCGGGCGCCCCGGACCAGACCCGCGCCGAGTCGTAGTCTTCGGGCGCTGGTTCCGGCGGGCGCTTGTGATCCCGCACGGCCTCCGGCGGCGGTCGGACTCAACTCCGTTCCCGACGACTTCGAACCCAACACACCCGCCAGCGTGTCTTCGGCCATCGTTCCCATTTTTGCGTGGCCCACTCGACTTCGAGTCTGCGCCTCCGCGGAGACCACCTCGCTGTAGAGCTCGGCCAACCCGACCGCCAGCGCCGCGACGGTGAGCAGAACGGCTCCGGCCGCGCCTCGGTCACGGATCGTCGCCGGACTCTCTGGCTCGGGCATCCGCTGCACGTGCAGGCTCACAGCCGAACGGCTCGAGGGTGCATGCAGAGGATCCGCGTCCGCAGCCTGGCCACCTCGCCGGCTCCGCCCGGACGGTGTCCCGGCAGAGCGTCCACACCGTGGACGATCGTAGCGGAGCACAACGGTCCGCTCCGCGAGCTCGATGAGATCCGGTCGTGCCGGTAGTCAGTCCGTGCCGGCGGCTGCGCCGATTGCGATCTCGGCCCCGGTCTCTCTTGACAGCCCGTCTGAGTCCCCCACCACGCCTCTTCGTTGCCGGCGCCGGTGGCGAATCATGTCGGCCGGCAGGTACCAGATCCAGAACGCGAGGCCGTTCGCCAATCGACTGGCGAGATCGGCCTCCCAGTCATGTGTCGCCCCGTCATCGACACAGCTGGAGTGCTCGCCCACGATTACCAACCTCCATCCCGACGAGCCGGGCCGCCTTGACCCGTCCTCACCGCTCGTCCTTGGGAAGCGTAGTCCCGCGGTTCGGGGCAAGCTCGCTCCGACTCCACTCATTCTCCAATTCGGCTCGGCGCCGGATCGCGCGCCCGCGGGAGGTGAATACTTGGAGTACTCCCTGGGTACGAAGAACGCTTACCGATAGCGTGATCCGGTAACGGCCTGGGGCGTGCCAGGTCCAGCCGCGCGCCCTGGGTTGTCCTGCTCCGAACAGCGCGCCGCTTCCGGCGGCCATCCATGGGCGAGCGCCGACCCGGCCGCCGCCCTCCGCGAGGGGGAGACCAGCCGGGCCGGCACTGGAAGAACGTGGCACCGCTGTCCGCCGTTACAGGGCGAGCTCGATCCGCCGGAGGCCGAGGCACGGCCGGAGTCGTCTGGCGAGCAGTCGCCGGGTCTTGATCACCCAGGCCCTCGACTACTATTCGCCCGCCCCCGGAGGGGTGGCAGAGTGGTTGAATGCGGCGGTCTCGAAAACCGTTATGGGCGGTTTACGTCCATCGAGGGTTCGAATCCCTCCCCCTCCGCTCCCAGAACTCCCACGCGCGTCCCAAACAGCGTCTTCGCCCGGATGGGGTTAAGCCGCGGCCGCAGACAGCAGCGAGACTGGCGCTGCCGAGATCGGCGAGTCGCCCATGCCGCCGACCGCACAGATCCGAAAGCGAGGGATCATGACCACCACCACAGTTGAGCTTTTCATCGCAGCGTTCAACGGCGAGCACGGGGCCGCCGCGTCGCTCAAGGACTTCGAGTCGGCGGAGCGCGCTGGTGCGATCGATCTGATCGACGCCGCCGTGATCGTCCACACCGCCGACGGCAAGGTGAAGTACGACGAGACAGCCGACCCGAGTGGCAAGAAGTGGGCCAAGCGCGGGGCCATCGCGGGTGGCATCGTCGGGTTGATCTTCCCGCCCAGCATCATCGCCGGCGCCGTCGTCGGCGGGGGAGCCGGCGGCATTTGGGGAAAGATCCGCGACAAGGGCTTCAAGGACGAAGATCTCAAGGAGCTCGGCGAGAGCCTTCCGCCCGGCTCATCGGCCATCATCGCCATTGCCGAAGATCGTGTCGTAGAGCAGCTGGAGCGCGGCCTCGCCGGGTACGAGAGGATCGCGCGACATGCTGTCTCCGCCGATGCCGCAGCGGCACTCGTCGCCGAGGTCGACGACGCCCGGGGGAGCACCCCGGGCTCTTGAGGCGTCTGCCCTCCGCCTGATACGGTGAGTTGAAGGCGGCAGGGCCCCATGAGTCGAACACCACCGAGCTGGGACGAGGCCTTCTCGCACCGCTACGACGAGTGGGCCGCCCACATGACGGCCGACGTCGCCTTCTACGTCGAGCTTGCCCGTGCTGCGGACGGCCCGCTCGTCGAGCTGGCGGTCGGGAACGGCCGCGTCGCCACTCCGGTCGCGCAGGCGACCGGCCGGAAGGTCATCGGGATCGACACCTCGCCGGCGATGCTGGAGCAGGCGAGGTCCCGGGCGGCCGAGGCGGGCGTCGAGCTCGACCTGCGCGAGGGCGACATGCGCGACCTCGCGCTCTCACAGCCGGCCGCGCTCATCTACTGCCCCTTCCGCGCGCTCCTGCACCTCCCGACCTGGGCCGACCGCCGGCGTACGTTCGAGCGCGTCGCCGCGTCGCTCCGGCCGGGCGGCCGGTTCGCGTGGAACGCATTCGCCTTCGACCATTCCTACGCAGCCCAGCACGACGGCACCCACGCGGACGAGCCCGTCCCCCACACCGTCCGCTACGCCGTTGGCGACAACCGCATCGACATCACGCTCGACGACGGCGGCACGAGCTCGCTGTGGTGGGCGACCAAGAACGAGTGGCTCGGGCTCGTCGACGTGGCCGGCCTCGAGGTCGAGTCGCTGCACGGCGGGTTCGCCGGTGAGCCGTTCACGGACGAGAGCCGCGAGTACGTGTTCGTCGCCACGAGGCCGTCCGCCTAGATAGCGCGCCGAAGTCCACCGATTTCGTGGACAATCCGCGCGATGTCCGAGTATCCCGGAGCCGACGCTGCGGCGGCGGCCCGTCCGACCCAGCGAGCGGGAGGCGTTCCGCTTCTGGCTCAAGCTCGGCTTCATCAGCTTCGGCGGGCCGGCCGGCCAGATCGCGATCATGCACGAGGAGCTCGTCGAGCGGCGCCGGTGGATCAGCGAGCGCCGGTTTCTGCACGCGCTCAACTTCTGCATGGCGCTTCCCGGCCCGGAGGCGCAGCAGCTCGCGTCGTACATCGGGTACTCGCTCTACGGCGTCCGCGGCGCGATCACCTCGGGGGGCCTCTTCGTGCTGCCGTCGTTCGTCGTGCTCTGCGCGATGAGCGCGGTGTACGTCGAGTACGGGGACGTGGCAGTGGTCGACGGCGCCGTGCAGGGCCTCGGCGCGGCGGTCGTGGCGCTCGTCCTCGCCGCCGTCATCCGCGTCGGGGGCCGCGTCATCCACACAGTCGCCGCCCTTGCGCTGGCCGGCCTCGCGTTCGCAGCGATCGTCGCCGGGGCGCCGTTTCCCGTCGTCATCGCCGTTGCGGCGCTGATCGGCTACGCCGCCGCCCGATTCACGCCCGGCCTCTTCGGGACGCCCGGCGGACACGGCGACGGGGAGGACGCCGACTCGCCCGATGAGACGCGGCTCTCGTGGCGTCCCCTCGCCCGCGGCCTGGTGATCTGGCTCGTCCCCGTCGCGGCGCTGATCCTGGCCGGCGGCGTCCTCGGCGACCTGGCCGGATTCTTCACGGTGGCCGCGCTCATCACGTTCGGCGGCGCGTACGCGGTGCTGCCGTTCGTCGCCGGCCAGGCCGTGAACCACTACGGCTGGCTCTCGTCCAAGGACATGGTCGCGGGGCTGGCGCTCGGCGAGTCGACGCCCGGCCCGCTGATCATGGTGAACACGTTCGTCGGCTTCCTCGCCGGCTACCACGTCGAGGGCGGCCTGGCATGGGGTCTTGCCGGCGCGACAGTCGCGACGCTCGCCACGTTCGTCCCGAGCTTCGTCTTCATCATTGCCGGTGCGCCCGTCATCGATCGGATCCGCGCGAGCGGCTCGTTCGCAAGCTCGCTGAACGGCATCACCATCGCGGTGGTCGGCGTGATCGCGGCGCTCGCCGTCTTCGTCGCGCGCCACGCGCTGATCGTCGACGGCCGGCCGGACCCGGTCCTCACGCCGTTGGCGGCGGTCGCGTTCCTCGGGGTGTGGCGGTTCCGGATCGGTGTCGTCACGACCGTCGGCGTCTGTGCGCTCGTGGGGATCGTGGACAGCCTCGCCCGGTAGGAACGGGCCGCTACAGCTTGACACGTTCTTGCAAATCGGTACCATCATCTGGAAGTTCTGCGAATGATGGTCCGAACAGGGGGAGTCGGATGAGACGTGCTATGCCCATGCTGACGGCCGTGGCCCTGGCCGCCGCCCTGGCGACGCCGGCGGCCGCTTCGGCGACGACGGTCGGCCACTGGACGTTCGACGAGACGAGCGGCAACACGGTGACCGACTCGTCGGGATTCGGGAACAACGGCACGTCGCAGAACGTGACGCAGAACCTTGACGGGTTCACGTTCGTTCCGGGCAACCCACCGATCAACCCTCTCGACCGCGCCTACGGCTTCGACGGCACGTCCTCGCGCATCACGGTGCCCGCGTCGAACAGCCTCATCCCGGGCGCCCAGAACATCACGCTCTCGCTCTACTTCCACTCGACCTTCCACGCCGGAAACGGCGACTTCGACTGGGACATGGTGAAGAAGGGCGGCTACAAGATCGAGATCTACCTCCAGAAGAAGAAGGAGCAGGCCCGGTGCGCGTTCACCGGCTCCGCGGGCAAGATCGACTTCCAGGACGGCCCGACGCTCACCGACGGCCTGTGGCACCACGTGGTCTGCAAGAAGACGTCGGCCGGCGTGACGCTCACCGTCGACGGCATCACCTACCCGATGCGGGCCGGCAACGTCGGCACCGTGAAGAAGGGCGAATGAGCTCACCATCGGCTGGGACCAGACCGACTTCTTCCACGGCACGCTCGACGACCTTCAGATCGATTTCGGCTAGCCTAGACTCGCCCCAACCTGTGACGCTCCTGGGAGGGTGCATATGCGGTATGGCAGGTCGATAAGGGCTGGGGTCGCCGGCGTGGTGTGCCTGGCGGCCGTGACGGTGTCGGGATCGACCGGCCTTGCGCGGAGCGCCGCTCCGGCGACCGCTCGCCTGGCGCAGAGCGCGCCGTCGTGGGCGGCCGGCGCCCGCGCGCTTCGCGCGGCCCCGGCGTCGCAGCGGCTCGCGGTCCGCGTCTACCTCGCCCCGCGAGGCGGTACCGCCGCGCTCAACGCGGCCATCCGCGCCGTCTCGACCCCCGGGAGCCCGAGCTACCGGCACTTCCTCACGCCGGCGCAGTACCGGGCCCGGTTCGGCCCGAGCGCCGCGACGATCGCCTCGGTCGAGTCGTGGCTCCGCGGCGCCGGGATGCGCGTGACGGGCCTCGGCCCGAGCAGCCGATATGTCACGGCGACCGGCACGGCGGCCTCCGCGCAGCGGGCGTTCCGCGTGCAGCTCGCGATGTTCCAGCGCGGCGCCCACGTCGTGCGCGCGCCCGTCAGCGACGCCCGCGTGCCGAAGGGCTTGAAGCCGGCCGTCCTCGGCGTGACCGGCCTCGACACGGCACAGCACATCCGGCAACCGGCACTGCCCCCGCCCGACGGCTTCGTGAACGGGCGGCCCTGCTCGCTCTTCTACGGCCAGGTGCTGGCCGACCATCAGGCCGACTTCACGACGCCGCTTCCGAAGTTCCGCGGCTCGTTCCGGCCGTACGCGCACTGCGGCTACACGCCGCTCGAGTTCCGAAGCGCCTACGGCGTGGCCGACTCGGGCCTCACCGGGAAGGGCGCGACGGTCGCGATCACCGACGCGTTCGCGGCGCCGACCATGCGCGTCGACGCCAACAAGTACGCGACCCGGCACGGCGATCCCGCCTTCACCCAGGCCGGCTACACCGAGTCGCTGCCGGCGAAGGCGTTCCGCAACGTCGGCCTGTGCGGCGGCAACGGCTGGTACGGGGAGGAGACGCTCGACGTCGAGGCGGTGCACGCGATCGCACCGGCGGCGCACGTCATCTTCTATGCCGCCCGCTCGTGCACCGACACCGACTTCCTCGAGTCGCTGTCGCGGATCGTCGACCAGAACAAGGCCTCCATCGTCACCAACTCGTGGGGCGGGCTCGACCAGGACACGACGAGCGGCCTCGCGGTGGCGTACGAGCAGATCTTCAAGCAGGGCGCGATGCAGGGCATCGGGTTCATGTTCTCGTCGGGCGACGACGGCGACGAGTTCCTGGCGAGCGGCCGCGTCCAGACCGACTACCCGGCCAGCGATCCGTGGGTGACCGCGGTCGGCGGCACGAGCACCGCGATCGGCGCCGGCGGCGAGCTGCTCTGGCAGACCGGATGGGGCACCCAGAAGTACGACCTGTCGGCCAACGGCAAGGGCTGGGTTCCCTCGTTCACGCCGCCGTTCCTCTACGGCTCCGGCGGCGGGTTCTCGACCCTGTTCAACCGGCCCGCCTACCAGAACGGCGTCGTCCACGAGGCGGCCCCCGGGCGGGCGGTCCCTGACGTCGCGCTCGACGGCGACCCGACGACCGGCATGCTGGTCGGCGAGACGCAGACGTTCCCGAACGGCGTTCGCTACGGCGAGTACCGGATCGGCGGGACGAGCCTGTCCTCGCCGCTCTTCGCCGGCGTGCAGGCGCTCGCGGCCGAGGCGGCCGGGAGCCGGCTCGGGTTCGCCAACCCGACCATCTACGCGCTGGCCCGTGACGTGCCGGGGGCGTTCAGGGACGTCCTCCACCGCGGCGGCGGGAACATCCGCTCGGATTACGTGAACGGCGTGAACCCGAACGACGGCATCGTCTACAGCGCCCGCTCGTTCGATCAGGACACGAGCCTCCGAACGAAGAAGGGCTGGGACGACGTCACGGGCGTCGGCACGCCCACCGCCATCTATCCGCAGGTGTTCGCGGACTCGTAGCGGCCGGAGCCTGGGGGCGCCGCCCGCGGACGGCGCCCCCAACCGCCGCGCCCCGGGGCGGGGTCAGACCCCGCATCGAAAGCGTCACGCCGGCGTCACGACCGCCGATGCGGGGTCTGACCCCCGTGATATAGGTGACGCATGCCTCGCACCGGCGACACGCGGGACGCCGCCCGCGAGCCGGCCCGTGAGGCCGAATTCCGCCGGTTCGTCCTCGCCACCGCCGTCAGCGTGCTCGGCACCTACGCGGCGGCGATCGCGCTCGCGGTCCGGACGTACCAGGACACCGGCAACCCGCCTGGGTGTCGGCGGTGTTCGCCGCGGAGTTCCTGCCGCCGGTCGCGATCGGCGTCCTCCTCGCCGACCGCCTGAACCGGCTCCAGCCCCGGCGGGCGCTCGTCGCGTCCGATCTCGCGAGCGCCGCGGTCTTCGCCGTCGTGGCCGGCGTCCACACCCCGATCGTCGTCGTCGCGCTGGCGACGGTGGCCGGCGCCGCGGCGGGGATCTTCCGGCCGATCTCGATCGCGGTCGTCCCGGCGGTGGCCGCCGAGGACCGGCTCGACGCGGCCAACGGCACGCTCGCCGCGGTCGATACGGCGATGACCGCCATCGGCCAAGCCGGCGCCGGCGCGGTCGTTGCGATCACAGGCGCGGGGGTCGTGCTGGGGGCGAACGCCGTCTCGTTCGTGATGTCGGCGGCGCTCCTGGCGTCGTGCGGCTCGCTGGCAGCCCCGATGCCCGCGATCGCGCGCCCGCACGCCTCTCCGGCGCCTGCGCCGGAGCGCGCGCACGATCCGGCGCAACCTCCCCCTGCGGCAGGTCGCCGTGGCCTGGATGCCCGTGCTCGCCGCCATGGGGATCGTGAACTCGATCGAGGTGCCGCTGCTGCTCGGCCCGCTCGCCGCGGGCGCCGCCCTCACCGGCCTCACGATCGCCGCGGCGTCGGCGGGCCAGACGTTCGGCAGCCTCCTCGCCGGACGGCTGGGCGAGTGGCTGGGCCGCCACTACGCGCTGGTGCTGACCGTCGTCGGCGCCAGCGTCCTCGCCGCCGGCGTCAGCCCCACGGTCGCGCTCGTCATCCTGCTCTTCATCGTGGGCGGGATCGCGAACGGGCTCGCGGTGGTCTACAACCGCTCGACGGTCCAGCGCGCGACCGACCCGGAGGAACGGGCCGGGATCCTGGCGCTCCTCATGTCGGTCGGAGGCGTGATGACGGCCCTGGGTGCAGCCGTCGGCGGAGCGGTTGCGAGCGCGGCGTCGTCGCGGGCGGCATTCGCCGTCGCGGGCGCCATCGTGCTCGTGTCGGCGGTCGCGGCCCGGCTCATGGCGGTGGAGGAGGAGGCCGCGGCGCCCGTCGGTACACTCTCGCCCCGTGCCGGACGCATTCGCCGCTGAGGGGCTCGAGAAGCGGTACGGCAGGGTCCGCGCGCTCGACGGAGTGAGCCTTCAGGTGGGCGAGGGCGAGTTGGTCGGGCTGCTCGGCCCCAACGGCGCCGGCAAGTCGACGCTCGTCAAGATCGGCTGCGGGCTGGTCCGCCCGAGCGGCGGACGGGCGGCGGTGTTCGGGGCGCCCGCGGGCTCGCGCGACGCCCGGCGGGCGCTCGGCTACCTGGCCGAGCTCTTCCGCTTCCCCGGGTGGCTGCGGGCCGACGAGGTGATGCGCCTGCACCAGGGCCTCGTCGGCTCCGGACGGCGGCCCGGCGGAGCGCGGCCGGCTGCTCGAGCTCGTCGGCCTGGCCGACGTCGGCGAGCGCAAGGTCGACCAGATGTCGAAGGGCATGCAGCAGCGGCTCGGGATCGCCCAGGCGATGATCGGCGCGCCCCGGTTCCTCGTCCTCGACGAGCCGACGAGCGCGCTCGACCCGCCGGCCGGCGCACGGTGCGCGCGCTCCTCGAGGAGCTCCGCTCCCGCGGCGTCTCGGTGCTCTTGAACTCGCACCTCCTGAGCGAGGTCGAGCTCGTCTGCGACCGGGTCGTCATCATCACGCGCGGCAAGGTCGTGGCCCAGGGGCGGCCCGACGAGCTGACCCACGCGAGCGGCGTCTCGGTCGAGACCGACGCCGGCGAGCGGCGCTACGACATCGGCCGCGACGAGGTGCCCGACCTGGTCGCCCGGCTGGTGGCCGACGGCGAGCGCGTCTACGGCGTTCGGGTCATCCGCTCGACGCTCGAAGAGGCCTACCTCGAGGCGGTCGAGGGCGGGGTCCGAATGACGGGCTTCGGCGTCATCGCCGATCGCGACCGTGCGCGAGTGCACCCGCCGGAGGGTGTTCGGCGTGATCGTCGTCCTGACCGCGCTCTTCCTCGCCCTCTACACGCTCGGCACCGTCACGGCGTTCAATCATCTGGGGAAGCCGGCGCCGGGCGACAACGTCGACGTCACCGTCCTCGCGGGGGCGACGCTGCTCGGCCTCGCGATGTTCGCGACCCTCTTCCTCAGCACGGTCGTCGCCGTCTTCCTCACGTTCAACGTGCTGCGCGGCGACGCCGAGCAGGGCCTGCTCCAGCCGATGGTCGTGCGGCCGCCGGGACGGATCGCGTTCCTCGCCGCCCGCTTCGGCGCGGCCGCCGCGGTGTCGGCGGCCTACGCGGCGGCGGTCTACGCGGCGGCGGTCGTCATCACCGGGCTTGCGGGCGGCTGGTGGCCCGACGAGGTCTGTCCTGCCGGCGATCGAGCTCGCGGCCGCCGCGGTCATCGTGACCGCCATCTCGCTCGCGGGATCGGTGTACCTCTCGACCATCGCAAACGGCATCGCCGTCCTCATGCTGTTCGGCGCCGGGCTCGTCGGCGGCCTGCTGGGCCAGATCGGCGACGCCATCCACTCCGACACGCTGAGCTCGATCGGGACGATCACGAGCTGGGCGCTCCCCTTCGAGGCGCTCTACCAGGCGGCGCTCCACGCGCTCACCGGCGAGACGAGCGGCATCACCGGCGTGATCGTCCACCTGGGCCCGCTTGGCGGCGCCCAGCCCGCCGGCCCGCTACTCGCCCCCTGGGTCCTGGGCTACACCGCGCTCGTCGTCGCCCTCGCCGGCGCGGCGTTCATTCGGCGCGACCTGTAGGCCGCGAAGCGCGAGCAGCGAGCCCGCGATGCAGAGGCCGACGGCCACCGCCATCCCTGCCCGGAACGCCGTCACGGTGGCATCGACATCGTCCTGCGAGAGGCCGTGCGTCGCGAACGGGTTGAGGTCTCGAGTGCTGGGCGTCGGCGGCGAACACGAGCGTGATGACGACGCCGAGGATCGGCGTGGCGATCAGGCCGCCGAGGCGCGAGACGGTCGTGTTCACGCCGGCGGCGAGCCCCGCGAAGCGGTCGGGGGCGGCCTTGAGGGCGGTCGCCGTGATCGGCGCGACGAGCATCGCCAGGCCGAGCGCCAGCACGAGCACCCCCGGGAGCGGCGCGAGCGGATTCGTGCTGCGGACGAATGTCAGAAGCACGAACCCGGCGGCCATCACGAGCGGCGCGATCGTCAGGTAGCGGCGCGGCCCGTCGCGGTCGGCCAGCCGGCCGAAGCGGGCGGCGAGGAAGAACATCACCATGCTGATCGGCAGGAAGATGAGCGACGCGCGTGCGGGCGTGTAGCCGACGGCCTGGGACTGGAGGTAGAGGGCCAGGTAGAAGGTCGAGGCGCCGAGCGCCGCGTAGACGAGGAACGTGTAGAGGTTGGCGACGACGAAGACCCGCGCGCGGAGGAGCTCCCGCGGCAGGAGCGGATCGGCCGCTCGCCGCTCGCTCACGATCAGCGCCACGAGGCCGACGAACGACAGCGCGAACCACGGCCACACCGAGCCGAAGCCGGCCCGGGCGCCGTCGATCAGGCCGTAGGTGAGGCCGCCGAAGGTGACCGCGATGGCCACCGCACCGGGGAGCTGGAGCGGCCGCGGCTCGGCCGGCCTGTCCTCCACGGATCGCCCGGCGAACGCCATCACGAGCGCCAGCGCCGCGAACGGGAGGTTGAGGAAGAAGATCCACCGCCACGACGCGACCTGCACCAGCAGGCCGCCGAGCGGCGGCCCGATCATCGAGCCGATCCCGCTCCACGCCGTCCACTGGCCGACCGCGCGCCCGCTGTCCTCGCCGTAGGTCGCACGCAGGAGCGCAAGGCTATTCGTCGTGAGGAGCGCGCCGGCGACGCCCTGGAGGACGCGCCCGGCGATGAGAAGCTCGACGTTGGGCGCGACGCCCGCCACCGCCGACGCCGCGGCGAACCCGGCGACGCCGATCACGAAGAGCAACCAGCGCCCGTACCGGTCGCCGAGCGCGCCCGACACGATGTAGAGCGACGCGACCGCGAGCGAATACGAGAGCGTCACCCACTGCTGGGCCGAGAGGCCGGCGTCGAGCTCGCGCCCGATCGTGGGGAGCGCGATGTTGACGACGGTGCCGTCGACGAACGTGATCGACGACCCGATGATCGTCGCGACGAGGATCAGGCCGCGGCGCGGAGGTTGCGCCTCGTCGCCCGTGCGTGCGACCATACGGCGTATGGGTGTCACGTACGACCTGATCGATGCACCCTATCCGTACCTCTGCGCCGTCTACCGCTGCAGGTGCGGCGCCACCGTGACCCGGCACGGAGACGAGGCCGGAGCGCCCCCGCCGGGCTGGCAGCTCCACGCCGCGGAGGCCGGCGAGAGCGACGACGTCGTCTGCCCCGGCTGCGCGGAACGGGCCGAGGCCGCGGGCTCGGAGCCTGCGGACGGCGCCCCAGGCGAGACCCGGTAGACTCCCCAGTCCCGCGCCCGTAGCTCAGGGGATAGAGCGCTGCCCTGCGGAGGCAGAGGCCGCACGTTCGAATCGTGCCGGGCGCATGGATCGATCACGCCAATTTCGCCAGCCTCCCCAGAGCCGGGCTTACGGATGAGCCGCCCAGCTCCAGTTGAGGATGGCAGCCCAGGCAACCATCGAGGCTACGATCACGGCCAGGGCGATGGCGCCGATGGCGGCGGCGCGCATCCGCGCCATCCAGTCAACGGACGCATCTGCTGAGTGCTGTGTGGTGGTGTCCATGTGCCCAACCTATGGGCGGCTGGGAACGATGGCGTCGGGGAGATCCCTCGGATCGAGGCTACGCGCCGGCCAACCGGTCGGCGTAGAGCTGATCGATCTCCGAAGCGAAGCGCTCGGCGCAACTGCGCCGCCGCAGCTTGAGGGTGGCCGTGATCTCGCCCGCATCTTGTGAGAACTCGCGATCGAGCACGCGGTGCCGCGCAATCCGCTCCGCCTTGCCAACCTCGCCGTTGAGGCGCTTGACCGACTCGGCGATCCGCAGTTCCAGCTGCTTGCGGTCGAGGTCGAGCCGTTGCACCTCGGCCAGGTCGGGGGCGATCAGGGCGACTAGATACGGCCGGCCGTCGCCGACCACGAGCGCTTGTGACACCAGCGGCTCGGCTGCCAGCGCCTGCTCGAGCTTTTGGGGCGAGATGTTCTTACCGCCGGAGGTTACGATCAGGTCCTTCTTGCGGTCGATGATGCGCAGGTAGCCGTCCGCATCGACCTCGCCGATGTCGCCCGTGCGCAGCCAGCCGTCGTCGCCAAGCACGGCCGCGGTCGCCTCTGCATCGTCCAGGTAGCCCGCGAACACCGTCTCGCCGGCGAGCAGGATCTCGCCGTCGCCGGCCAGCCGACAGCCGACGCCCGGCAGCGGCGGGCCGACCGTTCCAAGACGCTGTCGGCCGGGCCGGTTGAAGTGCGAGGCGCAGGTCGCCTCGGACAGGCCGTAGCCCTCCAGCACCGCGATCCCGATCACGTCGAAAAGCTCGGCCACCGCCGGCGGCAGTGCAGCGCCGCCCGACACGCCGAACCGCAGTTGACCCCCGAAGCGATCGCGCACGCGCGACCAGACGACCCGATCGGCCAGCGCCAACTGCGCGCGCAACAGCGGCCCTGGACGCCGTCCCGCTCGCCGCAGCGCGGCCGCTCGCTGCCCCGTCGCGAGGGCGCGCCCGGCCAGCGCCGAACGAAAGGGCGAGCCGGCGTCGATCTCGGCCTGCACCTGTGAGGCCACGCGTTCATAGAAGCGCGGCACCGCGGGAAGCAACGTCGGCCGCAACGCCTGAAGCGCCGCAGGGACTCCGATGAAGTCGCGGCAAAACGCCAGCGGCACACCCTGGTGGATCGCCACCAGCTGCATCAGCCGCGCGAAGTTGTGGGCCAGCGGCAGGAACAGCAGCACCGAATCGCCCGGCTGCACCAGTCCGTCCATCGCCACCACCGACTCCGTCATGGCCGTGAAGTTGCGGTGCGTGAGCACGCAGGCCTTGGGTAGCCCGGTCGTGCCGGACGTGTAGAGGTAGGTGAGCACGTCGCCGGCCTCGACCCGATCGCGCCGCTGGGAGACAGCATCGGGCTCGCGGGAGAGCAGCCGGCGGCCGCGCGCCGCAAGGTCGGCCAATGATCCCTCGCCCTCGGCCTCGATCACGACCGTCGTCGGCCCGTCCGGCGGCGCCGCCCGCCGCAGCTGGCGAGCCGTCTCGGCCACCAACAGCGACACCCTGCAGTGGCTGACGATGTGGTTCACCTCGTCGGCCGACGCCGTCGGATAGATCGGCACGAGCACCGCCCCAATGGACGAGACGGCCATGTCGACCAGCGTCCATTCCAGCCGTGTTCGCGCCAGCAGCGCCACCCGGTCACCGCGGTCGATGCCGGTCGCAGCCAAGCCCGCCGCGAGCGCGTCCACCTGTCGGCCTGCCTCGTCCCATGAAACCGGCGACCATCCACCCTCTCGCTGCGCGAGGAAGGCCGGCCGCGCCGACCCGGCCCGGAAGGCGTCCTGCCACAGACGCCCGATCGTCCCCTGCGCTGCTGTGCCGGCACTGCTCATCCGCTCGTCCAATTCAACCCGCTGGCATGTTCACACGCATCGGGAGGATCCCTCGCCCGTACCGCAGCACGACCGGCGCGGCGGGAATCATGCGTGCGGCCGGTAGATGTGGATGGCACGCCAGGCAGGAGATCACGACAGGAGGACGCTCACGCACCGCACCCGCTCACGCCGCTTCGTCCTCCTCGGCGAGGATCGGGAAGGCGTCGAGAAGCGTCTCGACGAGACAGGGTTCGCAGATCAGCCTGACGTACAGACCGATCGAGACCTCATAGCCGGCAGTGCGCTGTACGCAACGCCCGCACCGGCGAGGTCCGACTTCGGCGATCTGCCTGACGCTGATCAACGGTTGCATGTGTCGCTTCGTAGCCATCGATTCCTGCCGACGTGCTCTGACGACCAAGACGACGAAGTCCTCATCCATCTTCCGGCCAGCCGAGGGCCGGCGCGTATCCGCACACCGAGGAAGGCCGAGCTGGCTCACGAGCGCGTGAGGGTGAACCATGGGTCGCTCGCAAACGCGCGGTACTCCGTGAGCGACGAGGCGCTCGTGTCGACGAAGTCGGCCAGATTCCCGCGCCCGTTGTTCCAGATGCCGTACGCAACGCATTGCGGATACTGCTTCACCGCCGTGCAGGTGGCGGTGATCAGGCTGTTGCCGGTGACCGAGCCGTCCTTGTCATACCTGCCCGACGAGTCGGTCACAACCTTCCCCTGCTGGAACCCGCTCTCGCAGATCATGAACGGCTTTCGGTGGTCGACCGCCCACTGGTAGAAGCTGCCGTAGACCGGCGGGTTGACGGCCTCGAACGGGAACGTCTCACGGTAGAGATCCATACCGCTCCAGTCGACGACGCCGGCCCCTGGCCAGTACGGCTGCCACGGGCCGCCGGTCTTCGACGGCCCGGTGGTCTGCTGGGCGCAGAACACCCAGATGCAGTTGCCACCCGCCGCCAGCGTCGCCCTCTCGACGTTGAACACCGTCCAGATGTGCCTCCAGGCCGCGGCGAAGGCCGCCTCGCCACCCGTTCCAAGGCCACCCTGCCACGCACCGTAGTAGGGGTTGTGAGGGCCGTTTGGCTCCTGCCAGAGCCGGAAGAGCACCGGGACCCCGAGGGTCTTCAACCCGATCGCGACCGACTGCCAGTACGAGTCGAACTCGCCGTTGGTGATCCGATCGATGCCCTGCCCGTAGGAGGTCGTGGTCAGGTCGCCCCTGCCGGACCAGCCCGAGGACTTGACGGGAAACGTGCTCGGCGATCCGAAGGACATCATCGGCACGACGCCGGGCGCGCTCAGCTTGGAGTCCGCAATCGCCGCCGCGCTCGGGCACTTCGCGAGCCAACCGTAGCGCCGGTTCCGGAACCCCATCCGCCGCCCGAGCTGGGTCTCGATCCCGTTCGCCGTCGTGAAGCCGCGGGTCGTGTCGTCGGCGCCGAAGTAGGCGCCGGTGGCCGGAATCACGAGGCCGCCCCAGCTTCCGATGATCACCGGGTCGCGGGCGGGTGAGCCGGCCGCCGCCCACTGCGGGCTCCGCAGCCCCAGTCCGACGGCGAGCCCACCGGCCGCCGCCAGCTCGAGAAGCCCGCGCCGGGTCACGGTCATCGATGGCGTGACCACTGCCGACACCCTGCGATCCTACTTCGGCGTTGACCCGAACCGGATCGGCCGGTCCAAGCTGCGGGTTGTCAAGCAGCTCGCCGCACGTTCGACACTGGCGTGCCGGGCGGCGCGTCGAGGTCGTATGATCGGGCCGTCCGCGAAAACGTGATGACACGTCCAGGGATACGGCGGCCGGGCCCAGATGAGGGAGGTTCTCGCATGGCGACCATCGATCCCACCTTCTATCGGACGGCTGCCGACGCCGCGGCCGCTCCTGCCGAAGAGCTCGCATACGTCGTGGCCTTTGACCGCGGCGCGCAGAAGAACGACGCGATGACCGTCGTCGACGTGAACCCGGCCTCCGACAGCTATCCCGGGCTCGGGAACGAGCTGCACCACTTCGGCTGCCGGATCCCCGCCGGCCCACGTTGGTGAAGACCATCGACAGCGGCGCGCTGTCGGCCAAGGCCGGCTACTCCCGCCCCCACACCCTCCACTGCGGGCCGGACGGGGTCTTCCTCACCTGCATCGGCGGCGCGGAGGGCGACGACGACGGGCCCAGCGGGATCGCGCTGCTCGACCACGAGACGTTCGACGTCGTGCGCGCCTGGGAGACCAACCGCGGGCCGCAGCACTTCCACTACGACGCCTGGTGGCACCTCAACCAGAACGTGCTGATCTCCAGCGAGTGGGGCAGCCCTTCGATGATCGAGGACGGGATCGTGCCGGAGCTGCTCTTGGGCGGGAAGTACGGCCACGCCATCCACTTCTGGGACCTCGCCGCCGGGAAGCACGTCCAGCGCGTCGATCTGGGTGCCCAGCACCAGATGGCGCTCGAGGTCCGCCCGTCCCACGACCCGGAGGCGACGTGGGGCTTCGTCGGCGTCGTGATCTCCACCGAAGACCTGTCCGGGTCGGTGTGGCGCTGGTTCCGCGACGGCGGCGAGTGGAAGGCCGAGAAGGTCATCACGATCCCCGCCGAGCCCGCGGACCCGGACCGGCTGCCGCCTGCGCTCAAGCCCTTCTCTGCGGTGCCGCCGATCATCACCGACATCGACCTCTCGGTCGACGACAGGTTCCTGTACGTGTCCTGCTGGGGCACCGGCGAGATGAAGCAGTTCGACGTGTCGGACCCGGCGAACCCGACGCAGACCGGATCCGTGCGGCTCGGCGGGATCGTCGACCGCACCGCGCACCCGGCCGCGCCCGACATGCCGCTCTCCGGCGGGCCGCAGATGGTCGAGGTCAGCCGCGACGGCCGGCGCGTGTACTTCACGAACTCGCTGTACGGGGCGTGGGACGACCAGTTCTACCCGGACGGGGTGGGCGCCTGGATGGCGAAGCTCGACGCCGACCCCGACGGCGGGCTGAGCATCGACGAGCGATTCTTCCCGCACGGCGAGGAGTTCCGCGGCCTGCGCGTTCACCAGATCCGGCTGCAGGGCGGCGACGCGTCGTCGGACTCGTACTGTTACCGCTGACGATCGCCACCCCGCACGCTGCGTGGAACGCGTACTTCGCGCTGGGGCGCATGACGATCGGCCCGGCGGGATCGGCCCTGCGCGGTGACGGCTGGTTCGCGATGGTGTCGGGCGAGCAGTCCGCCGAGCTGAACATGTGTGCGCTCACGCCGGGGGCGGGCGAGGCGGCGGCCGACGAGGTGGTCGGCGCGCTCGGGCCCGACCTGCCCGCGGTGGTCTTCCGCTCGCAGCTGGCCGACCCCGCCACGACCACGCGGCTCGAGCAGCTGGGGTTCTCGACGGCGCAGGAGCGTGAGCCGCTGATGGTCTGCACGCGGCCGCCGGCGCCGACGGCCGGCCCGTTTCGCATTCGCCGCGCCGCCGAGGAGGAGGTCGACCGCGGCATCGCGATCTCGGCGGAGGCGCACGAGGTCGACCGCGACATGCTCGAGCGCACGCTCGCCCGCACGCCCCGAGACGTGCTCGACCTGTGGCTGGCGTGGGACGGCGACGAGCCGATCAGCACGGTCTGGCTGCTCCGCGGCGAAGGCGTCATCGGCGTCTGGTCGATGATGACGCCGCGCCGGCACCAGCGCCGCGGCGCCGGCCGCGCACTGCTGACGGCCGCCCTTGCCGAGGCCTGGTCGCCGGACACGCGGTTCGCGGTGCTGATCGCGACGCCGGCCGGCCGGCGACTCTACGAATCGGTCGGCTTCGCCGCCGCCGACGAGGTGACAACGAGCTTCCGAGGCGTCGACGAGGCGCTCCTCGAGGCGATCGGACAGCCTGCCCCGCCGAGCTAGCCGACCTCGCGGCGGAGGCCGCACGTTCGAATCGTGCCCGCGCTACGCGAGCGCTGCGCGCACGCGCTCGGCCGAGGGGGCCGCTCTCATTCGCTCGTAGGTAGCCAGCGCGTTCTCCAAGAGCGCCGCGGCGACATCGTCGGGAGACGCTGCGGCGAGACGCTCCTTCGTCCGGGCCGCCTCATACGGGACGCCGACTCGCTCGAAGCCCTCGAGCGCCCGCGTCCAGAGGCGACGGGCGATGGCGGTATCCCCCCCGGCCGCCGCGACGTCCGCCTCCGCCCGGTCGCAGGTCGGAGGAAGTAGGGCCAGACCGCCGTCCAGCCCACGGCCGACCGGGAGGAAGGCGGCAAGCCCGTCGTGATCACCGGCGGCGGAAAGGGCTTCGATGACGATGACGGCCGCGTGCAGGCGTGGCCACGCCGGTGCGAAGGCGAGCACGGCCCGCGCCTGCTCCAACCCCCCGCGCGCGTCACCGGCTGCCACCTGAAGCCTGGCCCGCCAGCCGTCGGCGTAGCCGGCCCACAGCGGATCGGTGGAAGCAAACGGGGGCGCCATGGCGGCGAGCTCGCGCGCCTTCCTGAGGTCACCGCCCTGCGCGAACCGGGTTGCCCCGGCGAGGATCCCGCCGTGGAGCAGCTCGCACGTAGCGTCGGCCTCGTCGGCGAACGCCGCGACATGCTCCTCGAGCATAGGGTCGAGCTCGAGCCATCGTCCGAGCTGGTAGAGCGCGGGGATGACGAACCCGGTCGCGTGCATCAGATCGTGCGGGCTCAGCTCGCGCGCGAGGCCGTAAGCGCGCATCCCGAGCGCGAGCGCCCGCTCCGCCTCGCCGGCGACGTCTCTCGCCCAGATCGCCGTCTCGACGAGACCCAGCGAGCATCCCGCCGGCGACGCCATCCTGTCGAAGACGCCGGTGCTACGGCTGAGCTCGGCCACCTCGCCGTAGGCTCCGCGCGCCATATGGATCTCGCAGAGGTACTCCTGGGCGAACGCTTCGAGCTCTGGGAGCGACGCGCCCCGCGCGGCGAGAAGCGACGCCGAGAGCGATTCGACCCGCTCGTCGAGCGACGAGAGCTCGGCTCCCGCGTTGACCCACCAGATGGCGGTCGCGCCCCAGAGCGCACGCAGCCACGCGAGAATTTCCCGGTCGGATGCGCACGCGAGCCCCTCGTTCACGAGCTCGTCGATGAGCGCCGGCTCCTTGGCAGCGCTAAACGCGCCGCTCTTCTCAAGGATCATCCGCGCCGCCTTCATGCAGATCCGGCCCCGGTCGTCCTCGGCCGCCGGGTCGCCTCGAAGCACCGAAATCGCCTCGCAGTAGGCCGAGAGCGCGGCATCACCGTGGAGGACCGCGTCGTGGTCGTCGCCCAGTGCCTCGAGCGCTGCGGCCCGGGCCGCGCGGTTGGGGGCGAGCGCGATCGCCTGCTCGTGCAGCTCCACCGCACGCTGCACCGCGTACCTGCGCCGAGCGGCCGTCCCGGCGAAGCGGAGCGCGTCGAACGCCCTGCCGGCGATCGCGTCCCGCCGATCGGGCTCGTCCAGCCACGCCAGGTCGGCGTCGCCGGTGACCGCGGCCGAGTAGTGATGGGCGACGAGCTCCGCCACCTCCTCGGCGCGCCCTCCCGAGACACCCGTCATCCATGCGGCCACCTCCGAGTGCGCACGGGCCCGACGGGCGTTGGAGAGGCTCTCGTACGCGACGTCCCGGATCAGCGCATGCCGAAACTGGAACTCGGCCTGTCCGGCGAAGCTCGAAGCCGGCTGCGCCCTGAGAAACCCCTTCCGCTCGAGCTCGGCCAGGCAGGCCCTCACGTCGACCTGCGGCAGCGCCCGCGCGACGGGCTCTGCCCAGAAGGACCGCCCCACCACCGACGCCTCCTGGATCGCCCGCTTCTCGTCTGGCGGCAGCCAGTCGAGGCGGGCCGACAGGACCGCGTGAACGGTGTCCGGCAGCACGGCGAGCCCGGCGCCGGGCACCGCCACCCACCGATCGGCCTCGCGCACGAGCGCTCCCTCGTCGATCAGGCGCCCGACGAGCTCCTCGAGGAACAGGGGATTGCCCTCGGCCCGACCAAGGATCTGGCCGTGCAGCCCGGACGGCAGCTCCGCCCCCGACAGCAGCCCGGTGATGAGCTCCCCGCTCTCTGCCTCCGACAGCGCATCGAGGCGGATCGTCACACGCGCCCGGAATCCGATCCGAAAGCGCGAGGACATCCGGCCCGTCCGGCCGCGCCGTCGCGAGGAGCAGCACCGCGCCGTGCGGGCGGACCGCCAGCGTGTGCAGCATCTCGATGAGCCGGTCGTCCGCCCAGTGGATGTCCTCGAACACGAGCACCAGCGGCCCGCGCGCCGCGAGCGCGGTCACCAGCCGCGGCCAGGCGCGGGAGATGTGCTCGCCCACCTCCTGCGGCTCCATCCTTTCGAGCGGGCTCTCCGGGAGCGAGAGGCTGGCTGTTGCGGCAAGGGCGTACGTCATCAGCTGCACCTCGTCATCCGTCGCGCCGACGTGCGTCAGGGCTTCGCGCACCCCGTCGCGCAGCTTGTCGCCTGCCGCCGCCGAGGGATCGTCGAGAGCGATGCCGAACGCCGATCGCAGGATCTCGCCGAGCGCCCAGTACGTAATCCCACGGCCTGCCGCGAGACAGCGCCCGCGGTAGACGGTCGGGCCGGGCTCGAGACGGCCGGCAAGGTCGACGAACTCCCGCACCAGCCGGCTCTTCCCGATGCCGGCGGGACCGCACACGAAGACCGTCCGCACCTGTCTCGCCGCCGCCGCCGTACCGAGGGTCGTCATCAGGGCGTCGATCTCACGCCGCCGGCCGACGATCCCCGTCGTGAGCCCGACCGGCGCTCGCATGCCTTCCATCCCCGCCTCCCGCCCGAGCACCCGGTACCCGTCGACGGTCCCCTCCTTCCCCTTGAGCCTGAGCGCGATCGGGCCTTCGAAGCGGAATGCTCGCCTGGTCGCCGCGTACGTTCGCCGGCCGACGAGGACTGTCCCCGGCCTGGCAGCCTGCTCCAGGCGCGCAGCAACATTCACCGCGTCGCCGGCGACGATCGCCTGGCTCACGTCGTCACTCGCCGGCGCGATCACCTCCCCCGTGTTCACACCGACGCGAACTTGGAGTGTCACCCCGTAGTGCCGCTCGAAGCCGGGGTTCAGCTCTTCCAGCCGTTGCGGGATCTCGAGGGCAGCCCGCACGGCTCGCTCCGCATCGTCCTCGCGCGCCGCCGGGACGCCGAACACCGCGAGAACGGCGTCGCCGATGTACTTCTCGACGGTGCCGCCCCACGAGTCGATGCATGCGGAGACGGCGGCGAAATACCGCTGAAGCAAGGACCGCAGGCGTTCGGGATCGAGCCGGCTTCCGAGCTCGGTCGAGCCGGCAAGGTCGGCGAACAGCATCGTGGCCAGCTTGCGCTCCTCTCCCCGCTCCATGCCCCCGACCGGCGCGGCGCACGCGTTGCAGAAACGCGCACCCTCCGGGTTCTCCTGCCCGCACCGCGTGCAGATCGTCACGCGGTGAGGGTATCTCGTCGGTTGCGCCTCCGGTGGCCCGCTTCGCAGCAGGCCGGACGGCATCGCTCTCAGGCGTAGCGGAGCGCGTTCCCGCGAGCTTCCGAGGCGTCGACGAGGCGCTCCTCGAGGCGATCGGACAGCCTGCCCCGCCGGGCTGAGCCGATAGAGGCGGCTGGTTAGACTCCGGCGCGATGGAAGCGCAGCCGGAGACCGTCGTCGAGACCCTGGCGCGCCTGAGCTTGTTCGGCGATCTGAGCTACCCCGAGCTCGACGCGCTGGCGCACACGTTCGAGGAGGACGTGTTCGCGAAGGATCAGCGAGTGCTGCGCCAGGACGTGTCGGGCGGCAGCTTCTACGTGATCCTGAGTGGCGAGGCGCGCGTCGTGATCGACGGCGATGAGCGGGCCCAGCTGACGCGGGGCGACTTCTTCGGCGAGATCTCGGCTCTGACCGACACGGCGCCGACGGCCGACGTGATCGCGGCGACGGTGCTGCGGTGCCTCGTCATCCCGGCGCACGAGCTGAAGCCGCTGATGCTGAGCCGTCCCAGCGTCGCGTACCGCATGCTGCAGATCGAGGCCAGGCGGCTTCGCGCGGCCAATACATGGGCGTCATAGAGGAGGGCGTCTTCCCGCCCGGCGACTACGACGTCGTCGTGGTCGGAAGCGGGCCCGGCGGCCTGCAGGTCGCGTACTCCCTCGCTCGCGCGGGCATCAGCCGCTGTGCCGTCATCTCACGCGACGACCGCCCCGGAGGCATGTTCCGGCGCTTCCCCGTCTACCAGCGCCTCCTCAGCTGGACGAAGCCCGATGCGCCCTTCGCCCGCGGGACGCGCGAGTACGAGTGGTATGACCACAACAGCCTCGTCGGCGACGCTGAGGGCCACCAGGCACTGACGCCGCTCTTCATGGACCGCGACTTCGACCTTCCCGCCCGCCCGGAGATGGAGTCCGCGCTCGCCGAATTCGCGGCCCGCGGCGGTGTGAACGTCCGGTACGGGTGCGAATGGGAATCCACCCGCATCGAGGAGGACGGCTTCGTGCTCGTCACCGCCGACGGCGAGTACCGCTGCCGCGCGTGCGTGTTCGCGGTCGGGATGACCGAGGCCTGGAAGCCGGCGATCCCGGGAATCGACGAGGCGCCGCACTACATGGACACGATGTCCCCGAGTCGGTACCAAGATCGGAGCGTCTGCATCATCGGCAAGCGGAACTCCGGCTTCGAGGTCGCCCAGGGCCTGCTCCCGTGGGCCAGGCGGCTGGTGCTGGCGTCACCGCGGCCGGTGAACACGGCGGTGCTCGCGTTCTCGCCGCTTCGGCTGCGGTACCTCCAACCGTTCGACGAGCACGTGCGCGGCGGCTCCGGAAGCCACATCGTCGACGCCTCGATCGAGCGCATCGAGCGGCACAACGGGAGGTACCTGATCCGGACCCACGGGACGACCTGGCAGGGCGAGCTGGCGATCGAGGCGGATGAGGTGATCGCCGCAACCGGGTTCCGAACGCCGCTCCGTGACCTCCCGAGGATCGGTGTCGCCACGGTCGCCGACGGGCGCCTTCCGGCGCAGACGCCGTACTGGGAGAGCGTGTCGGCGCCGGGCATCTTCTTCGCCGGGAACGTGACGCAGGCCTCGCCGGGCCTGGGCAAGCATGGCGCGACGTCGAGCTCGAGCTCCGTCCACGGATTTCGCTACAACGCGCGGCTCCTGGCACAGCACATCGCCGAAACGGTGTTCGGAAGGCCCAGGGAGCGGCGCCCGCTCGATCGCGACGAGGTCGTTCCCTTCCTCGCGGGCGAGCTCGCACGGGCGCCCGAGCTCTGGACACAGAAGGCGTACCTCGCGCGTGTCGTCGCCCTCGACCGCTCGGGCGGGATTCGCGACGAGGGGATCGTCCCGCTCGCGCACTTCGTTGACCAAGACGACGGCGACGCGTGTGCGGTCGCGGTCGAGTACGACCCCGGCGGCGCGATCGTCCCCGCGCTCTACATCCGCAGCGGCGGCCGTCTCGCAGAGCACGTCCTGCCGCCGCATCCGCTGCACGCGTTCGACGGGGACGACTACCGCGCCGAGCTGCGCGCCCGCCTCGATCCGCTGCTCGCGTAGATGACCCTCGTCGACCGGATCCGGGCGGGAGCGGGCCGCGCCAACGCGCGCCTCGCGCTTGTCGGAGCGGATCCGGGCGACGACGAGGACCTGCGTGCCCGGAAGGCGCTGCTGGTCCTGATCTCGGCCTTGATCCTGCCCGTCGCCGCGCTATGGGGGGCGCTGTACCTCGCGTTCGGGTCGCCGGTCGGCGTCGTGCCGCTCGTGTACTTCGGCGTGCTGCTCGGCGGGATCGCCGTGTTCGCGCGCACACGCGACTTCCCGTGGCTGCTCCGGGTGGGCCAGGTCGCCATCCTGCTGGCGCCGACGCTGTCGATGATCCCGCTCGGCGGATTCCTCGACTCGGGCGGCGTCGGCCTGTGGGGGATCCTCGCCCCGCTCGCGGCGCTCGTGTTCAGCGACGTCAGGTCGGCGGCCCGCTGGTACGTCGCATACCTCGTCGTGTTCCTCGGATCGGGCATCGCGGGCGCGCTGGTGGATCCGGTCGAGCCGGCGCCGCCCGCATGGTTCACGAGCACGATGCTCGGCTTGAACATCGCGGTCGGCGGCACGATCGTGTTCACCCTGCTTGCCGTATTCGCCGGCCAGCGCCGCGATGCGCTCGAGGCGCTCCGCCAGGAACAGGCGAAGACCGAGAACCTGCTGCTCAACATCCTGCCGCGCTCGATCGCCGACAGGCTGAAGGCCCAGACGCAGCCGATCGCCGAGCAGTTCGGGTCGGCCTCGATCCTGTTCGCCGACGTGGTCGACTTCACGCCGTGGTCGGAGCGGCTCCCGCCCGCCGACGTGGTCGGCTATCTCGATCACCTGTTCACCCACTTCGACGAGCTCGCGGAGGTGCACGGGCTCGAGAAGATCAAGACGATCGGCGACTGCTACATGGTCGCCGCGGGCGTTCCGACGCCACGCCCCGACCACGGCCGCGCGGTCGCACTCATGGCGCTCGACATGCTCGACGCGATGCGCGCCGACGGCCGGATCGGGCACCTCGGCCTCCAGCTTCGGGTCGGCATCAACTCCGGCCCGGTGGTCGCGGGCGTGATCGGCCGCAAACGCCTCCTCTACGACCTCTGGGGCGACGCCGTGAACACCGCCAGCCGTATGGAATCCCACGGCACCCCCGGCCGGATCCAGATCACGCGCGCGACGTACGAGCTGCTCGCCGACGAGTTCCGATGCGAGCTGCGCGGGACGATCGCGATCAAGGGCAAGGGCGAGCTCGAGGCCTGGTACCTCATCGGGCCGCGGGGCGACGGCGGCCGATAGCTACGCGTGAAGCCCGGCCCGGCGGCGGAGCCGGGCCTCGATCTCCGACGCGAGCCCCTCGTCGTCGCCCGCCGCCGCGGCGACCGCTTCGTCGACCAGGAGCGGCAGCGACGCGATGCACACCGACTCGCCGGCCCGCTCGAGCTCGTCCTCGAACCGCCGCTCGGCCAGACGGATCCGCGCCTCGCGATCGGCCGTGCTCATCGATTCAGTTCAGTACCACTTGCCGCGCGCGAAACCGCCGAAGGCGATGAGGCCGACGAGCGCGATGATGATCCCGATGACGATGCTCCAGAAGAGCGCGACGACGATGCCAACGATCACGACCACTCCGCCGATTGTTATGCCGCCGATTCTGCGATCTCCACGCTGAGTCATGAATTCCTCCCTGGACTTTGGGACCACCCTACATATGCCCCCGCCACATCGCGTAAAAACGCGTCGCCCGGGGAACGGGTCCGATGAGTTTCGAGGCTCCCATCGGTCTCAGGTGGTGATCGCTTCCGACAGAAGGAGATGAGATGTCCGAGCACACGATCGGAACGCGCGAGGAATGGCAGGCCGCCCGGCAGGAGCTTGCGAAGCTCGAGTCGGAGCAGGCGGAGCGGAACCAGGAGGTCAAGGAGAAGCGGCTCGCGCTCCCCTGGGTCCCGGTCGAGAAGGAGTACGAGTTCGACACCGAGGACGGCAAGAAGACGCTCGCGGAGCTCTTCGACGGCCGCTCGCAGCTCCTCGCCTACAACGTCATGTTCGGGCCCGACTACTCGCTCGGCGCCTGCCCGGGCTGCACCAGCCTGGCCGACGGGCTCGACGGCTCGCTCGTGCACCTGAACCACCGCGACGTCACCCTGATCTGCTTCTCGCGGGCCCCGATCGACCGGCTGATCGCCTACAAGGAGCGGATGGGCTGGGAGTTTCCGTACGTGTCGACCTACAACACGGACTTCGCGTTCGACTTCGGACTCGCGATGACCGAGGAGCAGGCACAGGGCGTCCCCGAGGTGAAGGACATGATCGAGAACCCGCCGGACTGGCTCGAGGAGTGGTCAGGCCAGGTCGGCGCGGAGCTCAAGGACGGGCTGCGCGAGAACCCGAGCTGGATCGCCTTTGCGCGCGAGAACGGGACCGTCTACCACACCTACACGGTGTCGGCACCCGACCCGTTCGTCGCGCCCTACTTCAGCTTCCTGGAGGAGCGGCTGCCGAAGCCGGCACGGTTTGAGTTCTTCCCGCGGCGAAAGGACGAGTACCCGGACTGACGCCCATCCGCGCCTACGGGTGCCCGGGAACCCCCACCCGCAGCTGCACCGGCCCCACCGACAGGAACCGCGGCCCCTTCGCCGAGCAGGCCCGGAACCGGAACGGGATCTGCGCTGAGTTGACGGCGCCGGGCGGGTAGACCGTGAGCCCGTCGGCCGTGACCGGCCTGCAGGTCGAGGCAGGGAACGCCGACACGTCCGCGATCTGAAGCACCGTGTGCGCGGTCGCGCCGGCCCGGAGCGTCACAGTCCGCTCGGGCACGGAGTGGGTGCGCCGCGCCGCGCTTCCGGCCTGGTGGTCCGCAACTTCGGCCGAGACGCCCGGGAAGCCGAACAGGTGGCAGGCATGGCCGGAGACGTTCGTGAATTCCATGGGGTAGGCGATGCTGCCGGCCTGGCCGCCTCCGCCGCCGACCCCCAGCCACACCTCGAGCCCGGCCGTGGTGCAGCGGAGCGTCGTCGCCGCGGCCGTCTGCGCACCGGCGGTCGTGGAGGCGGTCATGAGCGCACCCGTCACAAGTGCGAACAGGATCGTCGGTCTCATCTCCTCACCCCTTTTCCGGGCACACGCCCGTCGAAGAACACTGGTCCGATGCTAGGAGGCGGGCGTATCGGCCGGGTGGCGGCCGTGTAACGGTTCGATATCTACGACGGATACACGGGGTGCCACGAATGACCGCCGTCGGTCGTGGCGAGGATCGCCGAGCGCCGCCCCTCGAGTCCGCCGACCAGGGTCGTCATCCAGCCGTGATCCCGGTCGGCGAACGCCAGGCCGGTCGGGTAGAAGCCGTTCACGACGCGGCGCCCCCAGCGCTCGCCGCCGTCCTTCGTACGCAGCACCGTCACGTGCTGCGGGTCGCAGGCCGGGCACGAGCCGAGGAAGATCGCCACGGACGCGGACACTGCCGCGAAGGGCCCGGGATACGCGTCGAGCGGGGTGACGTTCGCGAACGTCGGGCCGGATCCGACCAGCACCGGAGACACCACGACCGGCTGCCAGGCGACGCCTGCATCGGCGCTGGTGTACGCGGCGTAGCTCCCGCTGCCGGCGGCCGCCCCTCCCCTGAAGAGCACCCAGATCGACCGCAGGTCGGGACACTGCACCGTCGCCGTGTACCACTGCCCGGCCGGGCTGCTCCCCGCGGCGAGCAGAGTGCTCCACGTCGCGCCGCCGTCGGTCGAGTCGAGCACCCTCGATCCCGCGCCGGCGACGAGCTCGCCGCCCGAGGCGCAGATCGAGTCGGCCACGTCCGGCTTCACGACGGCCCAGCTCGAGCCGCCGTCCGTGGTGCTGACCAGGGCACCGAGGGCCGGTGCGCCGAACGTGCCGGTCGGATACGCGATGCCCCACCCCTCCTCGGCGCTCGTGAAGTCGACGCTCGTGAGCGCGAGCCCGTCCGGCTCGCCGGCGGGGGACCAGGTGGCGCCGCCGTCGGCGGTGCGAAGGAGCGACTTCGACGCCACCGCCCAGCCGTGCAGGTCGTCGGCGAACTCGAGCGAGCTGATGTCGGCCGGGCCCTTGTACTGCTGCGTCCAGGTGACGCCGCCGTCGGTCGTGGCGATGATCGCCCCCTTTCCCCCGGCCCAGCCGCGGCTCGTGCTCGTGAACGCGATCGCGTCGAGGCCGTCCACCCGCGGCTGCGGGCCGGCGGGCTTCACGATCGGCGTCGTCTTGCCGCCGTTTTCGACCTGCAATCCCGACGACGTCCCGCAGCCCGCCGCGAGCAGCCCGCGAGGCGAAGGCGGAGAGGGCGAGGCGCCCGCTCATACCTGTGGCAGCACGATCGTCACGACCGCGCCTCCCGAGGGATCGTTGGACAGGTCGAGGTGGGCGCCCAGCACGTGGCACTGGCCGGCCGCGATGGCGAGGCCCAGCCCGATCCCGCCGCCGCGGGCCGGATCCCCGGTGGTGAAGCGCTCGGCGGCGCTAGCCAGCATCGCCTCGCTGAACCCGGGGCCGTGGTCGCGCATCACGATCCGGCCGGGCGAGACCGAGACCTCGACCGGGGGCGCGCCATGCCGGTCGGCGTTCTCGAGCACGTTCTGGATCACGCGCTCGAGCCTGCGGGGATCGATCAGGCTCTGCGACGCACCGTTCGTGCGGACGGTCATGCCGGGCGCGTCGCCGATCACGCTCGCGACGAAGCCTCCCAGGTCGACCCAGCGCAGGTCGGCCGTCGCCATGCCGCTGTCGATCCGGGAGATCTCGAGCAGATCCTCGACCAGCCGCAGCAGCCGGTCGACTCGCCCGCGGATCGCGTCCCCGACCTCGTCGCGGTCGAGCAGGCTGGCCGCCGTCTTGAGCCCCGTCAGCGGCGTACGCAGGTCGTGAGCGACATCGGCGACGAACTGGCGCTCGCGCTCGATCCGCTGCCCCATCGCCTCGGCCATCCGGTCGATCGCCTCGCCGAGCTTCGCGACCTCGTCCCGGCCGCCGGCGTGGATCCGCGCATCGAGCTCGCCGGCGGTCACGCGCTCGGCGATCGCCGACGCCCGCCGCAGCCGCAGCGAGAGGCGTCCGGCAAGGAGCAGGCCGACCAGGGCGCCGCCCGCAGCAGCCGCCGCGGCCACCTCGATCACGGTCTGGCGCAGGTCGCTCAGCTCCTGCCGCTGGGCCGTGTAGGAGTCGCGCACGTAGATCTCGTCGCGCCCGTCCGGCGTGCGCCGGCCCGCCCACACGGCCGGCTTGCCGTTCCAGGTGCCGCTGTAGGACGCGAGCCGGCCCTGGTGCACCGCCGCGCGCAGCGGCGCCGGCACCGACGGGTCGCCGGCCGGCAGCGCCGAGCGCGGAAGCGAGGGCTTGGTCAACGGGTAGATCAGCGCCGCCGATTGCACCTGGGCCACCGCCGCCGCCCGGGCGCGGGACATCAGGTCCTGGGATGTCACCTCGTACACCACCACGCCGACCGCCGCCGCGACCGTCGCGGCCAGGAGCGCGAAGGCGAGCGCCAGCCGCCAGCGGAGCGAGCTCATCCCCTGACCATCTTGTAGCCCGCCCCGCGAACGGTCTCGATCATGTCCGGGCCGATCTTCACCCGCAGGCGGCGCACGTGCATGTCCACCAGTCGGGTGTCGCCCGCCCAGACGTAGCCCCACACCTCCTCGAGCAGGCGCTCGCGGCCGCAGACCATCCCGCGGTGCTCGGCGAGCTCGAGCAAGAGCCGGTACTCGGTGGGAGTGAGGCCCACGGGCTCACCCGCCGCGCGCACCTCCATGCCGGCCCGGTCGATCTCGAGCTCGCCGACGCGCAGGACGGGAGATGCGTCCTGGCGGGCGACTCTGCGCAGCACGGCCCGCATGCGCGCCGCCAGGACCGACGGCTCGAACGGCTTCGTCACGTAGTCGTCCGCCCCCGCCTCGAGACCCAGCACGACGTCGATGGGATCCGTGCGAGCCGTCAGCATCACGATCGGCACGACGCTGTGCTCGCGGATCGTGCGGCACACGCTGACCCCGTCCACCCCCGGCAGCATCACGTCGAGGAGGACCAGGTCGGGCGGCTGCGACCGAAACGCGTCGAGGCCGGCGGCGCCGTCGTTCGCGGTTGCGACAGCGAAGCCGTCGCGCTCCAGCGCGAGCCGGGTCATCCGGCGGATCGTCGGATCGTCCTCGACGAGCAGGATGCGCGGCCGGACGCTGCTCTCGCCCGAGCCGGCCGGGCTCCGGTCAGCGCGAGCACGCTCCACAACCACAGCGTACAGGGCAAATCGCCTGCACAGAGGTGAAAACACCGGTCGTTACACGACCGATAGGTGGGCGTCTACGGCAGCGTGATCGTGACCGTGCTGATGACCGGCAGCGTCACGGTGCTCTCAACCGTCGTCGTCGGGCCGGTGACGGTCGTGCCGGGCCCGGTGACGGTGACCGTCTGAACCACGGTCCTGACCGTCGTGTGGTTGACCGTCGTCGGCACTCCCTGGGAGATCCGCACCGTGCTCCCCGGAAGGAGCTTCGTGTTCGCCGCAAGCGGGACGGTCCGGGCGGGGATGCGCACCGCCTGGCCTTTGACCTTCACGATCTGCGCGGGCGTCGAGACGTATCGAACCCCGGCCACAGTCACCACCTGCCCCTGGATCCGGATGGTGCTCGTCACCGGGCCGGCGTCGCCGCCGCTCGTCCCCGTCACGCTCCCGAGCCAGAATCCAAAGGCCGCGAGCGTGACCGCGGCCAGCGCCAGCGGCACGACCGTCCACGGCTGGATGCTGTCGCGGGCGTGCTCCGCCCACGCGCCGGCTCCGGACCGCCAGCCGGTAAGAGATGCCGCCATCCTCGACATGACCGTTTCCAGTGTACCTCCAGCTTCAGACAGCCAAACGCCGGTGAGCTGGGTGAGGCTGCCAGATCAGTGCCGAGGTGCGCGGCGGCCGTGCAGCATGCGGCGCAGGACGTTCTCGGTCAACCGCTGGAGCGACGGCCGGACGTTCAAGTGCGCGCCGTCGCTGCTTCCTCCCGGAGCGAGCGCCCACGACCAGTCCATGGTGCCCGTCGCCCAGACGAGCGCGCCCGAATGGGCCCGGTAGATCGACATGTTGTGGACGTAGCCGCCCTTGCCCGCGAAGTTGACGAACGGCGAGGCGGCCATGAGCTCGCGCCACACGGCGTCCGGGGCCGGATAGCTCGGGTCGAACGAGTCGATCTCATACCCCACGAGCTCACCGGGCACGGCCACACCGCTTCTCAGACCCGTACCCCGGAACG
The DNA here is from genome assembly GCA_963821535.1 of uncultured Actinomycetes bacterium. GTDB lineage: Bacteria > Actinomycetota > Thermoleophilia > Gaiellales > JAICJC01 > JAICJC01. The sequence continues at coordinate 53,622 of CAWGEC010000004.1, read as the reverse complement.
GCCAGCTGCGCGCGTGGATCGGAACGAACGGCAGCCCGCCCCAGTCGAGGAAGCCGTCCGTCGGCAGCTGGACACCGGAGAGCTGCTGCTCCGGCCGGCCCAGATCGCGCCACAGGATCGTGCGGAGCGCGGGGTTCGAGACGGGGTCGGGCCGGAAGTCCTTGTAGCCGACCAGTGTCCGCCGCGGCCGGCCGTCGGCGCTCGGCTCGTAGCGCACCTGCCAGTAGATCTCGTTCGACGTGATGAACGCCAGGCTGACGCCGTGGTCGCGGGCGGCGTAGGCGCCGTCGTACATGCGCCGCGACCAGTACTCCGAGTGGCCGGCGACGATGAGCGCGCGGTGCTTGAGGAGCGTCGACGGGCGGGTGTCGGCGTCGACGTCGGTGATGTAGGTGACGTCGTATCCGCGCTTCTCGAGGAACGCGATCAGGAACGGCTCGAAGTCGGTGAGGCCGCCGTTCCCGGGATTCCCGTACTGCGAGGAGTACGGCCGGTCGAAGCTGACCTTCACGGCCGGCCGGCCGTCCGGATATCTGTGCGTGGCCGGGCTGTTGAAGTCATACAGGCTGCGCCCGGTGAGGGGATGGGCGCCCTCGTCCCAGCCGACGCCGGCCGGCGGGTCGTACGGGAAGTTGTTGTACGCCTGGTACGTGTTCACCGACGACATGTAGACGATCCCGGCGCGACGGCGGTCGCGGACGGTGAACATGATCTCGGACTGAAAGTGGGACCTCGGGGTGGTGAGGACGGCGAAGTAGACGCCGGACGTCCAGGAGTACGGGACGTGGAGCCGCACCGACGTGTGCCACGGGCACGTGACCATGCCCGTCGCCCGGACGGTGAAGCACGCCGGCTGCGGCGAGCCCGCGAACGGGCCGCGGTGCTCCACCAGCCTGCCGCCCTTGCCGTGGTAGTAGCCCAGGCGGAAGACGTCGATCGTGTAGGGCTCGTGCCGCGCGGTCGTGATGCGAAGCCCGATCGAGCCGCCCTTCAGCACGCTGGCGGCGGCCGCGTAGCCCTTGATGTCGAGCCGGCGGTCGTCGGTGATCCGATACCCGGCCCACGGGATGTCCCAGCGATCCGTGCCCGCGTGGCGGTTCTCGGCCACGATCGGATTCGAGTGACCCGACGCGAGCGCGGGCGCGGCGGCGATCGCCGCCCAGGCAACGGCGATCGCGACTACGACGCTCACTCTCCGGCCGGGCACGCCGGGGACCGTACGCCGCCCGGCCGGGCGAATCAAGCGAGAAACCTCCGCTCGATCTCGGCCAGGAACGCCTCGGACAGTCGTTCGAACTCGCTCGCGCGTGAGGCTGATGCGGTCGCCGATCTCGAGCCCGATGACCGACTCTCCGGGCACGTACTTGATCACGCTCATCCCGCGCAGGACGCCGCCGCCGGTCATCAGCGACTCGACGATCAGCTCGACCTCGTTCAGCGGGTTCCCATCCTTGCCGCTCACGGCGCGCACCCGGTGGACGAAGTACCGGTCGAGGGCGAGCACCATGTGGTTGAAGAACGGCCCCTCGAGCGCGGCCAGGGCATCGCTGCCGACGGCGGCCTCGACCTTCCTGTAGGCCTCGAGCTGGGCGCCGATCGCGGCCTTGCAGCTTTCGAGCTCGTCCCGCGTGTAGTCCTTCCGACCGAGCATGACGACCACCTTTCCGATTCGGGCTTGGCGAGTGACTTCACCCGAACGACAAACGGGCGCGGCGGAATTCGACACCGCGGTATCGCTTCCAGCTGCGAGAGGGCCCCTGTCGGGGCCCTCTCGGCGTTCTGGCGGTCGATTGTGCGGCTGGTGATCTAGCAGACGCTCTCGGTTGGACAGCTGACCGCCGTCGTCGCGCTGCTGGTGTACATCTTGCCGGCTCCAAGGGAGATGCGATCGAAGCGGTACTTGCTCACCCCTTCGGCGGGCGCGGCGCCGGAGTCCACAAGCAGGTGGCGGATCGTCACGACCTGGTCCGGGTTCGCCGCGGCGTACACGGCCCAGGCAGAATCCGTTCCGTCCGCGTGTATGTCCCGCCGGTATCGCCGACCACGTCGATCTCACAGTTGGTCTTGAACCCGGTGAAATCGGATCGCAGCCACGTGCCCCCGCTCGAGGCGATGGGCTTGGCTGCAGAGGACCGAGTTCAGGAACGCGACGTCGCCGTTCGCGAAGAAGACGTTCATCCGCTCGGAGGCGGTGACCGGGTTCGACGCAGCGAAGTCCCAGGACAGATTCATCTGGCTCCGCGACCGGCGTCCGCCTGGTGTTGCTGGCGTTGGAGAACGCCCGGCCGAACGAGCAGGCCCCCAGGTGCTGGTCCGAGCAGCCCGGAGCGTTCGGTCGAAGCACCAGCTTCAGCGCACGCTGATTTGCGTCGGTCGGCGAGTCGTTCGCCGTCGTGACCCAGCGGAGCGTCGCCCCGTTGCTGGTCTCGAACCGCATCTGCTGGAACTTCCCGACCACCGCAGCTCCCGCGGTCGCCACGAACATCAGCATTGCGAGGCCCACTGCCCCGACGATCCATGAGCGTCTCATGGTCTGACCCCTTCCTGTTACGTCGGCCACAAAGTGCTGCTGGCGACGCTACGCGCTCGTCGAGAGATCGCCATCGGGGCATGCACCTACCGTGCGGTCGTACAAAGCCGCGGATCCGTCGCAGTTCCGATCGAACCGCGAACGCCCGGTTGGCGTGGTAGGTTCACGCGGCCGGCAAACGTCGATCGAGAGGGCCGAGATGGCGAACCGCGGGAGCAGGGACTTTCCTTGGAACGAGGTCCTGATCGTCGGCGTGATCGCGCTCCTCGTGGTCGGGTTCATCGGCGGCGGCATCGGCTGGATCCTCGCCGGCGGGAACGACAACGCGTCGCCCACCCCGGCGACGTCGCCGCCGCCGTCGTCACAGCCGCCGGCGCCGGTCGATCCGCAGGTCGCGTTCGGCGCGCATGCCTTCGTGCAGTTCGCCTGCGCGCAGTGCCACGGCGACCGCGGCGAGGGCGGGGTCTCGCCCAACGTGCCGGCGCTCCAGAGCCTCGCGCCGACCCTGACCGTCGACCAGCTGACGTCGATCATCGAGCACGGCGCAGGCGTCTCGAGTAACCCGACCAAGCCGTTCATGCCGATCTGGCACGGCGTCATCTCCACACAGCAGATCGCCGCGCTGGTCGCCTACATGAAGGCCGGCTTCCCGCAGGTGCAGTATGCCGACCCGGCACCGATCCCCAGCGACCAGGGCGATGCCCCTGCCGGCGCCGCGCTGTACGAGCGCTACGGCTGCATCAACTGCCATGGGCCGAACGGCCTCGGAGGCGTTCCCAACCCCCAGTCGCCCGACACCGTCATCCCGCCCCTGGTGGGGAAGGACTTCCACGCCGAGTTCAGCGACAAGGACATCGCCGAGATCATCCGCTCGGGCAGCGTGCTGGGCAAGGCGCCGATCGTCAGCATGCCGCACTGGGGGACGATCCTGAGCGACCAGCAGATCGCTCAGCTGATCGCCTACATCAACACGTTGTCGTAACCGGCGCACCGCCGGCCGCCGCCCGCCTGGTACGGCCAGCCGCACCACCGTTGGCGCGTTTTTCTGCCGCCGGACACCTGGCAGCGCCACCGCCGCGCGTCCGCGCCGGCGCGAGTCTTGGACGCATCCGGCCGGGCGTGCCCCGGCTCACTGCTTCCCAAGGAGTTCGCTTCAATGAGTTCGATCAATACGTCCAAAGGACTTGCGGCTCGGCTCGGAGGTTGGAGCGCGCGCCACAAGAAGTCCGTTCTGCTGGGATGGTTCGTGTTCGTCGCGCTGGCGATGATGGTCTCGAGCTTCGTCCCTGCCAACACCCTCACCAAGGCCGACCAGTTCACCGGCGAGTCCGGCCGGGCCGAGAAGACGCTCGAGTCGAGCTTCCCGAAGCCCGCCTCGGAGCTGGTGCTGATCCACAGCGCCACGCTCACCGCCGACGATCCGGCCTTCAAACGCGGGATCACGGGGATGACGGCCGATTTCGCCGCCCTTCCCGAGGTCGAGCATCTCAGGGCGCCGGGCTACCGCTCGAGCGCCGGGCTCGTGTCGAAGGACCGGCACTCGGCCATGATCCAGTTCGACATCAAGGGCGACGCCGACACGGCCTCCGATCGGATCGCTCCGGTCGTCGCCGCGGTCAAGAGCGGCCAGAAGGACAACCCGAGCCTGCGCGTCGAGGAGTTCGGCGACGCGACGTCGGGCGCCCAGCTCGACAAGAAGGTCCAGAGCGATCTCCACAAGGCCGAGACCATGTCTCTGCCGGTGACGCTCCTGATCCTCGTCATCGCGTTCGGCGCGATCGTGGCCGCGGGCGTGCCCGTGCTGCTTGCCATCTCGGCGGTGCTGGCGACGATCGGCCTGGTCTCGATCCCGAGCCAGATCTTCCCGATCGACGACAACGCCTCCATCGTGATCACCCTGATCGGGATGGCCGTCGGCGTCGACTACTCGCTCTTCTATCTGAAGCGTCAGCGCGAGGAGCGGGCCGCCGGTCACGATGAGGAGACCGCGGTCGGCATCGCCTCGGCGACGTCCGGACGGGCCATCCTCGTCTCGGGCTTCACCGTGATGGTCGCCATGGCCGGCCAGTTCCTGACCGGCGACAAGGCCTCGACGTCGTTCGCGGTCGGGACGATCATGGTCGTCGCGGTCGCCATGCTCGGCTCCCTGACGGCGCTTCCCGCAGCCCTGGCGCTGCTCGGCCGTCACGTCGACAAGGGCCGCATCCGCGTGCCCTTCCGGCGGCGGGCCCCCAAGCGGCAGGAGTCCCGCCTCTGGGGCGCCGTGCTCACACGGGTGCTGCGCCGGCCGGCTGCAGCAGCGGCCATCTCGCTGGCGGTACTGCTTGCGATCGCCTCACCCGCCATGCACTTCAAGGTGCACAACACCGGCATCAACGACCTGCCGCCGGGCATGCCCGGGATCGCGACGCTGAAGCATCTCGAGAAGGCGTTCCCGAACTCCGACACGCCGGCAACCGTCGTGATCACGGCCGACGACACGCGCAGCCCGGCCGTGCAGTCGGCCGTCGCCGACCTGCGCGAGCAGGCGCTCGAGACCGGCGCCGTGCACGCTCCCATCGACATCACCACCGACAAGACCCACACCGTCGAGGTGGTCTCGATGCCGCTCGCCGGGAACGGATCCAACCAGGCCTCGAAGCAGGCGCTGACCGCGCTTCGCGACCGGCTCATCCCGAATACGCTCGGGACGGTCGAGAACGTCAGCGTCAACGTGAGCGGCCAGACCGCGATCGATCGCGACCAGAGCACGATGCTCGCCCGGAACACCCCGCTCGTCTTCGGGTTCGTGCTGACCCTGGCGTTCCTGCTGCTCATGATCACGTTCCGCTCGATCGTGATCCCGATCAAGGCCATCATCCTGAACCTGCTGTCCGTCGCCGCCGCCTACGGCGTGCTGGTTGCGGTGTTCCAGGATGGGCACGGCGCGTCGTTCCTGGGCTTCACGCCCACCGGTGGCGTGGCGCCGTGGCTGCCGCTCTTCCTCTTCGTGATCCTGTTCGGCCTCTCGATGGACTACCACGTGTTCATCCTGAGCCGGATCAAGGAGCTCGTCGACGGCGGCATGTCGACCGAGGATGCCGTCTCCGAGGGCATCAAGAGCACGGCCGGCACCGTGACCAGCGCAGCGCTGGTGATGGTCGGAGTGTTCTCGATCTTCGTCACGCTCAGCCTCGTCGACCTGAAGGAGTTCGGCGTCGGCCTCGCCGCCGCCGTCCTGATCGACGCGACGATCATCCGCGGCGTCCTGCTCCCGGCCAGCATGAAGCTGCTCGGCAACTGGAACTGGTACCTGCCGAAGCCTCTTCAGTGGCTGCCGCGGTTCCAGGTCGAGCACTCCTCGCCGGTGGCGGTGGAAGCCTCGGGCGACTGACCATCCACACATCCGACGCACGACCCGAGCGGCCCGCCTCACGGCGGGTCGCTCGGCGTGTGGGCCCGAACGTCTGCCTCAGCCGGCTGCGTTCGCGGTTGCGATCGGCTCCTCCACGCCGCCGTCCAGCTGGAAGCCGGCCAACTGCGTGCGCGAGGTGATGCCGAGCTTCGCGAAGACATGCCGAAGGTGGAACTCGATCGTGCGCGGGCTCAGGAAGAGCTGCGCGGCGACCTGTTTGTTGGACGCCCCCGCCGCCACGGCGCGCGCGATCTGGAGCTCCTGCGGCGTCAGCTGGTCGAGCGTGCTCGGATCGCGCTTCCGGGCGGTCTCGCCGCTCGCGCGGAGCTCCGAGCGGGCTCGCTCGCACCACCCGGCCGCGCCGAGCTGCTCGAAGAGCTCGAGCGCCACGCGGAGATGCTCACGCGCGCGCTTCGGCTCGCGCCGGCGGCGCAGCGCCTCGCCGAAGACGAGCTCCGTCCGTGCCCGTTCGAACGGCCGCTCCGCCTCGCTCTGAAGCCGGAGCGCCTCCTCGAAGCGCTCGATCGCAGAGGGGCCGGGCTCCAGCAGCCCGTGGCAGCGCTCGAGGAGGGGCAGCTCGAACCGCGATCCCGTGCTCGTCACCCAGTCCTCGTAGTACGCGAGCGCCTCGCGCGCGGTGTCGAGCCGCTCGGCCCGGACCGCCGCCTCGACGAGGTCGGGCAGACCGAAGAGCTTCGCGGAGACGCTGCCCGCGCCCGGTCCCGCATGCCACAGAGTCTCGAAATGACTCAGGCTCTCGACCGGGCGGCCTGCTGCAAGCTCCAGCTCGCCCAGTGCGAGCAGGGCGTGGCCGGCGTGGATGCCGAGCCCGCGCTCGCGCGCGACCGCGAACACCGCGGCGGCCTGTGCGCGGCACTCCTCCTCTCGGCCGCAGCGCGCCGCGCCTCGGGCGAGGACGCTTCGATGGAACGCCGCCGCGTTCGCCTGGCCCGTCTCTTCGGCGAGCCGGAGGCCCTCCGAGGCCGTGACGACCGCCGACGCGAACCGGCCCTCGCTCGCCTCGCCGCTCGCGCGATAGGCGAGCGCGACGGCCAGGAGCGCGATCGCGCCCTGACCGCGGGCCTCGTCGACGAACCGGCCCCAGTACGCCGTCGCGCCGCCGATGTCCCCGAGATAGAACGCGCACGAGCCGGCCCACGAGAACCGGCGCGGGTTGTCGGAGGCCGCCACCTGCGAGGCCGCCTCGGCCAGGAGCGATGCGCCCTCGGCAGCCTGTCCGTCGAGCAGGTTCGCGACGCCGGCCATCATGAGCACCTCGAGCGACCGGACGCCATGGTCGGCCATGAGCCGTTGCGCGAGCCGGCCCGCCTCGATCTCCCCGGCGAGGTCGCCGGCGAAGTTCGCGGCCTCGCCGGCCTGGACGAGCATGGCGCCGGCCTTCGCCGGGTCGAGCGTCACGATCTCCGTGGCCGACGTCATGAGGATCTCGTGCGCCCGCGCAGGCGTGCCCCGCTGCAGCTCGATCTGCGCGCGGATGTGCTCCAGGTCGGCCCGCGTCAGCGGCTCCGACGCGAGCCGCTGAGCCTGTTGGAGCGAGGCGACCGCGATGTCGGGCCGGCCCCCGAGCCAGGCGGCGGACGCAGCGGCGGTCAGCCGGCGGGCGCGCCGCTCGCTGTCGCTCGTGAACGCCGCCGCCTTCTCGAGCGCCGCCGCGGCGGCCACGTGCCCGCCCCGCGTGAGGGTGCCCTCGGCCGAGCGCTCGAGCTCGTCGGCAAGCTCGTCGTCGGCGCCCAGGGTCGCCGCAGCCCTGTGCCAGACGCGGCGATCCGCGTGCCGCTCCTCGCCGAGCGCCTCCGTCAGCGCCTGGTGCGCCCGCCGCCGCTCACCGAAGCTCGCGCCCTGGTAGACGGCCGACCGCACGAGCGAATGGCGAAACCGGATGTCACGCTCGCCGAACTGCACGAGCCCGGTCCTCTCGACGTCGTCCAGGCTGGCGGAATCGATGCCGAGCGTCGTGGCGGCGCGCAGGACGACCGCCGTCTCGCCGGTGTCGTCGGCGGCCGCAAGCAGCATCAACGTCATCCCGGCCTCGGGCAGGTCGCGCAGGCGGCTCAAGAACACGGACTCGATCGTGCGGGTTACCGGCACCGTCTCGCTGAGCGGCGCGCGCCCGGCGAGCTGATCCGCGCTGAGCGCCGCCGGCAGCTCCAGGAGCGCGAGCGGGTTGCCACTGGCGATGGCCACGATCTGCTCGCGTACCTCGGCCGCCAGCTCGACGCCGGCCCGCTCGTCCAGGAGCTCGCGCGCCGGGCCGGCATCGAGGCTCGCGACGTGAAGCTCGGGGAGGCCGGCGCCGTCGAAGCGGCGAACATCGTCGTCTCGGGCCGCGAACACGACGCCGATGGGCTCGGCGTTGAGCCGGCGCGCGGCGAACGTCAGGGCGTCGGTCGAGGCCGTGTCGAGCCAGTTGGCGTCGTCGACGAGGCAGAGCACGGGCGAGGACTCCGCAGCGACCGCAAGGAGGCTCAGCACCGCGGCGCCTATCAGGAAGCGGTCGTCCCCGGCCGGCGCGTCGAGACCGAGCGCGCCGCGCAGGGCCGCCGCCTGGCGGGCGGGGATCTCGTCGAGCGTGTCGAGCAACGGCCACACCAGCTGGTGGACGCCGGCGAACGCGAGCTCGGACTCGGCCTCGACCCCGGTGGCGCGGAGCACCTGCATGTCCCCGGCCCGGTCTGCCAGCTCCGCGAGGAGCACGGACTTCCCGACTCCCGGGTCGCCGCGCAGCACGAGCACACCGCTGCGCCCGGCGCGCATCCCCTCGAGAAGCGCGCCGAGCCGTTCTCTCTCGGCGTCCCGCCCGTACAGCACGAGCCGATCCTAGCCCGCCCGCGGCGCACGACAGGCGCCTAGCCCGCGAGGCGTACCTGGTGATCCGCTGGTGATCGATCCCGCGATTCCGCCGGGGCGATCGAGCCCGATCGGGCCGAGGATCACGGTGTCCAAGGTACTCGAGCAAGGAAGGAGCAGTTCAATGTTGCACCGCATCTCAACCGCATCGACGAGGCGGCCCTGGCTCGTCATTAGCCTCTGGGTCGCACTGCTGATCGGCGGCACGTTCGTGGGGCAGATGAAGCTCTACGACGTCACGACCAGCGACACCGGCGGGTTCCTGCCGTCGAGCTACGAATCGGCGCGCGCGACCGCGTTCGGCGAGCAGCACTTCGGCGTCGTCAAGGGCGCCACGGCAGTGACCGCGCTCGTGAAGCGCGAGGACGGGCGCCCGCTCACCCCGGCCGACCAGGCCAGGGTCGCGACGCTGACCGGCCGGATGGCCGATTGGCGGCCCGACTGGAACACGATCCCGCATTCGTTCGCGCTCACTGACGACGAGCAGGCGGCGCGAGCGCTGAAGACCGTCGCCGGCCCGACCGCCGGAGCGGGACGGTTCCAGCTCGTCGGTCTCCAGTTCAAGGGGAACAGCACCGATCCCACCGTCCAGAAGGCCTTCAAGCAGTTCCGCAGCAGCACCGTTCACGCGTTCGCTGCGGGCGGCCTCAAGGTCGGATTCACGGGCGGCATCGCCAGCCAGACCGACTACACCGACTCGACCCGCGCCACCACGCAGCTCGAGGGCGTCCTGCTTCTGGCCGCCATCGCGCTGCTCACGCTGGTGGTCTTCCGCGGCGTGCTCTCGACCGTCGTACCACTCCTGACGGTCGTGCTCGTCGCCGGTGGGGCGAACGGCGCCGTGGTGCTCGCAGCACTGGCGTTCGGCTTCCACCTGGACAGCAGCACGCCGACCCTGATCGAGACCGTCCTGGTCGGGATCGGGATCGACTACTTCCTGTTCATGACGTTCCGGTTCCGCGAGCGGCTCCGCATGGGCGAGAGCGGTCGTGAGGCAGCGGCGAACGCGGCGCTCCACGTGAGCCCCGTCGTCGCGTCGGCCGCGCTTGCGATCGTGGCGGCCTTCGCCACGCTCGGGCTGGCGCGCTTCGGCCAGTTCCACGTGCTCGGCCCTTCGGTCGCGGTGGCCATCGTGGTCATGCTGCTGGCCGGGGTGACGCTCGTGCCGGCGCTTCTGGCGGCACAGGGTCGGAGGATGTTCTGGCCCTCGCGGTCATGGCAGCGAAGCCGCGAGGACGGCCCGGCCGCACGGCTCGGCTCGCTCGTGGCCCGGCGCCCAGGCCGCGTCGCGGTCCTGGCATCCAGCGCACTCCTGGCGGTCGCCGTGTTCGCCTTCGGCGGCAAGATGAACTACGACCTGACCACGGTTCCGAAGGACACCGCGGCAGGGCGCGTCCAGACGCAGATCTCGCAGATCCTGCCGAAGGGCGTGACGGACGAGCAGCAGATCTACGTTCGCTCGTCCCGGCCGCTCACCGCGGCTGACCTGAAGCCGATGCAGCGGCGGCTGTCGCACGTCGACCACGTGGCCGCCGTGTCGCCGCCGCGCTTCGCCGCCGGCGGACGGGCAGCCGAGGTCGACGTCGCGCTCGACATCCAGGCGACCTCGACCGACGCGCTCCGCCTCGCCGGGGCGGACGGCCCGCTCCGCGCGGCCGCGCACGCCGGCGCTCCGTCCGGAGCCCAGGCGCTCGTCGGAGGGACGGCGTCGATCTTCGCCGACGTCTCGAGCTCGATCAACGACGACCTGCGGCTGATCTTCCCGGTCGCGGCGCTCCTGATCCTGCTGATCCTCGTGCTGATGCTGCGCAGCGTCGTCGCACCGCTCTACCTGCTGCTCGCGGTGGGCCTCGAGTTCGCCGCGACCTTCGGGGCCGCTGTTCTGGTCTTCCAGCACGGCCTCGGCGAGAAGGGCGTCGCGTTCACCCTGCCGCTCGTCCTGTTCCTGTTCGTGGTGGCGATCGGCACCGACTACAACATCCTGATGTCGCACCGGCTCCGCGAGGAGCGGGCAGCCGGCGCGTCCAATCGCGACGCGACCGCTCGCGCAGTCCGGCAGGTCGCCCCGGCGATCACCGCCGCGGGGCTGGCGCTGGCCGCGTCGTTCGGGACGCTGATGCTGAACAGCGATACGGGTACCAAGCAAATGGGCTTCGGGATGGCGATCGGGATCCTGCTCGCCTCGTTCGTCGTCTCGACGCTGCTCGTCCCGGCGGTCACGACGCTCGCCGGCGACGCGGCCTGGTGGCCGTCCCGGGCCGGTGACGAGCCCGAGCGGGACGCCGGTCTGCCCCGGTTGGAGCCCGAGCCCGCACGAATGGCGGTGGAGACCTCGGGCGACTGACCATCCACACATCCACGGCACGACCCGAGCGGCCCGCCCCACGGCGGGCCGCTCGGCGTGTCAGGGTGCGGGGCGGCGAGAGCCGTCGAGGACGCGAAGCAGGTCGAGCGCGATCGGCGGCACCCGGCCCTCGGGGTCGAAGCCGGGGTCGTACGCCGTCAGCGAGAGCGCCCGCACCGGCGACTCGCGGCAGACCGTGCCGATCAGATCCGCGAGCTCCGCCCCGCTCGGGCCGCCCGCGGCGCCGTAGACGTTGACGCGGGCCTCGTCCGATGTCGAGCACGTCCAGGTCGACGTGCAGGTAGACGCCGCTTGGCGCGGGCGTGATCGCGGCCAGCGCCCCCGCCAAGCCGCCGAGCTCCTCGGGCCGCAGGTGCGTGACCGCCGACGCCTCGAGCCGCCGCACCTCGGGCGGGTCGAAGTCCCTGGCTCCCGCCAGGATGACGGCGCTCTCCGGCACGGGCCGGGCGTCGGGCACCCTCGCGTGCATCGCCTGCCAGGCGCCGCCCGTGAGCACCGCCAGCCCCATCCCGTCGAAGTAGCCGCTGATCGAGGTGTCCGGGGTGTTGAAGTCGGCATGGGCGTCGAACCACACCACGGCAGGCGCCGGCTCGGCGAGCCCGGCGACCACGCCGACCCCGGCAAAGCAGCTTCCCGACAGGACGACGGGAAACGCGCCGTCCTCCACGGCGGCACCGCACCTGCTCGGCGACCAGCCGGATCAGCTCGAAGCAGGCGTCGACCTCGCCGCGGCCCGTCTGGTTGAAGGCGGGATCGAGCTCGACGAGCTCGCGCCGAACCGAGCCGCCCGACGAGGCGAGAACCTCCTCGGCGCCGGCGTCGAGCAGGCGCTCGGGGCCATACCCGACCCCGTCTCTGAGGCGGCCCAGCTCGTAGGGGACGACGATCAGGCGGTAGCCGGTCACAGGACAGTTGTACTCCCTTCCCGCGAGCCGCCGTGCGGGTAGCGTTCGCCGCATGACGCCCGACCTGACGGAGGTGGAGGACAGGCTCTACGGCGCCGATCTGGACGCCTTCGTCCGCGAGCGCACCGCCGCCGCCAAGGAGCTCCGCGGCGAGGGCAAGCGCGCCGAGGCCGCGGCGGCCGCGAAGCTGTCGAAGCCGAGCGTCGCCGCCTGGATCGTGAACCGTGTGGCCCGTGACTCGCCCGATCTCGTCGGCGAGCTCCTGGATGCGGGGGCGGAGCTGCGAGACGTGCAGCTCGGCGGAGGCTCGGCCGGCGACCTGCGTGCGGCGACCGAGCGGCAGGAGGCGGCCCTGCGAACGGTGATGCGCCAGGCTGAGAAGGTCGCCGCCAAACGCGGGTCGGCGGCCACCGCGACGCTCGATCGGGTGCGCGAGACCCTGCACGCCGCCGCGCTCGACGCCGATCTGGCCGAGGAGGTGCGCCGTGGCGTGCTGGTGCGCGAGCAGCGCGCCGTCGGCTTCCCCGCCGGCATCGCCATCCCGGCCGAGCGCCGCCGGGCGGCCCCGGCGAAGCGGGCGGCGGCGAAGCCCGCCCCGAAGCCCGCGAAACCGAAGGCGCGCTCGGCGCAGGAGGACGAGGTGGCGGCGAAGCGGCTCGAGCGGGCCGAGGCCGCGGCGCGATCGGCGCGGGAGGACCTCTCGGCCGCAGAGGCGGATCGCGACGAGGCGAAGCGCGCGCTCGAGGCCACCACGGAGGAGCTCGCCGCCGCCCGCCGGACCGTGGCCGAGCTCTCGTCGCGCGTCGACGCCGGGCGCCGCGCCGTCGAGCGCGCCGAGAAGGCCCACGCCAAGGCCGCGAAGCAGGCGCAGCAGGCGCTCGAGCGCCTCAGGGCGCTCGAGCCCTAGCGCGACGACCGCGGCCTCGGGCTCCTTGAGGTACTGGTGGACGAAGGCGATCGCCATGCTGCCCTCGCCGACGGCGGCGGCGACGCGCTTCACCGGGCTGAGCCGGACGTCGCCGCACGCGAAGATGCCCGGGACGCTGGTCTCGAGCAGGTACGGATCGCGATCGCTCTCCCACGCGCCGGCGGCGGCCACGTCGGCGCCGGTCAGCACGTAGCCGTGGTCGTCGAGCGCGATCTCGGGCGGGAGCCACGCCGTCTCGGCATCCGCGCCGATCAGGATGAAGAGGCCGCCGGAGGCGAGCCGGGTCGTCTCCCCGGTCTCGGAGCTCCTGACGTCGACCGCCTCGAGCGAGGCGTCACCGTGCGCCGCCACGACCTCCGAGCGCCGCAGCACCTGGATGTTCGGCCGCGACGCGATCTGGTCGATGAGGTAGCGCGACATGCCCTTCTCGAGCCCCGCGCCGCGGCAGACGATCGTGACGCTCCGGGCGTGGTTCGCGAAGAACATCGCCGCCTGGCCGGCCGAGTTGCCCGCGCCGACGATGTGCACGTCGAGGCCGTGCGTGCCCGCCGCCTCGCCCCGCACGGCGCCGTAGGAGATGCCCTTCCCCGCCAGCCGGTCGAACCCCTCCATCTCGACCTGCCGCCACGCGACGCCGCACGCGAGGATGATCGTCCGGGCCCGCAGGACGTCGCCGCCGTCGAGGTGCACCTGGCGGGTGGCGGTGTCGATCCGCGTGATCGTGCGCGTCACGAGGATCTCCGCGCCGAGCCGCCGGGCCTGCTGAAGCGCCCGGCTGGCGAGCTCCTCGCCGGACACGCCCGACGGGAACCCGAGGTAGTTCTCGATGCGCGACGACGTGCCGGCCTGGCCGCCGGGCGCCTCACGCTCGATCACGACCGTGCGCAGGCCCTCCGACGCGCCGTAGACGGCCGCCGCCAGCCCTGCCGGCCCGGCGCCGACGATGACGGTGTCGTACTCGGCGGCGGCCGGCTCGGTCGCGAGCCCGAGGAGCTCGGCCACGCGGCGCAGCTGCGGTCGCACCACCGTCTTGCCGTCGACGACGCGCAGCACGGGGCAGTCGCCGGTCTCCGGCAGCGGGCCGTCCCAGTGATCGCCCGCATCCGCCGAACCGGGCTGCAGCCAGCGGAACGAGACCTGGTTGCGATCGAGGAAGTGCCGGAGCTCCGCGCATGACGCGTCCCACCGCGGTCCGACGACGATCGCCCGCGGCGACCACGGCTCGGCGACGATCCCCTGCAGACCGCCCGACCCCGCGATCCGGTGGCTCGCGAGCTTCCCGATCTCGCGGCCGACCTCGGGAGCGACGTCCGCGATGGCGTGGAAGTCGTGCGGCTCGATCCGCATGACCCGCGACGCCTCCGCGGCCCGGAAGCCCGCCGGGAACACCGTGCCGAGCGTGACGGGCACCTCACCGAAGATGTCTCCCGGGAGCCGCTCGCCGACGACCCGGTCGGATCCGTCGACCCGCTTCACGGCCTCGATGCGGCCCTCGAGCAGCCCGAAGAGCGCACGCTCGCCGCCCTCGTAGGCCGCGAACTCGCCGGCCACGAGGCTGATGTCGGCCGCCGCCCGAGCGAGGCGCTCCCGGTCGGGCTCGCTCAGGGCCGAGAACACCTTGATCCGGCCGACCTCGTCGGGCGTCACCATGGGTGTGAACGCTACTAGACGTTGAACGTCTGCTTCGCGGCCTCGAGCATGCCCACGTAGCCGGCGCGCTGGCGCGTCTCCGGATCGGGTTCGCGGGCCACGCTCATGAGGCCGCGCACGTCTTCGAGCGACGAGAACCCCTTGGCCTCCATCCACTGGACGAGCCCGTCGATCAGCACCCCGGCGTGATCGCGCCCGTGCCGCAGGAGCGCCGAGGCCGACATGACGACGTCGGCGCCCGCCAGCAGGAACCGGGCGACGTCGGCCGAGGTCTCGACACCGCCCGACGCGGCGAGCGACGCCTCGACCCGGCCGCGCAGGATCGCGATCCACGTCATCGGCAGCCGCTGGTCGGCCTGCGTCGAGAGGTCGATCCGCGACGAGATCGAGAGCGACTCCGGATCGATCTGAGGCTGGAGGAAGCGGTTGAAGAGGACGAGCCCGCTCGCGCCGGTCGTGGCGACACGCGACGCCATCGATCCGATCGAGCTGTAGTAGGGGCTGAGCTTGACGGCGACCGGGATCTCGACGGCGTCGAGCACGCGCCGGACGACATCCAGGTGCCGCGCCTCGACGTCGCTTCCGGTCACGGCGGGGTTGCCCGGCACGTCGTACACGTTGAGCTCGATCGCGCTCGCGCCGGCCTCCTCGATGGCCCGTGCATACCGCGTCCAGCCGGTCGAGGTGACGCCGTTCAGGCTGCCGATCAGCGGGATGTCGACCGCCTCGCGCGCCCGCTCCAGCAGGCTCAGGTACCGACGCGACGAGTCGGCGTCCTCGGCCGGCTCGGGCATGTAGGTGAGGGCCTCGGCGAAGCTCTCCGTTCCGGCGGTGCCGAGCACCCGGAACGCATCGGCCTCACGCCGGAGCTCCTCCTCGAAGAGCGAGTAGAGGACGACCGCGCCGACGCCGCCCTCCTCGAGCCGCCGGATGCCGTCCACCGTCTGCGACAGGGGCGAGGCCGACGCCACGATCGGGTTCTTGAGCTCGATGCCCAGGTACGTGGTGGCGAGGTTCACGCGCTCGGCCTCGTGTCCTCTGTGAATCGCTCCGGCCCGCGGGTGGCCATCTCCTCGTACACCTGCCAGCGCTGGTTCACCGCGACCTGGGCCGCCGCCGCGAGCCGCTCGGCCTCGGCGGGATTCGTGCGCGCCAGCGAGCGGAACCGCAGCTCGCTCTTCGTGTACTCCGAGAGCGGCATCCGCGGGCGGGGTGAGTCGAGCAGGAACGGGTTCCCGCCGCGCTCGCGCACGACCGGGTCATAGCGGATGAGCGGCCAGTACCCGCTCGCCGCGGCCTTGTGCTGCTGGTCGAGCCCCTTCTGCATGTCGATCCCGTGGGCGATGCAGTGGCTGTAGGCGATCACGAGC
This sequence comes from uncultured Actinomycetes bacterium, assembly GCA_963821535.1. GTDB lineage: Bacteria > Actinomycetota > Thermoleophilia > Gaiellales > JAICJC01 > JAICJC01. The sequence continues at coordinate 37,612 of CAWGEC010000004.1, read as the reverse complement.
GAGGGCCCGTCGAATGCCTCGGCCTCGCGCAGCGCGAGCAGCGTCTGGCGCTGGTCGGCGCCCATCGCGACCCGCGCCACGTACACGCTGCCGTAGGCGATCGCCTGGAGCGCGAGGTCCTTCTTCGGCACGTGCTTGCCCGCCGTCGCGAACTTCGCGACCGCTCCGAGCGGCGTCGCCTTCGACATCTGGCCGCCCGTGTTGGAGTAGACCTCGGTGTCGAGGACGAGCACGTTGACGTCGACGCCGCTCGCGAGCACGTGGTCGAGCCCACCGCTTCCGATGTCGTAGGCCCAGCCGTCGCCCCCGACGATCCAGACGCTCCGCCGGACGAGATGGTCGACGACGCTGCGCAGATCGTCGGCCGCCGGTCCCGAGACGCCGTCGAGCCGGCGCTTCAGCTCGTCGACCCGGGTGCGCTGCGTGCGCAGCTCGGTCTCGGTCACCTGCGGCGCGTCGAGGATCTCCTCCACGAGGCCGTCGGCGCCCAGGTCGCCGCGGAGGCCCTCGAGCCGCTCGCGGGCCAGGCGCACGTGCGCATCGGCCGTCAGGCGGAACCCGAGCCCGAACTCGGCGTTGTCCTCGAAGAGCGAGTTCGACCACGCCGGCCCGCGGCCGTCGCCGTTTCGCGTCCACGGCGTCGTGGGCAGGTTGCCGCCGTAGATCGACGAGCACCCGGTCGCGTTCGCCACCATGAGCCGCTCGCCGAAGAGCTGGGACAGGAGCTTCAGGTACGGCGTCTCGCCACAGCCGGCGCACGCCCCCGAGAACTCGAACAGCGGCTGGAGGAACTGCGTCCCGCGGACGCTCGCGTAGTCGACCCGCGAGCGGTCGTTCACGGGCAGCGTCTCGAAGAACTCGATGCGCTCGCGCTCGGCCTCGACGATCGGCTCGCGGGCCTCGAGGTTGATCGCCTTCCGGGCCGGCTCCAGCGGGTTGTGCACCGGGCAGGCCTCCACGCAGAGCGCGCAGCCGGTGCAGTCCTCGACGTACACCTGGAGCGTGAACAGGGCGTCGGGGAGGCCGCGGGCGTCGAGCGGCGCCGACGGGAACCCGTCGGGCGCGCCGTCGAGCTGGCCCGGCTCGTAGAACCGCGAGCGGATGACGCTGTGCGGGCAGACGAAGCTGCAGCTCCCGCACTGGATGCAGGTGTCCGGATCCCACACGGCGACGAGGTCCGAGATGTTGCGCTTCTCGTACGCGGCCGTGCCGCTCGGGTACGTGCCGTCGACCGGCATCGCGCTCACCGGCAGCTCGTCGCCGCGCCCCGCCAGCATCATCCCGGTCACGGAGCGGACGAAGTCCGGGGCCGAGTCCGGCACCGGCCAGCGGAGATCGTGCGCAGACGTGAGCCGACCCGGAATCTCGACCTGATGGAGCGCCGCGAGCGCGCTGTCGACCGCCGCGTTGTTCCGCTCCACGACCTCGGCTCCGCGGCGCGCATAGGTGTGCTCGATCGCATCCTTGATCCGCGCGATCGCGTCGTCGCGCGGCAGCACGCCCGAGAGGGCGAAGAAGCAGGTCTGGAGCACCGTGTTCGTCCGCCCGGGCAGGCCCGCCTCACGGGCGACGCGCGACGCGTCGATCGCGTAGACGCCGATCCCCTTCGCGAGGACCTGCTTCTGCACCGTGAGCGGCAGGCTGTCCCAGACCTCGTCCGGCGGATCCGGGCAGTCGAGGAGCAGCGTCGCGCCCTCCGCGGCCCGGCCCAGCACGTCGATCGTGCTGAGGAGGCCGAACTGGTGGCAGCCGACGAAGCTCGCCCCGCTCACGAGGTACGGGGCCTCGATCAGCTCCTCGCCGAAGCGCAGGTGCGAGACGGTCTGCGAGCCGGACTTCTTGGAGTCGTAGACGAAGTACCCCTGGGCGCAGAGGCCGGCGTCGCCCAGGATCTTGATCGTGTTCTTGTTCGCGCCGACGGTGCCGTCGGAGCCGAGCCCGAAGAAGACCGCGCGCACGGTGCCCGGCGGCTCGATGTCGAGCGGCGCGCCCACCGTGATGCTCGTGCCGCTCACGTCGTCGTCGATGCCGACCGTGAAGCGGCGGCGGGGCCGGTCGCCGCCCAGCTCGCCGAGCACGCCGGCGACCATCGCCGGGGTGAACTCCTTCGACGAGAGCCCGTAGCGCCCGCCGACCACAAGCGGCAGCTCCCGGAGGCCGCTCGTGTGCGCCTCGCCGAGCGCAGCAGCCACGTCGAGGAAGAGCGGCTCGGCCTCGGACCCGGGCTCCTTCGTGCGGTCGAGGACCGCGACCCGGCGCACGGTCGGCGGCAGGGCGTCGAGGAGCTGCGCCGCCGGGAAGGGGCGCACGAGCCGGATCTCGACGGCGCCGACCCGCTCGCCCTCGGCGACCAGGCGCTCGACCGTGCGGCGCGCCGTCACCGCACCCGATCCCATAAGGACGAGCACCCGCTCGGCCTCGGGATGCCCGTGGTAGGAGACGAGCCGGTAGCTGCGGCCGACCCGCCCGGCGAGCTCGTCCATGGCCTCCTGCACGATCTCGGGCGTGCGTGCGTAGAACGGGTTCACCGTCTCGCGGCTCTGGAAGTAGGTGTCGGGGTTCTGGGCCGTGCCGCGGATGAACGGCCGGTCGGGCGAGAGGGCGCGGCCGCGGTGGGCGTGTACGAGCTCCTCGGACACGAGCGCCCGCAGGTCGTCGTCGGTGAGCGACTCGATCGTGTTCAGCTCGTGCGAGGTGCGGAAGCCGTCGAAGAAGTGGATGAACGGCACGCGCGACCTGAGCGTCGCCGCCTGGGCGACGACCGCCATGTCGTGCGCCTCCTGGACCGACGCCGATGCGAGCATCGCGAACCCGGTGCCGCGGGCGGCCATGACGTCGGAGTGGTCGCCGAAGATCGAGAGGCCCTGGGCCGCGAGCGAACGCGCCGCCACGTGGAACACGGCCGGCGTCAGCTCGCCGGCGATCTTGTACATGTTGGGGAGCATCAGGAGCAGCCCCTGCGAGGCCGTGAAGGTGGTCGCCAGGGCGCCCGCCTGGAGCGAGCCGTGCAGCGCGCCCGCGGCCCCGCCCTCGCTCTGCATCTCGACCACCGTCGGGACCGTCCCCCACACGTTGGGCCGCCGCTCGCTCGACCACTGGTCGGCCAGCTCCGCCATCGTCGACGACGGGGTGATCGGGTAGATGCAGCAGATCTCGTTCAGGCGGTAGGCAACCGAGGCGGCGGCCTCGTTGCCGTCCATGACGACCCTCACAACACGTCCTTCACCATCTCGATCGCGTGGACCGGGCACTGCTCGAAGCAGGCCCGGCAACCCGTGCACCGGTCGTAGTCGAAACGGTAGCGGTTCCCCGTGCCGAGCTTGATGACGGCGTCCTCGGGACAGGCCCCGAGACAGCCGTCGCACTCGAAGCAGTTGCCGCACGAGAGGCACCGCTTGGCCTCGTACACCGCCTCCGTCTGATCGAGGCCGCCCACCACCTCGGTGAAGGTAGCCGTGCGATCCTCGACCGGCTGCTCCGGCTGCGCCTGCTTCGGAGCGTCGGCGAAGTACCAGACGTGGAGCTTGTCGAAGGTGGCCGTGTCGTGCTTGGGCGCCGCGGCGGACGCCGTCTGCTGCAGGTACCCATCGATGTGGCGCGCCGCCGCCTTCCCGTGCCCCGCGCCGACCGTGACGCTGCGCACGCCCGGCACCATGTCGCCGCCGGCGAAGAGGCCGGCCCGGTCGGTCATGAGCGAGGGCGACACCTTGACGACGCCGTCGCGGGCCACCTCGACCCCGGGGACGCGCCGCAGGAACTCGGTATCGGCCTCCTGGCCGAGCGCGAGCACGACGGCGTCGGCGGCGAGCGTCTCGTACTTTCCCGTCGGCTGCGGGCGGCCGTCGGCGTCGAGCTCCATCACCTCGATCTGGAGCTCGGGCCCGTCGAACGCGGTGATCGTCCGCAGCCAGTTGATGCGGACGCCCTCGCGCTCGGCGTCCTCGGCCTCCTCGGCGTGCGCCGGCATCTGCTCGCGCGTCCTCCGGTAGACGATCATCGCCTCCTCGGCGCCGAGCCGCTTCGCCACGCGGGCCGCGTCCATGGCCGTGTTGCCGCCGCCGTAGACGGCCACCCGGCGGCCGATGCGCGGCCGCTCGCCCTCGGCGACGCTGCGCAGGAGGGCCACGGCGTCGATGATCGGCCCGGCGTCCTGCGCCGGGATGTCGACGCGCTTGGCCAGATGGGCGCCGACGGCGGCAAAGACCGCGTCGAACTGCCCCGACTCCTGCTCGGCGACCAGGTCCTCGACGCGGTGGTTGAGGACGATCGTTACGCCGAGCGCCTCGATCCGCCGCACCTCGGCGGCCAGCACCTCGGGCGGGAGCCGGTAGGAGGGGATGCCGAAGCGCAGCATCCCGCCGGCCTCGGAGCCCAGATCGCGGATCTCGACCGCGTGGCCGCGGCGGGCGAGGTGGTAGGCGGCGCAGAGCCCGCTCGGGCCCGCGCCGACGATCAGCACCCGCTTGCCGGTCGACGCCGCCGGCGGATCGAACATCCACCCGTTCTCGATCGCCATGTCGCCGAGGAACCGCTCGATCGAGTGGATCGAGACGGTGCTGTCGAGCAGCGCCCGGTTGCAGGAGTCCTCGCACGGGTGGTAGCAGACGCGCCCGTGGATGGCGGCGAGCGGGTTGTCGGCGACGATCGTGCGCCACGCGTCCTCGAACCGCCCCGCTTCGACGTGGGCCAGCCAGGCCTGGATGTTCTCGCCCGCCGGGCAGGCGACGTTGCACGGCGGCAGGAGGTCGACGTACACCGGCTTCTCGACCCGCTGGGGGCCGGCCGCCGATGCTGCCGCCGCGAGGTCAGGGACCCGCGTCAGGTCTGGTCGATCCGCCGCCACCCGCACAAGCATGCCACCGCGGGGGCCATTCCGCCATCGGGGAATGGCCCCCTCGGGGTTTCGGACTTCTACGGAGGGGCGCCTACCCGGGAAGGGGAGCGCCGAGATCGGTGAAGGGCGGCGCCTGGTATGCCGCGCCGGGCGTCCCGCCGATCGCGAGGAGCTGCACCGGCTCGTCGCCGGTCGTCACCTTGCGCCGCTCGCCGGGCCCGATGCGCGCGAAGACGCCCGGCTCGAGCCGGTACTCGCGGTCGCCGACATGCAGCGTCGCGGAGCCCGAAAGCGCCGTGTAGACCTCCTCCTGGCCGTCGTCGGAGTGGTCGTGCTCGGGGTGGTGCTCGAAGTGCGGCGGGAAGTTCTCGACCTGCATCCCGAACGCGCTCACGCCCAGCGTGGCCCGGGCGCGACAGAAGCCGCCGTTGTTGGGAGTGTCGAACTCGTCGATGCGCTTGATCGTGACGTCGGACATCCGTGCTTCCTCCTGGTCGGTGGTGGCGATCATCCAGTGGACGAACGGGGCCGGCCGAAATCGACAGGTGCTCGTAGATGGGTGATCGATAACTCCCGCGCGCCTGGACGCCCTCCTGTCCGGGTTGGGCGACGGCTGGCGGGGCTGCGGCTGCGAACCTTCGCATCGCGGCGTCCTCGGTCACGCCGATATTTCGGCCAATATCGGCGCTCCCTGTGTCCTTGCGGCGCTTGGTTCTCGCCGCCCAGGACTTCACGGGAGTCATCGATCAACCATCTAGGATCGCCCGATGGACGACCTCGAGCGCTCGCTTCACCACGCCGCCGGTTTGATCGCCGCGTACCGCCGCGGCGCGGCCACGGCCCCCGTCGGCCCCGCCGCCGCCCGTGAGGCCGTCGCCGCCGCCCTCGACCCGGTGCTGCCCGAGGATCCCGAGCCGCTCAGCTCCGTGATCGACGACCTGGTGGCCGGGGCGGGGCCCGGGCTCGTGTCCACGCCGGGCCCGCGGTATTTCGGCTTCGTCGTCGGCGGGTCCACCGACGCGGCCCTGGTCGCCGATGTGCTCACCGCCGGCTGGGACCAGAACGCGTTCAACGCCGCCCTTTCCCCGGCCGCGATCGCATTCGAGGACGTGGCCGGCGGGTGGCTGAAGGAGCTCCTCAAGCTCCCCGCCTCGACGTCGGTGGGGTTCGTCACGGGCGCCGGCGCTGCGAACACCGTCGGCCTGGCGGCCGGGAGATCGCACGTCCTGGCGGCCCACGGCTGGGATGCCGGCCGCGACGGCCTCTCCGGCGCGCCTCGCGTTCGGATCGTCGCGAGCGTCGAGCGGCACGCGACGATTGACCGGGCGCTTCGCCTGCTCGGGCTCGGGGACGGCTCGATCGAGGAGGTGCCGGCGCTGGCGAACGGGGAGATGGATCCCGAGGCCGCGGCATCGGCCGTCGCCGCTTCACCCGAAACGCCGACCATCGTCTGCGCGCAGGCGGGAAACGTGAACACCGGCGCGTGCGACGACCTGCGCGCGATCGCCGCTGCGACCCGCGAGCACGGGGCCTGGCTCCACGTCGACGGCGCGTTCGGGCTCTGGGCGGCGGCGTGCCCGCGCACTGCGCCGCTGGTGGAGGGCGCCGAGCTGGCCGACTCGTGGGCGTGCGACGGGCACAAGTGGCTGAACGTCCCCTACGACTCGGGCTACGCGTTCTGCGCCCACCCCGACGTGCACGTCGAGGCGATGACGTACACGGCCTCGTACCTGTCGGGCCAGGTGGAGGGGCGAGCCTTCGGCGGCGGCGACTTCACAATCGAGTCGTCCCGCCGGGCCCGCGGGTTCGCCACCTGGGCCGCGCTCCGGTCGCTCGGCCGGTCGGGCGTCGCGGCCCTCGTCGACCGGTGCTGCGGGCTGGCACGCCGGTTCGCGGACGGCCTGAACGCGCTCGACGGCTGCGAGGTCGTGAACGACGTCGTGCTGAACCAGGTGCTGGTGCGGGTCGGCGACGAGGACCTCACGAACCGGGTCGAGGAGCGGGTCCAGCGCGACGGCACGTGCTGGCTCGGCGCGACGACGTGGCGCGGCGAGCGGCTCCTTCGAATCTCGGTCTCGAACTGGTCGACGAGCGAGGCCGACGTCGATGCGAGTGTGGAGGCGATCCGGCGGGCGCGGGCGGCGGTGCTCTAGCGATCGCGGGGATCGACGGCGCGCAGCTTCTGCACCAGCTCGTCGATCTGCGCTCCGGTGTAGCTCAGCCGGCGGCGGCGCGTGCCCGGCGGATCGTGGCCGAGACCGGTGCCGTCGCGCCACTCCCCGCGGGGGCGGACCGGCCGGGGAACGAACCCGCCGCCGCAGTTCGGGCACACGTTCGCGAGCACAACCTCGGCGCACTCCATACAGAACGTGCACTCGTAGCTGCAGATGCGCGCGTCGGCGTCCGGCGGCAGGTCGCGGTCGCAGCGCTCGCAGTTCGGCCGCAGCTCGAGCATCGAGGCGAGACTACCGCGCCGGCTCGGGGCCGATGAGCTTGGCGACCCCGCGCCGTCCACGCTCGAGCACCTCGAGGCTCGGGTCGAGCACGTAGGCGGCGTTCGCCATGAGCAGCATGGCGTCGATCTCGAACGTGAGCTGCTCGGCGTCCTCGGCCTCGTCGATCTCTCCGGCGGCCTGCGCGTCCTCGACGGCCCGCAGGATCTCCCCGACCCAGTTCTCGATGAACTCGACGATCCGGTCGCGGACGCGGCCGGGGCGGGTGTCGATCTCCGCCGCGACGGAGGCAAAGAAGCATCCCCCCGGAAAGACGCCGCGTTCCAGGTGCCCTAGGAACTCGTTGGTGAGCGCCCACACCCTGGGGAGCCCGGCGGGGGCGGCGGCGGCCGGCTCCACGACCTCGGCGTTGAAGACCTCGGCCGCAGTCTGGATGGTGGCGAGCTGGAGCTCCTCCTTGGACTTGAAGTGGGCATAGAGGCCGCTCTTGCTCATACCGATGTGCTCGGCCAGCCCGCCGATCGAGAGGCCGTTCAAGCCCTCCACCGTGGCGAGCCGGGCGGCTGCGTCGAGGATTGCGTGCCGCGAGCGCTCGCCGTCTGCACGGGGCCGGCGTGTGGTCTGCGTGTTCATACTTGCAAGATAGCACGACCGGTCGTATAGTACGCCGACATTCAGCACGACCGATCGTACTATCACCATCCAAGGAGCCCCATTCCCATGAGCACCATCGAAGCACCACCCGACCTGGCGGAGGTGACGGCCCGCCAGCGGCAGGTTTGGTCGACCGGCGACTACCCCGTCATCGCCGCGCTCATCCACTCCGTCTCAGAACGCCTCGTCGACGACGCCGACCTGCACGCCGGCTGGCGCGTGCTCGACGTCGCCACCGGCTCCGGGAACGCCGCGATCGCGGCCGCCCGCCTGGGAGTCGAGGCCGTCGGCATCGACTACGTGCCGGCCCTGCTCGACCGGGCCCGCGAGCGGGCCGCCGCCGAGCGGCTGGACGTTCGCCTGCTCGAGGCCGACGCGCACGCGCTGCCGTTCGGTGACGGCGAGTTCGACGCCGCCACCTCGGTGTTCGGCGTGATGTTCGCAGCCGACCCGAGCCGCGCCGCGCGCGAGCTCGTCCGCGTCGTGCGACCCGGCGGCACCATCGCCCTGGCGAGCTGGACATCCACCGGGTTCATCGGCGAGATGTTCCGCGTGATGACGGCCCACGTGCCGTCGCTCATTCGAGTCCCCTCGCCGTTCGTCTGGGGCACCGAGCCCGGCCTGCGCTCGCTGTTCGCGCCGGACACGGCGTACCTTCAGCTGCGACCGCGGACGTTCACGTTCCGCGCCCGCTCGCCCGAGCACTTCGTCGAGACGTTCGCGCAGTCCTACGGCCCGACGGTGCGCGCGCTCGAAGCGGCGGGTCCCCGCCGGTTCCTGCTCGAAGCCGACCTGCTCGACCTGGTGCGGGAGCGGAACCGGAACCGCCTCGCCGACGGGAGCGTCGCCATTCCCGCGACCTATCTGGAGGCGATCGCGACGCGACGGTAGAGCCATGCACGCCGGCCCGGCCCGCTCGGGGCTGGACCGGCGTGCGTACGGCTCTCAGACCCCGGCCATCGTGACCTGGGTGAGCCGGATGTTGTTGCCGGACGGATCGCGGAACGCCGAGTCGATGCCGTAGGGCCGCTCCTCAGGCTCCTCCGAGAACTCGAGGCCGCGGGCCTTGAGCTGCTCGTACGACGCCTGGATGTCGTCGGTCTCGAGGAAGATCGTGCCGGCAAAGCCCTTGGCCATAAGCGTCCGGACCTGCTCGGCGGTCTCGGCGTCCATCACGGGCGGGCCCGGGATCGCCATGAGGACGATCGCGATGTCGGGCTGCCCGGCCGGCCCGACGGTGAGCCAGCGGAAGTTGCCCATCTCGGGCAGCGTGACGTCGGAGCGCACCTCCATCCCGAGCTTCTCGGTGTAGAAGGCGAGCGCCTCGTCCTGGTCGTTCACCCACACCTGGGCGGTGCTGATCTTGTACATCGTGCCCCTCCTTGGGTCATTCGGAACCGTCGGGAGGCACGCTACCGGCGGGGTTCGCCGCTGTCTTCTCGAAACGTGCGCCGTTGCGGGCGCCCGTAGAACCGCACCACGCAGGTGGGGATGACGGCGTGGCTCGAGGCGGGCGGGTGGGCCGCCCGATAGGCCGTCGGCGACGTCCCGTACGTGCGGGTGAAGCTGGTCGTGAAGGAGCCGACGCTCCGGAGGCCGACCGAGAAGCAGATCTCGGCCACCGAGCGATCGGTTCCTCGGAGGAGGGCCGCGGCGCGCTCCAGCCGGCGGGTGAGCAGGTAGGCGTGCGGCGACTCGCCGAAGGCCCGCCGGAACTCGCGGCTGAAGTGGGCGCGCGAGAGGCCGGCCGCACCCGCCAGGTCGTCGACGTCGAGCGGCTCGAAGTACCGGGCGTCGGCCAGGTCCTTGGCGCGCAGGAGGTGACGGGCGGTCGGGGCGTACGCCACGGAGCTACCCCTCCTCCGCGTGCTCGGCGAGCCAGGCCTTGGCGACGCGCTTCTGCGCCCGGGTGAGCCACGCATCGACGACGACGTCCCGCAGCTCCTCGCGGTCGAGCCGGGCCAGATCGGGGATGCGCACGAGCACCGCCGGGTAGCCGCGGAAGTGCGGCGTCGTGAAGTAGATGCCGCGATCGTCCGAGAGCAGAAGCTCCTTCTCCTCCAGGTCCGGCACGCGGAACATGAGGACGTCGTCGAGCCGCTCACCCGTGTCGGCATCGACGGCGTCGGGCCGGCGGCTGCGGTGGAAGCAGAACATCTTGCCGTGGACGAGATACGAGGGCCGGCCGTCGTCGGCGACGTCCTTCGTCGCCAGTGGCATGGCCATCGCCAGCTCGTCCAGATCCGCCATCGTCGCCACGTCCCGCAGTTTGCCACCCGGACGCACCGGCGCCGGTCAGGGTTTCAGGTGGTGACGCGGCCGCGGTTCGAGGTGGCGTCGATCGTGACGGCAGCGAGGAGGACGAGGGCCGTCACCATGTACTGCGCCGGGGCGCCGTATCCCATGAGGCCCATGCCGTTGTAGATCGCCGCGATCACGATGCCGCCCAGCACGCCGTGGAGCGCCTTCCCGCGCCCGCCCATCAGGCTCGTGCCGCCGATGACCGCCGCGGCGACGGCGTAGAGGACGAGGGTGCCGCCGTCGATCGACGTTGAGATCGAGCGCAGGCGCGATGCGTAGACGATCCCGGCGATGCCGGCCGTCAGCCCGGTCAGCGTGAACGCCAGCGTGCGGATCGCCGACACGTTGATGCCGGCCCGGCGGGCCGCCTCGGCGCTGCCGCCGATCGCGTAGATGTAGCGGCCGACCTGTGTGCGACCCAGGAGGAAGCTCCAGATTCCGAGCACGCCAAGCACGAGCAGCACGACCCAGGGCACGCCGGAGATGGGCTCGATGATGCCGCGGTTCACGGTGCACAGCAACACTAGGCCGACGCCGGCCGCCAGCGCGACGCCGATCTTGAGCAGCGTGATCGTGGGCGGCGGCGCCACAAGGCCGGCGCGGCGCCGCGTGGCGTCGCGCCGCCACGTCAGGATGGCGAAGGCTCCGACGATCACGACCATCACCGCCCAGCTCGCGGCGTTCGACAGGTTGTTGCTCGCGATGTCGTTGATGACGGTGTCGTTGATCGGAATCGTGCCGCCGTTCCCGAGGATCCGGAGCATGACGCCCTCCCAGAACAACAGGCCGGCGAGCGTGACGACGAACGACGGCAGGCCGATCTGGGTGATGATCAGGCCCTGGATGAGCCCGATCGCCGCGCAGACGAGCAGGGCGAGCCCGATCGCCGCCCACCACGGCCAGCCGTGGGCCGGCCCGGCAGCGTCGGCCATGATCACCGCGCCCATCCCCGCGACGTAGCCGACCGAGAGATCGATCTCGCCGAGGAGCAGCACGAACACCTCGCCCATCCCGAGCAGCGCGAAGACCGCCGCCTGGACGAGCAGGTTCACAAGGTTCTGGGCGGTCAGGAAGTTCGAGTTCAGCGACTGGAACAGGATCGAGACGAGGAAGAGCCCGCCGACGACCGGCAGGATCCCCGCCTCCCCGGCCCTGATCCGGGCAAACGACGAGCGCACGTACTCCCTGGCCGAGCCGGCGACGAGCTCGGCGGGGACCGCCAGTTCGGCCTGCCGCACGGCCACGTCGGTCAGCTCCTCGGGCGGGACCTCGGGCCCGGTCGGCTCGTCGACCCTCGACACCTCAGCCCCCTCCGCCGTTCGCAGCGCCCGCGGACTGCCGCGACGACGCCCCGGTGGTCATCAGGTCGACCGCGATCTGGCGATCCATCTCGGCCGCGGGCCGGACGGCGACCATACGGCCAAGATAGAGGACGGCCATACGGTCGGCCACCTCGAAGACGTCGTTCATGTTGTGCGAGATGATGAGCGCCGCGTGCCCCATGTCGGCCAACCGGCGGACGAGCTCGAGCACCATCTTCGTCTGGGCGACGCCGAGCGCGGCCGTCGGCTCGTCCATGATGACGAGCTTCGCATTCCAGAGCACGGACTTGGCGATCGCGACCGACTGGCGCTGGCCGCCCGAGAGCGAGGCCACCGGCTGGCGGATCGACCTCACAGTGGTCACCGCCAGGCTCGCCAGCGTCTCCTGCGCCGCGGTCTCCATCTGCTCCTCGTCGAGGATGCGGTGGTTCAGGCGCTCGCGCCCCAGAAACATGTTCTGGACGATGTCGAGGTTGTTGCAGAGCGCGAGGTCCTGGTAGACGGTCTCGATGCCGAGGTGGGCGGCGTCGCGGGGCGACCTGAGCCGCACCGGCTGCCCCTCCCACAGGATCTCGCCCTCGTCCGGGCTGTGGATGCCCGCGATGCTCTTCACGAGCACCGACTTGCCCGCGCCGTTGTCGCCGAGGAGGGCCGTCACCTCCCCGGCGCGCACGTCGAGGTCGACGTTGGTGAGGGCCTGCACGGGCCCGAACGCCTTCGAGATCCCGCGCAGGCGAAGCAGTGGCTCAGAGTTGGAGTCGGTGCTCACACGCCCTCACAGCATATGAGCCGGCCCGGCCGCACCCCGCGAAGGGGGCGCGACCGGGCATGACCCGCTAGCTGATTCCTGCTGCTGTGCATGCGCTTTGGACTGCTCCGGTGCAGAGGTCGGAGACTTTGACTGCGCCGTCTTTGACGACGGTGTCGGCCATGTTGTCGGTGGTGACCCAGATTGGGGTGGTGTAGACGCTTTGGATGTCTTGGCCGAGGGTGGTGTCCTTGGTGGTGGCGTTGACCAGGCTTGGGGGTGGCGTCTGGCCGGCGCGCAGGTACAGCGCCAGCGCGGCGGCGGCCTGCGCCTCCAGGTAGATGGGCTTGTACACGGTTCCGCACTGGTAGCCCTTGAGGATGTTCTGCAGCCCCGACGGGGACGCGTCCTGGCCGGTGGTCGGGAACGTCTTGGGCGGCACCTTGTTCTTCTGCAGCACCGAGATGACCGCGTTGGCGTTGTCGTCGTTGGGCGTGATCACCGCGTTGATGTTGGGATGAGCGGTGAACTGCTGCTCAAACGTGGTCTGCGCCGTGGGTGGATCCCACGTACCGGCCGGCTCTCCCACCTTGACGTAGGACTTGTCGGAGAAGTGCGGCGCCAGGATGCCGTTATAGCCCTGCGCAAACAGCTTGGCGTTGTTGTCGGTCGGATCGCCGTCCATCACCAGGATGTTCGGCTTGGCCACGTTCCACGCCGCGATGCAGCTCTCCTCGCCCTTGCCGATCAACTGGCCGACCGTGACGTTGTTGAAGCTGACGTAATACCGATCCGCCGGACCACCAGTCACCAGCCGGTCATAGTCGATCACCTTCACGCCCTTCGACTCGGCATTCGACTCGATCGCAGCACCCGAACCCGGATCCAACGGATCCACCAACAACACCGTCGCACCAGCCGTAATGTCAGCCTCCGCCTGCTGCTGCATCGTCGAGGCACTGCCCTGAGCATTATCGATCTTGTACTGATCAGACTTCAACCCCGCCGCCTCAAACGCCTGCTTCAAATACGGCGCATCAAACTCCACATACCGCGCAGACGTCGTCGTATCCGGCAACAACACCCCCACCAAACCCTTGCCCTCCGCCGCCAACGGCGCCAACGTCTTCATCAACGAAAAATCCGCAGTAAACGCCGCCGCATCAGGCGCCGGCACCGACACCGCCGACGACCCCCCACCCGACCCCCCACTCGACGACCCCGACGAACCACACCCCGCCGCCGCAACGGCAAGGGCTGCGGCACCAATGACAACTCCTGTGCGTAGCAGGCCCATTTCCATGCTCCTTCTCTCGGTTGCCGACCGTGACGAGATGGCTGGGGCGGGAGGATATACCCGCCCCGTGGGGCAGGCAATCCGGCGGCACACAACGGTCAGGCGGGTGCCGGCCAGGCCGCGCGCCGACCCGGTCGATTTGACACTGTCCGGGCATTTCGGTAGAGTCCTGAGATATTCGATACTGTCCAGATGTACTCAATCCGAAAGGACTCCCGATGAGCACCGTCACCGCCTCCCCCGACCCCCTCCGAGCGCAGCTGCACCAGATGTGGTCCGGCGTCGCCGGCGCGTGGGCGGCCCACCTGGCCTACGTCGACGCCCGCGGGCAGCACATCACCGACCGGATGCTCGAGCTCTCGCGGCCCCGCCCCGGCGAGCGCGTGCTCGAGCTGGCCTGCGGCACCGGCGGGCCGGGGCTCGACGCCGCGCCGCTCGTCGCCCCGGACGGCGAGGTCGTGATCTCCGACTTCGCCGCCGAGATGACGGCGATTGCCGCGAATCGGATCGCCGACCTCGGCCTCCGGAACGCGTCGACGCGCGTCCTCGACCTCGAGCACATCGACGAGCCCGACGACTCCTACGACGTCGTGCTCTGCCGCGAGGGGCTGATGCTCGTCCCCGATCCCGCGCGCGCCGCGCGTGAGATCCGGCGCATCCTGCGACCGGACGGCCGGGTCGTGATCAGCGTGTGGGGGCCGCGCGAGCGCAATCCCTGGCTGGGCGTCGTGTTCGACGCGGTCACCGAGCAGCTGGGCGTGCCGACACCACAGCCGGGCATCCCCCACCCGTTCTCGCTCTCCGACGCCGGCGAGCTCGGCGAGCTGCTCACGGCCGCCGGGCTGGCACGCGTCCACGTCGGTGAGCTCTCGACGCCGTACCGTGCGGCCTCCGTCGACGAGTGGTGGGAGCGGACAGCCGCACTCGCTGGGCCGCTGGCGCGGAAGCTCGCGGCGCTCCCCGACGACGCGGCCCGTGCCCTCAGGCAGCGGGCCGCCGAGGCGATCGGCGCCTACCGCACACCCACCGGGCTCGAGATCCCGGGCGTGTGCCTGGTCGCGAGCGCCGTCAGTCCGGAAGCAGGGGCACGGTGAGCCCCGGGTCGCGGCCGAGGAGGACGGCCCGGCTCACCGCCTTCGATCCGAACCGCCGCCGCACCTCGTCGAGCGCCTCGTCGAGCGCCTCGCTCCGGTCGGGCTCGAACGGCAGCTCGAGCTGACGCTGGCCGGCGTCCTCGAGGTTCGTCACCGCCACGCCGATCAGGGTCAGGCCCCTGCGCTCGATCATCGGCGTGGCGGTGGCGAGCAGCCCCCGCAGCGCGACGAGGATCGTCTGGGTCTGGGCCGTCGAGCGGCGCAAGGTGTGCGAACGCGTCGCCCGCGAGAAGTCGCCGAAGCGCAGGCGCAGGACGACCGTCCGGCCGACGCGCCCCGCGGCGCGCATGCGGCGCGTCACCCGGTCGACGAGGCCGATCAGGCTGGCGTCGATCTCGGCCGCCGTTCGCGGCCCACGCCCCAGGGCACGCTGCGACCCGATCGAGCGGCGGCGGGGGCGGGTGCGCACGACCCTCGGGTCGCGGTTCTCGGAGAGGGCGTGCAGATGCGCGCCCACCGCCCGCCCGAGCAGCGAGACGAGCGCCCCCTCACCGAGCGCCGCGACCTGGCCGACGGTCGCGACCCCGCGGTCGTGCAGCTTGCCGGCCGTCACGGGGCCGACGCCCCACAGCCGCTCGACCGGCAGCGGCAGGAGGAACGCGCGCTCCCGGTCGGGCGCGACCACCAGGAGGCCGTTCGGCTTGGCGACCCCGCTCGCGACCTTGGCCAGGAACTTCGTCCTCGCCACGCCGACGGTGATCGGAAGCCCGACCCGCTCCCTGACGTCCCGCCGGAGCCGGGCGGCGATCTCGACGGGCGTGCCGGCGAGCCGCTCCAGGCCGCGGACGTCGAGGAACGCCTCGTCGATCGAGAGCCCCTCCACCAGCGGCGTCGTGTCCTCGAACACCTCGTACACGGCCTTCGAGGCCTCGGAGTAGGCCGACATCCGGGGCGGGACGACGATCGCGTCGGGGCACAGCCGCCGGGCCTGCCTCCCTCCCATGGCTGTGCGAACGCCGTGCACCTTCGCCTCGTAGCTCGCCGCGAGTACAACGCCGCCTCCCACGATCACGGGCCGGCCGCGCAGGCGGGGATCGTCGCGCTGCTCGACCGACGCGTAGAACGCGTCGAGGTCGGCGTGCAGGATCGTCGCCTCGGATCGCACGAACATATGTTCGCACAGACGGCCGGGCCGGTCAGGCTTCGGTCTTGCGCGCTCGGCTGGGAGCGACCCGGGCCGGCTCGTTCGGCATCTTCGGGTAGACCGGCGGCCACGGCGCATCCATCATCCCGGCGTCCATGTCGCGACGGTGGAGCTCGAGCAGCGGCTCGAGCGACTGCGGCGAGGCGATCATCGCCTCCCACGGGTCGCCGCCGGCCGCGGCCCGCGCCGGAACGGTCGCGAGCGTGAGCTCGTCGGGCACGATCGCGTCGAGCTCGTCCCATCCGAACGGCGTCGAGACCTGCCCGCCCACACGGGGCCGGACGCTCCACGCGCCGAGCACGGTCTTGTGCGGCGCGTTCTGGTTGAAGTCGATGAAGACGCGTGTCCCCCGCTCCTCCTTCCACCAGGCGGCGGTGATGAGGTCGGGCCGGCGCCGCTCGAGCTCGCGCGCCAGGGCGACCGCCGCCGCGCGCACGGCGAAGGAGTCCTGCTCGGGCAGGAGCCGCACGTAGATGTGGATCCCGTTTCGGCCCGTCGTCTTGGGCGCGCCCTCCATGCCGAGCTCGCGCAGGAGCTCGCGCACGACCCCGGCCGCCTCGCGCACCATGTCGAACGTGACGCCGGGCGACGGGTCGACGTCGATGCGAAGCTCGTCCGCGTGCTCGGGGTCGGCCGCCAGGTAGGGCCACACGTGCAGCCCCAGGCAGCCCAGGTTGACCGCCCACACGATGTGGGCCACGTCGGCGGCCACGAGCGCCTGGGACGGCGTGCCGTTCGGCGTCTCGACGGTGGTCGTCTCGAGCCAGTCGGGTGCGTTCTTGGGCACCCGCTTCTGGAAGAACGACGGCCCGCCGGCCCCCTCCGGATAGCGCTCCATCAGGATGGGCCGGCCGCCGAGCGCGCGCATGAGCGGCTCCTCGACGGCGAGGTAGTAGCGCACGAGATCGAGCTTCGTCTCGCCGCGCTCCGAGAAGTAGACCTTGTTCGGGTTCGAGACCGCGAGCTCCCGCCCCGCCGCCTCGATCTCGAAGGGTGCGTCCGCCATCGGCCCCGATGATAGGCCGATCGCCTGATGCACCGGTGAAACACCGGCGCCTGTCGCCAATGTTTCACGAGATCTCACGCCGTCGCCGCCCGCAGCGTTCTTGTCAGGACGACCACGCGAGAGGAGTCGGAATGTCGACCTTCACCGTCCACGCACTTCCCGACGCAGTTGCCGACGAGGCCCGCCGCAGCCCGGGCGCCGTCCCGGCGGCCGCCGGCGACGGCCCGTACCCCGTGCGCTGCTGCCTGCGCGACGTCGACGATGCCGCCGGCGTCGTCCTCGCGTCGGTCATGCCGTTCCGGGGCGAGAGCCCGTATGCGGCACGGAGCCCGGTCTACGTCCATGCGGAGCCCTGCGCCGGCCACGCCGAGGAGCCCGGGGCCGTCCCGGAAATGCTGCGCGGGCGGCTGCTCTCGGTGCGCGCCTACGACGGCTCGCACATGCTGACGGGCACGGAGGTGCTTCAGGGGACCGATCTCGAGCCCGCGATCGACCGGCTCCTCGGCCGAGACCCGTGTGCATACATCCACGTGCACTTCGCCGGCCCCGGCTGCTTCGCGTGCCGGATCGACTGCGCAGCGTGATCAGCGGGCCATCAGCGGACGATGAGCGGGCGGAGCGTGCGGTGGGCCACCTCGAGGCCGGCCTTCACGCGATCCTCGTCGCCGCCCCACACCGGATCCTCGTGCTCGACGGACAGGACCCCGTCGAAGCCGCCCTCGTAGAGCGCGTCGACGAACCGCGGCCAGTCGATCTGGCCGAGGCCGGGCATGCGGTAGCGCCACCAGCCGGAGTCCCAGCCGTCGGTGCGCTCCACGGTCTTGCCGAAGACGCCGTAGCGGTCGCGCCGCTCGGGGAAGACCTCGGCGTCCTTGGCGTGGGCGTGCGCGACGCGGTCGACGTACGGCCGGAGCGCGGCGATCGGGTCGATCCCCAGCCAGAGCAGGTGGGACGGGTCGAAGTTGAGCAGGAGGCCGAGCGAGAACATCCACTCCCAGAGCTCGGGCGAGTACGCGAGGTTCCCGGGATAGCCGTCCGGGTGCCAGCCCTCCATCGGGCAGTTCTCGACGATCAGGGCGACGCCACGCTCGCCGGCCAGGTCGACGAGCGGCTTGAACACGCCCTCGGCCTCGGCCAGGTTCTCGGCCACGGTCCGCGACGGGTCGCGGCCGACGAACGTGCCGACGCTCGGGCAGCCGAGCACCGCCGCCGCCTCGATGCACGCCGCCACATGGTCGTTGATCGCCTTCCGCGCCCCGGGATCGGGGTGCAGGTTGTTGTCGTAGTAGGCGATCGACGACATCTCGAGGCCGTGGCGGTCGAAGAGCCCGCGCAGCTCCTCCACTCCCGCCCCGTCGAGGCCGGCGGCATCCAGGTGGCTCGCGGTGAAGTCGCGGTCGCCGATCCGCGGCCACGCTGCAACCTCGAGCGCCTCGTAGCCGGCCGCCTCCGCCCAGGCGGCGATCTCGGCCAGCGGCGCCTGCGGCATGCACGCGGTCAGGAAGCCGAGCCTCATCCGACTTCAGGGTAGTTGACGGGCGCGCCGGCGACCCCGAGGTCGATCCCGGTCACGGCCTGGCCGCCGAGCGATGCGATCGCGATGCTCTCGAGGCCCTCGCCGTAGAACGCCACGTTCGTCGGCGTGGGCATGTGGATGCCCGTCGGGTCGTCGAGGATGACCTCCGGCTGCCCGCCTCCCGGCGGCACGCGCAGGAGGTGGAACGGGTAGTAGCACGACACGATGAACCCGCCGTCGGCGCAGGCGGCAAGCCCGTCGGGCGTCGTGCCCGGAAGCTCGGCGATGACCTCGGCACGGCCGCCGGCGATCGTCGAGAGGCGCGGGGTCAGCGTCTCGAGGAAGTGCACCGCGCCGTCGGCGGTGACGCACACCCCGTTCGTGTAGTGCAGCGCGCCCAGGTCGAGCACCTCCCCGTCGCCGCCCCCCGGTGGGACGCGGATCATGCGCCCGTTTCGGATGTCGAGCGACTCGGTCCCGGAGTCCGAGAAGTAGAGCGCGCCGTCTGCGGCGAAGGCGAGGTAGTTGGGCGTCTCGAGCGGCCCTCCTCCGGCCGAGTCGCACCAGACGCTGACGTCGCCGGAGCGCGGATCGACCCGCAGGATCGCGCGCCGCCCCGCATCGCAGAGGTACAGCCGGCCGGACGCGTCGTGGGCGATGCCGAGGACGAATCCGCCGGTGTTCGCAACCTCGGTCGCCGTGCCCGCGTCGCGATCGATGCGGTACACCTGGCCGGCCTCGCCTCCCGCCCAGAGCGTCCCGTCGGGCCCCATGGCGACGCCCTCGGGATGGTCGAGCCCGGCGGCGATCACATACAGGTCGCAGATGGACGCCATCGTGCGACGATACCGGTGTGCGCGTGCTCGTGACCGGTGCAACCGGCTACATCGGAGCGGTCGTCGCCGAGTGGCTGGCGCGGCGCGGGCATGCCGTCGTCGGCACGGCCCGTACGGACGAGGCCGAGGCCGTGCTCACGGCGGACGGATACGCAGCCGTCCGCGCCGACCTGCACGACCCGGGCGGCCTGGCCGAGGCGGCGGCGGGCTGCGACGCCGTCATCCACGCCGCCGCCACGCAGGACGAGGACATGGGGCCTGCCGAGCAGGCGGCGGTCCGCGCGATGCTCGCTGCGGTCCGAGGAACGGACGCCCCGTTCGTCTACACGAGCGGCGTCTGGGTGTACGGAAGCGCCGCGCCCGGGAGGCTGCTCGACGAGGACTCACCGACCGATCCCGTCGCGACCTTCGCGTGGCGGCCCGCGCTGGAGTCTGAGGTCATCGCGACGGCCGCGGACGGCGTGCGGACGGTCGTCATCCGCCCGGGCATGGTCTACGGCCGCGGCGGCGGGCCGCTCAACCAGTTCGCGGCGATGGCCGATGGGGGCATCCCGCGGTACGTGGGCGACGGGGAGAACCACTGGACGCTCGTCCACGTCGACGACCTGGCCGACCTGTACGCGCTTGCGATCGAGCGCGCGCCCGCGGGCACGCTCGTGAACGGCGTCATCGGCCCGCCGCTTCGCGTCAGGGACATGGCGGAGGCCGCGACGGCCGGGGCCGGGTTTGAGGTTCCCCCTGCGCCGTGGCCGGTGGCGGAAACCATCGCCGAGCTCGGCCCGGAGGACGCCGACGGCGTCACCCGCGACCACCGCATCTCCGGCGAGCGGGCCAGGACGCTCCTCGGATGGGAGCCGCCGCCGCGCTCACCGCTGGCCGAGCTGCGGGGTCAGGCGGAGACCGGCTCGGGGATCTCGAGCCAGGTCATGCCGGAGACGCCGAGCCAGTAGCGGCCGCCGCCGTGCACGACCACGGCCATCGCATGGCCGCAGTGGATGCACCGCATCACGGTTCCTGGACCCGTGGCGTACACGGCCTCGGCCGCCAGCTGCTCGGTCGCGCCGCAGCCGCCGCAGCAGCAGCGGGCGGCCGTCAGGTCGACGGCGAAGATCTCGCCGAGGAGCCCGGCCGCAGCGTTCCCGTCGAGACGGAGATCGTCATCCATGCTCATCCCTCTCCTCCTGTCGGTCCGAAGCGCTCGGTTCTGACGGCCGCCGGGTCGTAGCCGACGGCGAGCAGCCCGTCCGCCACGCTCTCGACGAGCCGCGTCGGGCCGCACACGTAGGCGACGGCGCCCTGCGACGCCGGCCACGCGACGGCCGCCAGCATCGCCTCGTCGATACGGCGTGCATACCCCGCCCAGCCGTCCGGCTGTGCGCGCGTGAACGTGTGGATCACGCCGACGCCGTCCAGCCCGTCCAGCTGATCGAGCTCGGCGGCGTAAATCACATCCTCGGGAGCGCGCGACGAGTAGAGCAGTTTCATCGGCGTCCGGTCGCCCGTCCCGGTGCGGCGGCGCAACATGGCGGCGAGCGGGACGACGCCCGAGCCGCCGGCGACGAGGAGCACCGGCCGGCCGTCGCCCGGCTCCCACGCGAAGTAGCCGCCGACCGGCCCCCGGATCTCGACCATGTCGCCCGGCCGGAGCTCCCCGACCAGATACGGCGACACCTCGCCGTCGTCGAGCCGCTCGACGGTCAGCCGCACGTGCGGCTCGCCCGGCGCCGACGCGATCGAGTAGCTGCGCTGGGCCTGGTAGCCGTCCTCGGCCGTGAGCCGGACGTCGACGTGCTGCCCGGCGCGGTGGCCGGGCCAGCCGTCGACGTCGAGCACGAGCGTCGCCGCCCGGGCGGTCTCGGGCACGATCTCGGCGACCTCGGCGAGGCGCCAGGTCAGTCGCCCCAGTACCGCTGCTCTTTCCAAGGGTCGCCGTAGTTGTGATAGCCGTAGCCCTCCCAGAAGCCCGGCTCGTCCTCGAGCCGAAGCGACAGGCCGCGCACCCATTTCGCGCTCTTCCAGAAGTAGAGGTGCGGGACGAGGAGCCGGGCGGGCCCGCCGTGCTCCGGGGCGAGCGGGGCGCCGTCGTACGTATGGACGACCCAGGCGTTTCCCTCCGCCACGTCCTCGAGCGGCAGGTTCGTGGTGTAGCCGCCGTCGCAGAACGCGACGACGTACTCGGCCGCCGTCTCGTGGCCCTCGAGGAGCGCCGAGACCGGCACCCCCTCCCAGACCGTGTCCAGCTTCGACCACTTCGTGACGCAGTGGATGTCGCGCGTGATCGTCTCTGTCGGGAGGGCCCGGAACTCCTCCCAGGTGTACGTACGCGGCGCGTCGACCTCGCCGGTGATCGCGAACGACCACTCCTCGAGCGGCGTCCGCGGGGTCGGCCCGGCGGAGAGCACCGGGAAGTCGTCGGTCAGGTACTGGCCGGGTGGGACACGGCCCCCGTCGGCCGGCGCGTCGCGCCGCCTTCCCCGGAATCCTCGCGAGACAAATGCCACCGCCGCCACCTCCGCCCGTTCGGTTGCTCGACCACGGATGGTCTCACGTTGCCCCCGGAACGTTACGCGCAGATGCGGCGCTGCTTCCGCTCCTCGGCGATTACGAGGCGGTTGATCGCCGCCCGGTCGGCACGGCTCATCTCGTCGAAGGCCAGATCCGCACCGCGCTTGTCCAGCGGGCCCGCGCGGGCGGGGAGCGCGAGGTCGCGCCCGAACCAACGCTCGTCGAACCGAACGGTGACGTGCTCGCCGTCGCTGATCGGGCAGGGCGCCGCGATCTTGGCGCCGTCGGCGCACAGGTTGATCGTGGAGCCGTGGTGCAGCGCGCCGTCGGCGCCCTCGACGAGAACCGGGATCGCGATCGAGATCCGCACGTGGCTCACACGCTTGGCCGTCTCGGCCTCCTTCCGGAAGCAGAACCGGACGAGCTCGCGCTCGCTGGTCGACGGGAGGCGCTCGAACCGGATGGCGGAGAGCCAGGCGCCGTCCGGAGCTCGGTCGCTGCGGACGACCCGTCCGCGAGCGGTCACGTCGAGGGCCGGCTCGCCGCTCCGAAGGACGACCTCGACGAGGTGCTCCTCGGGCGCGGGCTCGCTGCCCGCGAGCAGCACGCCGCCGGCGGAGAGATCGATCGTCTCACCGCCGAACTCGTCCCATGCCTCGCCGCCCGAGTCGAGCCGGCGAACGACGGCGGGCACGACGACGTCGATGCGGAAGAAGGCGCGCTGATTGTCACTCACGATCGAGTGATCGCCCTTGATCGGCACGGGACCATCACTCGATGGGGTGATCGCGGGCTACCTCATCGTGTGGCCGGCCGCCACACCCGCCCCGCCGCCGCACCGTGCACATCGCCACCCTGGGATCCGCGAAGATCCCCGCGATGCGCGATCCCCGCTACGACGTCCTGTTCGAGCCCGTGCAGCTCGGGCCTGTGACGGCTCGCAACCGCTTCTTCCAGGTGCCGCACTGCAACGGCATGGGCCACCACCACCCGACGGCCCACGCGCACATGCGCGGTGTCAAGGCGGAGGGCGGATGGGCCGTCGTCTGCACCGAGGAGGTCGAGATCCACCCGACGTCCGAGGTGAGCCCCTACATCGAGGGCCGCCTGTGGGACGACGCCGACATCCCCGCCCTCCAGCGGATGACCCAGAAGATCCACGAGCACGGCTCGCTGGCGGGGTTCGAGCCGGTGCACAACGGCATCCACAGCGCCAACATGTACTCACGCGAGACCGGGCTGGCCGTCGCCCACCTTCCGGTCTCGACCTACGACCCGGTGCAGGTGCGGCGCATGGACCTCGATGACATCGCCGCCGTTCGCCGCTGGCACCGGGCGGCCATCCGGCGCGCGCTCGAAGCGGGCTTCGACGTCGTCTACGTCTACGCGGCCCACGGCCTGAACTCGCTCGGCCAGTTTCTGTCCCGGCGCTACAACACGCGCGCGGACGGCTACGGCGGCAGCCTCGAGAACCGGGCCCGGCTGCTGCGCGAGGTGCTCGAGGACACCCTCGCGGAGGTCGACGGCCGCGCCGCGGTCGCGTGTCGGATCACGGTCGACGAGCTGCTCGGGCCCGACGGGATCGACCGGGCCGACATCGAGGGCGTCTTCGGCCTCGTCGGCGAGCTCCCCGACGTGTGGGACTTCGTCGTCGGCGAGTGGGAGAACGACTCGTCCACCTCGCGGTTTGCCCCGGAGGCCCCACACGAGCAGTACGTCCGCGGCCTGAAGGACCTCACGTCGAAGCCGGTGGTCGGCGTCGGCCGCTTCACGTCGCCCGACACCATGGTGCGCATGATCTCGGACGGCGTGCTCGACATGATCGGCGCTGCCCGGCCGTCGATCGCCGACCCGTTCCTCCCGAAGAAGATCGAGGAGGGCCGGCTCGACGAGATTCGCGAGTGCATCGGCTGCAACATCTGCGTCTCGGGCGACGGCACGATCACGCCGATCCGGTGCACCCAGAACCCGTCGATGGGTGAGGAGTGGCGCCGCGGATGGCACCCGGAGCGGATGCGGCCCAAGGCCTCCGATGCGACCGTGCTCGTCGTCGGCGCCGGGCCCGCCGGGCTCGAGGCGGCGATGTCGCTCGGCCGCCGCGGCCATCGCGTCGTCTTGGCCGAGGCGGCGCAGGCGCTCGGAGGCCGGGTCGCGCGCGAAGCGCGCCTGCCCGGGCTGGCCGAGTGGATCCGGGTCGTCGACTACCGCCGCGGCCAGCTCGACCGGCTTCCCGACGTCGAGATCGCCTACGACAGCCGCCTGACCGCCGAGGAGGTGCTCGAGTACGGCTTCGACCACGTGGCGGTCGCGACGGGATGTCGCTGGCGCTCGGACGGCGTCGGCCGCTGGCACCTGCGCCCGCTCGAGCTGGACGGGATCCAGCTCCTGACTCCCGACGACGTCATGGACGGCGCGCGGCCCGACGGCGAGCGGGTGCTCGTCTACGACGACGACCACTACTACCTCGGCGGCGTCGTCGCCGAGGCCCTCGCGCGGAGCGGCCACGCCGTGACGTTCGTGACACCGGCGGCCCGCGTCTCGGAATGGACGGTGAACACGCTCGAGCAAGTGCGGATCCAGCGGCGCATGCTCGAGGCCGGGATCGAGATCGTCCCGTCGCGGGCGGTCGACGGCGCGAGCGCCGGCGCCGTTCGCACCTCCTGCGTCTACACGTCCGAGGTCGAGGAGCGCGCCGCCGACGCGCTCGTCCTGGTCACCTCGCGGCTGCCCGACGACGGGCTCGCGGCCGACCTGCACGCGAGAGCCGGCGACTGGGAGGCCGCCGGCCTGTCCTCGGTGCGCGCCGTCGGCGACGCGCTGTGCCCCGGCACCATCGCCGCGGCGGTGTGGGACGGCCGCCGGTACGCCGAGCGGCTCGGCGAGCCGCCCGACGCCGACGGCGTCCCGTTTCTGCGCGAGATCGCCGGCCTCTCGCCGGCGGGTTGACTCAGTAGCCGTACCCCCCGCCGCCGCTCGACGTCTGCTGGGCCATGGTCTTCACGACCTGGCCGGACGGCGCGACGACCCACCAGAGGGCGCCGAACGTGCTCACGCCCTGGCCGTTCGTGGCCCCGGGCGAGGGGTCGCCCGAGTAGGTGTAGAGCGGGTGGCCGTCGTAGGTCACCTGGCTCGCGCCGTCGGACCGCATCGTCGTCCCGAGGAGCGACGCCTGGAGGCCCGAGCCGGCCTTCGGCGTGCCGGTGTAGGGCGGCCAGAACTTGGCGCACGGGCCGCTGCACGAGCTCTTGCCGTTCTGGTCGCTCGCGAACATGTACAGGGTCATCCCGTTCTTCGCCACGAGGATCTGCCCGAGCGGCGACGACGCGCTGGCGACGGTGCCGCCCGTGGCCGCGGCCGCTGCGGCCGGGGTCGATGGTGCCGCCGGGGCGGACGAGGATCCGCCGCCACCGCAGGCGGCGGCGAGGAGGGGAAGTGCAAGGAGGGCGGTGAGGACGGCCCTCCGGGGAATGCTGATCATGACTGCTGCTCCTTCATCGTTTCCCCCGAGTACGGAGCAGCGGGGTGTACGAGATTGGTGGTCTGGACCGGTTTGCGGTGCCGGTCACATTCCGCCGTCAGGGCGTGCCGATCTCGGCCTCCACCTCGGCCTGTGCCCGTGGATCGCCGCTCACCTGGACGACGACGGCCAGCATGATGATCGCGCCGCCGACGAGGGTGGCCGTGTCGGGCCGCTCCGAAAGCACGAGCCACACCCAGATCGGGCCGAGGATGACCTCGAGCAGGGTGATTAGCGCCGCCTCGGCGGCCGGGACGAGCCGCGCGCCCGCGGCAAAGAGCCCCATCCCCAGTGCCATCTGCACCGCCCCGATCAGGATGAGCAGGACGAGGTCGCGGCCGCCCACCTGCCCGGGGCTCGAGAGCGGCGTCATCGTCAGCACCAGCAGGAGCTGGGCCAGGCACGTCGCGGGCAGCATCGAGACGTCGCGCCGGTGGCGGGTCACGACGATCGCGACGGCGAAGCCGGCCATCATGACGAGCGACGCGACGTCGCCGGTCAGGTCGCTCCCGCCCGGCGATCCCATCATCACGCCCACGCCGGCCAGCGCGCCGGCCATCGCGATCCAGCCACGGGGCGCGACCCGCTCGCCGAGCGCAATCCAGGCGAGCAGGGCCGCGGCCACCGGCGACACCGCCTGAACGAAGAGGACGCGGGCGACGGACGTGTGGTTCAGGGCGACGATGAAGCCGCCCGAGGCGACCGCCATGCAGACGGCAACGACGATGCCGTCCCGGCCGATCGCGACGAACGCCTGCCGCACCCGCCCGCGCTCCGCGAGCGCCGCGTAGGCCCCGAGCGCGAGGAACGCGAAGAACGCCCGGCCCGCCATCTGGGTCGGCACGTCGAGCGTCAGCTCGCGCTGGAAGAGGCCGGCAGTCGACCAGGCAATCGCAGCCAGCGCGACCAGCGCCTGCCCCCGCCGATGCTCGGCGTGCGCCTCCGCCACCGACGCATCCGAGGCAAGCATCGCCGAAGTGAAGCAAACCGGTGAAGTGTGAGGTGACGTACAAACCGGTCCGCCCCCACGCCCGTACCCCCCGCCAGTCAACCGCGCGCTCCGTATGGGGTGCGCCAGACAGAGGGGGCCAAATGGGCTTACGCACTTCTCCGAGACGGCTGCGGTTGGGGGCGGTCGCGGGGGCGATCCTCGCCACCGCCGCGCTCACGGCACCAGCCGCGGCGCAGGCCGCCGGATTCCGCCAGGTGAACCTGGTGTCCGACAAGCCGGGCCTGGCGATGCTGACCGACTCGAACCTCGTGAATCCATGGGGGCTCTCGGCGGGGCCGACGACGCCGCTCTGGATCGCCGACAACGGCACCGACGTCTCGACGATCTACCCGGGCGCCGCGCACGGGATGCCGATCTCGATCGCACCGCTCGTCGTCTCGATCCCGGGCGGGGCGCCGACGGGCACGGTCTTCAACCCGTCGACCGCCTTCAAGGTGCACGTCGGAAGCCAGGACCTCCCGGCGACGTTCATCTTCGACTCGGAGGCGGGCACGATCACGGCCTGGCCGTTCACCGACCCGCCGGGCACGTCGGCCACGACCGAGGTGACCGTCCCGGACGCGATCTTCAAGGGCCTCGCCCGCGGCTTCGTCCACCGCAAGGGGCAGCTGCTCTATGCCGCGGACTTCCACCACAACCAGATCGTCGTGGTGAACGGCCAGTTCCACCGGGTTCACGTGGCGGGCGGCTTCCGTGACCGGCACCTGCCGCACGGCTTCGCGCCGTTCAACATCCAGAACATCGGCGGGAAGCTCTACGTCGCGTACGCGAAGCAGGACGCGCTCGCCGAGGATGAGATCGCCGGAAACGGCCTCGGGTTCGTCGACGTCTACTCGCGCCGCGGGTTCCTGCTTCACCGCGTCGCCAGCCGGGGGGCGCTCAACGCGCCGTGGGGCCTCGTGCAGGCTCCGGGCGGGTTCGGCCGGTTCGGCCACGCCCTCCTCGTCGGCAACTTCGGGAACGGCATGATCAACGCCTACAACATCCGAACCGGCAAGTGGCTGGGCGAGCTTCGCCGCCCGAACGGCCACGCCGTGCAGATTGACGGCCTCTGGGGCCTGCGGTTCGGGAACGGCGTGACGGGCGACCGCAGGTCGCTGCTCTTCAGCGCCGGGATCGACGACGAGGCCCACGGCCTCTTCGGCCTGATCCACGCCGCCCACTAGCACCCCGCAGACAACCGGGGCCGGGCCGCTCTGGCCCGGCCCCGGTGGGGCTGCCCAGGCGTGAAACAGCTGTACCTGGTACCAATGTTTCACGTACTCTGGGAGCATGGAGCGAGTCCGAGCGTTGGTATGGGTGCTCGTACTCGCCGTCGCCTTCGCGAGCCCGGCATGGGCCGTCCGCGACGCCACCGCCAGGGCTGTCCCCGACGGCCCCGCTGCCGTGCGGATCGCCTCGCGGGGGGTGGGTTGGATACTCGTCAGCTGCGGCCCGCCGCAGAACTACGAGATGGGCGACGAGGGGTACTGGGACGTCGAGTGCCTGATCGAGGACGGGGCAGGAGCATCCGTTCTCGTTCGGTTCAACGGCCACCACGTCGCCGACTACGAGGTCATCGTCTGAACGTGAAAAAACGGTGCCTGACCCCATTTTTTCATCAGGGCGCGAGCATGTGCGCGTGCAGCGGCCGGCCGGACGCGTGCCCGTCGATGCGGGCCACCGCGCCTCGGGCCTGGAGCGACCAGCGCATGCGCAGATGCTCGACGATGCCGCCGCTCCGGACTACCAGCACCGCGCGGACGCGGCCGGTCGTGTACGTCCAGTGCGCCGTCCCGGAGACGGCGACGCCCGGCACGAACGCCGCCCGGCGGAACGTGAACGTCGTCAGGTTCCCGCCCGCATACGACCACCGGCCGCCGCGCAGGCCCACGCCGGTGCCGTCGTAGTTGACCCACCAGCGCTGAAGCGCGTCGGCGACCGTCTCGGCGGCAGCCGCCGCGATCCGGCGGTCGAGGGGCGTGGCGTGGTCGCGCCGCCCTGCGCGAGCCGGTGCGACGTCCGCCGCCGAGCGTGCGAACGCCGTGACGACGCGCACCTCCGGCGTGCGGTGGGCGCAGGATGTATCGCCCGCTCGCAGGCTCGCGACGAAGTGCAGGTAGATGACCGAGGCGCAGTCGTTCTGGTCGAGGAGCGCGGTCACGTGGCCGGCGTTCTCGACGTCGACGAGGGTGCTTCGCGGGAAGCGGCGGGCGACGATGGTCGCGTCGGCGAGCGGCGTGATGTTGTCGAGATCGCCGTTCAGGATCAGCGTCGGCACGCGGGGATAGGCGGCCGACGGCGGCGCGGGCGGGTCGGGCCTCGCGGGCGACGGCCACTTGAGGCACGCCAGCGCGCCCTCGAAGTCGGTGCCCGTCCACGCGGCTGCCGAGAACGGGGCGAATGTGTCGGCGGGGTAGTCCGCGAGCGCCGCGCGCACCTCGGCGGGACGCTGGGCCACCGGCGTCGACGGATCCCACATCTCCGGATAGTCGTGGCAGATGACGGCCAGGTAGAGCGACTCCGAGTAGAGCCGGGGATCGCCGTTGGGCCCGTCGGTGGTGACCGTCTCGGCGGCGAGCCGGAGGAGCGGCTGCGTGTCGCCCGCGCTGGCAGAGCGGGCGGCGGCCAGGATGTCGCGCCACACCGCCTGGTCGTAGAACCCTGACATCAGAACCTGGACGAGCGCGTCCTCGTCGAGGCGGACGTGGGTGGGCGTGCCGTCTCCGTCAGGCGCGGTGCCGACGATCGGATCGCGGCGGACGCGGGCAACGAGCCGCGCGACGACCCGCACCGGGTCGGCCGTTCCGGCCGGGCATCCGGGGCGGCGGCCGCAGGCCAGCCGGAGCGCGCTGCGGGTGCTCGCCGCGAGGTCGGCAAACGCCGGATCGGAGCCCGGCAGCTGATAGGTGCCGTCGAGGACGAGCGACCGCAGCTTCCCCGGGTAGCGAAGCGCGAACGCCTGGGCCGCATACGAGCCGTAGGAATCGCCGTAGAGATCGACGCGCCCGATGCCGAGCGCGCGCAGCACCGCGGCCAGGTCCTGCACCGACTGGGACGTGTCGTAGGCGTCCCGCGCCGGCCCGAGTTGCGCGGCGCAGCGGGCGGCGCGACCGATGTAGCCGAGGATGTGTCGCCGGAACGCAGGGCAGTCGAGCGGCCCCGACCGGCCCGTGCCGCGCAGGTCGACGAGCAGCAGGTCGCGGCGAGCGGAGAGCGGCCTCCACAGCTGGACCCGCGCCGACCGGTCGGCGGTCGTCGAGAAGCCGGGCCCGCCCTCGATCGAGAGCACGGTCGCGATCGGCGGCCGCGAGCGCTCGGTCCGCGATCGCCGCTCGAAGTAGATCCGGATGGTGCGGCCGTCGGGGAGCCGGCGATCGAGCGGAACGCGCAGGAAGCCGCACACATCGTGCGCGCCTCCGCCGGGGCACGCCGTGCGGACGATCGCTGGCGTCGCGTTCACGTGCGGAGCCGGAGCGGGCACCTGTGCCGACATGGCCCGAGTCTACGGCCGACCCGGTGCCGGCACAACGAGAACGGTCACGGCGCCGGTACCCTGCACGGGGATGGCACCAGGCCCCGGCATGCCGCTCACCCGGCTCGTCGACGTCTCGCAGTCCGTGCGCGGAACCTCCTCGCGCAAGGCCAAGGTCGCCCTTCTCGCGGACTGCCTGCGCGACCTCGGCCCGGCGGAGTCGGCCGCCGGCGTCGGGTTCCTCTCCGGGGCGCCACGCCAGCGCCAGACCGGCGCCGGCTGGGCGGCGCTCCGCAGCCTTCCTGCGGCCGCCGACGAGCCCGCGCTCACCGTCGGGGAGGTCGACGCCGCCCTCGAGCGGCTGGCTGCGCTCGCCGGACCGGGATCGCGAAGCGCCCGCCTCGAGGAGGTCGAGCGGCTCTTCGGCCGCGCAACCGCACCTGAGCAGGAGTTCCTCGTCTCGCTGATCCTCGGCGACCTGCGGCAGGGCGCCCTGGCCGGCGTCATGACCGAGGCGGTCGCCCGGGCCGCGGCCGTCCCGGTCGCGGATGTCCGCCGCGCTGCCATGCTCGGAGGCGACCTGGCGGCCGCGGCGGGAATCGCGCTCGCCGACGGAGCCGAGGGCCTGCGCCGCATCGGCCTCGAGGTGGGCCGGCCCGTCGCGCCGATGCTCGCCGGGACCGCGGCCGACGTCGATGCGGCGCTCGAGCGCATCTCGCCGGCGGCGATCGAGTGGAAGCTCGACGGGGCTCGCATCCAGGTGCACCGCCGCGACGGCGAGGTGCGCGTGTTCACACGCAGCCTCGACGATGTGACCGACCGGGTGCCGGAGGTGGTCGAGGCGGCGCTTCGCCTTCCCGTCGACTCGGCCGTCCTCGACGGCGAGGCGATCGCGCTCCGTGACAGCGGCCGGCCGCATCCGTTCCAGGTGACGGCGAGCCGATTCGCCAGCCGCCGGAACGTCGCCGACCAGCGGCACACCGTGCCGCTCACGGCGCTCTTCTTCGACGTCCTTCACGCTGACGGCGCCGATCTCCTCGACCGGCCGGCCGACGAGCGCTTCGCCGTGCTCGAGAGCCTCGTCCCCGAGCCGATGCGCGTGCCGCGCGCGGTCGTCGACACGGGCGCCGCCGCGGCCGCGTTCCTCGAGGATGCGCTCGCCCGCGGGCACGAGGGCGTGATGGTGAAGGCGCTCCCGAGCCGTACGCGGCCGGCGGACGGGGCGGCGCCTGGCTCAAGGTGAAGCCGCGGCACACGCTGGATCTGGTGGTCCTCGCGGCCGAGTGGGGCCACGGCCGCCGCCGCGGCTGGCTCTCGAACCTGCACCTGGGCGCGCGGGAGCCCGACGGCGGCTTCTGCATGCTCGGGAAGACGTTCAAGGGGCTCACCGATGCGATGCTCACGTGGCAGACCGAGCGCCTGCTCGAGCTGGAGACGGGCCGGACGGCATATCGCGTGGACGTCCGGCCGGAGCTCGTGGTGGAGATCGCCTTCGACGGCGTGCAGCGCAGCCCGCGCTACCCGGGTGGCGTCGCGCTGCGGTTCGCGCGCGTCCTGCGGCACCGGCCCGACAAGCGCGCCGACGAGGCGGACACGCTCGAGAGCGTGCGCGCCATCCACGACGCGACATGACGAGGCGGACGAACCTCGCGCTCGCGGTCGTCCTGGGAGCGGCGACCGCGACCGGCGTGCTGGCGCTCCTCGTCGGCGAGGCCCGCGTTGCGGTCGTCGTCTGGGCCCACGGCGCGGCTGGCTTCGCGGTCCTGGCGCTCGTCCGGCCGAAGTCCCACATCGCCGTCCGCGGGACCGCCAGGCGTGGCCGAGCCGCCGCCCCCGGCCTCCTGCTCGGCGGCCTGGTCGCCACGTCGATGGGCCTCGGCATCGCCCACGCGACGGGTGTGGGGACACTCGGGCCGCTCACCGCGCTCGGCTGGCACATCGGGCTTGCGCTGGCGGCCGTCCCGGTGGCGGCGGCCCATGTGTGGCGGCGGCCGCCCCGGCCGCGCACCGGCGACCTGACCCGGGCGGCCTTCCTGCGGGTCGCGGGCATCGCGGCGGCCGGAGTCGCCGCCAAGCTCGCCTTCGAACGCGTGGCCGGGGCGCCGCGGGCAGCGACGGGCTCGCTCCGGCGTGCCGCTCCAGTCCCGACGGCGTGGCTCGACGACACGACGCCGAGCGAGGTCAGAACGCCCTTCACGGCCGAGCGGCTCGCGGCGCTGCCGCAGACGGCCGTCGAGTGCACGCTCGACTGCACGTCGGGGTGGTACAGCCGAAACCGCTGGTCGGGAGTCGCCCTGACCGAGCTCCTGGGAGCGCTCCCGGCCGGAACGCGGAGCATCGACGTGCGGTCGGCGACCGGCTACTCCCGCCGGTTCGGCGCCTCTGACCTCGACGGGATCGTCCTTGCGACCCACGTCGACGGCCGGCCGCTCGCCCCCGAGCACGGCGCGCCGGCCAGGCTCGTCGCTCCCGGGAGGCGCGGCTACTGGTGGGTAAAATGGGTCACCGCCGTCGAGCCGAGCAGCGTACCGGCGTGGCTCCAGTCGCCGTTTCCGCTGACCTGACCGGGGGGCGCGCAAGACCGGACTACCGCAAAACGGGGATGCCCGCGTACCCGGCGGGCGACGACTCTACGCCCAAAGATGGTTGATTCCCAATTCTCGTGCGCCTGGGCGCCCAGCCGTAGCGGAAACTCGGGCGCTGGCGGGGCTGCGGCTGCGAACCGTCGCCTGGCTGCGTCCTCGGTCGCGCCGATATTTCATCCAATATCGGCGCTCCCTGCGTCCTTGCCATACTCGGTTCTCGCCGCCCAGGACATCACGTGACTTGGGAATCAACCATCTAGCGTTTTACCCAGGAGGTGCACCATGGCCGAAAGCTGGTCTCAGGCGCGCCGGCTCGAATCTTGGCCGCCGCCGTCGCTGTCACGCGCGCTCGCCGAGGCGGGCTCGGCGGCTGCGTCCCCGACGTTCGTCGCACGCCAGCCGATCTACGACACGCGGATGGAGGTGTACGGCTACGAGCTGCTCTTCCGGGCGGCCGACGAGGGCTGGGCCGACGTCGAGAACGCCGACGAGGCGACCGCCTCGACGATCGTGACGACGTTCGGCGACATCGGCCTCGACACGCTCGTGGGCGGGCGCATGTGCTTCGTGAACATGACGCGGGAGTTCATCCTGAACGACTTCGTCCCTCTGCTCCCCGTCGGCCGCGTCGGACTCGAGGTCGGGCGCGACATCGCCAGCGACCGGGACGTGGCCGCGAAGCTCAGCGAGCTCGGCGAGATGGGCTACATGATCGTGCTCGACGATTTCGTGATGCGACCCGACAGCGCCCCGCTGCTCGAGCTGGCGCACATGGTCAAGCTGGATGCGCAGTCCTTCACCGACGAGCAGCTCCACGACCAGATCGAGGCGATCGCGGCCCACAAGGTCAAGCTGATCGGCGAGCGGATCGAGAGCTACGAGCAGTTCGACCGCTGCAAGGCGGCCGGGCTGGGGTTCTTCCAGGGCTACTTCTTCTGCCAGCCGAAGACGGTGGCAGGGAAGGGGATCCCGTCGAACCGGCTCGCGCAGGTGCAGCTCATCGCGGCGCTCCAGAACCCCGAGGTGTCGCTCGAGGAGCTCGACGCGGTGATCAGCCGCGACCTGGGCGTCTCCTATCGCCTGCTGCGGTGGATCAACTCCGCCTACTTCTCGCTGCCCCGCAAGGTGAACTCCGTCCACGAGGCGCTCGTCCTCCTCGGCGCGCGGAACGTCCGCAGCTGGGCGATGCTCGTGACCCTCGCCGGCCTCGACGACACGCCGACCGAGCTCACCCGCACGGCGATGCTGCGCGGGAAGATGGCCGAGCTCGTCGCCCATGAGCTCGAGCGTCCGGACACCGAGGCGTACTTCACCGTCGGCCTCTTCTCCGTCATCGACGCCTTCATGAACATGCGCATGGAGGACGTCCTCGCGGAGCTGCCGCTCGGGCCCGACGTGTCGCTCGCGCTGCTCCGGCGCGTGGGGCCGATGGGCGAGGTGCTGGAGTGGGTCACGGCGTATGAGCGGGGCGAGTTCGAGGCCCTCGGCGAGCCCGTCGCGGCGGCTGACCGGATCCTCCGCGACGCCTACGTCCGCGCCCTGCGCTTCGCCGACGACGCGTGCGGCAGCGTGACGCCGGACTGAACGACGACGGGGCCCCGGAGCGGTCGCCCCGGAGCCCCGTGGAAGGCGTCGGCTAGACGCCCGGGAAGATGGCGAAGCGAGCCTGGTCGGCGCCGTCGACCCTGGTGAAGTCGCCGCCGACGTACATGCTTCCGCCGCCGCCGCGGAGCGCCCACACACCGAGCACGCCCTGCGTCGAGGTGAGCGGCGGGGCCCACGTCTGCAGGACGCCGTCCGGGCTCAGCATGAACACCTTGTGGCGCGAGATGCGCTTGCTGGTGCCGTACTCCTTCATCGACACGTTGGCCTTCGGCGCAACGTAGTCGCCGTGCATGCCGTAGACCGGGTATCCACCGATCGTCGCAACCGCCTGCACGTTCCCGTCGGTCTTGTAGAACCACTGCTGGTGGCCGCCGGCGAGATCGAACGCGAGCCCCGTCCCGCCCGGGCCGCCCATGGCGGCGTAGAGCTCGGAGCCGCAGCGGGCGATGTCGAGGATCTCGTAGCCCGGGTGGCTCGCCCACGCGGCCAGGTCACCCGTTGCGAGCGACACGGCACCGAGGTGCGGCGAGGACGCCGCGCCGTCGAGCGCCTTGAACCAGCCGCCGACGATCAGCCGGCCGCTGGTCGGGTCGGCCACCAGGTCGCGCACCTCATCGGAGGCGCTGGCGTGCCAGCCGGCGTCGAGCGCGAACCGGTCACCGGCGAGGGAGAGGCGGGCAAGCCTGGTGCGCCCCTGCCCGGAGACGGTCGTGAAGCCGCCGCCGATGTACAGGTCGCTGCCGACGGCCGCGATGGCCTTCACCGTGCCGCTGATGCCGAGGTTCGGCACGACCGGCGACACCTGGCCCGACGCGATGTCGAACGCGACCAGCTTGCTGTGCGCCTCGCCGTTCACGGTCGAGAAGGCCCCGCCGACATACAGCGTCTTTCGGTCGGGCGAGGCGGCGAGGAAGAACGCGCGGCCGTTCAGGTTGGGCGCGAACGGCAGGAGCGCCCCGCTGACCGCGTCCTCAGCAGCGAGGTACGAGCGCTGCTGGATGTTGCCGTTGTGGTCGGCCGCGGTGGTGAAGTTGCCGGCGACGAACACGATGTGCCCGACGCGCAGGATGTCGTCGACCCGGCCGGCCTCCTTGTCGGCCGAGCTCCAGCCCGGGACCGGGAACTGCCAGCCCTGCTGGAGGGCGGCTGCTGACACGTGCGGGACGGTGGGCGTGGCTCCGGCGGTCGAGACGACGGCCAGTGCCGTGGTTGCGGCGGCGGCGGAGACGAGAAGATGTCCCGCGACGCGCCAACGACGTACGAACATGATGTTGACCCCCCAATGAAACGAATTCAAAGGACGAGCGCCGAAGAGCGGCGATCAGTTCGGAATTCGGCTCGGGTATGGGCGGTCTTGACAGCTTCGGCGCAAGTTCACCGCAGCTGGGAGGTTCTGTCACCCAAAAGGGTGCTGCCTGTCTACGCATGTCCGGTGTCAGACGGTGCGCGTGCGCTCGAGCAGCGGGCCGGCGGCTCGCCGGAAGGCCTCGAGAGCGGCGGGGATGTCGGCCGCCGACCCCGTGAGGTGGTACACCGCGATGTCGAGCACGAGGGCCGCGTCGTCGCAGTGCGCGCCGACCCCGGTGGCCGTGTCGTACCCGAACACCCT
Source organism: uncultured Actinomycetes bacterium (assembly GCA_963821535.1). Classification (GTDB taxonomy): domain Bacteria; phylum Actinomycetota; class Thermoleophilia; order Gaiellales; family JAICJC01; genus JAICJC01. Next base: position 2,060 of record CAWGEC010000004.1, on the reverse strand, counting down.
GGCGCCGACGTCGAGCGCGTGAACGGCCTCGCGATAGGCGTCCGCGTCGAGCGCGCCGCTGGGATCGGCCAGGTCGAGCGCGGCGCACAGCGACCCGTGACAGGGGATCTGCGCCCGCGCGTCCCGGATCGCCCGGACGGCGGCCGCCGTGTGCCGGGTCGGGGAGACGCTGAGCTCCATGGAGGCGGGGTTCACCCCACTAGCGTACGGCCGCGATCGGCGTCCGGCCACCCCCCGGCCGGTCAGCCGCAGCAGCCCTCCTTGTAGCGGCAGGCGAGGCAGTGCCACGACGCCTTCGTCCAGATCATCGGCGCGGCGCACCGAGGGCAGGCGGGATCGTCGCTGCTCTGTCCGGGGACCGCGCACGCCGGCCGCGTCGTCGTCGAGGCTCGGGGCATCCCGCCACGCTAGCGCGGCGCGTGGACGTCGCAGCCCGCGCGGCCTTTACGGGATCCGTACACCGCGTTCACGGCGCTGCCGGAGGGGCGGAGTACGCTCGTCGGGCTGATGAACCGGGGGATTGGGGATCGTTTCAGAACGCCCCGCCTTTGCACGTGGGAGGCGGAGTCGTTTTCGAGCTCGGTGACCGCGGGGCGGCGGTTGCCGACGCGCGGCGCCCGCCCAGCGTGGTCGCCCACGGCGACTTCGGCCCGACCAGATCTGTCTGAGCGAGACCGGGTCCCGGCCCGCCTCGCCGCAGAGTGGTTGCCGGCCAGGTCGACGGCCAGGTCGGCCGGCCACGCGGGCGGGGCCGCACCATCGTTCTGGAGCTGCTGGGGCTAGACCCGCCGGGACTCGACGCCGGCGACCTCCAGGGCGGAGCCCAGGATGTCCCGCGGGTTCGGGTCGAGCGTTATTCAATCAATTCAGATTGATATATTCTGGGTTGATGCCAACCCTGGCGCAGCCCGCGGCGCTCTTTCGGCTCGCCGGCGACCCGGTTCGCTGGTCGCTGGTTCGCGAGCTTTCGGGCAGCGACCGCCGCGTGCGGGAGCTGACGGCCGCGCTGGAGGTGCCGCAGAGCCTCGTGTCCTACCACCTCGGCCGGCTACGAGCGGCCGGCGTCGTGTCGGCCCGCCGAAGCGCGGCCGACGGACGTGACGCCTACTACCTGCTCGACCTCGACCGCTGCCGCGATCTCCTGGCCGACGCCGGCGAGGCGCTGCATCCGGGGCTGAAGTGCTCGTGGACGCCGGCCGACCCGGCGGGCGGCCGACGCCGGCGGGTGTTGTTCCTCTGCACGGGGAACAGCGCCCGCTCGCAGATGGCCGAGGCGCTGGCCGAAGCGCGTTCCCGCCATGCCGTCCGGGCCCACAGCGCAGGCAGCCGTCCGAAGCCGGTTCATGCGAGCGCTGTGCGCGTGATGGCGGCCCGCGGCGTGGACATCTCCGCTCACGTGCCCAAGCACCTGGACACGTTCCGCGAGCGGCGTTTCGACTACGTGATCAGCCTGTGCGACCGCGTTCGCGAGGTGTGCCCCGAGTTTCCCGGCCGGCCGCGCACCATCCACTGGAGCATCCCCGACCCGGCCGCCGTGCGCGTCGACACGATGGACCCCGACGCGGCCTTCGAGCGCACCGCGGAGGAGCTCGAGGTGCGGATTCGGTTTCTGCTGCACCAGATCGAACACGACTCGCCAGCCCAGGAGGTGGCCCAGACATGACCGACGAGACCGTGAACATCCGCTACATGGTCGACGACGTCGAGCGGGCGGTCGACTTCTACACCAGGCTTTTCGACTTCCAGCTCTTGTCCAGCGCCGCTCCGGCCTTCGCCGATGTCCGCAGGGGTGCCCTACGGCTGCTTCTCAGCGGGCCGAAGAGCTCGGCTGGGCGGCCGATGCCCGACGGTCGCATGCCGGCGCCCGGCGGGTGGAACCGCATCCACTTCATCGTCGACGACATCCATCGCGAGGTCGAGCGCCTGCGCGAGGCCGGCGTCGTCTTCCGAAATGACGTCATCACCGGGCCGGGCGGGTCCCAAATCGTCCTGGACGACCCTTCCGGAAACCCCGTCGAGCTCTTCCAGCCCGCCGGGTAGGACCGAAGCGCGGTTCGCTC